>BTUU01000042.1:0-1679 GCA_045863555.1 Planctomycetota bacterium | reverse complement strand
TGAAGGGGCCGCGATTTGTGTACAAACAAACGCCTCCACGTGATACAAAGCCGTTGCGACACGAGCTTTTCTCACGACGGAGGCGTTTGCGTTGACCGACGAGACGATACCACAGACTGTTCTGTTCTCGGACCTCTTCGACAAACCGGTCGTGGCCACGTTCGACCAGGCGCACGCCAGCTCGGATGGCGGCGCGGTCCTGCTGAAGGCCGCCGACGCCCAGTACGATCTCATCGGCCGATTGGCGCGGTGCCTGGATGACGGGCGGCAAGGGGGCAAGGTCCGGCATTCGCTGGAGGACTTGCTGGCCCAACGGATCTTCGGGCTCGCCTGCGGGTATCCCGATGCGAACGATGCCGATCGGTTGGTCGACGATCCGATGCAGAAACTGCTGCTCGGCCGCGATCCGATCGGCGGCGCCCCGCTGGCCTCGCAGCCCACGCTCTCGCGGTTCGAGAACGGGACCGGGGCCCAAGCGCTCTATCAGCTGGGGTGCGAACTGGCGGCGACGGTGATCGCGCGCCATCAACGGCGGTTGGGTGGGCGCGCGCGCACGATCACCATCGATCTTGATCCGACCGATGATCCGACGCACGGGGCGCAGCAACTGAGTTTCTTCAACGGGCACTACGACAGTTGGTGTTACCTGCCGTTGCTCGCCTTCGTCACCTTCAACGACGAGGCTGAACAGCACCTGTGCGCAGCCGTCCTGCGGCCCGGCAATGCCCCCGCCACCCGTGGCGCGCGTGGCGTGCTCAGCCGGGTGCTCGCGTTGCTGCGGCTGGCGTTTCCGCAGGCGCGGTTTCTCGTCCGCCTCGACGGCGGGTTCGCCACGCCCGACCTGCTCGACTTCCTCGACGGGGAACCACGTCTCGATTATGTCGTGGCGATGGCCGAAAACGCCGTCTTGACGCGCGCGGCCGAGCCGACGATGGTCGAAGTCCGGCGGCAGGGCGAGATCGCCGGGGAGACGGTCCATCGCTATACCGAGACGCGGTATGCCGCCAGGACCTGGTCTCGCGAGCGCCGCGTGATCATCAAAGCCGAAGTGGTGCGGCTCACGGGCCGGGAGCCCCGCGACAATGCCCGCTTCGTGATCACGACGTTGCGCCAGTCGCCCCGGTTCGTCTACGAGCGCATCTACTGTGCACGCGGCGACATCGAGAATCGGATCAAGGAACTGCACGACGGCCTCCAGATCGGCCGCACCAGCTGCGGGCGCTTCTGGGCGAATCAACTCCGCGTGCTGCTCACGGCCGCGGCGTACGTTCTCCTGCAAGAGATCCGGCTCCGGGCGGCCCGGACCGCGTGCGCCCGCACGCAGGTGGCGGGCCTCCGCGAGCGCCTGCTCAAGCTCGGCGTGCACGTCGTCGTCTCCGTTCGCCGCATCGTGCTGCATCTCCCGACGGCCACCGCCGACCTCGCCGCGTGGCGCCACATCGCCCGCGCGCTCGGCGCGCAGACCGGCTGACCCCGTCACGCCGCCCCGCCAGTGACCCGCACGCCCTCGTGTCAGGCGGAGCTGTCCACACCGGCGTCCACCCACCCGCTTGCGGGCTCCTCATCCGTAGGTCCCACCGCGGTTTTCGAGCCTTCGGGATCCTCAACCCGCGCGTACGCGCTACCATCACGTCGCACCGCAGCGCTGAAGCACTCCTTCACGAATAATGCGGGCTAGG
>BTUU01000041.1:0-2119 GCA_045863555.1 Planctomycetota bacterium | reverse complement strand
GCCCTCCCGCCACGCCAACGCCGATCGCAGCGGCGAAGTGCGAAAGTTGGGCTAAGAGAGCGGTCGTCGAATTACGCGACCGACGAGTTAACGATGAACCCCGGAAGAGCGATCTTCCGGGGTTTGTTCGTTTCTGGTGACTCGGTTGCGAGGCGACGGTCGCGATCACACGCGGCGGAAGATCAGGCACGCGTTGTGGCCGCCGAAGCCGAACGAGTTGTTCATGACGGTTCGGACGCGGCAGTCGCGGGCCGTGCGGGGGACGTAATCGAGGTCGCACTCCGGGCTCGGCTCTTCGAGGTTGATCGTCGGCGGAAGCGTGTTGTGCTCCAGGGTCTTGATGCACGCGACCGCCTCGATGCCGCCGCTGGCGCCGAGCGTGTGGCCCGTGGCGCTCTTGGTGCTGCTGACCGCGAGTTTCTTCGCGTGCGAACCGAAAACGCGCTTGATCGCCTGGGTTTCGGCGAGGTCGCCGAGCGGTGTGCTGGTGCCGTGGGCGTTGATGTAATCGACGTCCTCGGGGTTCAGCCGAGCGCTTTGAAGCGCAAGGGACATCGCCCGGCCGGCGCCCTTGCCCTCGGGGTCCGGCTGGACCATGTCGCCGGCGTCGGCGGTCGCGCCGTAGCCGATGACTTCTGCGTAGATCTTCGCGCCGCGCTTCTTCGCGTGCTCGAGTTCTTCAAAAATCAGCACGCCGCAGCCTTCGCTGAGAACGAAGCCGTCGCGGTCCTTGTCCCACGGGCGGGAGGCCCGCTCGGGGTCGTCGTTGCGCGTGCTGAGGGCCTTCATCGCCGCGAAGGCCGCGAGACCCAGCGGCGTCAGCGCCGCCTCCGCCCCGCCGGTGACGATGATCTCGGCCATGTCGTGGCGGATCGCGTTGAAGGCGTCGCCCATCGCGTTGCCGGCAGAGGCGCACGCCGTCGCGACCGCCGTATTGACGCCCTGGAGGCCGAATTCGATGGAGACGTGGCCGCAGCCGGCGTTGGTCATCAGCTTCGGAATCGTAAAGGCGGATACGCGGCCGGGACCTTTTTCGATGAGGCGCTTGTGCTGGTCTTCGAGCTCGGTCAGGCCGCCGATTCCCGTACCGAGAATGACGCCGGCCCGGGGAGGATCAAATGAGCCGGTGGTCAGGCCGGAATCCGTGACGGCCTCGCGTGCGCCGAGGTAGGCCATCTGGGCGAAGCGGTCCATGCGTTTGATCAGGCGGGCATGAATGTGCTTTTCTGGCTCGAAATCGGCGCACTCGCCGCCGAAGCGGACATCGAAAGGCGAGGCGTCAAAGCGCGTGATCGAGCGAATGCCGGAGCGTGCGGAGATGAGCCCGTCCCAGAAGAGAGGAACGGAAGCGCCGAGGGGCGTAATGGCCCCCAACCCTGTTACGACAACCCGCCTGGAACCCATGCACAAACCCTGGCAGCGTGATTACTTGTTGGCGCTCTGCAGATGCTGGTGGATGTATTCGATGGCCTGTCCGACGGTCTGGATCTTCTCGGCCTCTTCATCCGGAATGCTGAGATCGAACGCCTCCTCGAACTCCATGACCAGTTCGACGACGTCGAGCGAGTCGGCGTTGAGGTCGTTCACAAATGACGTTGAGGACTGGATTTCCGTCGCGGCGACGCTGAGGCGCTCGCTGACGATTTCCTTGACCTTCTTCTCGACATCGGCCAATTCGCGCACGATTGGTACCTCCTCGGAGGAGCCCGAGACCTTCCTGGTCCGCGCGGCGCCGTCGGCGATCTGCCCCGCGACGCCGTCGCCGCGGTGGCTGACGGCACGGAACACCCGCCGCCACGAATCGCAGGATCGTAACCGGACCGGCGATTATTGCCAAGGCCGCGGGGCGGGCGGATTCCGCCCAAGGGTGCATTAGAAATGCACGCGATCCCCTGACGGCGGCGGGCCGACCTCGCCGATCGGCCGTCCGCCCCACAGGGTTCGTCGCCTACAACCCACGGCTGCTATCCCGCCACTCCGCGGGATTCCATTCGACAGAGCAGCACCCGATACGCGCGAACCGGATCGTCGGGTCGTTCGACTGAACGAGTACGATGAGACGCTGCCCGGGATATAACCGAATTTCGTTGATGGCCGGGTGAATAAAGGCGGCGTACTC
>BTUU01000040.1:0-5758 GCA_045863555.1 Planctomycetota bacterium | reverse complement strand
CTTACCCGACAAGGAACTTCGCTACCTTAGGACCGTCATAGTTACGGCCGCCGTTTACCGGTGCTTCGGTCGCCAGCTTCGCGCTTGCGCGCTAACCGACTTCCTTAACATTCCGGCACCGAGCAGGCGTCATTCTGTATACTTCCTCTTTACGAGTTTGCACAGAACTGTGTTTTTGATAAACAGTTCCCAGAGCCGTTTCTCTGCGCCCGCTTCCGAAGAAGACGGGCCCCCTTATCCCGAAGTTACGGGGTCAAATTGCCTAGTTCCTTAAGGACCGTTCTCTCGAGCGCCGTTAGGATACTCTCCTCGCCCACCTGTGTCAGTTTTGGTACGGATCCGCAATTAACGCCAGCAGCTTTTCTCGGTCACTGATTTCAGTGCTTCGGCAACAGATCGGCCTCGCCCTTTCGGGCACCCTCGTCTAGTAGTGGGCCACTGTCCTCAATGACGTCCCTGCTGGAAATACATACGGAGTGCAGGAATATTAACCTGCTGTCCATCGTCTACGCCTTTCGGCCTTGACTTAGGGTCCGACTAACCCTGGGCGGAATTACCTTCCCCAGGAAACCTTGGGCTTACGGCGAGGGGGATTCTCACCCCCTTTATCGTTACTCATACCGGCATTCTCACTACCACTGGCCGCTACCACTCCTTACGGTATGGCTTGTATCTCCAGTGGTACGCTCTCCTACCGCGCATTGCTGCGCCCGCAGCTTCGGCACGACGCTTAGTCCCAATCATTATCGGTGCTCATCTTCTCGACCAGTAAGCTATTACGCACTTTTTAAATGGTGGCTGCTTCTAAGCCAACATCCTGGCTGTCACAGAAGACGAACTTCCTTATCCACTTAGCGCCGTTTTGGGGCCTTAGCTGGCGATGTGGGTTGTTTCCCTTTTGTGCATGAACATTAGCGCCCACACACTCACTCCCGGGATAGTCTTTACGGTATTCGGAGTTTGATTGAGGAGTGTAGCCGGGAAGGCCCACCGTCTCATTCAGTAGCTCTACCCCCGTAAAGTAGTTGTCCCGAGGCTGTCCCAAAAGACATTTCGGAGAGAACCAGATATCTCCACGTTTGATTAGACTTTGACTCCTCCCCACAGGTCATGCCAGAACTTTTCAACGTTCACGGCTTCGATCCTCCAGGAGGTTTTACCCTCCCTTCAATCTGCCCATGGGTAGATCACGTGGTTTCGGGTCTACCACCTGCGACTTAGCGCCCTATTCAGACTCGCTTTCGCTACGGCTCCGCCCCTGAAGGGCTTAGCCTCGCCGCAAACGGTAACTCGCCGGTCCATTATCCAAGAGGTACGCAGTCAGCCGTCCTTGCGGAATCGGCCTCCTACAGCTTGTAGGCACATGGTTTCAGGTACTTTTAACTCCCCTAGAAGGGGTACTTTTCACCTTTCAGTCGCCTTACTTGTTCACTATCGGTCGTGCAGGAGTACTTAGCCTTGGAGGGTGGTCCCCCCATGTTCAGTCAGAGTTCCACGAGCTCCGACCTACTCATTCACCAGCTCTCGCGTCCGCCTACGGGACTGTCACCCTCTGTGGTCGACCTTTCCAGATCGCTCGGCTCTGCTACTGCTGGCTGTTGGGCTTTTCCGCGTTCGCTCGCCGCTACTGACGGAGTCTCGGTTGATTTCCTTTCCTCCAGGTACATTAGATGTTTCAGTTCCCTGGGTTCGCTCGCTCCGGCCTATACATTCAGCCGGTCGTGACCCTGTCTGGTTGCCCAGCAGGACCGGGTTGCCCCATTCGGAGATCCTCGGATCAAAGTGTGTTTGGCCACTCCCCGAGGCTTTTCGCAGCCTACAACGTCCTTCATCGCCTCTGCACGCCTAGGCATCCACCATGCGCCCTTTCTAGCTTGACCACATTTATGAACGACTGCGGTCAAGCCATACTCAAGTAACGTGGTTGTTACACCGCTTTTGAGAGAACGAACCGTACTCCCGACCAGGGCCCCGAAACTGCCGGAACCCCCGCCGAGAGCCGACTCGACTCTTGCTTAAGGTGCGGTTGTGATACCCGCGTATTCCACTATGCACTTGTCAAAGAACTCGACCCGTTGCCGGGCCGCCTGCCTTTGGAGCAGGCTTCCCGCCTCCGAAAGTCGAAGACGGGAAGCTTACCACACCTGCAAGCCGTGTCAAGCACCGTCGTGCGTGCCCCGGGCTTCCGGCCCGTTTTTTCGCGGTTTTCGCTGCCAAAACCGCCTGCCGACACACGAATCGGCGATCCACTGGAGCCGACCGGGTTCGAACCGGCGACCTCCTGGTTGCAAACCAGGCGCTCTCCCAATTGAGCTACGGCCCCGGCTCAACCAACCCTGGCCAGGACACGCCTAGCCGCAACCCTTCGTCCCTCAGCCTCCACCACCCCGCATCATCGAGATCGTGAACGCCGCCAGGAGCAGACCGAAAAGCAGCAGAACCGCCCAATCCGGCATTCCGTTCCCGACTTCCGCCCCCGAATACTGCCCGGGAGCACTGGGCCCGACAAGATTCGAACTTGTGACCTCGTCCTTATCAGGGACGCGCTCTAACCAACTGAGCTACGAGCCCGGCTGCCTTCAATCCCGGTCACTGGGCCGGCGTCGCGCGTACGACTCCGGCACGACGACCGAGCGGCCGGACGAGGCCGTTGCCCCGGCGCACCGCTGCGAGCCGGGTTGGAGACTGTATCACAAGCCGCGATCCCGTCAAGCACCCATCGAAAGAAAAAAACGCCCCGCCACGACGCGAGTGCAAAGGGGATGATAACCACCGCCGTATTGAACGCGCTATGAAACGCGCTCCGCACCGGTGTCGAGTCCCATTCACGCCTCATTCTCGCTCCTGGCGCCCATCGGTGCCGAATTGGACTCGCCTCGGGCGAGCCGTTGCGAAATAGGCTGCGGCCGAAGCGACGGCTCCCGCGCGTTTTGTGAGACCGGCCAGTTCGACCATAATCTCTCGCCATGGCCAAGGAATCCTTCTCGACGCTTCTCGAACAGTTCGCTCGGTCACGCCAGCTCATGGTCGAAGAGCTCTCCCGACGCGTCATCGGCCAGCGTGAAGTCGTCGAGCAGATGCTCGCCGCCGTCCTCACCCGCGGCCATTGCCTGCTAGTGGGCGTACCCGGTCTCGCGAAGACGCTCATGGTCAGCACGCTCGCACAGATCACCTCGCTCACTTTCAAGCGGATCCAGTTCACGCCTGATCTGATGCCTTCGGACATCACCGGCACCAACGTCATCGACGAGACCGCTGATGGCCGGCGGGAGTTCCGGTTCGTCCGCGGGCCGGTCTTCGCGAACATCGTCCTTGCCGACGAGATCAACCGCACGCCGCCCAAGACGCAGGCAGCACTGCTCCAGTCGATGCAGGAACGGCAAGTCAGCATCGGGGCGGAGACGTACGATCTGCCCAACCCGTTCTTCGTGATCGCCACGCAGAACCCGATCGAACAGGAAGGCACGTATCCGCTGCCGGAGGCTCAGCTCGACCGCTTCATGTTCAACATCCAGGTGGACTATCCGTCGCTGGAGGACGAACTCAAGATCCTCGCCCAGACCACACAAGCGGAGCTACCGGCACTGCGGACCGTTCTCAGCGACCGCCAGCTGGTGAACATGCAGAAGCTCATCGCAGCCATTCCCGCGACGGAGTTCATCGTCGAATACGCCGCGCGGCTCACTCGGGCCTCGCGACCGGCTGATTCCTCCGCGCCGGAGTTCGTCAAGAAGTACGTCGACTGGGGCGCGGGGCCGCGGGCTGGGCAGTACCTGATCTGGAGCGGCAAGGCGTTCGCGGCGATGGAGGGTCGCTACGCCGTCAGCCTTGGCGATATCCGCCGGGCGGCCATTCCCGTTCTCCGACACCGCATCGCGCCGAACTTCGCCGCACAGGCCGAGGGTCTCGACTCGGTGAAGCTGGTCCGAAAACTCCTGGAGGCCGTCCCCGAGCCCGCTATTCCGAAATATGAGACCAAGTCGCCGCCGGCCACCATCGAAACCGCGCCCGACTAGCGTTTTTCGCCGGAATCCGGCCTGTCTCGCCTATACTTGAATGTCGCCGTCTGACGCCTGTCGGCCAAGGAGCCTCATTGCCGAACTACCACGCCGTCGTCGCGCGCATCTTTCTGCCGATTCTGGTGGGGTCAACATCGCTGCGCGCCGAGACGATCACCTGGACAGGCGGCGCGGGTGACGGCGAATGGGCCACTGCGGCGAACTGGGATCTCGCGCGCGTCCCGGCCGGCGGCGATGACGTCGTGATCGCCGATCCGCTGGGCACGGTCATCGTCACGTATCGTCGCGGCGCTACGTCAATCAACTCGCTCACCTGCGACGCCGCGTTCATTTTCACGACGACCACCGGCCTACCCGCCCGGCTCGAGGTCGCGTCCAGCGCCCTGTTCTCGAGCAACCTGACCGTCTACGGCGGCACGCTCACCGGCGCTGGCAAGATCACCGTCCACGGTCTCTTCCACTGGGCCGGCGGGACGATCACCTCCCCCACTCCCGCTTCGCCGGTCACGGTCGCTGGAACGCTCGTGATGAGTTCGTCCGTGCAGAAGGCGCTTGGGCGACGCCTCGTACTCGAAGGCGGCGCGAGCGGGAGCTGGTCGGGCCTCGGCGTGCTCAGCGTTTCGCGGCAGAGCGTGATCGAGATCCGGGCCGGTGCGATCTTCGAACTCCTCAACGACGTGAACATCTTCGAGACCCCCGGCGTCGGCGCGGCGAGCCTCGTCAACGCCGGCACGCTTCGCAAACGCGGCGGAACGGGCGCGTCGACGCTGGACGTCTTCGTCGACAACGCGGGCGTCTTTCGCCTCGACCGCGGCGTCGCGTCGATCACGCACGGCTTCCGCCAGACCGCGGGCGAACTGCTCCAGAGCGGCGGGCGCGTCCGCTGCGAATCGCTGCTCAGCCTCGAAGGCGGCGCGCTCCGCGGCGTCGGCACGGTCGAAGCGGGGATCTCGAACACCGGCGCGACGCTCCGCCCCGGCCTGGGAGATGGCCTCGGCCCGGCGGTCGGCGCGCTGAACGTGGCCGGTCCGTACGCACAGTCGGTCGACGGTTTGCTCGAGATCGAGTTTGACCAGTCGGGCGAGTCGATCGTGCACGACGTCGTTACGTTCGACGAGCTTGCGGTGATCGACGGGCAGGTCGCCCTGCGATTTCTGGCCGCCCCGCCGCTCTCCGGTTCGTTCATTGTGGCGACGGCGGCGCCGCTCGTGGGCGATGCGCGGGAGGTTGAGACGTACTGTCTCGAACCCGCGGCCGACGTCGTGATTGATCTCACCGCGGCCGAAGCGATCGTCACGTTTACGGACGAGACGTGCGCGGCCGACCTCGACGGGGACGGTCAGGTGACGCTCCAGGACCTCGCCCGGTTCCTCGCGGGTTTCGGGCTGACAGATGCGTCGCGGGGCATGGGCGACCTCGACGGCGACTGCGACATCGACCTGGCCGACCTGGTTCTCCTCCTGTCCGCATTCGGCAGCGGCTGTCCGTAGCACCGAGTCGGCAGGCTTGCGAGGGCCCGGCGGTTGAACCACGCTCACGAACGTGGGTTCCTCGCGGGCGCGAGGCCGGCAAAACCGCGTTTCCAGCGAATCCTCCCAAGGCGCCCAAACATCTCTGTTCGTGTGTGCCGGGTTGGGTATCTAAGTTATCAGGACGTTGTGAACGAGGATTCGGCGTGCCCGATACCGCGTTTTGAGCACGCTGGCGGAAGGTGATCATGCTCATTTTCTTGTGTGTGC
>BTUU01000039.1:3807-6010 GCA_045863555.1 Planctomycetota bacterium | reverse complement strand
GACGACCGGGCGTCAAGCCTGACGTGGGAAGGCGACGGGAGCGGGAGGGGCAACCACTGTCTGGGGTCTGCCGTCCTCCGGCATGCTCACGCGGAGTACCGCGAGAGCATGCCACCCTGTCGTCAGGCTTCTACTCCTCCAGCATGGCCAGGCGAGCACGCCAGGCCATGCCACCCCTCCCGGAAGGAACGAGCGGGTTCTCAGAACCGCTTGCGACGTCGCGCCGGAGGGATATCCAGCACCTGCCGGTATTTTGCGACGGTCCGCCGCGAGATCTCGATGCCCTCTTTCTTGAGGAGCTCGACGATCTGATCGTCGTTGAGCGGGTCGTGAGGATTCTCGGCCTTGATGATCTCGGCCACGCGGTTGCGGACGCTGTCCCAGCTCGTCACTTCGCCGGTGTCGGTTTCGGTTCCTCCGGCGAAGAAGCTCCGCAACGGGTAGATCCCCCGCGGCGTCTGCATGTACTTGTCCGCCACGGTCCGGCTTACCGTCGACGGATCGCACTGAAGCTGCTCCGCGATTTCGCTCATCCGCAGCGGGCGCAGACCTTGCGGACCGATCTCGAAGAATTCCCGCTGGCGATCGACGATGATGTTGGCCACGTCGAGCAGCCGGTTGCGCCGGAACTGCACCGCGTCCATCAGCGCCCCGGCCGCCTCGATTCCCTTCCGTGCGAAGTCGCGGACCTCCTTGTCGGTCTGTTTTGATCGCGCCATCTCCAGGTATTGCGGAGAAATCCGCAGACGCGGCTCATTGCCCTTTGCCAGGCGCACGGTCAGCCCGCCGCCCGTGTCCGCGTATTCGACGATCACGTCGGGGCGGATCGGCGGTTCCGACCGGTCCACCACCTGCCGCCCGGGATGCGGATGAAGCTGCTTGCGAATGACATCCAATGCGGCGCTGACCTCCGCGATGCTGAACCCCGTGGCCTTCGCAATCGCCGGCAGCATGTTCCGCGCCGCCTCGTCCAGGTGATGCTCGATGATTGCTCGCTCGATCCGGTTGTCCCCCGGCAGCGCCTCCACCTGAAGCAGGAGGCATTCCTTCAGATTCCGCGCTCCCACGCCGGGCGGATCCAGAAGCTGCACCTGAAACAGCGCCTCCTCCAGCACGGGCAGGGGCGTCGGCGGTTCGGACTTCGCCGCGAGTTCCTCCAGGCCGATCCGAAGATATCCGCTCTCATCGAGGTGATTGAGGATCAGCTCCCCGGCGCCGCGGATGCTGTCGGGAAGCTCCAGCATCGACCACTGCTCCAGGAGGAACTCCTGAAGCGTGATTCCGCGACCGGCCGTGTTGGCCATCGCGTCCATCTTCGAGTCGCGGTCCTCCGGCGCGCCTCGACGGAACGACGACCCGGCGTCCTCGAAGTCCAGTTCGTACTCCCGCGCCAGCCGGTCCAGCCGCGTGAAGCTCGGCGAGGTCGCGTCCACGCCGTCTCCCGGGGCGACACCGTTGCCGTCGGCCCCCGCGCCGTTGACGCCGACGGCGCCCCCCCCTTGCGACTCGGCCAGTTCCAGCGCTCCGTTTTTCTCAAGCTCCTGCGCAATCAGGTTTTCCAGATCGGTCACCCCGAGCTGGAGAATGTTCATCGACTGGATGAGCTGCGGCGTCAGCCGCTGCTCCAGCCGCATGTGCTGGCCGAGATACTGTGATAACGACTGAGACATCTGCCGTCCGCGGAAAAACGGCCGCCCGGCGGGCGCATCCGCCTCAGCCGCCGTCACACCGGGTCAAGTATACCCGCAACCCGACCCCGGCGAACCTTCGGACCGGCGTGACGCGCCGACGGTTGCCTGAACCGGGGGGGGGAAATGCGGGTATGCGGGGTCTGACAGGCCTACATCACATTTCGGAAGGCAGGCGACGCGCGACAGACACCCCCTCGACCGCGAATTGCAGCGCCAGAGCAGAACCGCAGGCCGCCCGGAGAAGCGACCTGAGCGAGCCTCTCACGCGGGTTCAAGGCCTGCGAAGCCCGGCGGAAACCAGAAGCGTCTCTTCCGGACCTTCGACATCGCCACGCGACGTAAAGGGCGGGCAGGTGCGGGTTCGGTAAGGCAGGAACACCCGCTTCATGACGGGCGCGGTTCGGTAAGGCAGGAACACCCGCTTCATGACGGGCGCGGTTCGGTAAGGCAGGAACATCCGCTTCATGACGGGCGCGGTTCGGTAAGGCAGGAACATCCGCTTCATGACGGGC
>BTUU01000039.1:0-3707 GCA_045863555.1 Planctomycetota bacterium | reverse complement strand
ACGGGCGCGGTTCGGTAAGGCAGGAACATCCGCTTCATGACGGGCGCGGTTCGGTTTTGAAACCGCGGCGGAACCGTAGTCCCCGACTCCGCCGCTGCATAGCGGCCGACGCACCAGAACGGATTCCGCGCGACCGCCGTCAACCCGAGGTTGGTGCCGTAGCCGAAAGGCTCTCCGTCGGGGGAGAAGTCGAAACCGTGGATCGTCGATCTGGTGTCCCGGTCGTACCTGCGCAGGAGCGCCCCGTCGTCCACGTTCCAGAGGCGGATCGTCCGGTCGCTGCGGCCCGTGCCGAGGGCCGCAACGTCATCGCACGACCGCCGAGCGTTTCATCAGTGGTCCGTCGCAGAGGCGCGCGACGGAGGCGTCGTCGATCCACTGGATCTGCACGTCGTAACGCCCGGGCGGGAGTTCATCGAAGCGCGCCCGCGCCCGGCCGTCGGGGTGGAGACGCACGGTGGCGGTTCGGTCCACCCCGCCGTCATCGGACGTCAGGCGCAGCTCAACACGACCCGCGGAAAGGTTCGTGTTCACGCGCGAGACGATGGCCCCGCGCGCTTTCACCCACAATCCGTGCGACAGCAGCGCGTCGCAGTCGCTGCACAGCCAGGTGGTGACGAAGGCGTCCCCCGCGCCGTTGTCGCGGCGGATGTCCTCGCCTTCCGTGGGGTCGAAGTCGGTTCCGCGGCTGGTGAAGTGTCCGGCGAACAAGATACGGCCGTCGGATGCGGCTTGCAGTGCTTGAAAGTCCGTCCACCCCTGACCACCGGCAACGCCGGTCCAGTGATATGTTTTGTCCGATCCGAGCTTGCTGACGAACGTGGCTGTGCTTCCGGGTCCGTAGAGCACGTCGCCGTCGCCGTCCGGATCGAAGTTGATGTAGTCTCCGAAGGTGCCTGCGAAATAGACGCCGCCTCGTCCATCCGCCGACACGCTCTTTCCTGTACTACTGCCGTCGTCGCCAGCCAGGACGTGCGTCCACTGGAATCGCCCGCCCCTGTCAAGCTTGACCAGCCACGCGGCATGATCGTCCGTACGCCGGTCGGGGGAGCCGTCAGGATCGAACTCAATGTAATCTCGGAAATACCCCGCCAGATACACGCTGTCACCGTCCACTTCGAGGTCTTCAACGACGACATCGCCGATATCATGATCAACGGCGACCATCCGCGTCCAGCCATAGCTGCGGTCGGCATTGATCCGCGTGACGAAAACTTCGTAGCCTCGATCTTCTCCTTCCCGGGCACCGCCCCGGAAGTCCTCTCCCGGACCCGGGTCGAAGTCATACCGCCGATACGAGTTGAACTTGCCGGATAAATAAAGGTTCCCGTCGGAATCCACGTCAAGATCTCTCAACAGGGCAGGCAGCGTAACTGACCACGCGTACCGTCCGTTAGCCAAGAACTTTGTAATGTACCTGACCGTGTCGTCGCCGGCCGTATGGACATCCTCGCCACGCCTCGGGTTGAGATCGTAGGTTCCTTTCTGAAAAAAACCCGTGACAAATCTGTTTCCAATTCCATCAAATGCAATGTTCTGCGCCGTAATCACTCCGCCAGAATCGCCATTGGAGTAAGTTCCAATATAGGCTCCACTCGGGTCGTATGTTGCCACAAAGCTGCAATGAGAATCCGGCGGACATACGTGGATGTCCTCGCCCGGTCCCGGATCAAAGTCGACATAGACGGGGTCGCTGCTGAACATCTGGCCGAACGATCCGACAACCCAGGTCTGTCCCTGTTGATCGATCGCTAAATCATTGACATACTCATCACCCGCGCCTCCGAACGTGTTCGTCCAGGCATACGACCCGTCCGCGTTTGTCACCATGACGAAGGGATCGACTCTACCTACAATAGTATGTTCATCGACCCCGTCTGTGGGATCGAAGTCCACAGAATACCCCGATCGGATGCCCTCACGTCCGAACCGGCCAGCCGTGACGATCCTCCCGGCGGAATCGGTTCGAACTATGTACGCCGCTTCGCTATCATCCGCTCCAATCGTGCTCGTGCGAACGTAACGCTGAACTTCGCATGATTGGAAGGGCGCCCCCAAGCCCCCGCCGGCCATATGCAACAAAATCAATGGCGCCACCATAACCGTCATCTTTGAACGCTCCATGATTGAATATCTCACAATTGGGGTGGGAGCTTAACCCCAAAAAGGCCTGCCCCAGGATCAACCGGGACGGGCGCGCCCTTTTCCACTTTATGGACACACCTCCGAGAACACCGCTGTCTTACCCTCGGCGACGAAGATTTCCGGCTGTACGGCGTTCTTGGGAGACTTGAACGTCAGTTTACCGCTGGTTTGCAAATCGAGTTCGGTTTTGAGACGCCCGCCGTCCACCGTGAAATCGCCGGACAGGCAAGCGATCTCCGCGGTGCTCTTGAACTCCAGGAGACTATGGTTGATTCCGTCCATGGCGTTGCACGGATTCGACACGGTCCAGTTCCCAGCCGTGTCAATGGGACAGTCCTGGAAGGTTATGGTTCCACCTTTGACAATCCATTCGCCGGTTCCAGTTTTAAGGAAATCATTAGGATTCCCTTGATCCCACATCCCAAGGATCATGTGGTCTTTATGGCAGAGCTCAGTCGGCGGATAGTTGGGAGACTGACAGGCGTCCATGTTATCCTCGTCACAGTCGTCGCATTCGTCGCCCGAGCCGACGCCGCGCGGGTCGTCCACCATCACCGTAGCGTTGTTCTCCAGGGCGCAGTACACGCCCAGATGGCCCACGAGCCGTACGGACCCTTCCAAGATGAGTTTCTTCGCTGAGGTATCGTTCTCCGTCCTGATGTATCCTCCTCCGAACGCGGGGTGGTCGCCGTCCGACCAATGCGACCGCCCGCGGATTTCTCCGTTCTTGCCCGGGTCGGACGTGATCGTGACGGGATCGTACATGAGCCGCAGGGTCGCCGGGCAGTAGCCCGATGGACAGCTCGTCATCGGCAGGGATTGACAGCTTGAGATGAACACGATGTAGCCGTTGACGATGGAATCCGGCGCGGTTTCGCCGCCCAGTTCAAGCGTCGCGTTCTCGTAAATCTTGATCACGCCGCGGCTGCCCCCGCTTTCCCGCACCTCGATGCTTCCGGTTCGGCTGGTGGAGACCACCTCGACCGTCTTCCCCGCGGGAATGATCGCATCGTCCTCGTCGTCGTCAGGATACCCGCCGATCTGGTTGTTCCCGTAACGCCAGTTGTTTTCGTCATTCCAGACGCCGGAATTCGGCTGGAATGTATACACCTCACCAAGGGCTGGCAGCGCCGCTGCCCCGGCCATCGCCGCCATCGCCACCATCAGGAACACACTTTGCTTATGATAACGCCTTTGCATCGGATGAACTCCGTTATGAGACATTTCGCTTCTGTTTCGGCCACGAAACGGCTTGGGTGCTCGTAAACCCGCTCACCGGTTCCGCGCTGCCGGCGTGCTTCCTATCCCATCACGGAACCGATGATGCCCTGTTGATATCGCCCGAGGAGCCGGCAAATCCGCGCGGGCTTGAAGCCCGCGGCTCGGACGCGGACCCCTTCCGCGCCTCAGTCCGTCTCCAGCGTCGCCTTCTGCTTGATCTTGATCGTCGTTCCGCCGGTCGCGCCGGTGAGGGTCACCTTCTGGACCGCAAGCGTCGGGTCGTTCCCGTCGGCGTCGTTGAAGATCACCGTCCCCGAAAGCGCGAGGTTCCCGATCGACTC
>BTUU01000038.1:0-6139 GCA_045863555.1 Planctomycetota bacterium | reverse complement strand
AAGGGTTCGGCTGTTCGCCGATTAAAGTGGTACGCGAGCTGGGTTCAGACCGGCGCGAGCCAGGTCGGTCCCTATCTGCTGTGGGCGTATGAGTCTTGAAGGGCCATCACTCTAGTACGAGAGGATTGGGTGGTACGTGCCTCTGGTGTACCAGTTGTCCTGCTAAGGGCATCGCTGGGTAGCTAAGCACGGACTGGATAAACGCTGAATGCATCTAAGCGTGAAGCCGTCCCTAAGATGAGGACTCGTTGCTCCCTTCGGGTGAGCTGAAGACCCCTGATAGACCATCAGGTTGATAGGCTGGGTGTGTAAGGACAGAGATGTCTTGAGCTAACCAGTACTAACGGTCGATTGCTTGACCGCATTTATGAACCACTGGGTCCATGAATGCGAGCCATAACCGAGTAACGTGTAAAGGTCGGTTGCCGATCTCCGCGATATTCCACTGCACTGCGTATCAACGCCGGCGGCGTCTTCGGACGCCGCCGGCGACACGATCTGCCGGTGACCATGCGTGTGGGGAAACACCTGATCCCATTCCGAACTCAGCAGTTAAGCCCACACGGCCGATGGTAGTCCTGATCGGGCGAGAGTAGGTGATTGCCGGTTTTTTGGCCCGGCGGCGCGAAAGCGCCGCCGGGCCGCCTTTATTTCCGCCCAGCCGCGCGTGACAATTCGCGCGCGGTATGCTCCCGGCGCCCGCCCGTTGGAGGGCCACCGTGAAAATCAATCTCGCCGACGCCTTTGCCCGATTCTCCGATCACTGGTCTCCGCGGATCGCCGCCGAGCTCAACGGCCAGCAGATCAAGCTCGTGAAGTTCCGCGGCGCCTTTGACTGGCACTTCCACGAGCACGAGGACGAGCTGTTTCTGGTTCACCGCGGCCGGTTTCGAATGGAGTTCCGAGACCGCTCAGTCGAGCTGGGCGAGGGTGAGTTCCTGGTCGTGCCACGCGGTGTCGAGCACCGGCCGGTGGCGGACGATGAGGTTGAGGTGATCCTGTTCGAGCCGGCGACGACATTGAACACGGGGAATGTCGAGTCAGAGCGAACCCGGCGGACGCTTCCGAGGTTGTGAACTCCCGTGCACTGAATTCGCCAGACCCTCCAAGTCGTCAACGCCTGCCGGCGAGGCGTACGAGTCGGCGTCGATGCCGTTCCTGCGAGCGCTGCCGGCAGAACCTTCACCGCAGTTCGCGGCGGGGGGAATGGGGCCCGTGCGGTTACGCGCGAGGAGATCAGTCACCGATGATTTTCACCAGGACGCGTTTGCGGCGGCGGCCGTCGAATTCGCCGTAGAAGATCTGCTCCCACGGGCCGAAATCGAGGCGGCCTTCCGTGATGGCGACGACGACCTCGCGGCCCATGATCTGACGTTTGAGGTGGGCGTCGGCGTTGTCCTCGCCGGTGAGGTTGTGGCGGTATTGCGAGGTCGGCTCGTGCGGCGCGAGCTGCTCCAGCCAGCGCTCGTAGTCGGCGTGCAGGCCGGATTCGTCGTCGTTGATGAAGACGCTGGCCGTGATGTGCATGGCGTTGACGAGCACGAGGCCCTCGCGGACGCCGCTCTCGCGGACGGCGGCCTCGACCTGCGGCGTGATGTTCACGAAGCCGCGGCGGGCCGGAATTTCGAACCAGAGTTCCTTGCGGTGGGATTTCATTCTGTAGTTACGCCTTTTTCCGCAGGACCGGCGCGATTGCGTGCAGCTCGCCCATCATCTGCTCGAACATCGGCAGCGTGAGCGCCTGGGCGCCGTCGGAGAGGGCTCTCTTCGGGTCGTGGTGCACTTCGACCATGATGCCGTCCGCACCGGCCGCGATGGCCGCGCGGGCGAGGGGGATGACCAGTTCCCGGCGGCCGGCGGCGTGGCTGGGGTCGACGAAGACGGGCAGGTGCGTGATGCGTTTCAACTCCGGGACGATGCTGATATCGAGCGTGAAGCGCGAGAAATCGCTGAAGCCGCGGATGCCGCGTTCGCAGAGGATCACGTCGTGGTTGCCCTGCGAGATGATGTACTCGGCGGCGAGGAGGAACTCCTCGAGCGTGGCCGCGATGCCGCGTTTGAGCATGACGGGCTTGCGGCACTGGCCGGCGCGGCGGAGCAGGGCGTAGTTCTGCATGTTCCGCGCGCCGATCTGGATGATGTCGACGTGCTGCTCGACGAGGTCGGCGTCGTCGGTGGACATCAGCTCGGAGATGACGGGCAGGCCGGTCTCGGCGCGGGCTTCGGCGAGGATGTGCAGCCCCTCGGCGCCGAGGCCCTGAAAGGCGTAGGGTGAGGTGCGGGGCTTGAATGCGCCGCCGCGAAGGATCTGTGCGCCGCGTTTCTTGACCTCGCGGGCGACGCCGAGCGTCTGGTCGCGGGTCTCGACGGAGCAGGGGCCGGCGATGACGATCACGTCGGGGCCGCCGATGGTGAGGCCGCCGACGTGGATGTGCGTGTCGTCCGGCTTCATCTCGCGGTTGGTGAGCTTGAAGGGTCGGGTGACGCGGATGACCTCGACGACGCCGGGCAGGCCGCTGAGCTGGCCGGGATCGACGGGGCCGACGTTGCCGGTGATGCCGATGGCGGTGCGGGACTTTCCGGGGATGGGGTGGGGGCTGAGGCCGAGTTCGCGGACGGCCCGGCAGGCGCCGTCGATTTCGTCGGGCGTGGCGTCGGTCCGCATGACGATCAGCATGAGTCAGAATCCCCCAAAGATGGCCCGTGCCCAGCCGTCGGCGGCCGGGCACCACCATGGGCCGGACCGTCGGACCACTATAACCCAAGCGTCTGATTCGATTGCGTCGGGACGACCGGGGGCGGCTGGTTGGCCTGGCAGGAGCAACCATGATCGTGAACCAGATTCGCCGACCGGCCGAAACCGGTTTTTCTGCGAACTGGCCGAACGTTGCCAAAGTTCTATTCCTGCGAGGGGTCGGTTGGCAATGTTGGTTATCAGACAGTGCGGCGGGTGGAGAAACCGCGTTTCCAGCGAATGCGCCCAAGGCGCCCAAACTTTTTTCTGCGTGTGTGCCGGGTTGGGCATCTAATTTATCAGACGTGTTTGGGGTGGGAAGGTGGGAACGTGGGAAGGTGGGAATGGGCGCGGGTAGCGGCCGCGCGGCCGTGGCGGCGCGCTGAGGATGGGGTTTGGTGCGCCAGCATCTGCGGGATTGTTGCACGAGATGAAGCGGGGGTGTGTTTTCGCGGGACGTGTGTGCGGAGCTGGCGGAGTTTGGCGGGTGTGTGCGGAGTTTTGCTGGGTTGGCCGCGTTTTTGGGCATGCGACCACGGAACCGGCCGCGCGGCGGTTCCGTCGCCTGCTCAACATCCGGCGGATTAAGGGGGAAACAGAGCGGTGATCGCACTGACAAATGCATCGATCGGGACGTGCGACGCGTCGACTCCGGCGGAGGCGAGTTCTGCCCGCAGGCGCAAGACGCCGAGGTGATTTCCATCGGCGAAGGACTCCTGGACGATCCCGCTCGCCGCGGTCACGGGCCCGGCGGCGGCGTGGATGTCGCGGAGTGACTTGACGAGATCGAACTCCGGGCGGGTCAGCATCGCAACGATGCGGAAGACGTCAAGCGAGTGATGCCGAGCCAGTTGTTTTTGTTCGTCGTCCGCGCGGTCTCGGAACGCGTGCAACTTCATCAGAAGATAGGTAAATGGATTCGGTATGCAGACTCGCACGTCGGACGGTTCACCGTTTGATCTCACACCCCGGAGAGTGAGCTCGAGCGAATGCGACTCCAGCGCGAGGGCTTCCGGCGTGAGATACGCGTGCAACCTGACACCGCCTTTGGGGCGGACGCGCGGCCGGCTGATCTTCACCTTTGACCGGTGCTGGCGTGGAATGTCGCCCGTGAGGAAGTCCACTTTGACCGGGCCCATCGGTGTCTGTCGGGTGAATTGGAGGAAATCCACGTCGGACACGTAACCGAGCCGGTCAAGTGCGTTTCGGAGGGCCTGCATGTCCGCGCGGCTGATGATTATTTCAACCGGCAGCAGCAGGTCGATATCCTCCGTTGCGCGGGCGGGCGGCCAGAATTCGCCCGGGATCAGCGTCTGGATATCGCGATCCTCCAAGTCGCGCTGTTTGAGATAGAGCCCGAATCCGCCGCCGATGAGCAGTGGTTTCGGCAGACCGGGCAGCTCGTGCGTCAGGTCGAGCAGGGCCGTAACCAGCGGGTCCATGCTCATCCGAGTCTCCGCTCCGTCTGTAATTCAGACAGGATGCGCTGACGAATGATCTTCGCCGCTTCCGACTGCCGCTTGTCCCCCGCCTGCAATTCCAGCCACGCCTGGATTGGTGACGCGGCGGGAACCTGAGTTGCGGGTTGCGTATCGAAATAGACCGTCGGATCGCGAGTTTCGATTAACTCGAGGTCGGGGAAATGAGATGATTCCCGAAGCTCATCTTTCAATGGCTGCTCGATCGCCCCTATCGCGGTGCAGTAGTACGATTGCATGCGCTCGCGCAGTGCGATTGCGTACTCATCAACGGAAGAAGCGCCGGTCTTCACGAGCCGTTCGCCCGATTCACGCAGCCGTCGCGCGTTCTGGCCGAAGACTCGACTCCAGGGACTGCGATCGCCGGTCCACTGATACTTCTTGCGAGCCGTGACGGACGGGGGGCGAAACGCCTTGGCCAATCGGTCGAGTAGTTCGTCGGGTTGAATCAGCTCGGTCGCTCGCCCGTCTCGGCGGATGACAAGGTCGTCTTCGAGGACCTTCAGGACCTTCGAGACGGTGCCGAGCGAGACGCTGCCGCCGCATTTCGCGACCTCGTCCCTGACTTCCTGGACGCTTCCAAACGACGGTCGCAGCAGGAAGACGCGCGCCACGAGCGAGCTTGCGCCCTGGTAGACGTTTCGGATGATCCGGCCGGCAGGATATTTGTTCGGGTTGCCTGTCCGGAACACGAGCACCTCGCCGGGAATGACGACGACGCCGTTGCCGCAGAGATCGACGCCGCTGACTCCTTTCGCTTCGAGTTCGGCGAGCCGGTCGGGTGCGAGATACGTGGTCACGAGAAGCGGGCGCATCTCCATGGCTGCCGCGTATTCCCGCAACTGCTCGATCGCGTCGCGAAACACCTTCGGCGTTGCATGGGCGCGGAGTTCGGCGGCGAATCGGACGGTGCGTTCGGACCATCGCCCGTCGACGTAGGCGTCTGGCCGAAGCAGGCGGCGCGGCGAAGCGGCGGCCGGTTCAATGCCCGCCAATTCGAACAGGAACGGGGGTAGCCGAACGTCGCCCCGTCGGAGCGCATCCAGGATGTTCGGTTCGCTGTCCATTTTCCTGATTATATCGGTTTTCTCGGCTGGGAAAACATGTCATATCTGGAAAACAATCGCGTGATCGACAGTATTCGCGATCAATAAGCCATTTTCTCGGTCGAGAATGCTGCTCTTCAACGTCCGATAAACCGAATTTGAGGGCACCGGACCGTCGGGCCGGCGATTCCAAGGGCTCAGTCGGCATGGGCGGGCTTCGGGAGATTTCGTATGTCGTAGATCATGAGTTCATGCAGATGGTCGCCCGTTGCGGTCTTTATCTTCAGTACGAACGCAGTGGCGGCGAAGAACTCCTTGTTCGGCGAGACGATGATCCGGGTGAACCCGTTTTCGGGCGGCGAGGTGAACCGACCGATCCACTCTCGTGAGTCCAGGTCTGCGACGGCAAAGTCTCGTCTTCTGGAACTCTCTTGTTCGACAGGGACCACCACCACCATCCGACCGATTTGAGCCTGATCGCAGGGTGTATGACCGAGCAGACCATGGCCCGATAGAGCGCGATCGTCCTCTTCCTCGCCCGATGCGAGGAAGAACGGCATCAAGCCTGCGTTGAAATCGAGGAAAAACGTCCGCGCCCCGTCCGATGAAAAACCGGGCCCACATTTCGGCTCGGGTGCTACGAAGTCAACCGTAAACACGTGCTGATTGTTCGTGCCGAAGATGTGATACCGAGCCTTCATCGTGGACAGAGAGCCGTCGCGGCGGGACATGCCGGCGAGTCCACTCTCCAACTCCAGGAACCGGGGCGTGCCGCCGGGAACTTTGTAAAGCCAATGCGGCCACTTCTGCGGTTGCGTGGCAGGCCAGGGATATAACCGAATTTCGTTGATGGCCGGGTGAATAAAGGCGGCGTACTCTCG
>BTUU01000037.1:0-7140 GCA_045863555.1 Planctomycetota bacterium | reverse complement strand
GTGGTTTACGATGAGCTGCGGCGTATCGCCCGGGCGGAGGTGCGCCGGCTGCCCGTTGGCCAGACGCTCCAAGCGACCGCCCTGGTCCACGAGCCGGGAGGCTCGCGCCCTGGGCCAGCTTCGACACCCGGGCATCGCTCAGATTTACGAGGCCGAGGTCGCACCCATTATTCGGGAGAGACGCGGACTGGACGACTCGCGCGTCGACGAGATTCCGGCCGAGGGCGACATCCTGGCCTTCTACGCGGCTAGAGGGGACCTTACCAAATATCGAAACGTCTCGCGCGAGGCATTGGAAAGACAGTGTATCGGCATGGGGACGCATTTCAGGGGGAGAGACTCGAACTCGCCCGGTTCGGATTATGAAACGCGCGACGCGGCCGACGTCTGGGTGGTCGCCAAAGGCTAGGCGCGGAGGGTGACGGGTGTCGGCGGTGCGGTGGAAGTTGGCGCCGGACCGAGGCGTTCGGCTCTCAATACCGGCGGCCCAACTTGGAGGCTGCCCGCGCGGTTCAAAAATATCGCCAATGTTTGCGCTCACCGCGAGGTTCGTTCCGCTGCTTTGATCATTGCATGATTCGCTCGCAGGTGGCTCAGTCGCAGTTGAGTCCGAAGCTTCCGAGGAGCGAAGTGAGGTCACTGAGATCCACGTCGCCATCAGAGTCGAGATCGCCATCGGCCAGCGTCGCGCCGGAGGGTGTCCCGAAGTGGCCGAGCAGGACCGACAGGTCAGACAGGTCGACTCGGCGGTCACCGTTGGTATCACCGGGACAGGGAAGCGGCGTGGAAGCAGACGCACCACCCCAGAACCCACCGACGAGCGCGTAGCTTCCGCCGCTCATGCTCCCGGCGTCGAATTGTCCGATCGTTGCTTCGAGAACGAATGCGCCGCCCGTGCTTGAGCCGCCTCCGGAGTCGATCGAATACCAGGAGAGGCCGTAGTCCTGAGCAAGCGCGGCGCAGGGCACGATAAGCGTGATCGCGATCGCGACCATCGCCGCCGTTTTTCGTGACAGCGTCGATTTCATTGACTTCACCTCGAAAATCCACCCAGGGGTGGCAAGACACATGTTCATCAGCGCGGGGGCCGGGCGATGCACGGCCTCCGATCATCGCGTCGTCTCGATCCTCATTCGCACGGCGCCCCGAAGCTCCCGAGGAGCACGGACAGATCGCTCAGATCGACATCGCCATCCGCGTCGCTATCGCCGTCTGAGGCGGTCGCGCCGCCCGGCATGCCGAAACGCGCCAGCAGCGCCGCCAGGTCGCTGATGTCGACGTCGCGATCGCCATCGAGGTCGCCGCGACACGGACTCCCGGATTCGCACTCGTCGGGAATTCCGTTGCCGTTCGTGTCGCCGCTGTCTCCCTGCGCGATGTCGCACGAGTCGGGGATCCGGTTGCCGTTGCAATCCGACGCGAGGCCGTCGTTGATCTCACACTGATCCGGCCGGCCGTTGGCGTTGCAGTCGGTCAGGACGACCTCGAGCGTCATTTCATTGGAAACGCCGCCGTAGGGGCCGGGGTTTTCGACGTAGAGAAAGCGGACGCCGGGAACGGCGATCTCGGCCGAGGCCACCGTAAATTGGAGCAGTTCCGCGGACGTTCGGGTCACGGCCCGGGGCGCGCCGTCGATGAACAACCGGCAATCGGGCGCGAACCCCGTTCCGACGATCGTGATGTCGACGGAGAGCTGATCGGGGCCCGAAGCGGAGCAGGCGTCGACGGTCGACGGACCGACATTTTCGATGAAAGGCTGCGGATATTCGACCGCGAAGACCATCGGATCGGAGCCGCAGAGCACGTCACCGGCGGCGTTGATGCTGCAGCCGCTCGGCACCGTCCCCTGCCAGACGATCGCCCCCGCGCCGGTGCGGAGCTGCTCGAAGTAGACGCTGCCTCCGGCCGCCGTTTCGACCGTGATATGGTGATAGCCCGCGTGCTGAACGAGTTCCTGCGGGACCTCGGCCTGAAGAGCCCCCGAGTGAATGAACGTGGTCGGCAGTTCGACGCCATCCCACAGGACGACCGAGGCGGCCGTGAAGTTGCCGTACTTCGGCTCTTCGTAGCCTTGCCAGAAGGGGACGTTCGCGGGCCCCTTGACGATCAGCGTGAACGCCTCACCCGGCGGAACGGTGGGCGGCTCAAAGCCGCTGATCACCGGCCGGGGCGCGGCGATGTTCAACCGCACGGTCTGGCTGAGCCCCTGCTCGGGCGGCGGGTTCTCGAGGAACACGTCCACGACGCCGGGCGCGGCATAGGACGCTTCGGGTAGGCGCACGTTGTGAATGCCGTTGTCGATCGGCTGCTCGAAGCGGCTGAGCGGCACGCCGCCGAACATGACCATCGGGAAGCCGGGCATCGCATTGAAGTCGAAATCCGGAAAATAGGCGGCCGCGCCGACGCCGCCGGCGGTGGATGCGTTCCAGAGCTGGTCGCGGAGCACGAGGTAGTAGTCGCGGCGCGCGATGAACGTGTGGTTTCCGGCGGAGGAAAGGCCGTCGATGACGCTGACGGGGACGGTCTTGAGCGCGGGATCGGCTGCCCAGAGATTTGGGTTGACGGTGGCGAGATTGGGGATCGGGTATTCGATCGGGAGGTCGATCTTGTTCGAATTGCGCGCCTGCCCGCTTACGGTGAGCCGCACGCTCAGGCGAGCGACGCCGGGAACGACGCGAAACCGGTTGGGAATCTCTACGAGAAGCGTATTGTTGTTCAATCGCGTTGTCGACAGATATTCTGCAGCTCCGGCATGCTCGATTCGCGCAATCGGATTATGCGTGGCCGTGAAACGATCACCGTAGATCAGCAGTCTTGTTGATCGATTGACAACTCCATTGAACGATGATTGGCGCGGATTGATCTGATCGTACAGGATCATCGGGAGGCTCTCGCGGCTGGCTGCCGAGACCACGGGCCATAATGAGGACAAGCCAGTCCCATTGACAAGGATTGGCGCCATCTGTTTTGCGTCGGGAGACAGGTCATATGTGCGGTCATAGCCGGGAAAGGGCGGCAGTCCGGGGTCAGGTGATTCGATACAACCGAGGCAGACGTCCTCCGAGAACACGGTGATCGGACCGACGGTGATGTTTCCGCTCAGGCTCGCCGATTCGAAACCGAGATTCGGAATGAACCGGATGCTGGTCTCGTTGCGGAGGGCGCCGTCTACCCGAACAACCGGGGTAATGGTGACATCACCGTCCCATCCGGGGGGAACGCTGAATTCCAGATTCTGCCCAAGGGGAATTTCCTGTGTCGGGAACCCGGGATCAGACCAGATGAACCGCACCTTAGGCTGTGGAGTCCATGTGATATTCTGAACTGCTTCAAAGGAATGCTGAATGTAGGCCTGCATCAGTCGAAACTCAAACCACGCATCGTAGGCGCCGCCTGCACCGCCCTGCGCCGGGGGATACCGCACGATGGTCGGGAACCCAAGAAGGTTCACGCTCATGATCTGGGTCAGGTTTCCTCGAATTGCCATGAACAGGTCGGCCGCGTGCGACGCCATCTGTCCGTTGACGAGCGAGGCGTTCACGTCGAGCGGCGGAATGCGCCAATTGCCGCAGACATAGTTCGTGGGCTCGCACAGGCTGAACCAGATCCCATTCTGCCATGCGCCGCCTCCGAGACCGAAGATGCTCACCAGGTACGTCGCGGGGTTCAGATTACGACTCTGATTCAGATGAAAGAACGTGACGCTCCCCTCGCGCGACCAGGCCCGTGCATCCGCAAAGACGTCGACACCGCCGGAGACAGTCAGCCCGGCGTTGAGCGTCGGCCTCCCGCGACCGGTGAGTCCTGCGTTTGCGCTCGGCGTCCAGGATGTCTCAATGCTGACCGGCTTTCCGGCCGTCCATTTCGCCGAACCTGGAATTACGATTTCAGCATCACCTGGATAGGCAATATCCACGCTTCCGGCAGTCGCCTCAGCCCGGAAGCCGAATCGCAAGCGACCGTCCGTACGAATCTGAACCCGGCCGCCGTACCCGGCCGCCGACCGGCCCTCATCGACGTCGTCGAACGACAGGTTGTACTGGCAGTCCGTGCCGTTGGACTGGTTCCAGCAGATGTCGCCCGTTCCAAAGCGCCGCTCGAACTCGAAGCTGGGAAAATCGGGATGCCAGATGCTGGCCTGTTCGATGCGGAAATCGACGGTATTGCGGTAGACTTCGGGGATGTCGATGTATTGCTGATTGAATCGCGCCAGAACGTCTCCGGCCGCGACGATTCCGTATCCGTTGTCTATTGCGAGCCGGAAGAACAGCGACGCGCCTGCCGTCGCGGGTGTCGTCCATGCTGGCGTTGGCGCATCTCGATCGATCTTGATTACCACGCCCTGAGAACCGGCGACGCCTGCGATATAGGGGTTTCCCAAGCGATCCGTCGCAACTGCAAATGCGCCCTCGGTCTGGCCGGCTGGAACAGCATTGCGGATATACTCCCAGCGTACGCTTCCGGTGCTCGACATGCTTATGAGGCTCATCGCCGAATCGTTGTTGGCCGCGTTCGACCAGTAACCGGCGCAGTAAATGGTTCCGTCGCGGGCGCGCGTCAGACTGCGCGGCGACCGTGTGCCCGACGGAGCGACGAAGTTAGACTGCCAGACTCGCGCTCCTCCGAGCTGGTACTTTGTGAATGTGACGACTTGATCGCCGGGTGTTCTTCGCGCGGCGAGGACGATCGTCCCATCGAGCCCTTTCGTGTCAAGGAGCGGGTCATCCGCGCCGGCCAGGGTGTCGCTCCACGTCGTAGCTCCGGTTTGAGTGTTCACCGCGCGAATTGTCACACTCGAACCCGCGCCAGTACCGCTGTCGTACGCAAAGTACGGATTACCTCGGCGATCGGTTTCGACTCGCAATCGGTCGCCTCCATCGTCCGGGATGTACCCGATCCACTCGACCGCTCCGGTCAGCGGATTCAGACGCGCGATCACCCTACGACGACCGTGTGGGGGACTATCCTCGACCTCCATCGCCCCCATATACACAACGCCCTCGTCATCGACTGCAACAGACAGGGCGGTACCGCTCCAAGGGTTCGCCGGATCGACGTGTGGAAGCAACGAGAACCACCGGAGAACGCCGGATGCGGAGACGTTTATCGCGAATGGTCGACGTTCCACCGGGGCCGCCATGGAACCGCGCACCTCGCCCACCACGATCACGTTCCCGTCCAGATCAACGATAACCTGCAGCGGTGAGCCTCCGTCGGCCGAACCCGCTCCGTATCGATACTCCCACTGCAGATTGCCTTCGGGGGCAAATGACCGGACGACGAGATCACGCTCGCCGCCCGTATCGAGAACATAACCCGCGACGACGAGGTTGCCGAAGATGTCGAATGCAGCATCGGAAGCAAAGCCGGGTGAGAATGGAACACTCCACGCCACCGGGGGCGGGGGCGTTTGCGCAGCGCACCAGGATGCGCCGCCTGAGAATACAACGGCAGCGAGAAATACAAACCGAGTCTTCATGGAAGGTCTCCACGGGCTTGAAAGGCCGTCGCGTGTCGCTAGTCCTGAGGAGCCGGAACCACCTCGTCCGCAGCTTCCCGTGGGGAATCCAAGCGCTTATCGGTAGATTGCCCATGGAGTTCCGGCCGCAAATACCGGCCGCGATGCTCCTCATCCTTCTCCATCTCCACCGGCGCGCCATACGCGCGCACGTATGCGTCGTTGCGGCGGGCCTTTACTTCCCACGAGACCCGCTGCCCGGCGCTGCCGCCCGCAATCTCAAACCGGTTGTCGATGATCTCACTGGCGATGTACAGCCCCGGTGCGGGGGCGCCGATCGCCGTGAGCTGGTAGCGGAACTCTGTATTGATCTCCGCGAAGTAGTCCGGCAATTCCACCCAGACCCGGCCATCGCCGTCCAGCGTCGCAACACCGTTGTAGGCGTTCTGCGGTTCGGGACTTTCGGTGCAGTAGTGCAGCAGGAATTTCTCGGCCGGGGCGAGCGGATGGTCGATCATCATGCTTTTCGTGCCAGACGCGCCGATCCGGCCGTTTCCGTACACGCCGAACCCGTTCGGACTCGTGCTCTGACCGTAGATGCCGTAGGTGATCCCGGTCGCGTGCGTCGCCTCGCCGCGAACACCGTAGCCCGAAGAACTCGCGCTGCTTCCCTGAATGCCGTAGCGAATTCCCGTCGTCGCGGTATCGACCGCGCGAAGTCGGGCGTTACCCGCCGCGGTTGTTCCGACGAGGACGCTTCCTCCGGACGGGTTCAGGGTCAAGTCGCCCCCCGCGGTACCTGCGGAAGAGATCGACTGGAGATATGAGTAGCCGTTCGACGACGCCGAAACTCCGATCTGAAGCGACGTGCGCCCGCCGGCAGTGAGATTGGGACCGCCGATGATCATCCCGCCAGCCCCGCCCGGATCAACGCACAGCCGGTCCGTCGGCGCTCCCGTGCCGATACCGACGAACCCCGTGTTCGTCATTGTCATCACCACCGACGTCTGCGACGTCGGCAGCGTACTGTGGCCAATGAGCAGATTGCCCGCGCCTTCGCCATTCGACGCACCCGTCGAGATCATCCGCCAGTAGCGGCCGTTGGCGGACGTATTGAAGAGATTGAACCACGTCCCCGTGGCACTCGATGACTCAACGGTTGTCGTGACATTTTCCGCGCCCGAGACGTGCAGCCGCGATGCCGGCGAGGTCGTGCCAATTCCGACGCGCGCGTTCGACTTCACCGCCATCGCGGTTCGATCCACAATCGGATCAGTCTGCAGCGTCGTCGGGACGCGAAAGTAGAACCCGTCATTTGCATCATTACCGCGGAGGTCCATGACGACCTGGCCATTCGGCGGGCCGATGAGGTGCATGCCGAATGTGGAGCCGGGCACGTCCGTCAGCGCGCCGCTGTAGTGCTTGATCTCGAGGTTTGCGGTTCCATCAAATCCGACCCGGAAACTCGAATTCGCCCCGGCAATCACGTCCAGGTTCCGCTGTGGAATCGGCGTTCCGATTCCGACGCGCCCTGCGGCGTCCACCTGAAGGCCCCGCGTCGCGATGCTGAACGGCGCGGGAGCCAGGCGCTGCCGCGGCGAGAGCCCCGCGTATCCGGCCGGGGTAGCGCAGTTGCCGGGAGTGCTGTCTGGACGAACGCCGATGCTTAACCACCGCGCCTC
>BTUU01000036.1:0-19922 GCA_045863555.1 Planctomycetota bacterium | reverse complement strand
CCCTCCCGCCACGCCAACGCCGATCGCAGCGGCGAAGTGCGAAAGTTGGGCTAGCGCGCGGCCTGAAGTCGCTCCCTGGCAGGGATTTCGCGAGTATGCGCGGACGACGCACTTGGCTTGCCGTCTCCCAATACCTGAAGAAGCGGCCAATTCGCGCCGGGCTGTTCTCACTCGCCCTCGCGTTAGTCTCAGTTTGGATCATCACAGCGAAGAGCGGCTGGTACTGGATCTCAGATACTAGCAGAATGCCCGGTGTTCAGGTTTCAATCGGGCGAGGTCTTGGATCAGTCCGCGTATGGGTCGACCGCCCGACGCAGGCAGTTCGCGATGATTCCTGGTTCGTCGGCGGTCGGAGTCTCCCCATCGGTCTCGGTTACGGAGGCACGTATCAGCCACCCGGGACGATGCTGCTCCACGGTGTGCATTACGACCTCTACATCCCGTTAAGGTTGCCGACTGCGCTGTTTGCTGTTCCAACGATGCTCCTCGTGCTCAGCACGCGCCGAACGAGCGCTCAGATCCCTTGTGCCTGCTGCGGCTATGACCTGCACGGGAATGAATCCGGTACTTGCCCCGAATGTGGGACTAAGGTGGTAGATTTGTAGGCCAGATACCGAGGCCGAGCGAACGTGCAGAATCTGCGTCCAACCGCTCTGGTGCGATTGCCACTCCCGGCGGGTTCTCCTCACAGCGCGGCGGAATCTGGGACGTCTCGGAGCCCGTTTTCCGGCGGCGCAGCCCCGTCTCTCTCCCGCGCAGCCCATTTTCTCGGCGGCGCAGCCCAGTTTCTTCGCCGCGCAGGGCTGCAAGTCGGCCGCGCAGGGCTGAAACGCGGCCGCGCAGGGCTGAAACGCGGCCGCGCAGGGCTGAAACACGGCCGCGCAGGGCTGAAACACGGCCGCGCAGGGCTGAAACGCGGTCGCGCAGGGCTCAAACTCGGCCGCGCAGGGCGGTAACTCGGCCGCGCAGGGCCGAAACTCCGCCGTTTTGGGCCGGCGGGCGGCCGGAACGGGCAGGAATTGCGCGAAATCGGCCCCAGCAGATCGGAATCCGCCCACCTCGCGGGGAGTACGGTGACGTGTCACCGCGCTACAGTGCGATGCACGTCGCGGGTTCACGCGCGAAGCCGCCGAGAAGCCCCCGATCTACCTCCACACCCAGCCCCTCGGCCAGGTATTTCGGAACGCGCCCGCCCAGCCCGAACGTGATCGGCCGCCTCACGACATCGCCCTTGAGCAGCCATCGCCCGAACGCCCCCTCGACGAACCGCGCCGCCGGACACGCGCCCAGAAAGGCGATCCCCGCCGCCGTCAGGATGCTCGTCTCGCCCACGAGACACCCAAGCTGCACATCGGCTCCGCGCGACCGCGCCCGATGGGCAAGCCGCCACGTCGGCAGCAGCCCGCCATTCTTCGCGATGCGGATGTTCAGCACCCGCACGCCGAGGTCAATCAACCGCACCGCGTCCGCTTCTGTCAGGAGCGACTCATCCGCGATCAAGTCCGGGCAGTCCGCCGCGACGAGCTTCGGCAGCTCCGCGTCGAGATCTCGCGGCAGCGGCTGCTCCAACGCCGAGACGCCGCACTCGCGCAGGATCGGGATCGCGGCCAGCGCTTCCTTCACCGACCAGCCGCCGTTCGCATCCGCCCGTAGCGTCGCCGCGCCGCGCGCGAGGGCGGAGCCAAGCGTCCGCGCGGTGCGCCGCAGCGCATTCTCCCAGCCGTCCACCGCCACCTTGATCTTGAAGTCGCGCAGGCCCGCACACCGCTGGAGGCGGAGCAGCAGACCGCGCTTGAGCGGCTTGCGCCCGACGACGACGCCGGAATACCGCACGCTGCGCACGCAGCCCGGCGGGCTCAGGCCCGGCAGGTTCAGATACGTGGCCGCATCGGCGACGGGCCGGTCGAACGCTTTCCCCGCCAGGTCGAGCAGCGCCAATTCGACGGCGGCCCGGGCGGCGTGAACGCAGCGACCGCCATGTTCCAGCGGCAGCGAATCGGCGAATTCCACCGCTTCGGGGAAGCTTTCAGCGTGAAACTGCGAAATCAGCGGTGCAAAAACCGCGGCGACGTCCGCGGCGACGGTCACGGCCGTCTCGCCCGTGACGTACGGCCGTGCCAGCGTCTCACCGAATCCGCTGACACCGTGCATGGGCGTCTCGGCCGCGAGTTCGACGATGATCGGGTCGGCGATCTCGCGCGCCGCAGCCGCGTGTTCGAAGCGCAGCCGCATGGGGATCGCGAGCGGCGTGATGCGAATCTCGCGGACGCGCAGAGCGGCATTCATGAGCCGAGCATCACCGTGGCGCGGCGGCGGGGGAGCGGCCAGACGTTTGTCGACCGAAGGGCCGCTGCGCCCTCGTCGCTGAACAGGTAGTCGAGCAGGGCGCTCACTTCAGGGCTGGCCGGCGCGACGTAAAAGACGTAAATCACCTTTGCGAGGCCATATCGCTCCGACTCGATTTCTTCGAGCGACGGAAACGCCGGCGCCGAGTTCCGCTCCATCCGCAGCCCGAGGTAACGCACCTGCTGGTCGAGACCGATCGCCGCGAAGCCGATCGCCATCGGATCGGCCGCGACATCCTCGACCACCTGCGCGTCGGTCGGTCGCGTCTCCCAGGTCGGCTGATCAAACCAGATCTGCGCCTGACGAAGCAGGATCTCGCCGCCGCGCGTGCCTTTTTCCGGGCCGATCAGCCGGATCGGGCCTTCGAGTCCCACAGCCGGGCCGCCCAGCTCTTTCCAATCGGTGAGCTTGCGCTGGAAGAGGTAACGGAGATGGCCGGCGTAGACGCTGTCGAGCGGATTGGTGCGGCTGACGTAGAGCGCGTACCCGTAGAACCCGATGCGGACGCCCTCGAGTTGCCGGTCGCCGAACGACTCGATCTCGTTTCGCGACGGGGGGCGGTCGGTGATCGCCACGAGCGCCTCTCCGCTCGCGAGGCTGTCGAAGCCGTGCTGCGAGAGGTAGATCGGGTCGATCCGGCGGAGCTCGAACTGAGCGCTGCGGGTTGAGCGGGTCCAGGACTCGACCAACTCCACGGGTATCTGCGCGCCCGCGACGGCGAGACGGCTGAAGCTCGCGCGCCCGCCGGATCGGCCGCCGATGCAGCCGAGAGCGCAGAGAAGGACGGTCGCGAGGAGGAGAAACGCGGTCCGCCGAAGCGGCGCGGTGCATGCAGATGCTGCCATGCGGCTACGGTATCTGACGGTGCGGAGCCGGGCAACCGCGCAATCGGCTAATCGGTTTTCCCGCCCTTGGCCGCCTCGGGCGTTTCCTCGTTCTGCGGCCGGATCAGCTCGAAGTAGCGCCGGATGAGCGAGCGATGGCCGAGGGGAATCGGCTCGCTTTCGAGAACCGCGTCGGACATCTTCCGGTATTCGCGATAGCGCTCGGCATAGGCGCGTTGGGCCTGCTGGCGGCCTTCGACGGAGTGGACGGTTTCGATCTCAGTGGGCCCTTCCTCGCCTGCGGTGCCGGCGATCTCGTCCTCCTCGCGCGTGCTCTTGAGGGAGGTCTTGTCGCCCTGCGTGTTGCCGCTCGTCGTCAGGCCCCAGTTGCTGCTCGGTTCCGTCGATTTTTCCGGGCGCTTCCCTTTGACCTTCACCTTGCTGCTGCATTTGCCCTTGCACTCGCCGAGTTCGTCGAGCTGCATCACGATGTAGTCGCTGTATTTCTTCTTCTTGCCCTGACCGCGGGCCGCCTTGGCGATCTTCTTGCCGCCCTTGCACAGGCTCTCGTTGTCGCCCTCGCACATCCCCTCGATCAGCTCGCCCGTCGCCTCCGCGAGCTGCCCCTGGCCGGCCTCGATCATGCCCGCCTGTACCTTCTTCATCTTCGCCGCCGCCGTTTGCGCCTCTTTCTTGTCGAAATTCGCGTTTTCGAGTTTCTCCAGTTCCTCGGCGGCCTTGTCGTAGTCGCCTTTCTGAAGCGCCTGTCCCGCCGCTTCGAGCGGCGCGGCGAGGCTCATCGCTTCGCCGAGCGCCTGGAGCTGCGCGTCCACGACGCTCAGGTTGAACTGCTGCTGGTACGCGGCGAGCGCAGCCTGGATCTCCGAGATGGCGGCAAGAGCGTCCTTCAGTTCCGTCCCGTCCTGCTTCATCGCCTCGGCCTCGTCGATCAGCTCCTCGGCGAGTTTTTCCAAGTCGGCGTCCTCATTCTCGCGGGCCTTTTCCTGAAGCGCTTCCAGTCGCTCAATGATCTCGTCCGCCGTCGCGACAACGTTCTCCGAGGCAGGGCTGGGACCAGCCCTTACTGGCGGCGGCTCGATCGGCCACAGCAGCAGGACTGCCGCCACGAGCGACAGCGCCGCCGCGTAGGGCAGCGGCCGAGGTGTGCGGATCGGTACGACGGCGGCGGGATTCACGCTCTCGAGATGCGCGGCCGCATCCTCGATCTGGAGCGCCTCGAGCGGACGGTCGCGATGGGCCGAAAGAAACTCAAGCGCGGAAACGGTTCGATCCTTCAGGTGCGCCCGCCCGTCCGCGACGGCCGCGGCGGCCTTGAGATCGCGGCGGCTGACACGCCCGATGATGGCGCCGAGAAGCGGTCCGGCCGCGAAAAGCGAGCCCCAGACCCACGGCGGTGCCGCACGGTTGGTCAGCAGCTGATTCACGCCGAGCAGCGCCGCGGCGATCGCGGCCAGGAGCAGCCCGCACGAGGCGTAGAAGAGTACGGCCGAAAGCGTGAGCCGGCGGTGAATCCGGGTGAGCGTGGCGAGAAGCGTACCTGGCATGCGCGGACCTCCCGATGTTCGCGGCCCGGGTTCGGCCGCGCGGTACCCCGAACATATCTTATCGTACGCCTTTGCGCGGCAAATGCAACCGTTTTCCCGTACGCAGAATGCGGTCCGGCCGATCGCGACCGGTTCGCGTGGCACGGGCCCCGGCCATAGAATTCCCGGTTTGCAGTGGGGACGGCGTCCGGGGTGCGGTAGACGCCGCCCATTCCACATTCCGTACCAGGATTTGTCCAGGATTTCTCGCAATGGCAAAGACGAAGTACGTCTATTTCTTTGGGGCCGGAAAGGCCGAGGGCAAGGGGTCTCAGAAGGAGCTGCTGGGCGGCAAGGGGGCCGGCCTCGCGGAGATGACGGAGATCGGTCTGCCCGTGCCGGCCGGATTTACGATCACCGTTGACGCCTGCGCCCACTTTCACGCAAACCACGAGAAGTGGCCGTCGGGCATGGAAAAGGAAGTCCGCGAGCAGTTGAAGAAGCTCGAAAAGGTCTGCGGCAAGAAGCTCGGCGACCCGAAGGACCCGCTTCTCGTCTCCGTCCGTTCCGGCGCCGCACGCTCGATGCCCGGCATGATGGAGACGATTCTCAACCTCGGCCTCACGGACGAGTCGGTCGAGGGCCTCGCGAAGGCGACCGACAACCCCCGATTCGCCTGGGACGCCTATCGCCGGTTCCTCCAGATGTACTCGACCGTCGTCGTCGGCCTCAGCAAGGAGACGCTGGAAGACAAGCTCCACCACCTCAAGGAGCGTCTTGGCGTCAAGCTCGATACGGAGATTCCGGCGGAGTCGTTGCGGGATCTTTGCGCGGACTTCAAGGCGTTTTTCAGCCAGCAGACCGGCGAGGATTTCCCGCAGGACCCGTGGACGCAGCTCGTCGGCGCGATCAACGCCGTCTTTCACTCGTGGAATGCCGACAAGGCCACGACCTATCGCCGCGTGGAGAAGATCACGAACCTCAAGGGCACCGGCGTAAACGTCGTCCAGATGGTCTACGGCAACATGGGCGACGACAGCGGCACCGGCGTCTGCTTCACGCGCGACCCGAGCACCGGCGCAAACGAGTACTACGGCGACATGCTGATCAACGCCCAGGGCGAGGATGTCGTCGCGGGGATCCGCACGCCGCTGCACCTTGCGGAACTGCGCAAGGTCATGCCCGAGGCCTATGAGCAGCTCGAGGCCGTCCGGGCGATGCTCGAAATCCACTATGGCGAGATGCAGGATCTCGAGTTCACGATCGAACGCGGCAAGCTCTACATGCTCCAGTGCCGCACGGGCAAGCGCTCGCCGCAGGCCGCGTTCCGCATCGCCGTCGAACAGGCCACAAAGCCGCTGCTCGAAAAGAAGCACGCGGAACTGCTGGTGAAGAAGCGCTATCTACCGAAGAAATACGCCGAGGCCGCCGTCAAGCCCGTCATCACGCGCGAGCAGGCCGTCTCCCGCATCCAGCGCGAGGATATCGAGCGGCTCTTCTATCCCGTCATCAGCCCTTCGGTGAAGAAGGATGCGCTGGCGGCCGCGCAGATCGCCACCGGCGTCAACGCGGTCCCCGGCGCGGCGTGCGGGAAGATCTGCTTCACCGCCAGGGACGCCGAGGCCTACGCCGCGGCGGGCGAGTCGGTCATCCTCGTCCGCAAGGAGACCAGCCCCGAGGACGTCGGCGGCATGCAGGCGGCCAAGGGCATCCTGACCGCGACGGGCGGCAAGACCTCGCACGCGGCCGTTGTCGCCCGCGGCTGGGGCAAGTGCTGCATCGTCGGCTGCGATGCGCTGCGCATCGATATGGGCACAAAAACCCTGACGGTGGCGGGCAAGCCCTACCGGGAGGGAGACTTCCTGACGCTCGACGGGTCGCAGGGCATCGTCTACGCCGGGAAATTCGAACTCGCCCGCCCCGAGCCGCCGCCGGAGTATTACATCCTCATGGAGTGGGCCGACGACCTGCGTCGACTGAAGGTCCGAACGAACGCCGACACGCCCGAGGATTCGCGCAAGGCGGTTGAGATGGGCGCCGAGGGCATCGGCCTCTGCCGCACCGAGCACATGTTCTTCAGCACGACGGAGCGCCAGCTCGCGATCCAGGAGATGATCGTCGCCGACGGCTATGAGGCGCGCGTCGACGCGCTGAATAAGCTCCTGCCGTACCAGCGCGAGGATTTCATCGGGATCTTCGAGGCCATGGACGGCAAGCCGGTGACGATCCGCCTGATCGATCCGCCGCTGCACGAATTCGTCCCCAAGACGCGCGACCAGGCGCAGGCGCTCTCCGAAAAGACCGGCATCTCGCCCGAGGAGATTCTCGCCCGCGCCGAGCAGCTCCACGAGAGCAACCCGATGCTCGGCCATCGCGGCTGCCGACTGTGCATCACCTATCCCGAGATCCTGGAGATGCAGGTCCGGGCGATCATCGAAGCCGCGATCGCCTGCACCAAGAAAAAGGTGCGCGTCCTGCCGGAGATCATGATCCCGCTGACGATTGACGCGAAGGAGCTGCGGATCCTCACCGATCACGTTCGCAAGGTCGCGGATGGTCTGATCGCGGCGTCGAAGGTGAAGCTCGAATACCTCGTCGGCACCATGATCGAGACGCCCCGCGCGGCTCTGACCAGTGGAGCCGTCGCGGAGGTGGCGGAGTTCTACAGCTTCGGCACGAACGATCTGACGCAGATGACGATGGGGCTGAGCCGCGACGACGCCGGGCGCTTTCTCCCCGACTACGTCGACCAGGCCAAGGCGGCGATTTTCGCCGACGACCCGTTCCAGTCGATCGACCAGGACGGCGTCGGCCGGCTCGTCAGGATGGCGATCGAGGAAGGCCGTGATGCACGCGGCAAGCTGAAGATCGGCATCTGCGGTGAGCACGGCGGAGATCCGGCCAGCGTGAAGTTCTGCCACCGGGTGGGCATGGACTACGTGAGCTGCTCACCCTACCGCGTGCCGATCGCGCGGCTCGCCGCGGCCCAGGCCGTCATCGACGAAGCCCGGGGCGGCAAGAAGGCGAAGAAGGGCGGCAAGAAGAAGCGCTGATGATCCGGGAAGGGGGCGCCGGCGCGGAAGCGTCGGCGACCCTCTGCTTCCGCCGCCCGCCGAGTTACCGGCTTGATCGGCATCTCTCTATAATCGAACGCGGCGCACGACGGAGCGGCGCCGCCGACGAGGGAGGTCGACGCATGGCCACAGACTGGCAGATGCCGCGGCGCAGCGACTGCTGCCACGGCTGTCAGGTTGTTTTCGAACCGGGTGCGAGCCTCACCGCCTTTCTCTATGACACGCCCGCCGGATATGAGCGGCGCGATTTCTGCAACGCCTGTCAACCGCCGGCCGAACCGGCCCCGCTGGGTAGCTGGCGAACGCACCGGCCGCTGCCCGCCGCGCGAAAAGTGGTCGCGTTCGACCGCGAGGCGGTGCTCGGGTTCTTCCACCGCTTGGCAAAAGTTGAATCGCCGGAGCAACTGCGGTTCCGGTTCGTCCTGGCGCTGCTTCTCTGGCGCAAGAAAGCGCTCAAGTTTGAGACCGCCGAAACGCGCGAAGACGGCGAGTACTGGCGTTTCTCGGTTGTTTCAACAAAGGAACGCTGCGATGTGCCGCGACCGGAACTGGATGAGGAGGAGATCGACCGGCTGAGTTCGCAGTTGGAATCGCTGCTCGAAGCGGCAAGCGTCGATTCGCTGGACGAATCGGGCCCCGAGGCCGCCGCGAGCGGCGCGCCGCTCGCGGCAGCGGAGCCGGCCGATGACTAGGCGGCGGCACGTCGGGCGGAACCTGCGGGCGGCGGCGTTTCTGCCGATCGCCGTTGCACTGTGCGGCTGCGTTCAGCATCCCGTCGAGATCCGTCCCGCGGCGGAAGCACGCGCGGCGATGGAACGCATCACGTCCAACCTGGAACGGATTGACGGTCCGCTCAACTGTTCAGGCCTCGTGACTTTTCGATTCCGTGACACCGATGGTCAAAAACGAAGCTTCTTTGCCCAGCCCACGGCGGTCGTCGTGGAAAAACCGCACAATCTGCTGTTCGCGATCCGCCATTCGCTCGGTGATACGATCGCACAGATCGGGTCGAATGAGGACCGGTACTGGCTCTGGGTGAACCTGCCGGAGGTCAGAAAGTTGTGGTGGGGGACCTGGACCGCCCTCGACGCGGGACAAACGCCGCGGATCGTGGTCACGCCGCGCCAACTCCTCGACGCCTGGTTGCTGACGCCCGTTGCCGTCTCGCTGCCCGACGGCGATCCGCCACTGCTGTTTCAGCAGGGTGAATTCCGCTGGCTGATCTTCACCGCCCGCGATCAGGACGGCTGGCCAGGCGCCCGCCGGGAGATGCACCTCGACCGTCTGGCGCCGTACTTGCCCGTCCGAATCATCGATCGAGACGCGGCGGGCACGATCCTGATGGACGCCGAACTCGGCGGCTATCGACGGATCGACGAGGCGGGCGCGGATGCTCCCTATACGCCGCGCAGGTACGTGGTGAACTGGCCGGTAGGGGAGGCAGAACTTCGACTCGATTTCGACCGGGTCCGATATCGATCGATCGAAGTGCCGTACAACGAATTTCCGGAGCGGTGGCAGGGCGAAACCGAACGGTTGGATGAGCCGGCGAGCCCGCTCCGCATGGAGCCGGCGGACGATTGACGATTGCGATGCTGCTGACCAGAGGATTGACAGGAAGCGTGGGGAAAGCGGAGGGGCATCGGGAGCCCGTGGCGGAGCCGTCGAACGGCGCGGCCGTCAGGCTGCGCGTGCTCTCGTACAACATCCACAAGGCCATCGGCGTCGACTTCAAGTTCCGCCCCGAGCGGATCATCGAGATTCTCGCCCACCACAACGCCGACATCGTGCTGCTCCAGGAAGTCGACCGCCACGCCGCGCGCTCCAATCGCCTCGATCTCGCCTCGGAAATCGCCCGCGCGCTGGTGTATCCATATCGCTCCGTCGGAATGAACGTCTTCCGCCGCTTCGGCAAGTATGGCAACGCGACGCTTTCGCGGTTCCCGATCGGCCGGCAGCGCAACATCGACCTGACGGTCGCCTGGCGGAAACCGCGCGGGGCGCAGCACACGCGGGTCCACGTGCCGGTCGGCCCGACTGCGGTGGATGTCGACGTGTTCAATGTCCATCTCGGTCTGTCAGCGACCGAGCGCGCGGTGCAGGTGCAGCGCCTTCTGGATTCGCCCGATCTGAAGCATCTGACCCACGAACAGCCCGCCATCATCGGCGGCGATATGAATGACTGGCGCGGCCTCCTTCGCGGCCGCTGCTTCGGGCCGTTCGGTTTCCATTGCGCCACGAACCATTCGCATGGAAACGGGAGGTCGATTCGCACCTTCCCGTCCTATGCCCCCGCGGGTGGGCTGGACAAGGTGTTCTACCGCGGGCCGCTCAATCCCGTCTCCGCACACGGCAGCGCCCTGAAGCTGGCGCGCGTGGCGAGCGATCACCTCCCGATCATCGTCGAGTTCGAGCTGCGGACTCCGAAGGCGAATTCATAGCGAAGACCGGGCCCCATCCCAGCGCGGTCAGGATCTCGTCCTCCCGGCGGTGCATCCGGCGATACGCCGCGTCGGCGTGGTCGTCGTGCCCCGCAAGGTGCAGCACGCCGTGCACGACATAGAGCACGAGTTCGGCCAGGGCGCCTCGCCGCCGCGCGGCCGCGTACGCGACATCCGCGCAGACGATGATCTCGCCGTCGATGCGCCCCCGCCGCGAGTCGCAGCCGAGGTCGAACGTCAGGACATCGGTCGGTGTCGGGTCGCCGGAGTGATCGGCGTGCAGGCGGGCCATCGCGGCGCGGCCGACGATCGCGATGGAAAGCGTTCCGGCCCTGAAGCCCTCCGCCCGCGCCGCGGCGTGCGCGGCGTCGGCGATCGCGTTCGTGTCGACCCAGCCCCGTCGAACCGTCGACCGAACCTGAACTTCGATGGACCGTGACGAGTGCGGGCTTTCTCCCGGGCGGGGGCGATCAGGCGCTGGCGCTGCGCGTCGGCGGCTTCTTTTCGTCATCGGCCTCAGGATACACGATTCGCGCGTGGTAGATGCTGCAAAGCGTCTTGACGAGGCTGCGCTGCACGTCGGCCAGCTCCGCGAATGTCAGGTCGCATTCGTCAAATTGCCCGTCCGCGAGCCGCTTGCGGACGATTTCCGCGACCGTATCCTCGATGCGCCCCGGCGTCGGCTCGCTCATGGCCCGCACCGCGCCTTCGACGCCGTCCGCGAGCATGAGGATTGCCGTCTCGCGGCTCTGCGGCTTGGGGCCGCCGTAGCGGTAGGCGGAGTCGGAAATCTCCTGATCGCCCGGTCGCCGCTGGCCCTTCGCGGCATTGTAGAAATACTCGACAAGCGTCGTGCCGTGGTGCTCGGCGATGAAGGGCAGCAGCGCCCCCGGCAGACCGTATTCCCGCGCCATCTCGATCCCGTCCTTGACGTGATTGATGATGATCAGCAGGCTCATGTTCGGTGCGAGACGCTCGTGCCGGCTGATCGTCCCGTGCGCCTGGTTCTCGACGAAATACTCCGGCTTGTTGATCTTCCCGATGTCGTGGTAGTACGCGCCGCACCGGGCCAAAAGCCCATTGGCCCCGATCGACTCCGCCGCCGCTTCGGCCAGCGCCCCGACCAGCAGACTGTGGTTGTACGTCCCCGGCGCTTCGGCCGCCATCATCCGCATGAGCGGCTTGTTGGCGTCGCACCATTCGAGCAGCGTCATGCCCGTGCTCAGCCGGAAGAGCCGCTCGATCCCCGGCAGAATGCCCTCGACGACGAATGCGGCCAGCAGCGTCGACCCGCCCGCCCACGCCGCAAGCGTCAGCGCGTGCCGCGTGGGCTGCTCGTCGATCAGTGAGATGGCGATCGTCGTGAGCGCGGCCAGACCCGCCGCGACGATTCCGGTGAGCACGATCTTCCCGCGGTTTCGCACCTGCCGAAGACCGAAGGCGAAGACCCCGGTCGTCACGAGCAGCGTAACGAAAAATCCCACGCCCTGCTGCATCGCGACCGTATTCAGAACGGCCAGCCCGCCGCCGATCCCGAAAACGACGCCCGCCGGGTACACAATCGTCATCGTTGCCGCGGCGAGCGCCTGAGCCCCGATCCCGAAGTGCGCCGGGAGATCGCCCGCGACGAAGCCGTAGCGAACCAGTGCGAAGATTACGAGCAGAAATGCCGTCGATGTAAGCCGCCGCCACGCATTCGTCAGGACATGCCGTTGGTGACGCGACAGGTACGCCACGACGCCGAAGATCACCAGGCACGCGAGTACGCTGCGCCCGATGACGTTCTTCAGAATCGCGCTGCTTCCGACCGCCAGCTGCGCCTGTTGAAACGCCGCGTGTTCATAGCGGAGCAGTCGGATTTCCGCTTCGGTCAGCTCGCCGCGGTCGGCCAGCGGCGACGCGTCGGTATAGCGCGTGAACTGTTGCGGAACGGCCTCGTACGCCTGCTGGGCGATGCGGCCGGTCCGTTCCGCATCAAAGCGATAGATCGCGCGCACCGGGTCCTGTGGCTTTTCGCCGGCGAGCATCGCCGCGAGCGAGCTCAGCATGCTGGGACGCAGCGGCGGCGGGAAGACCCGGATGCAGTCGTCGAGCAGACGTTTGACCGCCTCGATGTCATTGGTGTACGTGAGCTGCGCGACCGTAAGCTGAAGTTCCTGGGCTTTCTCCGCGTCAAGAAGGATCGCCCGGGTGGCTGTTCGCCGCACCCCGACGGGCTCGGGGTCCACGAGCGCCCGCGTGCGCAGCGTCGCCATGCACGAATCCAGCAGCTTCGGAAACTCTCCGCCATCCTCGGCCGCCGCGTAGTCGATGATGGCTGCGATCGCCTCGTCGTCGAGCAGGAGTTTGTTCTTCTCGCACTCCGCCTTGAGCTTGGCGACGTCCTCGCGATGCGTGCGCGCCAGCGTAAGCGCGCTGCCCAGACGCCCGCGGATGTCTTCGAGCAGCGAATCGTCGAGCTTGTAGTGGTTGGGTGAACTGTCGCGCGCGCGAATCCGCATCTCGCGCGTCTGCTGATCGTCAGGCACTTCGAAATCGACGCGCGCGACGATCGCCCGGGGCGTCGACTGACCCTCCATCAGGTCGAACTGGTCCCCGCCCACGTTCAGGATTACGCACGCAACGACCGTGGAAAGAAAGGCGACGACCGCCCAGCTCGGCTCGATGACTTCCGATAGACGCGAGTACCACGGGCCGATGCGTTCGGCCTTGGCGCGGCGAATCTCGCTCCGCCGGGTTGTCATCCGGTCAAACGGCCACATGTCTCATCCGTTTCGACGCATTCGCCGTCGCAGGTTAGCCGGCCGCGCCTTCGGGCTCCGCGTCCGTCCCCCGGTCGGGGCTACCTTGGGGATTATAGGACCGGCGCACCCGCTGCGCGACCTCGCGGTTGAAGTCGGCGTACCGCGTCACGATCCGCGAGACCAGCCGGTGTCGCACGATGTCCGCCTGGCCCAGCCGAAGGATCTTCACGCCGTCGACGTTTCGGAGACGCCGCTCGGCGTCAATCAGTCCCGACGGCTGGTCCGGTTCGAGGTCCACCTGGCTGTCATCGCCCGTAATGATCATCTTGCTGTGGTGACCCAGACGCGTCAGGAACATGAACATCTGCCCGGGAGTCGTATTCTGAGCCTCGTCCATGATCACGACCGAGTGGTTCAGCGTCCGACCACGCATGTACGCGAGCGGGGCGACCTCGACGATATCGCTCACCATGAATCGGCGGAGCTGATCGTACGTCATCATGTCGTGCATCGCATCGAAGAGCGGCCGCAGGTACGGGTTCACCTTCTGCTGGAGGTCGCCGGGCAGGAACCCGAGCCGTTCGCCGGCCTCCACGGCCGGGCGAACCAGCACGATTCTCCGGGTCTTGCCCGCCTTGAGCATGTGCACCGCGACCGCCACCGCGAGGTAAGTCTTGCCCGTGCCGGCCGGCCCGAGGCAGAAAACCATGTCGTTCTCGAACATCGCAAGGACGTACTCCTTCTGTCCGGCGGTGCGCGCCTGAACGAGGTCGCGTGAGAAGACGCGGATCGCCCCCTCCGGCCGCGGTTCCGAGTCATCGAGTTCCGAGATCGCCTCTTCAATCGCCTGGTCATCGAGCGACGCTTTCGCACCGCGCAGTTTCTCCTGGAGCCGTTCCAGCACCGCCGCGGCCTTCGCGACGTCCGACGGCTCGCCGAGGAGGCGGACCGTGGCCGAGCGCGCCTGCACGCGCACGTTGAAATGGTCGCGAATAAGCCGCAGGTGCCGATCGCCCGGCCCGAACAGCTCCGCGCGCTTCTCGGGCTCGACGAGCGTGACGGAAAGTTCCATGGGGATAGGGTACCCGGCGAGGGCGAGGCCGGCCAAGCCGCGGCTGACCGGATAGACAGTTCGTGTAACGCGCACCACCGGCGGAAGCCGGAGAAGACCGGCCTTCCCGGCGAACGTCGACCTCGGAGCGAAAATAGGGATCGGAGAGGGCGGGATTCGAACCCGCGGTACCCTTGCGGGTACACACGCTTTCCAAGCGTGCACGATCGGCCGCTCTGTCACCTCTCCCATGACGGCGACGGCGGGCTGTCCAAGCCCCGCCGCGGCGCGACCCGCAATCTACACCGATCGTGCGTTCCGGACAATCGCACGCCGGTTCCGCCGCGCCTGTTTTCTCAGCCGGGCGACGCCTATTCCAGCGGATTCACGATCAGCCCCGACGCGAGCTTCGGAAAGAAAAACGTGCTCTTCTGCGGCATCAGGTCGCCTGCGCTGCACACGGCGCGCATCTCCGCCATCGTCGTCGGCTGGAGAAGAAACACGCTACCCCCGGTGGATCGCGCCTCGTCAACCGCCGGCCCTGCTGCCTTCACATAGTGAATCTCCGGCATCTTGCCGCCGGTGAGTTCCGACCCGATGCGACGGTCTAGGAGGTACGCGTGAAGGAACGCCAGACCGAGCCGTCGCCACGCCGGACAATGCCCGGGTTCAAGCGAATCCAGTAGCCCCGCGTCCTTCGGTCGGACCACGCGATAGCGCCCGTCTCGCGCCGTAAAGAGACCGACGGCTTGAGGACCGTGGGAGGCCAGCGCTTCAACAGCCGCGTCGGCGCCGGAGACGTTCAGATCGGCGACAGTCAGTTTCGCATCGCCCGCAAAGAGGGCCGCATCCAGGCCCAGACCAGCCAGAACGCGATGCGTCGGCAGAATGAGCAGCCCTGGGTCTTCCATCGCACAGAAGACGCACAGAACAAAGTTCGCCGGGTGGTCGGCGGCGATCCCGCCCGTCTCCTGCGTCAGCCATGCGCGATAGTTGAGGCTCGTCCCATAGCGATGGTGCCCGTCGGCGATGAAGATCGCCTTGGACCGCATGATCTCCGAGACCTGTGCAATCGTTGCCGTGTCGGAAACAGCCCAGAGTCGATTTTCAACGCCGTCGAGCGTGCCCGTGAGTAGCGGTTTGTTCTTGGTCGCCGGCTCCATCGCGGCGACGGCCGCGTTTTTAGAGTCTTCAAACACGCCGAAAATCGGGCTCAGATTGCACTTCGTCGCCTTGGTGAGGAGCAGCCGATCTTCCTTCGGTCCACCAAACGTCTGCTCGTGCGGAAAGACGCTGCCCTTGCCGAACTCCTCCAGGCGGAGCCGAGCGAAGAACATCTTTCGAAGGTACTCGGTGGCGCCGTGCCGGTAACGCTGATGATAGAGGTAAAGCGCGGGCGCCTTTGACGCGACCAGCGTGCCGTCCGCCAACCAGCGCCGGAGTTGGTCCGCGGCGCCCTGATACGCGGCCGGCGGTCCAGCCTCCTTCGCGGGAACGTGCGGGAGGTCGATCTTGACGAAATTCCGCTCGTCGCGTCCGAGTAGGGCCGCCCGCCCCTCCCGGTCGATGACGTCGTAGGGGGGGGCGATACGGGACCCGACGTCCGCCGACGCGCCGGGGTTGTAGTGGATCGCGGGGATGGGGCGAATATCTGCCATGGTCAACCCTCATAAAATGGTCGTGAAGCAGGGATCATAACTCGAAACGGGCGCTGCTTCGACTGGCTCGATTCCGGCTGCTTCGTTTTGTCATAAGTCTTTGATCCAGAGCCACTAAGCTGACGTGGCCGGCGTCGCGGCGCGGTCCCGGCGCCTCATTGACTCGACACTTACGAACATCTAGAGTAGGGTGGCGACTACGGTCTTCGCTGGGCCATCCGTCGCAGCGTCAGCCAGTGAGAGCGAGCAACTTCGCAAGCCCTACCCCAGGGAGGTAGAACTCGATGATTTCGAATTGGTTCAGAGATTCGTCCCTTCGCGCGACAGTGGCGGCGAGTTCGCTGTCTCTGTTGATGCTTTGCGGATGTCCAACCGCACAAGTGCCGGCGACGCCGAATCAAAACGAAAACACAAACACGTCCTCCGGCGATTCAGGCACGGATGGCGACGTGCTGCCGCGGCCGATCCCGCCCGTAATCGTCGATACCACGACCACCACCGGAACATCCGGAGGCGGCACCGGTTCCGGTTCGGGCGGCTCCTCCGGCGGTAGTGGCGGCGGTTCCGGTGGAAGCGGATCCGTCTTCACCGCAGTGAATGCCCCCAGCAGCCTCGTAAAGGTTCGACCCGGAACCGCCGTTTCCATCGGGTTCAATCTCTCCGACCCGTCCGGCGCGCTGACCAAGGCCGAGATCATCGCCGCGCGCGATGCGGACGCCGACGGCAAGGCGGACGCGGCACCGATCCTGGTCCGCCAGATCGCGACCGCCAACGGTTCGAACACCACCCCTCTCGCCACCAACGACCCGATCCTGACCGGAGCGCTCGTCAACGGTTTCGGCCGCTTCGTCGCGGGTATCCGGACGACGACGACGGGCGGAGACGTTGTGGACACCTACGCGGCCGGCGGGATCATCATCGACTCGATCGCGCCGACCTCCGCCTGGATCGCCCCCGCGGGCGACAATCTCATGACGCGCGAGGGGACCTTCACGGTCCAGCTCAACTCCTCGGACAACGCGTCTCACACCGTGCGCGTCCTGCTCGATCGCGACAACGCGCCGGAAAGCGGCAACGAATTCGAATTCGCCGCGACCGCGACGTTCGCAGCCGGCTCGGCGACGCGGACCTTCTCTGCGCCCCTGAATGCGTTCCCGTCCGGTTCGTATCGGTTCTACGTGATTGTGTCCGACGGCATCGCGCCGCCCGTCGCCTACTACGCCCCCAACATCGCAACCGGGACGGACGTGATCCTCCAGATCACGAACCGCCTCGTCGGCGATTTCAACCTGGAAGCGCTGACGAACAGCGATAACGGCGCGATCATGCAGGGCTTCAACTTCAACGACCTTGCCGGCAGCTCGATCTCGACCGTCCCCGACGTCAACGGTGACGGCCGCGATGAGCTCATCATCGGCTCGCGCTTCGGCAAGCCCTACCTGATCGAAAACAGCGGCGTGGGGTTCGGCGAGGCGTACATGTTCTACGGCTCCGCCCAGCGACTCCGCGGCATCCGCCGTCTGAATTCCGCGGGAACGCAGATCCCCGGCCTGATCTTCTCCGGCGTCCGCACGCCCAAGAACGTCGGCGCGTCGCAGAACAGCAGCACGCGCTGGACCAAGGGTATGTCGGATATCACGGTAATTCCGGATATGGACGGCGATGAGCTGCCGGAAATCGTGTTCAGCTTCCCACGCGCAGAATCAATCTCGCTTGGACAGTCGAACCCAGCCGTTCAGCACCCCGAGCTCTTTCCTGATCTCGCGGGCATGGGCGATCTCGAATTCGACGCCATGACCCCCTTCGGTTGGACGCCGAACGTATCGCAGTTCACGCGCGGGGGCATCGTGATCGTCTCCAGTTCGAACGAGATCATCCGGAACCAGAACGTCCTGAACAGAAAGTCGGACCGCGTCTTCGACCTGCACGAAACCGGCCAGCTCTTCAGTGGCATGGCACGGCCCGGCCTCGTTCCCTACGTTCGCCAGGCGCTCACGCGCACGCAGATCGATGGTGGCCTCTTCATCGTCGGTGCGGACTGCGATCTCCAGCCGCCCCAGGGTTGGGAACCCGGCGATCTCGGCGCCAATCCGCTCGATCCGGCCGACGACACACCGGGCACCTGCGGCGATGACGGCGTTCCTACTCCGGAAGGACTCGGCGACGGCACAATCGACGACGGTCGCGAGGCCACGCTCGAACGCTGGTTCCTCTTCTATGACACCATCTTCACGAACCAGGGCCCCGGCGGCTTCCACCAGCCCTGGACCGTGCCCCCGGCCGATCCCCCGCTCGCGAACGCGAGTCAGTTCCCCTGGCCGCACCCGCAGTTCTTCGGCCGGCCGAACATCTGGTATCGCAATGCATGCTTCGTTCAGGGTAACGAGGCGGATGGATGCGAAGTCACCAGCAACTGGTTCTCGTGGAGCAATCCGTTCGTGCCCTATCCCTGCACGTCGATCCTCGGCGGCAATTCCGCCGGCTCGATCGGCGGCACGCCGCTCCAGACCCCGACCGACTGCTATCCGAACAATCCTCCGGGTCCGTTCATCGTCAATCCGGATCCTCCCTGTGAACCCCTCCCGCCGGAACTTTGCCCGCCGCCGGATGTTGATGCCGCGGCCGATCAGACGGCCATCTGGACCGGCTTCTATGCCCCCGGTGTGATTCCCTACGTCTCAACCGCGACGGGCGAAACCTTCCCCACACCGATCGGTGCGCGAATCCTCGGCCAGAAGGTCGACGACGAGTTCGGCACAACGGTTGCCGCGGACAACAACTGGCTCTACATCTCCGCGCCGAAGCGGACCGCGAATGACGCCCCGTATGATACGGATATCCCGGGTCTCCCGGGCTCGCGCACCGCCTCGGGCATCGTCTATCAACTCCGCACCCGCGCGACGCTGACGGGCAGCCCCTTCACGCGTACGCAGCTCTGGATGGAACGCGGCACCCGTACGGTCCCCGGTCCCAACCCCGGCGATCCGGATGTGACGGTCCAGCTTGGCTGGCCGAATGTCGACGCCCAGATTCCGGGCCGCACCGACTACACCATGCCCGTGCCGCACCAGTACATCATCGAAAACGTCGGCTCGCTTCGCGGCAATCCGGCGATTGGGATCATCGACACCGCCTACCCCGCTGATACCGGCGGTGGCGGCGGAACGCAGACCTGCCCGCCGGGCTTCGACCCGGGCGTCGACCAGGCCGATGCCGACACCTGCGGTGCATACACGCCATATCCCGTCGGTACCTCGGGCTACTACATGGAACGCACGCCGCAGATCGTCGGCCCCCATGATGATGCAAGGATCTCCTTCGTGAAGGCGCTCGGCGACCTCAACGACGACGGCATCCGCGACTTCGCCGTCGGTTCGGAGTTCGTCAAGACCGACGTCGTGAACGGAACGGGCACCGAAGTCGGCGCTGTGTTCATCGTCTACGGTCGTCCGACGGGTGTGGAAGGCGATTACCTGCTCGAGCAGCTTGCCCTGGCGCCGTCGGATCAGAACCGTCTGGCCGGCGTGCTCCTCCGCGGCGCGTCCGCGGGTGAGAAGCTGGCCCGAGTCTTCGACGACGCCGGCGACTTCAACAACGACGGAATCGCCGATGTCATCATCGGAAACGAAGGCGCCGACGGAAACGCCGGTGAAGCGATCATCATCCTCGGCTCGCCAAACCTGACGAGCCCGGCCGGCGGCTGGACGGTCGATGACGCGGTCGCAAGCGGCAACGCGATCCGCATTCGCGGCGCGGCCGCGGGCGATCTCGCCGGCGCGAACGTCGCGGGTGCGGGTGACGTCGACGGCGACAACATCTCCGACATCCTCGTCGCCGCTCCTGGCGCGCTGGGTGGCAAGGGCGCCGTCTACCTGATCTATGGCAGCGAGACGCTCGGCGACACGCTAAACCTCGCCGAGATCGGCACGGTGAATCTGCCCGGTGCGCGGCTGATCGGCCGCGTCGCGGGCGACTTCCTCGGCGGCGGTGCAAAAACCGTCACCGACACCGATCCGAACGGCGGAGGCACCACCGCGTTCTCGCGCGGCGTCGCACGGCTGGGCGACATCGATGGCGACGGCCGGGCCGACTACGCGATCGGCTCGATGCTCGCCAGCCCCGGCGGCAAGTCCAATGCCGGCGAGGTTTACGTCCTCTACGGCCGCGGCGACTAAGCTCGCGGACGCTGGCAGTTAATTTCAGCGCGGGTCGGTGGATGATCTTCACCGGCCCGCGTGGT
>BTUU01000035.1:0-26563 GCA_045863555.1 Planctomycetota bacterium | reverse complement strand
AGACGTTCTTCTCGATCCGCCGGCCGCGGTAGTCGTACTTGAACGTGACCTTGCTTGCGCCGAGCCGACTGCGGGCAGGGACGCCCGCGCCACTCCAGGAGTTGAGCGGGATGTACGCGGCGAGGCGGTTCTCGGCGTCCCAGAGCAGCTCGGCCCGCATGACGCTCGCAGCGCTGAGGCCGAAGAGCGACATGAAGGCGGACTGGTCGGCCTCGTCGATGCACTCGGGGTCGTCGCCGGTGACGAGGTTGGCCCGCTCGTCGAACTCGGGGTCGCCCTCGCAGTAGCCGTAGCTGGAGCTGAAGATCGCCAGGTCGCTGAAGCCGACGCTGCCGTCGCCGTCGAAGTCGCCGACGACGTAGGACTCGGTGACGTTGCCGTCGGCGTCGTAGAGCAGGTTCTGGCCGGTGACGGGGCTGCTGGCGGTTTCGACGTTCTCGTACTGGTTGAGCGGGTTGGATTCGTACGTGGTCTGGGCCCCGGTGCCCTTGGTGTAGGTGTCGCGGTTGCCGATGTTGTCGTAGGCGTACACGCGGCGGGCTCCCGTGGTCTCCGTGCCGCTGCCGACGGTCGTGCCCGCGCGGCGGGTCGTGCCGGTCGGCTGGCTTGAGGTCATTATACGGGCGGGAGTCGTGGTGGGTAGAGGACAATGTCGGGCGGTCGCTGCGCGACCGGGTCCACCACTGGCGTGGTGGGTTCGGAACGGGTGGCTGGCGAGGCGGGAAGGGATTCCCGCGGGAGGGGGTGCGAGATGGGAATCTCGCACCAGCCGGCCCGCATGCTTACGCGGAGTACCGCGAAAGCATGCCACGGGCACGGAGGGCCGCGCCACGGGCACGGAGGCCCGCGCCACGGGCGCGGAGGGCCGCGCTACGGGCGCGGAGGCCCGCGCCACGGGCGCCACGGGGCGCTGCGGACGCGGGCGATGCGGTATTCAATATCCCTCCGGGCTAGTACGATTCTCAGCGAGGAAGAGCCAAGGAGCTTTGGATGAGCGAGGAACCCGCGGCCGCGACGCCCGCGCAGCCCGTTTTCACCAGCGATGTGCAGGCGGTCGGGCGGCTGCATGAGGCTTACCAGCGGCTGCGCGAGGAGATGGCCCGGATCATCGTCGGCCAGGACGAGGTCATCGACCAGCTCCTGATCGCGCTTTTTGCCCGCGGCCATGTCATCCTGGAGGGCGTGCCGGGCCTCGCGAAGACGCTGATGATCAGCAGCCTCGCCCGCTGCCTGGGGCTGGGCTTCCGGCGCATCCAGTTCATGCCCGACCTGATGCCCGCGGATATCACCGGGACCGAAGTCATCCAGGAGGACAAGCGAACCGGCCAGCGGGCGTTTCGCTTTCTCCAGGGTCCGGTCTTTACGAACGTGCTGCTGGCCGACGAAATCAACCGCACGCCGCCGAAGACGCAGGCCGCGCTGCTCGAAGCGATGCAGGAGCGGAACGTGACGGTCGGCGGCGTCCGGCACGAGCTGGAGCCGCCGTTCTTCGTGCTCGCGACGCAGAACCCGATCGAGCAGGAGGGGACGTATCCGCTGCCCGAGGCGCAGCAGGACCGGTTCATGTTCAAGGTCTTCGTGCGCTACCCGAGCTACCAGGAGGAGTACCAGATCGCCGAGCGAACGACCGGCGGCGATTCGGTCGAGCTGGCCGAGGTGCTCAAGCGCGAGGAGATCCTGGCACTTCAGGATGTCGTCCGCCGCGTGCCCGTCGCGCCGTCGATCATTCACTACGCGCTGGAACTCGTCCGCATGACGCGGCCGCGGCCGACCGATCCGCGGCTGCAGACGAACGGGAGCGCGGAAGGCGGCCCGCCGGAGTATTCGACGATCGATCTCGTGAACCGGCTGGTGACGTTTGGGGCCGGGCCGCGGGCGGTGCAGTTCCTGCTCGTGGGCGCGAAGGCCCGGGCGGTCATCCGCGGCCGCAAGCATGTTTCGACGGAGGATGTCCGGGCGCTGGCGCATGCCGTGCTGCGGCACCGCATCATCACGAACTACGCGGCCGAGGCGGAGGGTTACGACGCCGACGGGATCATCGAGCACGTTCTGGAAAACCACCACGCCAGACCGCTGGACGAGGCCGCCGATGCGGGCGTCGAAAAAGTACTTGGATCCTGAGGTCATCGCGCGGCTGCGCGGCCTCGAACTCCGGGCGCGGCAGGTCGTCGCCGGCTTCATCTCCGGCATGCACCGCAGCGCGTACCACGGATTTTCCGTCGAGTTCGCGGAGCACCGGCAGTATGTCCAGGGCGACGACCTGCGGTACATCGACTGGCGCATCTTCGGGCGGCAGGATCGGTTCTACATCAAGGAGTACGAGGAAGAGACCAACCTCCGCTGCAACATCCTCGTTGACGCGAGCCGGTCGATGGCGTACGCCGGGGGCGGCGCGGCGTACAGCAAGTTTGAATATGCCTGCCGCCTGGCGGCGAGTTTCGCGTTCCTGCTCACGAGCCAGCAGGACGCGGCGGGGCTGGTCACGTTTGACAGCGTGATCCGCGGCCGGCTGCATTCCGGCACGGGCAAGGCGCACCTGAACAACTTCATCACGCTTCTCGAAGGCACGCAGCCCGAGAAGGTCACGGACGTGAAGATTCTCTTCCATCGGCTGGCCGAGGAGCTTCGAAGACGCTCGATGGTCGTGCTGATCTCCGACCTGCTGGCCGACCCGGACGATGTCGTCTCCGGGATCGAGCATATGTGCCACGCCGGGCACGAGTTGATCGTCATGCATGTGATGGACGACGATGAGTGGAACTTTCCTTTCATCGAGAACGTCATGTTCGAGGGGCTCGAGGACCAGATGCAGCTCCTGACCGATCCGCAGGCGCTGCGGGACAGCTATCTGGAGGCGGTGCGTCGCTTTCAGGGCCGGGTGCGTACGGTGTGCCTGAAGCACCATGGGGATTACATCGCAGTCAATACGCGGGATCCGCTCGACGCGGTGCTATGCGGCTATCTTGCGCGTCGACAGGGTCTGTTGGCCGCGCCGCGGCCGCGCTAGACGGCAGGTGAGGCCGTTCACGGAGGAACCCGGAGAAGCATGCTCGCCGTCGCCTTTCTGAATCCGCTGCTGCTCTCCGGGCTCGGCCTCAGCGTGCTGCCGATCGTCATTCACCTGCTGAGCCGCCGGCGCTACCGACGGGTCGAATGGGGCGCGACGCGTTTTCTACTCGAAGCGGAGAAGCAGAACCGCCGCCGCGTGCGGTTCGAGCAATGGCTGCTCGTCGCGCTGCGGTGCCTGGCGATGGCGCTGCTGGCGCTGCTCATCAGCCGTCCGTTTGCCCAGCCCGGCTCGGTGGCCGCGCTGTTCGGCGGCCGGGGACAGGTTCACCGGATCGTCGTGGTCGACGATTCGGCGAGCATGGGCTATCGAAGCGGCTCGCGGACCGACCTCGCGGAAGCGGCCGAGGCGCTGGATCGGATGCTCGGGTGGCTGGCGGAAGGGGCGGGCGGGGATCTGCTTTCCGTCTACCTGACATCGCACGGGGAGGGGCCGCTGATCGACTCGGTCCCGCTGAATCCCACGGCCGTCGCGGATGTGCGCGAGAAATTTTCGCGGCTCGGTCCGTCCGATCTGCGGGCCCGGCCGCGCGAGACCGTCAGCCGCATCGCCGCGCTGCTGGCCGACACGACCGCGAAGGCGGATGTTTACGTGTTTTCCGATTTCCAGCGGACCGACTGGATCGGGGGCGGAGAAGGCGGGGCGTCGGTATTCGAACCGCTCCAGCAGATTCGCGGCGACCGTGTTCGCGTGGTCCTGCTGTCGAGCAGCGGCGAGCTGCGATCGAATGTCGCCATCACTGAGGTTCGGCTGGAGCGCGCACAGACCATCGCGAGTTTTCCGGTCGTGGCGCTCGTGGACATCGCCAATCACTCTCCGGCGCCGCTGCGAGATGTGCGGCTGACCGCGGAGGTCGGCGGCCAGGCGGTCGGGTCGGTGAGCGTGGATGAAATCGCCCCCGGGGAGTCGCGCACGACGACGATCGAGGTTGCATTTCCCGAGGAAGGCGCGCACGAGCTTGCGCTCAAGCTCGGAGCGCCGGACAGCTTCGCGCTCGATGACGAACGGCGCATCACCGTCATCGTCAAGCCCACGCTCGCCGTGCTGATCGTCAACGGCGCACCCTCGACCGACGCCGGCAAGGACGAAGCCCGGCTGCTGCACAGCGCGCTCGCACCGCCGGGGCCGTTTTCGAGCGGCATGCGGATCGACGTCGTCGATCCGGCGGAGTTTGAAGCGTCGGATCTCCGACCCTGCGACGTCGTGATCCTGGCGAACATCCCGCCGTGCAGCGAGAACGCGGCCGAAAACCTGCGCGAATACGTGCGCGGCGGCGGGGGCCTGCTGATCTTCCTCGGCGACCGGGCGGGCGACGGCGACGATTTCTCTCGCGTGCTGTACGCCGATGGGACGGGCGTGCTGCCGGCGCCGCTCGAAGGGCCCCCGACCCGGGCCCCGGGGGCCGGCGTCGGACTCATCCGCGCCGTCGATCATCCTGTGACGACGATCTTCCCGGCCGGGGCGGCGAGTCTCTCCGAGTACGTGCGCTTTCGAACCTGGTATCGCGTCGAAGTCCCGGGCGCGGATTCCCAGCCGGCCTCTGCCGCCGCCGCGACCCGATCCGCCGCCGGAGCGGAAGTCCTCGCCCGGTTCACCGATGCGGCGAATTCGCCCGCGATCATCGAAAGGGCCGTCGGCCGCGGCCGGGTCCTGCTGTTCACGTCCACGGTGGATCTCGATTGGAACGACTGGGCCCGGGCGGCCGATGGGAGCTACGTCGTCGAGATGCTCGAAATGACGCAGTATGTCGCGCGCCGCGATCCGCAGCGTCCGTCGATCATCGTCGGCGAGCCGCTGACGCTGCCGATCGGGCTTGACGATTACGAGCCCACGGCGTCGATTCGCCGGCGCGGCGACCTGACCGGTCCGGCGGCGCAGGCGCGCGTCCAGGCGTCGTCGTCGGGCGGCGAGTATGCGGTTCTCGAAGGTCCGCCGGCGCGCCACGTGGATTCGTACGACGTATCGCTGACGCGCCGCGCGGGCGGTACGGAAAATCGGCCGATCTGCGCGAATCTCGATCCGGCCGAGTCCGACCTTGCATCGGCGCGACCCTCCGAACTCGACGCCGCGCTGGGTCTGATCCCGCACGTCTACATGCCGGCGGCCGATTCCCTGGCGGAGGCGGGCATGCAGGCGCGGTACGAGCTATGGCCGCTGCTGCTCATCCTGCTGGTTGTTACGCTGATGGGCGAGCACGCGCTGGCCGTACATTTCGGGCGTCCGCTGGGCGGGGCGAGGGCGGCCCCGGCGCGCGGCGCATGGACGATGCGGCCGGCCTTTCGGGATCCCAGCGCATGATGCACCTGCTCGCGACGCCGCAGATCGAAACGCGCGACGCGTTCGAGTTCGCCGGGATGCCCGGCGGCTGGGCGCGGCTGCTGGCGTTCATCATTTTCGTCGGCCTCTGCTACGCGGTTTTCTGGCTATACCGCCGCGAGGGGCGGGCCGGCGCGAGCCTGCGGATGCGGCTGAGTCTCGCGGCGGTGCGGTGTGTCGTGCTGCTGCTTCTGGCGCTGATCTGGCTCGAGCCGGTCATCGCGACGTACCTGAAGCGGACGATTCCGGCGAAAACGATCGTTCTCGTCGACGATTCGGCCAGCATGGCGATCTCGGATTCGCCGGATGTCGACGCGAGAAAGTCCCGGCTCGACGCCGTGCGCGGTCTGCTTACCGGCGATTCCGCGGCTTGGCTGAAGCGTCTGGACGCGAGGAATGAGCTGGCCGTCTATTCGTTCAGCCAGCAGACGCACCGGGCGGCGCTGCCGTGGACGGGCGACGCCGCGGCGAGCGCGCCAACGACCGGCGCCGCGAGCCGACCGTCGATCCCGCTGGACGCTGCGCTCACCGGTCGCGGGACGGTCTCCGATCTCGGCCAGGGGCTCACTCTCGCGGTGGGCGACGCGGCGGACAGTCCGATCGCCGGCATCGTGATCCTTACTGATGGAAACGTGAATCGCGGCCTGTCGCTCGAGGATGCGGGGCGGCTCGCGGCGGGGCTTCGAGCCCCGGTCTATGCCGTCGGTATCGGGGCCGTCGACGAGCCGCCGAATATCAGAATCGCAGCCCTTACGGCCCCCGCGACCGTCGCGAAAGGCGATCCTCTGGAAATCCGCGTCGAGGTCGGCGCGTCGGGCATGGAAGCGCAGCCGATGCGGCTCGAACTGACGGCCCGGTCCGTCGCCGCCGGGGCGGCTTCCGCCGAACGGGTCGTCGGGTCCGCCGATGTCACGGTCGGCGGCGATCTTCCGCCGGCGGAGGCACGCTTCCGCGTCAGCGCCGACGTCGCGGGCGAGTTTGTCTATCGGGCGCGGGTCCCGGTGCTTCCGATCGAGGCGGTCGACTTCGACAATTCGCGGGCCGCGTCCGTGCTCGTGATCGACGCAAAGCTCCGCGTACTCATCGTCTCCGGCCGTCCGACGTACGACTATCGCGCCATCGTCGCGCTGCTCGGACGCGACAAGACCGTCGATCTCAGTTGCTGGCTCCAGTCCGCGGACGCATCCGCCGTTCGCGACGGCACGACGATCATCACCGAGTTGCCGCGAAAGCCCGAGGTCATCTTCCAGTACGACGCGATCCTGCTCCTCGACCCCGATCCGCGCGAGTTCGACGCCGCGTGGGCGGTCACTGTCCGCCGCCTCGTCGACGAGTTCGGCGGCGGCGTGCTGCTCCAGGCCGGGCCGATTTTCACCAGCCGGTTTCTGCGCGATGAAAGGCTCGCCGACCTCAACGCGCTTCTTCCCGTCGCGCCGGACCCGGACGCGGCCGTGCGGATCAGCGAGCGCGGCTCTTTCAGCACGATCGCCGTGCCGATGCGCGTTCCGGACGACGCGCGGGCGCACCCGCTCATGCAGCTTCACTCCGATCCGGCGACGAACCAGGCGGTCTGGGATGCGCTGCCGGGCGTCTGGTGGTTCTACCCGGTCCTCCGCGAGAAACCGCTCGCCGCCGTGCTCCTCCGCGGAACCGAGAGCGGGGGCGCGACGCCGCTGCTCCTGGCCGCGCAGCCGTTCGGCGCCGGCCGCTCCGTGTTCCTGGGCTTCGACAGCACGTGGCGGTGGCGGGCGACGGCCGAGCGCTATTTCGACCGATTCTGGGTGCAGGGCATCCGCTACCTGGCCCAGGCCCGCCGCCAGGGCGTCAGCCGCCGCGGGACGATCGTGCTCGACCGCGACACCTATAACGTCGGCGACTACGCGCGGATCGAAGCCCGGGTCTTCGACGCGAATTTCGCGCCCCTGCACGAGCCAACCGTGGCCGCGGCGCTGGAGTTTTCGGATGGACAATCCCGGCCGCTCTCCCTCGCGCCGATCGCCGGCCGCGAGGGGTGGTTTGGCGGGCGCGCCCTGCTGGAGGTCGACGGACCGGCGGTCGTCCGCCTGCCGCTGGCCGGGGGCGAGGGCCGGGAGGAACTCGTCAAGTACTTTGCGATTCAGCGGCCGGAGATCGAGCTCGCTGTGCTGAAGCAGCAGGTTGACGGTCTCAAGGGACTCGCCGAGGCGACGGGTGGGCGGTATCTCCCGCTCGCGGATGCCGGTACGCTTCCCGAAGAAATCCGCAATGCGTCGATCATCCGCCCGCTCCAGGGTCCGCGCCGCAGCCTCTGGGACAGCGGCTGGGTTCTGTCGCTGGTGGCGATGCTCCTCGGTGCGGAGTGGTTCGTGCGCCGGAGGAATCACCTGCTGTGAAGCACTTCGCGCCCGCCCGCAATCCGACGCCGGTGCAGGAAGCGATCCTGCTTCCGCTCGCCCGTCTGCGGCTCCGCGCGAAGCTGTACGTGGCACTCGACGGCGCGACGCGCACGTTCGTCGCGATCGTCCTCGGGGGCGCGGCACAGTTGATTCTCGATCGCTGGCTGAAATTCACCGTCGATCAGCGCGCGATTTTCAACGTGTTCCTCACGTTCATCTGGCTCACCGTGGCGTACCGGCGGATTCTGCTGCCGATGTTCCATCCGCTTGACGACGAGACGCTCGCCCGCGCCATCGACCGCCGACACCCCGCACTCGCCGATCAGATCGCGACCGCCGTTCAATTCTCCAGGCCCGGCGCCGACCACGGCGGCAGTTCGCCCGAACTGGTCGAGGCCGTCATTGCCGACGCGTCCAGGCGAGCCCGCGAGATTCGATTTCTCGACGTGCTCAACCACCGCCGGGCGCGCCGCCAGCTCTACCGCTGCGCCGGGCTGCTGGTCCTGCCGCTGGTCGGCCTCCTGCTGGTTCCGGACGCGATGCAGACGTGGTTCCACCGCAACTGGCTGCTCCAGGAACTGCCCTGGCCACAGGCGACGTACATCCGGCCCCAGGGCTACGATGCCGCGGGCCGACGGCGCGTTCCGCGGGGCGATCCGCTGGAAATCGCCGCCGACATCATCGGCGAGACGCCCGACCGCGTGACGCTCGAATGGTGGACGCCCGAGGGCCGCGTCGGCCGCGAGACAATGCTGCTCATCGGCGACAGTTCCGCGCGGATTGCCCTCGGTCCGGCGGCGGAGTCGGTGCATTTTCGAATCACCGGCGGCGACGAACGCACCGCCGAGTACGTCGCCGAGGCGATTGACCGCCCCGACGTCCTCGCCACGCGCATCCGCGTCGAATCGCCCGCCTACACCGGGCTGGAGCCGGTCACGCTCGACGGCCAGACTACGATCGAAGCCCTCGCCGGTTCGCGGATCGAGATCGAAGCCGACCTCAACAAGCCGGTCCGTACGGCCCGGTTCGCATCGCCGGCCGGCGCGATCGATTGCGAACTCACGGCCCCGAACCGCGCCCGGCTGACGTGGAATTCTCCCGCCTCCGGCTCGTACGTCTTCGAACTGGTCGATCGCGACGGCTGGGAAAACCGCCGCACGACGCGCTATCTCGTGAAAATCTCGCCCGACGAGCCGCCGTCGGTGAAGCTCTCGCTCGGCGACATCGGCGGGGCGATCACGCCGCAGGCGATGCTCCCGATCGAAGCCGGCTATTCCGACTCCTACGGTCTCTCCCGGGTCGGCCTCTGGCTCCAGCGCAACGAAGATCCGCCGCTCGAAGCGCCCATCGCGGGCTTCGAAGCCGGCCGGCGTGAAATGCGATTCGAGATGCCGTACGAGGTGTCCGCATTGGGACTCACGCCGGGCCAGCGCCTGCGCGTGTTCGCCGACGCCGCGGATGGCGATCCGGCGGGGCCGAACGTCGGCCGCAGCGAGCCGATCGACCTTCGCGTCCTCGCGCCGGCAGATCTCCAGGCGGAGCTGACCCAGCGCGAGCTGGAACTCCGCCTCGAGTTTGAGCGTCTGATCAGTGAGCAGAATGGCCTGCGCGACGCCCTCGAACGGATCTTCGCCGAGCTGTCGCCCGGCGGTCCGACCCCCCCGGCCGAGGGGCAGCGCCTGGCCGGACTCGCCCGGCGCCAGGAGGCCCACGCCGCCCGCGTCGCGGCGATCGAGCGCGGGTTTGCCCGCATCCTGGCGGAGTCGAAGTTGAACCGGATCTCGAAGATCGGCGAGGAACGCCGCCTCACCGAGCGGATCATCGGCCCGCTGGGCGATCTCGCGGCCCGCCGCATGCCGGCCGCCGTGGACGCCATCGGCCAGCTTCGGCGGGAGGCGGACGCGGCCGTGGTTCGGCGGCTCGCCGCGGATGAAGCCGAGATCGTCCGGGCCATGAAGACGATCCTGGCGAACATGCTCGAGATGGAGGGTTTCCGCGAGGCGGTCGCCCTCCTGACGGAGATCATCGAGGCCCAGGGGGAGGTTCATGGCGCGACCGTCGAGTCACTTTCGAAGCAAATTGAAGCAATTATCGGCCTGGATGAACTTCCGACTGCGCCGACGAGCCGACCCAAGCCATAATATGGTTTAGATGAATACGGCTGGATTCAGAAATCCCGGTTCACGCCTGCGGCTCATCGCCGTCGGACTCGCTCTGCTGCTGGCCGGTGCGGCCGCCGGGCAGACTCCGGCCTCGCTCTCCCTGGCGGAGCGTCAGCGGTCGATTCTCACGCGGGTACAGCGGCTCGAAGACATCATGCTCAAGCTGTCGAAGTCGCTCGAAGCCCGCGAGCCGGAAAAGGCCGAGCGGCTCCGGTCGGCGCTGGAGCAGGCGGGCAAGTCGCAGCTCAAATCCCGACTGGAGACGCTGGTTGCGCTGCTGCGCTCGGAAAAGCTGAGCGACGCGGACAGCGGGCAGTCCGCCGTCCTGAAGGAACTCGACGCGCTGATGAAGCTGCTCACGACGCCGACGAACGAGATCGACGAGCGCCGCGAGGAACGGCGCGCGCTGGAGAAGATCAAGCGGCAGATTCGAGAGTTGATCGAACGCCAGACGGAGAACAACTATCGCACCCGCCGCGCCAAAAGCGCTCAGGAACAGGCGGAAGGCGACGGCGCGAAGGGCGCGCCGCAGGGCGAAGCGAGCCCGGAAGCGCTCCGAAAGCTCGAACAGTCGCAGCGCGAGACGCAGCGCAGCGCCGCGGACGTCGCAAAGCAGATGCAGGGTGATCCTGCCGCCGGAAAATCCGAAAAACCGGGCGGCGAATCCATGCGCCAGGCGTCCGAGCAGATGCGCCAGGCGGCCGACAAGCTCGGCCAGCAGAAGCCCGGAGACGCGATCGAACAGCAGGAATCCGCGGTCGAGAATCTCCAGAACGCGCTCGACGAGCTCGACGACGCGCTGCGGCAGGTGCGCAAGGAAGAGACCGAGGAGACGCTCGCGGCCCTGGAGACGCGGCTGCGGGAGATGCTCGCCGCGGAGAGACAGCTCAAGGCGGATGTCGAACCGGCGGCGGCGGACACTACGGAGAATCGAGCACAGGCGGATCGCGCGGCGATTGCCGCGGCCGCCCGGACGCAGCGGGATCTCGCCGACCAGTGTGAGTCGACGCTTCGGATCGTCGTTGATGAAGGCACGACCGTCATCGTGCCCGAGCTGATCCGCCAGATTGCGGGCGACATGTCGGACGTCGCGCTCCGGCTGGAAAACGGGAATGCGTCGAAGGCGACCGTGGAGCGCATCGACCAGGTGATCTCGGGGATCGAGGAGATTCTCGGCGCCGTCGAGCGCCGCCGCGATGAGCAGCGCAAGGAAGAGCAGCAGCAGCAGTCGCCTCCGTCCAACGACGGGCAGCAGCCGCTTCTCCCGGCCAGCGCCGAATTGAAGCTCCTGCGCGCCGCGCAGGTGCGGCTGAACGAACGCACGCCGTCGCCCGAGGCGGCCGCCGGCGATCCGAACGCCGCCGCCGAGGCGCAGTCGCTCTCGAAGCGGCAGGCGCAGCTCGTCGACCTGGCGCGGCGAATGAATGAGAGGGATTGACGATGCACGCGAGAGTGATGCTGGTCTTCGCCGCGATCGTCTCCGCGTGTCCGGCAGCCGGCGCCGCAGACGCCATCTCCCCGCGCGGACGGGTCGACGAGCGGGCCCGCATCGACGCCCTCAATACGGCTTTTCTCGATCACCTGAAGACCCGCGCCGCCGAGTCGCCCATCGCGGTCGCGACCGTGCGCGACGGTTTCAGCCGCTACACGCGTGCGCCGCAGGGCTTCGTTCCCGACGGGCTCGCGGTCCTCGATGCGGCGTATCGCCGCGGATTGGAGGCGTTCGACGCCGGGAATGCCGAGGCCGTGATCGAGGCACTCGCGCCGCTGCGCGACAGCCCGGACCCATACGTGAAAGCCAATGCCGCGTATTTCGAGATCCGCGCGATGGTTGATCTGGGGCGATACGAGGAAGCCGAGCAGCGCCTGGCTGAACCGGCGCTGTCGCGCGAGGTTCTCGACGCCCACACGCCGTACGCACCGCATCTGGCGTTTCTGCGCGCGTTCTGCGAGGCCCGGAATCTGCGTTTTGACGCGGCCGCCGGGACGCTCGCGAAAATCCGCGAGCACTACTCGGGCGCGCCGGAGGCCATCCAGGTCGGCGTCCGGCAGATGCTGCTCGAAATTGAGCGGCGCGAAAAGGGCACGCTCGATGAAGTCGCCACCGTCATGCAATACGTCGCCGACCGCCTCCGCACGGTGGACACGACCGAGCGAGTGACCAAGCGTCAGGAGGACGTCCTGGCGCTGCTCGACAAGCTCATCCAGGAGGAGGAGCAGAAAGAGCAGTCGCAGAAAGGCCAGGGCGGCCAGCGGCAGGCCCGGCGCGACAAGGGCAAGCAGCAGGGCGGGCCGCAAACGACGCCCAAGGAGGAATCGGACGCGCCCGAGGGCGGCGATGGTTCGATGGACCTCCATTCGGCTCCCCGCGCGACGCCGGGCGAATCGTGGGGCCAGTTGCCCCCGGCGGAGCGTGAGCGCATCCTCCAGTCCATCAAGGAGCGCTTCCCGTCGCGCTATCGACAGCTCGTGGAACAGTACTATCGCTCGCTGGCGGAACAGAAATAATCCGCGAGCCGCACGCAGGGAGGCAGGGCCGGGATGCAGCAGGGAGCGATTTCCATTCGCGCGAGCGTGTGCCTGCACGTGGCGATGGCCGTCTTGCTTGCGCAGGCGGCGGCGCAGGATCCCGCGCCCGCCCCGGCAATCGGGCCGTCCGCCGCGGTGGCGCCCTTCGAACCTCAGTTTCAGGTGATCGACCTTCTCGGGGTGGGGCATTCCGGACGACTGCTCAGTGTCGCGCCGGAAATCACGCTCGTCGACGACCGCGGGGAAAACGCGTTCGGCTGGGCGGATATTCTCGAACTGCGGCCGCTGGCCCCTGTTGAGGGCTTTCGCCCGCCCGTTCCGTCGGGCTGGCGGTTCGAGCTGGCCGACGGGTCGTCGATCTTCGGCCGGATCGTCGGGGAGGACGCGGACCGCGTCGTGGTCGACGTGCCCGGCGGAGAGTCGGTGAAGATCGGCCTCGCAGACGCCCGCTCCCTCGTTTTGACCGATGCGAGCGAACCGACGCGCAAGGCGTTCAGCGAACAGGCATCCCTCACCGAGGCCGTCGACGACGCGGTAATCCTGATGAAAGGCGACGAGCCGGTCGTGCTGCGCGGGGGCGTCACGCGCTGGACGCAGGCGCAGGTGCAGTTTCGCTGGAAGGACCGGGATCTGCCCATCCCCTGGGAGAAACTGGCGGGCGTCGTGCTCGGCCGGCCCGCGCCGACGGAGCAGCCGACCGTGGTCCACCTGCGGAGCGGGGCGCGGCTCGCGGGCCGCGTCATCGGCGGGGATGCGCGCGAGATTACGCTCGAATCGCCGTCGCTGGGCCGCCGCACCGTCGCGTGGCCGGCGATCGAACGCGTGGAGGCGCGCAGCGGCCGCATGGCGTTTCTGTCGGACATTCCGCCCCGGCTCTACGAATTCACGCCGTTCCTGGACTACCGCTGGGAGCCGGTGTTCGACCGCAGCCTGCCGGGCGGGCCGATCACGCTCGGCGGCCGGACCTACTCCAAGGGCGTGTCGATGCACAGCCAGTCGCGGCTCATTTACGCGATCAACCGGGCGGCCCGGCAATTTGCGGCGACGGTCGGCATTTCCGACGAAATGGGCCGCCGCGGCGCGGTCGACGTCATCGTCGTCGGCGATGGCCAGACGCTCTGGGAGGCGCGCGGCGTCCGCGGCGGTGATGAGCCGCGCGAGATTCTCGTCGATGTCGCGAGCGTCGAGGTGCTCGAACTGCGCGTGGAATTCGGCGACGATCTCGATCTCTCGGACCAGGTGTGCTGGGCGTTCGCGCGGTTGATCCGATGAGCACCGCACGGCTTCGGCGCTGGTTGAGAGCGCTCTCGCTCACGGCGCTCGTCGCGGCGGCAGGTTCGGCCGCCGCCCAATCGTCGCCGGATCTCGACGCCGCGCGCCGGCTCGTGCGCGAAGCGGAGGCCCGGCGCGTCGAAGTCTTCGATCGCTGCGCCCGCGCCACGGTCTGCATCTTTGCCGACCCGGCCAAGGGCGGCGGCGGCAGCGGCGTGATCTTCCGGCCCGACGGCTACGGCCTGACGAATTACCACGTCGTCCAGGAGTTCGTGGCGTCGCGGCGCGGTCTCGGCGGGCTTTCCGACGGTCAGCTCTATCCGCTGGAGCTGCTGGGCATCGACCCCGGCGGGGATATCGCCCTCTTCAGGCTCTCGGGCAAGGAACGCTTCGACTACGCTCCGCTCGGTGACTCGGACGCGCTCAAGGTCGGCGAGTATGTCTCCGCGATGGGCAATCCGTTTCTCGTCGCCGAGGATCTTCGCCCGACCATCACGAGCGGCATCATCAGCGGTCTGCACCGCTACCAGGAGGGGCAGGGAAACCTGCTGGAATACGCCGACTGCATCCAGGTCTCGACGTCGATCAATCCCGGCAACTCGGGCGGGCCGCTATTCAGCGCCCGCGGCGAGATCATCGGCATCAACGGCCGGGCCTCCTTCGAGGAGCGCGGCCGCGTAAACGTCGGCCTCGGGTACGCGGTGACGATCAACCAGGTGCGCCGCTTCATCCCCGGTCTGCGCGCCGGGCGACTCATGGAGCACGGCACGCTCGGGGCGACGGTTCAGCCCATCGGCGACGATCTCGTGATCAGCGCGATGCAGGATTTCTCGCCGGCCGAAAAGGCGGGCCTGCGACTGGGCGACAAGCTGCTCGCGGTCGACGGCCGGCCGATGCGCACGGCCAACGATTTCAACAACGCGATCGCGATTCTGCCGGCCGGCTGGCTGACGGCGCTGCGGTTCGAACAGGCCGGGCGGATCGTCGAGGCGCAGGCGCGGCTGGAGCGCGTTCCGCTCACGGGCAACGTGCGTTACGCGTTCGATCTCGATCGGAATCAGGTTGAGGTTCAGGCGATTTTGGGAAATGCGCGACGCGCTTGTCCGGCGGATGTTCCCGTGGACACGCAGGCGGCAGTCTGGCGATTGTCAGTGACGCGTGAGGACGCACCGGTCGAGATTCGTGGCGAGCAGGCCCGAGCGTCGCCCGCGCTTCGAATGGCGAGCTCGCAGCCCAACAATTCGCAGGACACACGAGCGGCGTCAGAATTCGCGGCGATCGTGTGGCCGGCGTGGGCGCGACCGGCGCTCGATGAGGCATGGGAACTTGCGGGGGCGGACGAAATTGATGGCCGCGTCGTTGCGGTTGTCGAACGACGGGGCGAAGAGAAGCGCGCGACACGCTGGTTCTTTGATCCTGTCTCGGATCAGATCGTGGGTGCGGCGTTTGTAGACGGCGAGACTGTGCTGAGCCGGTGGCAGCCGGACGCGCTCGGATGTTGGATGGGGTCGTGGACGCGCGTTTTGCCTCAGGATGAACCTGCGAGGGTAAAGCTCGAGCGTGTCGAGTTTCGCGCACGCGAGGCCGCGAGCGAGCCGAGTTCGCAGCCGTCAACGCAGCCGAGTTCGGAGCCGGCAAGTCAGCCGGAGTCGTCGCCGACTCCGGCGCATGATCTTCAGCCGAGCGGAGCCGCGGGGAGACCCTCGATCGCCCTCCGGGCGAGAGGAGATAGGGCGGCTGTCCAGGGACTGAAGTCCCTGGCAACTTTCGTGCGCCCTCCGGGCGAAGACACGCCGACTGCGATTCCGGCGACAGCCATCGCCGCCCCGGATGACGTCGGCGGCTTCGATGCCGCGATCGCCGCCGCGCAGGCCGGCGTCGTGAAAATCTACGCCGCGGGCATCGGGACGGTGAAGAGCTACGCGAGCGGCGTGATCGTCGCGGCGGACGGCCGCATCGTCACCGTGAGTTCTGCGATCCTGGAAGATCCTTCGCTGCGCGTCGTTCTCGCCGACGGCCGCCGCTACCCCGCGACCGTCGTGCGGCGCGACGAGACGCGCCGGCTTGCCGAGCTGAAGATCGACGCCGAAGGATTGCCCGCGCTGGAACCTGCCGATACGTCGCGGCTCGTGCCCGGTGACTGGCTCATCTCCGCGTCCAATACGTTCAAGGTCGCCGAGGGGCCCGAAGCGGTGTCGGTCTCGCTGGGTGTGTTCTCCGCCCGCGGCGAACTGGCCGCCCGGCGCCGCGCCCAGGATTTTCCCTACGAGGGCGAGGTCATCTATACGGACATGATCGTCGCGACGCCGGGGTCCGCGGGCGGGGCCCTGGTCGACGCCGCGGGCCGCCTCGTCGGCGTCATCGGGCCGCTCGTGAAGAGCACGCGTACGAATACGTTTGCAAATTACGCCCTGCCCGCCGAGGAAGTTACGGCGTTCCTCGCGGGGCGGTCGCACGATGGTGAGGCCGCGAGCGCGGCCGCCGGCGTCGATCTGCTCGCCCTCGGCATCCGCCTTCTCGATCTCGGCGGTCGTGAGCGCCCGGCGTATGTGGAGCGCGTCCGCCCCGGTTCGCCCGCGTACCTCGCGGGCGTGATGCCCGACGACCTGATCATGTCGATCGCGGGGCAGTCCGTCGCCACGTGCGACGACGTCGCGGCCGCGCTGCGGAAGCTGAAACGCACGCCGAAGCTCGAAGTCGTCCTCAAGCGCGGCGAAGAACTGAAGACGGTCGAAATTCCCGTGGAGGCCGCGCCATGATTCGACCCGGCGGCCTTGCCCGGCGGCTCCTTTCTTATGCGGTGGCGTCCGGCGTACTGCTGGCCTCGTCGTCCGCGTTCGCGCGTGGGGACGAATCGCCTCTTCGTTCCGCCCAGACCGTCGTCTTCCAGGCCGCGATCGAGAAAGCCCGCCAGTCGATCGTCCGCATTGAGACGATCGGCGGCGCGCAGCCCGTCAGGGAGGAAGAGGGCGAGACACGCGCCGCCGGTTTCCGCACCGCCGACGGCCCGACCACCGGCGTCATCTGGTCCGCCGACGGGTTGATTCTCTCCAGCACATTCAATTTCGTCCGCGACCCGTCGATCATCACCGTCACGCTGGCCGATGACCGGCGTTTCGTGGCCCGGCTCCTCGCCCGCGATCAGCAGTCGCGGCTCGCCCTGCTCAAGGTCGAAGCCGCCGGCCTGCCCGCGGCGACCTGGAAAACCCCGGCGCAGCTCCGCCCCGGCCAGTGGACGATCGCGGCCGGCTTCGGCCACGGCAGCCGCACGCCCGCCGTTTCGCTGGGCATCATCAGCGGCCTGCCGCGCATGTCCGGCCAGGCGATCCAGACCGATGCGAAGCTCTCGCCCGTGAACTACGGCGGCCCGCTGATCGACATCGACGGCGACTGCCTCGGGATCTGCGTGCCGATCGGCCTGAGCGACGACGAATTCGCGGAAATCGACAAGTACGACTCGGGAATCGGCTTTGCGGTGCACATCGACCAGATCCACCGCCGTGTCGATCGGCTGGCCCGCGGGGAGAATCTGCACCGCGGCCTGCTCGGCGTCGTGTTCGACCTCCGCGATCCCGTCGTCGGCGGCTGGAACCCGCCGCCTTCGAAACCGCAGCCCGGTCCGCCGGGGTTCCCGCAGCCGCCCGCGACGCAGCCGCAGCCGCGCGCTGCCGACGGCCTCCGCATCACCGCGCCGCCCAGTGGTCCCGCCGCGGCCGCGGGGCTTGCCGAGGGAGACGTCGTCATTGCCGTCGACGACGTCCCCACGATCCGGATCGTCGATTTCCGGCGCGCGATCGCGCTGAAGGCCGCGGGCGACGAAGTTGAACTGCGTTATCGAAGAGGCGAGGCGACGCACACGGCAAAAGTCCGGCTCGCAAGCGCGGAGGATTTCCGCACGCGGCCGGCGTCGCAGCCGGCGTCTCACCCCGCCTCCGCGCCCGCTCCCTGAAAATCGCGGATTCCTCCGCTTCCCGTTACCGTTACACGCCGCACCGGAAGGAACTGCCCGTGGACGGTCTCGTCGTCGTCAACAAGCCGCTGGGCATCACCAGCACGCAGGCGCTCTACGCCGTCCGCACGGCTACGCGGCAGCGCAAGAGCGGCCACGCCGGCACGCTGGACCCGTCGGCCGACGGCGTGCTGATCCTGTGCCTGGGCAAGGCGACGAAGCTGGTCGAATCGTTGATGGGCCTGCCGAAGGTCTACCGCGCGACGGCGCGGCTCGACGTGACGAATGCGTGCTACGACGTCGAGCGGCCGTGGATCGACGTACCGGTAGAGACGCCGCCGACGCGCGAACGTGTCGCGCAGGTACTGGCGGAGTTCCAGGGCGAGATCGAGCAAGTACCGCCGGCCGTCAGCGCGCTGAAGGTCGGCGGCCTGCCCTCCTACCTGATGGAGCGGCGCGGCGAGGCGGTCGAGCACAAGGCCCGGCCGATCACGATCTACTGGACGAAACTGCTCCGATACGAATGGCCGGTCCTGGAATTCGAGGTCGCGTGTGGGCGCGGGACATACATTCGCGCGCTGATCCGCGACATCGGCGAGCGCCTCGGCACGGGCGGCGGCCTCATCGGCCTGCGGCGCACGGCGATCGGGCGTTTTACGCTGGAACTAGCCCGAACGCCCGAGGAGATTCGCACGCTCGCCGATGTGAGCGCCTGCGTGATCGGAATCGACGAGGCGCGAGGGATGATCGCGGATCGGACGCCGCCGAACGCACGCTGAATGAACCCCACGTCGCAAGCACGAATCGGCCGCCTCGGAAGCGGGCAAGCCGGGTAGGCTACACACGCCTGAATCGAATCGCTCCGGGAGCCACGCGATGGAAACTGCGGTCGAACTCGTCATCCTGATGCTGCTGATGCTCGCCAACGGCGTCTTCGCGGCAGCGGAGATCGCCGTCGTCTCGGCGCGCAAGGCCCGGCTCGAAGCGCTGGCCGACGATGGCGATCGATCGGCGCTGGCCGTTCTCGAATTGAAGGCAGCGCCCGACCGATTTCTGTCGACCGTGCAGGTCGGCATCACGCTCATCGGCGTGATCGCCGGTGCTTTCGGCGGAGCGGCACTGAGCGAAGAATTCGCCGCCGTGATCGCCGGGGTCCCCGCTCTCGCGCCGTATGCCGCTAGCATCGCGATCGTCGTCGTGGTCGCCCTGATCACGTACCTGTCAGTCGTCATCGGCGAGCTTGTGCCCAAGCAGATCGCCCTCGTGCACGCCGAAGGATTCGCCAAGGCGCTCGCGGGGCCGATGCGGACGCTCTCCACGGCCTCCGCACCGCTCATCTGGCTTCTGACAGGTTCCAGCAACGTCATCCTCCGGGCGCTGCGCGTGAAAACCGGAGGCGAACCGGTCGTGACCGAGGAGGAAATCAAGGTCATCCTGGAGCAGGGCGCCCAGGCAGGCGTTCTCGGGCGTGGTGAGCACACGCTGGTCGAGCGCGTCATGGAATTCGTCGACCGCCGGGTGGAATCGATGATGACGCCGCGCACGCAGCTCGTCTGGGTCGATGCAAACGCGCCGATCGGCGAGAACATGCGGGCCATGAGCGAGGCCGAGCACAGCTACTTTCCCGTCTGCGACGGCGACGTCGACAAGGTCATCGGCGTCGTCAGTGTCAAGGATCTCTGGCGCCGGGTGACCCGCGACAAGCAGGTTCCCGATCTCCGTGAAGCCGCGATGACCGTGCCCTATGTGCCCGAGAGCATGCCGGCTCTCAAGCTGCTCGAGACGCTCAAGCAGAGCGGACGACACATCGCGCTGGTGCTCGACGAATATGGCGGCGTCTCGGGCATCGTCACGCTGCACGACATCATGGAGGCGGTGGTGGGCGATCTGCCCGAACCCGCGGGCACAGGGGACGAATGGGCTGTCCGGCGAGGCGACGGCTCGTGGCTGCTCGACGGAATGTTCCCGGTCGCCGATCTCGAGGACCGGCTGGAACTCGACGAGTTGCCGGAGGACGCGGCCGACCTCAATACGGTGGCCGGACTCGTCCTGGCACGGCTCGGCCACATCCCGAGGGTCGGGGAATCGGTCGAATGGGCCGGTTTCCGGTTCGAGGTCGTCGATATGGATGGATTTCGGATCGACCGCGTGCTGGCCACGCGGATCGCCCAGAACCCGTGACTATTTCGGCCTTGATTGCGTCAGCACCGTATTCCCCGGCGGCAGCTCATGCCGCGTTCCGTCCGGCATGATCGCCGTCGCCTCGACTCCGAAGGGAATCAGGCAGGTCAGCCGGAATTCGCCCGTGGTCGCGTCGAGTTCCCAGTGGCTCCCGATTCGCCCCTGCGGACTATCGAACATGGCCGCGGCCGTGCGGATCGCGTGCGGCGATTTGTCGGATTCCGGCGGCAGCTGCGGGGCGATGAGCACTTTTTTCCAGCCGACCGAGCCCGGCTGCTGGCGAATCCCCGCGACGTACGCGAAGTGCCACTCCATCAGGTGGCCGAGCATGAAGTGGTTGAGGCTGTCGCCGGTGCCGCGGCGGGCGTCCCAGCTTTCGGGCAGCGTCGTCAGGCCTGAGCGGACCATGTGGCCATAGGACGGGATGTCCTCCCGGTTGTAGATGCGGTGCAGCACGTCGCCGCGTCCGCCCTCGGCCAGCGCCCGGATCAGGAAAATCTGGAGCACTTCACCGGGCGTCTGCTTCCAGCCGCGGGCTTCCAGATCGGCGACGACTGCGGAGAGAGCGGCCAGGCGGTCGGCGTCGGGAATGAGGCCGATGCAGAGCGCCGCGGAGGTGCCGGCCTGGCACGAGCCATTGTTCTTCACCGTATGCGTGCTGGAATCGTAGAAACGCCTCTGAAAATCCGCCCGAATCCGTTCAAACAGCGATCGGTACTTCGCCGCATCCTCTTTTCGCCCGAGCACTTCGGCCATCTTCGCGACGGTGTCTGCGCCGTAGGCCCAGATCGCCGTCGCGCTGACTTCGTTCGGCGTCCACTGCGACGGCCCGTTGCCCTTGCCGTGGCCGAAGTCGTACCAGTCGCCGAGGTTGCTGCGGATGATGCCATCGGTCGCGGTCGTACCGAGGTAATCAACGAAGCGCCGGGCCGAGTCGAAGCTCGCCGCGAGCGTGTCGCGGTCGCCGTACCACTCGTAGAGATGCCACGGCATGAGCACGCTGGACACGCCCCATTCCGTCGAGTCGTTGTACATGTCGTGCCGCGGCCGGCCGACGAGATACCAGGGCGTGTTGGTGGGGACGAAGCCGTCATCCGGCCCGCCGGCGGTCTGTGCATCACGGATCGCCCGGCAATTGCGCACGAACCAGTCGTGGATGTCGTAGCGATACGACAGGGCCCGGGCCATGTGCCAGTTCTGCTCTTGCCAGCCGTTTTTCTCGCGGTGCGGGCAGTCGGTGGGGACGTGGGCCATGTTCGAGCGAATCGCCCAGTCGATGATCGCGTGTGCGGCGTCGTGCATCGGGGCGTCGGCGTCGAAATAGCCGACCTCGCGGCACGCGGCGCGGACGTGGACGAGTTCGAGCGATTTCAGGACGGGCAGGCCGCGAGGGTTCGGTGCATCCGGCGGCACCGCGCCCTCGACCTGCACGAACTGCGCGCCGACGTAGAAGAAGAGCGGCTCGTGCATCTCCACGCCGCCGCCGGCCTTCGTGTAATCGAGCCAGATGTCCTTGCCCGTCCCCCAGGTGTACGTGAATTTCACGCGGCCGCTGGGCTCCATGTACTCGCACGGCCGAAAACGCACCCGCGCGCCCGTCGCCCCGCCGTCGAGCGTGAACCGCAGCAGTGCGGAGCAGTTCTGCGGGAAGACGTACGTGTAGATCGCGGCGTCGACATCCACAGCCCGCACTTCGCGCGGCTTGAAGACGTCGTACGCCTTCATCGGCGGGCCGACCAGCTTCGTCGGCGTGCCGGCGGGCGCGGGGGCGATCGTCGGTGAGCTCCACGCGGAATCGTCATACCCCGGCGCGTCCCAGCCGGTCTTTGCGAGCCGCGCGTCGTAGTCTTCGCCCGCGTAGAGATTCGAAAACGTCACGGGACCCGCCGTCCATTTCCACGACGCGTCCGAAACGATGCGGACAGGCGCAGGTTTTTCCCCAACGGGCGTGATCGTTGCGTCCAGCCAGAGCAGGTGCGGCCAGCCGTTCGCAAAATCCGGCATCGCGTCGGTCTTCGTGAACCGGCCGCTGTCATTGGCCGGTGCGACCTGCCAGAACGAGTTGCCCAGCGCCACCGCGAGCACGTTTTCGCCGCGGCGCAGATGCGGTTGCAGATTGAACTCCTGCCAGTAGAGCGTCTTGTCATACTGCGACCAGACCTGATCGCAGCGGCCGTCGCCGACGCGCTCGCCGTTGCAGCGCAGTTCGTAGTGGCCGAGACCGATGATGCGGATGATTGCGGCCGCAGGGAGTACATCGAGCGAGAACGTTCGTCGTAACAGTGGACACGGCCTCGCGGGCTCGAACACGCCGGCCGAGAGCGACCAGGGCCTCATCGACGCGGGGCCGAGGTCGACGGCGGGGCGGCACGTATCCGGATCGCGCGGCGGGGCGGGGAACTCAGACCACTTATCTGTCGCCCCGTGCCACGAGCCGTCGGTCATCAGCCACTGCATGGAGCCATCGTTCAGCGTCATGTCGAGCCGGGCGATGACGCCGGCGGGATTGACCGACGTGGCCGGGTCGGCACCCGGGATGGTTCCGTTGTCGGCTTCGATCGCGAGCACGTTGTTGCCGGGAAGGAGCGTCACCTCCGCGCCGACGGGGGCGGACCAGTCTTTTGCGCCCAGGACGCGCACGCCGTTCAGATACGCGGCGGCCGAATTGTCCGCGGCCAGCATGAGCCGCGCAGACCGGATGCCCTCCAGCGCATCGAATTGGCGCACGAGCCAGACTGAACCCGGGGCTGCATTTCGCGCCGTCGGAGCGGGACCGTCCTTCGGTCCGACCCAGATCCAGCGCGGCTCCGGCCCGCGCGCGACGGCGGGTCCGGGGGCGATCCACTCCGGTTGGGAGTCGGCGGTAAACGGTGCAACCAGCAGCAGCATGAGGAGCAGCATGGGGTTCTCCCGAGATGGACGTCTGATGGGTGCATGGTACGCCCCGCCGACCCCGCCGACAGGCGGTCCCGGGCCGTCGAACGCCCGGCCAGGACGCCCCGGGGCCCGTTTGCGGTACACTGCCGCGCTGACTGTCGGGCCGGGCCGAATCGCGCTTCTGGAGTTCTTTCATGTCACAGCGTAGCCGTCTGCTTGCGATGATGATTCTCTGCGCCGCGCCGGGGCTTGCGGATGACTGGCGGCAGTGGGGCGGGCCCTCGCGGGATTTTCGCATCGCGTCGGCGAAAGTCGCGGACTCCTGGCCGGAAAGCGGCCCCAGGCGACTCTGGGAGCGCGAACTCGGCGAGGGCTACTCCGCCATCGTCTCGAAGGACGGACTGCTCTTCACGATGTACCGCACCGGCGACCAGGAGCACATCGTCTGCCTGTCCGCGGAATCCGGGGAGACGCGCTGGACGCACACCTATGACGCACCGCCGCTGCCCAAGAGCGAACTCGGCTTCGGCAAGGGACCCAACGCGACGCCGCTCATCGAGGGCGATCGCCTCGTCGCCGTCGGATTCACCGGAAAAATGCACTGCCTCAACGCACGGGATGGGAAGGTGCTCTGGCAGACCGATCTCTTCGCCGATCATGGCGCAACGTTTCTCCAGTTCGGCTATTCGTCGAGCCCGCTGCTCGTCGGCGACTGCGTCCTGATCCCGCTCGGCGCAAAGGACCGCGCCCTCGCCGCGTTCTCTCTCGCCGACGGCAAGATCCGATGGTCGGCCGGTGATTTCGAAAACAGCTATTCAACGCCCATCCTGATCGATGTCGCGGGAAAACCGCAGATCACGCTCGTCACGACGACGGCGATCGTCGGGCTCAGCGCCGAGGGGGGCGAGACGCTGTGGTCCCACCCCTATAAAAACCAGTGGGACACGCACTGCACCACGCCCGTCGACTGCGGTGACGGCCGCATCTTCTACCCCTCGTTCGAGGGTGGAGTCATGCTGCGGGTTAATCCGGACGGGCGGAAGGTGGAGGAGCTCTGGACGACGAAGAAAATCGGCGTCGGACAGACGAACGTGATCTACTCGGACGGCGTGCTCTTCGGTGCGAGCGGAGGCGGCAAGTCCGGGTTCTACGCGGCGCTCAAGGCGAGCGACGGGTCGCAGCTCTGGCGCGAGCGGCTGCCCATCGCGAACACGCTGCTCGCCGGGAATCGGCTGATCGTGCTCGATGAATCCGGGACGCTGCACCTGCTGAAGCCGTCAACCGAGAAATTCGACGAGGTTGGAAGGGTCTCCATCGTTGACGGCAAATGCTGGACCGTGCCCACGCCCGTCGACGGGCGGCTCTATCTGCGCGATCAACGCCGCATCAGTGCGATCGACGTCTCGCCGGCGGGCGGAAAATAGCGCCGCCGCGCGTTGCGCGCGTCGCCCGAGGACGGACTTGCATTCCCGGCGTCGTCGAAGAGGCCGGCAATGGTCCCTGAAATCGTCCGCGGCGATCTGCTCGATCAGCCGGTCGAGGTGATCGTCAACGCGTGGAATCGAAACGTCATCCCGTGGTGGCTGCTGCTCCCGCAGGGCGTCTCCGGCGCGATCAAGCGCCGCGGCGGCCTCGCACCGTTCCGGGAACTCGCGCGACTTGGCGCGATTCCGCTTGGCGGGGCGGTGTTGACGGGCCCCGGCCGCCTTCCGTTCAAAGCGATCATCCACGTCGCGGGCATAAACCTGCTCTGGTTCGCGACCGGGTCATCGATCCGCGGCTCCGTGCGCTCCGCGATGCGGCTCGTCGACGAGCACGCGTTCGCATCCGTCGCGTTTCCGATCATCGGCTCCGGTTCCGGGAACCGTGCCCGGCGGACGGCGCTGGGCTGCATGCTCGATGCGTTCGCGGGCATCGAATCCGCTGCGCGGGTCTTCATTGTCGAGTTCGAAACGCCGGCGAGCGCCGCGGCGCGCCGCCGATCGGCCGGCAATTCCGAAACGCACGCCCATTTGTAACTGCTGCGCCGCGCGGTTCGTAGTAGACTGACAGGTGAGGGGTCTTTGTGAAAAGGGGACTCGCATGAACTTCGACGCTGTCATGAACCGCACGCGGCTGATCGTCTTCTCCCTGATGTCGGCGGTGGTCGCCCTCACCGCCGTCGCGTTCGCCATTCGCCAGCCCGGCGGCGGCAACGATCTGCCGCTGCTCATCATGCTCGCCGCGGTGGCCGCGCTCGCGCTGCCCGCGTACCTGATCGTCCGCCGCCAGATGACCGCGAACCTTCGCCGCAACGCCTCGCCCGATGACTCCACCGTGCTGCTCGGCGCGTTCCAGACCCTGACCCTCATCGGCGCGGCGCTCGCGGAGAGCGTCGGGATGCTCGCCGGCGTGGTCCTGCTCATCAGCGGCAATCTCATTGCGGTGGCCGGCTCGGCCGTCTCGATCGTGGGCCTTCTGGCGTCGATCCCGACGGCGGCTGCGCTCGATTCCTTCCTTGTCGCCGCGACGGGCCGTCCGCGGGAGGGGCGCTGGACCTGATTGTCCGTCGCTGCGCGGTTATCAGACCATATCTCACGGCATCGCCGGCTAAAGAAACGGGGATGCACCTAAAAATCTATTGCGTTCGCCGCCGCTGGATGGGTACAGTGACGGAGTCCGGGGGCATGTCTCTGCTCACATCGAGTTGGAGGAGAAGCATAATGAAGAAGTTTGCGCTATTGGCCATTGCCGGCGTCGCGTGCGCCGGCGCATCCGCGGATGTCCTGTGGGATACCGGGGCGCCGCACGTCGTGAATTTCAACGGGACGGACACGAACCTGGGCTACAGCTCGGGCGATCTCGGCGCGGGGCTGGAGCAGCGCTGGGTCGCCGCGCCCTTCCGGATCACGTCCCCCGGCACGACGATCGACACGATCGAGGCGGACTGGTTCGTCGTCGCGGGTTCCGAGGCGGAGACGGTCAACTACATCATCTGGAACCGCAACGGCCTTGCCGCGCCCGTCGCCGGAGATGAGTTTTCGTCCGGCGTGCTCGGCGCGTTCGGTCCCGGCGTCGATGACCCGCGAACCGCGGCCGTCGATGACTGGCTCCACGTCTACAGCGTGAACATCCCGATCCCGGTCGGCGACTATTACCTGACGATTTACGGGACCGGCGGGGCTGCGCCGAACAACGTGCCGTGGCTGACCGGCGGCGATCTTCAGGACGAATCGCTGGAACAGGAATTCATGTGGCGGTCGGCCACGTTCCCCGCCCCCGGCTTCCAGCCGTACGCTCCGGCCAACATCCTGCCGGGTGCCGGCATGACGGATCCCGATGACCGCTGGAACCCCTCGTTCCGCATCCTCGGCATCCCCGAGCCCGCCTCGCTGGCGCTGCTCGGCCTGGGCGCGGTGCTCTTCGTTCGCCGCCGGTAATTCCGGCCGCGTCGCTGAACCGCAGGCGACCCTGAATACACACGGCCGGCGTTGGCTCGAATTCGAGTCGACGCCGGCCTGTTGCTTACTGTTCATCGAGCCTGCGGCCGCGTCAGCACGCCTGGCCGAACGTCGCCAGCAGCCCCGCGAGGTCCGCGAGGTCCACGTCGCCGTCGCCGTCGATGTCGCCGTTATCGAGGAGCGCTCCGCTGCCCGTTCCAAACGACGCAAGAAGCCGCGAGAGATCGGCGAGATCGACGTCGCCATCCAGGTCGAGATCGCCCGCGTGCCGGCTCGACGTGTTTCGCCGGATGATCACCACATCCGCGATTTCGTCAAAGAGCGCTACATCCAGGTCGCCGGAGATATTGTCAAATTTCGTTGATCGCTCCGTGATCAGGCGGCGTCTTTCTCGG
>BTUU01000034.1:0-26798 GCA_045863555.1 Planctomycetota bacterium | reverse complement strand
GTCTACGACGATTCCGCGACCTCCGGCTCGACCGGCGACGACCTCGCCTACGTCTACATGTACGACGCCAACGGCAACGTCGGCCAGGTCTGCGACCTAACGCAATCCACGGCCTCGGCGTCGATCGTCGCCAAGTACGAGTACGACGCCTACGGCAACGCGACGGTTTCGAGCGGCTCGTACGCCAGCGCCAACACGTACCGCTTCAGCACCAGGCCTTGGGACGACGAAACCGGCCTCGGCTACTGGGGCTACCGGTATTACGATCCGCGGCTGGGGCGGTGGATGAGCAGGGATCCCCTAAATGAACTCGGCGCGGTGAACCTCTACGCAATTACCCATAACCAGCCGACCGGACTGATCGACGCCCTGGGACTGACCTCACTGATCTCTTGCGAGCAGTGGTGGTGCATGGTTAATCCTATAGCATGTTTTGCAAGCGCCGGGCTCGACTCACTTACAATTCGCACAATCTGGGATTCTTTTGAGCTAACCTACCGTCACGATGGCACGGTATTTAATGCCCTTGAGCATTGCGTTTGGAGTTGTATGGTTGCGAGCGCGGGCGGAGTTTCTTGTGAGGAGGCGCGAGACCTCGGCGAGGCACATGAGGAAGGCGACGATTCACCTGGGTCTGCTCATGACCTAGTGAACAACCGCGTAGGGCGAGGCTGTGCAGGATGTGTGGGCCGCGACAATGAAGAGGGTGACGGGGCGAGCGAAGAAGACGCCGCCAGTAGCTTGTCTCATTGTCTCGACTGCTGCAAACGGCGAGCGATGAGTTGCGATCTCTCTATTCTGAATACGGATTGCACGTTGTATCCTCCGGGTAGTAAGGCTCGGGAGTTTTGCGAAGAGGTCAACCGACGGTGTCAAGGACGACGACCGCGCCCACCATTCTTAGGTGAATAGGTGTTCGTTCGATGGTTTTTCTCGACTCTGATCATCGGCAGCGCTGGTGCCGTCGTGCTTATGGCCGAGGCCTTTGTTCAGAGCGCACCGGGTGGCGGGATGTTGTCCTGTTGTGGCGTCGGCGTAGTATATACATCGCCAGTGGTCGGGATCATATACGCCCTGTGGCAACACGAAATGCAGAAAGCCACGCGCTTGGAGCGTCTCCAACGTCGGCGATGTCCGTACTGTAATTATGACATGCGAGGGCACTCGACCTTCACAGTTTGTCCGGAGTGTGGCACGCATACCATCCGCGATTGAAATAAGGGTAGGTGGTGGAAGCTTCGTAGGGGTACGTCCTTGACGCACCATCCGGATTGCGCCCGCCGGACCAGCGTCGTTTACACCGGCGCGGCATTTTCCGCCGACCATCACGATTCCTGGACGTATAATGACCGGAACGAGCTGACCGGCACGACCCGCCGCGCGGGCACGACCGTCGGCAGCGGCACGGAGACCACGGGAGCCCGCCGCGTGTACGCCTACGACAACATCGGCAACCGCGACACGTACACGAAGGGCACCGGCGCCCAGACCACGTACGAATCCAACCAGCTCAACCAGTACGTCAACGTCGAGACCGCCAGCAGCCCCGTCACCGGCCAGAACCTGCTCTCGGGCGCCGACGGCAACGTCACCGAGTCCTACGTCGTCGGCGACTTCGACGGCGACGGCAGCGTCGGCTTCAGCGACCTGGCGATCTTCAGCTCCAGCTACGGCTACTGCGAGGGCGACCCCGAGTTCGACGAGCGGGCCAACCTCGAAATGCACGCCTCGGCGGCACACGTCTTCCGCAACTGACCGAACGGCGCCACCCTGCTCCATCGCTCTTCATCTGTGCCCATCGGTGCTCATCTGTGGATCATTCCCTCTCCCCGCCTGCGCCGCCAGACTCCGCCCCCGCCCGCCAGATCCCGCCAATCTCCCGCAAACCGCCATGCAAAGAACCCCCGGCCGTGGAACCCGGTCTAGAATATCTGGAAATGACACGCCCCGCGCCTCCCCGACGCCCCCGCCTCCCCATCCACCCGGCCGACCCCGATTCCTCCGCCACCGCAAAGTCTGATAACGAAGGTGATCAACCCCGCACACACAGAATCAGGAACTTGATCACCTTCCGCCGGAACGCTGCAAACGCGGTTTCCGCCGGGCGACGACCCCGCAACCAACGTCCTGATAACTTAGAAAGCCAACCCGGCACACACGGAGAAAAAAGTTTGGGCGCCTTGGACCGATTCGCTCGAAACCACCTTTTTCTCGGACCCTCGTTGGCCGCACCGAGGCCGACGCCCAGCCGCATTTCCGCGATACGGCCGCAGTCCTCCGCGCGGTATCCTGTACGTCTGATCGCGACGCCGGGGGGTGAGCCGTGCCGAGTCCTCGAGGCCGGGCGTGTCGACGATCCAGCACAAGGAGCTTCTCCGTGCGTCGAACATTCCTTCTGGCGTCCGCGGCTCTCGCCGCCGGCGCCCTGGCGAGCCCTGCGCTCGCCCAGTGGACCAGTGACTCCACCACGAACACCGTCGTCGCCGACGGCGCGGGCGAACAGAGCGTCCCGATCATCCGCCCCGCGGCCGACGGCGGCGTCTGGGTCTATTTCTACGACAGCGGCGCGGGCAGCGGCTACAAGCCTCGCATCCAGCGGCTCGCCCCCGACGGCACGCGCATCTTCGCGGGTAACGGCGTCATCCTCGCCGACCGTACGAACACCGCGACCTTTACCAGCGACATGAAGGTCGGCGGCGACGGCGCAGCCTACGCCGCCTTCGACGACAACGGCGGCCAGGTGACGGTGCAGAAGGTCCTGCCCGACGGCTCGCTCCCCTGGGGGCCGACCGGCGTGCGGCTCCCCACGCTCGCCGGCTCCTTCGGCAACCGCGTCGCAATCTGCGCCGACGGCACGATCGTCGTCGCCGGCACCGTCAGCAACGTCCTCCAGCTCCAGCGGCTCAACCCCGACGGCACGTTCGTCCCCGGCGAAGCATGGAGCCTCGCCGAGGCCACCCGCGGCCAGGCCGCCGCCGACCTCATCTCCGGCGGCAGCGGCGGCGACGTGATCCTCCTCTGGGTGCGCTCGGAAACGACCAACATGGTCCTCTCTCGCAAGGGCCTCAAGATCCAGAAATGGGATGCCACCCACGCGCCGCAGTGGAGCGGTTCCGGCGGTGCGGGTTCGCCGATCGACATCTACACGTCAAACGCAACGCCAAGCCGCGGCATCCAGAACGGCTACTTCCCGCCGCTGATCCCCGACGGTGCGGGCGGAGCAGTCGTCGCCTGGTACGACAACGCGGCCGACCGCAACGCCTGGCTCCAGCACGTCGACTCCGCCGGTGTCCAGCGTTTCCCCCAGAACGGCCTGGCCGCGTCCACGACGCCATCGACCACCGAATACCGCCTCTCCGCCAGCGTCGCGTACCTCCCGGCCGTTGACGAATACGTCGTCGCGTACGAGCGCAGCAACACGACCCAGAGCCTCTACGGCCTCGGCGCACAGCGGATCACCGCGGCCGGCGCCCGTCTCTGGGGCGGCGGCGCAGGCCTCGACCTGATCCCGCTGAATTCGGGCAATCACAAGTCGTTCATCAACACCCAGCCCGCGCCGACGGACGACGCCGTGATCGCCTGGCTGGAATACACCGGCGCAAGCGGCCCGATGCTCGTCAACGCCACGCGCCTCGATGACGCCGGTGCGGCCGTCTGGTCGCCCGGCACGCTCGGCGTCGCCACCAATCCCAGCGACAAGGGCCGCCTGGCGATGACGCATGTCACCGGCTCCGACATGCTCGTCGCCGCCTGGCACGACAACGCCGCGGGCACCGTCGACGTCAAGGCCCAGAACATCAACATGGACGGCACGCTCGGCCAATCCACCCCGCCCTGCCCGGCCGATCTCGACGGCAGCGGCGCGGTCGACCTCGCCGACCTCGCGATCCTGCTCTCGCACTTCGGCTCGAGCGGCGCATCGGCCGCCGACGGCGACCTCGACGGCGATACGCAGGTCACGCTGACCGACCTGGCGATGCTGCTCTCGGCGTATGGGACGGAGTGCCCGTAAGGACGCACCGCGCCGGCCAAACAAGAAAGCCCGCCGTCCGCGACGATTCGCGCACGGCGGGCTTCTTCGAGATCAAACGAGCGGACCGGCCGGTTATTCCGGCTTGTTCTCGCTGGTCGTCGACGTCGGTTTCTTCGGGGCCGGCGACGGACGATAGTTGCTCACCGACTTCGTGTGGACGACGTTGCCTTCCTGCACGGAGATCGAGGCCGACGAGAGGAAGAAGTCCATCTTCTTCACGACGCGGCCGAGCTTGCTGATCATCGTCAGCGCGCCCTCGGCGACGGGATTGTCACGAACCTGCATCGCGCCGAGGCTTGCCATCCCCATCACCGTGCCCCACTGCTCGCCGAAGTTCGTCTGATCGGTGAAGCTGATCGACAGCACGTCGCCGGTCGGAGCCAGCCCTTCCTTGACGAACCGCTCGCTCTTGCTGATGTTCTCCGCCTTGCCCGCGCCGGTCTCCAGCACCTTCTCCGCAAACTCGGTGCTCGAAACCACCATGAGCATCTTGTCCGTGATGCCGAAGGTAATCGACGACACCGGCGCCATCGCCGCCAGCATCGGCACGCTGATCGACTTGAACGGCTTGCCGGCCACCTCGGCATCCGAGAACCGGACCATCGCCTGCTCGCCCTGCGTCATCGGTTCCGCCATCGCGAGCAGCTTGCCGATCACCTCCTGGCCCTTCTCCTCATCGGTGACGGGCAGGATGAACGCGAAGTTGCCGGGAGCGTACGGCGTCGGGCCGGGCTGCGAGATCGTGATGAAGCTGCCTTGGAGCCAGCCGAAGACGTCCTTCTCCAGGTCGATCCCCTGTTCCTTCATCGACTCGATCTCGGCGATCGCCTGCTCACCGTCCGGCACGTCTTCCTTCAGAACCTTGATCAGCAGCTTGTAGGCCTCGCGGAGGTTGATGCCCGAATTCACCGCGAAGTCGCTGGCATCCTTCGGCACATACTTGAGCGGGTCCTTCACTGCCGGGTTGCCCATGAAGATCGGATAGAACGCGCACGACTTGGCATCCGCCCGAAGAACGGAGATCGACTCGCTCGTCGTCTTCATCCCGTCGGTCGTCGCGCACGCGGCGACAAACTCGAACATGTTCACGCCGTCGAGCATCTTGTTGATCAGCGCGAACGCCTTGTCGGCCTCTTCGTCGGGCCCGCCGCCCTGCGCTTCGCCGAACTGCTTCATCTTGGCCATCATGGCGCGAAGCTGCGTGAAGAACTTGCTGAAATCGACAAAGGAGAGGCTGTCCGTCGGCGGGGGGAGCTTCTTGAACGCCGACTGGAAATTCGGCGTCGAAGCCATCGTCGCCCCGCTCGCCCCGCCGAGCATCGCCAGCGACTGTTCGACCATCGTCGCCCCGAATCCGATCGCGATCACGTCGTCGTGCCGCGCAACCGTCAGCACCAGCGGGAACGGCGCCCCGACGGCCGACAGCGTGTGCGTGACCTTCGTGCCCTCGCCCTCGGTCGCGAGCGTCATCGCCTCGCCGGCGAGCTTCGCCAGGTGCTGGAGGATTCCGGACAGACCGTCGAAGTTCGCCTGAACCTTGTCCTTCGCAGGCATCATCAGGCTGATGAACTCGACCGGGACGTCCTCGCCCAGCTTCATGCAGAATGCGTATTCACGTTCGCCCAGGCCGGACCAGCCCACGCTCGTGATCATGTCGCTGACCATCTGCCACTGTTCGTCGAACGTGGTGACGTCGTGCCCCTCGTCCTGCATCGTCTTCTTGATGAGCCGCTTCAGGTCGCGCTCGAGCCGCAGCTTCTCGAACTCCGCCCAGACGCGCGCGTACTGCTCGTTCAGGAACTTCTGCCCGTCGTGACCGCGCGTGTGGATCGCGAGGAACGCGTCCGCGGGGATCGCTTTGGCCAGCGTGAAGTCATCGACTCCCTTGCCCAGCGAGGGAATCGCCGCCGCCAGCAGCACTGCGGCGGACAGAAAAACCGTTCGAATCCGTTTGAGATGCATGTGAATGCGCTCCTTGCAATGGGTGTCGCGGCTCCGGCCGCCGCAATCCGGGCGGGAATCCTAGCCGAGAAACGCCCCGACCGCCTCCGGGCGGAGAATCTCGTCTGCTTAGACGCGCCCCACCCCGATACCCCACGCGGCCCCGGAAATCGCACGCCGAAACCGGTTTCGGTCCCGCCCCGAACGCGTCCGGTTCACCGGATCGGTTTCGTGGCCGGTCGGAGCATCGACACCCCCGGAAGCAGCCGCACGCGCACCTCTTCAACCAGCAGCTCCGGCTTTTCCAGAATGCGGTCCAAGGGCGGCCGCCCCTGTTTCAGGCCATCCAGCACGAGTCGTAATCCGTCCGCCATGCGGCGGAAAGCGTCGGGAAGATTCGCCCCGTAGTCCTCGCCAGGGTCATATTTCCATTGCCCCCCGATGCGAACGAGCCGCGTTCGTTTCAGGGGCAGCCGCCCGTCGACCGAGAAGGACACCTCGGCCTCATCGCCGCGGATTTCCTCTTCGACCAGTTCGACGTACGGGCTGAAGATGTCGAGATTCCCGGCAATCTGCGCCTGATCGATCATTTGCGCGATCGCCGGCGACAGCTTCTCGCGGACGTGGTCGCACAGCAGCCGGTTCGCCAGCAGGAATTCATCGATCGCCGTCAGCGTCCGGACCGCACCCGCCGCCCGGTCGGCGACCATGAGCGACTCCATCTCGCGATAACTCCCCGCCGAATGCGCCGCGATCAGCCGGGCGATCGTCTCACGCGGGGTCCGAACTGCTGCCGCCGAACCCGCGGCAGGACGCGGGACCGGAGGCGACCGGTCACAACCGGCCGCCACCAGCAGGGCGAGGAAAATCACCGCTCCGGTCGATCGCATCAGGCCGTCTTCCTTGCCGCCTCGAGCTTGAGCGCGGCGCCGGGGTCGAGGCGGGCAAGCCGTGAAAACACCTTGGCGAGCCTCGTCAGGTCCTCAGGCGTCGGCTTCGGCTTCGACTTCGTCAGGCACTCATGGAGATCGTAGAGAACGCGGGCCGAGAGCGACGGTTCCCACTCCTCGAGCCGATACTGGTCGATCTGCGACTCAAGGCCTTCGAGGATCGACTGCGCCAGCGGAAGTTTGTTCATGTCGAGGCACAGCGATCCGAGCGCGAGCTGCGCCCGGAACCGGTCGCGCCCCGCGCCCGAGGCCGCCGCCTGCGCACTGAGCAGCGCGATCGCCTCCATCGGTTTCGACTCGGCCAGGAGTTTCTTCGCCCCGCTCACCGCCGCGTCGATCGGGTCGCCGGCGGCCCCTCCGGCCCGCCCGCCGCCTCCTCCGCCGCCGCCCGAGGACGCAGCGGCTTCATCGAGCCACGCCTTGGTCGCGCCGTCTGCAAACGCCGCCCCCTCCTTGAACGACACGTCAAAAAGGGCGGGCATCCGGCCAAACAGGGCGACAACCTCGAGCACTACGGCGTCATGGGCCGCCTTGTACGCCGGGCCAAGTCCCTTCAGCGCCAGCGCTGAGAATCGCTGCAGATCGAGCCAGAGCGGCGTCGTCGCAAACTGGCCCTCAGCCTCGGTCAGGAGTTGCGGCCAGTTCCCGCTCGATGCGAGGTTTTCGAAGAACTGCCTGCGCTGCGCCGGCGGGCCGGGAATGATCTTGTCCTTCGGCGGCTCGCTGATCGGGCCGAACATCGCCGTCCGCATGAGCCGGTAGCCCGTGGGGTCCTTGTTGTCCTGCCCGAGAAAGTACTTCGCGATCGACTTGATCGCCTGAACGGCCTGCGTGGCGTTCTTGAACTGGTCAGGGATCGCCATGCCGCCGGCCGCGGCTCCCGCTGCCGGGGCGCTCGGAGCGGCGGTGCCTTCACCCGTCGGTGCGGCGGCCGGAGCCGCGGCGGAGGGCGGCGGTGCGGTGACCAGCGGCCCCACCTTTTCCTTGAGCGCCTTGAACGCACGCGTGAGCGGGATCATGTTCGGCGACTCGGGCTGCGACTGGAACGCCGTCGAAACCGCCTGATCGAGCGCCGCACACGCATCGGCGCATTTGTGAACCGCTTCCTTCTCGTTCGCCTCGGGCATGCGCTTGGCCTGTCCGCCCTTCAGCTCGACCTGCACGAGGATCTTGTCACTGAGGTACTGGAGCGCGTTGTAACGGCCCTGCGGCGGTTTGATCTTCGGGAAGCAGCCTTCCCAGTATTTCGCGAGCAGTTCGCGATACGCGTCGAAGCCCGCAACCAGGCCGGCGTACCCCTCCGTCTCGAACAGCCCGAGCGTCAGGTACGTCATGACCAGCAGATCTTTCGATTTGTTCTTCAGGATTTCCGTGGACAACTCGACGACGGCGCGCCAGTTCACCTCCTCGCCGCTGAGCGAGGCGATCCGGTCCATCTGCGCCTGAAGCTGCTCGAAAATCTCATCGTACCGGACGGGTTCGCCGACCGGGCTTGCGTCGCTGACCGGATTGCGGCCAAGGGCGACGATCTGCTCGTGTTGTTCGGGCGTCATCGGGGCTGGCTCCGTGGCGGACCCAAAACGGGCGCCGCCGATGGGCATTGGAACTGTCTCGCCGGCGCGCCGCCGACGGTGGAAGGCTGAAAGATAGGCGCGCCCTCTGGCGGGAGCAAGCCGTCTATTCCGCGGGTGACTCCGCCGCGCGAACGCAGCCGCGCACGATCATCAACAGCGCCTCGCGCTCAATCGGCCGGGCGAGGAATTCGTCGCAGCCCGCCGAGAGGCACTTCTCATGCTCTCCCCCCTGCGGGCGGCCAACCATCGCCACGATCGGCCCGCCGTAGCCGGCGCGGCGGAGGGTCCGCGCGGCCGAGTACCCGTCGAGTTCGGCCGTCTGCATGTCGAGGAATACGGCATCGTACGGTCGCTGGCCGGAGGAAAGCGTCTCGAGCACGCGCTCCACCGCCTGCCGGCCGCTCGCAACCGCATCGACGATCAGTCCGTGCGCTCCGAGCAGCGTCGCTACGCGATCGGAAGCATCCTCCACGGCCTCCGCAACCAGAATTCGGCCGCGAAGCTGGGGGTGTAGCGTTGTCTGCACCGTCGGCGGCGCGGCGACCGTCGGGGACGGCGCGGCTCGCAGCGAGGCGGACGAGGGCAGCGGCAGGCGGAACTGGAAGCAGCTGCCGCGGCCGGGGGCGCTGGTCGCCTCGACCGTCCCGCCGAGGAGTCCGGCGAGGTTCCGGGCGATCGAAAGTCCGAGCCCGCTGCCCGAGTCGCGGCCGGCGGAGGCCGATTTCGCCTTCACGAAGGGTCGAAATAGATTTGGCAGTTCATCCGGGTCGATCCCGACGCCCGTATCGGTCACGCTTACGCAGAGCACGGGCTGGTCGGTTTCGCTCTCCAGGCGCACGGCCACGCGGACGCTGCCCTGCTCCGTGAACTTGATCGCATTGCCCACCAGATTCACGAGAATCTGGCGGAAGCGCGCCGGATCGGTGACGATCTCCGGGGGCAGGCCCGGCGCGGTTTCGAGTTCGAGCGCGATGCCTTTCTGCTCCGCGTTCGGTCGGAGGATCGACACCACTTCGCCGACCAGGAGTTCGGGCGGCGTCGGAATGCTCTCGACTTCCATGACGCCGGTCTCGATCCGTGACAGATCGAGGATGTCATCGATAATCGTCAGCAGATAACCTGCGCGGCGGTTGATCTGTGCGACGGCCGCGCGTCGTTCAGCGTTCGAAACCGTCTCGACCCCCACTGCGTCGGCGAGGTTGAGAATCTCGGTAATCGGCGCGCGGATCTGGTCGCTCATGCCGACGAGGTACTCCGTTTTCGCCCGATTGGCCATTTCCGCTTTGGCCATGGCCTCACGCAGTGCCGCGCTGCGCCGCCGCACCTCGCTCTCGAGCTCCTCGATGTGACGCCGCTTCTCGCGGAGGTTGGTCTCGCGCTCCTGGAGAACGGCCGTTACGTTTTCGGAGTGCGCGCGTCGAAGCGAAAGCTGGTCGGATTCGAGCTGGCGGGCCCGCGCCCGCAGCGACGAGACCTCACGGCTCAGCTGGACCGCCCGGCATGCGATCTTCGAACGCCGCCGCAGCTCGGTCCAGAATTCGGGCTCCTCACGCGCTTCGAAGACGCCCTCCTCGACAACCAGGCCGACAAAGTCGGTCCGCCCGGTCGAACGCGGGATCGCAATCGCCTTCCGCAGCCGCCCCTCGATCTGGACCGTCGCCGACGAGACCGTGGTTTCGCCCAGCGTCGCGCTCAGCGCCCGGGCCGCCGTCACCGCCGCCTCATTCGCCCCGCGCGACAGCGGCCGCAGCGCCAGAACCTCCGCGTCGGAGGATGCGACGAACGCGCAGACGATCCCCTCGGAGCGAAACCAGTCGAGAAGATCCTCGAGCGTTCCGCTGTCGTCGGTCGTCGGCGGCGTCGCCGCGAAGACCTCGGTCAATTCTGCAAGCCAGTCGGCCATCGGCGGTTGATCAGAGCTCGAACAGACTCTCGCTCTCGATCATCTCCTTTTCGAGGTCCTTGGCGAGGACGATCACGTCCTCTTTGCTGAAACCCAGCCACTGGAACGTCTCCAGCGCCGGCTTGACACAGCGCACTCCCGTCGACGTGATCCCGCGCAGCGAGCAGACGACGTTCGCAACTTCGACGCACTGGACGAGGATCGTGCTGGGGCCCTTGTAGCGCCCCGACGCATGGTGATGCCGGATCGCCGCCCGCACCGGCTCCGGAAATCGCCAGCCCTCGGCCACGCGCTCGCCGAACGTGCAGTGATCGAACCCGAGACATTCCCGTTCCACGTCGCAAAGCGTGCGGCTGTCGTCGAGGTTGCCGATCACCAGTTCAAAATCATCGTGGAAATTCTGGTCGATCAGGATGATTCCGACGTCGTGCAGCAGACCCGCCAGGAAGGCATCCTCAAAATTCGGAAGCCGGCAGCGCCGCGCGACGAGCCGGGCGCAGATCCCAACCGCCACCAGATGACGCCAGAGATTCCGACGCGAATACGGTCCGATCGCATGGTCATTCTTGAAAATGTCCGACACCGACGCCGTCATCGCCAGGTTACGGACCTGCGTGAAACCCAGGTAGCTGATCGCCTGATGCAGGTTGCTTACCGTCGTCCGCAGACCATACGCCGCGGAATTCACCACCCGGATCACCCGGGCGCTCAGCGCGGGGTCGCCTTCAACCACGTCGCGCAACTCCGCCGCGCCCGCATCCGGGTTCTGGGCGACTTCGATGACGTTCAGGGCGATCTGCGGCAGCGTCGAGATCTCGCTGACCCGCTGAACGGCCGCATCAAGGGCCGATAGCCGCGTCTCCGGAGCCTGTGAAGCGAGTTGTTCAGCCATCTCGTATTGCTCCCGCATTCGCCGCCCGCCGGCGCGCAGCGCCGACACGACTCCGGTCTCATCGACGCGCCGCCTCCCTGCGCTTACTTTCGGCGTATGGGCTCGCGAAACCGCGGCCCTCGGCCGGCTTCAGCGGCCAGTAAAGGACGCAATATGGGACTCATACTCTGGCCGCTCACGCTTGCGCTCGCCCAGTTCAACGAGCCCGCAGCCCAGGTCGCGACCTCCGCCCCTGCCGCGGCAGCCACCTCGCCCTCGGGGTTCCTCTACCGTGAACTCGAATTCAATGGCGAGTCATTCGCCTACACGATTTATGTGCCGCCGGAGTACAAACCCGACCGGGCCTGGCCGTGCATCCTCTTCCTTCACGGCTCCGGCGAGCGCGGCCGCGATGGCCTGCTTCAGACCGAGGTGGGGATGGGGACGGCCATCCGGCGGCACCGCGACTGGTTCCCAGCGATTGTCGTGATGCCGCAGTGCCGGCCCGACAAATGGTGGACCGAGGATATGGCCGACATGGCACTGAAATGCCTCGAAGATACGTCGCGCAGCTATCGACTCGACGCCGATCGCCTCTATCTCACCGGCCTGTCGCTGGGCGGCTACGGGACGTGGCTGATCGGTGGACGCCTCGCGGACCGCTTCGCGGCCATCGTGCCGGTGTGCGGTTTCTTCGGCCGGCCGGATCAACCGACGGACGCAGAGGCGCTCCGGAAGCTGGCTGAGAGCCTCAAGTCGATGCCGATCTGGTGCTTTCACGGCGGAAAGGACCGTGCGGTCAACGTGACGCGGTCTCAGGAGATCGTTGCCGCGATCCGCGCGGCCGCCGGAAGCGTCCAGTACACCGAGTACCCCGACGGCGAACACAACGTCTGGGACCGGGCGTACGGTGACCGGAAGCTCTGGCAGTGGCTCTTCGCCCAGAAGCGGGGCGTCGCGTCGCAGCCCGACCGCCGGACGGGGGACTGACCGCGGCGCTTCATTCAAGGCCCGTCCCCGAATATCATCGTGGCGTGGTCCCTGCGAGGAGTTTCCGCATCATGCCCGTTCGCCTGTCCACCCTTGTTCTCGCGTCGATGAGTTTCGCTGGGCTTGTGGGTTGCGGCGAAAATCCATCGCCCAAGCATGGCGGCGACGACGCCACGCCCGGCGTGGTCCGCGGCGCCGCCCTCGACGGGTCGGACGACCCCATACCGCCGCAGCCGAGCGTCACTGCCGCGGTGAATTCCGGCGGCGGCGTGCCGACACTTCCGCCGGACGAACCCGTCGCCGCCGCGCCCAAGAGTCCCGCTGAGGTGCCGAGCGGAGAACTGGTCGGTCCCGTGATGAACGCGGATATCCGGCAGGCTCCGGTTGCAGCCGCCGCCGCGACGCCCGCCGGCACCGGCCAGAAACAGCTTCCCAGCGGCCCGCTCGGCAAACCCGACCCCGATCGCCCGGATCACCTGCGCCTGATCTTCAACGAACTCGCGAGCTTCGATTACGACCCGTTTGAGGTGGGTGTCCCGTCGCTCGGTTCCTCCGAACCCCAGCCAGCCGGCGAGAAACTTGAAAAGAACGCCCAGATCCCAAAACAGATTCTCGAACTCAACGGGAAGAAAGTCTCGGTCGCCGGATTCATGGTCCCGATCGAGATCAAAAAGGACCAGGCCAAATCGTTTCTCCTTGTCCGGAACCAGATGCTCTGCTGCTTCGGCGTGCAGATCGGCTTCAACGAGTGGATCTTCGTCGAGATGGAGGGCGACCGGCGGGCCACGTTCGTCCCGGACGTGCTCGTCTGGGTCTACGGCACGCTGGATGTCGGCGAAGACGTCCAGGATGGCATGGTGATGAGCATCTACCGCATGAAAGCCGGCGAAGTCGTGCACGAGGGCGGAAAATAGCGCCGCAACCGCTCCCGGCCGTCGGGCGCCTTGCCTCAAGCGGTACAATTCCGGCAGCGGTTCGCCCGCGCGGTCCCTTGCGCTTCGCCTTCGAGGAGACATCCATGCCCACGCATCGTGAACTTCGCTCGCTCGGCCGAGATTGGCTCGCCTCGCTGCTCGCGTTTTCCATGCTCCTGACGGGCGGCTGCCCGCGCAACGGCGGCGTTGACGACGGCGACGGAAAGACCGGGGGCATCGCCCGCGGCACGATGTATATCAATGACGACGCCGCGAGCGCTGTTCAAATCGCCGGAAAGAACGACGCCAATGACTCGTTCTACGTCTTCGGCACGCGCAGCAGCACCGGCCGCCTCGAGGAAGTCGAGTCCATCGTCATCCAGCAGGCCAACGGCGATCGGTCCTTCGTCATTTTCGAGTCGGGCCGCCCGGTGCACATCCAGGGCCCTGACGGCTCCTACGCTCACGTGGAATACCAGGAAATCAGCAGCACGCGGCTGGCCGGTTCGATTGACCTCTTCGACGCCGCCACCGGCAACGTCGAGACATACACCGCGGACATCGACCTTCAGCAGACGCTAGCGAACGTGGCCGCGCTGGTCGAGCAGTCCACGGGCCGGTCTCTCGACGTGGTCGCGGTCTCCGGAGACGACACCCTCGACACCGGAAAATCGCGCGACCGTTCCAGCGTCATCACGATCATTCCGCTCTACGCGGTCATGGTCATCCCGTTCGTCGCGGCCGTGGGCATCATGACGGTCATCCTGGGGCAGATCGTCTATGCGATCGCCGCCGCCGTCACCGCCGCGATCGAGGCCGTCGTGCTGGCCGCGTTTCTGCCGCTGTTCATCATCGGCGAGTTGTTGGGCGACACGGTGCTGCGGATTCGCGTGATTCCGCTGACCGCCGTGTTCACGCTGCCGGATTTCCCGACCGTGATCCTCTTCTGACGCCGCGCGCCGGGGTCCGCCGGCCGCGAGGCTCAGTTCATGTTCGTCGACGTGCCGGTGTCGCGCCAGGATTCGGTGTGCTGTTCGAGCCAGTCGCTGATCGACGCCACATCGTGCTCGCCGCACGCGATCGCCCGGAAGAAGGCCTCCGCGTCCCCGATGTTCCGGATGCGGCAGCCGTTCATCCGCAGGCAGACGTCCGCCGCAATCAGCGCCGTCGATTCGTTGCCTTCCAGAAACGGGTGGAAGGCGATCAGCGAATGAACGAGCGCCGCCACCTTTTGATGAAACGTCGGAAAGAGCTCGTACCCGGCAAACGCGGTGAACGGGCGTCGGACGGCCGAATAGAGCCCGCCGCGATTGTGCACGCCGTGGCGCAGCCGGCCCGCCGCGACAACCTGTCGACGAATCGCCAGCAATTCCCGGAGCGAAAGCCACGTCATCGGTTCAACCCCGCGATCGCGGCCGCGTTCTCGCGAATCGACGTCTGCGCGAGGCGCTCGACCCAGGCCAGCCGGTCAGGGTCCTGGGGCGTGGTCAGGATCGTGTCCGCACCATGCGATTCGGGCGTTTCACGTTTGGGGGCGGGCCCGTCTTCCATCGAATGCTCCTTCCGCCGATTATAGCCATATCGGCCGCACGACCATCCGCTCGGAACCTCCGGGGCCGTGACACGTGACACCGTGACACCTCCGCGGAGTTTCGGGCATCCGAGGGGTGTTGCGCCGCGCCCCTTCGGCGGACAATAGACGCAGAAATGGCAGGCTCGTTGTTGGAGGCTTTTTCGAGATGTTTCATCCGCCAAACCGATATCGAACTTGGATCACGGCGCTACTTCTCGCGTGCGGGGCGGTGGTCGCCGCCTCGGCCGCCGAACGGCCGCTTCGCGAGGCGAAATCTGAGAACGCCCAGTTTGAATTCAAAGTGAAACCCGGCCGCGTCCGCACACCGGAAGACCGTGAAAACGAAGCCCGTCGGGCACGCGGCGTGCTGACGCGCAAGGAAGACCGCGAATCCCCCCAGGGTCAGAAAGTCTGGACCGCCGCCCTGGTTAACGAATTCGCCCCGGTGCACGGCTTCGTAACCAACGACGGCCGATTTGTCGTCACGCTGAACGAGGCCTGTCGCGGAGGCGCGGCCCATGCCGTCGCGATCTACGACGAAACCGGCCGGCTCATTCGCGAACTGGGGCTGCGCGACCTCCTCTCGCGTGACGACTGGCGGCGCGTCCGCGTCCGCAGGAATGCGATCGACTGGCTCGGCGGCGCGAAGATGAGACTCACCGAGCGCGACACGCGTCTCGAAATCGCCCTCCGCTGGGGCACGAAAATTGAGATCGAACTCGGTAAAGGCGAGATGATCAATCCGCCGGACCCGGTCGCCGAAGCAGATCTGCCGCCCGCGGTCGCCGCCGCGCTGCGCGGCGAGGAAAAGGGGGATTCCGACGGCGACTCCGCCGCACCGCCCGATCTGAATGAACTCGCCCGCCAGTTGCAGGAAGGAGCGGCCCTCGAAACCGACGAACTCCTGGCGCTTCAGGCGGCGCTCGACCGTAACGAGCTCCTCGTCGACTGCGAAACCGCCGAGGCGCTCGCCGCCGCCCTCGAAGCACAAGGCGCACTGCTACCGTACGACTACGCCGACCGCCCCCCCGCCGGCAACAGCGCCGAACTCGGCGTCGCCGTCCCGCACCCCGATCCGGCCGCGCCGGTCGATTACATCGAGTGGATGAAAGCCCAGTCTCTTACGCCCGGCGCGAACGCGTCGGATGCGTACCAGGCGGCGATGGACGCGGTGGAGCCCTTCGAAGGCGACCAGGACCTATTCGATCGCGCACTCGACGGCGATCCGGAGGCGATCGCCGATCCGGCCATTCAGGCGTGGCTCGAGCAGAACCGCACGGCCATCGAATACATCAAGGAAGGAAACCGGCTCGACTACCGCGGCATGCCCATCACGGCCGGCGAGGACGGCATGATGATCGGCATCCTCCTGCCGCACCTCAGCCAGATGCGCCAGGTCGCCAAGACGATGGCCGTCGACGGCAAGGCCCGCGAACTTTCCGGTGATTTCGCCGGCGCACACGAACAGTACGTGGAGATCCTCAAGCTCGGCGCCCAGAACGGCCAGGGGCCGACGCTCATCGAGAACCTCGTGGGCATCGCCGAGCAGCATCTCGGCGCGCAGCGGCTGCTCGACTCCTTCGAGAACGACGTCGAGGGCGCCGTCGACTACTCGGCCCTCGCCGGGCGGTTGGAGGAATCCTATGGTGCGGTACGGCCGATGGCCGAGACGCTCCAGTTCGAGCGCGCGTTTGTCCTCGACATCATCCAGCGCGGCTACGAATACGATCCCGACGCGAATGTCTACCGCGTCAGCGAAAACGGCCTCAAATCCGTCAGCGAAGCGTTCTCGATGGCTGGAGACGGCGGGATCCCCCCCGTCATGCTCGGCATGTACCTCGGCAACATCGGCTTCGAACGTCTGAGCGAGCAGGCCAACGGCATGTATGACCGCATGACCAGCGCGGCCGCCGCGCCCTTTGCCGAGGGCCGCTCGCAATTCCGTCAGCTCGAAGAGGAGATCGGCAGCCCGGGGTTCAAGCTGTCCAATCCGATCCTCGCGATGCTGACGCCCTCCGTCAGCCGCGCCCGCGAACTCCAGACCCGCGCCGATACGACGCGGAACGCCACGCTCCTCGTCACCAATCTGATGGCCTACCGCCAGAAGAACGGCAGCTTCCCGGATTCGCTCGACGCCCTTGGCGACCGGCCCTTTGTCGCCGATCCTTTTTCCGGCGGCCGATTCGCCTACCGCCGCGAGGGTGACGACTTCGTGCTCTACTCAACCGGGCCCAACGGCACCGATGAGGGCGGCGTCCACGACCCCAAGTTTACGGAGAACGACGTGCGCTACTGGCCGCGGCCGCCCAGGCAGAAGTAAGCCGCCGGCTCCCCTACAATCGCGGCCATGGCCGCCGCGATCGTCCATGTAACGCATGAGAGCACGACGCCCGGCCAGCGCGAGACGATTCTCGCGCTGGTCGCCGCGTCGAAGCAGGTCGGTCCGCAGATCGTCGCCCGGGCCGCCGGTCCTGCCCCCTGGCTCGTAGACGTCGACGCCCGCGGCCGGCGGCGCGTCGCACTCGCCGATCTCGCGGATGGCGACACAATCGTTCACTACTGGTGTGCCCCGGCGGCGCTGGCGCGGCGACGGGTCGGTTTCGACAATCGTGCCTGCGCGGCGATTCTGCTCGACGTCGATTCGGCGCTGTCGATCCGCGCGCATTTCCCCGTGACCGTCGCGGGCATCGTCGTCGACAGCGAACGCGCCCGCGCCGCCGCGGTCGGCCACGGCGCGGCGCCCGGCGACATCGCTGTCATCCGGCCGTGGGTCGACTACGCACGCATCCGCCGCGATGACCGCGCCCGCGTTCGCGCGCAGCTCGGCCTGACCGACGGCGATCGCGCCGCCCTGCTCCTGCCCCCGCTGTGCCCCGAACTGGGCACCTATGAATCGTCCTGGGCAGCGCTCGTCGTCGAACGCGTCCGTCCGGAGCTGAAGATCATCGCGCCCGGCGGATACCCCGAAGCGTCCCGGCTCGAGCGGCTCGCCGATGCGGTCGATCGCACGCGGAGCCTCCTGGTCGCTTCCGAGACCCTCGAACTGCCTGAATTGCTCGTGGCCTCCGACGTCGCGCTGCTTGCGCCCCCCGCCGATTGCCCCCATCGGCCGATCGCCTGGGCCCTCGCGGCCGGATGCCCGATCGTCGCCACCGCCACGCACGCAACCTGCGAGCTGCTGGCCCACGAAGTCAACGCGCGGCTCTGTCGCGAATGCGCCCCTCGGTTCATCGCCCGGCGGCTGCTTGAGGCGCTGGAGGCCCCCGACGCCGGCCGTAACCTGGTCGCCCACGGTCGCCGCCAGGCCTACGCCCTCTTCAGCCGGCAGCGCATGATCGAGCAGTACGCACGCGTCTACGAAAACGCCCGCGCCGGCCGCACGCTCGCCGATGGCATCATCGATCCACTGCACCAGACGACGCACTGACGGTCCAGCCTACGGGATCAGCACCGCGTCCGGTACGATGCGTTTCACGAGCCCGAGCTGCCGCTCCGCATTCTCGTAGTTCGAGAATGTGCCTGCGTACACGATGAACAAGGCCCGTCCGGCCCGCGACTCGCGCTTGACGATCGAATCGACGCCGCCGGTCTTCAGACGGGCCTGGAGATTCTGCGCGTTCTTTTCGTCGCCGTAGACCCCGCACTGCACCGAGAACGCCCGCGCCCCGAGCGACAGTCGCCGCCGGGCCGCCTCACCGAAGTCCGTATTCGGAAAGAGCCGCTCGACCTGGCTGAATGCGCTCCGCGCCTCGTCCCACCGCCCCAGCCGCTCCTGGCACTGCCCGACCCGGAACAGTGCCGCGTCACGCGGCGGCCGCGCGGGCATCTGCTCTGCTGCTGCCGCTGCCGAGCGGGCCGCCGCCGCCCAGTTTCCATCTTCGAAGTAGATCGTGCTCAACGCCAGATTCGCCCGCCACCGGATCTCCCTCTCCGCAGAGCCGCCGGCCGCGCGCCGCAAATCACCAACGGCCTCCGGCCGCCGTCCCAGGCGCGCATACGCCAGCCCGCGCACATACGCCGCCTGTGCCGCTTCCGGGCGCTCCTTTGCTTCACCCAGAAATCGTGAGAGCTGCGAAACCGCCGCGGAATACTGCGACGCGCGGTACGCCTGCTGGCCATCTTCCAGCATGGCGATCTGCTGATTCGACAATTCGGCCGAGCAGCCGCAGAGCACGCCCAGGCAGCAGCTCAGAATGGCGGGGAGAGGTCTCATGGATCGAAGATTACCATGCGCATCGGCCGGAGTGTAGCAGCGGAACGCCTCAGGCCGCCTCGCTCCGATGGCCCGGCCGGGCAGCCTATGCTCCGACGACCTGCACGACGATCTCGCGCTCCCGCGGCCGCGTATCGAAATCGATCAGCACGATCTGCTGCCACTGTCCCAGCGTCATGCGCCGACCGACCAGCGGAACGGTGATCGACGCGCCGACCAGCGACGCCCGGATGTGCGCGTGGCCGTTGTCGTCGCCCCACGTCGCCTCGTGCTTGTAATAGGCGTCGTCCGGAGCGATGCGGTCGAAGAACGCCTTGAGATCGTGGGTCATCAGTCCTGGCTCCGCCTCCGTCGTCGTGATCGACGCCGTGGAGCCCACGACGAGCACGCAGACGAGTCCATCCCCGATGCCCGTCCGCCCGATCGCCTCGGCCACCCGCGCCGTCAGGTCCGTCACATCGCTGTTTCCGCGGGTCGATACGCGAAATCGCTCGGTTTTCGTCATGGTTCATTCCCCCTGGGGTACTCTCGCGCCGATCGGATCGGCGGGGGTCCATGGATCAGCCGCCGTGGGCTGCTCCCGTGAAGAGTGTACGCGTCCCCGCCGCCGCGCGGTCCACCCCCGGAAAAACGGCGAAGGCGACCCGCTCAGCCAATGAGCGTGCCGCCTCCGCCGCAGATCAGCCGGCCGCGCCGCCGGAGCGCCGGCGCGCGACGCGGAATCAGTTCTTCCGCGTGTAGGTAATCTCCATCGTCTTCGATTCCTTGCCGCCCATCTCCTGGTACCACTCAAGAACATGCTTGTCCTTGCTGACCAGGCGGATGACTTCCCGGAATTTGCAGGGCTTGTTGTCGTTCATGCAATCGGGCATCTCGCCGGTGTACGTAATCGTCTTCGCCTTGGCGTCGTACGTTCCCTCGACCACCACGATGCAGGTCGAGAAATTGTCGACCCACGTTCCCACGAATTTCTTCTTGACGTTGTCGTAGCCGTTCATGGCCGTGCCCTCGAACGGCACCTCGGTCGGCTTCCCGTCCGCACCCGGCATGTTGATCGTGCCTTTATGCACGGCATGCACATAGCGCCCGTCGTAGAACGCCTTCGTCGTGCACGTGCCCTTCGAAACTTCCGGCTCCGGACCGTGGTACATCTTGTTTTCGTACGTCCACTCGCCGACCATGTAGTCCGCGAGCAGCCTGTGGTTCTCACCCGGCGTGCCCGCCTCCTGCATGTTCTTCATCGCCTTTTCCATCTGCTCAGGCGTCGGCTGCCCCGCCGCGGCCTCCTGCTTGCCCGCAGGCTTGGCGTCGGGCTTCTTCTCCTGCGAAAACACCAGCGTCGACGACGCCACCAGGACGCCCGCCGCCACCGCACCCGCCAACCATGTCTTGAATCGCATCGCGCGTCTCCCTGAATCACTCGGCCCGCTCTTTGCTGCACCCGATCGGGCGCAGCCGCCGCCGGACACCCGTCCAGCGGGATTTCCGCGAATGTTAGCCAACTGTTCGGTCATGTCAAGGGGAATTTTCGCATCGCGAACGAAATTCGCCCCCCGGGACCGGTTTCGTCCACATCCAGCCTCATTCAACCGTGATGCGCTCGTGCTCGGCCCCGCCGCGGACACCCGGCCGCGAAAACAGCGGCAACGGCTCGCCACCCGCCGCGATCGCCCCGAGCAGCGCCGGAATCCACCACACCGCGTCGCTCACCGCTCCGGCAAAGCTGCACAGCGCCACGCCCGCCGTGATCGCCAGCACCGCTCCAAGCACCGCCTGCTCAGTGGCGTTCTCGCGCCGCAGTACCACGATCGCCAGCAGCAGCGCGAGCAGGCCGACGACGCCCTTCCCGATCCGCCGCACGAGCGTGATCGTTTCCGAACGCTCGGTCGGCGACCCGCTGCGGAACCAGACATCCCACACGGGCGGAACGCTCGCCGACCGCGATTCCGGCCCCAGCCACACCGCCTCCAGCACCGTGCGGATCGCGATCAGCAACCGCTGTCCGTCCGGCAGCCCTGCAACCGCATCCCGATAGCCGGGCTGAACGAGCGCCAGCGCCGCGGTCGATGGCGCGACGTCCCGATAGCGAACCGCCGCCGGATCGACGCCGACCGGAAGCGTCAGCGAATGATCCGTCGCGACCATCGTCGACGTGTCCGCGTCCAGCAGCAGGTTCCAGAACCACATCTTCGCGGCGTTCGCGGCCGGCGGCGGCGATGCGTCAGGCCACTTTTCGACCATCAACCGCCCCCCCGAAATGGTCGCACCATACTGCGGACGATCGCCGATCGCGGCGATCGCACGATCGGGCCGCGGAAGCGCGGGGGCCGCAAAGACGTACACAATCGCCAGACACGCGGCCGCACCCGCGAGCGTTCCCAGCACCGCCCCGAAGGCCTGCCACCCGCGGCGCGTCGAATACGCCAGCAGCGGCAGGAGCACGAGCCACGCCCACGGCCAAGCCAGTCCGGCTACGACGACCAGAAACGCGGCCAGCGTCAGCCCCACGCCGGGCACCGCCGCAAAGGCAAGCGCCCACGTCAGCAGAACCGCCGGAATCATGATCGCCGGTTCGCCCAGGCACGCGTGCGTCATCGGCATCACGCACAGGATCGCCGCCGCCGTCTTCCCCATTGAGAATGAGTGCAGCCGATGCCCCAGCCATGCCACACCGCCGAAGAGCAGGATGAACAGCACGCCGTTGACGAGCCGCGCCGCGGCCGTGTCGATCTCGCCGATTCTCTCCGCCGTCAACCATTCACCGCGGTTGGTCCACCCGAGCGCCACGTCCTCGTTGATCGGCGGGATCAGCTTCGTCGCCCCGGCATGCAGCAGGTAGTTGAGCGGCGACGCGTCGTCGCGCCCGAGCAGCTCGCCGTACGGGAGCTTTCCGGTATCGCGGAAGTACATGCCCCCGACCATCGCATACCGCGACGCCTCGGAAACCGGTTGAGTAAAGAGTGCGTTCATCCCCAGCGCCAGCGACGCCACCACGAGGACTGCCAGCCCCGCCGGTGCCGCGTTCACGGTGAACGGCACAACTCGCTTCGCACACGCCAGCCCCACGCCGCGCGCCAGCCAATACGCCGTGAACCCGCTCAGCGCCAGATAGCTGTAAAACTGCACGGAGCGCCCGCTCGGATCGCCCTCGACGCTCGCCGCACCCAGCGCCCGAAGCGGGAAATTCAGGCACATCAGCGCCAGCACGAGCGCATCGAGATTCCGCGTACTGAAGATCGGCCGCAACTGCACGAGCAGCGTTAGCACGATCGCCGCGGCGATCCACGAAATGTCCGTCTGCGAGAAACTCGGGGCGACGAGCTTCCAGACCGGCTCGCGCGTCAATCGCTCGGATGCCGCCTCACCCGCGGGCGAGTCCAAGCCCGATTCGCCGAGACCCGACGCGTCCGGGGCGATCGTCGGCGGCGCAGCGGTCGGATCAACCGGTTCTGTTGCGGCCGCGGGCGGCGTCGCCGCGCCGGGTTCAGACGGCTGGGTGTCCTGCCCCAATACCATCGTCGCCGCCAGAAAGAAGGCGACGGCCGTCAGCATTCTGTTTCCACGCATCATCATGGGGGATTCTCACCAGGCATTCCGGATTCCGTCAGTCGACACGCATAGCGTAACCGCGAACCGTCGTGCGCGGGGCTATCAATCCGGCGCTTCTTTATACCCCGTAACGTGCGCCGCGCTGCGTGGGAGACCGCTAGGGAGTGCCGGCCGGGAAATCGCCGAAATATCCGCTCAGTTCAGGCAGAATTCCACCACTAGCGCCAAAAACGGGCTTGTCGTACGTCAGCGTGTTCAGCCACCCGGCATGATAGGCCCCCGGCGCGTCGCCAAAGTACGCAAACCGCCCCAATGCCGTATCGCGAATTTCCCCAGGCGTGCCGACGATTTCCTGATCTCCCTCAAACAACCGGCCGCGTCGCCGCTCCGAACGGGATCCGGCCGCGAGGACCGTGTATTCATAGCGGAGGGTCCCCCGAACGTATGTGCCAGGTTTTGTCGGAAACGCCGCCGGGGCCGCGCCGCCGACGGGAGCGCTGGCCGGGTTTGCAGCCGTCGGCCCCGGACGATCGCAGCCGGCGATGGATATCGTCAGTACGAGAACAGCGGCGAGGTTCCGGGCGAATCTCAGTCGAGTCATGGAATCGCTCCTGCTCCGGCCGACCGGGTATTCCGGCCATCCGGTTGATTTGACGCTCGACCGCCCCGGCGGTTCCGGCCGCCGTCGTCACGGGCGCGCATCCGCCATCGTGACCCGCGCAGCGCGTACGGGTATAATGTGGATTCGCGGTCGGCTCAATTCGCCCAGACTTGATTTCCGGGCGGCAGAGGCCGCGATTTGAAGCAATACCGGAGATGCACCCATGAAAAAGTTCCGCCTGTTCACCCCCGGCCCCTGTGCGGTTCCCGAGGAAGTCCTGCTCGAGATGTCCCGCCCCTTCCACCATCACCGCACCGACTGGTTCAAGGGGATCATGAAGGAGTGCACCGACCGGTTGAAACAGGTCCTCTGCACGAAAAATGAAGTCATCATCGTCACCGGGTCGGGCACCGCGACGGCCGAGGCGGCGATTGTCGGCGTGAACGGCCCCGGCTCGAAGATGCTCACGATCGAAGCGGGCAAATTCGGCCAGCGCTGGGGCGAGATCGCGCAGCAATACGGCATCCCCGTCACACGCCACGCCGTGGAATGGGGCGATTGCGCCACCCCCGAACAGATCCAGTCGATGCTGAAGGCCGACCCCGCGATCACGACCGTCATGTGCGTTCACAGCGAGACCTCGACCGCGACCAAATGCGACCTCGAAGGCATCGGCAAGGTCTGCCAGTCAATGGGCAAGCTGCTCATCGCCGACTGCATCACCTCGGCCGGCGCGATCCCGCTCAAGCCCGACGACTGGGGCGTCGACGTCGTCATCACCGGCTCGCAGAAGGCCCTCATGGTCCCGCCCGGCCTCGGCGTCCTCAGCGTCAGCCAGAAGGCGTGGTCGGCCATCGAAGCCAACAAGGCCCAGCACGCGTACTACCTGAATCTGAACAAGGCCCGCAAGAGCGCCGCCGAGAGCGACACGCCTTTCACGCCCGCGCACCTGCTTGTCCGCGGTTTGAACAAGGCCTTGGAACTGCTGCTCGAAGAGGGCATGGAGAACGTGTGGCGGCGCGTCGGCGCGATGGCCGCGGCGACCCGCGCGGCCGGCGAGGCGATCGGCCTGCCGGTCTTCTCGAAGAACCCCAGCGACTCCGTCACGGCCCTGAAGCCGCCCGCGGGCATCACGGTCAAGGACATCCGCAACGACCTCGAAGCCCGCTACGGCATCGAATCCGCCGGCGGCCAGGACTCGCTCAAGGGCAAGATCTTCCGCCTCGGCCACATGGGCTACGTCGATACGATGGACACGGTCCTCGCCATCGGCGCACTGGAGCAGGTCCTCTACAAGCGCGGCCACAAGTTCAACCTCGGTGCCGGCGTGACGGCGGCGCAGAAAGTGATCGCGGAGCGCTCGTAAGCGCGATTGCGAAAAGTCTCGGGTGCCCGGTCGATGGCTGTTCGCATCGACCGGCCGCTCGATGGCACGCGCACGGTTCGCTCAGGGCTGGTGCGTGATTCCCATCTCGCACCCCGGCCTCCGGAATCCCTTCCGGTCGCGCCTTTAGCGCGATTCCGCGGAAAGGAACTGAACCTCCGTCCGCGACACAGCGGCCCCGAATTCAATCATGAACCGTCAAAAGCATGAATGACTACGGCGACGCGAAGTACTGCCCCTCCTGCGGCTACGACACACGCGCCAGCGCGACGTCTGTCTGCCCCGAGTGTGGGTGGAATGTACTCGATGCACCAAGTGCCGAGCTGATTGGCGCGCCCTTGGCAATTGCGTTCAACCGGCACCGCAATTGGGTGCGGCGCTCGGGTCTGATCGCATGGGCAAGTTTCAAACCCAAGTGGCTGATCAATTTCAAATCGCCTCAGACCGACCTGAAGGTCGCGCCGGGGGTCGGTCCCGCCGCCGTCTACGCCGCGGCTCTGTTTCTGCTCATCACCGTGCTGACACTCCTGGTCGGCGCAGGCCTCGGCACGATGCTCGGAACATGGGGAGCCGATCCGCGGGGATCGTTGCTGTTCTGGGCTTGGAATATCGCCGGAGCGGTCTACTACGGAATTCACTTCGCATTCGCCGCACTCGCGATTGCGGCCGCCGTTTCAGCGCGGGCGCACGGACTCACTCGCAATACCCTCCGCCTCGCCGCGCTCTTCTTCGTTTTGTCGCTGCCCGGCGAGTGCGTCCGGCGCAGTGTGTTTTTCCTCGCATGCATGGCCGCCGCACTCTGGTCCCCCGACGCCGATCCAGAGTTGTTGTTTCGGCTTGCGGGAATCCCGGGGTACGCGACCTTCGCGCTCCTCATACTCGTCTCGCTTGGAGCCGCACGCACGTGGCTTTCGAATGCGGCGGTCGTGATTATCTGTACAGCTGTGCTTCTCCTAGAGCCGGCGCTCTGGTTGCCTTGGGCGACACATATCGCCGGGCCGTTGATCCACGCCTTCGGGCTATAGCAGTCCCGTATTGATCGATCCCGATTTCGCAACATGGGTATCCATCGCTATCACGCTGGTGCGTGATTCCTATCTCGCGCCTCGACCAATCTGCCGCTGGTGCGTGATTCCCATCTCGCACCCCGCCCGCCGGAATCCTTCCGGTTCCCCCTTCCCAAAACGCCGTGCGCACCGTCAATACCAGTTCGCTGACGCCCCCCGCGATCCGCCGCTATCCTGCGATTCGTGCGAGCACCGACACGCAATCCAGTGCCGCGGCCACCCATCCCGCGGCGCCTCCTGCTGGCCATCTCCCTCCTCGCGCTAACGGCCACCGCAACAGCCGACTACCCCGGCCCGATGCACCGCCTGCGCCTTCCCGGGAATCCTATGATTTTCACCGCCTGCTTCTCGCCCGACGGCACGACCCTGTATGCCGTCGGCGAAGTCCAGGCCATCAACCTCTGGGAGATGCTCGTCTACTACTGGCCCGAAATCGGCGGCACGATCGTCGCGATCACGGTCCTGCTGTTTCTCATTGTCCTACGCCGTGTCCTGCGAACGCCGCGCCTCCCCGGCGAGTCCCATTGCCGCCGCTGCAACTACTGCCAGAAAGGTGCGGCGTCCGACCGTTGCCCCGAGTGCTTCACGCCCACGAAGAGCCCGCGCCGCGGCCGGACGACGCGGCGCCGCCTGCTTCCCCTCAGTCTCCTGACCGCGATCATGCTTGTCGGATACGCGTCGCCGTGGATCTTCTGGCTTCCCCGCACTGGCTGGTTCGGCGCAAGCCTCCGTTGGTGGTCTCACGACCTCGAAGGTCTTGCGCTGAAGCGCAACTTCAACCTGTCGGCGTGGAGGCGCCCCGTCGGTTTCATCTACGCGATCGATGTGCTCGCGGGAACGGTCATCCGGAGGTTTGAAATCATCCTCACGGGTTTCATGCTCGACTTCGACATCACCGTGACCCCCGACGGCACCGGGCTGCTTGTCCCTTTGCCCGATGGCCTCGCGCTGCTGGACGCGCGTACGGGAAGAACGCGCCGGACGCTGCCCTCGCCCGTTCCGACATCGTATACGTCGTGTTTTCGCCAATTCGTAGGTTTCGATGACACCGGACAGGAAGCGTACGTCATAATCCTCGATGAAGCGGCGGATCGCACGAGACTGCTGCGGTGGAACATGGAGACGAACGAATGCTCGTGTTTGCTTGAGGTGAAATGCGACACGGTGAATCCCTGGCCTGCCGAGATATTGTCAAATTTCGTTGATCGCTCCGTGATCAGGCGGCGTCTTTCTCG
>BTUU01000033.1:0-27752 GCA_045863555.1 Planctomycetota bacterium | reverse complement strand
CCGCCCGTCAGCTCGAGCACCCGCTTGTCCCAGTCCGGATGCGTCCGGTAGTTCACGCCCGCCATCGTCAGCGGCCGCACGCGCTCCAGCTTCGCGTCGTCGCTGCTCGTAGCGATGACCCGCGCTCCCATCGCCCGGGCAAATTGCAGCACGAACATCGACACGCCGCCGGTCCCGAGCGTCAGGATCGTCGCATCATTGTCCGTCCGCCGCGGATCAAGCCCGCCCTCCGTCACCAGCGCGCTCCACGCCGTCAGCGCCGCGATCGGCAGCGTCGACGCCTGCTCCAGCGAGTAGTGCCTCGGCGGCGCGACCAGCGCGGCCCCCGGGAGATTCACGAATTCTGCGGCCAATCCCGGCCCGGGCATCCCCAGCGTCGTCGGCAGGTAGCGCCCGTAATAGGGCCCGTCAATCCAGCCGGTGATGAAATTCCCGATGACGCGATCGCCCGGCCTGACGTGCTTCACATTCGATCCGACCGCCCGCACGATCCCCGCGCCATCGCTGATCGGCGTGGCCGGCAGACGAAATCGCGGGTTGTAAAGCCCGCGAATAACCAGCAGATCGCGGTAGTTCAGGCTGATCGCCGAGATCTCGACGGTCGCCTCATCCGGCCCCGGCGGTGGCGGCGCGGCCGCGTCGACCAGCTCCAGGTGCTCGAGCCCGAACGCGTTCAGTCGATACGCAAGCATGAATTCCCCTGTCCCCACAGTGAGGGCGGCCTGCCGTCGGCGCAGCCGCTGCGCATGCGATCCCCGCGGGCCGCTCCCCGCGTTCACCGGTAACCGCCGCGCCGCCCCGCCTCCGTCCGCTATGCCTGTCCCGCCAGGTGCGGACACTTCAGCGAAATCCCATCGCTCGAATAACGCCCGTCGGGCCGTATGCGATACGCCGAGATGAAGCAGTGGCACCGCCCGATTGTCGCCCGCAGCACATTGTGCTGCCCGCGCCACGCCTCCTGAGCGCCCGCCGATTGCCGCCCCGCGTGCGCGATCGTCAGGATCAGCGCCACCCGCGGCCGGTGCCCCAGCGCCCGGACGCGCTGGTTCCACTCGACGTTCACCTTCTCATCCCACTTGCTGTAGCGCCAGCCCCGATTCTCGTGAATCTCCTCCAGATTGCGAAACGTGTGCGTGTGAAAATCGCCCAGCAGGTGCCAGTAAGGGAACAGCTCCTCCGCCATCGCAAGATGCGCCCCCTCGCTCCGTTCATCCGCCGTCACTTCGCTCGGAGACCCGTAGGCGCGGTGCTGGATGCAGATGCGCTCGACGTTCAGGTCGACCATCGCGATCGGCACCCGGCTCGGCTTCTGGGCGGCCCGCAGAGATCCGAACACCAGCCCGTAGATCTCCGTCCACGACCGCCCGGGCCCGGCCGGCACCAGATACGCCTCCATGCTCGCCAGCAGCATGTCCTGAAGCGCCAGCTCGCGGATCCACACCCGCAGGTACTGCCGCGACTCATCGACGTCGATCATCCACGGCGGCCGGTCCTCCATCTCGCCGAAGCCGTAGTCGATCGGCAGGCCGAGTTCGCGCGCCAGCCGGCTCAGGAAGTCCCATTCGCTCCGCCGGATCTGCCGCCGGGCGATGAAGCTCGCGACGGTGCTGTCATAGCCCACGTGTTCATACACCGCCCGGGGCAGCGCGTAGTCGGATTCCCGTCCGATCCGGTTCTGAATCCGGTCCGTCAGCGCGACCGTGCTCGGCACCTCCGCCGGAATCTGCTCGAAGGTCCCGCTGCCATTGAGGACGCGCAGCAGCTCCGTCCGCATCGCCTTGCGAAAGCGGCCGTTGCGCGGCGATTTCTCCGCCGCCTCGGCGATCCGCCGTTCGAGGCGCGAAAGGTCGTCGATCAGTCGCGTATGCGTCCGCACGGGCATAACGGGAGCCCCCAATGGGCGGCATTCAGACGTGGCGCACGTCCTCGGCGGGATTCGAACCCACAACCTTCGGCTCCGGAGGCCGACGCTCTGTCCAATTGAGCTACGAGGACAACTCTCTGCTCAGTGCCCGGGTCAAGTCTATCCGAGGGCAGTGCGGGGTCAAGCGGCCGCCGGAAATCCCCCCGTTTTCGCGGGATTTCCCCCATTTCCGGCTGTTTTCCCACCCCCGGGGACGACCGGGCGGGGCCGCCCGCGACGCTCCCGCCGCGACGACCCCGCCCACATCGACCGACAATTCAATCCAGGGCCTACTCGGCCGCCGGGGCTGCACCCGCCTCGGCGCCCTCGGTCGCGGCCGCCGCCTCGGGCAGGCCGCCCTCGCGGACGACCCAGACCTTGATCGTCACCTCGACCTCGTCCGTGAACTCGATCCGCACATTGCGGTTGTCGAGTGTCCGGATCGGCGGATCGAGCAGCACATGCTCGGCCAGCACGGGGAAACCCTGCGCCTGGCAGGCCGCGGCGATCTCGCGCGGACCGACCGAGCCGTACAGCGTGCCTTCCGGGTTCGCATTGGCTTCGATGGTGACCGAGAGGTCCTTCATCTTCGCGGCGATGTCCTGGAATTCCTTCGTCTTCCGCGCGCGCTCGGCGGCCGCGGCCTTCTTGACCGTCTCGATGGCCTTGATGTTCTCCTCGGTCGGCTCGGTGGCCAGACGCTGCGGGAGGAGGTAATTGCGGGCGTATCCGTCGCGCACCTTCACCACGTCGCCGACGTGGCCCAGCTTGCGAACGTCCTTGAGCAGTAGCAGTTCCTGCATGATGCTTGTCTCCACTGGTCTCCGCGGCGCGCCGGCCGCAGGAATGCTTCAATCGCAGCCGCACCGCCTCGATCTGCGCCGAGGGCGGTCCGCCTGGCTAGTTGATGAACGGCATCAGGGCCATCAGCCGGGCGCGCTTCAGCGCCTCCGACACCTTGCGCTGCGCCGGGGCGTCAAGGCCCGAACGCTTGCGCGAAAACAGCTTGCCCTGCGCGCTGACGAGCCGCTGAAGCAGCGCCACGTCCTTGTAATCGATCTCTTCCATCTTGATCTTCGGGCCGCGAAGCTTCGGCGGTTCGCTGGAACGCTTCTTCTTCTTCGGGCGGGCCGCTCTCGGTTTCATGCATCACCTCGTATGTTCAATCTGCTGCGATTGATCGTCAGAACACCTTAAAACGGAATATCGTCGTTGCGCGGCGGCGGTTCCGCGTCCGCGCTCGAATAGCTGGTTTCGTAATCGGCCGCCGGCGGCGGAGCGCTGTCGCGGTTCGGCACGAACCCGCTGCCGCGGTTGTCGGCGGGCGGACGATTCTCAGCCGGGCCGCGGCTCTGGCCGCCGCGCTCGTAATTGCCGCGCTGACCCCCGCCTTCGCCGCCGCCGGGAGCTCCCGGACCTCCGAGAAACGTGAAATTCTCAACCACGACGGAGAGCCGCGATTTCTTCGTGCCATCCTGGGCGGTCCACTGATCCAGCTTCAACCGGCCCTCGACCAGCATCTGTTTGCCCTTGGACATGTACTGGTTGATGACCTCGCCCTGTCGGCCGAAGGCGGCGCAGTCGACGAAACAAACCTCGTCGTGCTGGTTACCGTCCTTGTCGCGCCAGCGGCGATTCATCGCCAGGCCGAATTCGCACACGGCCGTATTGCTCGGCAGATACTTGATCTGCGGGTCACGCGTCAGGTTCCCGGCGAGGATCACTCGATTGAAGCCCGTCATGGCCTTCTCCCGGTTTAAAAAACTCCAGTCGCAGACTCTTCCAGACCCCTACTCCGCGCCGATTTCCGCCGGCTCGTCGCTCTCTTCACGCGGACCGCGATCGCCCCGATCCCCCCGGTCACCGCGATCCCCGCGATCCCCGCGGTCTCCGCGATCCCCGCGGTCGCCACGGTCACCACGGTCGCCGCGATCCCACCGGTCGCCCCGGTCGCGATCCCGATCTCCGCTGCTCATCGGACGCAGCGGCTGATCCGCCGGATGCGCCTTCAGCTCCGCCAGCTTCGCCTCGCTCAGCGGCTCGTAGCGCAGGAACATCGCCCGCAGGATCGACTCGCTCAGCTGAACGTCGCGCTCCAGCGCGCTCATCTTCTCCGTCGGCGCTTCGAAGTACGTCAGAATGTACGTCCCGCGCTTCCGGCCCTTGATCTCGTACGCCAGCTTCCGCTCGTCGAATTTCACGAGCACCTGCACCGTCGCCCCGGCGCGATCCATCAGCCGCCGAACTTCCGTCTCCATCGACTTCCAGTCCGGGGCGGCCGTGTTGTCCATCAGGAACAGACCTTCGTAGAACTTCAAGGCTTCACTCCTTGTTCGAGTCGTTGCGCTTGTTGTATCGATTCATCGCGGCGGTCATCCCGTCGCGGACCCAGCATTCAACCGCGTCCGCCGCGAGCACGACCGTCTGGTCCATGACCTCGCGCTCCGGCGGCGAAAAACGGCCCAGCACGTACTCGACCGTCGCCGAGCGATGAACTTTGCCGATTCCGATCCGCATCCGCGGCACCTCCTGCGATCCGAGCTTCAGCAGCACGTCGCCCAGTCCCTTCTGGCCGCCCGCCGATCCCGACGGCCTCAGCCGAATCTGGCCGACCTCCAGGTCGAGATCATCCGACACGACCAGCAGGTCATTCAGCTCGACCTTGTAAAACCGCCGGATCGCCGCCACTGCCTTGCCGCTCAGATTCATGTACGTCTGCGGTTTGGCCAGCAGCACTCGCTCCGCTGCGACGCCGGCCTCCGCGACCAGCGATTCGAAATCCCGGTCGAAGCGGTCGATCTCGACCTTCGCCCGCCGCGCGACTTCGTCGACGATCCGGAAGCCGACGTTGTGCCGCGTTTCCGCGTACTGCCGACCGGGGTTTCCGAGTCCGACGACCAGCTTCACTACTTCTCCTCACCCTCCGTCTTCTCCTTCGCCACCCGGCCGATGACTTCCGGCTCCGCCGTCGCACCCTCCGCCGGCGCAGCCGCGGGCGCTTCCGCTTCGAGCCGCTTCAGGCGCACGGAAACCACGACCTCTTCCGGATCGTGCATCGCCTTCACGTCTGCGGGAAGCTCCAGTTCCTTCACGTAAACGGCCTGGCCGATGTTCAGGTGGTCGATCTTCACACGGACCGACTCGGGAATCTCGAGCAGCTTGCACTCGACTTCCAGGTCGCTGATGACCTGGATCAATTCGCCGCCGACCGTGAGGCCCGCCGGCGTGCCCCGCAGCTCGATCGGCACCGAAACCTGGATGCGCTCGTTCGGATCCACCCGCATCAGGTCGGCGTGGATCGGCGTCTTGTCCAGGTGGTCGTACTGCACTTCCTTCAGGAAGAACTGCGTCGCCTTCCCGCCGATGTCCACCTGCACCACGTGCGCGTGGCCGCGCAGCGCCAGCTCCAGCTCGTGCCGCGATATCGCGATGGTCTCCGGCGCTTCACCGTGGCCGTACACAATCGCGGGAATCATCCCGCCCCGGCGCAGCCGCTCGTTGGCATGCCGGCCGCCCGGCGTCCGCGTTTCACCCTTGAGTGTTGCGATCTGCATTGCGAAACTCCAGTGCAAAGGCCCGCGCTTCGCGAGCCGCCTATTTCATGAAGAGGCTGCTGACGGATTCGTTCATGTGAATCCGCCGGATCGCCTCGCCCAATAGCTCACTCACCGATAGCACCCGCACGTTCGGCAGCCGCTTGCGGGCCTCCTCGCTCAGCGGAATCGTGTCCGTGCAGCCGATCTCGTCGATCGGCGCGCCCGCCAGCCGCTCCACCGCCGGCCCGCACAGCACCGGGTGCGTGCAGGTCGTGATGATCCGCTTGGCGCCACGGTCGCGGACCATCCGCGCCGCCTGGACGATCGTCCCCGCCGTCGCGATGATGTCGTCGACCATCAGCACCGTCTTGCCCGCGACATCGCCGATGATGTTGTACGAGACCGCTTCCGAACCGCTCACCCGCCGCTTGTCGATGATCGCCAGCTCGCCCCCGAGCCGCTGCGCATACACCCGCGCCCGTTTCGCGTTCCCGATGTCCGGACTCACCAGCGCGATCGAGTCCAGCTTCAGCGACTCGAAGAACGCCGTGATGACCGGCTGAGCGGAGAGGTTGTCCACCGGAATGTCGAAAAAACCCTGAATCTGCTCGGCGTGCAGGTCGATTGTCAGGATGCGGTTCGCACCCGCCACCGTCATCAGGTTCGCGACGAGCTTGGCCGTGATCGGCACGCGGCCCTCGTCCTTGCGATCCTGGCGCGCATAGCCGAAGTACGGAATCACCGCCGTGATCCGCTTCGCCGACGCCCGCCGCAGGCAGTCGATGTAGATCAGCAGCTCCATCAGGTTGTCGTTGCCCGGCGTGCAGGTCGACTGAATGATGAACGCGTCCCGGCCCCGCACGTCCTCGTGCAGCTTCAGCGAGATCTCCCCGTCCGGGAAATTCTCGAGCTGCACCCGCCCCAGCGTGATCCCGAGATAATCGGCGACCCGCTGCGACAGCGCCGGGTGGCTGCGGCCCGAAAATACGCGCAAATCCTTCACAACGACGCCTCACCCGTCATCCGGCTTTTCGAGCGCCGGCGAGACTACCCGGCCTGGACTCGAACCAGGAATGACAGGACCAAAACCTGTAGTGTTACCGATTACACCACCGGGTATCCGGGGCCGGTTGATGACCCCCGCACGCGACGGGAATCCTGCCACACAGCCGCCCTCGACTGTGATTCAACCGGTGCGGCCACGTTCCGTTCCAAACGGATGTCGCGGGTGCGGACCCGCTCGGGAGGCCTGAACCCCGAGCCGCGATTCGGGGGGCTCATCGCGGCAGGCGTTTTCGCGCCTCCGCCGCCCCGTGCGAGCGGGCAAACTCTGGCCGTGGCCCGACCAGAACAAGGCACATTAATTGCCCGCGCCACCCCTGTCAACGGCCGAGTTTCCCCGTTCGACACGGATCCCGGTCACCCACGCCCGCCGCCGTCCGTTCTCGGCCCGTCCGGCGGTGGGGCGGCCTCGCGCATCCCGGAGCCGTGCGCGTTTACCGCCAGGAGCAGGATTCAACGCCGATTCCCGCCCGGCGCCGGCCTGCGCCGCGAACGCCCGCCCGGCGTGCGGCCGTGCCGGGAACCTTCGCGAGATTCATTTGACTTGCCCGATTTCGCCGATAGAGTGTAAGAATCGGCGGGTGTGTCTCGCCGGCTTTCAGCGGTTGCAGAACCAAAGAATGTCACTGACATCCACACGCTAACTCGAACGGTGCCGCGGCAAGCCGCGACCGGTCGGGATGCGCGTTCTGCAAACTGTACTGAGGTTTTTCGTCCAGTATGCAGTCATCTCTCGAACCGGATCTCGTCGGCGTGCCTCGGCCATGAGGGATTTCCTCCCATGGTAAAGGTCCGACTGCCCGACGGTAAGCTGATCGAACACCCCAGCGGCGTTACCGCGGCCGAAGTCATCGCCGGCATCGGCCCCGGTCTCGCGCGAAAGAGCGTCGCCGCCCGTGTGAACGGCGCGATCGTCGATCTCGCTGCGCGCCTGCCCGAGGGCGACCCCGTCGACTTCCAGGCCATCACCGAAACCGATCCCGACGCGATCACGCTCGTGCGCCACAGCTGCGCCCACGTGATGGCCGAGGCGATCTGCACGCTTTGGCCGCAGACCAAGCTCGTCTACGGCCCCCCGGTCGAAAACGGCTATTACTACGACATCGACCTCGATCACAACCTTACGCCCGAAGACTTCGCCAGGATCGAAGCGAAGATGGCCGAGATCGTGAAAGACGATCGCCCATTCACCCGCTACGAACTGCCCCGCGGCCAGGCGATGGGCAAGCTCCGCGACGAAGGCAACGAGTACAAGGTCGACAACGCCGAGCGTGCGAGCGGCGATTCGCTGAGCTTCTACGTGACCGGTACGCGCGATTCAGGCTGCTGGGAAGACCTCTGCCGCGGCCCGCACGTCCCCAGCACCGGCCGCATCGGCGCATTCAAGGTCATGCAGGTCGCCGGGGCCTACCACCACGGCGACGCGAGCAAGAAGGTCCTCCAGCGCGTCTACGGGACCGCGTTCTTCAAGAAGGCCGAACTCGCGGCCCATCTGACCCAGCTCGAAGAAGCGAAGAAACGCGACCACCGCAAGCTCGGCGTGGAGCTCGGCCTCTTCGTCCTCGATCAGCTCGTCGGCTCCGGCCTCATCCTCTGGAAGCCGCGCGGCGCGATCATGCGCTACTGCCTCGAAACGCTGATGCGCGAGCAGCTCCTCGCCCGCGGCTATCAGCCGGTCTATACGCCGCACATCGGTCGCCTGGAGCTTTACCGCACCAGCGGCCATTTCCCGTATTACCGCGAGTCGCAGTTCCCCCCGCTCTACGAGTCCGACACCTCGCGCGTGCTCAACGAGCTCTGGGTCGCCGTCTATGAAGGCGGCAAGGACCATCCGCACTCGCCGTTCACCGAGCAGGTCAATCACCTCCTCAAGGAGCTGCGGGTCATCAATCCGAAGGTCCACTTCGAGCTCGTCGAAGACCCCGGCAAGCCCGCCGGGCGCAAGCTCGACCCCGCCTGCGGCCAGACCGCGGGCAACCTCGCGCTCATCCGCGAGCACCTGCAGCAGGACGACGGCTTCCTCCTCAAGCCGATGAACTGCCCGCACCATGTGCGCATCTTCGCCTCCGAGTCGCTCAGTTACCGCGACCTGCCCGTCCGCCTGGCGGAATTCGGCACGGTCTATCGCTACGAGAAATCGGGCGAGGTCTCCGGCCTCACCCGCGTTCGCGGCTTCACGCAGGACGACGCCCACATCTTCTGCACGCCCGACCAGGTGCAGGCGGAGATGGCCGACTGCGTCGACCTCACCCGCGCCGTGCTCGACATGCTGAAGCTGACCGACTTCCGCGTCCGCATCGGCCTGCGCGACGACAGTGAGAAGTACGTCGGCTCGCGCGAAATCTGGGACCAGGCCGAGGAGGCCGTCCGCCAGGCCGTAAAGCAGGCCAACCTCCCGTATACCGAGGAGCGCGGCGAGGCCGCCTTCTACGGTCCCAAGATCGACTTCGTCGTTCGCGACTGCATCGGCCGCGAGTGGCAGCTCGGCACCGTCCAGGTCGACTACAACCTGCCGATCCGCTTCGATCTGAAATACATCGGCGACGACAACAAGGAGCACCGCCCGGTGATGATCCACCGCGCCCCGTTCGGCAGCATCGAGCGGTTCTGCGGCATCCTCATCGAGCACTTCGCCGGCGCGTTCCCCCTCTGGCTGGCCCCCGTCCAGGCGACCATCTGCACCGTCAGCGAAAAATCGGAAGCCTACGGCCGCGAGGTCTTTGACCTGTTCCGCAAGGCCGGCCTCCGCGTCGAACTCGATGACAGCAGCGAGCGCATCGGCGCCAAGATCCGCCAGGCGACGCTCATGAAGGTCCCCTATATCATCGTCCTCGGCGAACAGGAAGTCGCCGCGCAGAATGTCAACGTACGCACGCGCGAGGGGCAGCAGCTCGGAAGCTGCACCATCCCCGAATTTCTGGCGGCGTGTGCGATGGAGATCGCGAACCGGCAGACCAGGGTTCACGCCGCCGAGCGCCAGACGCCGGCCCAAACCAGATAAGCGGAGAGGATGTCAAAGGGAATCAGCACAAGTCTGCGCTGCAACGAGCAGATTCGCATCTCGCCGATCCGCCTGATCGGCGCTGCGAACGAGCAGATCGGCGTCATCGACACGTACCAGGCGCTCCAGATGGCCCGCGAGCAAGGGCTCGACCTCGTCGAGGTCGCGCCCACCGAGCGCCCCCCCGTCTGCCGCATCATGGACTACGGCAAATTCAAGTACAACCAGAAAAAGAACTTGAAGAAGCACCATGAGCAGCAGATCAAGGAAGTCCGCCTGCGACCGCGCACCGATGAGCACGACCGCCAGATCAAGGTGCGAAACGCCATCCGCTTCCTGGCCAAGGGCGACAAGGTCCAGTTCACGATGCAGTTCCGCGGCCGCGAGCGCGCCCACCGCGAGATCGGCACGCAGATCTTCCGCGGCATCGCCGAATCGATCAACGAATACGTGAAGATCGAGCGCCCGCCGCTCATGGACGGCCGCAACATGGTCATGATCGTGTCGCCGGTGAAGGCGGCGATCGAGAAGGCCGTGGCGGACGGCAAGCTGGCGTTCCTGGCCAAGGCCGTCGAACCCGAGGCGCCGGACACCGATACGGACACCGACGACGAAGGCGGCGAACAGGCCCCGGCCGCAGCGGCCCAGGGCTGATTCGCAGAGCCGGACCGCCACGAACTCCGACCCCCCCACGCAAGTGGGGGAACGCCGATGCAAAATAGGTGGACATGCTTTTGGGCGGCATGTTCTAGGGTGGGAATTTTGGGGAGCATGCTTTCGCGGTACTCCGCGTAAGCATGCTCCCCGACCGTTCATCACGTCAGAACAACACTCGGATGCGCTCCAGCCGAAGTTCAAATCCGCGTACAACTTCGCAAGCGTACCGGTCGTCACTGGCGCTGCCCGCGCGGTACTTCCCGTTCTCAAGCCTGAAAAAGTGCATCTCGCCCGCCTGCGGATCGATCACCCAGTATTCCGCAACGCCCGCAGACTCATAATCAGAGCGCTTCTCGTGCAGGTCGCGCTCGGCCGCGCCGGGTGAGACGATCTCGACGACGACGTCCGGCGGCTCTGCGATGTAGCCAGTCACACGCGCCGCCTTGGCCGCGGTGAGGAAAACCACGTCGGGTCGGAGCACCAGAACGTCACGGAGGCGAACGTCGACGTCGCTGACTGCCTCGCCGACCGGATGCGCCTCCAGGAATTGCGTCAACTGGAGCAGGATTTCCCGTGCGATCCGTTGATGCCCCCAGGTAGCCGATGGCGACACGATGACCACTCCGTCGACCAGTTCGTATTGCTCCCGCGTCTCGGGGAGACCAAGGTATTGGTCCGCCGTCATGCGCCGGCCGTTGTAGCTCTGTTTTTCGGGCCAGCGCACGACCATAGCGACTCCCGCCATCAGCATGATTCTACCAAACTCGCGCGGCGGCACGGTAGGCGCTGCGTTCATCTGCAGGTGATGCGAAATGCTCGCATCACCCCGGTACCCGCATCTCCCCCCGCACGATCGTCTGCGTCATCCCCCCGACGAACACGCGATACCCGCCCGCCTCGCCGCCCGCCCGCTGCTCGACCACCGCCCGGATCAGCCCCGTCCGCCCGCCCGGCTCGCCCTGCACGCACGTCAGCGCCGCCCGCCCGTCGACCAGCGGCGCCTGCTCGCTCGCCACCAGCAGCGCCGCCAGCGGACCGTGCATGCTCCCCGTCACCGGGTCCTCAGGTATTCCCACCGCCGGCGCAAAGAACCGCGAACACACATCCACCGAGTCGCTCAGCGTCTCCAGGCACGACACACAATGCCCGCGGATGCCGTTGCGCTTCTGCCAGTCGCCGAGCTCGCCCATCCGCGGCCGCAGTTCCGCCAGCCGTGACCATGCCTTCACGAACAGGATCACGTCGTCATCGCGCGTCCGCATCACCGGCATCCCCGGCTCCAGCTCCGCCTCCGTGATGCCCAGGCACTCGCACGTCTTCGCCAGGTTCGACGTCTCCGGCGTCAGCCGCGGCTCAGGCATCGCCAACCACCACAGCGGGCTCTCCTCCCGCTCCGGTAGCACTTCGCCCCGCAGCTCCAGCAGCCCCGCCGCTGAGTCAAACCGCGCCACGTTGTCCCGCTTCGCCAGCCAGCTCCGACCCGCGAAGTCATACCACGCATGCGCGGCCGCCAGCGTCGCATGGCCGCAAAAGCCCGCCTCCACCTGCGGCGTGAACCACCGCAGCAGCGGCGGCGCATGCGGATTGTTCAGGCCGGTGAGAAACGAGGTCTCGCTCGCGTTTACCTCGCGGGCGATCGTCTGCATCTGCTCGGTCGAGAGCCCATCCGCGTCGAGCACGACGCCCGCGGGGTTCCCCATGAACGGCTTCTCGGCAAACGCATCCACCATTCGAAACGCGACGGTTTTCATGCACCACTCCACACCCGCGAACACGCTCGCATCTACTCCGCGGGCAGCACGAACATCCGCACCAGCTTATCGGAGACGACAAGTACCCGCCCGGGCGACCAGACGCACTCGCGCACGCCCGCCGCCGGCCCCAGCCACTCCGCCGCCTGCTGCGCCTTCGCGTCCGCCTTCGTCCACTCACCCTGCCGGACGATCGGCGTGCGGATGAGCTGAAGCTCGCGGGTGCGCCGCATCCCTTCGACGCGCGTCGCCACGCGCAGCGCATGCACGAAGCGCGGCGTCGCGCTGACGCCGAGGATGCGCTCGCACCCCTCACCCGTCCACGCGGCCGCGAGCTTGCCCGTGTCCGCGTGAAACGCCGTGAGCGGCCCGTCGTCATCCGCGAGGATCGCCAGCCCGCCGGCGAGCGCCAGCCGCCGCGGCCGGAATGGACCCAGGTCGCGCGTCGGGGCCCGCCACGCGTTCTCGCCCGTGGCCACGTCGTGACCGGCCAGGTCGCCGCCCGCGTCAAACGTGATGAGCAGGTCGCGCCCGGCAGTATTCGACGCGGCGCTGCGGCGGTGAAGTCCGATGAGCGCGGCCTTCAGTGGAAATTTGACCTTCAGCCCCAGACGCGCGGCGTCCTTCTCCGCGGTGGTCATCATGAGCCGTCCCGGCCACGCGGCGACGAGTCCCTCGCGGGCCAGATCCCGCCAGATCGGCTCGCTGGCCCCGGCGGAGCGCCGCTGCGGCGGCGTGTTCGGCGCGCTGAGATCGATAAACCACGCATCCGCGCCGCCCTTGCCCTTCACAACCGCAACGAGCGTCGACCGGTCGGCGAGCAGGGCGCCGTTCGCCCCGCCCCCGACGTCCGCCTTCCAGCGGATTGCGCCGTCGGCCCTGGCGAGTTCCGAAAGCTTGCCCTCCGAGTTCAGCACGGCCACGCCCGCCGGCGTCGCGACGGCCGCGACGAGCTTCTCGATGAACTCCGGATCGCCGGCTTCACGGTTCTGAACATCCGCCGCCGAACCGACGGTCCACCGCACGGCATCGCGCGGCTCGTCGCGGTCGAACGTGTCGGTCACCGAGACGGCCGTGACGGTATAGCGATCGAAGAAGTACGCGACGCCGGCGCTCTGGCCGCCGCCGATGTCCTGTCCGGCCGGGCGAATTCCGGGCTTGCCGCGAATGGGCCCTTCGAGGCGTGGTAGGGCGGTGATGATGTTGATGATCTGAACCGTCCCATCCTTGAGGCCGACGGCCACGGCCGAGTGCTTTGGCTCCCCCAGCGGCCGGCACCACTCGACGGCCTGGTCGGCCTTCCACGTCCACGCCGGCTCGAGGTCGGCGCGGACGGCCGTCGGAATCAGGAGCACGAGCGGCAGCAGGAGTCGCATCGCAGGCATGCTGAAATCGTACCCCACGACGGGGGGGAAGGAACCGTCGGTGGCGGGCCGAAGACCCGCGCCGGGGCGCCTCCTCTGGACGCGGGCGCGAATAGATGGTATAATGACCATATAACCATGAAACTCCGACCCCGATTCAATCGTGCCCGCTACGACGCCCGGGCGAAAATCGCCAAGGCGATGGCCCATCCAAGCCGCCTGCTCATCCTGGAGGCGCTCGAAGGACGCGAAATCTGCGTCTGCGACCTCACGGATCTCGTCGGCGCGGACCAGTCGACGGTTTCGAAACACCTCGCCGTCCTGAAACAGGCGGGCTTGGTGGAGGATCGACGGGACGGTGTCATGGTCTTCTACAAGCTGCGCGTGTGCTGCCTCCAGGGGTTCTGGGACTGCATCGAGACGGTTCTGACGCAGAACCTGAAGGTCCAGCAGGCGGTGCTGCGCTGAGGGCGATGCGGCGATCAAAGCGGCGGATGTGAGCGATGGAACGGATCGGACCGGCGCAACCTCGATTTTTCAGCCACTCATGGCAATATGGCCATATAGGCATGTATCTTGCATGCGGTTCCCCCGAAAGGGACCCACTGCCATGATTTCCCGTGAATGGAAGATCGCCGCGGCCTTCGTAACCGTGTTCCTGGTCGCCTATTTCCTGCCCCTGGCCGATCCGAAGGTCTCCGGGGCGATTGTCGAGGCGTTCAAGCTCCTCCAGTGGTATGCGCGAAATCACACACTTGCCTGCGTGGTTCCCGCACTCTTCATCGCCGGCGGCATCATCACGTTTCTGTCGCAGGATTCCGTGATGCGCTACCTCGGACCAAAGTCGAACAAGTTCGTCGCCTACACGGTCGCGTCCGTCGCCGGCGTGGTCCTTGCGGTCTGTTCGTGCAGCGTGTTGCCAATGTTCGCGGGCATCTACCAGCTCGGCGCGGGCCTCGGGCCGGCGTCGGCGTTCCTCTATTCCGGCCCCGCAATCAACATCCTGGCGATCTTCCTCACCGCCCGCGTCCTCGGCCTCGACATCGGCCTCTGGCGGGCGATCGGCGCCATCGGTTTCGCGTTCATCGTCGGTCTGGGCATGGCGTGGTTCTTCCGAAAAGAGGAGCGGACCAAGTTCGACGCCGCGATGCAGATGCCCGATCCCCCGCCCGCCCGCCGCCGCGGCTGGCAGAGCGGTCTGCTCTTGGCCGCGATGATCGGCTTTCTCGTCTTCAGCGACTGGTTCAATCCGGGCGACGCGGTGATTGAGCGCACCGACGGCACAGCCGTTCGCGGTGTCGTGCTTCAGGAAATGCACGACGAAGTGATGGTCCAGGTACAGGAGAGCACGGGCGCGATCCGCGCGGGCGAGCGGCTGACGCTCCCGAAATCCGAGATCGCGGCCATCGTCGAAGCCAAGAGCTGGGTCATGGATGTGTATCACATCCGTTGGATTCTGGCCGGTCTGTGCGGGCTGGCAGTCGCGGGGATGGGGTGGCGCTGGGTCGAGCGCGACGAGTTCAAGCTGTGGATGCACAACACCTGGGATTTCTCAAAGCTGCTGATCCCCCTGCTCTTCGGCGGCGTGTTCGTCGTCGGGTTCATCTCGGCGCTGCTGCCGGATAAGCAGATCGCGGCGCTGGTCGGCGACAACAGCCTCAGCGCGAACTTCATCGCCTCGCTGGTCGGGGCGCTGTTTTACTTTGCGACGCTCACGGAAGTGCCGATTGTGCAGGCGCTCATGGAACACGGCATGGCCCGCGGGCCCGCGCTGGCGCTGCTCCTCGCGGGGCCGGCGCTCTCGCTGCCGAACATGCTTGTGCTTGCGAAGGTGATGGGCGTGAAGAAGACGCTGGCGTTCAGCGCGATCATCGTCGTGGTCGCGACCGGCGTCGGGATGCTCTACGGCGCCACGCTGCCGCCGGATGCGGCGAGCGTCGCGCAGATTGGAGGCTTGCCATGACGGCTCCGTCAATCGGATTCATTGGCGGCGGACGAGTGGCCACGATCCTGCTGGGCGGCTGGGCTCGGGCGGGCCAACTGCCCGCGCAGGTCGTGGTGTCGGACGCGGACGCCGACGTGCTGAAGCGGCTCCACGCTCGGTACCCGGAGATCGCATGCGCCTCGGCGGGCGATCCCGCGCCAGCGCAACAGGACGTCGTTTTCCTCGCGCTGCACCCGCCCGCGTTTGGCGATGCGGTTCCCGCAGTACGCGGTGCGCTTCGGGCAGGGGCGCTCGTCGTATCGCTCGCGCCAAAGATCACGATCGCGCGCGCCTCTGAGATGCTCGGCGGCTTTCGGAGAATCGCGCGGGTCATTCCCAACGCGCCGTCGATCGTCAACGCCGGCTTCAATCCGGTCTCGTTCGCAGCGGACCTGCGCCCGGTCGAACGCGAGCCGTTGCTGGCGCTGCTACGGCCGCTCGGCGAATGCCCGGTCGTCGATGAACCGCAGCTCGAAACGTACGCGATCCTCAGCGGAATGGGGCCTACGTACCTCTGGCCGCAGCTCGTAGCGCTGGAGGCGCTCGGCGTGCAGTTCGGCCTGTCGCCGGCGCAGGCGCGCGATGCGCTGCGGGCGATGGTGATCGGCTCGGCGCAGACGCTGTGCCGCTCGGGGTTGGATGCGGCCGCCGTGCAGGATCTGATCCCCGTGAAGCCGCTCGCGGACGCTATGCCGGGGCTGCTGGAAGCGTATCGCACGAAACTCACGGGGCTGATGGAGAAGATCCGTCCGCAATAACGGCGCAACGAAAGGGAATCGCCATGAAGATCGAAATCCTCGGAACCGGCTGCCCGAAGTGCAATCTGCTCGAGCAGACTGCCCGGGCTGCCGCCGACAAACTGGGGCTCCGCTACGAGTTGGAGCATGTCAAGGACATCAAAGAGTTCGCGAAACGCGGCGTCATGTTCACGCCGGCGCTGGTCGTGGACGGCAAAGTAGTCGTTGCAGGCAAAGTTCCGCCGGAAGCGGAAGTCGCCCGACTTCTCGGCGCCGCCGCGCCATCACGGTGAGAGAGCGGCCGGACGTTGGGTCCGAGAGCAAGCATCATGACCCGAAGCGCACTGAACTTCGTCATCGACGCCGTCACCTTCATCGCCATGCTGGCGATGATCGCGACGGGTCTGCTGATCCGCTTCGTGCTGCCGCCCGGAAGCGGCGAACGGCGAGCGCTGTGGGACTTCACGCGCCACGATTGGGGAGATGTTCATTTCTGGCTGGCGGTGGGGCTGGGCGGGCTGGTGGTCGTTCATCTCGCGTTGCATTGGGGCTGGGTCTGCAGCTTTGTATCACGCTGGTATGCCGGTGCGGACGCGCATGGCCGCCCGAAATCGGCGCTTCGCCGCAATCTCGTCGGCGTGGCGCTGCTGCTGGCGGTCACCGGGCTGATCGGCGGATTCCTCTGGGTCGCCCAGCGCAGCATCGTCGACATCGAGGGCGGCGGCCGGCAGGAGCGAGGCCGTCGGACTGCCGTGCTGCTCGAATCGCCGGTTCGTGCGGGAGAGGCGCCGACGGTGCAGGACGCGACGTCCACGGCGGCCGAGGCCCGATATTCCGATGGAATCCGCGTCTACTACTTTCACCGCACGCTTCGGTGTCAGACCTGCCTGCAGATCGAGGCGCTGGCGCGTCAGACCATCCAGGACAACTTCGCCGATGCGCTCGCAAACGGCCGGATGTGCTGGCAGGCCGTCAACATCGAGGTCGACGGCAACGAACACTTTGAACGCGACTTTTCACTTCAGACCCAGTCGCTGATTCTGGCGGAATATGCGGACGACCGGTGCGTGCGCTGGAAACTCCTTCCCGAGGTGTGGGATCTGGTCGGCAGCGAACTGGCGTTCACGGAATACATCTGTCGCGAGCTCTACGAATTCGGAGGTGGGTGATGAGCGCCGATGGTGCGGGTGAGATCTCGGCGGGTCGCGCGAGCACGAGCGGATTGAAGAACGTGATCATCATTGCGGCCGTCGTCGTGATTGTCGGCGTTGCGGCATACGTGCGGTCCAACCGGTCCGCGAGCGGCGGGTCGGTAGCGGACTCGGCCGCCGGCACCGGACTGCCGCGCATGGTCGATCTCGGTTCCGACAAGTGCGCTGCGTGCAAGGAGATGATCCCGATCCTCGCCGAGCTGAAGACGGAACTCGCGGGGAAGGCCGTGATCGAGTTCATCGACGTCTGGAAGGAAGAGAGGGCCGCGGAGCCGTTCGGCGTGCGCGTCATCCCGACGCAGGTCTTCTTCGACACTACGGGCAAGGAAGTCTGGCGGCACGAGGGATTCCTCGAAAAAGCCGAAATCCTCGCCAAGCTGAAAGAACTGGGTGCGAAGGATGCTCGATGACCTGACGCAGAGCCTCGCGCTCACCGTGCAGGAAAACCCCTGGCTCGCGCCCCTGGCCGCGCTGCTCGGCGGATTGCTGACGGCCGCGAATCCCTGCGTATTGGCGATGGTGCCGCTCATGGTCGGCTACGTCGCCGGCCAGGAGTCGCGCGGCGTCGGGCGGTCGCTGCTGCTCTCGTTGACGTTCAGCATCGGACTGACGATCATGTTCGCGATCCTCTTCTTCGCGACCTGGGCCGCCAGTTCGGTGCTGAAGGCGACGTGGTGGACGTACTTCGCGGCCGGCGTCTGCCTGCTGATGGGGCTGCACCTGCTGGGCGTACTGAAATTCCACATCCCCGCGCCCGCAGGCGTCCAGCCGAAGCAGAAAGGGTTCATCGGGGCGCTGCTGCTGGGTCTGCTCTTCGGGCTCGTGTCGCTGCCGTGCGCCGGGCCGGTGCTGCTGGCGCTGCTGGCGGTGGTGCCGCTCAGCGGGGCTGCATACGGAGCCGTGCTCCTGATTGCCTACAGCCTGGGCCACTGCGGCCTCGTGCTTGTCGGCGGTACATCGATGGGGCTCGTCCAGCGCCTGGCCGATTCGCGCGGGTGGAACCGCAGCGCCGACGTGTTGCGACGGATCGCCGGCGGGCTGATCCTGCTGGTGGGGGCGTATCTTCTTTTTGCGTGAGGGGATCGGCCGATGACGGATGCGAGCGATGTGCGGCGGTTGAACGTCTTCGAGCGCTACCTGACGCTCTGGGTCGGGCTGTGCATGCTTGTGGGGATCGCGCTCGGCAAGCTGCTCCCCGGCGTCACGGACGCCCTCCGGAAGATTGAGTTCGGCGGCGGAAGCCAGATCAACGTGCCCATCGCGATCCTTATCTGGCTGATGATCTATCCGATGATGCTCAAGGTCGACTTCGCGTCGGTCCTCGGCGTCGGCCGGCGGCCCCGGGGTCTGCTCATCACCTGCTTCGTCAACTGGCTGGTCAAGCCGTTCAGCATGGCCCTGCTCGGCTACGTCTTCTTCAAGCTCCTGTTCGCCCCGTGGATCGGCGCCGAACTCGCCGACCAGTACATCGCCGGCGTGATCATTCTCGCGGCCGCGCCGTGCACGGCGATGGTCTTCGTCTGGAGCTACCTGACCCGCGGCGACGCGGCGTACACGCTGGTCCAGGTCTCGGTGAACGACCTGCTGATGCTCGTGCTCTTCGCGCCGATCGTCACGTTCCTTGTCAGCGGGGCGTCGGCGCTGACCGTGCCGTTCATGGTGCTCGTCTACGCGGTCATCTGCTTCATCGTGATTCCGCTGGCGGCCGGGGCGATCACGCGGCACGTGCTGATCCGCCGCCGCGGCGTTGCGTGGTTCGAGAATGCGTTTCTGCCGCGTTTTCACCCGATCGCCGTGCTGGCCCTGCTGGCGACGCTGGTGCTGATCTTCGCGTTTCAGGCCGACAACATCACGAGCCGCTTTTTCCACGTGATCCTGATCGCGATCCCGATCCTGCTCCAGGTCTATTTCAATTCGTCGCTGGTCTACGGCCTGATGAAGCTCTTCCGCGTGCCGCACAGCGTCGCCGCGCCGGGAGCGCTGATCGGGGCGAGCAACTTCTTCGAGCTGGCGGTGGCGACGGCGATCGCGCTCTACGGCCCGGAGTCCGGCGCGGCGCTGGCGACGGTCGTGGGCGTGCTGGTCGAGGTCCCGGTGATGCTGAGCGTGTGCAGCTTCTGCAACCGCACCCGCGGCTGGTTCGACGCGGCGTCGGCGGAGGAATGCCCGAACCCGTCGCCGGGCTGCTGCGCGAATTGGGAGCGGTTTTCGCACTCGACGCCGGGTTCCGTCGCGTAATCGGTCCGAGAGGACCCGCAAGTGTCGCTCGCTGCCCTCTCTCTCTTCAATTCTCCGTCGCCCCACAGTCGCATCCGTCGCACTGCGGATAATCCGGACTGCCGCGCGACGAAAAATCCCGCGGATTCCCCCGCGCATCCAGCTCGATCGCGCAGCAACGCTCGAAGTGTTCGCGCAACCGCTGCCGCGCCCGCTGGACGCGCGACTTGATCGTCGACGCCGGCGCGCCGGCCTCCGCGGCGAGGTCCGCTTGCGACGCACCGGCCAGCTCCACCCGCTCCAGCACCGCGCGATCCTCCGCCGAGAGCATCGCCAGCAGCGGCCGCACGCACGTCGCGAGTTCCTGCATCGTGCGATCGTCCGACGCGTCGTCGGCCACCGGCTCCGACGATGCGTGCGTCGCCGTCGCCGTTGAGCCTTCCGGTGCGTCGCCCGGCGCGTTCGCTGCAGCGCTCCAGGAGACCACATCGCCGCGCGATTTCCGGAAACGGTCAATCACCGCGTTCCGCGCCGTCGTGAAGATCCACGGCGCCAGCCGGTCCGATTCGATCCGGTCACGGTGCTGATGCAAATGAAGCAGCACGTCCTGAACGACGTCGTCCGCTTCAGCCGCGGAACCGACGCGCCGCATCGCAAACGCGTGGAGCCGGTCCTTGAACCGGCGCCACGCATCGCTCGCATCCACGGCAACCGGTGGATTATTGGGGCTTGCAGCCACACGCACCCTTCCTCGACGAGTCATCGGTCCCGCAGCACGCGGCCTTCTCGCTCGCCGCACAGCACGTCGTCGTATCGCAGCACGCCCCATCTGCGCTCGCCACCGCCGGGCCGGCCGGCTGTCCCCGCGCGGCCTGCGTCCCCGCCGTCTTCGCGTCAAAAAAGCGCCGCAGGTTGTCAGGCAGCGTGAATTCGCCCCGCACCGGCTCCACCGCCTCGCCGGCGCTCGGATACGCCCGCAGGATCGCGTCGACGATCAGCCCTTTCGGCGCCTCCGTGTATTCCCGCCCGCGCCAGACCCACACGCGGCAATCCGTCCCCTCCGCGCCCCCGCACAGCGTGGTGCAGTCGCCGCAGCGGCTCTCACGCAGCTCGATCGGCAGGTCGCGACCGTTGATCCGGATCGTCGGCGACGACTGAAACCGCAGCGCCGTCGCCTGCGCCGCCGACGCCACAACCGTCTTCCGAAATCGCAGCTCAACGCCCGCCGACGCCAGCGCCGGCCGCAGCTCGGCCACGGCCGCTTCGATCGCGCCGTCGGTGCCCGTGCAGCGGTCGCAGGTGCTCAAGTCCAGCGCCAGCAGCTCGACTTCCATCGCGGCGTGAGCTTTGGCCTCGGGCGCAGCCTCACGGCCGCTCGCCCCGGGCGGGCAGCACGGCGCGGCCGTCTGCTGCGAAACTGAGCAGCCCTGGCAGCAAACCAGGACGGCGACGGCGGGAATCATCATGGCGAACATGTTCATGTATCTCCCTCGTGACATCAGGCCAACCCGGTCCTTTGCCCATAGAGACGCTCGACCGGCCGAAAAGACGCAGGTCATGGCATTCTCCCGGCGCTAATTTTGCAGCGGCCTGGATTTTATCATGGAAGTCAGAGAGTCGGCGCCGGTCAATGCCAGTCCGGCAGGGAGCGTTCGATTTCTTCAAGCCGGGGCAGCAGGTCGATCGGGATCTGAGAGCGGATGTCGGGCGTCACGAGGCCGACGCGGATCATGTCTTCGATGTGGACCTGATCGTGGCGGCGGAAGGCGGTCAGTTTCATCTTCAGCAGGTTCGCCAGGTCGACAACCCGGTAGCCCGCTTCGGCGAAGACGCTCGCGTCGAGACTCGGAGTGGGATGAAGGTCGGCGCTGCGCACTTTCTCGCCGGCGAACAGGATGTGCACGCCGCGCGACGGCACTGGATCGGCCTTTTCCAGAAGCACGGTGACATCGCCGACGGTGTCCAGGAAGAATCCCGCATCGCGCACGGCTTCTTCGACCCGCGCCAGATCGGCTCGCTCCAGAAGCAGATCGACGTCCTTGGTTGCGCGCGTGGCGTCCGCGTCCTTCGAGGCGACCCAGGCCGCCACCGCGTTTCCGCCGATGACTGCATAGCGTATTCCCGCGGCATCGAGCGAGTCCGTAATCGTCCGCAGGAGTCTTTCGACGCGTTCGATCGCCATGAAATATCGCCTGAATGAAGGCACCAGGCCCGGCATACCGAAACCTCGCTGTCTATCGCAATTATAGCGTACGGACGCGGCCGATCCGCGAGCGGGGTAGGCCCCTTACTCTGCATCGAGGAAACGGACTGGACGCCCATGGCACAGATCATTCCAGAAGGGCTACTGCCACTCAATCGTCCCCGGCGGCTTGCTCGAAAGATCATACGTGACCCGGTTGATCCCCCGCACTTCGTTGACGATCCGCTTGGCGATCACGTCGAGCACTTCCTGGTCGATGCGGACCCAGTCGGCCGTCATGAAGTCCGTCGTCTCGACCATCCGCAGCACCGCCATGTGCTGGTTTTCGTACGTCCGGCCGTCGCCCATGACGCCGACGCTCTCGACGGGGACGAGGACGACGAACGCCTGAGCGATCTTGCGGTACCAGTTCGCCGCGTGCAGCTCTTCCAGCAGGATCTCGTCCGCCGAGCGAAGGATTTCGAGCCGTTCGGGCGTGATTTCGCCCGCGATGCGGACGGCCAGGCCGGGGCCGGGGAAGGGGTGCCGCCAGAGCAGGTCCTCGGGCAGGCCGAGGGCTTCGCCGAGGTGGCGGACTTCGTCCTTGAAGAGCATCCGCAGCGGTTCGACGAGTTCGAACCCCAGCTCCGCGGGCAGGCCGCCGACGTTGTGGTGGCTCTTGATCGTCGCGGTGTGGCCGCCGGGGCCATGGCCGGATTCGATGACGTCGGGGTAGATCGTGCCCTGGGCGAGGAAGCGGGCGTTGGGGATGCGGCGGGCCTCCTCGCGAAAGACCTCGATGAAGACGCGGCCGATGATCTTGCGCTTCTGCTGCGGGTCGGTGACGCCGCGCAGCTCGCCGAGGAAGCGGTCGGCGGCGTTGGCGGTGAAGAGCCGCATCCCGAAGTGGCCCTGGAATGTGGTCTGCACGAGCCCGGCTTCGTTGCGCCGGAGCAGGCCGTTGTCGACGAAGATGCACACGAGCCGGTCGCCGATCGCGCGGTGGACGAGCGCCGCGACGACGCTGCTGTCCACTCCGCCCGAGAGGCCGCAGATGACGCGGTCGGTTTCTCCAACCTGGCGGCGGATCTGCTCGACGAGCGTCTCGACCTCGCCGGCGAGCTTCCAGTCGCCCTTGCAGCGGCACGTGTCGAAGACGAAGTTGCGGATGATCTGCGCCCCGAGCGGCGTATGCGTCACTTCGGGGTGGAACTGCACGCCGTACAGCGGCCGGCTGACGTGCCGCACGGCCGCGATCGGGCAATTCTGCGTCTCGGCGAGGCTTTCGAACTGGTTGCTGATCGACGTGACGATGTCGCCGTGACTCATCCACGCAGTCGTCGTCGCGGGCAGGTTCGCGAGCACGCCCTCCGCGGTCTTTACGTGGAGCTTCACGCGGCCGAACTCCCGCTCGCTGCCGGCCGAGACCGCGCCGCCGAGGGCGCGGCACATGATCTGCATCCCGTAGCAGATGCCGAGGACAGGCAGGTCGAGGTCGAAGATCGCGGGGTCGCAGTTCGGCGCGCCGCCCTCGTAGCTGGAGGCAGGCCCGCCCGAGAGGATGATCCCGCGCGCGTTCATGCGCCGCAGCGCGTCGGGTGTGATCGAGGGCGAGGCGAGTTCCGCGTAAACGTGATTCTCGCGCACGCGCCGCGCGATGAGCTGCGTGTACTGGCCGCCGAAATCGAGGATCGCGATGGTTTCGTGCTGGGTCATGGGGCAGAGATACCGCCGCCCGCGGCGCGGGTCAAGCGGATGGCGCGGCGGTGTGCCGCCGCGGACTTGGCAACGGATGAAGCAAGAAGGATGAAGGCCGATGCTCGCCGCGCCTGGTATTCAGTTTGCTGGCTTCTCGGCGAACGTCTTAAGGCGCGCGGCCGCCTTCTCTCCGATGTCCGTCGTGCCGCCCGTGGCCGCCGCCCTCCGCCACGCCGCAATCGCTTCGGCCCGCCGGCCGAGCTTGAACTCGACGTCGCCAAGCCGCAGCCACGTGTGCGCCGAGTCGGGCGACTGTTCGACGATGCGGCGCAGCAGATCGCGCGCGTCGGCGAAGCGCTGCTGGCCCACCGCGACCTGCGCCAGGCCCTCGATCGCCTCCACGCTCCCGTCGGAGAGCTTGAGCGCCGCGTCAAACCGCGCCCGCGCGTCGTCGAGACGATTCGCGCGCAGCAGTGCAGCGCCGAGCTGCGTGTACGTCGCCGCGTCCGAGGGATCAGCCTCAATCGCTTCCTCGAATCGCGCCAGCGCCAGGCCCGTCTCGCCTGTCAGCAGGTTCTGCTGCGCCCGTCGGCGCAGCGCCTCGGCCCGCCGAAGCGCGGCGATGTCCGGAGGCCCGGCGAGGTCGGAGATCGCCGGGTCCGGATCCCTCGCCGGTTGCGACGCGGGGCCCGAGGCAGCCGTCGGCTGCGAAGCGCACTGCGAGGCTGGCACAGCCTCCGCAGGTTCGAGGCGAATCACGTCGGAGACGTCGGATGCACGATTCCCAGCGAGATCGGTGACCACGATCATGAGCTGAAGCCGGTCGCCTGCATCCAGCGGCGCAAGCCAGCAAAGCTCGCGCTGGTCGCCGACACGCGCAGGCTCGATCGCGCCCCCGTCGCGCCACGTCTCCGCGCCCGCCGTCCGGTAAAACGCGCGAATTCCCCGCTGGCCCAGGTTCTCCTCGACGAGCGCCGTCCGGAGAAGAACCTGCGGCCTCCCTTCGACGCCCGTGCTTCGGTCGGCCCGGGCGCTGAGAATCTGAAACGTCGGAGCAGCCGTGTCGACCACGATCGTCGCGTGCGGAAGCGAGCCGTCGCCCGGCGCGCCCGCAGAAGCGCCCGCGTCATTCTCCAGCACGATGTAGAACGACCACCGGCCGTCCGCGGGGAGCGTCGCGTGGATGCGGCCGCCGTCGAAGCGGTGGGGGCTCTGCGTCCAGCGCCGGCCGTCGTCGCCCGAAACCCAGAGCGATGTCTTCGTCACGCGGCCTACGGCTTCACACGAGAGCACCACGTCGCGCGAGCTCGACCAGCGCGGACCATCCGCGAGCGCCGGAATTGCGCAGATCAGCAGTGTCAGCGGCTTCCACATGCCCGGCCTATCGGCGGCGCGGCTTGCAGGAGTTCCGTGTGATGGAAGCGGCCGCGCGACGCATGCGCCTCCGCACGCGGAGGTTGCGCGTCGTCGCAGGGGACGGGGGGCCGCCTATGCGGCCACGCGCTCGATCGCCCGCTTCGCGATCGTCCCGATCACGCCCAGGATGACGATCGTCGCCACGGCCGTCGCGGCCAGCAGCACCCAGTTTCGCCCGACGGAAAAATCGAGCGTCGCGGCGTGCGACGCGATCCAGACGACCATCGTGATCCGCGGCATCATCCCGATGACCGTCCCGATCAGGTACGGCGTGATCGGCACCCGGGTCGCCGCGAGTACGACGTTGGTCATGGCGAACGGCGAATTCGGCGGCAGACGCAGCAGGGCCACGATCCCCACGGTCCGCCAGAAACCGCTCTTCAGCAGCGCATCATAGACCGCGCGCCACTTGGGCTTTTCATCGATCAGCGCGACCACGCGCATCCCCGCCGTCGGCCGCGCGATCAGGTAGGCGATGATCGCGCCGCCCGTGAATCCTGCCAGCGTCGCCAGCAGTCCCTCTCCGAATCCGAATGACCAGCCGCCGACGACCGCCGACGCCTGTGTCGGGAGGATCGCCACCCCCGAAAGCACCGCAAAACCGCCGATGAACAGCCACACCCCTTCCGGATGCGCCCGCAGCCAGTCGCCCACGACCGTCAGTTGCGTCACCACGAATGCCACCCCGATCACCGGGAGGAACACGGCCGCAAGGCCGAGGATCCCCGCCGGGCCGAGGCGTTTCAGGATAGTTTCGACATTGTCGGCGCGCGGGGGGGCGGCGGTGCCGCCAATCGGTGCGACGGGGGTTTCCTGCGTTTCAGACATTGCCGGATCGTATCCGAACCGGCGATTTTGTCGCGGTGATCGGCCTCAGCCGCTAGAATCCGCGGACTTTCGCGTGTTTTTCTCGTGAACCGCGGTTCGCGGAGCGTTCGAGTGAATAGTCCGGCCCCATCGAGCGTCAATCCACCGGACGACCGCCTGATAGACCGGGCGATCTCCGGCGATTCGAGTGCGCGGCAGGAGTTATTCGAGCGTTTTCGCGATGGTGCGTATCGGACCGCCTTCCGGATTACCGGACGTCATGAGGATGCGCTGGATGTCGTGCAGGACGCGTTCATCAAGGCTTTCGAACGGCTCGCCGATTTCCAGCGCGAAGCCGGTTTCAAGACCTGGCTCCTCCGGATCGTCTCGAACCGGGCGCTCGATCTCCTGCGTTCGCGAAAGGTCCGCCGGGCTGCGGCGTTTGACACAGGAGACGACGAGCAGCGGATCGACCCGCCGTCGAATCGCGTTGAGGACGTCGCAGGACATGGACTGGAACAACGCGAGCTGGCCGTGCGAATCGCTTCGGCCGTCGCGTCGCTGCCGGAGGATCAGCGATCGGTGTTCACGCTCTACGCCTCGGGCGAGCTTACCTACGGTGAGATCGCCGAGACGCTGGGCATCCCGATCGGGACGGTCATGAGCCGGCTCTTCCACGCCCGCCGGAAGCTGCACGGGCTCCTCGGAGACCTGGCGCCGCGCGGAGCAAAAGCGGAGGCGGACGACGGGTAACGGGGCGGAGCGGGGGGGCAGGAGCTGTGAGCGGACGAAGGTTTCGAGACGGACGGCGGACAACGTAAGGTGGGCTCAGCCCACCACCGCCCGAGAGCGGAGTGGTCGACCTGCGAGTCGGCCGGCACGAAAACGAGAGATTTGGCGAGAAAATGACACCCAGCCGCGACAATCTGGAAGCCTGGCTCGAGCAGTCGCTTCGCGGCGACCTCGATGCGCTGACGCCGGACCAGGTTGCGGCGCTGGAGGCGGCGCTGAACGATTCGCCCGAGCTCGCGGCGCGGGCCGCGGGCGTCCTTCCTCCGCTCGATGGGCCGCCCGCGAACGTCGCAATGCCGACGGCGGCGGAGTGGGAGGGCGTCTGGTCGCGAATCGAGTCGGGCCTGGCCGCAGGCGCGACGCCGCGACTGCGCGTCCATCCGGCGGGCGCAGCGCCGGAATCCGCCCGGCAGCCGCGCACCGCAGGCGAGCGCGCGGCCGACCGGCGTCCGCATGTGTTTCGCCTCTGGCCGGCGATTTCCGCCGCCGCCGCGTGCATCGCGATGGTGCTCGTCTGGCGCGGCTTTCTGCCTCCCGCGCCGGTTTCGGCGGAGCTCTGGTCGATGACGGCCGCGTCGAACGCCGAGATTCTGGAGCTGGAGGTGTACGACGACGCGGTGGCAGCGGTAGACTTCGGCGATGGTGACAACGGCGCGGTCGTGATCTCGGTATACGAGCCGCCGCGCGCTTCCGAAGGAGCCTGACATGCACGTCGCGCGAACATCGAACAGCGCCGAGCGGAAAACGAACTGGCTCTTCCCGGCGCTTCTGCTCCTCGTTTCGACGGGCTTCTTTGTGCCGACGGCGCGAGCCGCCGACGACAAGACCTCGATCCAGATTCTCTCGGTGAAAGCCACCAAGGCCAACAAAGATCTCCCGGACGAGCTGAAGTCCCTCGGCTCAACGCTCCGGGACAAGACCGGCTGCACGGGCTTCAAGGTCGAGCGGACGAAGTCCGACTCGGCGAAGGCCGGCGAGTCGGTTTCGACGCCGCTCGTCGGCGGCTACAGCGCCGAGGTGACCGCGGTGGAGTCGAGCAAGGGCCGGGTGACGCTCCAGGTGAAAATCTCGGAGAAGACGACGGGCAAGGACGACAAGGGCAAGGAAAAAACAACCACCAAGACGGTCCTCAACTCCAAGATCACAATCAACGCCGGCTCGGCACAGATTTTCACGTTCGGCTATCCGGGCTCGAGTGACGAGAAACTGGTCGTGGTCGTCTCGGCGAAGTAGCGTCGGTCACTTCGGCTCCGAGTTCTCGCGAGCGCGCGCCGAATCGCAACGCGGACACCCGCGGCCCTGAAGTAATTCTGTGCTATAACCGCCGCAGTCCCGACACAGCCCGGCGAGTTCCTGGCCTCCCCGAGTGGCCCTCGCGGTTAGCCCAACTTTCGCACTTCGCCGCTGCGATCGGCGTTGGCGTGGCGGGAGGGC
>BTUU01000032.1:0-30426 GCA_045863555.1 Planctomycetota bacterium | reverse complement strand
ATAAAGCCGTCGAGGCGGATCGGGAACGAAGGGTTGGGCTCGAAAACCACCACATGGTACGCATTGTCGGCGTAGTCTCCCGGCCGATTCGGAAAATCAAACGGGACGCCGTCGACGATCAGGTCGTTACGCGCGAGATCGCCGCTGAGGATCGTCAAGTTCACTTCAGGGTTGCGCTGCCGGCGGTCAGTCTCGAACCCGCCCGGCGCGTTCCCAAGGAACCCACCGAACACGAGCACGCCGTCCGGAAGATGAAAGGCCGTAGTTCGAGCAGCCGGATCGGGATCCGGTGGCGGCGCGGGGTAGTACGTGCCGCGCGCTACCCAGATTTGGTCGACATTGTCCGGCGAATTGGCGGCTGCCTGAAGAGCTCCTTGTAACGTCAGAAACGCGGTCTCCCACGCGGTGCCGAGCTCGGTCGAGGTTTCCAGCCCGGAATCGACGTACCATTTCGGAATCGAAGGTTGGGCGATGGCATGGAGTGAAAGAAGGAATGTTCCCGCTACGGCCATTCCGCAGCGAACCAGTCCGTTCAACATTTGGTGTACCTCCTGAATTGGAAGCGATCACTCGCCCCAATGTGAAAGAAGAATCGTCAGGTCAGACAGACTGACCTGGCCATCCAGATCGGCGTCACCCCGCGGAAACGAGCCGATCGGCATTCCAAAATTCGCAAGGACGATCACTAGATCTTCTATCGAGACATGACAATCGCCTGTCAGATCCCCGGGCAACCATACGGGCGTTAACACAGCGCTGAGTGATGCCGAACGTAACGCGAGAATGACGCCTGACTCGTTGATATCCACCGTCGTCGCAATTCGATAGGGCAGCGGCGGATTAATGATCAGTGTGTTAAGGTCAGTCACGACGCCATTCTGCCAGACGATCCCCGTCTGGGTATCCGTATACAGTCGACCTACCGCGCGACCCGCGTTATTGATTTCAATTACATTGGCAATCTGACGTATCGGTGACGGCGGTGCCGCAATGAGTACCGGGTCTCCAAAGCCCCAGATAATCCCAAAATAGGGTCCACTGAGAGTGTCAGAACCATCGCCTACGATGAACCCGTTGTCGCTCTGGCCATTCGCGCCACTGCGAAGGAAGGATTCTGGCTCCTGGGGCCACCCGACGTGGTCGGTAACCGCGATGACATGGTATTGTCCGCCGACCACCGTCTGCGCTCTACCGACAATTGTTCGGTCTTCGCCAACGCATTTCGCAAAAGAATCGCCAGGAAACTCCACACCGGCCCCGATGTCGCCAAGTACCCCTGATTCCCAACGAAACGCGTGGATCGGACCACGGACATTCGAGATAGTCCCTGCAACCTGGCCCCGGTTATTAATCCCCGACGGCAGAAGAGCGTCCGCCCACGCGGGCGGCGGAATGATCGTAAAAGTGTGTCCGTCATAGACGAATCCCGATCGAATTCCGTTCGTGTCGCCGACATAGCCGACAATATCGCCCAGATCGTTGATGTCTTCGGCGACCATATCACGAAACCCCGTCGGCAGGGGTAACATCACCGTCCCGGTTTCTTCGCTCCAGTAGAACGCCCGGACCGTGTCGCCTGCGTTATCCAGCCAGCCCACGACCTCACTACGGTTGTTGATGGCGGTCCCGAATGAATTCCACCCCGGCAGGCGGGGGATCGGCGTATAGACGTAGTGACACTGTGCTAGTGCGGGCGCACCTCCCTGCATGGCCAGCAACGCGAGCACTATCGCGTGTGCGCGAAATGTCGCGCAGTTGCGTGAGCTGACGTACATTGTGCGACGACCTGAACCAACGATGAATTGGTCGCGAATCGCGTGAAATGCACTTTTGACGTGCCGAGTCGCGTTCATCGTTCAACCCTCTCTGCGAGAGCGGTCCCGCGCTGCCGGAACACCTGATTCCGGGCAATCGCCATGCCGCCGATAACGAATCGCACAAAATACCCTACCCATTGTAGCGGCGCGATGGCGTGCCCCGGCATGGAAAAAGCGGGCGAATTACGGAGAGTAAGCCGGACTGTCGCCGAGCGCCAGCCGCGGCGCTTCGCGCAGCGAGCTGACCGCGCGCTCGAACTCGCGCGTGCGGGCGACGTCGCGGCGGATCTGGTCTACCAGCGTGTCGACGCTCTCGAAGCGCGTCTGGCCGCGGAGGCGGCTGAGCAGGTGTAGGCCGACGCGCTGGCCGCGCAGCTCGCGGTCGAAGTCGAGCAGGTGCGCTTCGACGCGCGACTTCATCTGTGCGAATGTCGGCTGCGGGCCGATGTTCACGGCCGCGAGCAGGATCGCGCCGTCCGCGAGCTGCGCGGCGGCCGCGTACACCGCCTCGCCCGGCAGCAGGTGCGGGATCGCTTCGAGATTCGCCGTGGGAAAGCCGATCGTGCGGCCGCGGCTGTCGCCATGGCCGACGACGCCGGTGATGCGGTAGGGGCGGCCGAGCATCGCGTTTGCGTCGCTGATGCGACCATCGACGATCGCCGCGCGGATCGCCGAGCTGTTGATCGGAGGGTTGCCGCCGAGTTCGCGGCCGTAGAGTTCGTCGACGATGATCGCCTCGTAGCCGAGCGCGGCCGCGTGGGCCCGCAGCGTCTCGATCGACCCGGCGCGACCGCGGCCGAAGTTGAACGTGGGTCCTTCGACGATGGCCGCGGGTATCAGCTTGTCGCGAACCAGCGTGAGGAATTCATCGGCGGGGATCGCAAGCAAATCGCGATCCGTCCGCAGCACGATGGCCGCGTCCACGCCGATCAGTTCAAGCAGGTCGAGCCGTTCGGGCAGCGTCGTCAGGCGGGCGGGGGCACGCTCCGGTGCGAGAACGGCGAGCGGATGCGGATCGAACGTCATCGCGACGACGCGCCCGCCGATCTTCGCGGCCGCGGCCCGGGCCGCGTCGACGAGACGGCGATGGCCGCGGTGGACACCGTCGAAATTCCCGATCGTGAGGACGACGGGGCGGCCGTCGGGGCGAAAGTCGGCGATGGATGAAAAACGGTCCATGCGAAATCAGACCCGCTCTGCCGCGACGAGGTCCTCGTACGTCTCCCGCCGCCGGATGAGCCGCGCCTGTTCGCCGTCGACCAGCACCTCCGCCGCACGCGGGCGCGAGTTGTACTGGCTCGCCATGACCATTGCGTACGCGCCGGCCGTGAAGACGGCGACGAGGTCGCCGCGCTTCAGCGGCGGGAGCTTGCGGTCCTTCGCCAGGAAGTCGCCGCTCTCGCAGACCGGCCCGACGACGTCACAGAGCTTCAGACCCTCGAACGGCTGCTCGGTCGCGCGCGTCGCGGGCACGCGGTCGCCGGCCTCGACCGGCCAGATGAAGTGATACGCGCCGTAAAGCGCGGGGCGGATCAGTTCGTTCATCGAGGCATCGACGATGACGAACTGCCGCTCGCCGGATTTCTTGATGTGCACCACGCGCGTCAGCAGGATGCCCGCGTTGCCCGCGATCGATCGCCCCGGTTCGAGGATCACGCGCAGGCCGGCATCCTTCAGCAGCGGGACGATCACGCGGGCGTATTCGCTGGCCGGGGGGGCCTCGCCGCCGACGTAGTACGCACCGAAACCGCCGCCGATGTCGAGCGTGTCGATCGTGTGGCCGTCGGCGCGAAGCTGCTCGATCAGCCCGAGCGCCTTTTCGATCGACCGCTTGTAGGCGTCGAGGTCATTTACCGGCGAGCCGATGTGCAGGTGGATGCCGCACATCTTCAGCTTTCCGGTCTGCGGGGCGAGCTTGAAGGCCGCCCGGGCGCGCTCGAGGTCGACGCCGAACTTCGTCTCTTTCTTGCCCGTGGTCGTGTAGACGTGCGTCTTCGGATCGACGTCCGGATTCACCCGGAGCGCCCCGCGAACCATCCGGCCCTCGCACTCCGCGAGCGATGAAAGCTGCTCGATCTCCGATTCCGACTCGATGTTGAAATAGCCGATGCCGGCACGGATGCCCTCGACGATCTCGGCGTCGGCTTTCCCAACACCGGCAAAGACGATCTTCGCCGGGTCCGCCCCGGCCTGCATCGCCCGGAACAGCTCGCCGCCGCTGACGACGTCGAAGCCGCTTCCCGCCTCCGCGAGCATGCGGCAGATGTGCAGGTTCTGGCAGGATTTCACCGAGTAGCAGATGACCGGGCTCAGCACGGCGAACGCGTCGCGCAGGCGGCGGAAATGCTCGAGAAACGTGTCGCGCGAGTAGACGTAGACGGGCGTGCCGAAGCGATCGGCGATCGATGCCGCGGCCACGGCTTCGCAGTGCAGCCGGCCATCGCGATACTCAAAGCGGTCCATAAGTCTCCAATGAATCGAACGCGGCGGGCCGCCGTCGCCCGCTAGAAACCGAGCGAGCGCATCCGCCCTTTGATTTCCTCGTCGGGCATCCACTCGCCCGAATAGCGCTCTCCGTCGAACAGGATCACGATCTTCCCCGCAGGCCGCAGGTACATCCGCTCCGGATCATTCAGCACGGCGACGCCGACGGGCCGGATCGCTGCCAGCTTCTGCGGATAGAGGGGATTGAGCCGATAGCGCGACCGGAGGAATTCTCGATAGTCCCCCCGATAATTCGGGTCGGCCGCATTCTCGGGAAAGTCAAGCGGCGGCGCACCGGTCAGATCAAACTCCGCCTGGAAGAACCCCGCGAGCCGCTTCGCCTCGGCGTTCCACGTGCGCAACGCCTGAGCGTCCCGCTGAAGAAGCGCCACGTAGAGCATGACCAACGAGATCAGGCCGACGAAGACCGTATTGCGGATCAGCCGCAACCGCCGCTCACGCATGACGCGCTCGCGGACGCGCTGCGCGATCTCCCGTTCCGCCGGCGAAGGGGGCGTACCGATCGTCTGGGTCATCGAAGCCATTCTATCCCGCGCGCACTTCGGGTAAAGTAGCGCTCGGCCGTGCGGGGCGCGTTGTCCAACGGTGTCGGCTTCGCCTCGGCCTGCGGGAAAAACTCGGCGCGGCAATGACCCTTCTCGAACTCGCATACGTGGCTCTCGGCGTCGTCAGCGCCCTGGTTGTCTTTTGCGGGACGATCACGCTGGCGGTTCTGGAGAACCGGCGTCGCTTTCAGAGTCCGCCCGACGGCCCGAACGACGCCCTACAGCGGGAGTCACACCACTCTTGACGTCCGCCCCCACGGATCTGGAATCGACGCCGGCCCCGACCGCCGCGCCCGGCGTGATCGAATCGGCCGGCACCGGCACGCTCCTCCGCACGTCGGCGGATGGCGAGACGGCCCGGCGGTTCCGCCTGGCGCTGACGGCGGGCCTGATGTTCATCCTGCACTCGGTGCATGCGTCCTGGGTGCCAATCTTCCCCCGGCACCTTCAGGCACTCGGTTTCGACGCCGACGCGATCGGCCTGTTCTTCGGCCTGCTCTCCATCGCGACCATCCTGGCGCCCTGGATCGGCGGGCAGATCGCCGATCGGCTGCTCGCGGCCGAGCGGCTCATCGCGATCTGCCTCGTCGTCTGCGCAGGGATCATGTGGGCCGCGTCGCGCGAGACCCGCTTCTGGCCGCTGACGGGCCTCATGATCGCGCACCAGCTTCTGTATATGCCGACGTTTTCGCTCTGCAACCACATCGCGTTTTCGCACCTGCGCGACGGGCCGCGGAATTTTGGGTACATCCGGCTTTTCGGCACGGCGGGCTGGGTGATCGGAAGCCTGCTGTGCGGGTGGGTGCTCAGTTGGCAGGGCATGACGATGGCCCACTCACTCGTTCTCGCCGCCGTGACGGCCATTCTCGCCGCGGTGATCAGCATCTCGCTGCCCCCGACGCACCCGACACGCTCCGCCGGGGGGCGAAACGTCGCGGCGGCGTCACTGGCGCTGCTGCGAATGCCAGACGTGGCGGTCATGATGGCCGTCAGCTTCGGACTCTCGCTGGCCACGCCGTTCGTCTACCCGCACGGTAGTCTCTACCTGTCATCGCTGGGCGTGGCGGATGCGAGCATTCCGCCCATCATGTCGCTCGGACAGGTCGTGGAGGTGGCCGCGTTTGCCCTGATGGCATCGCTCGTGGCCCGATTCACCTTCCGCACGCTCTTCATCGCGGGCCTCATCTGCTGGCTGCTTCGGTTTTCCATCTGGTCAGCCGATGCTCCGTTCGGCCTGGTCGTCGCGTCGATGGGGCTTCACGGGGTCTGCTACGCGATGATCTACGGACTGGGAATGATCTATATCGACCGGCGAGCGACACCCGACATTCGGGCCAGCGCGCAGGGGCTGCACCTCGTGCTCACGATGGGCCTGGCGATCTGGCCGGGCAACTGGCTCGCGGCACGGGTGTCCAACCTGTTCTCCGTCACCGCGGCGGACGGGAGCGTCAGCGTCGACTATGAACGCGTCTTCCTCGTGCCGCTTGCCATGACGCTGGTGTGCGCGATCGCGTTTGTCGGACTCTTCCGGGAACCGAACGCAGCGCAATCGCGGTTGCCGGCAAAGAAGTGATCTGTACCTCGCACGGCGGCACTCTGCATGCGCTCTTCGAGTAATTGCGCACCGCGCGGAGCTGCGTCCGCACGCGTGAAATCATCAGCCTTCCCATCGCGCCAGAAGCTCGTCCGCTTTTGCGCCGACTACGCGCAGATCACCCTGCCGCCGCGTGAGGCTGATCGAGTCGCAGTATTCGGCGAGGGGCACAACAAACTTGCGCGTCGAGCCGAGCAGATCGCGGAGATCGGCGACCGTGAGGCCGCCACGGGCGCGGAGCGCTTCGACGATCTTCCGAGCGCCGGCCTGCCATGTCGCGGCGCCCAACCAGAGGCCGTCCGCGATCCGCACGAGCCGGCCGCGCACGCACGCGAGGTCGATCAGCTCGCGGATATGGCGCGCATTGCGCGGGGTTGCGCCGGGGAGCACGTCGAGCGTCGGCGGCTGAAACCCCGCCGCCTCGTAGGTGCGGACAATCTCATCCAGCAATAGCCGGTCCGCCTCGGAGATCGCCGCCGCGTGCCCCCGGGGCACGACGAACCCGTCCGCGAGGACGACGTGCCCCTTGTCCACGAGCCAAGTCGCGAGCGCCGGGCGGAGCCGCGCCGGGCACGCGCGGGGCATCCAGCCGCGCCACTCGGCGAGTGGAAGCCCGGGGAGTCGCGGGTTGGCGGCGAGGTGGCGCGTCAGCCGTTCGACCAGCACGGAGGCGACGGATTGAATGAGTCCTGCGTGCAGGGCAGTCCGATCCGTAGCTCGCGAAGATATCGCCGAGCCGACGCGCGGCGCTGAGTCGCCGGCCGGATCGCCCGTCAGTGGAATGAGCCGGCCCTCGACGCCAAGTTGGCGGACAAGAGCGGCTGCTTCGGCAGCGCCGGAGCAGCCGGCGCGAGCCGCGAGCGCTGCATCATCGGGCGGCTGCCAACCCGCATCGCGAATTGTCTCTTCCACGCGCGCCCGCGGCGTCCCCTCGTGGAGCGCTCGGAGTCCGTCCAGATGGGGCGCGTGGCGCGATGTCCAAAGCCGCGCCACCGGCCGCAGAACCCGGCCGCCGCCCAGCGTCCGTGTGCCGGTCTCGTCGCGCAGGATGAAATGCTGGCCGTGCTCGACGACCAGCGGCTCCGCCGTGACGATCTGTGCAAACGCGCCTCGGAGCGTCTCGGTCGGCGGATCTTCCGGAAGGCGCAGCTTCGCCAGTGTCTCGCTCGTTCCGGCGTGGAGACGGAGCCGGATTACTTTCTTGACGGCTCGGCCGGGCATGCGCAACAGCGGCAGGTAGGCCTCGATGCACCGCGCCGCCTCGAGGTACCCCGGGGATGCGAGTTCGAAGCCGCGCCGCACATCGTCGAGGCCGACGCCCGCCAGATTCACCGCCAGCCGCATTCGCCCGGCCGCCGCCGCGCGCGATTCACTGTGCGACTGCAACCCGCGCACGCGAACGCGCTTCCCCGCGGGCCAGAGCGTCAGATCGTCATCCGGCGCAACTCGGCCGTGCGCGACGGAGCCCGTTACGACGACGCCGCGTCCTGCAACATTGAACGCCCGGTCGATGGGCAGCCGGAACCACTCCGCGCCCCCGGCCGTCGCCGCCTCGCGCTGGCGAGCGAGCGTCGCAAGCATCGTTCGCAGCTCCGGGATCCCGCGCTGGGTTTCCGCGGAGGTCCACACGCACGCTACCGCTTCGATGCCCAGGCTCGTCAGTAGCTGCCGCGATTCCTCCTCGACGGCCGCGGCCCATTCATCGTCGACGAGATCGAGCTTCGTGAGCGCGATCAGGCAGCGGCGCACTCCCAGCAGGCTGAGCACTTCGGCGTGTTCCCGCGTCTGGGGCATGACCGAGTCATCGGCCGCGACGACCAGCATGGCGAGGTCGATACCCGTGGCGCCCGCCACCATGTTTCGCAGAAATCGCTCGTGCCCGGGGACGTCCACGAACCACACGTCCGTGCCGTCGATGGCCGCGTGTGCAAATCCAAGATCGATCGTCATCCCGCGAGCCTGCTCTTCGGGCAGACGATCGGGGTTGACGCCGGTCAGCGTCCAGACAAGACGGCTCTTTCCGTGGTCGATGTGGCCGGCGGTGCCGACGACGATCTGTCCGGCGGTCATGCGGTCGATTGTACGCGCCCGCGTCGCCCGGCGCTTCGAACGGGCGGATCAGAAGAAGAGCGTGACGATGAGATGCGGGTCGTTGTGCTTGCCCTCGACGACGCCGACGGTTGTCGTTGCGAATTTGACGCGAACGTCCTCGTGGCCGTCGATCCACTCGTTGATCTGCTGATCGAGGTAGGCGATCGACGCGTCCGCGAGCTTGGTGTGAAACGTCTTGCAGCGCGTGGCGAAGGCGCTCGCCGGGTCGAGCGGACGGGCGAACTCCGTCCGGTTTCCGGCGAGGATGTTCACCGCCTTCGACGCGATGATCGGAGTCGGCGGCGGTTTTTTCTCCGCGCTGACGCAGTGAGGGCAAAGCAGCCGGCCGCCGATGCGTTGCGCGGCGCCCGCGTCGAGGTGCTCGGGGTAAATCGTCGCGCCGCAGCCGTCGCACGCGATGTATTCGGATTCGCTCGACATGCCGGTCTCCTGATCCTGCGCGGCCGGCCGGCCGCTGATGTGAGTCGTCGCTTCGCAGTATACGCCGCACGCCGCGGGGGGAAAGTCAGTTCGTTTCGCTACGACGGCAGCGAAACCTCGGTGAACCACCAGAAGGCGCCGAGAAGGTTCACGGCGATTGACACGAGCAGGAGCACGCCAAGTACGGGGTTGATCCGCCGGCCGGCAGCGACGGCGAGGAGTACGACGAGCGGCACGATCAGGTCGAGGATGAAGCGGTAGCCGAATTGCCGCCACCCCGTGTTGTAGTAAAGAAGCAGCGGAACGAGCGTCAGACCTGCGGCCATCCAGGCGCCCCGAACGGCGGGATTTCGCCGGGGCAGGGCGAAGAAAATCCAAAGCAGGGCCGGACTGGTCAGGATCACACTCATGCCGACGTCGCTGGGAACCAACCGACCGGTCCAGTGATCGCGTACGCGCCCCTGAACAAGCAGTACGTGGAGATTCCTGGGAACGTGCGCCAGGCTGAACTGGCCTTCCATGAACAGCGGCGCCATCAGGCCGGCCTCGATCTTCTGTGACAGATAGCCGAAGTCCAGTGGATCGCGAAAACGCGCGTAATTGTATGTGCTGAGCGACACGATGGTCAGCGCGGGCCCGACGAGAGATCCGATGATCCATCTCCGCTTTGCCGTGAGGGCGGCTCGGCAGTCAGCGAGCCACGATTGACGGATCGAGCCCGGAGAGTCGTCGCGCAGCCGCGCCAGACCGACGAGCAGGGGCCAGCACAGCAGCACGTGCGGCCGCGCCGCCATCGCGAGCCCGAGGGCAAGCGACGCGGGGAGGGGGGATCGAAACCAGATCGCGCAATTCGCGGCGAGCGCGACGAAGAAGACGGTACAGGTCTGGCTGAGAAACCAGACGGAACCCTCGACCGCGACGTAGGCGTGAACCGTACCCAGCAGAAAAAACGCGATGAGCATGATCCGCCCGGCCGGGCCGAGACGGACGACCCGGCGGACGGCGAGCGAGTCGAGGAGTGACCAGAGCAGCGCCGCGGTGCCCGCGCCCACCCCGATCGAAAAATAGACGCTGTTGACGTGATCGAGCCCGAGCAAGCCGACGAGCGGGAGCATCAGCAGCGCGGGCAGCGGGGGGAATGGAACGTACCAGCGCCCCTCGAATTCCGAGAGATCGTGCGTGCCCGGAGGCGGGTCAAGATGCAGACGCCCCGAGAGGAACGCCTGAGCCAGATGGTCGAAGTAGACGGGCCTGGCGGAATCGTGCCCGAATACCCATGCGATCGCTGAATAGGTCACAAGCGCCGCCGCAAATACGCCGAGTGCGCACAGAAACGCGGTTCCGCAACTGCGGCGGGCGGGCGGTGTGAATCTCTTCGCTGTTTCGGCCGTCATCGACTGTCGATTTGCGGGTACCATTTTTCCGCGGCATGGGATTATGCCTCGGCGTGCGATAATACCGCGATCCGGCGACCGCCGGCGCGAGAACGGGACCATGGACAGACCCACGCTCGCGTACTTCCGCGATCCACCGCTCGACGGCGCGACGAACATGGCCCGTGACGAGCACCTGCTGCACTCGCCGCTTCGGCGGCCGGCCTCTCTGCGAATCTATCAGTGGACGCCGCCGACGCTCAGCCTCGGATATTTCCAGCAGTACGGCGACATTGCGACGCTCCCCGAACCGCTCCGCGGCCTTAGCGTCGTGCGTCGTGCGACTGGAGGCGGAGCGATTCTGCATGATCGCGAGATCACTTATGCGCTGATCCTCGACGATTCGATCTCCGTGGCCCGGCGCGGCCCGGCGGAGCTCTATCGCGCCGTGCACGAATGCTGGCGCGGGGTGCTCGCGGGGGACGGAATCGCCACGGAATTGGCGCCCGAGAACTTTCCCCTGCCCACGCCCCGCACCGGCCCGTTTTTCTGTTTCGAAAAACCAGGCCGGACCGACCTGCTGATTCGCGGCCGGAAAGTCCTCGGGAGCGCCCAGCGGCGCATCCCCGGTCGCGTCATGCAGCACGGATCGTTGATCCTCGGCCGCGGAGCCGTCGCGCAGCCCGGGGCGGACTTGGGCGATCCGCCGTCAACCGTCGTGGACCGGTGGATTGATGCGTTCGCGGCAGCACTGGCCGATTCGTTTGGGCTCACGCTTGTTCCGGCGACGTGGCGGGCTGACGAACTGGCCGATGTCGCGGCCCGCTCGGCCGTGCACGCTTCGGACGAATGGCTTCGGCGGCGGTGACCTTAGCCGACAACTGTTGTTGCGGAAATAACTTGCGCGGCAGGGAGGGCCTGGTGATTCACGACGGCGATCGCCCGGAGTTGCAGGCTCAGTTTGGCCGCGCAAAGCTGATTCAGACTCACCCCTTCGGCGGTGGCCTCCGCCAGCAGCGCGGCGTGCATTGATCGGGGAACGCGGACGAGAATACGGCCGTTCGCCATCGAAAGGTCGGTTGCGAGAGTGGAGGGATCTCCGCACCGATCCCGGACCTGTCCGATGAGTTCGTGGATCTCGGTGAATTCGGGCGTGCGCGCGAAAGCGGTCCTATCTATCTCAGAAATAAAGAGTTGCGAGCAGATCCCGCCGAGCCCGAACAGCGCGTTGTGCATGTCGATCCAGGAAACGCACGTCTCCGCGAGCGAACGCGCGGCTTCCGCGGCCCGCGAAGCGCGAAACTGGATCGGTTCAGGCATGCAACGAGTCCTCCGAAGTGCCTACATCTCTAATAGCGCGATTGAGGCGGAACCTCGCACAGAAAAAATGCAAAAAAAGGCTTGCATGGCTACTATGGACATAGTAGACTTCCGATGAACCTAGTAAGCGTCCCTGGAGATGCACGATGCCGCCCGATCTTCCCCACATCACCGCCGCTGAGCTTCGCGTTCTCAAGGCCGTCTGGAGATTGGGTGAGGTGACGGTCCGAGACGTGCGCGATCTTCTCGAGAAGGACGACGCCGACGGCGATCCGCCCGCGTACACGACGGTGATGACCCTGATGAACCAGCTTGCGTCAAAAGGCGCACTGGATGTCGACCGCGATCGCCAGCCGTACGTCTACAAGGCCGCGGTCCGGCGTGATTCGGTGCTGGCCGAGCGGCTCAAGCAATTCGTGAGCACCGTCTTTGACGGTCAGGCGGGTGAACTGGTCCTGCGGCTCGTTGAGGAAGTCGACCTCTCGCCGGATGTGCTGAAGCGCCTGGAAGCGATGATCGAGGCGAAAGAGCGGCAGAAGCTCGACCGGACGGAGGAATCCAAGCCATGACTTCTCTGGTCTCCGCGCTGGCGCAGCTGGATGGACTTTCGGCCGGCGTTCTCTACTGGGTCGGTCAGGCGCTCGTTTACGGGAGCGCGCTGGCGCTGCTGACGTGGCTGGTTACCTCGCTTGCGCTCCGGCGCGTGCGGCCTGCGGTTCACGCGGCGTTCTGGGTGATCGTGCTGGTGAAGTTCATCGTGCCGATCGGGCCGGAGTTCTCGTATTCACTCTCGTCGCTGATCTCGGCCTGTTCGCCGATCGCCCTGGTTCCGCAGAGTCCGCCGCCCGCGGTACAACCTCTGCCGTCGCCCGCCGGCGGCGGCGAGTGGATCGTGTACGCGGTTCCGTTCGCCGCGCCCGTCGAGGCAGCGGCCGCGCCGACGAACGCGGCGCGCGTTCCGGTATTCACGCTGATCACCCTGGCGTACCTCGCCGGTCTCGTGCTCGTGGCCGGACTACGGATCGGGGCATATATCCGATTCGCGCGGCGCTGCACACAGCTCGAGCCCGCATCGGCGGAGGTCGCATCCCAGGTGGCGCGGATCGCCCACGGAGCAGGCGTCTATCAATCGCCGCGCGTGCGGATCAGCGATACCGCGTCCGCACCGTTCGTATTCGGCGCGCTGCGCCCCACGCTCGTACTCGCGCGGCGGCACCTGGACCGCCCGGCCGAGTTCGAAGCGGTCGTGCTTCACGAAATTGCCCATCTACGTCGCGGCGACCTGCTGGTGCGTTACCTGCAGTGGCTCGCCGGGACGGTTCTTTACTTCTGGCCGGTTGTGGCGTGGGTCAATCGTCGGATCGACCTGGCGCGCGAGCATGCCTGCGACGAATGGGCCCTTCGTCGCGGCGCGCTCTCGCCGGCGCAGTACGCCCGCTGCCTGCTCGACTGCGTGCAGCGGACCCGACCGCGACTGGCGGCGTACGCCCCCGCCTCGATGGCGGCCAGAGCATCTCACGTGCAGAGGAGAATCGAGATGATTTTGAACACGACGGATTCCCCGCGCGCCGGTCGGTGGGTGAAGATCGTGGCCGGCGCCACGCTCATCGGCTGGACGGGCTTCGCGCTCAGCGGCGCATCCGCGGCCGCGCTCAAGTCGGACGCCAGGAAGAAAATGCGGCCCGCGCCGCAGGCATCCGCGATGCCCGCGGCGGACGCCCAGACGTCGTCGATCCGCATCGACCCGATTGCGGAAACGCCAGTGGAGGGCGCGCCGATCCGGATAGCGCTGCACATGACGACGAACGGCGGAGACGGAGAGGCGACCGCCACGCTGGAGACCGCGCAGCTGGTGCTGATCGGTGGTGATCATCTGGTCGAAGCCGGCCCGCGTCCACCGATGCAGTTCCTGGCATTTCAGCACGCCCACGCGGGGCCAGGGCTCGACATCGACGGTGATGGCAACGTGACGCCCGAAGAACACGACGCGTTCGTCGTGGCGAAGGCCATGGCGAATCCCGAAGCCGTTCTCGCTCAGTACCCCGACGCGGACACCGATCTGGACGGCGTTCTGTCGGCCGATGAGGCCGCCGAGCTCGTGGGCGGACCGTTCACCGCGCCGCTGCCGCCTCCTCCGCCCGGGCCTGGTGTATTCACGGTCTCGCCGAAGGTGTCCGAAGGCGGCGAAATGGAGATCGTCTTTGAGGTCCAGGGTGAGGAAGCCGCGCCTGCGATGACCATGATCGCCCAGCGAATCGCCATCCAGCCGCAGACGCTGGAACTGACGGTCGAATCGACGGCGGACGAGCCCGGCGTATGGGTGACGACCACGACCGCGGCCGAAGGATGTGTCGATGCGCAGGTCGAAACGTCGCCTCCGGTGGAGGTGATGGGTGTGCCGCTCCTGAGCGACATTCCGATCATCGGCAATCTGTTCCGCATGGAGTCAACCGAGCCTGAGACGGAAGTCGTCGGCCCGATTCCCACGCTGGATCGTGTAGCCACGGCCCGGTCCGTAGCGGGACAACCCATGCTGCTTACCCGCGCGCTGGTTGCCGAACCGGCGCTGCCGCCGGCCGCGTGGATCATGTCGAACATTGACGCCCAGCCCGCGAAGGAAGACATCGCGGCCCAGGTCGACCGGACACAGGCGGCCGCGATGCGGCGCTTTCTGAAGATGCACCCGAAGTCGGATCGGAACGAAGACGGCGTGCTGACCGTCGACGAGCGCGATGCGTACGTCGACAAGATGCAGTCGACGACCCGTGAGCGGTATCTCAACGCGAATCCGGAAGCCGACACGAACGAAGACGGCATCCTGACGCCTGCGGAGATGCGGGCTCACCAGCGATCGCAGCGCGAAGTACGCGCGGAGGCCCGCGGTGCCGTCCGTGTTCACAGCCTGACAGTTCCCACCGGCCCCGGCGGCGCGATCGAAGCGCGGCCAGTGGAAGAGAACGACGGGCCGAAGTAACGGCTATTCATGAACCCCTGACCGATTGCTCCCTCGCGACCGTGGCTGCCACGGCCGCGAGGGAGCGTTGCTATGCACCGATCGACAAGGGTTCCGAGTCGGGGCGGGAGAGGAACTCAGTCGAGCGTCCACCCGCTTCGATACTCGCGCCCGACGAATTTGTTGGCGTCGTCGCGGTTCGTGATCTTCATGGCCGCCGCGTCCCAGTCGATGCGGCCGTCCACGCGTTTTGCGATGTTGCCGAGGTGACACATCTCGGTCACCAGCGCGCCGTAGCCGAATTCGGCGTTCGCCTTCCGGCCCTCCTTGCACGCCCGCACCCATTCCATCTCGTGCGAATCGGGGATGCGCGGATACTTCGGCTCCGGCCGCTTGTAGTCCTTCATCCGGGTCTCGGGAATGAGCCGCGGACTCTGGCCGTAGACGCCGCACATGAGAATTCCCTTGCTGCCGTAAAAGAGCGCTCCGCCCTCGCTGTCGCCCATCGTCCGACCTTCCTCCAGCTCCGGCGGGCGCGGGGCGCGTGTGCCCTCGTACCAGCGGAGCACCACCGGCGGCGCTTTGCCCCGCCCGGCGAAGCGGAATGTCACGACGCCCGCGATGCAGTGCATTTCCTCATTCTGCCCGAGCGTCGTCGCATCGACGCTGGTCGGCGCTTCGAGGCCAAGCGCCCACACGATCGGGTCAAACGTGTGCGCCCCGCGATCGGCCATCCAGCTCGATCCGAAATCCCACCACGCCCGCCAGCGCATCGGGTGATACGCGGGGTGATACGGCCGCATCGGCGCCGGGCCGATCCAGAGATCCCAGTTCATCCCCTTCGGCAGTTCCGGCGTCTCGGTGGGGCGCTTGCTGATGTCAGGGCTCCAGCCGGCATGGCCCCAGGGGTAATAGGAATCATTGCACCACGCCGCGACCTCGCGCACCTCGCCGATCGGGCCGTCTTCGATCCACTCCCGAATCAGCCGGATGCCCTCGCCCGAGTGGCCCTGGATGCCCATCTGCGTCGTCACTTTCGAAGCCGCCGCGGCCTTCGCGAGCGTGCGGGCTTCGAGGATGTTGTGAGTCAGCGGCTTCTGACAGTACACATGCTTGCCGGCGCGGATCGCGGCGAGCGCGATGACCGCGTGCGTGTGGTCCGGCGTGGCGATCATCACCGCGTCGATGTCGCTCTGCTTTTCCAGCATGTCACGGTAGTCGATGTAGCGCTTCGCGCTCGGGAAGGCTTCGAACGCCCGTCCGGCGAGGTTCGGGTCGACATCGCAGATGGCGACGATGTTCTCGCTGGCGAGGTTCTTCAGGTTCACAAAGCCCATGCCGCCGACGCCGATCCCGGCGATGTTCAGCTTGTCATTCGGCGAGCGGCGGCGAATGGAAGCGACGGCGGGGCTCGTTGCGGCGGCGAGGGGCAATGCGGCGGCGGCGGCCAGAAGTTCGCGGCGTGAGAGCGTGGACATGAGGATGTCTCCTTGCAGGATTGAGGCGGAGGATGCTTCATGAATCCTAATCGAGACAGTGAGGATCGCGAAGGCCATTGGCGCGCCATGGCGTGGAATTGCGGCGGCCGGCGATTTCTGGCGGGGTAGCCGCCTGCTGGCGCAGCGGGTTCTGGCGCGGAAGTGACATCGTCACCAGCGCGTCGGCACGAAGGCGTCGCGGATGTGCCGGATCTCCGGCGGCGCGGTTTTCGCGAGAATGACGCTGACGACGTCGAAGCGGCAGGGGCGGTCTTCGAGCCTTTTTTCCCGCAGGAACCAGCGGGCGACCTTGAGCAGCGCGGTCTGCTTGGTCCTGGTCACTCGCGCCTCGGGGTCAAGAAGCCTGTCCGACTGCTGCGTTTTTACTTCGACGAACACGACCGTCCGGCCTTCGAGGAAAACCAGGTCGAGTTCGCCGACGACGGCCCGATAGCGCCGGGCAATGCACTTGTAGCCCAGCCCGGCAAGGTGCTTCTCCGCCAGCTTTTCGCCGGCGAGGCCGGTCGAATCCCGCTCTGAGGCCATTCTGTCTCTCGGCGAGTCGGCCGCTCAGCCGCGGGTCGGCTCGGGCAGACTCACGTTGTGCAGCTTCGCCGGCACGTGCTTGCGCCGCATCCGGATGTTCAGCAGCTCGACGGTGAGCGAGAAGCCCATCGCGAAGTAGATATAGCCCTTGTTCACGTGCGTTCCGAGCCCTTCGGCAACGAGCATGACGCCGATGAGCAGCAGGAACGAAAGCGCCAGCATCTTGATCGTCGGATGGTTCTCGATGAACGTGCAAACCGGGCCCGCGAAGATCATCATCACGATCACCGCGGCGACGACCGCCGCGACCATGATCCAGATGTTGTTCACCATGCCGACCGCCGTGATGACGGAGTCGATCGAAAAAACCAGGTCCACCAGCATGATCTGCACGATCGCGGCCGTGAACGATTTCGCGACCTGCTTACCGGTCCCCTCTGCCGCGTGCGGTGCTTCGAGCTTGTCGTGGATCTCGTACGTCGCCTTCGCGAGCAGGAACAGGCCGCCCACCAGCAGGATCAGGTCCTTGCCGGTCGTGGGGTGGTCAATGATCGGCATTGTGAAGAGGGCGTTCTTGTCGAGGGTCATCAGCCAGCTCAAGCTGAATAGCAGCAGGATCCGCATGACCATCGCCGCGCCGAGCCCGAGGATCCGGGCCCGCGCCTGCTGCTCCTTCGGCAGCTTGCCGGTCAGGATGGCGATGAAGACAATATTGTCGATGCCCAGGACGATCTCGAGAGCCGCCAGAGTGAAAAAACCGACGGCCGCCGCCCACGTGAATTCCATTTTTGACTCCCGAGAATCGAGGCCCGCAGCCCCGCGATGAAAGGCCGATGATTATCGGTCACCCGCCGGGCAGCGCATCCGCCACATCCTAGCAACTTCAAGCAACTGGTGAACACTTGACAACGAAGGTCGATGAGTCAATACTCTGTTTGGATATTCAAACGCTCGTTCGCTGAGTCAACGGCGATCGGCCGACGGAGTTGAATGTGGTTCTCTCGCAAGCACCAAAGTCCGAATGGGTGAAGATCCGCGGGGTCCGGGGCGATTGCGCGGTCTGCTGCCGCTTGATGGAACTGGGTTTCGTCGAAGGCACCGAGTGCTGTGTCCTCGGCTGCGCACCGCTCGGAGATCCCATCCAGGTGCGAATCGGCTGCTGCGACATGTCGCTCCGCCGAGAGCAGGCGGATCTCATCGAATACGCAGTCGCCTCCTGAATGCAATGAATCAACAACGAGCGATCTTCCTCGCCGGCGGGGCGTAAGCCTGCGTCGGCGTTTTCGTTTCAGGGACGTCCATGACCGCAGATGCATCGGTTCAGACCCCGCCTCTCCCCGCGAGAGCCCCCGCACTCTTCCGCGTTGCGCTCGTGGGCAATCCGAATGCGGGCAAGACGTCCCTCTTCAACGCCCTGACCGGCTATCGCCGACACGTCGCCAACTTCCCCGGTGTTACGGTCGAAAGCGCCCGGGGTCGGATCCGGCGCACCAGGGCCGCCGTCGAGTTGATCGACCTGCCCGGGACCTACAGCCTCGCCGCGGCCTCGCCGGACGAGCTGGTCGTCTGCGACGTCCTCTGCGGCCGCATGCAGGGGGAGACTGCGCCGGACGCGATCCTCGCCGTCGTCGACGCGACGAACCTGTCGCGACACCTCTATCTCATCAGCCAGCTTCTCGAGACCGACCTGCCGATCGTCGTCGCGGCGAACATGGTCGACGTCGCAAAGGCGCGGGGCCTCGAGTTTGATTTTCAGAAGCTTTCGGAGCGACTCGGCGTGCCGGTCGTGCCGATCGTGGCCACATCACCGCCGACCATCGCACCGCTTCTTGCCGAAATTGAACGACTCGCGGCCGGCCGCCGCGAAACGAGCCCGCAGGCCAGCCGTGCGAAACTCCCTGACGCGCTGGTCGCGGAGATCGATGGGCTCAGGCGGCTGGCTGCCCCGAAGGTCAATGGAGCCGAGGCCATCCGGATCCTGCTCGACCGCGATGGCGCTGCCGCCGATGAATACGCGGCGCGAGGGGGCAGCGAAGACGCGCTGACAGCCGCCCGACAGCGACTCGCCGCCGCGGGAATCGCCGGCCCCGCGTCCGAGGTGCGGGCGCGATATGCATGGATTGCCGAGATGCTTCAGGGCGTCATTCGCCGGCCGGACAGGCCGGTGGTCACGCTCTCCGACCGGATCGATCGCATACTCACGCACAAGCTCTGGGGAGCGGTTGCGCTCATTCTGGTTCTGTTTGTCGTGTTTCAGGCGATCTTCTCGTGGGCTGCGCCGATCATGGATGCGATCGACGCCGCCTTCGCGTGGCTCTCCGGGGCGGCGGCGCGCGTGATCCCCGATGGCGCGGTTCAGAGCTTCGTTTGCAATGGTCTGATCGCGGGTGTCGGCGGTGTGCTGATCTTCCTGCCGCAGATCCTGATCCTCTTCGGGTTCATCGCGATCCTCGAAGACTGCGGCTACCTGGCGCGGGCGGCGCACATGGTCGACCGGCTGATGCGCGGTCTCGGCCTGAGCGGGCGGGCGTTCATCCCGCTGCTTTCCTCGTTTGCGTGCGCCGTGCCCGCGATCATGGGCACACGCACCATCTCGGACCGTCGCGAACGATTCATCACGATCTTCCTCGCGCCCTTCATGAGTTGTTCCGCGCGGTTGCCGGTGTACTTCCTGATGATCACAACATTCGTGCCGCCCGCGAGCTATCTCGGCGGTTGGGTGACGCGACACGCACTCGTCCTGCTCGCGATGTACCTCGTCGGCGTCGTCGTGGCCGTTCCGTTGGCGTGGATCATGCGAAAGGCGCTTCTGGCCGGCCCGGCGTCCGGTTTCATGCTGGAGATGCCCAGCTACAAGTGGCCCCGCTGGCAGGCCGTGCTCGACCGGATGTGGACGGCCGGAAAGAAATTCGTCGTCGGGGCGGGCACCGTGATCGTGCTCGTCAACCTGCTGGTCTGGACGCTCGGGTATTTCCCGCGGTCCGAATCGGTGCGGACGGCGGTCGAGGCGCGCGGCACGGCCGCAGGCTGGACTGATGAACGAGTCGAGCAGGAACTTGCCGGGGAATACCTGCGCGAGAGTTTCCTCGGGCAGATGGGGCACGCGATCGAGCCGGTGGTGCGGCCGCTGGGATGGGACTGGCGCATCGGGGTCGCGGTCATCGCCTCGCTACCGGCCCGCGAGGTCGTCGTCGCGACGATGGGGACGATCTACAACCTCGGCGAGGACACGGACGAGGAGTCGGAATCGCTGCGCGAGGCGATCCGGTCGGCGCGGTGGCCGGCGGCAAAAACCGACGTGAAAACGGGGGAACGTGAAAACGTGAAAACGGCGGACGCGGACCTGTCCGATCGCGCGGCAGTCGGCGCGCCGGGTACGCCGGTGTTTACGCTATCCGTCGCGCTGTCGATCATGGTTTTCTTCGCGCTCTGCGCGCAGTGTACGAGCACGCTGGTGGTCATCGGCCGGGAGACGCGATCCTGGCGCTGGCCGATCGCGTCGTTCGGGACAATGACGGGAATCGCGTACCTGGCGGCGTGGGGGACGGCGGTGGGGGCGCGAGCGATGGGATGGTGAGCAGGCAAGCGCGCGCACGCTTGTTACTTTGTCACCTTGTTACTTTGTCACCCTATCACGCTGGCCCCGGCCCAACCTTCAGCCTTCGCCCCTGCCGAATCCGTGCCAGCCGCACCGCCAGCCTGATCGCGTGCGTCATGCTCCCCGGGTTCGCCTTGTTCTTGCCCGCGATGTCGAACGCCGTGCCGTGGTCCGGGCTCGTGCGAATGGCGGGGAGGCCGAGCGTCACATTCACTGCCTCGTGAAACGCCCGCATCTTGACCGGGATCAGACCCTGGTCGTGGTACATCGCGACAATGCCGTCGAAGCGAGCAAGCGAGTCGGGCGTGAAGGCCGTGTCCGGCGGCAGGGGACCGATGACGCGGATTCCGGCGTTACGGGCCAGGTCGAGGGCCGGCTCGATGATCCGAGTCTCCTCGTCACCGAGCAGGCCGTTCTCGCCGGCGTGGGGATTCAGACCGAGGACGCCGATCAGCGGCGACGGAATGCCGAACCAGTCGCGCAGGGCGCGATTCAGGTTGTCGACCGCCTGGTGGACGAGGCCGATCGTGAACCGGTGCCGCAGTTCGAAGAGCGGTACGTGGTCGCTGGCGAGCGCGACCCGGAGGTCGCCCGCGACGAAGGCCATGGTCACCCGGCGGGTGTCGAATCGCCGCGCCAGCAGATCGGTGTGCCCCGCGTAGTTCTGCCGCGCGAGATTCCATGCCTCTTTGCAGATCGGCCCCGTCGCCAGCGCGTCGATCGTTCCGGCTTTCAGGTGGTTGATTCCCTCTTCGACGAAGCGGAAGCTGGCCCGTCCCGCCGCTTCGTCGGCTTCACGGAGCGAGGTGATGCGCCCCAGCGCCAGATCGTCAAAATCCGCGACCAGCACGCCTGAGCCGACGCGGCACGTGCCGTCATACGGCTCGCGCCACCAGAAGGGGTTGATCTCCGCCTGGTCCGCGGCCAGTTCGAGCACGTCATGCATGCCGAACACGACGAAACGGGCGAGGGCGCGCAACTCGACGTCCGCGAGCGCCTTGACGATCACTTCCGGCCCGATTCCGAGCGGATCGCCCATCGAGATGCCGATCAGCGGCTTTCCGTTCGAGGGCGTCATGCGGGGTTCAACGAGCGGGGTTCGAGGTTGAGCGCGCCTGTTGGCGATGCGAACCCGCCGGCAAGCAGGGTTCGCGACGCATCCACGCCGAGCATCGAGTCCAGACGCTGCACGATCAGCCGGGCGATGACGTCGGTCTCCAGGTTCACGCGGTCGCCCGGTTTCCGTTTTCCCAGCACCGTTTTTTCGAGCGTCGTTGGGATGAGCGTAATTGAGAAACGCGGACCATCGACGTCGACGAGCGTCAGGCTTACGCCGTCGACCGAAATCGATCCCTTGCGGACGAGATACGGAGCGAGCGCCGCGGGCGCGGCGATCCGGATGATCCACTCGGGGCCTTCCAGTCCGTTCGACTCGACCACACCGAGGCCGTCGACGTGCCCCTGCACAAAATGCCCGTCGATGCGATCTCCCACGCGCAGCGAGCGCTCGAGGTTCACGCGATCCCCCGGCTTCACCGCGCCGAGGTTCGTCAGGCGCAGCGTCTCCGCGACGACATCGAAGAACGCGTGCCGGTCATCCTTGCCCGCCAGCGTCAGACAAGCGCCGTTCACCGCGATCGACGAGCCGAGCGGCGAATCGGCCAGCCAGTCCCCCGTCTCCACGACGAGCCGCGTCGCGAGCGCACCGTCCGCAAACCGCAGCGGCTCCGTGCGGACGACGCGCCCCGCGAATTCGACAATCCCTGCAAACACGGATCACTTCCATTCCGGTCCGTCCGCCCCGGCCGGGTGACCGGCGGCACGACATCCCACTGGATATTAGAGGCGTCACGGGGGGCCGATGGCAAGCATCGGCCGCCCGGCGCGGCATCGACTATGATCGTGCCCACGCCGGGCGTCGCGCAGTCGCGGTCGCACCGATTCGCGGGGTCCCGGCGATGCGGGTGGAGCGTACGTGAGAGTCGTCTATCTGGCCGCGGGCGCGGCGGGAATGCTGTGCGGAAGCTGTCTGCGGGACAATCGCCTTGTCGCGACGCTGCGAGCCCGCGGACGCGACGCGCTGCTGGTGCCGCTCTACACGCCGATCCGGACCGACGAGCAGGACGTCAGCGAACACACCGTGTTCTATGGCGGAATCAATGTCTATCTCGAACAGAAATCGGCGTTTTTTCGCCACCTGCCGCGATTCCTGACCCGCGCCCTCGACGCCCGTTGGCTCCTGGAAGGCGTCGGAAAATACGCGTCGAAGACCCGGGCCGCGGACGTCGCCGAGTTGACCGTCTCGATCCTCCGCGGCGAAGACGGCAATCAGGAGGCCGAGCTGGACCGGCTGGTCGAGGGCCTTCGCGAGCTTCGACCCCGCGTCATCAACCTCCCGAATCTGATGTTCCTCGGAATCGCCCGCCGCCTGCGGCACGAGCTCAAGGCGGCGATCGTCTGCACCCTCAGCGGTGAGGACCTGTTCATCGACGCGCTGCCCGAGGACGCCCGGGGGCAGGTGCTCGAAATCCTGAAAACCTGCCGCGACGACGCGTCGGCGTATATCGCCACGTCGCGCTACTACCGCGATCATTGCGTCCGCCACTTCGGCCTCCCGGCCGCGAAGGTCCACCACGTACCGATGGGAATCGACACGGCCTCGCCGTCGCCGCGAACCGCGGAGCCGGACGGCCCCTTCACGATCGGGTATCTCGCCCGCATCGGGCCGGAAAAGGGGCTCATGAACCTGGCGCGGGCCTTTGTGAAGCTCCGCGACGAGGGCCGCAACTGCCGCCTGAAATTCGCGGGCTACCTGGGCGAAGCGGACCGGCCTTATCTCGAATTCGTGCAGGACTATCTGCTCGGCCAGGGCTGTGCGAACGCGTATGAGTATCTCGGCGAGGTTACGCGGGAGCAGAAATTCGAGATGCTCGCGAACCTGCACGCATTCAGCGTCCCCACGGACTACGCCGAGGCCAAGGGGCTCTTCGTGCTCGAAGCCCTTGCGGCGGGGGTCCCGGCCGTCCAGCCGGATCACGGCTCGTTCCCGGAGCTCATCGAAACGACGGGCGGGGGGCTGCTGTACGAGAAAGGCAGCACGGACGAACTGGCGGCCCAGCTCGCGCGCCTCATGGATGACGCAGACTTGCGGCGATCGCTGGGCGAGGCGGGGCGGCGCGCCGTGGCCGAGAAATTCAGCCAGGACGTGATGGCCGACGGAACCTGGCGGATTTACGAGTGGTGTTCGGAGTCGATCTGAACCGCCCGTTTCGGATCGCCTTGCGCCGCTGCGCCCGATTTGCTTTTTTCGGGCATAATCTCCGACCAGCGACGGCACGGAGGCTGCTGCGGTGTTTGCGCGCCGGCTTTACTGGTTCACGATCGTCATGGGCGTCCTTGCGGCGACGGTCGTCATCCGTCTCGTCGATATTCAGCTGCTCCACGCCGCTGAATACGAGGGCCTCGCCGACCGCCTCCTCACGCAGACAGTCATCAACCTCCGCCCGCCGCGCGGCGACATCGTCGACCGCGAGGGGCGAATCCTCGTCAGCGACGAGCCCACCTGGGACATCGGAGTCAAGTACGACGTCATCGCCGGCCGGCGCGACTACCTGATCTCCGCCGCGCGCCAGCTCAAGCGCGACGGCCGGCTCCCGCGCTCTCTCTCCGACGCCGATGCGGCCGACCGTCTCCAGATCGACGTCGCCGAGATGTGGAAGACGCTCACGACGCTTTCCGGCCAGTCCGCGGAGATGATCGCCGACCGTTGCGACGAGATCGTCCGACGCGTCGAGCGCATCCGCGAGCAGCGCGAGCGCCGTTCGGGCATCGTCGAGCGCGTGCGCGAGGAGGAGTGGTACCACACGGTGGCGGGGGGGATCAGCGACCAGCTCGCGCTCTCGCTGCGCCTGGAAATCGAGGGGCGGTATCCGTGGCTCGCGATCATCCCCAGTTCGCGCCGCGTCGGCCACGATGTCGACAGCCTGGCCCACGTGCTCGGCCGGCTCGGCGCGGCGAGCCCGGAGCGGATCGAACGCGATCCGCTCGGGGCCGACGAACTCCGCCGCCTGAAGCCGGACGATCTCTGCGGCGTTTCCGGCGTCGAGCTGCTCGGCGAGACGATTCTCCGCGGCACGCGCGGCCAGGTCGTCAAGGATTTCGGCCGGCGCGAGATCGAGCGGATCGAGCCGCAGCGCGGCGGCCAGTTGCGGCTATCCGTCGACGCCGATCTTCAGAATTTCGCGTACGCGGCGCTGAAAGAGGCCGTCGACGCGTCGGAAAGCCCTGCCGGCGGCTCGGTCGTCGTGATCGACGCGCACACGCGCGAAGTCCTCGCGCTCGTGGGCTATCCGACGTACAGCTACGACCGGTATCGCGAGGAATACCCGCACCTCGCCCGCGAGATGCGCTGGTCGCCGCTGCTCTTCCGGCCGGTGCAGGGACAGTATCCGCCGGGCTCGACCTGCAAGGCGGTCACGCTCATCGGCGGGCTCGTCGACGGGGTGGTCGACCCGCAGACGCGGATTCACTGCACAGGTCACCTGCTGCCGAACAATCCGAAGATGTTCCGCTGCTGGATCTACAACCAGCACGGGCTCACGCACGATCTTCGCGGCAACCCCGCGGGGCAGGATGCGGATGACGCCATCCGCAATTCGTGCAACATCTACTTCTTCCGGGTCGGCGAAAAGCTTGGCGCGGAGCGGCTGTGCGAATGGTTCCGGAAGTGCGGCATGGGCCGCGTCACGGGCACCGGACTGATCGAGGAGTCCGCGGCGATCGTGCCCGACGCCGCCTATCTCGCCCGCGCCCAGGCCCGCGAGCACCAGCCGTCCGACGCCTGGAATTTTTCGATCGGCCAGGGCGAGGTCACCGCGACGCCGCTCCAATCCGCGAATTTCGCCGCGACGATCGCGACCGGCGAGGTCGCGCCGGTGCGGCTCGTCCTGAACGAGGGCTTCGAGACCGACGCCGCCCGGCAATTTCCCCGCGCTACGCTCGATCCCGCCGCGCTGCGCGTGCTCCGCTCGGGCATGTGGCGCGTCGTCAATGAGCGCGGCGGGACCGGGGACTATGCGAAGCTCGCAACGCCGGGATACGTCCTCTGCGGCAAGACCGGCTCGGCCCAGACCGTGCCGCGCGTCCTGAACCACGACTTCATCTTCGACTGGCCGGACGGCCGCCGCGAAACGATCCGCGCGGTCAACGAGGCCGACGCGGAAGCGGCCCTCCGCGCCGCTCATCCCGAACTCGGCGCGGACACGGCCGACGGCGAAACGGAGGCCGTGGTGACTCCACCCCGGCGGCCGCGGCTCGTCGGAAAGTTCGCCGGAGATCGGTTCCCCGATATTGGCCCGGACGACAAGCTGCCCTCGCACGCGTGGTTCATCGGCTTCACGCAGGCCGCCGACACTCCGCGGGGGGACGCGCCGCGCGGCCGCGCCTATGCGGTCAGCGTGCTGATCGAGTTCGGCGGGAGCGGCGGACACGTGGCGAGCCCCGTCGCGAAGAAAGTGCTTGAGCACCTGCTTGCCCGCGAGGATCCCGCGCCATGAGCGATGCCCCGCGCCCATTCGACCTCACGCGGCTCGGCTGGGGCGTCGCACTCCCGGTGATTTTCCTGATCTGCGTCGGCCTCGCCTCGATCCGCGCCACGGACCGGGCCGAAGCCGCGGCCGCCGCGGCCGCGCGCGAGACCAGCACCGCCCCGGCCGGATCTCTCGCGCGGCTGCTGGAGATCGTCGGCGAGCGGACCGCCCGGCAGGTGCTCTACGCCCTGTCCGGCCTGGCGCTCTTCGTGCTCGTCGTCCGCATCGGCTACCGGCACCTCGGCCGCTACTCCTGGTGGATCTACGCCGCCGTCGTGTCCCTGCTGGCGCTGCTCGTGATCGACCGCTACCTCGTCGATCTTCCGTTCATCCCCGAAAAACGCGCCACGCACCGCTGGATCCAGTTCGGCCAGTTCACGCTCCAGCCCTCCGAGTTCATGAAGCTGGCGCTGGTCCTGGCGCTGGCCCATTACCTGCGCTATCGCAGCTCGTACCGAACCTGGCGCGGCCTCATCCCGCCGTTCCTCCTGACCGTCATCCCGATGTTCCTGATCCTCAAGCAGCCCGATCTCGGCACGCTGCTGATGCTGCTGCCCGTCCTCTTTTCCATCTTGTTCGTCGCCGGGGCGAAGATGTCACACCTCGCGACGATCATCCTCCTCGGCATCGCGACCGGCCCGCTCTTCTACTACGCCGGGATGCACGACTACCAGAAGCAGCGCGTCGAAGTCCTGCTCAAGCAGGGCGTGGACGACGAGCAGTGGCACAAGGGGCCGGGATACCAGCTCCGGCAATCGAAGATCGCCCTGGGGACCGGCGGCGCGACCGGCCTGGGCTGGGGCCAGGGGGCGTTCGTCGAGTACGGCCTGCTGCCCGAGGAGCACAACGACTTCATCTTCGCCATCATCGGCAACCAGTGGGGCTTCGTCGGCTGCTGCCTCGTGATCCTCGCCTATATCGCCATCGTCATCGTCGGCCTCGAGGTCGCCATGGTCACGAACGATCCCTACGGCCGGCTCCTGGCCGTCGGCATCGTCGCCATGATCGTCGCCCAGGCCCTGCTCAACATGTGCATGACCATCGGCCTCGCCCCGATCACCGGCATGCCGCTGCCCTTCGTCAGCGCCGGCGGCAGCAGCCTGTGGACCAACATGATCGCCCTCGGTCTGCTCGTCAGCGTCGCCCGCCTGCGGCCGCTGCTGATCGCGAAACAGCCGTTCGAGCACGAGGACGACTGACGGCCGAGCGGCGGCGGCCTCCGAACCCGGATTCACGGCGCAGGTCCGGAAATATCGCCCCTCCGGGCCGGATTCCGGGATTCCGGCCCCTCCGGGCCCCATCCATTCCCGGGAATCCGTCACCCATTCCCGGGAATCCGTCGCCCATTCCCGGGAATCCCCCGTCCATTCCCGGGAGTCCCCGGGCCATTCCGGGGAGTCCGCGAGCCATTCCCGGGCGTTCGCGAGCGATCCCCGGGAGTCGGTGAGCCACTCCCGGGAATCCCCGAGCCGTTGCCGGGAGTCCGCGAGCCATTCCGGGGAGTCCGTCACCCGGGCGTGGGATGCGCTCCCGTCTTCCCGGGCCGCCCGCACCCATTTCCGGCCCGGATTCACCGATTTCCGGGACGCGTGCGGCCACGTTCCCGGCGTGCGTCACCGCTCCGGCGAATCCCGCGGCGCCGCCCGGGCATCGCGTCGCAATCCGAGTCGGCGTTCGCCCCGCGGCCGGCCCGCCGCCCCGCCCATTCTGCATTCTGCATTCTGCATTTCTCACTCTCCGTTGCGGCTTCTCAGCCAGGCGTGCAGCCGCGCGCGGCACATCCGCACCGTGGACGCCGAGAGACCGAGATCGCGGGCGATCTCGTGGACGGAGTATCCGCGCCCGAGCCGTTTCGCGATCTTCGCCAGACGCGGATTGGCCAGGTGCAGTCGCGTCAGCAGATCGTTCCACTCCACTTCCGCGACTGCGTCGCGGCCGCCGGCAATCCGCTCCGCGGCGTCGAGTTGCAGGGCCGCGCGCCGTCCGCCGCGTTTGATCCGGCGGCTGCCGCGGATGAAGTCGACCGCGACGCGCTTGAGCGTGTGGCGCGCGGCCGCGCGGAAACTCATCTCGCTCCGGAAGCGGATCCCGGAGCGGGCGAGCCGCAGATACGCATCGTGAACCAGGGACGATTCGTCGAGGCCCAGCGCTCTCAGCTCGCGACTGAGCTCGCGCGACGCGACGAAGGTGAGCCAGTCGTAGAACTCGTCAAAGTACTGCGAGATTGCCCGGTCCGGGCAGTCGAGAGTCGCGCCGACGGGACGATCGAGGAGGGTGTTGGCTGTCATGCCCCGAGAATGACGAGGCTTCGCGACAGATCGGGTCGGCCCTAACGACCGTCAGGGTCCGACAGCGGAGGTCGGACCGCTACCGCCGGTGTCCGCGGTGCATCGTTGCCGCGAGGGACGGCGGATGCGCGGCCCGCGGTTGATTTTCGGATGGACTTTGGAATCGCGGGGCTAGCTGTTTTCATAGACCGCCGCGGCCGCGCGCAGCTCCGCCCGCATCTCGGCGCGGAGCGATTCCGGACGGATGACCTCCGCATCCGCGCCGAAGCCCTTCAGCCAGCGCTTGAATTCGACCAGCTCGGCGAGCTGGAAGACGGCGTGGATTGCCTCGCGCTCGCCCGGCGCGACCTCGAACAGCATCGGCTGGCCGACGAAGCGTTCGATGCGCTGGCTCTCGTGCCACAGCCGCTCCTCGACGAGGCCGGCGGCCGGGCCCGTGAACCGCACGGCGACTTCGACGGTCGGGCCGCCGCCGCGGATGATGCCGAACGAGTCGGCGAAGTGCTCCTCGAGGCGGAAATCCTCCGGAGTCTCGAACGGCGTCGCCGTCGCGGCGACGGCGGCGATGCGGGAGACCTTGAAGACGCGGATCGCGCCGGCCCGGTGCGACCGGCCGACTGCGTAGACGTCGCCTTCAAAGAGGACGAGGCCATACGGGTCGAAGCGCGTCGTGTAGGGCTCCTGCGGCCGCCAGAGCGGCGAATACGTCGCCTCGACAGTCAGCGATTTCATCGCGGCGTGCGTCAGGGTCCGGATCTTGTCCGCGTGCTGCGCGTTGTCGGTCGCGGCGGTCCGGCGGACGTGGACCGTGCGGTCGAGATCGCGAAAGTGCTCGACGGCCGTCGTGGGCAGCAGGGATTCGATCTTCTCGCGGAGTGCGGCCAGGCCGTCGGCGAACATCGTTCCCGCCAGCGGGGCGAAGAGGTGATCGGCGAGGCGCAGGGCGATCGCCTCGGTCGGGCTGAGGAGGAAGGGGCCGGAGCGGAAATAGTCCGGGGGCAGCCGCCAGAAGCGCTTTCCGAATTCGTCTTCCTCGAACCCGATCGGGAATCCGATTTCCTGGAGGATCTCGAGATCGCGCTGGATGGTCCGCTCGCTGACTTCGAACTGCTCGGAAAGCTCGCGCAGCGTCGAGCCGACGCCGCGCGTCTGGAGACGGCGGAGCAGGTTCCAGTGACGCAGGATGAGTTCGCCTCGGCCCATGCGCGTACCAATTCCGGCCCTCGTCGTACCGGCCGGTTTGACCGGGGCGGCGGGCAGGTCGAGAATGATACCCCGATCCGCATCGCCGAGCGCGTGTCCGGGTAGGACATCGGCGGGCGAGGTCTGGGAGTGTCCGTGTCCCTGGTGGGCGCCTCGGTCTTCAAAACCGCAGAGACCTTACACCCGTAGGGTCTGGTGGGTTCGATTCCCATCCACTCCCGTCCTCCGAGTCCTTGGAATCGGGAATCCGGTAGAAAAAGATGAGAAACGCACTCAGGAAGCCGCGACATTCGGTCGCAACGGCTTTGGCCCTGGCAGGAGTCGTGTTTCTCCCAGTGTGCGTAATCCTGACGGCGTTCGCTCGTGCGGTGGTTATCGTCGTCGTTGACGCGCTGCCTCCGGGCGTAAATTTGGGGCCAGCGTGGGACGTCCTGCTCCTAAGCGCAATGGTCGGGGTCCCAATGCTCCTGGCGTATTTTCCGGCCAGAGTGGTTTATCAGAGCGTGCGATGGATCGCCTTGGACAATAGCACGGGGCGATGGTGCGGCTATTGCGGGTACGACCTGACAGGGAACGTGAGCGGCGCATGCCCGGAATGTGGGAATGGCGTCGGCGAATGCACGAAACGGTGCGAAAGCGACAATCGATCGGGGTGATTCGAAGCCCTCAATCGAACGGATGACTCTGATGGCTGCCTTTCAAGAACCCTGGAACGAACAACCGCTCGACTGGCTGATCCTCCAGAACAGCCCGATCGCGCTCTACTTCCGGCCGGAGACCTTGGAAGAGGACATCGCGTGGTTTTCGGCGAATGCGTACAGGGTCGTTCGATGTTCATGTGAAGCATGGACGTCTATGGCGCGTTTTCACAGGGATGTCGCTGAAAAACTCAGCTTCCCCACCTACTACGGCCGGAACCTCGACGCTTTCAATGATTGCCTGAGCGATCTGGAAATGGACGACGTCCGCGGCACGCTGCTTGTCTTCCACCGATTCGACTGCTTCGTGGAGCGGGAACGTTCCACGGCTGAGTCAATTCTCGACATCCTCGCTTCGCAATCGAGATACCATTCGCTGCTCGGGCAG
>BTUU01000031.1:0-32313 GCA_045863555.1 Planctomycetota bacterium | reverse complement strand
GAGAGTACGCCGCCTTTATTCACCCGGCCATCAACGAAATTCGGTTATATCCCAACTTGTCCGTCGAGGAGTTGCACGCGCTCGTCAACGCGGGGAGCGACGTTGACCCGCTCAAACCGCTCGGCGATGCGTGCCGCGCCGAATTGAAATCGATGCGTTCCACGATGTAGCGTGAGTCTGAGGGGAGCGCCTGCCAACAGGGGGTGCTATGTCCGGCGGTCGCGATGATCAGGCTCGCGTTTTCCACGTGGCTCTGGTGCGCAGACGGGCGGCCAACCGGGGGGATGATGACGAGTCGTCAAGAAGGGGAAGTTGCCTGGTGGGCGCAGGTGGACTCACGGGGTGATCGAGCTGAAAACGGTCGTGACGATCGATCGCAGTCCATCTCGTACTTCAGCAGGCAGGCGCGACCACGCGCGACAGATCGTTGCTAACCCGATGCCATGCGTGGGCTTTCCAGCTAGTCGCGCCGAAGACTGCTCGTAAAACTGGAAATAGCATTGGTTTACGTGATCCCGCCCGATCCTCTGTAAACCGCAGACGAACCTATCGGGAGACGTACGTTCGACCTCTGATTATCTCGGTTGTCGCGACAACTCGACGGGCGGTCTGCTGCGGTCACCTGCGCCTTGCTGCGTAAAATTCTTCGAGAAAACCGCGTTTCCGTAAGTCCTTTGGGGGCAATGCTTTAATTAGGAAACCGCTGCTCTATCCTGCTGAGCTACGGGCGCAACTATCGGAAGCATAAAGACATACGTCAGTGGCGTGTTCCGCGGGCGGTTATCGCCGCGACAACCGCTCTTCGCATTCGTCACGCCGGTCATCGTACCAAAAACCCGCGTCGCGACCAGCAAATGCGGATCCGATCGACGGTCCTTGAGCTGCCGCCCGGCGACCTTGCACCTTGGAACTTGCGACGGCCGGGGGCTGGAAAGGTGGGACGCTGGGAGCATGGGAACCCGGGATGGGTCTCAGTGATGCGGGAGCGGACGTGACGGCGCGGGAGCGGGGACGCGTTTGGGGCGGGGGTGGGGCATATGCATGGATTCTTGCGCGATCGGTGCGGCGAAGAGGAGGGTAACGGTGGGATTGCGTGATCCGGCGGTGAATTGGTGGCGGTTGGCGGATTTTGGGGTCACGAACCGGTCGATGCGAACAGCCATCGACCGGGCACCCGGAAATTCCTCTGCGCCTCCGCGCCTCTGCGTGACCTTTCCGCCGGAATCGGAGAGCGTCTCACGCAGAGGCGCAGAGGCGCGGAGAAGAAGAGTGAAGAGGGAGATGGATGCGGACGCTGTTTTCTTCAGGGTGATGAGCAGGATCACCATGCTTACGGCACAGCGGGAGCCGTTATCGGTGACGGCGGCCACTTGGCGCTGTGCCGAAAGCATGCCACCCGCCCAGGAAATTCGCAATCACGAGTACCTGGAACAGGACTGGATGGATAAGATGGAAAAAGAAATGGGTCCGTGGCGATGCAGGAACAAGATTCGTGCTTCGACCCCGTGACACCCGGTCTCGGCGTCGAGTTGAGGTGAAGATTCCTAGTGCAACTCATTTTGAGTGTCAGCTCATGAAAAAGAAAAGAAACGTAGATCCGCTCTCTGGCAAACCGTTGGGTGACTATGTAATCAGAGGTGATCCACCACACCTCGCCCTCCAGCCCAGTAACCTCAAGGGTGCTGCCAAATACATGAAGCAGCATGGCCTGACAGCAGTGTCGCTCGCCCACTTTGACGGCTTTCGACCAGAGGATACTAAGATTCTCCGCGATCTCCCAATGATCACTGATCTCGCAATCTATCATCCAAAGATTACTCGAGGCGACGATCTGCTTGCACTCCACGGCCTTAGAAGGTTGCGAATTGACTCGCCGATTAAGGGTGGGCTCGACTTTACAGCGTTCCCGGAACTTGAAGACGTGACGTGCATTTGGAATGATGGGTATGAGTCTCTGTGGAAATGCCGTCAACTTCGGAAGCTCGACCTTATTTACTTCTCTCGCGACACTCTCGACGGGATTGAGGCGTGCCGGCAGCTCGCCTGGCTCCGGCTTGAGCAGTGCAGACTTCTCTCAATACATCCACTATCTGCTTTGCCACACTTAAGAGTGCTAAAGCTCATGGCACTTCGACGGCTGCGCGATGTGGATGCATTACGTCAGATGAGGTGCCTTGAAGAATTGGACACCTATTGGTGCCCTCGCGTTGCATCGTGGACGGCGCTGAGCGATCAGCCGTGTCTCCGCATCGCGGATATTGATGGAGCCAAACCGCTATCCGCTCGCGATTGGAACTGGCCTGAGCTCCGCAAACTGAAGTTCCGTAATGTCAATCCAATTGACACGCTTACGTGGCTGAGAAGGTCGAAGAAACTCGAGGAGCTTGTGTTGCTTGAGAATACCCGGGTATTGGATGGGGATTTTCACTGGTCGCAACATTGCACCAAGCTGCGGCGGCTCGACGTATTTGTGCCAAAAAATGCGCGATACTCTCCGCCGATCGAAGATCTTCAAGCCACACTATATTGCAGATAACACTCCCGCGTACTAGTACTAGCGTTTCGACTCGCGCCCGAAGCAGCGCATCGCCACGATGTCCGCGAGCTGGCGGCCGGCCGTGCGGGCGTTGGCGGCCGGGATGCCGAGTTCGCGTTCGACGAAGTGGGTGCCGACGTCGTTGTCCGTGGCCGGGCCGCTCATGACGTCGATCTTTCGGCCGAGGGATTCGGCGATCTGCTTGGCGCCCCAGGCGCCGACGAGGTCGCCGGCGCACATGACGTGGACGGCGATCGCGGCGCGGATCTGCTCGTTCTTGAAGAACGAGTCGACGCCGTAGCCGCCGAGGATGCCGTCGCCCATTTCGATCATGATCGCGTCGAGCGGCTGCTTGCTCATCTGGTTGAGCAGGCCCATGGCCATCGGGGCGAGGTCCGTGAACCCCGCCGTCGAGGGGTGGCCGGCGTCGAGGAAGCTGAGCGTCTGGAGCGCCCCGTGGTCCTGCATGTTGAGCGTGTCGCGCAGGGCAGCCACGCCGGAGAGCTTCAACGCCCCGAAGCGGAAGCCGCGCTGGTTGAGCTGGGCGATGATCTCGCACACCGCCCGCGTCTTGCCGGCGGACATGCAGGTGCCGGAGACGACGATCAGCGGCGTCTTGGTCTTGAGCGACTTGCTCGGCTGGACCGCGCCCTCGCCGATGTTGATGACCTGGCCGTCGCGGCTGGCGAGGCCGAGGACCTTGACCTTGAGCGGCTGGCCGCCGAGGTCCTCGTTGCCGCTCGTGGCGACGCCGATGACGCCGCCGAGGTTGAGCACGCTGAGCGTGTCGCCGGTGGATACGTCGCTGGGGCAGTGGCCGACGAAGCCGCGGAGGGCCTGGCGCGAGCCGAGGACGCCGACGATGATGTCGTCCTTGGAGATGTGGGCGAGGCGGCCGGTGTCGAGTTCGAGCTGGTCGTAGACCCGCTTTTCCTCGAGGGCCTTGACGACGATGACGTCGCCGGGGCGGACCTTGCCGCCTTCGGTGATCTCGACATCGTGGCTCTTCACGTGTCCGCAGGTGGAGGAAGCGATCTTGTGAGCGGTGAGGACGGGCATGGCAGTTTTCTCCCGCCAGTTGTAGCCGCCACTGAGGCGGCGGGCGTCTTTCAAGGATACGTCGGCGACGGTGGAAGCGGAATCAGCGTGGTTGTTCGGAATGACGGCCATGGCAGGTGAATCCCCCGTAAAAGGGTTCTATCGGTTTCAGGTCGCGTTTTTCAATGGGCATTCTGCCCGGTTCTTGGGGATGCGGCGAAAAATGGCGCTTAGCAGCGCGGCGGCGGAGGAGTCGGCGGCGCGGCGCGCCTGGCCGTCGAGCGGATGCCCGCGAGCGTCGCCTGGAGGGGGAAGAGCTTGCAGAAGCCGCGGGCGTCCGCGCCGTCCCAATAGGCGTTGGCCTCGCCGTAGGTGGCGACGCCGGTGTTGAAGAGGCTGTGCGGCGATCGGGCCCCGCAGACGTCGGCCTGCCCGTGTGCGAGACGCACGCGGACTTCGCCGGAGACGAACTGCTGCGAGGAATCGATCATGCTTTCAATATCGCGCATGACCGGGTCGAAGTAAAGCCCTTCGTGCAAAAGCCCGCCATAAAACGCGGCCATCTGCTCTTTCCAGAAGCTCTGCCACTTCGTCAGGACGAGCTTTTCGAGCTCGCGGTGGGCCTTGATGAGCACCAGCGGGGCGGGGGCCTCGAACGCGATGCGGCCCTTGATGCCCAGGATCGTGTCGCCGACGTGGACGCCGCGGCCGACGCCGCGGTCACCCGCGAGCGCGTTGAGCCGCAGGATCAGCTCCGGGCCGTCGAGCTTGTGGCCGTCGAGCGTCGTCGGCAGGCCGTTTTCGAAGCCGATGACGACTTCGAGCGGGTCGGCGGCCGCGTCGGGGTTTTTCGTAATTCGCCAGACTTCGTCGGGCGGGGTCTGCCACGAGTCGTGGATCTCGCGGCCGCCGATGGTCGTGCCCCAGAGCGAGACGTTGATCGAGAAGTCGGTCGTCTTCGCGGGGACGTCGACGCCGACGGCTTTCAGCTTCTCAGTCGCCTCGGCGCGCGAGATGCGCTCGTCGCGGACGGGGGCGATGATTTCCATTTCCGGGGCGATCGTGCGCAGCGCTGCGTCGAAGCGGACCTGGTCGTTCCCCGCGCCGGTGGAGCCGTGGGCGACGGCCGCGCAGCCGCGCTCGCGGGCGATCTGGGCGGCGGCGATGGCCTGCTGGACGCGTTCGGCGGCGACGCAGAGGGGGTAGACGCCGCCGCGGAGGATGTTGCCCTTGATGATGTAGCTGACGAAGCCGTCGTAGACCTCGTGACGGGCGTCGATGGCGATGTGCTCGATCGCGCCGAGCTTGCGGGCCTTGGCGCCGATCGCTTCCAGATCGGCGGCCGTGAATCCGCCGGTGTCGACGGTGACGCAGACGACGTCCCAGCCGCGCTCGCGGAGCAGCAATGTGAGGTAGGAGGTGTCGAGACCGCCCGAGTACGCCAGCGCGACCTTCTTTTTGGCCAACTTCGGATTCTCCCGGCGGCGTTGTACCACAGGCGACCGGTTGGGGGTCCACCCGTGCGGCGAACGCTCGCGCAAGTCGGCGAGTATGGCATTTTCCCGGCCGGCGTCAATGCGAAATTCGGTCCATGTCGATCCGACGCCCGACTGCCGCGCCTTCCGAGGTCGGAGTCGAGGGGCGGCCACGGAGAGTGTCGCGATGGCGGCGACGAGTATCATCTCCCCGACGGGCCGGTCGCGCGACAGCACTTTCGCAGGGCGGAGAAACTCCAATGACACACACGAGCGCGAACGTGTACGAGCTCATTCCCATGGCGCACGTCGCCGACGTCGAGGAGTCGATCCGCTTCTACGAATTGCTCGGATTCCGCGTCCGGGACCGACTTCGGCCCGCCGGCCGCACGCAGTGGGCGTGGATCGACAGCGGGCGCGGCCACCTGATGCTCGCCGCGGCGAGCGGGCCGATCGCGGCGGGCGAGCAGGCTGTGCTCTTCTACCTGTACACGCGCGACCTCGCATCTCTGCGGCAGCGGCTGCTCGCCGGCGGCTTGGCGGACGGCGGGGCGTTCTGCGGCTTTCCGAGCGACCGGCGGAGAGTCGTGTTCGCGATTTCGCACCCGCCGTACATGGCGGAAGGCGAAATGCGCGTCGTCGACCCGGATGGATATTGCCTCTTGATCGGGCAATGCGAGCTGCAACCGGACTGATTCGCGCGGGCCGCCGACCGTCTTCAGGAATTCCAGCGATGCGCGCTGGAGACGGTCGCGCGGAATCCTGGCGGCCGATCCTGTGGAAAGGCACTTCGACAGCGGCCAGGGCCCCACAAGTGCGAGATTATCCGGACCCCGATCGCGCCGGCCTCTTCCCCGGGCGCGTCGCGCCCCGGGTCCGCCCGCGGCCCGCCCGGCGGCAGTCCATCTCGATGGAACGGCCCCGGCGCCGGTCAGAACGCCACGCGAAGCCGCAGGATCGGGCGTCGGGGGAAGTGGCCGGGTCGTGACCGTCGACCGCAAATCCGGGCTCGGCGTGGGCGGCCCCGTGGTAACATGCAGTTGGGTGCTCGGGGACTCGTCGCCAGCAAGGTTCGAATATGTCGGACATCGGCCCATCGGGCGAAATCACCCGGCTGATCAGGGCCGCGGGGTCTTCGGATCGCGCCGCGACCGATGCGCTGCTGGCACTCGTCTACGATCAACTGCGGAAGATCGCGCAGCAGCGGATCAGTGAGGAACGCGCGGAGCAGACCTTGCAGGCCACGGCCCTCGTGCACGAGGCCTATGTGCGGCTGATCGGCTCGAACGGCGACGCCGCCATCCAGTGGGAGAGCGCCGGCCACTTCTTTTCCGCGGCTGCGGAAGCCATGCGGCGCATTCTCATCGACCGGGCCCGCGCCAAGGGCACGCTGAAGCGCGGCCGAAAACCCTCCGAGTTGCGACTCGATCAGAGCCCGCTGATCGACGACGATTCGGCGGCCGAGCTGCTCGATCTCGACGACGCGCTGGCCCGGCTGGCGGCGGAGGATCCGACGAAAGCGGAGCTGGTCAAGCTGCGGTTCTTCGCCGGGCTGACGCTGGACGAGGCGGCCGGCACGCTCGGCATTTCTCCCGCAACCGCCGACCGGCACTGGGCTTACGCCCGGGCCTGGCTCTTTGCCGAGATGTCCGGCCGGTAAGCCCGCGACCCCGCCGGGCCCGCCCCGCGCGAGGGGGATGGCCCCGTCCTTGAGGACGCCGCCGACCGGAAATCGAAAAAAACCACCCCTCCCTGAGGCCGGCCTGGCGCGAAATCCGCATAGTGGGCCGGAGCCGGCGAAATTCGGGCCCGCCGGTGTTTCCGCATGTCTCCGGTGAGAAATCGGGCAGATCGCGCCATGGCCCTTTCGGATGACGGCGACGCGTCGCCGACGCGTCATCGTGTCAGGCCAATTCTCGGCAGGAGCAGTCATGCGAACGACAGCGTTGCGAAAGCGGCGATTCACGTCCGTCCGGAACGGCGTCGCAGCCGGGATCGGGCTCGCGCTGAGCTGGATGATGGCCGGATGTCCGGCGGACGTCACCGGGAGCGTGACGCAGGTGACCGGCGAACTCGTTGGAATCACGAAGACGCCTGCAAGCGGCCCCCCGGACGGCGGCACCGTAGTCACCTTCATCAGTGACAATGGTGGCTTCGACGCGCAGACCTCCGTTCTATTCGGCAACAAGTCCGCCGCCGAGGTCCGTGTTTACAACGAAAACGTGATGACGGCTGTCGCGCCTCCGAACGTCGCGAGCACGGTGACCGTGACCCTGCACGCGCCGATCGACAGCCAGCTCCGAGTCGTGATTAATGACCAGGGCGTCGGTACCGTCCGGGAAATCGAGCAAAGATCGATCAAAGTCACGGTTGGAACGTTTGCCTATCAAATCCTTACAACGGACAACGGCACCGACAGCGACGGCGACGGCCTGACCAATGTGCAGGAGCAGGCCGGCTGGGAGGTCTGGATCGATTCGTTCGCGCTCGCGCCGGACGGGACGTCGTATCTGAACACGCTCAAATATCAGGTGGTGAGCAATGCGTTCGTCGCCGATACGGACGGCGATGGCCTCGCCGACAACGTCGAGTTTCAGATCAAGAGCGACCCCGGCAAGAAGGACAGCGACGGCGACGGCTTGTGGGACGCCGAAGAATGGAACCAGTGGCTGACGAGTCCGACCAGCGTCGACACGGACGGCGACAGCCGCGGCGATCCTGAGCATCCGCTGGCGCCGAATCAGGCGCTCTTTGACGGCCTCGAAATGTACGATTCCGATGTGCTGGCGCTTCCGGCCCTGGTCAGCGGAAATCCCAACCCGGCCCGCACGATCAAGGCGCGGGCAACCTCGCCCACCTTGTCGGACACCGACGGCGACGGCGTCAGCGATTTCGACGAATTCGACAGCACGGTCCGCAACGGCGTGATCGCCGATCTGCCGCTCCTCAATCACGAGCTGGTCGGCGACATGGACGTGCGGCTCAACGTCGAATACGCCGAGAGCGTTGGTGAGACGCACGAGTACGGCACGACGTTGACCGAATCGCAGACCAGAACGGTGGCCAGCGAGTACAGCAGCACACTTGGCTGGAGCTTTGCGGTGATGGTACGCGGCGGCTATGAAGATGGAAGCGGCTACGGCGGCTTCGAAGTCACCGCGGGCGTCCACGGTGATTATACCTGGACCAATTCGCAGGAATCCTCCCGGCAAGCCAGCAAAGAGAAGTCGAGGATCGACAGCGATTCAAAGGAGTTTACGGAAACATCCTCGGATGGTTCGATCCGTACGGCGATCCTGCTGAAGAACGGCGGGAATACGACGTTTACGGTGGAGAATCTCGGCGTGCTCCTGCAGCAGCGTCCAAAGCAGGCGCGGGATACCACACTCCAGCCGCAGTTCAAGTCGATCGCGACTCTGACGCCCGTTTTCGACTCGGTCACGCTGGCGCCGGGCGAGACGGCCGGTCCCTTCGAATTGGCCGCGACCGGCGTAAATGCCGATTCGATCAAAGCGCTCCTGGCGGCTCCGGATACGCTGATCGTGAACACGGCCAGCATGGAGTTTACGGACGCGAGCGGTCTGAATTTCGACTACGTGCGCCAGTTCACCGCCGCCCAGACGGCTCAGCTCGTCATCGATTTCGGTAAGGATACCGAGGGACGCCCCAACGTACGACAATACACCGTGGCCACGAACGTCGATCGCAACCCGGACAGCACGTATCGTGGCATTGCGCTGAAGCGCGTATTTGAGGACTACCTCGGGCTTGCCCCCAACGATGCCGCAGACGGGTATACCCTCATGCCCGGCGAGGGCAGCCAGCAGGTGTTGCAGTCCTTGCAGAATTTTCTGTATTCCGCGGACAGCACCTGGTGGGATGTCGTATGGGTTGATTCCGAGAAGGTCGCACGAATCAACCCCGACTTCAATAGTATCGTTCTGAAGGCGGGCGACTATGTGCACCTGACATTCCAGACGAAGACAACCAAATACGGCGTGACCAACAACGTTGCAGGCGCGGCTGGAATTGACCAACTTGTCTCGGTGGCGGACGGCGATGCCGACGGCGACGGCCTCTCGAATCAGCGCGAAATCCTTGATGGATGGGTCGTTTTCGCCGCACCCACGGATACCGGCATTCAGTGGGCCAACGAAGTGGTCAGCGCCAGCAGCTCCCGTGCGGGCCACCCCGCATCGGCGGCGTTGAATGCGCCCGATACGAACGTATACGGTTCCGCCGCCACGGCGTGGTCACCGAACCTGCAAAATGGTTCCAGGCAGTGGATCGATGTCCGCGTCCCGACGAATGTGTATGCCTCCGGCGTGACGATCCGCGAGACCTGGGGCAATGGATTTGTCTATCAGGTGGACGCGGCGGATGCCGGGGCGGGTGGTGTCCTGCGGACTGTCTGGAAGGGCTCCGATTCGGCCCTGCCCGGTGCGGCCGAGAACGTGCGGTTGACCTGGCCGACCACAGACTTTTTGACCCGGCGCGTCAGGATCTACGTCGACACCGACGCCAACCTTGACACCTGGGAAGAAATCGACGCCATCGCGATCCACGGGTACGCCGACAAGCGCGCTCACAGAGTGTTCTCCGATCCGCGCACAGTGGACACCGATAGCGACGGACGAACCGATGCCGAGGAATACGCCGGCGCGACAGCCGATCCGGCCCTTTTCGTGAGTAGCGACCCGCTCAATCCAGACACCGACGGTGATGGATTGCTCGACGGTGTGGACCCGTTCCCGACCATCGCCGCGAAGACGAAGTATGTTCGGGCTGGCGCCGTCGCCGGGGGCAACGGTAATTCTTGGGATACCGCGTACCAGACGATTCAATCCGCGCTCACCGCAACGACCACGGGCCAGGGCACGCCGACCAATCCCAATGACGACGTGTCGCAGATCTGGGTTGCCAGCGGGGTGTACAAGCCATCCGCCCGGACCAGCCCCATCACTCTCCTTAACAAGGTCAATCTCTTTGGCGGATTCGCCGGATCGGGCCCCGGCTTCGCGGGCGAGACCAAGCTCGGCCAGCGGAACAGCAACCCGTTCAGCAACGGCTGCGTGCTCACCGGTGACGGCGTGGGAAGCGATGTGCCCGACGTCGGCTCCATCGACCTGGACACGCCGGGCACGCGCAACCTGAATTGTCCCGTCGTCCTCTTCGCCGGCCCCACCATTGATCGGTCGTCGCTCGTGGACGGCTTCATGATCACCGGCGCCTATGCAAAGACAACGGATGTCAACGGTGGAGCGCTGCATGTGGAAGGCGCGCCCACGATTCAGAATTGCCTGTTCACCGGCAACGGCAACCAGGGCGAGGGGGGCGGTGTTCAATTTGCCGGGTTGCCGGTCAATCGAAACGCCGTCTTCAGAAAATGCGTTTTCGCCGGCAATGTGGCACACGTTGGCGGTGGAGTAGCATTCCAGGCTCCTGGTGGGGGAAGCAATCAAGGGCTGACCGTGTTTGAAGATTGCGAGTTTTCGCAGAATGAGGCGCGCGCTCTTCCCATCGGGAACGTGAACGACGGCGGCGCCCGGGGCGGAGGCGTTTTCAAGCAGGGCACCGATATGCGAATCGACTTCCTCCGCTGTGCGTTCACGGGCAATTCCGCGTGGGCCGGAGGCGGCGGCCTCGATGTCGAAGGCTCCTCCGGCAGCCGAAGCTACTGTCGCATTGACACCTGCCGGTTCTACAACAATCGCACGGAAACGACGAACGCAACCTATGGACGCGGCGGCGGACTGCTTGCTTTCGGCGAGACCACCAGCGTGTCCAACAGCGTGTTCTGGGACAACCGCGCAACGTCGTTCGGCGGCGGGATCATGATCGATAATCTCGCCAATATCACGATTACCAACTGCACGATCGCATACAACCGCTCGGGCGGAACCAATCCCGGCGGCGGCATTTACGCGGGTGGCAATCCCGCGCTGATCGAGAACACGATCGCGTGGCAGAACTATTACGGAACCGGCGCGATACCGGACCCGAGTGATTCGGCCGCGCCGACGGAGAGCCAGCAGATCTATCGCCCGGGTAGCCTGACTGTGCGAGTCCGCAATTGCTGCCTCAACGGACCCCCGGCCGCGTTCGCCGGCGGCGGCAACATCAACGCCGACCCGGCTTTCATCGGGCTGCCACTCGGAAACCTGAGCCTGGGCGACGAATCGCCCTGCATCGATCGTGGCAATTCATTCGTGGATCTTGATCCGCTGCTGACGGGATACCAGTTGCTGCCGGTCTTCGATCTCGCGGGCCTGCCGCGCATCGCGGACGGTAACGGCGACGGGATCATCGCGGTGGACATCGGCGCGTACGAGGCGCCCGCACCCAATTAGCGTAGCCGTCGAATCGGTTGAGAGTGATTCACGTTTCCCCGGCGACGTCGCGACTCGCGGCGTTGCCGGGGGCGTTCATTCACGGCCGCGCCGCCGCTGATTCGCCCCCTCAATTGTCCGGATCAGCGCGCCAGCGCCAGAGAAAAAAATAAAAGCCCTGATGCCCGGCGCGGTCCGAATTCGCATTTATGAGTTGAATCCGACGAGTCGGTCGTCGGTCGGGCCACAATTCGTTTTTGAAAAGCAAAAACAGCGGGAGTCGACGATCAGGCCGTGCGGTTCAACATCGCGCGGCGCTGTAAGCGCTCTGCATGCGGCGCCGCGCGGGCCGAAATCGAAGCCAAGAGGTCGGGCAGGCCCCGAGAGCCAGGCTGACACAAACCGCCGTCCGATCGGCGGGGAGTCCGGGCAGCAAGGAGAGTCCCATGAGAATCCGAGCGAAGAGACTGGTTTGGACGATCGCCGGGCCGCTATTGGCGCTGCTTTGGGCCGGGTGTCCTCAGAATCCGCCGGTTCCGGGCCCAAAGGACGACAGCGGCAGCCACGCTCCGCGCGTCGAGGCCATCACGCCCAGTCATGGCCCCGCGGGCGGTGGGACGCAGGTCACGATCCAGGGCGGACCCTTCGAAAACCAGATCGGCGTTCTCTTCGGTTCGCACGCGGCCGTGAACCCGATCATCGTCAACTCGCGCATGATCACGGCGATTACGCCGCCGCAGGCGCCGGCCATCGTGGATGTCACGGTGCTCTCGGACGGTGGGCAAACGACGGTGCTGGGCGCTTTCACGTACCAGGGCGTTGACATCGTCTCGATCTCGCCGACGAACGGCCCGATCGCGGGCGGAACGGCCGTGACGATCACGGGCGAGAATTTCTCGCCCAGCACGCTTGTGAAATTTGACGGCGAGATCGCCCAGTCGATCACAGTCCTCAATCCCCGGCTGATCACGGCCGTGACGCCGCCGCACGCGGCCGGCTGGGTCCGGGTGCAGGTGCTTTCGGACGGCACCGAGGACAGTCTTGTCCCGGAATTCGATCCGAAGAACCCCACCGATCAGCTGGAAGGATTCCGATACGTCGTACCGACGGTGCAAATCACCTCGATCGAGCCGGCATCGGGTCCGGTGACCGGCGGCACGCAGGTGACGATTCGCGGGACAAACCTTCCGCGCGATGCGGGCGTCACGTTCGGCGGCGCATCGGCGACGCAAATTACGTATATCAACGACCAACTGATCACGGCGATCGTGCCCCCGGGCGTCGAGGGTGCCGTCGATGTCACGCTCGTGTATCCCGGCGGTCAGGCCGTCGTTCCGGGCGGGTTCACGTACACCGTGGACGGCCCGGTCTTCGACGACGGCACGGATACGGACGGCGACGGCATCACCGACGTTCAGGAGCGCCGCGGCTGGGAAGTCTGGATCGATACGTTCGGTCAGGCGCTAGGCAACGACACCTACTTCAACACGTATCACTATGCGGTAACGAGCGACCCGAACAACGTGGACACGGACGGCGACGGGCTCACGGACGATGTTGAGCAGGCCATCAAGTGCGACCCGCGCAAGTTCGACAGCGACGACGACGGGCTGCACGACGCAGAGGAGTGGAACCAGTGGTTGACCACACCCACCAGCGTGGACACGGACGGAGACTCCCGTGGCGACGACGCTCGGTTGGCCCCGAATCAGGCGCTCTTTGATGGTCTGGAGCTGTTCGATCAGTCGGTTCTCCGCCTTCCGCAGGGGCATCCGGATCGAGTCGTCAAGCCGCGTGGGACTTCGCCCACGCTTTCGGATACCGATGGTGACGGCTTCAGTGATTTTGACGAATTCGACAGCACCGTCCGCAACGGCATCATCGCCGACCTGCCGCAGCTCGAATACCGGTTGGTGGGCGATGTCGACGTGCGGCTCAACGTCGAATACGCCGAATCGGTCGGCGAGAGCTTCGAATACGGCGTCACCCTGACCGAGTCCCGCACCGAGACCGTATCCAGCGAGTTCAGCAACACGATCGGCTGGAGCCTGGAAGTCGGGGTTGAGCAGGAGATCAACTACGGTCCGTTCGATTTCGGCAGTACGACCATCTCGCTCACGGCCGGCGTTCACGGCGAGTACACGTGGACGAACGGCACGGAATCCTCGAAAGAGTCCAGCAAGGAATCGTCCAAGGTGCAGACGGACTCGCGCGAGATGACGGAAACGGCCGCCGACGGCGCGATCCGGACGTCGATTCTGCTCTCGAATCCCGGAGTGTCGACCTTTACGCTGACCGGGCTCGGCGTAGTGGTCTCGCAGCGTGAAATGCGAAAGGCTGACGGTGACACTTCGCCGCAGCGCGGGCCGAAGACGATTGCCACGATGACGCCCGTTCTCGACTCGGTGACCCTCGCGCCGGGCGAGACGGCCGGACCGTTCGAACTCGCGGCGACCGGCGTCAACGCGCAGGCGATCAAGGAACTGCTGGCCGCGCCCGATACGCTGATGCTCGGGACTGCGGCGATGAACTTTACGGACGCCAACGGACTCGATTTTGACTATGTGCGTCAGTTCACGGTGGCTCAGACGGCCTATGTCGTCATTGACTTCGGCGACGGCGAGGTGCGCCAGTACAATGTCGCCACGAACGTCGACCGCAACCCGGATAGTACATACCGCGGGATCAAGGTTCGCAATGTTTTCGAAGACATCCTGGGAATCCCATTCGGCGATCCGGACAACGGATACACGACCATGCCGGATGAGTCAGGGCGTCTGGTTCTCCGGCACCTGCTCGGCCGACGATTCCAGCCGAGGGGGGATGGGTCGCGACGGAACTACTGGGTCACGATCACCAACAACACCGAACACACGACGGCGGACTTCCGCGACATCGTGCTGCGGGCCGGCGATTACCTGCACCTCATCTACAGCCGCGACGATGACAACGATGGCCTCTCGAATACGCTCGAGCGGGCCGCGGGCACCGACCAGGGGCCGCCCGGACCCGATGCGGACGCGGACGGCCTGACCGACAAGTTCGAACTGGTCGATGGCTGGATTGCGTTTGAGGATCCGGCGAATCCGAACGCCCCGCACCCGGACGGCTTCGCGAAACGCCGCGTTTATCCGTCGCCCACCGCGGCCGATACGGACGACGACGGGCTCAGCGACGCGGCGGAATTCGCGGCACGGAGCGATCCCGTCGATCCGGACTCCGACGGCGACGGGCTGCTCGACGGCGTCGATCCGATCCCGACCCGTCGGGCGGGAGTTCGCTTCGTCAAGGCCGATGCGCCTCCCGGCGGCAACGGCCGCAACTGGGCCACGGCGTACACGACGATTCAGCAGGCGCTGCTCGACGCGGCCGGAAATCCGCACGCGAATCCCGCGGACGATGTCTCGCAGATCTGGGTTGCCCGGGGCACCTACAAGCCGGCCAGCCGACTCAGCCCGCTGACGATGGTCAACAACGTCGGTATTTACGGCGGTTTCAGCGGGCCGGACGAAGCCACGGGTTTTGCAGGCGAGACGAAGCGCGGCCAGCGCAACATCAACGCGTTCGCCAACGGCTGCGTCATCAGCGGCGACCTGGACAGCAACGATACCGGCGAATTCGTGGACAACACGCAGCAGAGGCTCTGGATCAACGCCGTGAACTCCGGGTCGCCCTACTTCAACAACGCCCCCACGCTCGTCACCGCGCCGCAGGGTGTGGGACCGGCGGGCGTGCTGGACGGATTCATGCTGACCGGCGCCGTGCAGCGTACGGGCGAGGTCAACGGCGGCGGCGCGATTCAGGTGCAGGGTTCGCCGACAATTCAGAATTGCCTGATTCTGCGGAACGCAAATCAGGGAGCCGGAGGGGGTATCCGTGTCACAAGCAACAGTGCGGCCAGGTTCGTGAAGTGCATCGTGGCCAGCAACGTGGCGAATGTCGGCGGCGGGGCGTACGTCAACACATCCGGTGGAGCGGTCGTATTCGAGGATTGCGAGTTCAGCGAAAACACGGCCACTCGCCTCCCCAATACCGACCCGGGCACGTCCGGCGGCGGCGGTGTGCAGGTCACCGGTAACGGTGTCGCGACTCGAGTGGACTTCACCCGCTGTGCGTTCACGGGCAACACGGCGTGGTCCAATGGCGGCGGCCTCTACGCAACCGGCAACGGCCTTTACGTGAGGGTCGACAGCAGCCGCTTCTACAGCAACGACATTGCAAACACCGGCTGGACAGGTGACTGGCGGTGTACCGGCGGCGGGATCATGTTCGACGCCGATGGCAGCGTGTCCAACAGTGTGTTCTGGGACAATCGCTCCAGGCTCATTGGTGGAGCGATTTCCGTGATTTCGGGCGGCGGACTCCCTGGCGAAGGCTGGTTTAACGGTACGCTCCGTCGAGTCACGATCACCAACTGTACCATCGCACTCAACCGCTCGTGGATCGGGGGCGGGGGTGATGCCTGCGGCGGCATCGGCACAGCAGGAGGCACCAAGCAGAGCGTTCTCGTCCAGAACTCAATTGTCTGGGGGAACTGGTACGGCACTGGCGAGCTTCCGGACGATCCCAATAATGTCAACGAGTATACTCAGATACACGCCTGGGGTTGGTGGCCCAACTTCTCCGTAAGCAACAGTTTCCTGAACGCGGCTGGGCCGACGGTCTATCGCGGAAACAGCGGCAACCTCGCCGGGGATCCTTCGCTCAGCGGTCTGGAACTTGGCGACCTGCGGATCGGCTCCGACTCGCCCTGCGTCGATCGCGGCAACACGTTCGTCGATCTCGACCCGCTCCTCGCGGGCCTGCAACCGTTGCCGCCGTTCGATCTGTACGGCAACCGGCGCATCGCCGACGGCAACAACGATGGAATTGTGACGGTGGACATTGGCGCGTTCGAGGTGCAGGCCGGACAGCAGCGTTGATGCATGACGCTGAACGAGCCACGGGCGGGTTCTTGGAGGCGACGAACGACGATCCCGTGGCTCTGTGCTGAACTGTAACGTCGCGTGGATATTGCAGAAGCGACTAAAGAGGAAAGGAAGAAATCATGAACGTCTTTGCGACTCAACTTCTCGCGGCGCTCATGTCTACGCCCATGCCCGGTCCCGGAGCACCTGTTCTCCAGGCTGGTGGGACCGACTCCGGATCAGCGCTCAACGCGGCATTCGATCCGCTCTATTTCGTAGACAGGCTGCCCGGCGTGGGAACTGACGTCCCCCAGGTCCCCGGCCCGAATGACGGTTCCGGAGAAGGCTCAGGACCGCGCGGCAACTGCGCTGCCTGTAATAACGACGATGCTGCACGGGAACAGGAGCCGGACTGTGCCATCCCGACCGACACGCGAAACGGCGGCTGCAACTCAAACCCACCGGTTTTCACCCGCCTGAATTGCGGTGAGGCGCTCTGCGGCAGCGGCGCAACGGACGGCGAGGTGCGCGATACGGACTGGTGGAGATTCCAGCTCGAGGAGCGGTCCATCGTCCACCTGACCGTGGAGGCCGATTTTCTGGTCCAGGTCGGCATCGCCGACCTGAGTAATGGATGCCCGATTCCGGCGCTGTCGCGCGGCGTCTTCGGTGACGCCTGCACCCTCACGCGCGTTTCGATCACCCTGTCTCCCGGTACGTATGCCGCATTCGTCGCGCCCCAGTTCATCACGCCGGTTTCCTGCGGCGAGCGATACCGCGGCACCCTGGAGTGCATCCCCTGCCCCTGCGCCGGCGATTTCAACGGCGACGGCGCCGTCAGCCTCGCGGATCTGGCTCTGCTTCTGTCCAGCTACGGCGGGAGCCCGGCGAATCCATGCATGGATTTGGACTATGATGGCTCGATCGGCCTTACGGATCTCGCCGGTTTTCTGCCGGAGTTCGGAAATTCGTGCCCGTAGGCGGACCCGCGGCGAATTCGACGCCCCCGGGCGTGCACGTGCGGCGCGACTCCTGACGCCCTGCGCGTCGACTCGCCGCGCGGTTCGGGAGTCGCCGGCCGCACGGCCATCAGCCGGTTGAGGGGTCGAAGAGTGGCGACCAGCGTCGAGCAGCTCTTCTCCGCCGCTCGCGAGATCCCTGCGGGAGCCGCCCGCGCGTCCTATCTCGACGGCGCCTGCGGCGGCGACGCGGCGCTGCGCGAGCGGGTGGAGCGGCTGCTGAAGGCCGACGCCGACGCGGGCGCGTTCCTGACCGGAAACCCGCTGCCGCGCGCCGCGGCGGCCGAACCGGCCGCGGACCCGGTTCAGATCGGCGAGCGAGTCGGCCGCTACCGGCTGCTCCGGCAGATCGGCGAGGGCGGCTTCGGTTCGGTCTATCTGGCCGACCAGCTCGAGCCGGTCCGGCGTCGCGTCGCGTTCAAGGTCATCAAGCTGGGCATGGATACCCGTCAGGTGATCGGGCGGTTTGAGGCCGAGCGCCAGGCGCTGGCGCTGATGGACCACCCCAACATCGCCCGGGTGCTCGACGCGGGCGCAACCGATACGGGCAGGCCCTATTTCGTCATGGAGTACATCGAGGGCGTTCCGATCCTCGAGTACTGCGACGCGGAGAAGCTCGACACGCGGCAGCGACTCGAGCTGTTCACGAAAGTGTGCCACGCGATCCAGCACGCGCACCAGAAGGGCATCATCCACCGCGACATCAAGCCGTCCAACATCCTCGTCACGCGGCACGACGGACTCCCGGCGCCCAAGGTGATCGATTTCGGGATCGCCAAGGCCACCAGCGCCGAACTCACCGCCCGGACGCTTTTCACCGAGCACGACCAGTTGATCGGCACGCCGGTCTACATGAGCCCCGAGCAGGCGGAGATGACCGGCGACGACATCGACACGCGCAGCGACATCTATTCGCTGGGCGTTCTGCTCTACGAGCTGCTCACGGGCACGACGCCGTTCGACACCCGCGAACTCCGCAGCCGGGGCTTTGCCGAGATGATGCGGGTCATCCGCGAGGTCGAACCGCGCAAACCCTCCACCCGGCTGTCGTCCCTGAGCAGGCTCGGTCTTCAAGACGCGCCCCGGCGGCACCCGATGGACTGCCGAAAACTCATCCACACACTCAAGGGCGATCTGGACTGGATCGTCATGCGCTGCCTCGAGAAGGACCGCACGCGCCGGTACGAAACCGCCGACGGACTGGCGATGGACATCCGTCGCTATCTCGGCGGCGAACCGGTCCTGGCCGTGCCGCCGACTGTCGCCTACCGGATCAGAAAATTCGCGCAGCGCAACCGGGGAATCGTCGCGGCCGCCGTCGCCGTCGCCGGATCGCTGCTCATCGGATCGATCGCATTCGCCTGGCAGGCGAGGATCGCTCTGGAGCAGCGGGATCGGGCCGAACGGCAGCTCACGCGCGCGGAGTGGCTCGTCTATTCCGGAAAGCTGATGCTGGCCCAGACCGACTTCGAGGCCGGCAACGGCGGCCTGGCCCTGCATTACCTCGGCGAGTGTCAGCCGGAGCGCCGCGGCTGGGAGTGGCGCTACCTCTCGACGCGGATCAGCCCCGGCCTGACGCTGATCGGGCACGGCCGCGATGTATCAAGCGCCGCGTTCAGCCCCGATGGCCGCCGCATCGTGACGGGCAGCGAGGACGGAACGGCGAAAGTCTGGGATGCCGCAACCGGCCAGGAACTCCTGACGCTCGCGGGGCATGCGGGTCTCGTGCTGAGCGTGGCGTACAGCCCCGACGGCACGCGGATCGTGACCGGCGGCGGTCCGTGGGGGCAGGGGGAGAATCCCGGCGACGTCAAAGTCTGGGACGCCGCGACCGGCCGGTTGCTCCGCGAGCTGCGGGGGCATCTCTATTGCGTATGGAGCGTGGCCTTCAGTCCGGACGGCCTGCGCATCGTCAGCGGGGCGGGCGACTGGGGACATGGGCCGGCCGAGATCAAGGTCTGGGACGCCGTCACCGGGCAGGAACTCCTCGGCGCCACCGGCGCGGCCGGCAGCGGATACAGCGTCGCGTTCAGTCCCGATGGGAAGCGCATCGTTTCGGGCGATCAGGCCGTGCGCGATGCCGCGACGGGTCGGGAGCTCCTCTCCCTTTATGGACACGCGAACTTCTGCCGCAGCGTGACCTTCAGCCCGGACGGAAAGCGCCTCGCGGTCGGCAACCTGGACGGCACGGTGCGGATCTGGGACGCCGGAACCGGCCGCGAGCTCCTCGTGCTCGCGGGCCACTCGCGCTGGCTCAATCGCGTCGCGTTCAGCTCCGACGGCGCACGCCTCGCCACCGCGAGCGCGGACCAGACGACGAAAATCTGGGATGCGACGACGGGCCGGGATCTCCTCACCCTGAAGGGGCACGCGGGACACGTCCGCAGCGTGGCGTTCAGCCCCGACGGCCGGCGGATCGTCACCGCCGGCAACGACCGCACGGCGAAGGTGTGGGACGCCGAGGCGGGCCAGGAAATCCCCATCCTCCGCGGCCACGCGGAGTTCATCAGCAGCGTTACATTCAGCCCCGACGCAGCGCGCGTCGTCACGGGCAGCGGCGACGGCACGGCCAGAGTCTGGGACGCCGCGACCGCCCGCACCGTCCTCACGCTCGGTCAGCCCACGGCCGCGTGGAGCACCGCGGGTCTTTCGAGCGTGGCTTTCAGCCCGGACGGCCGGCGAATCGCGACCGGCGGGCGTGACCAGACGGCGAGGATCTGGGACGCCTCGACCGGCGAGATGCTCCTCGTCCTCGGACACGCCGACGTCGTCTCGAGCGTGGCGTTCAGTCCGGATGGGACGCGCATCGTCACCGGTCTCGGCAGCTCAACCGCCCGGGAGACTCGCGCGGGCGAAGTGACGCTGTGGGATGCGGCGACCGGCGCAAAACTCCGGACGCTCACGCTCAGCAACGTGGTGTCAGGTGTGGCGTTCGCCCCGGATGGCGAGCGCCTCGCGGCCGGCGGCGGCGACGGCACGGCCCGGGTGTGGGACGTTGCGACCGGGCGCGAGCTTCTGGTCCTGCGTGGCCACTCAGGCGAGCTTTACAGCGTCGCGTTCAGCGCATCCGGCCGGCGCATCGTCACGGGCGGCCGCGACATGACGGCCAGGGTCTGGGACGCGGCGACCGGCCGGCCGCTTTCGACGCTCCGCGGTCATACCGGCGCGGTGCGCAGCGCAGTGTTCAGCCCGGACGACACGCGGATCGTCACCGGCAGCGACGACCGGAGCGTGAAGGTGTGGGAAGCGGATACGGGCACGGAACTCCTCGCGCTCGGCGGGCATTCGGACGCGGTGTTATGCGTGGCGTTCAGCTCCGACGGGCAGCGCCTCGCTGCCGGGATCGCGGGGGCGAATGCGGTCGCGCACGTGTGGTACGCCGCCCCGATGCCGGCGGCTCAACGCTGATCGTGCCCGCCTCTTACGCGCGGAACAGCCCTGCGCAGACCAGGCCGGCCGCGCGAGAGCGCCGCCTTCGCCGTGTCGCGCGGATGCGGTGCCGGTTCCGCGTTGGCTGGGTCATCCTGCAATGCGGGTGACCGGCCGGCGGGTGAGGGCCGTTCGCGGCCGGCCGCCGCGCTCCGGGCACCAATTCCTTTGCACGACGGGAATTATCGCACCCGCGCGCCTGCCAAAGTAACGCAGGTTTTTTGGGGCCTGAATTTGAAATCACGTTCCGGCCCGGCCTAGGATCGTTGGATCGTGGCGGATTGGTCGTTCCGCCACTTCCGCGCCGGCGAAGGGCCGGCGCAAGTTGACTCGGCGTGCTACGGGCCGGATCAGTCGGTCGCGCCCGCGACCGGCGAGGGGAAACGCAGCAGAGTCGTGGATTCACCGCCCTCGAGGGCGGCGTGTGTCCGCGTGCCTTCTGGCTGCCTCGCCCCATTTTCCACCCGCCGCGGAGTCATCGAGCACGAGCACTGTATCTCCAGAGGTGGCAGATTCGCGCGAACCGTCCTGGCGGCGGCGCGATGTTCGAAAACACGATCGGTTCCGTCTCTACCAGCGGACGAATGCCGGGCTCCCCCATCCGACCTGATCAGTCGGGCGGCATCGCGGATAGAGGGTGCGGGCCGGTCGTTTTTTGCGCCCCGCCGCCCACTCCCCCCGCTCGACGCGCTTCGCGGGCCTCTACGCCCGTTCCGTCCGGTTGAAGATCGTCGCGCCGAGTGCGAAAAGCCCGACCCCCATCGCCAGCAGAATGCCGCACGGCTGGAGCATCCCCACCAGGCTCGTTTCGCGCCAGATCGGCCCCTCGAACGCCCGGATCGCCCAGAAAATCGGGCTGATCGACCCGATCGACTGCATCCACGCCGGCATGAACACCGCCGGCACCATCCCGCCGCCGATCATCGCCAGCATCGTCAGCGCCGCCCAGCCGATGCCGCCGGCCGACTGCTCCGTCCGCCCCAGCACCGACAGCACCATCATCACGCCCACGAACCCCACCGCCACGCTGACGATCGCGAGCGCGAGCAGCCCGATCGACGTCGGCTGCACGCCGAAGAAGAGCCAGCCGCACGAGATCATGACCGCGCACACGAGCACGGTCGAAAGGAAGCACGCGATCGCCTTGCCCAGCAGAATCTGCGGCATCGAGATCGCCGACGTGCGCAGCCGGGTCAGCGTCCCGCGCGTCCGCTCCGTCACGAGCGACACGCCGAAGCCCGCGGCGCAGCCCATCACGCCCCAGATCATGCCCTGCGGAAACGAAATCGCGAACGCGTTCTTCGGGCCGACCCGCTTGCGGCCCAGCACGTCCTCGATCTTGACGCGAACCGGCTCGAACCCGCGATAACCCGTCGAGGCCCCGTCGCCCGCCGCCGCACTCGTCGCCTGCGACGCCGGCGCGCTGGCCAGCAGCGGCGAACTCATGAACGTGTTGAGCGCGCCGAGAAACGTGCGCAGGATCGTTTTCTCACCCTCCCCGAGGTCGCTCTCCTCGCTGTCGAGCAGGCCGATCGTGTCCGCGATCTGCGTCTGCATGAACTTCGGGTTCGTGAAGTCCTTCTGCCAGTCCTGCATGAACTCGCGCATCAGCAGGCCTTCCAGCATGCCGCCCTCGGCCTTGCGCGACGGATCGACGCCTACCGAGATCGTCGGCGGCTCGCCCCAGAAGAGCCGCCGCCGCGACTCGCCATAGCCCTTCGGCAGCTTGATGAACGCCGCCCGGTCGCCCCTCCGCACCAGCTCCTCCGCCTCGGCCGCAGCCGCGAAGGAGAGATTCAGCTCGCTCGCGCCCCGCAGCGTCTCGACGAACGCCTTCGACTCCGCCGATCCGTCCTCGTCCGCGACGACGACGTTCATCTTGCCGGAGCCGCCCGCGGAGCCGCTGAAAATCGCCCCGAAGAACGACGCGTAGATCACCGGGAAGACGAACGCGAAGAACGCCGACGCCTTGTCTCGAACGAGCAGCCGCAGATCCTTCCGCGCGATGGCCAGCGCTGCCTGCATCTATTCCCTCAGCTTTCTGCCGGTAAGTTTCAGAAACACCGATTCCAGGTTCGGCCGCTCGACGCGAAACCGCCCCAGCCCGCCGCCGTTTTGCAGCCGCGTCAGGTCCGCCAGCGGATTGTCCGACTCGAACCGCTGCTCGCCCTCGGCCGTCTCGGCGATGACGAGGTTGTGTCCGCCGTGCGCGGCGATGAGCCCGTCGACGCTGTCGAGCGCGAGCAGCTTGCCGTGGTCGACGATCCCCACGCGGTCGCAGATGCGCTCGACCTCTTCCATGTAGTGCGTCGTGTAGACGATCGTGCGACCCTGGCGTTTCAGTTCGACGATCTTCTCCAGGATCGCGTTGCGCGACTGCGGATCGACGCCGACCGTCGGCTCGTCGAAGAGCAGCAGCGTGGGGTCGTGCACCAGCGCCGCGGCCAGGTTCAGCCGCCGCTTCATGCCGCCGCTGTACGTTCCGCAGCGATCCCGCCGCCGGTCGTAGAGGTCTACGAACTCCAGTACGGCCCGCGTCCGCTCATCGAGCTGCTTTCCGCTCAGCCCCTGCACCTGGCCGAAGAACCGCACGTTCTCCTCGCCGCTCAGCTCGTCGTACAGCGCCAGCGACTGCGGCGCCACGCCGATCTGCCGCCGCACGGCCGCATCCGTCGGCCGCCCGCCGCCGTTGATCGCGACGCTGCCGCGATCGGGCATGAGCAGCCCGACGACAAGGTTGACGGTCGTCGACTTCCCCGCCCCGTTCGGCCCGAGCAGCCCAAACACCTCGCCGCGCCGAATTCCGAGCGACAGATCATCGACAGCGGTGAGCGACCCGAAGCGCCGCGTGACATTCGTGAGCGTGATCATCAGGGAAGGATACTGCGGATCGGCGTTCCAATTTGCGGGAAATGTTGGAACGGACGGACCGGGCGACCGCCGCGCGGCGTTGGCCCGGCGCGACTGGAAATAGACCTTCCTGTCTCCGTCGCGGCACGTATCCTTTGACGAGAACGTTGGAAGATAGCTCCGCGCGCCAGGCTACTGACAATCCGTTCCGAACGCCCCCAGCACGCTCACCAGGTCGTTGATATCCGTCACCCCGTCGAAATTCATATCTCCGTCGGCGGGCGAGATGCTGCCTCGATGCGCGAGCCCGAAATTCGACAGCACGATGAACAGGTCCGCGAGATTCACGACGCAGTCGGCATTGACGTCCGCGGCGCGACATGCGGGCGTACCGCCGCACGGCGGCGAGGCGGCACCATAGCAAACTGTGACGATGTCTGAGTTGTTGTCCACGCTGGTAATCGTGCTGGTGATGTTGGGACGACCGTCGCTGTCGAGCGACAATCGAAAGGCCCGCTGCCTGCTCGCATCAGATTCCTCGTACTCGGCTTTCCACGCGAGATTACCCTCGAGATCGTACCGAAACAGGAGAACGTTTTCGTAGTCGGCCATCACATATGCCCATTGGTCGTCGCGGGCCAGATCCGTCGCGCCGCTAAAGGCGGCTGGCCCGAGATAGTGACGGGCGGTCCAGCGAGTCGCTCCTTGGGGCGAGACAAGGGCGGTAACGAGGAACTGATCGGGAGGGTAGCTGCCCTGATTGACCGACTGCGTACCTGTGACGAGTACGTTTCCTGGCCGATCAAGCACAAGATGCTGACCGATGGCTCCCTCGAATTCCCCCGGCTCGCTGACCCAGCGCAACTCGCCGGTTGGACTGTACTTGATCACTGCCAGTGCGTTGCTCGTCGACGTGAAGCATCCGCGGCCGACCAGCACGACGTTTCCGAATCGGTCGAGGGCCATATCGTAGAGGGTCGGCGAGCATCCATTTGACGCGGGCAGCGGGCTTGTCCACTGAATCCAGCCATCCGGCGACATGCACGTCAGCCCGGAGCTTGTAATCAACAGGAGATTATCGTCGGAGGCGACCTTCATCAGCCGGCCGCCGAAAATTGCCAGTTGATCCCATTGGTAATGACCGTTGTAATCAAACTTGATCAGCAGCGGCAGTCCTTGATCGCCGACTACGGTCTGGCCTGACACGTACACGTCCCCCATGTAGGACATCGCCATGCCATTGGCGTAGTCCCGCTGTCCGGTGGGGCCGTCGTAAACCGCGCGCCACACTTCGCTGCCATCGGGCCGCCAGCGGACGACGAGGATGTCTCCGGTGTCGGAAGAGCCGTTGTCCGCGACGGAACCGGCGACCGTGATGTTCTGCCAGGCGTCGATCGCCATCACCGTGGGACGGCTGCCCCACTCGGACACCCGGCGGCGCCATTGCTCGATGCCGGATGCGTCGTACTTCACCACGACCCAGCCGCCGGTATCCGGGTACTGACGCGAGTTCAATGCCAAATAGAGATTGCCGTCGAGGTCGGCGACACTGCCGTAGCAGAACGAGTCCACGCTCGGATGGGTCGAATTCAACTGTACGGTTCTGGTGATCTCGCCGCCGGCGTCCAGGGTCAATAACGCCGCATCCCGGCCCGTATGCGAGTCGTTGACCGAGGCGACGATTGTCGCGCGGCCCTGGGAGTCGGCGAGAAGACCCCTGCACCAGATCCACGGGTCGGCTCCGGACCAGGAATACTGTCGATCCCAGATGACCACGCCGTCCGTCGAAACTCGTGCTGCCCGAAGCGAGGAGTCGGATCCGAATCCCGATAGTATATAGCCGCCCATGACGACTTGACCGTCAGGTTCGACCACGATCCCAGTCAGATACGCGTCGGATTCGAGTCCGCTCTCCAGTTGGCGGGAAAACAACCGTTGCCCGTCGGGGCCATACCGAAGCAGCAGGAAATCGCGTTTCGGCCGGGGCGAGCCGGCGTACACCTCACTCGCGACGTAATAGCCGCCGTCAGCGGGGTTGCGCTTTGCTCGCGGATAGTACGTTCCACCCTGGAAGAAGTCCTGCCAGAGCGGGTTGCCGCCGGCGTCCAGGCGAATCGAGATGATCCCGGCGCCGGCGCTGGACGACGAACCGTAGGCGCAGACGAAGACGCCGTCGTCATCCGCCAAGATCGCACTCGGTTTGTAACTCGCAGTCGTATCGTCGGAAGCAAGGTCGAACCGCCAGGTCCACACCGGCTGACCCGCTAGGTCATATTTGCTGACCAGCAAGTCGCCATCCCGCGAGCCGTTTTGGCCCTCGACCGTAGCGACGACGTAGGCGTTCCCGCTGCCGTCGAAGCTGGCTCGCACGTACGTCTTGGCCGACGGCGGAAGCGTTTCGCCGGCGAGCTGCGTCGCCCAGCGCACCGCTGCCTGCGGGTCGAACGACACGTGCGCGAGCCGAAGATGACCGTCGCCGTCCACCGTCGGTCCCGAGATCAGCACGTTTCCGGCGGCGTCGACGGCGAGATCCTCGACGCGCTCCCACTCCCACGGCGAATCGAATGAACGCTCCGACCACTGCACATCGCCCGCCCCGAGCCGGAGCAGGACGACAATCGCCTGACGTCCGCCCGCATCCCGGCGCAGCGCCGCGAGCACGACCGAATCGTCGGGTCCCGCTCTGAATGTCCACGTCGCAAGGTCGTCGGAATCGATCGGCGTCGTGTGCCCGATGGGATCACCATTCGGGTCCACCGTGAACAGGATCGTTCCGTGATTCGTACGTTCCGCCAGTACAGCCAGCGCGCCGGCCGATGTCCGCGCGGCCCCCACGACGTTGTCCGAAGCGGCGCCGACATCGTCGAATCGGGCGATCCAGTCGATCGACTGAGCTGCGGCGGCGACGGAAAGGGCAAGTACGCAAAAAGGCAGGGTGAACCGCGGAGTGCGCATGTCAAACCCCCGAATTGAAGTGTTCAAAGAATCATACCCGCAGTCTGTCTACTCGCACCGCTCTCCGAATGCTCCCAGCACGCTCACCAGGTCATTGATATCCGTCACGCCATCAAAGTTCATATCGCCATCGGCGGGGGAGATGCTGCCGCGATGTGCGAGCCCGAAATTCGACAGCACAATGAACAGGTCCGCGAGATCCACGACGCAGTCGGCATTGACGTCCGCGGCGCGACATGCGGGTGTGCCGCCGCAGGGCGGCGAGGCGGCGCCGTAGCACACCGTCACCATATCGTCGTCATCATCCGCGCTACGGATCCTGCCGGTGACGGCGGTGCGGCCGTCGGGGTCGAGAGTCAGCACGAAAGGCAGAACGTCGGTCGCTCCGCTTTCGCTGTACTCTGCCTTCCAGTCGAGATTTCCACCGAGGTCGTATCGGAGCGTCACAAAGTCGCGACTCCGGCCCATTACGTACGCCCAATCGTCGTCGCGTGCCACGTCGACCTCGGTACTGAAGTCAGTCCGCCCAAGATAGTGCCGGGCGATCCAGCGCGTTGCCCCCTGCGGCGAAATCAGGCCGGTGACGAGATACTGATCGGGAAGATTGCTCTCGCGCTGGACCGACTGGGTGCCGACGAAGAGGACATTCCCCGAACGATCGAGCACGAAGCGGTAGCCGTTCACCCCCTGCGCCTCCTCCGGCTGACTGACCCAGCGCAACTCGCCCGTCGGGCTGTACTTGATCACGGCCAGCGTGCGATTCGCAGCGGTATGACACGCGCTGCCCACGAGCAGAACGTTTCCAAATCGATCGAGGTCGATCTCGAAGAGATTCCACGCGCATCCAACCGAAGAGGGGAGCGGACTCGTCCACTGAATCCACCCGTCCGGCGAAATGCACGTCAGCCCGTAAGCTGTCATGAACAGCAGATTGTCGTCAGCCGCGACCTTCATCAGTCGCCGGCCGGGAATCGCCAGTTGATCCCATTGGAAATGGCCGAGGAAATCAAACTTCACCAGCAGCGTCAGCGCCTGATCGCCGACGACCGTCTCGCCCGAGATGTACACGTCGCCCATGTAGGACATCGCCATGTCCACGACGTAATCGCGCTGGCCGGTCGGCCCGTCGTAGACCGCCCTCCAGACTTCGCTCCCGTCGGGCCGCCAGCGGACGACGAGAATGTCTCCGGTGTTCGCGCTGCCGTCATCCGCGATCGATCCCGCGACGGTGATGTTCTCCCAGGCATCCATCGCCATGCGCGTCGGCCGACTGCCCCATTCGGTGACGCGCCGCCGCCACTGCTCAATGCCGGACGCATCGTACTTGACGACCGCCCATCCACCCTCATCGGGAAACCGATCCGAATCGATCGCAACGTAGCGATTGGCGCTGGAATCAACGACGCTCCCGTAGCAAAAGCTGTCGCTGCTGGGCTCCGTGGAGTTCAGTTGCACGGTGCGAACGATGTCACCAGCGGTATCGATGGTGACGAGCCCGACATCGGCGCGGTTGTGCGGATCAGAAACCGTTGCGGCGCACGCGAGGCCACCCAGGCCGTCGGCGATGAAGGCGGCGGGGGAGAACAGTGGATTCGACCCCGGCCAGGTATAGTGACGATCCCACCCGATCGTTCCTCCGGGAAGAACCTGCATCGCCCTCAACTGCGACGACTGGCCGGTTGGGCGGTGGTTGCCGCCGAGATACGCGCGACCCTCGGAGTCGACGACGACACCATTGAGCGAATACGTGCCGTTGAGCTCGGAATCATAGACGTGCGCGAAGATCCGATCGCCGGCCGGCGAATACCGCGCCAGGAAGAAACCGTCGGGGTCTTCCGGGTAGAGTCCGGCTGCCGTTCCTCCGACATAGATTCCGCGGTCGGCCGGGTTGGCGGCAATCATGCTCGCAATGCCGCCTTGATCCGCGATGAGATCAGACCAGATTCGATTTCCATCCAGGTCGTACGCGAGCGTCAGCAGCGCGTGATTCGATTCGTTGTTCATCCACGCACTGAGATACACCCGCGACTCATGGACCTTCACCGCGCCGAGCCAGTATCCGGAGTTCCGCTCGTTCTCATCCACGGAGTATCGCTGCTGCCATTGGATGTTCCCGGCGGAGTCGACTTTCTCGATCAGGAGGTCGGCATCCAAGGAACCGTTCGGCCCGCGCACCGTCGCGGCGACGAACGTGTTTCCCAGGTCGTCCAATCCCTGCCGGACACCGCCATAGGGATGGCCGCTGGCCGACGTGACTGCGGCGCTCTCATCGCGCGCGACCCACCGCACCTGTCCCTGCGGGTCGAACGATACGACAGTAAGTCGCGCCGGTTCCCCGGTGAAGTAGGTTCCACCCGAAATGACGACATTGCCGGCAGCGTCGACCGACAAAGCCTCGGCGGCCGACCACTCCGCCGGCGAGGTGAACAGGGATTCTGACCAGACCGCGGCTCCCGAGGGGCGCCGCAGGAGCACCAGGATCGTGCGGCGAGCGCTTGCATCCCGCCGCAGCGCCGCGAGCAGCGCGGCGCCGTCGGAAGTCGCCGTCAGGGTTCGGGAAAAGACCTGATCCGCATCGGTGTGCGGAATTTCGCTCAGGATCTGCCCGTCGGGCGCGACCGTGAACAACACCGTCCCGGCGTCCCGACTGCTCAGTACGGACAATTCGCCCGTTGGGCTGCTGACGGCGCTACGGCTCTGGTCGTAACCAGCCCGAATGTCGTCAAATCGCGCAGTCCATTCGATTGACTGACTCGATGCGGAACCAGAAAGCAGCAGACTTGCCACGAAAGGCCGGAGCCCGAGTCGCGTGCGCATGACGAATCCCCCATGTCGAAGTGGTTCACTTCATCATACGCACGAAGACGTGGGCGGTTCGAGGTTGAGGACGATCTCTGCGATAGATTCCGAGTCGATCGCGGCAACAAGAACCTGCCGGAGTCAGCGTTGCGCGCTTCTCCAACGGGGCACTCTTCTGTATCGAATCGCGTGCCGGGGCGCGCCGCAGCGGCTCTACGAGGGCTTGTAGTTCTCCTTGAACCACGCCACCGTCCGCGCCAGCCCCTCCTTCCGGTCCACCTTCGGCTCCCAGCCCAGCAGCGTCCGCGCCCGCGTGATGTCCGGCTTGCGCACGTGCGGGTCATCCTTCGGCCGCTCGACCGACATGAGCGTGCTCTTGCTCCCGCACAGCCGGATGATCTCCTCGGCGAATTCGCGGATCGTGATCTCCTGCGGGTTGCCGATGTTCACCGGGTCCTCGACCTCGCTGTTCGCCAGCCGGATCAGCCCGTCGGCCATGTCGCTCACGTAGCAGAAGCTGCGCGTCTGGCCGCCGTCGCCGTGGACGGTGAGCGGCTTGCCCTCCATCGCCTGCGTCACGAAATTCGGCAGCACTCGCCCGTCGTCCGTCCGCATCCGCGGCCCGTATGTGTTGAAGATCCGTGCCATCCGCGCCTTCACGCCATGCTGCTTGCGATAATTGACGATCAGCGCCTCTGCGAACCGCTTGCCCTCGTCATAGCAGGCCCGGTCGCCGATCGGGTTCACATTCCCCCAATACGTCTCCTTCTGCGGATGCTCCTTCGGGTCGCCGTACACCTCGCTCGTCGACGTGTGCAGCAGCCGCGCCCCCTTTTCCCGGGCGAGGTCGAGCAGGTTCCACACGCCGCGCGAGCAGACGTCGAGGATTTTCAGCCGCCGCGGGAAAAAATCCGCCGGCGACGCCGGACACGCCAGGTTGTAGACGATGTCCACCGGCCCGCTGACCTTCACCGGATTCACGATGTCGTGCTCGACCCACGTGAAGTTCTTGTGCTTCTTCAGGTCCGTCGCGTTCGCCGACTGCCCCGTGGACAGGTCGTCCACGCCGACGATCTCGTTCCCCTCGTTCAAAAGCCGCTCGGTCAGGTGAAATCCGATGAAACCGGCGCAGCCGGCGACAACATAGCGCACAAGCCTCTCCCGCTGTGGAATTCCCGTCCGCGATCCGGCACTTCCGTCGCCGCCTTGAGTTTCGCGGCCGCGACGGCCGAATTATACTGTGCGGTTCGCCGTCGACGAACCCGCCGGACTCGCCGCACGGGCGGCGGCCGGCAGAGGTTCCATCGACCGTCCGGCCTCGTTTCCGGAAGCGCGATTCGACCCCTGGAGCGGAAATCTCATGCGAGTGTGCGTCATCGGAAGCGGATACGTCGGCCTCGTCACCGCCGCCTGCCTCGCCGACAGCGGCAACCACGTCATCGGCGTCGATAAAGACGTCCAGAAGGTCGCCCGCCTCTCGGCCGGCCACTGCACGATCTACGAGCCCGGCCTTGAGGAGATGCTCCAGGCGAATCTGAAGGCCGACCGCCTGCGCTTCACCACCAGCCTCAAGGAAGGCGTGGCCAGCTCGCGCGTCGTCTTCATCGCCGTCGGCACGCCGCCCCGCGAGGACGGCTCGGCCGACCTCTCGGCGATCGAAGCCGTCGCGACGGAGATCGGCAAGGCCCTCGTCGGCTACACCGTCATCGTCACCAAGAGCACCGTCCCCGTGGGCACGGGCAACCGCGTCGAGGCCCTCATCAAGGCCCAGACCACGCAGCCCTTCCACGTCGTCAGCAACCCCGAATTCCTGAAGGAAGGCGCGGCCGTCGAGGATTTCCTCCGCCCCGACCGCGTCGTCATCGGCACCAACGACGCCGAAGCCGGCGAGGTCGTTTCCGAACTCTACAAGCCCTTCATGCGCAGCAACAAGCCCATCATCGTCATGAGCCGCATGTCGGCCGAGATGTGCAAGTACGCCGCGAATTCGTACCTCGCCACGCGCATCAGCTTCATCAACGAGATCGCCTCGATGTGCCAGACGCTCGGCGTGAACGTCGACGAAGTCCGCCGCGGCATGGGCTTCGACGCCCGCATCGGCCACCACTTCCTCTACCCCGGCATCGGCTACGGCGGAAGCTGCTTCCCCAAGGACGTCCAGGCCCTCGCCCACACCGCCAAGGCCGCCGGTGCGAAGGCGGGCATCCTCGACGCCGTCAACGAACGCAACCAGGCCATGCGCGACGAATTCGCCCAGCGGATCATCCAGCGCCTCGGCGGCAACCTGAAGGGCAAGAAGGTCGTCGTCTGGGGCCTCGCCTTCAAGCCCAAGACCGACGACATCCGCGAAGCCCCGGCCATCTCCGTCGTCGAATCGCTCCTCAAGGCCGGCGCGACGGTCGCGGTCCACGATCCCCGGGCGATGGAGGCCGCGCAGCCGGTCCTCGGCAACCGCGTCACCTACCACGAGGACAGCTACGAGCCGCTCGCCGGCGCGGACGCTCTCGTCGCCTGCACCGAGTGGATGGAATACCGCAGCCCGGATTTCGACCGCATCCGCGAACTCCTCAAGCAGCCGCTCATCTTCGACGGCCGCAACATCTACGACCTCGACGTCATGGCCCGGTACGACTTCGAATACCACAGCATCGGCCGCCCGTCGCTCAAGCCGGCCTGAGCATGGCCGCATAGATAGTGCAACGGGCTCACCGCCAGGGTGGCATGCAACGCCGTGAACTAAGCGCCGGGTGCCCCACCCACGGCTGTTCGCGTGCGCGGGCGGACGAGGCGGCCCACCTGTGCGAGTCCCCCGCGCCCTTTACGCTCGGGCGAGAAACCCGTCTCGAACGCGGTGACCCGGAGCGCAGTTTCCAGGAGAGGTCAAAATGGCCGGGGGGGGGGGGGGGGGGGCCGCCCCGGCGGGGGGGGCGGGTTAGAATTGGGGGGGGGGGGGGGGGGTTCTGTCATGTTTGGGGG
>BTUU01000030.1:0-35665 GCA_045863555.1 Planctomycetota bacterium | reverse complement strand
GCCAGAGCCGAAAAATCGCACTGAATTTTTCCAAAGTGCGAAAGTTGGGCTAGTGCGTACCCCGGCTCTCAGGGAATTTCTCCGCGACCTTCTTGAACGCCGCGAGGCATTCCGCGATGTCGGCGCTCGTGTGGCCGGCGCTGATCTGGCAGCGGAGACGGGCTTCGCCCTTGGGCACGACCGGGAAGCCGAACCCGCTGACGAACACGCCTTCGTCGAAGAGGGCCTTCTGCATCGCGATGGCCGTCGATGTCTCGCCGACCATCACCGGGACGATCGGCGTCACGCCTTCGAGCGATTTCAGGCCGAGTTCCTTCACGCCGGTGCGGAATTGGGCGACGTTCGCGCGGAGCTGGGCCAGCAGCGCCTTGCCCTCGCTCATGAGGACGTCGATCGCGGCCATGCTGCCGTAGCAGACGGCCGGAGGCAGCGCGTTGGAGAAGAGCTGCGTGCGTGCTTTTTGCACCAGATAGTCGCAAACCACGCTCGAACCCGCCACGTAGCCGCCGCACGCCCCACCGAGCGCCTTGCCGAGCGTGCTGGTCTGCACGGTCCCCTCGCCGATCACGCCGAAATGCTCGGCCGTCCCGCGGCCGGTGGCGCCGATGACGCCGGTGGCGTGCGATTCGTCGATGACGAGCAGCGCGTCGTTCTTCGTGGCGAGGTCTTTCAACTCGGGCAGGTCGGCGATGTCGCCTTCCATGCTGAAGACGCCGTCGGTGATGATCAGGCGGTTGCGGGCGGATTTCGCCTCGGGCGACGCGAGCATGGATTTCAGCTCGGCGAGGTCGCGATGCTTGTAGATGAAGCGTTTGGCCTTGGCGAGGCGGATGGCGTCGATGATGGAAGCGTGATTGAGCGCGTCGGTGAAGATCGCGTCTTCGGGCGTGGGGCAGAGCGTAGGCATGACGCCGACGTTCGCATCCCAGCAGCTGATGAACGTCGTGGCGGCCTCGCAGCCGATGAACTGGGCGATCTTCTTCTCCAGTTCCAAATGGCACGTCATCGTTCCGCAGATGAAGCGGACGCTGGCGGTGCCCAGGCCGAACTTGTCGACGGCCTGCTTGGCGGCGGCGACGACCTTTGGATGATTGGCCAAGGCGAGGTAGTTGTTGGACGAGAGGTTGATGACCGGCTTGCCATCCATGCGGGTGCGCGGGGCCTGCGGTGCCTGGACTTCGTTGGCGCGCTTGTAGGTCCGTGTTTCGTGAAGCTGGGCCAGTTCCGCGGCCAGCGTCTTCTCGAGCGTTGTCTGCATGTGCCTCTCCGAGATCTCGCGTCGTTGTTCGAGGGTGAATTGTACGTCTGTGCGTCGGCCGCTGACAGCAGCGGCGGCGGTGGCGGCGTCGCCGCTCGAACGCCGCCTGCCCTACCGCGGCTCGCCGTCGAGCGGCTGGAAATGCGTGCGGCAGCGCGGCTCGTACTCGCCGACGCCGCCGACCATCGTTGGCGTGTGCACGGGGACCATGCGCTGCGTGAACATCGCCGCCTCGCCGCAGACCGTGCAGCCAATGCGTTTCGAAAGCACGCTGTGGGCGATCTCCGCGAGCTGCGGCATGGGAGTGAAGGGCCGGCCCCAGGCATCGTGCTCCAGGCCGACGATGATGATCCGCTTGCCTCGGTCGCGCAGCCGGCGGACAGAGTCGACGAGCGAGAGGCCGAAGAAGTGGCCCTCGTCGATGCCGATCACGGCCGCTTCACCGGCGAGGCGCTCGATCGCCGCGCCGTCGGGCACGCGGAACGCGGTGAATCTGTCGCGCGTGTGCGTGATGATGTGATCCGGGTCGTACCGCTCGTCGATCGCGTGCTTGAAGGCGGCCGTCTTCAGTCCGCCCTCCATCGCCGCCCGCAGCCGTGCGATCAGTTCCTCGGTTTTGCCCGCAAACATGCAACCCTGGATCACTTCGATCCGGCCGGCCGTCTTGTCGATGAACATTCGCAACTCGCCTTCGTGAGAAGAGCGAAGTGTTGCCGGGGATGCGGGCGATTGCAAGCCCGCCGCCGTTATGCGACGTTCGCGTGGGCCGGCTTGGGCAGGTCGTCCTTGATCTTCTGCTGCTTCACCGCGTCGCCGTCGGCCGTGAAGAGCATCATGTCGTCGTCGATCCGAGCCTGGAGGTGCACCGGGCGCTTCCAGATGTGCTGGAGGTTGCGCAGGCACTCGTTGGCGTACTTGATCTCCAGGTCGACGCCGAGGTGTTTGTGAGCCAGGAAGAGCTCGCCCCGGTTCACGTAGTTGCCGTCGACGACGTAGATGTACGGCTGCATGTGGTTGGTCAGCATGAACAGCATCTGCTGCTTGATCTGGTCGAAGTTCTTGTTGACCGCGATCATCCGGCCGGTCGAGGGGTCCTGCCGGTAGTGGTAAAGCTTGTAGCGGTCGACGAACTCGGGCGTGAGAAACTCGTCGATGAACGTCACGTCGTTGTGGACGCGGCGGACTTCGAAGATCTTCTCGCGGCCCTTGTTCAGGCCCGTGTCCCAGTCGCGCCGCTTCTCGATGTCGATGCACTCCTCGAAGTCCTTGCCGAAGCGGCCCCGGTTCCAGCGCTCTTCGATGTCGCGGAACAGCTCGATCCCCAGCTTGTAGGGGTTCAGCCGCCCCGGCGACGTCGCCATCGTCCCGGAGTGGTGGTCGCAGTAGGTCACGAGTTCGTGGTCGCGAACGTGGTACTTGGTCATCAGGCGCGAATGCCAGTAGCTCGCCCAGCCTTCGTTCATGATCTTGGTCTGACCCTGCGGCGCGAAGTAGTACGCCTCCTCGCGGATGATCGAGAGAATGTCGGCTTCCCAATCCTCGAGTGGCGCCCAGCGCAGCAGAAACTCGAGCACGTCGCGGTCCGGCTGCGGCGGAAACGCGCGTTTCTCTTCGCTCAGCTTCGCCCGTTCGCGCTCCCGCTCCCGTGTCAGCTCCTCGGGCGGGTTGATGAACCGCTCCATGTAGGGCTTGGCTCGGAACTTGACGACCCGATCCTCGACCTGATCGGTCATGTGCCGGCCGCGCTCGCGTGTCGCTTCCTCCTGCGTCGGCTGCCGCCGCATGAACGGGACGTAGGGGTCGATCAGGTTTTCGAGCGACAGGCAGACGTCGATGAACCGCTCAACCGGCTCGTGGCCCTGCTGTTCGATGTGGCGGTGCACGCGCGTGGCGTGGTTGGCCATCTCGTCCATCATCTTGCGGTTCGTCTTGCTGAACCAGATGTTGTTCTTGAAGAAGTCGCAGTGGCCGTAGACGTGGGCCATGACGAGCTTCTGGTCGACGATCTCGTTGTCGTTCAGCAGGTAGGCGTAGCAGGGGTCATTGTTGATGACCATCTCGTAGATCTTGCCGAGACCGTACGTGTGCGTCTTGCGCAGGCGCTCGTACTCCATGCCGAAGCGCCAGTGCGGATAGCGCGTCGGAAAGCCGCCGTACGCGGCGATCTGGTTGATCTGGTCGAAGTCGATCATCTCGAAGATGGTTTCGTAGAAATCGAGCCCCTCGGCACGCGCGGTGGCCTCGATCTGCCGACGGTACTCTTCGAGCTCTCGCGGAAATTCTTGCAGCACGGGCGCTCCAATCCTTCGCTCGTGAATCCCGGTTCCTGGACTGCCGGATCATTCTATCGACACAATCCGCACCCGAATAGCATCCATCTCGCGTAAACCTTGGTCCCAGTGAGAGTTGCAGACGGGCGAGGCGCCTCTCGGGAGCCCCCCGCGCAGCGTCCGCCTTTCCGCTAAACTGCCGGCTTCGGCTCCCTATTCGAGCCGCCAGCGTTTCGCGGAGATTTCGAAATGAAGGTCTACGAATACCAGGCCCGGGCCCTCATGCAGCAGGCCGGCATCACTGTTCCTCCCTCGCAGGTCATCGAAGGCGCGGAGGAGGCCGCCGCGGCCTTTGAGCGGATCAAGGCCAAGCGGGTCGTCGTCAAGGCCCAGGTCCACGCCGGCGGCCGCGGCAAGGCCGGCTACGTCGTCCTCGTCGACAAGGCGGAGGACGCGGCCAGCAACGCTGCCCGCATGTTCGCCAAGCCGATGGTCAGCAAGCAGACCGGCCCCGAGGGCGTGAAGGTCCGCAAGATTCTCATGGCCGAGGCGATCGACATTGCGAAGGAGTACTACCTCGGCGTCGTGCTCGACCGGGCCCGCCGCGTGCCCGTGATGATGGCCTCGGCCGAGGGCGGCGTGGAGATCGAGGAAGTCGCGGCGAAGAACCCCGACGCGATCAAGAAGGCCTGGTTCCACCCCCACCTGGGCATGCGCAAGTTCCAGGCCGAGGCGCTGGCGGCGCAGATCGGCCTCGCGGGGCCGCAGGCCAAGGCCGCCGTCGACATCATGCTCAAGCTCGCGAAGCTCTTCGTGGAGAAGGATTGCTCGCTGGCCGAGATCAACCCGCTCGTGCAGACCCCCTCGGGCGAGATGCTCGCGATCGACGCGAAATTCAACTTCGACGACAACGCCGTCTTCCGACATCCCGATCTGGAGGCCCTCTTCGACCCCGCCGAGGAGAACCCGGCGGAAATGCGCGCGACGGCGGCAAACCTCACCTATATCGCGCTCGACGGCAACATCGGCTGCCTCGTCAACGGCGCGGGCCTGGCGATGTCCACGATGGACATCATCAAGCTCCACGGCGGCGAGCCGGCCAACTTCCTCGATGTCGGCGGCAGCGTCACCAGCGAAGGCGCGATCGAGGCGTTTCGCATCATCCTCGCCGACCCGAAGGTCAAGGCTGTTCTCGTCAACATCTTCGGCGGCATCGCCAAGTGCGACGTGATCGCGGATGCGCTGATCAAGGCGGCGAAGGAAGTCGGCTTCAAGGTGCCCGTGGTCGTGCGGCTCGAAGGCACGAACGTCGACATCGCCCGCAAGATGCTCAAGGAAGCGGCGATCCCGCAGCTTCGCCCGGCCACGGATCTGACGGACGCGGCGAAGCAGGTTTGTGCGTGCGTTTGAGGGTAAGTTGGAATAGAGCAGAACACCATGGGTAGCAATCCGGCGCTAGGCGGAAATCATTCGCGTGACCGGTCGCTCGCTGCTTTCGGATTCGTGCTCGCGATCTTCGGCGGGATCGCCACACTCGTGGGCGCGTTTCTACTCGTCCTGTACAGCGCGCTCGGCGGATATCCCAGCCCTTTTCCACGGTCACCGGACGAAATCGCAGCCGAAGGCCGCGCGGTGGCAGCGGTCTGGCTCAAATTCGGCGCGATCATCGCGGGCGGAGCGCTCGCAATGGTCGCCGGCTTCTTCATGATGGCATCCAAAGCTAAGACGCACGCGAGCTTCCACGCCGAACGCGCAGTTGATCACTTGTTGACGATGGTCGGATTGATCAGCCTGCCCGCTGATGAAGTCAACAAGCACTTCCCCGATTTTGTCTGCATCAACGACGAACTCGCACTCGAACTAAATCACTGGCTCGAAGTTGCCGCCCAGTACCCCGAATATGCCGCCTTGCCCAACGAGGTGCGGTCGAAGATTGAGCAGATCGATCGAGCGTTTGCCGAGAAGAGCAAGCCGGAGTTTGCGAAATTCTGGGCCGACGAATCTCGGTACGACGATCCCGACTGGCTTGAGATTCGGGACATCGCGCGGCAGGTCATGCGACTCATGCGAAGGGATCCGCCCGTTGGTGACCTGTCGTGGATGACATTTGTGCGGGTTGACGACAAGAAGACTGAACCCGATTAAGTCCCAGTTCTTAGAGTTGCGACTAGGCCATACGACTCACGGTCCGGTCAACTTCCATGGGACGCCGCATTCGGGACAGATGCCGCTCATGTTCCCGGTCAGGCAATAGCCGCATGCTGGGCACGCCGACTGCTGCTTTTGTTTTCGCCGCAGTCGCGACGCTGCAATGGCGTACGGAATCCAGATGACCCAAAACGGCACGCTGACTGCGACAATCGTCCGCTTCCCGGCCGGAAAAACCTCACATCGCGGAACCGCGAAGTAAATCCAGTCATTCAAATAGGATTCCCACCGCTGCGACGGAAGCGAGCGGTCGAAACACACGCGCGGTGCATCCATCCACGTTACGTTGATCGCGCCGCGGTACAAATCGATCAATACGCCCCAGTCGTCGCCATCGAACCGCGCGACATCGACGGTGTTCCAGACCGCTGTTGACGCGTACCCGAGTAACGACAATAGAAGCGCGGCAACCAGGACTACGCGTGTACGCCGTCGAACATATCTCACGGCGGCCCCCAGATCGTTGACCGGCTTCGCCCTTCGCCGCCATGTTCAATGGGCTGATCGCGAAACAGCGAATGAACTCGCCAATGGCCGTGTCCGATCACGCTCCCTCCGTGTTCGCCTCCGCCCGCGCCAGCCAGAACACCTCGATCGCCCGCTGCGTTTCGTCGTACGATACGCCGTCGCAGCCCATCCACCGAAGATACGCGATAATCGCTCGTGCCTGCGCGGGCGTGTAAGCGCGAAATTCCTCCTCATAGCATCCGCAGGCCCCCGATTCGGAAAAACCCATCGTGAGCCGGAAGTATGGCTCAGCGCGTCCGAGCTTCCCTTCGATATCCAAAATCAGGTACGCGGGCAGGTAATAGTGCCGTGCGGCCGGGGTCATGAAGCAGAGGGCGCTTGCCAGCCCATCCGGCGCCCCGTCGAGAAACTCCGGGTTCTTCATCGCCGTCCAGTTGTGCAGCCGGCGGAACTGCTTCTCAATCGCTACAACTTCGTCGTCCCGGTACCCTTCGACAAGTCGATTGTCGCCCGGATACGGCACGTCTTCGAACGCCTCGCGAATCATGGCGATCGCCGGCGGACCGAGCATCTCCGCCGTCACGACGCCGTCAGGCAGCGATTCCAACGAACCCTGCGACTCCAGCAGTTCGCCCGTCGGCCGGGCGATGACGAACTCGCGGGCGTCCCGGACCTCCATGCACGTTCCGTCTTCAAGCTCGATCAGTTCCGGGCAGGACTCGGCAATCCGCAACCATCCGCGATCCGGCTCGACATACACCCAAGCGGGGCAGCCCCAGTGTTTTCGCAGGAGTTTTAGCAGGATCGGCTCAGGCATAGTCCGGCTCGGTCGGTAAAGTCCGCGTTACTCGGCGCCGAAACCCAAATGGACGTTGTCCACCGACACACGCTCACCTGCGGCCGCCCGCATTTCACACCCGGCACAGATCGCCGCACTCGTCACTTCGTCGGCCGAATCGTCGGCGTCAGTGCAATCCCGTGTGGCCCCCTACCACCGAACTAGCGAATCTTACCCGAATCGCGGTGGCTTGCGATACGAGGGTAGTCCGCGTATTCAGCGCGTCATGAGTGCCTCCGCCCATCTGCACCTGCGCCGAATTCGACAATGGCTGAGCGTTTTCCGCAAGTTCCGCGTCATCCTCGACGGCTCGGAGATCGGCCGCATCAAACGCGGCACGACGGAGACGTACGAGGTCGCCCCCGGTGAGCACGAGCTGGTCGTGAAGATCGACTGGGTCTCCGCCGAGCCCGTCACGTTTCGCTGCGAACCGGGCGAGCATGTCCGGTTCGTGTGCGGCCACCCGACGCCGTCCTGGAAAGCGTTTCTCACGCCGTCGCAACTGGTGTCAGACCTCGTCGTCGTCCGCGACCCTGAGCCGCCGTCCACGTGCTCCACGTGAAGCACCCTCGCCGCCTTCGCACGTTTCCACCTTCCCACGTTCCCACCTTCCCACGTTCCCACCTTCCCACCTTCCCACGTTCCCACGCTCGCCCCGCGTTACTCGTCGTCTTCCTCCCTTGTTCCCTTGTTCCCTTGTTCCCTTGTTCCCTTGTCCCCCTGTCCCGTTGTCACCCCAATAAAGAGCGGGCGCCGACTCTCGTCGACGCCCGCCGGCTCCCCATCTCTTTTGCTTTTTGTGCGGCAGTTCTCCTTTAGTTGCAGGTCTGGCCGAACTCGCTCAGCAGGAGAGCGAGGTCGGAGATGTCCACGTCCGTATCGCCGTCCAGGTCGCCCTGGTCGTGGCCCATGCCCGAGGCGCTACCGAAGTTCGAGAGCAGGATCGCGAGGTCGGCGATGCTGACTTCGCCGTCGCCGTTCAGGTCGCTGACGAGGTCGCAGGGCGGGGCGAATTCGTAGGCGCCGATGTCGACGATCGGGGCCGTGCCGGCGCCGAGGTCGGCCGTGTTCGGATCGTCGATGCGGCGGGCGTTGCCGTCGAGGTCGATCGGGAGCTGCTCGATCAGGTTGTTGTCGTCGTCCACGTCGCCGGCGTCGGCGGCGAGCTGGGCATTCGAGCCGCGGTCGATGCACGGTGAGTTCGGCAGCAGGCGGAAGTTATCGTCGAGCGTGCCGGGGATGTTGTCCGCACCGTTCGAGTCGACGAACTGACTGATCGCGTCGAAGTTGCCGCTGCCGCCGAGTATGTTGCTCCAGCCCTGGACGTTGCAGTAGTTCACCGTCATGGCCGAGTCGGAGTGCTCGAAGAGATTCGCCCGCTCGGTGTTCGTGTTCGGGTCCTGGTCCGTGTTGCCGTAGATGATCGAGTTGCGGACGAAGACGTTCGCGCCGGAGAAGGCGTCGATGCCGCCGCATTCGAAGTTGCTGTTGGCGACGACTGTGCAGTTCGTGACGAACAGGTACGTATTCGCGCCGAAGGTGTGGATCGCCCCGCCGCGATCGGCCGCGCCGAAGTTCGCGGTGAAGATCGAGTTCATCACCGAGAAGTTGCCGTTCGAGGTGAAGATCGCGCCGCCGCCCCAGTTGGCGTCGTTCTGCATGAACCGGCAGTTGGCCACGACGACGTTGTTGCCTTCGTCGTTCGAGATCGCGCCGCCGTAGTTGACCGTGGCGTGGTTGAGCCGGAAGTCGCAGCCGACGATCTTCGGCGCCGCGCCCGTCAGCAGGAACATCGCCCCACCGCTCTGCTCGGCGGTGTTGTTGAAGAAGTAGCAGTCCTCGATCCGCGGCGTCGAATCCTCGATGGCCATCGCACCGCCGCGCCAGCCGAGGTTGCCGACGAAGGTGCAGTTGCGGACCTTGAGCTGGGAGTCGCGGATGTACATGCCGCCGCCGAAGCCGTCCCAGGGGTTCTGGGGCTGGTCGGCGTTGCCGCTCGCGATCGTGAAGCCGTCGATCTCGGTCTCGTAGCCGCAGCCCCAGGCGATGACCACGTGCCAGGCGTTGTCGTCGGTGCCGGAGTTTCCGACGGCACCGCTCAGGAAGCTCGGCGTCGCACCGAGATTCCGCTGGCTCAAGCTCGTCTCCGTGCCCGCGAAACCGCCGTAGAGCTTCACGCCGTCCGGCAGGTCGAAGCAGTAGCCGAGGATCGGGACCTGCGGCGTGAGGTACGTGCCGCCCGCCACCCAGATCTCGTCGACCGCGCCGCCGTAGTCGGTGAGGGCCGCGAACGCTTCCGCCGGGCTCTGAAACGCTGTCGCCCAGGTCTTGCCGTCGCCGCCGGCCGGGGCGTCATCGTTGACGTAGAGGCGCGAGGGGGCCGGCACGACCTGAAGGCCGGCGAAAACGGCCCGGGCTGACGGATAGGCGACGCTGTTGCTGGCGATCGTCACGGTGACCGGGTTGCCCGCGGTGGCGACCGCGACATGGCGGCTGTGCGTCACCGGGACGAAGAACTCATTGGTGCCGTGCGTGCCGCCGACGGCCTGGGCGACGCCGTCGACCGTGACGCGCGAGTGCTGGTTTCCGTCGGCCGGGTCGTCGGCGTAGGTGTACACGAGGTACTTCCCGGGCGTCAGTCCGTTGAGCGTCACCACAATGGACTGTCCCATGCTCGCGACTTTGATCGTGTCTTCCATCAGCTTGGCGTATTCGCCGCTGGCGAAGCCGTCGTTCGCGTCGTGGTAGACGAACGACGCGTTGATGTTCATCGTGGCGGCCGTATTGACGCCATTGAGGCCCTTGAGCGTGACCGGGACGCCCACTGTTCCGACGGCGTTCCAGTAGCCGGTCTGGCCGGCCGCACCGGCGAACGAATTCGCCGGGGCGCCTGCGCCGTAATTTCCGGAGGGCAGGTCGAAGTCGATGTTAAAGCTCTGGGCCATCGCGGGGGCGGCGATCGCCGCGGTCGCGGCCAGGATCGCTGTCTTGCGTGTCATGCGGTTCTCTCCACTTGAACGGGGTACTTGAGTCCAGCGTCCCTTCGGGGACTCCCATCGCAGAGGGAAACAGCATCCGGGGCCGGGGGCCTTGGCGGCGGGGCGTGAAAACTGAAAAAGCGGAGACGCGGTTTCGACCGGTGGCGGTGGGCGGAAGGGACGGGACGGGGATCGCGCCGGGGCGGAATGAGGGTTTGGTTCGCGGATTTCCCGTCGGCCGTGAACGGGGATTCAAGGGGGGAGGTGCGGAGCGGTTTGTACCGTCCTGGCGCGATCGGTCTGATAAGAACGCGGTTCTGAGTGAATGCGCCCAAGGATGCCAAGTTTTCTGTTGCGCGTGTGCCGGGTTGGCATCCTTGGTTATCAGACGTTCGTGCGATCGCCGAATGTCGTGAATTTCTTGCATGTCATGAGATTCTTGATCGGGCCGGCGTCGTTTGGGTGGGCTGCCGGCAGAAATGTGGGCGAGCGGCGGGATCTCGCGGGAGTCGGCGGAGTTTGGGCGTCAAGCAGAGGGCGGGCTCCAACGATGCCTTTTTCGCGTCACCTGCATGCGCGTTCGGGGTCACTTGCCGGAGCGAAGTTGCCGCGAGGAGTCGCGCATACGCTGGGTGAGCTTCGTGCGCAGCTCGTTCTGGTGCTCGGTGAGTTCGTCCAATTTCGCGAGGAGCGACTGGTAGCGTTCCAGATGCTCGTCGGAGTCGAAGATGATCTTGTCCTGCTCCTCGTCGTGCCGCCACTGCCCCCAGGCCTCGTCGAACAATTTCAGGATGGACTCGAAGAGGTCAATCAACTCGGCCTCGTCGGTGTTGATGCCGATTGTCAGTTCCATATTGGCCTCTGCGCCCCGGATGGCGGCCCGCGCGGGGTCGCGCTGGATCAGATCGGGGCCCAACCTGGACTTCAGATCGTCGACGGTTGACTTCACGAGCGCAAGGACCGGGGCTTGCTTGCGGCGGCCCTCGGCGAGCAGTTCAAGCCGCTCGCGGATCGCTTCGCGCGACGTCAGCTCGGCAGGACCGATGCCGCCGGCGTCGCCGAATTTCCCGATGGCGGCGTAATAGGCGGCGGTCACCGTTTCCTGCTGCTGCGCCAGCTCGCGAAGCACGCCTGCCAGGACCTTCATGTCGGCCTGCTGCTGCGGCGAAAGCGTGCGTGCGACACCCTCCATCTCGTTGAAATAGGCCATTCGGTCGTCGAGAGGCGGTTCCTCGCCGCGGTCGATGGATTCGGCCATGCGGTCGCTGAGGCGGCTCGCGCGGGTAGCAGCGAGGTATTGCTCGACGTTCTCCCGCGTGCCGCGAACGACGGTTCCGCTGCCCGTAAGGATGTTGATGCCGCGCGGGCCGTGGGAGTCGGCGGCGTCGCAGGCGACGATGTCGCGCTCGAAGACGCCGGCGTCCGGGTGGTACATGAACGGAACCGGCTGTCCGTTCGGTCCGCGAACAGTGCAGGCGAGCGATTCGGCCGTGAGGCTGGTTGTGCCGACAAGAAGGTCGAGCGTGGGCGGGCGTACGTTGTGAACGGCCTGGTAGTCGCGGATCGCGGCGGCGACGGCGCGGAGGTTCTCGGCGCAGTCGCGCCGGGTCCTCAGATCCGCGAGGTCCCGCACCTGATCTCGCGCTCGGAAGGCAAGACCACCTCCGACCGCCGCGCAAATAGCGACGACGAGGAGATCGCGGATCGGCCGCGGGCGGACCGGCGCGAACGAGGGATCGGCCTCGCGGATGATGCGGGCAGCCGTTCGGACGCGCAAGCCGCCCAGGAGGAAGATCGTCGCGAAGCCCGCGCCGATGAGTGCCCGAACCTCGAGGAAAGGATCGATCGCCGCGGCGGCACCGCTTTTGCGATTGACGAGCATCCACGCGGTGACCAAGTAAAACCACACACCAAACGCGATGAGTGTGCGGCCGAGGGCACGATTCCAACGAAGCCAACCGAAGATCACGGGCAGGCTCAGGACCGTGATGCCGAGCGCCGCGCCCCATTCCCGCGCGTCGTAGACAACGCCGGACGCGAAGGCGAGCATACCGCTGCTGAGGCCCATCGCGAGAACCAGCGTGAAGAGGATCATGCAGCCCATTCGCCAGCGATTCAGGCGACGGCGGGCGGCGACGGCCTCCGCCGCGGAGGGTCCGAGGGGGTGTGCGAGGGGCGGAAACGGCGGGTTCGGGAAGTCCATGAGTCCCTGCCTTTCGCGGTGCGGCCGCGGGTGCGGCGTTCACTCCACCACTTGTTTTCTGTCCGACGACTGGGTCGCGAAAAGACGGCCACGGGGCGGCGAGGCCGTCATCGCCGCAGCGCGCCTGCTTTCGACATGCCGACTCCGTGATCCACGCGTCCCCGGCCGGGGAATCGAGGATTGGATAATCCGGTCGACGACCGAGTGTGTCAAATTCGCCGCGGCGCCCGGGACGGCCTAGCAACTCTCCCCGAAACGCCCGAGCAGGTTTGCGAGGTCCTGGAGGTCGACGTCGCCGTCGCCGTCCGTGTCGCCGTCGGCCGCGGAGGCGCCGCTGGGCGTGCCGAAGTGGGCGAGGAGAAAGGCAAGGTCCTGGAGGTCGACGTCGCCGTCGGAATCCACGTCTCCGACACACGGGGCCGCGCAACCCTGCCAGGCGACGATGTTCGTCGCGGGCGGGCCCTCCTGATCCGTGAAGGTGCCGCCGACGTAAAGCGAATCACCCCAGGCACCGAGGCCGAAGACACCCGGCCAGGGCGGGGCGACGGCGGTAAAGCCTCCGCCGACGACGACCCACTGGCCGTTTTCGAGCTTGTTGAAGTAGTGGATGTCGGGGAGGGCCTGGCCGCCGATGTAGAGCGTGGCGCCGGAGCCGTCGTCGAATTCCTCGATGTCCTCAACGACGCCCGTGCCGAGCCAGTCGCCGACCTGGGACCAGGTGGAGCCGTTCCACTTGACGATCTGGCAGGCAATGAAGCCGCCGGGCGGGGATTGGCCGGGTACGAGCAGGTTGTAGGTCGAGGCGTAGAGGGCCGGGCCGGCGCCGTGGTCGAAGACGTGCAGGTCGAAGACGCCCATGATCGAGTTCATGCTGGTGAAGCCGCGGCCGACGGAGTGCCACGCCGCGCCGTCCCAGCGGGCGATGCCGACCGTGTCGGGCGTGCCGTTCATGTCGTTGAAGCGGCCGCCGACGTAGAGCGACTCTTCACCGCTGCCATCGTCGAATTTCGCGAAGGCGAAAATGCTGGGGGAAAAGCCGGTCATGAGGCTGGGCACGCCGGTCCAGGTGGAGCCGTTCCAGTGGGCCATCGCGCCTTCGGGCACATTCGCGCCGGCGGGGAAAATCTGGCCGCCGATGTAGAGCTCGCCGTTCCACTCGGTCATGGCCCAGACGGCGCCGCGAACGGTCGAGGTCCAGCCGGTTCCGAGCGATTGCCAGGCGGTGCCGTTCCACATCGCGAGGCACGCGGTGTTTGCGACGCCGCCGGCGCTGGCGTACCAGCCGCCGACGACGAGACGCGGGCCGGCGCCGGAGTTGAACGGGAGGATCGACGTGACGTAGGCATTCGTGTTGCCGGGGGAGATCCCGGTGCCGAGCGCGGACCAGGCGCCGGTCGTGCGATCCCAGCGGGCGACGTAGTCGGCGGTCGCGAGATTTCCGGCGCGGGTGAACGATCCGCCGACGTAGAGTTTCTCGCCGTTGCCGTCGTCCCAGGGGACGATCGGGGCGACGTAGCCGCCGGTCGCACCGGGATTGCCGATGGCGGTGTTCCAGTCGGGTTCGCAGGGCTGGGCGAATGAGGAAGCGACGAAGAACGCGGTAAGGCTCGACAGCGCGATTCGGTTCATGGTTCCACTCCAGTGCGAGGTGCGACTGATCCAGCTTAGAAGTTGCGGGGCCTGGCCGCAATAGAGATTTCCGGTCGCGCAGAGGCCGGAGATTGGCGACGGAGGAGAATCTCACGCAGAGGCGCGGAGGCGCGAAGGAGGATTGAATATTGGAGTGTCGGGTCGATATCTACAGAGCTTTCCCACGCATCTTCTCTGTGCCTTTGCGCCTCTGCGTGAGCTTGCGCTCTTTTCTGCGTGACGCTAGAGCTTGAAATAGGCGGCGACGGCCTGCTTGATGAACTTCCGGAACGCCGGCGTGTCGATCTCCTCGCGGTCGTGGACGTAGACCGCGACCGCGTCGGGGCCGTCGATGCGCTTGCGGACGTCAACCCGTGGCCAGGAACCGTAGGCCTGGATGTCGTCGCGCTCGTCGAGCGTCTTCAGGCCAAGGTCGGCGTTGAGCCTGCGGCCGTCGAACGTGCCCGCGGGTACGCGGAAATAGCACTCGATCAGCCACTCGCCGCCGGTGAGCGCGTGCAGGAACCACTTTTCCGCGCCGGGGGCGGTGATTTCGACGCTGGCCCGGTCGTTCCAGTTGGTCGGGGCGAATTTCCCGGCCTTTTGCGCGAGTTCGAGGATGAACTCCAGGGCCTCGGGTTTCCACTGGCGCATCTTTCCGCCGCGCGTGTCGCGCTGCTCGAGGTGCCACTTGCGGCCGTCGATCTGCCAGGGCAGCTTGACCTCTTTGCCGACGCCGCCGAGCCCGACCTTTTCGGCCTGCGCTTCCCGGACCAGGTGCTCGCGCCGGTTGTAGACCTCGCGCTCGGCCGTGGGGCCGGCGGCGAGGATCGGGGCGAGGGCGGCGGCGGTGTGGGAATGCGATGCAGACACGACGTCTTCCGGCGCGCCCATGGCGACGATCTGCCCGCCGGCCGCGCCGGCTTCGGGGCCGAGGTCGATGATCCAGTCGGCGGATTTCAGCACGTCGAGGTTGTGTTCGACGATGACGACGCTGTTGCCGAGGTCGACGAGGCGGTGGATCACTTCGAGCAGCTTGCGCACGTCTTCGAAGTGCAGGCCCGTCGTGGGCTCGTCGAGGATGTAGAGCGTGCGGCCGGTGTCGGGTTTGCCGAGTTCGCCGGCGAGCTTCACGCGCTGGGCCTCGCCGCCGGAGAGCGTCGGGGCGGCCTGGCCGAGCTGGACATAGCCGAGGCCGACGTCGGAGAGCGTCTGGAGCAGCCGCCGGACGCGCGGCACATTGTCGAAGATCTGCAACGCTTCCTCGACCGGCATCTCCAGCACATCGGCGATCGTCTTGTCCTTGAAGCGAACCTGGAGGGTCTCCGGCTCATAGCGTTTGCCGCGGCAGACCTCGCACTCGACCCAGACATCGGGCATGAAGTGCATCTCGATCCGCTTCTGGCCGTAGCCTTCGCAGGCGTCGCAGCGGCCGCCGGGGCGGTTGAAGCTGAAGCGGTTGGCCGCGTAGCCGCGCATCTTGCTCTCGGGCAGGCGGGCGAAGAGCTCGCGGATGTGATCGAACGCCCCGGTGTAGGTGGCCGGGTTGCTCAGCGGCGTTGCGCCGAGCGGCGACTGGTCGACGTTGATGACTTTGTCGAGGTATTCGAGGCCGTCGATCGCGTCGTGGTCGCCGACGGTGAGGTTGGCCAGGTTCAGGCGGTTTGACGCGGCCGGCCAGAGGATGTCGTTGATGAGCGAGCTCTTGCCGGAGCCGGAAACGCCGGTGACGACGACGAGGCGGCTGAGTGGGATGGGGACATCGATCGACTGGAGATTGTTCTGGCGCGCCCCGCGGATGACCAGCCAGTTCGGCGGGAGCATGACGTCGAAATCGAGGCGCGGCTGGATCGCGCGGCGGCGCGACGGCGCACGACTCTTCACGACGAGGGACTGGCGGGCGATGGTGAGGGCGAGGTCCATGTCGGCGATGGGCACGGGGCGGCGATTGGTCGGCACCGTGACGGCCAGTTCACCGCGGAGGTACGCGGTCGTCAGCGACGGCGGAGATTCTTGGCCGCCGTCTCCCGCGGCGTCCGCGTTCACGTCCAGCCGGCTCGGCGGTCCTTCCGCGACGACGCGGCCACCGAATCGGCCGGCGCGCGGGCCGAAGTCGAGCACCTGGTCGGCGCTGGCGATGACATCGCGATCGTGCTCGACGAGGAGCAGCGTGTTGCCGAGGGACCGCAGTTTCTTGAGCGCGCGGACGAGGCGCTGCGTGTCGCGCGGGTGCAGGCCGATCGTGGGTTCATCGAGGACGTAGAGCACGCCGGAGAGTCCGCTGCCGATCTGGCTGGCGAGGCGGATGCGCTGGGCTTCGCCGCCGGAGAGCGTGGGGGCGGCGCGGTGGAGCGTGAGGTATTCCAGGCCGACATCGATGAGGAAGCGCAGGCGGTTGCGGATCTCGACCAGCAGTTCGCCGGCGATCTTCTGTTCGTGCCGGGGCAGCTTCAGGTTGTCGAAGAACTCGACGACCTGCGAGAGCGGCCACTGGCAGATTTCGACGAGGGTCGGGCCGGTCAGCAGCCTGGTCGCGGCCGCGTCGGGCCGCAGGCGACCGCCGCGGCAGGTGCTGCATGGGATGTCGGTTACGACGTTGTGAAGGCGGTGGCGGAGCATCCAGCTGTTGCGCGTGACGCCGTCGATCGCGGGGATAAGGCCGCGCCACTGGAATCGAAGCGCATCGCCGCTGCCGCGTTTTTTCGCCGGGGGCCCAGTGACCGCCCCGCCGTCGTCGATCCACTGTCCCGAGACGCCGTAGAGGAGCGCCTGCTTCTGCTCGGCGGTCCATTTCGCCAGCGGCGTCTTCGGCTCGACGCCGATCTGCTCGCAGAACGCTCGCAGCACCCGGCCGAACGGCGAGCTTTCGAAGATGAGATTCCAGCCCGCGATCGCGCCGTCGAGGAGCGACTTGCGCGGGTTGGCGATGATGGAGGCCGCCGGTGCGCCGCGCTGGACGCCCAGGCCTTCGCACGTCTCGCACCAGCCCATCTGGCTGTTGAAGCTGTAATGGTGCGGCGAGAGTTCCTCGTAGCTTTCCCCGCACGAGGTGCAGGCGAGCTTCTGCGAGAAGAGCATCTCGCGGGCCGCCGACACTTCGGCCGGGCCAGCCGGCGCCCCATCTTCCGCGTGCGCGACGCGCTCGACCGCCTCCACGACCAGCGTCAACAGGCCGTTGCCCAGGGCGAGCGCGTGCTCGACGCTCTCGTTGATCCGGCCGCGGGCCTTGCTTCGGACGATCGTGCGGTCGACGACGACTTCGACGCGGTGCTTGCGGCGGGCGTCGAGCGTGGTCGCCTGGGCGGTCTCCTGCACGACGCCGTCGATCCGCACCCGCGCATAGCCGGAGCTCTTCAGGCGGTTGAAGAGCGTGCCCCAGGACTCGCCGTCGCCGAGGGCGACCGGCGAAAGCAGGATGATCGGCGCGCCTTCGTCGAGCGTCATGATGCGGTTCACGATCTCGTCGATCGTCTGGGCGCCGATCGGCTTGTCGCACTTCGGGCAGATCCGCGTGCCCACGCGGGCCCAGAGGACGCGCATGTAGTCGTAAATCTCGGTGACGGTTCCGACGGTCGAGCGCGGGCTCTTGCTGGCGGCCTTCTGCTCGATGCAGATGGCCGGCGAAAGACCCTCGACGTGCTCGACCTTCGGCTTGGCGAGCTGGCCGAGGAACTGCCGGGCATAGGACGAGAGCGACTCGACATAGCGGCGGTAGCCCTCGGTGTAGACGGTGTCGATGGCGAAGCTGGTCTTGCCGGACCCCGAGACGCCGGTGCAGATGGTCATCTGGTCGCGCGGAAACTCGACGTCGATGCCTTTCAGGTTGTGCTGGGCGGCGCCGCGGACGCGGATGAATGCAGAATGAGAAATGCCGAATGCAGACGGATCGCTTTCTTCCGCTGAGGGGCCGGCCGCCGGCCGCATTCGTTCTGCATTCTGCATTCTGCATTCTGCATTTACGCCCAATACGGCTCGCAGCGCCTTTCCGGTCTCCAGGTCCTCGCGCTCCGCGATCTCCTCCGGCGTGCCTTCGCCGACGAGCAGCCCCCCCGCCCCGCCGCCTTCCGGGCCCAGGTCGATGATCCAGTCGGCGGTCTTGATCACGTCGAGATTGTGCTCGATGACGATGACCGTGTTGCCCGCGTCCACGAAGCTGTGCAGCACCTCGAGCAGCTTGCGGATGTCCTCGAAATGCAGCCCGGTGGTCGGCTCGTCAAGAACGTAGATCGTGCGGCCGGTGGGCTTCTTGACGAGTTCCCGGGCGAGCTTGATGCGCTGGGCTTCGCCGCCGGAGAGCGTGGGGCTGGGCTGGCCGAGCTTGATGTAGTCGAGGCCGACGTCGTGCAGCGTCTGGAGCATGCCGCGGATGCGCGGCTGGTTGTCGAAATGCTCGATCGCCTCCTGGATGTCCATCTCGAGCACGTCGGCGATCGACTTGCCCTTGAATTGCATCTGAAGCGTTTCGCGGGCGAAGCGCTTGCCTTCGCAGACGGGGCAGGTCACCCAGACGTCGGCGAGAAAATCCATCTCGATCTTGTTCGAGCCGTTGCCCTCGCACGCTTCGCAGCGTCCGCCGCCCTTCCGGCCCGCGGGGACGTTGAAGCTGAACCGGCCGGGCTTGTAGCCGCGCAGCTTCGCGTCCGGGAGCTTGGTGAAGAGATCGCGAATCTCGTCGAAGACCTTGATATAGGTCGCCGGATTGCTGCGCGGGGTGCGGCCGATGGGCGTCTGGTCGATGGCGATGATCTTATCGAGGTGTTCGAGCCCTTCGATGGTCCGGTGCAGCCCGGGGACGGACGCCGCGCCATTCAGTTCCCGCGCGAGGGCGAGGTAGAGGATGTCATTGACGAGCGAACTCTTACCGGACCCGCTGACCCCGGTTACACACGTGAATCGGCCGAGGGGAAAACGAACGTCGATGTTCTTGAGGTTGTTCTGGCGGGCGCCGCGGATCGTAAGCCACTGCAATGCACCGGTGCGCGGGGTGGCGGGCGCACCGGGCGGCTCGTTTTCCGGTGCGCGGCCGCGGCGAGTCGGGTTTCCTGGTTTTCGGGTCGTGGACGTCGGCATTATTTTTCGGAGCGCCCCCCAAATTGGAAAACGGCCCATTATATCGGGACTTACGGACGGGCTGGGGGCGGGACGGTGCGCGGGTTCACAATTCGACGCGCAAATCCGGAGACCGGGTTGCTCCCGGGAGGTTGGGATTGAAGGCTAGTGGGGATGCACGGCTCGGGAGGGCATGCGATGAACGGACTGCGACTCAAACTGGCTCGTTTTCTCGCCGATGAATCAGGACCCACGGCCACCGAATATGCCGTGATGCTGGCACTCATGATCGTCGTCTGTATCGCGACGGTCACCACGATGGGCCAGAATCTGAACAACTCCGTGTTCGGCTCGGTCAACGCCTGCTTCGGCTCCTGAGGGAGATCATGGCGACGGACTTCGGCTCTCTCTGGCTGGTTGCCATCGCCGGGGCCTCGCTGTGCGGCTGGTGGCTGGCGGTTCGGCCGGGATCGTCCTATCGCGGTGTGAGCGGGACGGTATCGTGCCTGATCATGCTGATGGCGATTCTGGCGACCGTACTGGCGTTTCACGGCCAGACCGGTCCACGGCGGGCCATGGCCCATCCGACCGCGCACGTACCCTGATTTTCGTCCTATGCCCCTGCGGGCCGGCTGCGGCTTGACCCGCCGCTGCTCAACGGGAGGCGGAGACTTCCCGGCCGGGCGGCGTGAGCCTACCCAATTCGCGCATGCAGGCGGCGATCAACGCCGCCCGTTCCACCGGTTTGCTCAGGTACGCGGTACAACCCGCGGCGAGGCAGCGCTCGCGGTCGCCGGCCATCGCATTTGCGGTCAGGGCAATGATGGGCCGGTCGAGTCCGCGGTCGCGGAGGGTGCGCGTCGCCTCGTAGCCGTCCATTTCCGGCATCTGCATATCCATCAGGAAGAGATCGAACGGGGTCGGCCGGCGGAGCGGGCCGTCGATCTGCCCGTCGACCGTCAGGGCCTGAATCGCCGCGCGGCCGTTGGGGACAATCCGGACGGAAGCACCGGCTTTTCTGAGGACGTGGGCGATGAGGCGCTGATTGTCGGGGCCGTCCTCGGCGAGGAGGACGCGGCATTCTGCGAGCGGCGAATCGACCGAAGTCGGCGCGGCGGCGCGGGTTTCGCCGGGCGCGGGCTCCCAGAGGGCCGCCCGGGCCGCGGCATCGACTGCGACCGAGGCCCGGAACTCGCTTCCGCCGCCGACGCGGGCCGCAGCCGTCAGGTCGCCGCCAAGGCGGCGGCAGATGTCGCGGGCGATGGCGAGGCCGAGCCCCGTTCCGCCGAAGCGTCGGGTGGTTGAAGAATCGGCCTGGGAAAACGGCTGAAAGAGCTGCGGGATCTGGTCCGCGGGAATCCCGATTCCGGTGTCGCGAACCGAGAGGACGAGCTGTGCGCCGGTTTCGCCGCCGGAATCCAGACGAACGCCGACCGTAATCGCGCCGCGCTCCGTGAACTTGATCGCGTTTCCGACGAGCTTGAGCAAAACCTGTCGCAATCGGGCGGGATCGCAGCGCATCACTCTTGGGATCATCGATTCGTAGACGACACTGAGCGCGAGGCCGCGGTTTGCGGCGGTGGGCTTCAGCAGGTCGACGACCTCCGTGACCACCTGGGCCGGATCGGTTGGCAGGCACTCCAACTCCATAAAACCGGAATCGAGCGTGGATGCGTCGAGAATGTCATTGACCATCGACAGCAGGTGCTCGCCGCTGCGCCGGATCGCGGCGATGTGGGTGCGGCGAGCGCGGTGATCGGCATCCTCCGCGGCGAGCATGTCGGCGTAGCCGAGGATCGCGGTCAACGGCGTGCGAAGTTCGTGGCTCATGTTGGCGAGGAAGCGCGATTTCGCCTCACTGGCGGCCTTCGCCTGCTCTGCGAGTGAGCGATGCAGAATGAGGTCGACGACCGTGGCGGCGAGGTCCTGGAGCGTCGAGCGCTGGGATTCGGTGAAGCTGCGCGGCTGCATGTCTTTGACACAGAGCGCGCCGAGATTCACGCCGCTGGGGGCCGCGAGCGGTGCACCGGCGTAAAAACGGACCCCCTTCTCCACAACGAGGGGACTCTCACGAAACCGGGGATCCTGCGCGGCATCCTCGACGACGAGAACTTCGGCGGAGAGGATCGTGTGCGCGCAGAACGCGGTGTCGCGCGGGCCGCCGGTGTCGACGGTGCCGCAGGAGGCCTTGAACCACTCGCGGTCCTCGGCGACGAGGCTGACCTGAACGATCGGGACGTCGAAAAGTTCGGCCGCGACGCGTACGATCCGCTCGAACGGCGCCTCGGGGGCAGTGTCGAGGATCCTGAGGGCATGCAGCTCCGCAATTCGACGCAGTTCGTTGCCGGGCCTGGGCGCGGGCCGCATGGCGACTCCAGTTGCGGGATTACGGATCGATCCGGCGGCGTCGCCGGGCAGGCGGCCCTCTCGGGCGGGACGGCCTCCGTCCTATGATATCGGTCGAACCGCTCGCGACCTACAAGTGGAGTTTTTGAATGGGCAAAGCACGGCTGTCGCCGATAACCACGGGGCGTGATGCTGCGGCGGTTTCCGAGGTCATCTATCAGGCGTTCGCCGGGTTCGGGAAACCGCCCGAACGAACGGACGCCTGGCTACGGCTGGTCGGCCGCCGGAACCTGCGGGCGGTGAGGCTCGGCAGAGAGATTGTGTGCTGCCTCGGGGTACTCCCGTTCGGCCAGTGGTTCGGCGGCCGGAGCGTGGCGTCGGCGGGCGTTACGACGGTTGCCGTGCGGCCGGAAATGCGCGGTGCGGGCTTCGGCAGCGGGATGATGCGCGAGTTCATCCGGGAACTGCACGCCGGGGGCACGCCGCTGAGCGTTCTGTACCCTTCGACAAAGGCACTTTATCGAAAGGCGGGCTACGAACCGGCCGGCTTGCGGCAGGAGTATCGAATCGATGCGGGGGACATCGGACCGATGGATCGCAAGTCGCTTGAGGTACGCGGGCTGCGGGGCGGCGATCTGCCCGCGGTGAAGGCGATCTACAACGAGGCGGCGCGGCGGGGATCGGGGCGGCTGGACCGCCGCGGACCGCAGTGGGAGCGCATCGTGCGGTACGGTCCTGATCATGTCTATGGATATGGGGCATTCGCGGGGCAGCGTCTCGAAGCGTATGTCTATTATTCGCAACATGGACAGCCCGCGGGACCGTATGAGATCCGGATCCGGGACATGGGATCGCGCACGAAGGCGGGCTGGGAGCGGCTGCTGGCGCTTCTGGGCGATCATGTTTTCATGGCCGGGCCGATCACGTTTCAGGGCGGTCCGGTTGAGCCGCTGGTGCGTGCCGCGCGGGAGGAACGGGTGACGATCGTGCAGCGGCACGTGTGGATGCTGCGCATCGTCGATGTCGCGAAAGCGCTGGCTGCGCGGGGATACTCACCCGCGCTCACGGCGCGAATGCAGCTGGAGGTCGACGACGACCTGATCGAGCCGAACCGCGGGCCGTTTGTGCTGGAACTTGCGGGCGGAAGGGCGCGGGTGAGTCGCGCGGCCTCGGGGGGGGCGCGCCGGGTCGGGCGGGGCGACGCTGCGGCTGCACGTGCGGGGACTCGCGGCGCTCTATACGGGACATCTGAGCGCGTTCGACCTGCGATCGCTCGGACTGGCGGATGGAACGGACGAGGCGCTTGAAACGGCATCGGCGATCTTCGCGGGACCGGCCCCGGCAATGAGCGATCGGTTTTGAGGCGCGGGGCGTCAGGCCGGCGGGCGGACGCCCCCCTACGCGACGCCGGTCATGAGCCGCATCAGGCGTTCCTGCGTTGCCTCTTTCCGCGGAACCTCGCCGCAGGGTCGGCCGGAACGCATGACCAGGATGCGGGTTGAAAGTCGCAGCAGCTCCGGCAGCTCCGATGAGATGAGCAGTACGGCGACGCCCTGACGGGCGAGGTCATCGATCAGCGCGTGGATGGCGACCTTCGCGCCGACATCGACGCCGCGGGTGGGCTCGTCGACGATGAGAACCTTGAGGCGGCAGGCGAGCCACTTTGCGAGGACGACCTTCTGCTGGTTGCCGCCGCTGAGCCGGGCGACCGGAGTATCCAGGCTCGGCGTTCGGACGGTGAGCCGCTCGAAGAAATCGGACGCCTCGCGCCGCTCGCGGCGCTGGTCGAGCAGGAGCCAGCGTCGGAGGCGATCGAGGATGGCGAGTGAGAAGTTCTTCCGCCCCCCCATCGTCAGAATGAGACCCTGTCGCTTGCGATCCTCGGGCACGAGGCCGATACCGCTGCGCAGGGCGCGACCGGGGGAGCCGAGCCTGAGCGGACGGCCATCGACGACGACCGAGCCGGTCGCGGCGCGGTCAAGGCCGAAGATCGCCTGTGCGATTTCGCTTCGGCCCGCGCCGACGAGACCCGCCAGACCGAGGATCTCACCGGCGCGGACGTGGAACGAGACGTTGCTGAACGTGCCCGGCGAAGACAGGTGCGTCACGCGAAGCAATTCCCGACCTGGCTCGGCGTCCACATGACGGGGTGCGAACTCGGTCAGGGTCCGGCCGATCATCATCTGCACAAGCCCGCTTTCGGTCGCTTCCGCCCTGACCAGCGTGCCCACATGGCGGCCGTCGCGGAGCACGCTGATTCGATCGGCGAGTTGAAGTACTTCCGGGAGGCGGTGCGAGACGTAGATCATCGTGACGCCGCGGCCACGCAGACCTCCCAGCAACTCGAACAGACGCCGGGCCTCCGCTTCTGAAAGCGAACTGGTGGGTTCATCAAAGATCAGGATGCGCGCCCCGGTGCCCACGGCGGCGGCGATCTGCACGAGCTGTTCCTGCGCGGTGACCAGGCGGCGCATGGGCTGATGGACGTCGAGCGAAGCGCCGATCTGCGAGAGGAGGTTGACGGCACGGGCGACCATCCTGCGACGGCTCAGGAACAGCCCGAGGCGCCGCGGGTAGCGGCCGAGGCAGAGATTCTCAGCGACGGAAAGGTCCGGGCAAAAGGCGAGTTCCTGGTGGACCATCGCGATGCCGGAGCGGGCGGCGGCAGCCGGGGATCTGAATACGCGGGACTGGCCGGCGACGAGGATGTGGCCGGAATCGGGGCGGTGAATCCCAGCGAGGACTTTGCCGAGCGTCGACTTGCCGGCGCCATTCTCGCCGACGAGCGCGTGGCATTCGCCGGGGGCGATCGACAGGCTGACGCCGGCGAGGGCCGTCACGCCGCCGAAGCGCTTCGTGATCGACCGAAACTCGACAGCGGGGGTCATCGGCCCGGTCGCCTCGGCCGGCTCATCGCCCCAGCCATTTGTCCCATTTCCTGCGGAACTCCGCGGCGTTCTCGCGGGTGACGCGGGTCAGCGGGTCGATCATGCGGGCCTGTTTGGGATCCTCTTTTTTGACGATCCTGTCGAGCAGGATCTGGACGGACTTGTAACCCCAGCCGTAGCAGTCCTGCGCGAAGAGGGTCTGCACGTGGCCGGTCTCCAGGTACGAAAGCTGCGCCGGGAGGGCATCAACGGCGACGACCTTTACCTGTCCCGGCTTCCAGCGCAGGGCGTCCTTGGTGAAGAGCGGCCAGCCGCCGATCATTGCCCAACCCGCGATCTGCGGGTTCGTCGTCTGGGCGGTATTCACGGCTTCGGCCGCATCCTCGGGCGTCTCCCGATGGTAGAACACGCCGTCGGCGAGCAGATTCATACTGGCATGTTTTTTTAGCTCTTCCTTCACGCCCGCGACGCGCTTCTGGAGGTTCGGCGCTGTCTGGTTGCCGGCGAGGATTGCGATGGTGCCCTTGTCGCCCATGATTTTGGCCAGCTCTTCCATGACGCTCCGGCCGCAGACCTCATCGTCGGTTCCGTAATAGCAGAGACGCTTGCTCCGCGGGGCGTCCGAATCGAAGCACATCACGGCGGCTCCGAGTTGAACCGCCTTGTCGATGGCGGGGGTGCAGGTGTTTGCATCGCTGCACGACACGGCGATGCCGGCCGCGCCGCCGCGTGCGAGCTGCTCGATGGCCTCCGCCTGCTTCTGGGCGTCCTCGTCGGGCGGCGTCTGCCAGTCGATGACGACTTCGACGCCGTACCTGGGGCCGAGTTCGCGGGCGGCGTCCTTCGCCCCCGAATAGGCGGCCTGGAAGACGGGGTTCGACTGGCTCTTGGCCACGAGGCCGATGGTGACCTTCCGGGGCGCGGGCTTTTCCTGTGCGAGCGCGTGTGCGCCGAAGGCCGGGGGCAGGAAGGCGGCGACGGTCGACGCGAGGAACGCGAGTTTCTGCCAGCGGGTAGCCATGATTCGTCAACTCCCTGTTCGAGCCGGTCGGTACGAGCGGCGTGGGCCTAGTGCGGATCGCCGCGCGGTGCGGCGCGATTGTCCACGTCGGACCCTGCGGCCGCAACCCGCCTTTTGCGCGCGAGTCGCGTCAGCGACTACCTGGCTTCGCCCGTCGGACCGCGGGAGGCCGAGCGCCTGGTCTGGACGTATTCGCTCAGCCGGTCGATGGCGACGGCGAGGATGATGGCCGCGCCGATGACGATCTTGCTGTATTCCTTTGAGACTGGCAGCGTGAGAAAGCCGAGGCTGATGTTTCTGATGATGTACGTTCCGTTTTCAATGAGCTTGATCACGAGCGTGCCGAGCAGCGCGCCCAGTGCGGTGCCCCGCCCGCCACTGAGGCTCGCACCGCCCACCACGGCCGCCGCGACGACCATGAGCTCGTAGCCTTCGCCGGTTGCCGTATTCGCGGAACCGAAATAGCCCACGGACAGTAGCCCCGCGAGGCCGGCGGCCAGGCCCGAGAGCGCGTAGACCATCAGCTTGACACGACCGACCGGAATCCCGCTGAACCGGGCGGCCTCTTCGTTGCCGCCGACCGCATAGACCTGACGGCCCGGCACCGTGTGGCTCAGGAAGATCCAGGCCGCGAGAACGCACAGCAGCATCACCAGCATCGGCACCGGCTGGAGGAGCAGCGAAGCGCCGTCCGGGCGCGCGAAGTCCGCCTGCCAGGCCACGAAATTCCGTGTGAAGTCGAAGGGCAACGACCGATCGCCGGCGGGGAGGGATTTCTCCGGCACGGCGATGAGCGCGATCCCGCGGAAGATGCTGAGCGTCCCCAGCGTCACAATGAACGGGTGCATGCGCAGCCCGACGACGATGAGACCATTGAGGAGGCCGCACGCGAGTCCGATGCCGAGTGCGACAGCGGTTCCGATGGGAATCACGATCCAGCCGGATGCGGTCTCGGCGAATTCCTGGAGCACCCGGGCCGTTCCCAGCGCCGCGAGAGCCATGATCGAACCGACCGAGATGTCGATTCCGCCGGCGGCGACGACGATGGTCACGCCGAGGGCCATGATCGCGATCCACGACATCGTGGTCGCCACATTCGGGATGAGGTTGTCGAGGCGAAGGAAGTTGTTGACGGTCCGGCCGGCGATTTCGACCTGGCCGCCGCCGAAAGTGAGAAGGAGTGCGAGCAGAATGATGACGGCGACGAGCCCGGCTTCCTGTAGGCCGAACATGAATCGAGGCGTCGTTCGGACCGACACGGGGCGTCCTCCGGGAAAGCGAGCGCGGTCCTGCCATCGCGCTCGCTAGCGCGCGATCATCTAACTCGATGGTCCTCCTGCTCGCAACGGGGGGCGGCGGGCGAACTAGTTGGACAACTGCCTGAGAAGTTCGTCGGACTCTCCCGTTTCGCGGTGGTTGGGGCCGAGCAAGTCGGTTCGCATGGCGAGCGCGTCCCTGGCGAGGACTTTTGCGGACTCCCGGTCGCCCATGTCGCGTTTCAAGCGCGCGAGATTGTGCAGCGCGCGCGCGACAAGCTGATGGCGTTCGCCGACGCCGGCGCGGAGAATTCGGAGCGCCTCGCGGAGGTGCTGCTCCGCGTCGGCATACCGCCCCGCGTCCTGCAACGCCCGTCCGAGGTTGTTCTGCGTCGTCGCCGTGGAGGGATGGGCGTCACCGAGCCAGACGCGGCGGAGATCGAGCGCGCGGCGATACTCGGCGAGGGCCTGCTGAAGCACCGCGGCCGCCGTCGCGGCGTCACCGGCGTCACGAGCACGGGCGGCCGTCGCGCGGTGAAGCGCGGCGAGGTTATTGCGCGTCTCGGCGAGATCCTCCGCCGCGGCCGCGCGCTCGCGCTGCGAGGCGGCGGGCTGGGCGAGCGCCGCGGCGAAGACCTGCTCTCGAACGGCGAGGGCCCGGCGATAGTGGTGCTCGGCGGCGGGGAGATCGCCGAGCTGCTTCAGGACGCTGCCGAGATTGTTGAGACTCTCGGCGAGATCGGGGTGGTCGGCGGGCAGCAGCCGTGCCCGGACGGCAATTGCGTCGGAAAGCAGCGAGCGGGCCTCATCGAACTCGCCCTTCCAATAGAGCGTCTCGGCGAGGTCGTTCGCGCTGCGTACAGTTTCGAGGTCCATGGCTCCGAGGATCGATCGGCGCGTCTCGAATGCAAAGCGAAGATGCCGCTCGGACTCCGTGAAATCCTCGAGCGATCCTAGGCTGCGCCACGCGTTCCCGAGCGTGGTGCGCACGGCGGCGGCGAGGAGCGGCGTATCTTTCATTTCCAGTTCGACGCGGCCGGCGATGTCGTGAAAGACGTCGAGCACGCGCACGTCGCGATCGCCGGCCTTCCACGGATCGACGGATTGCCAGAGGTTTTCGAGCACGCTGTTGAGCCGCGCCACCTTGGTGGCCTCAGCCAGAACCCGGTCGCGCTCCGCGGCGATCCGCCCGGCCTGCACGAGGGCCGAGACGCCGCCTGCCGTGATGGCCGCAAAGAGCAGCGTGACGAGGAGGACGGGGACTGCGTTGCGCCTGACGAATCGCTGCGCGCGGTAGGTTCGACTGGCGGGTCGGGCGAGGATGGCGTGGCCGGTGAGGAACCGTTCGAGGTCCTGGGCGAGATCGGCGGCGCTGCCGTAGCGGCGCTCGGGCTGCTTTTCGAGGCACTTCATCGCGATGATGGCCAGGTCGCGCGGGAGGGCCCGGTTGAGCGCTCGCGGATCGTGCGGCGGGTGCGACTGAATCATCTGCACGGCTCGAACGATCGCCTGCCCTGCCACGTCGACCGGCAGATGCCCCGTGAGCGTTTCGTAGAGGATGACGCCGAGGGAGTAGACGTCGCTTCGGATGTCGACGGCATCGATATCGCCGCGGGCCTGCTCAGGGCTCATGTAGGCCAGCGTTCCGAGCATTGCGCCGGCGCGGGTCGTACGGGCGTCGGCGGCGTCGGCGTCGAGGACGCGCGCGAGGCCGAAATCGAGGATGACAGGGTGGGCACCGGCGCGCACCAGGATATTCGCCGGCTTGAGATCGCGGTGGATGATGCCGCGCTCGTGGGCATGGCTCATGGCACGGGCGATCTGCAACATGAGCGTGACGCGTTCGCGGAGCGCGAGGGCGCGCGGGCGGGCGCAGAACGTGAACAGGTCGACGCCCTCAACGAACTCCATCGCGAAGTAGGGTTCGCCGAAGGGCGTGCGCCCGGCGTCGTAGATTCCGGCGATGTTCGGGTGGTTGAGCCGCGCGAGGGACTGAAGCTCGCGCGCAAACAGACGCCGCTGAACGTCGTCAGCGGCGTGGGCACCCCGGATCACCTTGAGCGCGACTTTCCGCCGCGGCTCGGCCTGTTCGGCGGCGTAGACAATGCCCATCCCGCCTTCGCCGAGCTTGCCGGTGATCCGGTAGGGACCGATCGACGAAGGGATCGATTCCGGGGGCCGCTCCGCGATCGAGCGGAGCCCGCCGAGAACGGCGCGCATTTCCTCGACGTGCGATCGGCAGGCAGCGCAGACCGCGACGTGGGATTCGATCTGCGCGGCGACGGACGCGTCCTCTTCTTCGGCCTGCACCCAGGCGCTGAGCTGATCGATCGTGAAGGGACAGGTCATCGAAATGTTCCGGTGATGGAGCGAAGCGTTTCGCGAAGAAGTTCGGAACCGCGAACCAGCCGCCCTTTCACCGCGGCCGCGCTGATTCCGAGCACAGCGGCGATCTCCTCGCGCGCGAGATTCTCGACGTGCCTGAGGATGAGCACGGCGCGGTACTCTTCGGGCAGCGCATCGAGCGCGCGCCGGACGGCATCAGAGCGCTCGATCGCAGCGACGCGGGTGAGCGGCCCGGCGGTGGTTCGCGCGCGGTCGAGGCCGGTCTCCAACTGTCCGCCGCAGGTCGGGCTCGCTTTTCTGCGGCGCAGAAGATCGAGGCAGAGGTTGCGCGCGATGCGATACAGCCAGGGGCGCGGCGGGCCTTCGGGGAGACTCTCGCGGCTGAGCCGCGCGAGGGTCTCCTGGGCAACGTCCTCCGCCGCGGCGTCACTCGCGATCATCGAGCGTGCGAAGCGGACGAGCGCCGCGCGGTAGCGGTCGGCGAGCAGACCCGCCGCGGCCGCGTCGCCCGCGCGCAGCCGCCGGATGAGGTCGAGATCGTCGGGCGCAGGATCGTGCACGCTGTCCTCACGTAAGTTGAAGAGAATCAAGAGGTTGCCCCCGCATATTAGCGTCGGAACCGAGGCAGTCCGATCATTTTTGGCGCGAAATCTCAGAATTTGCGGTCCGGCGGCGCGATCCGTTCGTGAGAACGTCGGCGGGCGAATGAGACCTGCCATGTGCGAAGACAACGAAAGGAAGGAATCATGATCTCGAATGCACGCTACGCCCTGAATCGGATGAGCCTGGCCGCGCTGGCCGCGGGTTTTTCGGGCGCCATCGCGGCGGCACAGCCGAATGTCGAAGTGCGGATCGACGGCGCCATTCAGACGCCCAATCAGGAGTTCGTTTTCGATGCAACCGACGTGGGGCAGTCAACGCCGCTCATTGTCGTCGTTCGCAACATCGGCTCGCAGAGTCTCCAGTTTCCCAGTTCGGCACCGGTCTTCCTCGGCGGCGGGTTCGCGGGACAGTTTTCGCTGATCCAGCCGCCGCTCGAAACCGGGAACATGCTCTCGCCGAACGGGAGCACGGCGTTCCGGGTGGATTTCGTGCCGACGCTGGCGAAGCACTTCCTGCCGGCAACGGTGAGCATCCCGACGAACGACCCCGACACTCCGATCTTCAGCCTCCGACTGCGCGGCGTGGTGCCGGTCCCGGAGATGGTTGTCAGCCGGAATGGTCAGGTGATCGCGCCGCAGTCGCAGGTCAATCTGCCCTCGACGCCGATCGGTGACAGCAGCGAGATCGAGATCACGATCGCCAATCAGGGCGAGCGTCCACTCGTGCTGACCGACGCGGTCGAGACGTTCGGCGGATTCGGCAGCGGCGCGTTTACGGTGGTTCAACCGGGCGTCGATTCACTTCAGCCGAGCGAGTCGACGTCGTTCTTCATCGTATTCGCGCCGACGCAGACCGGATCGGCCACGTCGAACGTCGGCATCAATTCGAACGATGTCGGGAACTTTCCGAACGGTCGGTTCACGTTCGTAGTCCGCGGCGCCGGAGCTCCGGCGCAGGATGGCGGCGACGACGAGGCGGATCCGCAGGATGATGGCGGCGGCACCGACGACGATACCGACGACAACGGAGGCGGCCAGGACGGGCATGAGCAGAACGACGGCGACGAAGAAAACGACGGCGACAACGAAAACGGCGGCCAGACCGGCGACGACGAAGATGGCGGTACGGTCGGCAGCGCGCCCGGTGACGATGGACTTCCCAACGGCGGCGCCGGCGGGGATGGTCAGGTCGACGACGAGGCGGACGACGCCGATGAGAACGCCGGCGACGATGACGGCGTGACGGCCGAGGTACTCGCCCCGATGGGGATCTGCGGTTTCGGCGCACCGCTCGGTCTGGCGTGTGCTCTCGCGTCGCTCGCGGCCCGGCGAGCGACCGGTCGCCGACGCAGCCGGTGAGGGGGAGGGCACCCGATCTGCTCGCCGCCGGCTGAAAAAGTCGGCGGCGAGCGTTATTTTCCACGTTCTGGAATGAAACGTTCGAGAATCCGGCCAGCAGCGCGCCCGAGGAGATCTCCATGAATCGACTCTTCCCGCTATCGATTCCGGCCTTGTTCATCGGCTCGATCGCCGGATGCCCCACGCCCAGTAATCCGACGGAACGCGTGATCGCCTGCTGGGATCTGAACGGCAACGGCCTTCCGGACGCAGACGAGGATGTCAATGGCGATGGAGCGGCCGACGTGCTCGACTGTCACGGCGCCCAGGGGCCGGCGGGTGCGAACGGCCGCGACGGCGCGGATGCATCGGCGAGTCTCTACGGCGATGGTTCATCGGGAGCGCGGACGATTACCGGCGACGAGCGCTTCGAAACTGCGGATGACGCAAACCAGCTCTGGACGGATTTCACCGTCGAGGCCGGGGCGACACTCCGGGTGCAGAGCGGTGCCGTCATCCGCTGCACGGGGCGATTCACGAATCACGGCACCATCGTCGTCGAACCCGGGGCGCAGGGAGGCGATCGGAGCGCGTTTGATGCAACGACGCTTGAAGGCGTGTCGCGCCCCGCGGCGCTCGGGGTGAACACGCTGGCGGCGTCGGGCGGAGAGGTGGGCGACGCGAGTTCGGCCCGTTCCGGCGGCTCAGGGGGCGACGGGATTTCGGAGTTCGAGGCCCGCGTGGCCCTTCGCATCTCGACGCGTGCGGGTAGCGGCGGCGGGGCCGCGCTGGGCGGGAGCGGGGCGGGCGGCGGCGGGATTACCATCCTGGCCCAGGGAACCATCGAAAATGGCGGCGCGATCCTCGCCGATGGCGCGGACGCTGAGAGCGAGGGAGGCGGAGGAGGCGGAGGAGGCATCATCCTCCTTGCGTCCGGCGAATCCATCACTAATCGGCTTACGGGTTCAATTTTCGTACGCGGGGGCGGGGGCGGCGCCGCGTCATCGGCGGTCGGCGCGGGCGGCGGCGGCGGCGGTGGGATCATCCACTTCATATCCCCTGTGGTTCAAGACCTCGGCAATTCAACGGCCGACGGCGGGCGGGCCGGCGGTACGTCGCTGGAGACCATGGTGTCGGCTGGGCTGCGCTCGGGAGGCGGCGGAGGTGGAGGGTCGGGCGGCGCCGGGGGTCGAGGCGGCCCGCTCGACGCGGGCGCACTCGTCGCCCCGAACCCTGGCGAAGACGGGTCGCGGGGCTTCGTGCTCATCACGCTGCAAGAGCCCGAGCTGATACTCCGGTGAGGCCGCGTCCGCCATCGCCGCGACCGGTCGGGCGGGATGCACTCGGGTCCTCCGGCCCGACGCGGTCGCGGGTGGAATCGCGTGAGATGGCCGCGAAGGGGCGGAACGCACGTTCGCGTCGAGTTATGCGGTCGGAGACGGTGAACGGGAAAGCGGGCGATGGGATTCGAACCCACGACGTCCAGCTTGGGAATTCACCATAGCCCGATTGTAACCCGAGTGGCGACAATGCTTAATGATTGCAGCAAAAGGATTTGCGTCACTGACGTTCGACTGTTAGCGGACTAGCTAACGCCTGTTTCCGGGCTGGTTCTGACGCAAATTTGACGCAAATCCGCACAACCCGACATCGAGCGGCGACCTTTGTGCGGCTCATCAGGAAAGCCGGCCACGCCGTCGCCATGAGGCCTCGTCATCGTCCCCCGCCTGGCGGCGCGATTGGAGCCAAAGAATGGGAATCGAGACCGTTGTGACGCTTCATGAAGTCGAAACGCAATAACCCGACGCCGGAAATGCGGATGTGACCTTGTTGCGTGTCGTGCTGGATCAAATGGTCGTTTGAGCGGCGACTATCCAGTCGGTTAGCGTCGAAATTACCGCGAACGGGAGCAGCCACGCAAGCAGGTTCCGTACGCCCGGCGGCGGTTTTGATCCGCGCCACGCTCTCGTGCGGCGCGGCTGCCTGCGGGCGTTCATTGGTTCCGGCTCATGTCGCGGCGATCTTTCGCTCGCCGAGCAGCCGCAGGGCATTGGACACCACGACCAGCGACATGCCCGTGTCGGCCGCGATCGCCGCCCACAGGCTCGCGTAACCGGCCAGCGTAAGCAGGATGAACGCGGCCTTCACCGCCAGCGACGCGACGATGTTTTGCCGGATGATGGCCAGCGTGCGGCGCGAGTGGCGGATCAGCCACGGCAGGCGCGACAGGTCGTCGCTCATCAGCGCTACGTCAGCCGTCTCCAGGGCCGCGTCCGTGCCGGCCGCCCCCATCGCGATGCCGAGCGTCGAGCGGGCCAGGGCGGGGGCATCATTCACGCCGTCGCCGACCATTGCGACCGCGCCGTAGCGCTCTACTAACTCCTCGATGGCCGCGACTTTCTGCTCGGGCAGCAGATCGGCTCGCACCTCGTCCACGCCGGTCGCCGCCGCGACGGCACGCGCGGTCCCGTAGTTGTCGCCCGTCAGCATGATGACGTGCTCGATGCCGGCCGCCCGCAGCGCGGCGACCGTCGCCGGCGACGCGTCGCGCACGCGGTCGGCAATCGCGATGAAGCCGCACACGTGCTCGTCGTCGCCCACGACAACGATGCTCGCGCCGACGGCGGAGAGCGCCTCCAACTGGGCATGCACGTCGGGAGATTCCTGCGCCCGCTCTTCCAGCAGCCGGTGCGAGCCGATCCAGACGGCGTTGCCGTCGAGCGTGGCCGTGGCGCCCTTGCCTTTCATCGTCTGGTAGTCATCCACCGGCGTGGGGCGCACGCCCTTGGAATCAGCGTAGCGGACGATCGCCCGTGCCAGCGGATGCTCCGACCGCTGCTCGATCGCGGAGGCGATTTCGAGCAGCTCGCGCTCATCGTGCCCGACCAGCGGAACGACCTGCTGCACCTGCGGCTGGCCTTCGGTGAGCGTCCCGGTCTTGTCGAGCGCGATGGCCGTCAGCCGCGCCGGGGTCTCGACGTGCAGGCCGCCCTTGATTAGGACACCATGCCGGGCTGCGCTGGCCAGCGCGGCCACGATGCTGACGGGCGTGGAGATCACCAGCGCGCACGGGCAAGCGATCACGAGCAGAACCAGCGCCTGGTAGAACCAGTATGCGAATGCCCCTCCGAAGAGCATTGGCGGGATTGCCGCGACCAGGATTGCGAGCACCATGACGGCGGGTGTGTAGTAGCGGGCGAATGTCTCGACCCATTGTTCGCTCGGCGCGCGTTTGGCCTGCGCGTCGCCGACCATGCGTGTGATCCGGGCCAGGGTAGTGTCGGCGGCGACCTTGGTCGTTATTAGCTCGACCGCGCCGTCCTCATTGATCGTGCCGGCGAAGATCTCGTCGCCGACCACTTTAGGGACCGGGCGCGATTCGCCGGTGATGGGCGCCTGATTGGCCGTCGTCTCGCCCTTCGTGATCCGGCCGTCGAGCGGGAACTTCTCGCCCGGCTTGACGACAACCGTGCTGCCGACCGGCACGTCGGTCACGTCGCGCGACTCTTCTCGCCCGTCCGCTGACAGAACCGTGGCGCGCGGTGGGCTGAGGGCCATCAAAGCAGCGACGGCGCGGCGGGCGCGTCCGACGCTCCAGGATTCGAGCGTAAGCGATAGCGCGAAGAGAAACGCAACCGCAGCCGCTTCCAGGTATTCGCCGATCGCGATGGCACCGACGACAGCGACCGTCATGAGCAGGTTCATGTCCGCGCGAATTCTCCGCAACGCGAGAAACGCCTTGGGGGCGACGAACCACGCGCCGGCAACGGTTGCCGCGATGTACGCGACAACCGCGAGAATCGGCACAGACTCCTGGGTTGCTGCGCCGAATACCGCGGCCCAGCCCTGCTGAACGGCATGTAACAGCGTCCCGACGATCAGCAGCGCGCCGCTCGCGGTTGTCGCGATCAGGCGTCCGTCGATGGCGGGCTTTGCGCCGGCCGGGGCGGGACGCGCTTCGCTCCACGGCACGGCGGCCATGCCAAGCTTGCGGATTGATGCAGCGATCGCATCCGGTGCGATGACGTGCGGTTCGTACGTCGCCGAGAGCTTTGCATTGAGGATGTCGAAGTCCAGAGCGCGTACGCCCGGTCGCCCGCCGAGTTCCTGTCGAATGGCAGCGACTTCCTCGGCGCAGTGCATCCCGTGGATGCGCAGAACGAGCCGATCCACGCGCATCGGTCGCGGGTCAGCGGCGGCCGGAGAGCCGTCCGTCATGGAGCAGTCCGCCTATTTCTTGAGTTCGAAGGAGGCGACGCTCTTCTTCCCGTCCTTGCCCTCGATTTCGACCCACACCTTGCTGCCGGCGGGCAGCGGGTCGGGCACTTCCGCGTGCGTATGCCACTTCCCGTCTTCGACCTCCGCCTTGGATTTGATCGAGCCTTTCGCATCCTCCGTACCGATCCAGAACCGCACAGCCGCGGCGTTTCCGAGACCGCCATCGACCCACACGTCGATCGCGGCGTCGCCGCCCGGCTTGATGTCGCCCGCGTCGCGCGCCGCTTTCACCTTCATGCCGTTGACGGTTGCCTCTCCCAGTTCAATCGACGGGCCATGAGCGCCGTCCGTGTCAGCCTCCTTGCCATGATCGTGATCGTCCTTTTCGCCGGGCTTGTGGTCATGATCGTCCTGCTTGGCTGCGCCGGACGAGCCGCCGGCCGCGGGCTTGGTGGATTCCGGCTTGCGTTCGCAGCCTGCCAGCGCGACCGCAACGGACAACATCGAAGCGAGAATGAGTGTGCGCATGACGAATCAGCTCCCTTTCACAGTGGGTTGGACGCGGCGACGCAGCACGGCTCCCACGAGCCGGCTGAACAGGCCGCGCGGATCAGAGGTTGAACGCTTCAGACCGAAGACCAGCGAGTAGCCCGCCGGCACTACAACGAGATTCAGAAACGTAGAGGTGATTAGTCCGCCCAGCACAACAATGGCCAGCGGCGCCAGCAGTTCGCTGCCCGGCTCGCCCT
>BTUU01000029.1:0-36378 GCA_045863555.1 Planctomycetota bacterium | reverse complement strand
GCACACACAAGAAAATGAGCATGATCACCTTCCGCCAGCGTGCTCAAAACGCGGTTCCCGACGTTCTGATAACCAACATTGCCAACCCGGCACACGCGCAGAAAGAAGTTTGGCAACCTTCGGCCAGTTCGCTCCAAACGCGGTTTCCCCCACCGCGAATCCCCGTTCAACGTCCCGATAAATTAGATACCCAACCCGGCACACACGAAGATAGAAGTTTGGGCGCCTTGGGCGCATTCGCTCCAAATGCGGTTCCGCCGCCCGCCCCCCCTCCCAGAGAATCAGATTCACACCGTCCGCACACACCTCCCTCCCCGATCGCCAGCCCCACCGGTTGGCCGGTATGCGGATTGCCCATCCCCGTACCAAGCGCCGGCCCGGGACCGGCAGCTCGGCCCCGCCGGCTGCGCCTGTTTACGCAGGAGATGCCCTATGAAGGCCACGACGCATTCCCCGAAACCCGACGCGAAGACTCCCCGCGCGAAAGCCCACGCACCCACCGGAGAAAAACACGCACCGCCTGCGTCGAAGGCCGCGACCGGCAAGCAGGCCGACCTCGCCGGGCCGGGCGTCAGCACATACGAAGAGGTCGAGAAGATCCTCCCGACGGACTACCACTCGCTGCTGAGCCCGAAGGAGACGCAGGTCGCCAACGCGGCCGTGAAGCGCTTCATCGAGGACGGGCTGTGCCGCGAGCTGAACCTCATCCGCGTCGAGGTGCCGCTGATCGTCTCTGAAGAGAGCGGCGTAAACGACTACCTCGACCGCGACGGCTCGCGGACACCGATCGACTTCCGCTGCGGGCTGGGGCTCAAGGAGCCCATCCGGGCCCAGGTGGTGCAGGCGGCGACGAAGTGGAAACGCATGGCGCTCAAGCAGTTCGGGATGCATCTGGGCGAAGGGCTCGTGACGGACATGCGGGCCGTCCGCAAGGACTACTTCCTCGACCACGACCACAGCGCGTACGTGGACCAGTGGGACTGGGAGAAGGTGATCGCGCCGGAGCAGCGATCGCTCAAGTACCTGAAGGAGACGGTGCGGGCGATCTGGCGGGTGATCAAAGGCGCGGAAGACTTCGTGCTGCGCGAATTCCCGAAGCTGCGGACCGACCGCTGCCCGCCGCTGCCGCAGGAACTGACATTCGTGCATGCCGAGGAGATGCTGGAGCGCTACCCCGACCTGCCGCGCAAGCAGCGCGAGAGCCGGTTCCTCCAGGAAATCTCTCCGGCGATCTTCATCATCGGCATCGGCTGGACGCTGGAGGATGGCTATCCGCACGAGATGCGGGCGGCCGACTATGACGACTGGGTCACGCCGACCACCAGCGACAAAGGCAAGCCGACGCACGGACTGAACGGCGACATCCTCGTCTGGAACCCGATCACGAAGCGGCGGCACGAGCTGAGCTCGATGGGCGTCCGCGTGACCAAGGAGACGCTCAAACAGCAGCTCCAGCTGACAAATCAGAACGACTTCCTGAAGCTGCCCTATCACCAGGCGATTCTGAACGACCAGATTCCGCTGTCCATCGGCGGCGGTATCGGCCAGTCGCGGACGACGATGCTGCTGCTGCGGAAGGCGCACCTCGGCGAAGTGAGCGCGACGGTCTGGCCGAAACAGCTCAAGGAGATCTGCCGCAAGCGAAACATCTTCACGATCGAGTGAGATTGACACGCAGGCGGGATCGGAATAACGTCTCGGGTTCACGGTCGAGGCGACGCCGAACGGGCGTGCGACCGTGACCCTCCCCCCATCGTCTAGCGGCCTAGGATATCAGGTTCTCATCCTGGAGACACGGGTTCGAGTCCCGTTGGGGGGACTCTCTGCGCCCCTTTCGCCAATTGCGCCCGAATTCGGAACTTCCCGCTGCTCACGCGCCTCAGAAACGGTACCGCGGCCGCCGAAGGGGCCGTTAAGGAGAGATGCATGGCGACGACTGCGACTACTGCCACGAGGGTGATCGAATATCGACCGGAAGACGTTCAGCGGATGCTGGACGAAGGCACGGCTCGGCTGCTGGACGTTCGCGAGGCGGACGAGCATCGCCGGGAACGGATCGTCGGGTCGACGCTGCTGCCCTGCTCGGCATTCAAACCGGACGACGTCGCCGCCGGCCCGGGCGTGAGCACGATTCTGTACTGTCGCACCGGCCGGCGGTCGCTGGAGGCCGCCCGGAGACTCCTCGACGCGGGCCATGCGACGGCCGCGCACCTTCGCGGGGGAATCGAGGCGTGGAAGGCGGCGGGGTTGCCCGTCGCCGTCGATCGGACGGCGCGGATGCCGGTGATGCAGCAGACGCAGCTCACGATCGGGCTGATGGTCGTGATCACGGCGCTGCTGGGGGCATTCGTCTCGCCGTGGTTTCTCGGACTGACGGTCTTCGTCGGCGGCGGGCTGATCATGGCGGGTCTGACAGGAGCCTGTCCGATGGCGAGCCTGATCGCCAAGGCGCCGTGGAACGGTTCGTGCTGTGATAGCGGTGTCTGCAAGGGATAGACGCGGGCTGGGGGAGCCTGCGCGAATGATGAGGAGCATCACATGCTGCACGATGCATCGCATTTCTACGAGCAATGGCCGGCGACGATGAACGCGACGAAGGCCCGGGCGCCGGAGATCGGCCGCGCGTTCGGCGGCTTCTTTCAGGCGCTGATGAAGGATGGCGCGCTGCGCGTGCGTGAGAAGGAGCTGATCGCACTGGGCATCGGCGTCACGTCGCGCTGTGAGCCGTGCATCTACGCCCACGTGGAGAAGTGCCTGAAGGCGGGCGCGAGCCCGGAACAGATCATGGAAGCGGCGGGCGTAGCAGTGATGATGGGCGGCGGCCCAGTGTATACGTACACGCCGGTGGTCGCGGCGGCGCTGGAGCATTTTGAGGGGGTGAAGGCGTAACGGTCCCTGAGTGCACGCCGAAGCAAACCGGCTTGGATAGGCCGACCGGGACAGGGCTCAATAGTCGGACCGCGCCTTTGAGGTTGGGTGACTCTTCCCCGAATTCACTACCCGCACGTTGTTCCAAAAGCCGCCAGCAGCAGGGCCAAGTCCTGAATGTCGACGGCACCGTCGCTATTCACGTCGCCGCCCTCAAGCGTTCCTCCGCTCAGCGTGCCGAAGTTGCCGAGCAGGATCGCCAGGTCGGCGAGGTCGACCACACGGTCGCCGTTCACATCGCCGGTACACACCGGCGCCGGGCAGACGATTCGTGCGAAGCGCTCTGAAGGCACGCCGTCCATCGTTACGAAATCGCCGGAAGCATAGAGCGTTTGTGGTCCGAGGGGGCCATGCTCATTTCCGACGGCCAGCTCCCACACCCGGGCGTCCGCTCCCTGCCCGAGCGGTGACCAGGATATTCCATCCCAATACGCGATGTTGGATGCCGCAATGCCGTCAACTTGGTAAAAGGAGCCGCCCGCGACGAGAACCGGAGGATCGCCGCCCGCACCGTCAATGTCCCACGTAGTCAGCGCCCAAACAGTTCCTTGCACTCCCGAGCCGATGGGATGCCATGCAGCGCCGTCCCAGCGCGCGATCCCGCTCGCCGGTTGCCCACCCGCCATTGTGAATTGACCGCCGACGATGACCTCATTCGGAAGGGGTCCATCGCCATCCCGGTCGAATGTGCAAAGCGCCCGCGCGGGGAAATTAACTCCCGCGCCCATCGCCTGCCACGCCGCGCCATTCCACATCGCGACGTTTCGTACCGATGTTCCGCCAGCACTCGACAAGAAGCCGCCGATGATGAGTTGCGCAGGCGACGATGTATCGGGCGGCTCGAAAATAGTCATGGCCAAGATCGAACTGTTCACTTGTCCACCGAACCGGAACCACGTATTCCCATCCCAGGCGGCGAGCCCAGGGGAGTTGGGCTCGACAAAGAGGTACCCACCGAAGATCAATAGCGGTGGGATTTCATCATCGTTGAATTCGTCGTATGAGACGCCCCGTGCCGAACCAGAAGAATATGGCCAGGGAAGCGAATGCCAGCCGTCCGCGTCGAGGTATTGAAGCACTTCCTCATCGGAAACGCGCCCTTGAACAAAAAGTCCGGGTGCGGAGGGGCCATTCCCGTCCGGGTCATGCATCGCTTGAGCGCGGAACGCGCCGGGGGCTGGCGCCGCCTCCGTCCACTGATCTCCCTGCAGCCGGTACACCAGCGACGACTGGTTGCCGACGATCGCGAAGGGACCTCCCACGTACGGCGCCGGCTGAGCGGGCCCATCGCCGTCGGCATCAAACGCGACAATACTCTGGGCCCATCGTGACAAGCCGTTACCAGGGTTCGGCCCGCCGATCGCCGTCCACTCCTGACCATCCCATGCGGCGAGTCGCGGCATGCTCACGTCGTTGACGTGAGCGAAGTACCCGTTCACGAGGAGTTTTCCGCGAACCGGCCCGCTCCCGTCCGGGTCATAGACGCCAAACCCGGAAACCGCATCGTCGACGTCCGCGAATTGCGTCCAGGTAGTCCCACTCCGACCGGCCAGGGGGACAATCTCGCCTGTTTCCAAAGCGACGTTTCCGCAGGCGATGAGCATCGGCGTGGCCGGGCCGATCCCGTCCGGATCGAAGGATGCGATCCGGTAGATCGAGCCGATCTGCGTAGCCCCGAGGGAGCTCCAAGTCTGCCCATTCCATTCGATGGCCTGATTCCGGACCGATCCCTGGCCGGGAATGAGGACGCTACCTGAAGCCACAAGACGGGGGTTCAGCGGACCAGACCCATCCGCGTCATGAATAACCAGGTCATCGATCGACGAGGGCCCGCCTCCTCCAAAGACAGTGGACCATGAACTTCCGTTCCACGCACTGATCGCGTTGTTGGAATGCAGCGCGTGTAGTCGAGTCTGTCCGGTAACCCCTCCCGGATTGAACACGACGAGCTTTTCGGCGGATTGCACGCTCCCCGGAGTGCCGACAGCGCTCCAGATATTGCCGTCCCAGCGAGCGATGCTTCCCGTGCCCGAAACCCCGCCCGCAGAACCAAAATACCCGCCCACAAACAGGCGCAGCCTCGATACTCCGCCGATCGTCTCGACGAACGCCTCCATCGCGAGCACACCACCACCGGGAATACCCGTCCCCAATGGCTGCCACTGCGTGCCATCCCACCGGGCGATGCCGGAGATCGGCTGTCCCCCGATCTCGGAAAAATCGCCGCCGGCGTGAAGCTGCGAAGGCAGCGGTCCGGTGCCGTCCGAATCCCAGATGAACAGCGTATTCACCGCTCCGTTTGCGCCGCCGCCGAATTCCGACCAGGCGTTCCCGTCCCAACGCGCGAGTCGCCGCGCCGGCTCACCGCCGGCGCGCAGGAATGCGCCGCCTGCAATCAGGACTGGTGGGTTTCCGCCATTTCCGTCCTCGTCAAGTTGCGCGAATGCGAACGCATCACCAGCGAAATCCGCGGGACCGAACGCGGGGCTCACCATCTCCGAGCAGGGCTGCCCGCACACTGTTCCTGCAAATCCGACAAAGAGCGCAAACCCGATCGCCGAGCCAAGCTGCCTGGATCGAAGTGACTTCACTTCCCGCCTCCCAAGACTGAACGCGATCCCTGCGTCGATGGGTACACACACTTACAGATACGGAGCCGATCGTCTGCCGCTCGAATCCGCCCTTTATTCAGCCGCCGACAAGCGCCGAGCGAACTCCTCCGGCGTCACGATTTGGCACTTCCCAATATACAACATACAGAGCAAATCCTGATCATTCGTCACAAGGAAATCCGCGTCGCCATCGCGGGCGATCGCGAGCAGATACCCGTCGTCCGGGTCACGGCACTCCGGGAACGGAGGGCGATGGGGAAAAGGACGGACTCTTCTTTCAGGAACGCGACAATCTCGTCGAGAACCGCCCGTTTGACTCGATTTGCAAGTCGACTTTTTTGAGAGGTCTCGATCAGTTCATGAATGAGCGGCTCACCCAAACCAATTCGAACGCGCCGCTATTCGCCTGCCGCAAGAGCCGGACAACCAGATGACTGCCGAAAGTCGCACGAATCAGCACAGCGACATCAAAGACCGCGCGCACGCAGTACCTCGCGCCGCGCTCCATGGGCGAGCGCATCCAGCTCCTCGTCCGTCACAGACATCGGCTGTTCCGGCGCCTGATCGATCCTGTTCAACACCTGATCGAAGCGCCACCGGCGAAGCTCGCGAAGCAAACGCTCCTGGTCGGGTTCAGACAGTCCCTTTGCCTGGCTGAGAAGGCTCTCCACCGTGGGAACTTGTCACCCCCTACGTCCGCAGCTTGTCCAGGAAGCCTTCCAGCTTCCGCGCCCGCACCGGGTGCTGGAGCTTGCGGATGGCCTTGGCCTCGACCTGGCGGACGCGCTCGCGGGTGACCTTGAAGATCTTGCCGACCTCTTCGAGCGTGTAGGTGTAGCCGTCGCCGATGCCGTAGCGCAGCTTGATGATCTCGCGCTCGCGGTACGTCAGCGTCTTGAGCACGCCTTCGATGCGATCCTTGAGCATCTCGCCCGTCGCCGTCGTGACCGGGCTCTCGGCCTTCTCGTCCTCGATGAAGTCGCCGAAGTAGCTGTCCTCGCTCTCGCCGACCGGGCGGTCGAGCGAGATCGGGTGGCGGCTGATCTTCATGACGCGGCGCGCCTCGGCGACCGGCATCTTCGCGATCTCGGCGATTTCCTCGATCGTCGGCTCGCGGCCGAGATCCTGAAGCAGCTTCTTGCTGATGTTGCGCAGCTTGCTCATGGTCTCGATCATGTGCACGGGGATGCGGATCGTGCGGGCATGATCGGCGATGGCGCGGGTGATCGCCTGGCGAATCCACCACGTCGCATACGTGCTGAACTTGTAGCCGCGGCGGTATTCGTATTTGTCGACCGCGCGCATCAGGCCGGTGTTGCCTTCCTGAATGATGTCCAGGAACGACAGACCACGGTTGCGGTATTTCTTGGCGATGCTGACGACGAGGCGGAGGTTTCCGCCGGCGAGGCGGCGCTTGGCCTCCTCGTATTCGCCGAAGACCTGGCCCGAAGCGTCGACGCGCTCGCGCAGCTCGCCGGGCTGCTCCATCACGAGGTCGATCAGGCCGGCGAGTTCGTCCTTCATCGCATCGATGTCGTCCGCAGGCAGCGTCTTGCCGAGGCGGTCGAGATCGCCCTTGAGGCTCTCCATCTTGGAGACCATCGCCTCGAGCTTGCGCTTCATGGGCGTGATGCGGCTGGTGCGCAGCGGCAGCTCTTCCAGCAGCGTCACGGCGCGGCGGCGGCGCTGCATGATCCGCTCGGTGGCGGCGTTGCGGGCGCTGGCCGGCGTGGCGCGGTCGCGAATGAGCATCCAGTCCTGCTGGTTCAGTTCCAGCAGCTTGCGCACGGTGGCGAGGTTCGCGGGCAGGCGCTTGAGGATGGTCGCCTTCGCGAGACTCTCGGTCGTAGAGATCTTCATCGTGCGGTCGAAGGGCATCCGGCCGTCGGCGACCGCCTGCATCAGGTCGAGCGCCTGGTGCATGCAGAAATCGTTCTCGAGCACCTTGCGGCGGAAGGCCATCCGGGTCAGCTCGATCTTCTTGGCGAGCGAGATTTCCTCTTCGCGCACGAGCAGCGGGATTTCACCCATCTGCGTCAGGTACATGCGCACAGGGTCGTCGATGCGGCGCGTGGTCGCTTCCGCCAGGTCGGCCTCGGTGACCTCGTCGAGGGAATCGCCGGCTTCAAGGCTCACGACCTTCTTGCGGTCGCCCTCGCGGAGCTTGTCGGCTTCGATCTCGTCGATCATCGCCAGGCCGGCCAGGTCGATGCGATTCAGGACGCTTTCGAGCTTCTCGGGCGAAATGGCCTCATCGGGGAGGTTCTCGTTGAGTTCCTCCCATGTGAGATATCCGCGGGCCTTCGCCTTCACGATCATCTCGTCGACGATCGCTTCGATCGGGTCCATATCGAGCGGGGCTGTGTTTGCTTGCGACGCCATGTAAATTCACTCCCTCATCAGGGAATTCGGCAGCAACTTCTTCTGCGCGATCCGTGCCAGACAGATCGCGCGCGCCGCGCGGATCCATCGTGCGCGGCGGAAACAGGCTGTCACGCGGGCAAACCGCGCGCCAGCCGCTATCGCTGACCGGTCCCCAGCACGTTGTGCTGTCGACCCGCCAGGTCGAGCAACGATCGGAACGCCCGATCGCGCTCAGCCTCATTCGTGTCCGATTGCTGCAATCGACCCCGCAGGTTCTCGATTCGCAGAAGTTCCAATTCGGACACCAGCCGCTGCCGGGCGGCTTCCATCGCGCTCGCGTCTTTCTCGCGGCCGCGAACCCGGCTGAGCCCGCGCTCGGCGAGCTCGCACAGCGGCGCTTCCTCCAGCTCCGCAAACACGTCCTCGAGCGCGAATTGATCCCGCGTCTCGGAGACCCGCTGCACCACAGAATGCAGCGAACGCCACCACGGACAATGTCCGCCGGCGAGCGTCAATCCCTCATCCAGGCGGTCGGAGAGAACTCCGGCCGTCAATGCAAAACCGGCCAACTCTTCCGCGGCGGCAATAAGGCCACCGGGCAGGCCATGGATCGAGGCGGCGTATGCCGACGATTCGTTCGACGTGTCCGGCGTCTGAACGCTCGCCTCGCGCCTGGTCGCTGATTTGGCTTTCGCTAACAGCTCGTAGACATTTCGTGAAGGCAGCTTCACCGTGTCGGCCAGACGGCCGATCACGAGACCAAACTGCGCGTCATCCAGACTCCTGCCGGCCGCGGCTCGGGCGATGAACTGGAGAAACGCCTCCAGTGCCTCGCGGCGGGCGCGCGGACCACCACTGCCGAGCGCTTTCAGGGCGCTCCGCCACTTGAATTCTAGCGCGTCTATCGCTGATTGCAACAAGGACTTAAGTGCATCTGGGCCGCTTCCGGTAATGCAGTCGGCGGGGTCGATCCCCTCGGGCATGATCACCACCCGGACGTCGACTTCATGCTGGATCGCCACCTCGACCCCGCGGTCCGCCGCCTTCATTCCGGCCGCGTCACCGTCGAAGCACATGAAGATGGTGTCCACCGTCGGGACGAGGAGCTTCACCTGGCTGTCCGTGAGAGCGGTACCGAGCGGGGCGACCGTATTATCAAACCCTGCCTGGTGAAGCATCGTCACGTCGACATAGCCCTCGACGACGATGGCTGCCCGCGTCGATTCGAGGGCCGAACGAGCCTGGTCGAGGCCATAGAGGACGCGCGACTTGCTGAAGAGCGGCGTTTCGGGAGAGTTCAGGTATTTCGCAGGGTCGTCCCCCAGCGTGCGGCCGCCGAATGCGATGACGCGGCCCTGCCCGTCGGTGATGGGGAACATCAGCCGATGGCGAAAACGGTCGTAACGTGTTTGTTTTTCGTTATTTACGACAACGAGACCGGCGTCTTCGAGGAGGTCCCAACCGATCCCGGCCCGAGTCGCGGCCTCGTGAAGGTTGTTCCAGCCCTCGGGAGCGAGGCCGAGACCGAATTTCTCGATCGTCGCGTCAGTGAATCCGCGTCGATGGGCGTACTCGAGCGCCGGGCGCCCGGCCGGGGTCTCCAGCAGGTTGCGCCGGAAGTACGTTCGCGCCCAGTGCATGACCTTTCGCAGCTCGTCGCGACGGCTGGCGGACTTGCGGTCTCCTTCCGACTGGGGCTTCAGTTCGATTCCGGCACGTTTGGCGAGAGTGGCCAGGGCGTCGCGGAATTCGAGGCGCTGGGACTTCATGACGAAGTGGATCGCATCCCCCCCGGCACCACAGGCGAAGCACTTGAAAATCTGCTTCGAGGGGCTGACGTACATGGAGGGCTTCTTGTCGGCGTGAAACGGGCACAGGCCGACGAAGTCCTTGCCCTTGCGGGTGAGGCCCACGCGCTCGCCGATGAGTTCGACCAGATCGGTCGCCTCGAGCACCGTTTCCTTGAGCGATCCTTGCATCAGCCTTTGATCATCGAGGTGAGAAAATCCGGCTCGCGCCCTGTCGAAACCGCATACCAGTCTTCGAATGCGTTTTCGAGCATGTAGAACCAAACTATAGCGCGCAAAAGCGCCGGGGGCAAAGAAAATCTCGTTTCACCACGTGGGAAACTCGAACGCCGCGCGATTCGCAGGGTAGCGGCGATATCATGGGCGCCGCAATCGCGCAAATTCGATAGGACCTGGGCAGTATGGAACCGGGAACGCCGTATTGCGGCAACTGCGGATATCAGCTCACCGGCGCGGTCGAATCGAGCCGCTGCCCCGAGTGCGGGAAGCCGATCGTGGACGTGCTTCGACGCGTCGGCGAGGCCCAACCGCTGGGTCGACGGTATGAATCGTCGACGCGGATTTTTGGTCTGCCGCTGGTGTCGATTGCGTTCGGCCCGCGGGGGCAGGAGCGGATCGGAAAGGCGTGCGGAATCGTCGCCTTTGGCGACGTGGCGCGCGGCTGGGTGGCGTTCGGCGGGCTCTCGCTCGGCATCTTTGCGTTCGGCGGCATGGCAAGCGGCGTGTTCGCGTTCGGCGGGCTCTCGCTGGGTGTCTTTTCATTCGGCGGAATGGCCCTGGCGATCCTGATCGCGATGGGCGGGTTGGCGGCCGGTGGAGTCGCAAACGGAGGGTTAGCCCTCGGTTACGTCGCCGACGGGGGGATGGCCGTCGGCACATATGCCCGCGGCGGATCGACCGTGGGGACGCATGTCGTCTCGCCGATGGTTCGAGACACCGAGGCGCTGCGGTTCTTTCAGGCGTGGGGGGATTACCTCGGTGGGGGACCGGGTGTCAATCTAAGCCTCGCGATGACGGTTGGGGCCGCCGCGGTCTGTGTCGGGGCGGTGATGGCGCTGCTGATCGGTGGGGCGCTGTACCGGCGTCGCGACCTTGGTCTGGGCTGATGTCCGGCACAATTTTGCTTCCCGGCGGGCCGTCTCTGCGGCTACAGTTCCGTGATCCGTGGTTCGGGTACGAATAACTCTGGTTTTTCCTGAGGGGAACGATCATGCCACGCTATCCCACGCTCTCTGCGCTCATTGCCGCGGCCGTGCCCGCAAACGCGCTGGCGCAGCTCGCCGCGCCCTATCTGCTGGCGGACCGGACGAATGACGCGATCTCGGTCGTCCGGGATGCCAACGGCAGCGGCGCGATCGAGGAACTTTCCGAGCACGCGATCTGGTTCAACGCGGCCAACGGTGCGGGGACGCTCGGCCCGCAGAACCCGACCGCACTGGTGACGTGCTATACGTGCAGCGAGTATGGCTACACGATCATGGGCGACCAGCTCAACCGCGCGGTCTACGTGCTGCGCGGCGATCCGTACGGCCTTTCGGCGCAGGGGCTCGGCGACAGCCTCGTCGCGGCCGACGCAACGAATGCGAGCGGCGTCAGTTTCGCGTTTCCGACGGGCGTCGCGTTTGACCCGCAGGGGCGACTCCATGTCGTAAACGCGGGCAACGCCTCGGGCAACGACGGCATCTACCGGCTCGTCGACCTGAATGGTGACGGCGATTTTCAGGACGCGGGCGAGATCAGGGACTATGTGACGACGGGCGCGTTCGGCGCAGGCAATGGACCGTACAGCCCGCAGGAAATCGTGTTTGATTCCGCGGGCGTGGGGTACCTGTACAACTCGTCGTCAGGGCTGCACGGGATTTTCCGGTTCGAGGACCTCAACGCGAACGGGCGCGCGGACGATGCCGGCGAGTTCACACCGTGGTTTGACTCGACAAACGCGTCGGGAGTCGCGGTTTCGGCCGGGTTCGCACTGGAGCCGGATCGGGTGCGTCCGCGGGCGCTGTACAAGCTCCAGATCGCATCGGGCGGCGTGGATCAGCTCATCCGGGCACAGGACGTGAACAATGACGGCGACGCGAATGACGCGGACGAGGCGGGGATCGTCTGGCAGACGGCGGAGACGGGCTTCAGCGGAATCGACGTCTATTGCACGATCAGCGGCCGCGTCCGGGTGACGGACAATACCGGCAAACGGGTCATCACGCTGAGTGATATCGATGGAGACGGGCTTTTTGTCTCCGCGGGCGAGCGGACGGATTTCTACGCCGGGGCGACGTTGATGGGCGATATCCGGCAGATCGCCGCCCTGCCCTGCCTCGGCGACCTGGATTTTGATTTTTCGATCGGCCTGGGCGACCTGACGCGGATGCTCTCAAGCTACGGCTCGGCGTCGGGCGCGACGTATGAGAATGGAGATCTGGACGGCGACGGAGACGTTGATCTAAGCGATCTGGCCGGGCTGCTGGCGATCTTTGGGCAAACCTGCGAGTGATTCCCAGCCCCCCTCTCCCCAAGGGGCGCCCGGGCACGCCCGATTTTTGGATCCAAATTCACCAAACCTTGACGGCGCAGGTGCTATCATTGCGGACTCTCGCGCAGTCATTCTCAGTGGACGCAGACTAGCTATTCTAGAAGGGAGTCGCTCGTGAAGACGTGCAACGGGTTCTCATCGGGCAGGCTGGGTCGGTGGCTCGCGGCAGTTCTCGTGTGGAGTGCGCCGCAATTTTCTTCGGCGCAGGTTTCGTATGAGCGCGTCGCACGTAACGGCGATCCGGTTCCCGGCCGGCCAGCCGGCATCGTCTTTACGGGCGGCGCTGCAGAGGTCTTTGGGGTGTTGAGCCGCCCGACCATCAACGACACCGGCTACGTGGCGTTCCGCGGCGTAAGCGGAAACCAGTTCAACTTCACGATCGATCGTGCGTTCGGCATCTACTCCAGCACGCTCGGCTCGTCGCCGGTCAGGACTGTCCTCGTCGACACCACGAGCGCGTTCAACGTTCCCGGCCGGGCGGGGACCCTCTTCACGAATTTTGATCCGCCGATCCTCACCGACGGGAACGTCGTGATCTTCCGCGGCGAATTCGGCGGCGGCGCGGGTTTTTACGCGGTCTCGGCGCTCGGCGGCCCGATCACGACGATCGCGGAGAGCGGAACGCTCGGGACTCCGGTGCCGAACACGACCGGCGCGGCGACGGCAGCGACATTCAATTCCGGCGGGTTTTCGGACGGCGCGACGGCACCGATGTTCCTGGCTGCAGTGGAGGACTCCGCGGCGCCGGGCAATCACTATTTCACGTTCATCGCGCGATTCACCGAAGCCGGGAACCAGCGCGTCGGCGTTTTCGCGGGGACATTCACGCTGGGCGGGGCGGTGTTCATGCGGCGCGTCGCGGACGATAGCGCGACGATCCTGACGGACGAGGGTTACTCGATCGGCGGGATCAACACGGAGTACCCACCTGCGATCAACGCCAACGGGACGCTGATCTTCGGGTGCCGGGTCGCGGGAGGTCTTGTCCGCGCCGTCATCACCGACAGCGCGGTCGCGCCCGCAATGGTGACGCGGGCGCGCGAGAACCAGGCGAGCGGGACGGTATTCGGCAATTACGGCTCAACCTTCAGCGGGTACGACATCAACGACGCTGGGCGATACCTGTTCCATCACCGGTTCAACGGCGGCGCGGAAGCGCTGTTTACGAATACGCTTGCGGGCGGGTCGTTCCGGACGGTCGTCGCGACGGGAGGGTCGTTCGCCGTTCCGGGCCGACCCTCAGCGGCTTTCACTTCGGTGGCCATCGCCGCCCTGAACGAAGGCGGGCTGCTCGGCTTTCAAGGCACCGACAATGTCGTCGGCGTCACGGACCCCCAGGGGCTTTACCGGGCGGACGCGGCGGCGTGCCTCACGCCCGACTGCGTCGGGCTGATCGCGAACAACTCGCAGGTCCCGCCGGGGCAGTCTCCGCCGTCGCTTTTTTCGCGCTTCGAAAGCGGTGGCCCGGGCATCAGCGCCGCGATCAACGACAACGGGAACATGGCCTTTGCACCGATCGCGAACCTGGCGCCGGGAGACAATCTGTTCGGCCTGTACTACTACAACACGTGCACCGGAGCGGTCGAGCGCATCGTAGACAAAACCGTCTCGAGCGGCGTCCTGCCCGGAGGGGGGAGTTTCGGGGGGTCGGGAACGCGGGGTACGCGGATCTACCAGGGCGCGGAAGTGCGTTCGGGGCAGTACCGCGCGCTGAATAACTCCGACCAGGTTGCGTTCCAGGTCGAGTTCAACCCCGGCGACGTTGGTCTCTATGTCGCCACCGTCCCGAGCGGACCGTTGACGATCACCTGTCCCGCCGACGTGACGATTGAATGCGGCATGAGCGATGCCCCGGCCGTAACCGGACACGCGACGGCCACCGGATGCGGCACGATCACGATTACCCATACGGACGTCCCGACTCCCGCCAACTGCGTCGCCCACGTCGTACGGACGATCCAGCGCACCTGGACCGCAACAAACGGCACGTCGAGCGCGTCGTGCGTGCAGACGATCACGGTCGTGGACACGACCGCGCCGGCCATCGTTGTTCCGCTGCCCGCCACGGTCGCGTGTACCGCATCGACCGCCCCAGCGGACTTGGGATTCGCCAGCGGAGTCGACGCGTGTGATGCGTCGGTAACGATCGCATACGCGGACACGTCTGCGGCCGGCGCTTGCCCCGCCGAACGCACAATCACGCGCACCTGGACGGCCACGGATGACTGTGGAAACGCCTCGAGCGCGGTGCAGGTAATCACCGTGACGAGCGACGCCATCCCGACGCTCAGCGTTCCGGCGAATGCGACCGTCAATTGCGGCGGATCCACGGCGCCGGCGGCGACGGGGACGGCGACCGGCACGGCCCAATGCGACTCGGCGCCCGTGATTGCCTACCACGACGATACGCACACCGGAGTGTGTGCCGGCTCATACTCGATCACGCGCACCTGGACGATCACCGATTCCTGCGGAAATACGGCGAGCCTGCCGCAGACCATCACCGTGATCGACAACGTGCCGCCGGTGATCACGCTCCCCGCGAACGCCAACGTCGGCTGCGGCGGACTGACCGACCCGGGCTCGACAGGTTCGGCGACGGCGACCGACGCGTGCAGCGGGGTGGCGTCGATCACGCACGCGGACGTGGTCCTCGGCGGCGCGTGTCCGGCGAGCTACACCATCCAGCGTACCTGGACCGCCACCGACGGCTGCGGAAACGCCGCGTCAGCCGTGCAGTTGATCCTGGTCAGCGACTCCAGCGCTCCGATTGTGACCGTGCCGGCCGATGCGACGGTCGAGTGCGGAGGTTCGACGCTTCCGGCCGTCACGGGCATTGCAACGGCGGCAGACGGCTGCAGTTCGGTGGTCGACCTGAGCTGGTCAGACGAGGAATCAAGCGGCGCCTGCGTCAACAAGCGCGTGCGGATCATCTCCCGGACGTGGACTGCGACCGACGCCTGCGGCAACACGGCGTCGCAGGTACAGACGATCACGGTGGAGGACAATACGCCGCCGACGCTGGTTGTTCCGCCCGCGGCTGTCATCAACTGCGGTGATTCGACCGATACCGCCCTGACCGGCATGGCCACGGCCGGCGATAACTGCGACGCCCAGCCGAGCGTTACATTTGTCGACCACACGGCCGCGGGGGTATGCCCGACCATCTCGGTGATCACGCGCATGTGGACAGCGACGGACGCCTGCGGGAATACAACCACGGGCATGCAGCAGATCTCGATCGTCGATAATGAACCGCCGCTGCTCGAATGCCCGCCCGACGTCGACGTCAACCTCCTGCACGGCCAATGCGAGGCCTCCAACCTGAACATCGGCCATGCAACGGCAACAGATCTGTGCAGCGAGGTTGCGGTCACGAGCAACGCGCCGGCCGAATTTCCGGCCGGGACGACAACCGTGACATGGACGGCGACCGACGCGTGCGGGAACACCACGACCTGTACCCAGTACGTGACCGTCAACGACACGCGGCCGCCGTTTGTACTCTCCGTGGTCGGCACAACGATGCTCTGGCCGCCGGACTATTCGATGGTCCCGGTGGGTCTGTTCGTCTGTGTCTCGGACCGCTGTGAAAGCGGGATTGAGCCGGTGATCACGGTCTATTCGAACGAGGATGACGATGAACCGGCTCCGGGAGGCGTGCGTTCGCCGGATGCGCGGGACATCGCGCCGGGGACGTTGCGGCTGAGACGCGAGCGTTTGGGCGGCTGCGGCGGCCGGGTATACCTGATCGTGGTAAGAGCGACGGACTCGTCCGGAAACACAGCCACGTCGTGCTCGACGGTCGTCGTGCCGGAGTCTCGGACGCTGTTCTCGCTCATCGGCGTCGTTCTGCAAGCCGCGCAGGCGCAGGCGTACTGCATTCGAAACGGCTCCCCGCCGCCCGGATTCGTGCTCGTGGGCGATGGCCCGGTGATCGGGCTCCCGCAATAGCGGTACCGAGCGAGACGCTCGTGCGCGGAGCGCCGCGGTTTCGACCGCAGCGCTCCGCCGTTTTTCCGACATCGGCGCAGCCGAGGAGACGCGGCTATACTCCGGGCCCCTGGCGCCGCGACGCCATCAACCACCGTTCGGGAGATCGCATGATTCGATGGACCTGCGTGATGCTGCTGGCCGCGACGCCGATCGTTTTCGCCCAGGAAAGACCGACGGCACTCGTCGGGGCCCGCCTCCTGCCGATCACCAGCGGCCCGATCGAAAACGGCGTCCTCGTCGTGCAGGGCGGGAAGATCGTGGCCGTGGGGCCGGCGGGCGAGGTGGCGGTGCCGCCGGGCGCGGAGACGGTCGACGCGAAGGGGCGGGTGATCATGCCCGGACTCGTCGACACGCATAATCACATCGGCGGCATCGGCGGCGCGGATGGGAGTGCGCCGATCCAACCGGATGTGCGGATCTACGACTCGCTCAACGTGCGCGATTCGGGATTCCGGCGGGCGGTCGCGGGCGGACTGACGACGCTCAACATCATGCCGGGCTCGGGTCACCTGCTGAGCGGCCAGACCGTGTACGTGAAGCTGCGGGGCGCGCGAGCGATGGAGGACATGTTCATCCTCGACCGCGCGGGCAAGCCGATGGGCGGCATCAAGATGGCGAACGGGACGAACTCAATGCGCCAGCCGCCGTTCCCGGGCACGCGGGGCAAGTCGGCGGCGCTGGTCCGCGAGCAGTATGTAAAGGCGCAGGAATACCGCGAGAAAATCAAGCGGGCGGCGGGCGATCCGGAGAAGATGCCGCCGCGCGACCTGGCGATGGAAGCGCTGGTCGAGGTGCTCGACGGCAAGCGGGTCGTGCACCACCACACGCACCGGAGCGACGACATTATCACGGTGCTGCGGCTGGCGAAGGAGTTCGGATTCCGCGTCGTGCTGCACCACGTGAGCGAGGCGTGGAAGGTGGCGGATGAGATCGCCGCGGCCGGCGCTCCGTGCTCGGTGATTCTCGTCGACAGCCCGGGCGGAAAGCTGGAGGCCGCGGAACTGTCGTACGAGACCGGAGCGGTGCTGGAGAAGGCCGGCGTGACGGTCGCGTTCCACACGGATGACTGGATCACGGACTCGCGGCTGTTCTTCCGCATGGCGGCGCTGGGGGTGCGGGCGGGGATGAGCCGAGAGGGGGCGCTCAAGGCGCTGACGATCAACGGGGCGAAGATGCTGGACCTCGACGGGCGGATCGGATCGCTGGAGAAGGGAAAGGACGCGGATTTCATCATCCTCGACGGCGATCCGCTGAGCGTATACACGAAGGTGCTCCAGACCTGGGTCGAGGGACGCAAGGTCTTCGATCGGTCGGTGGCGGATGACCATCTGCACGCGGTCGGCGGGTATGGGGCGGGTCGCGATCAGCAGCCGTATTTCTGCTGCTTCGACCACGCGGCGGAGCATGGGACGCAGGGAGGTGGGGAATGATTCGCCGCGGTTTCACGAGGATCGTGTTTGCGGGCGTGCTGCTGCTCGGGGCTTTCGGGGCCGATGCGCAGGTGGCGCTCAAGGGCAAGACGGTCGTGACGATGGGCCCGGCGGGGACGATCGCCGACGGCGTGGTCGTGTTTCGCGACGGGAAGATCGCGGCCGTCGGGCCGGCAAACGATGTGAAGATCCCGGATGGCTACCGCGTGATCGAGGGCGCGGTCGTCACGCCAGGGCTGATCGATGCACACACGGTGGTCGGGCTTTCGGGGATCTACAACCAGCCGCACGACTCCGATCAGCTCGAACGGTCGTCGCCGATCCAGCCGGAGCTGCGGGCGCTGGATGCCTACAACCCGCGCGAGGAGCTGATCGGCTTTGTGCGCAGCTTCGGCGTGACGACCGTGCACACGGGGCACGCGCCCGGGGAGCTGATTTCCGGGCAGACGATCATCGTCAAGACGGTCGGCAACACGGTCGAGGAGGCGCTGGTCCGCGCGCCGGCGGCGGTGGCCGCGACGCTCAGTCCATGGGCCGAGAAAGACGGCGACAAGTCGCCCGGTTCGCGCGGCAAGATGATGGCGATGCTCCGCGGCGAACTGATCAAGGCGCGCGAGTATTCCGCGAAGAGAAGGGCGGTCGCTTCGCAGCCGGCGGCTTCGCGGCCCGGGGCGGAGAGTGAGAAGGACAAGCAGCCGCCGGAGCGGAATCTGCGGCTCGATGCGCTGGTGGACGTGCTGGAAGGCCGCGTGCCGCTGATGGTGAGCGCGAACCGCGTGCAGGACATCGACAGCGTGCTGCGGCTGGCGGAGGAGTTCAAGATCAAGGTGTGGATCGACTCGGCGTCGGAGGTGTACGAGATTCTCGACCGCGTGAAGGCGGCCGGCGCACCGGTGCTGCTGCATCCGACGATGTACCGGGCGTGGGGCGAGACGGAGAACCTGAGTTTCGAATCTGCGGCGCGGCTTTGCAAAGCGGGCATCCCGTTTGCGATCCAGGGCGGGTACGAGAGCTATGTGCCCAAGGTGCGGATCGTGCTGTACGAGGCGGCGGTCGCGGCGGCGAACGGGCTGACGTTCGACGAGGCGCTGGCGTCGATCACGATTGATGCGGCGAAGATTCTCGGGATCGAGAAGCGGGTCGGGTCGCTGGAGGTGGGCAAGGACGGCGACGCGGCGGTCTACGATGGCGATCCGTTTGAGTACACGACGCACTGCGTGGGCGTGACGATCGACGGGAAGGTCGTCAGCGACAAGCCGCGCTGAGACGTAACGGGCTTTTCAGCTTGCGGGGCGAAGGGGCAGGTGGCATGCTCGCGTCTGTTGGCGAGCATGTTCTGCGGGCGGTACGACGCGGCGTTATGGAGGCGGATTCGAGCGCTTACGCCGCCGAGCATGGCTGCCAACGGACGCAGCCATGCCACATCTTGACGATGCCACGCCGCCAGTGAAAAGCGGCGCATCAGGGATGTACCCTACGCCACTCCTCTTGATCTCTTTACGCCGGATCGAAGGTGCAGCGCGAATCCGATTACCCAAGCTGCGAGAGTTCCGTAGAGCACCAGCGTCGTGATGAACGCTGAGGCCGCGGTATGCCGTCGACCCGTCACCGGCGCATCATCTCCCGCCTCGATCCGGCCCCACGACAACGCCACAAACAGTAGCGCGGCGATCCCGAAGAGGTAAAGGGCGGTCCAGAGTCGATGCTCGTTTCGTCTGGTCAATTCCGTAGCACCTATTCAAATGCCGTCATCTTGCGCAACTGCGCGAGGCGCTGCTCGACGTCCGCCCTGGTCGTACTCGCGAGCGCGTTCACGGAGAACGACTCGATGACGAACGACGCGACGACCGAGCCGCGGGCCATGGCCGCGCGGAGGGTGGCGCTGTCCGCCTTTCCCTGCGATGCCAGGTAGCCGACCATCGCGCCGGCGAACGTGTCGCCGCAGCCGGTGGGGTCGATCGTCTTTTCCGTCGGGTATGGCGGCATGAGGAAGATGTCGTCGCGCGAGACGAGCAGGCTGCCGTGCTCGCCCTTCTTGATGACGGTAAAGCGCGGGCCCATCTCGAGGATGCGCCGGCCGGCCGTGACGAGGTTGGTCTGCTTCGTGAGGAGGCGGGCCTCGGCTTCGTTGAGGACGAGGCCGTGGACGTGCTTGAGCGTTTCCGCGAGCAGCTTGGGCTCGCCCTCGATCCAGATGTTCATCGTGTCGCAGACGATGAGGTCGGCGTGCTTCATCGTCGTGGCGAAGCGATGCTGGACGGCCGGATGGGTGTTGGCGAGGAAGACGAAGCGGCTGTCGGTGAAGCCGCGTGGGATCTCGGCCCCCTTTTCGGCCAGGACGTTCAGCTCGACGCCGACGGTCTCGGCGTCGTTCATCGCGCCCTGGTAGCGCCCCTGCCAGCGGAATGTCTTGCTGCCCTTGCGGATCTCGATGCCCGTCGTGTCGATGCGCCGGTCGCGCAGCGGCTTCAGGTAGGTGTCATCGAAGTCCTCGCCCACGACGCCCACGAGCCGGACGTCGGTGAAGAGCGAGGCCGCGATCGAGAAGTAGATCGACGAGCCGCCGAGGACGTTCTCGACCTTGCCGTGCGGCGTTTCGACGCTGTCGATCCCGATGGAACCCGTAACGAGCAGTGGCATTCGCGTTTCCCCTGGCTTGCGAAGTGCAGTGGCGACCCGCGGCCGCACGAGGGAGGCCTGCGGACCGGTCTTACTCGCCTGCCCGCGGCCCCGGCGCATCATCCAAGCCGAATTCCAGATGGTACTCGCCGGGCAGCGGACGTGCATCCAGCCAGGCGGGGATGTCAAAGCCGACGGCGATAAGCGAAATCTCGCGTGCCCGCTCGCGCAGCCGGATGGCGTAGGCCGCGGGGAATTCACCCCCCCGCCGCAGTTCGCGCCGCACCCGGCGGACGAGCCGCTCGTTGCAGGGCTCTTCGAAGAGAACGCGCCCGACGCCGTGGCCGGCCCGAGCGAGGCGGGCGGCGAATCGCGGCGCGTCAGCGTCGAGGACCTCGTCGCCGCCGGTGATGAGGAGCGTCGGCGTGTCGAGGCCATGCAGGTCGCAGGCGGCGAGAGCGGCTGGGCCGTCGATCGTCTGCCGAATGTCCCAGCGCCGCGCGGCGACATCCGGCAGCGCCGGCCCACCTTCGCGCGGTGCGCCCGCGGGCACCGAGATCAAAAAGCCCAGGAGGAGCCCGGCCGCACCGCCGATTCCGCATGCGCGGCCGATCCAGCCCGGGAGCGGCGGTTGCGGAATTGAACCGGACGGGCCGGGATGGCGAAGCAGCACGACCATGGCAGCCAGGAAAAGGGCGAGCGGGGCGACGATCACGACTCCCTGCCGTCCGAGGGGCATGGCCGAACCAGCCGCCGCGGCGAGCACGCTCGCAACGAGGACGCGCCGCCCGGCGGCCTGATACCACGGCGCGGCGGTGCGGACGACGTGCGCGGCGACGGCGGCGTTGAGAGCGACGACGGCGAGGCCGGGCGCGAGCAGCATCAGGAGCAGGATGAACGGGGGCAGGTCGAGCGCGATGCTCACGGCGGCCCGGAGCGATTCCGCGAACCCGATCGCCGCGACGAGCGTAACGGCGGCGAGCGCAAGCGCCGTGAACGTGAGCGCGTCATAGTCGGCCGGACGCTTGCCCGTCGCTTCCGAAGAGAGGGTGCGCCGGCGGAATGAAAGGCGCATGCCGACGCCGAGCAGGACTGCGCCGACGACGAGTGAAACCGAACCGGCCGGGCTTTCCACCTGCCGTTCGAATTCGGCCTGCGCCGCGCGGGCGGCGAGAAGGAGGCCGAGGATTCCAAGAAAGCCGAGGGCGGCGAGGATCGTGCGCGGCGGAGAGGCGGCGGCGGGCGCACCCGGCGGGATCGGCTCGGCGACCGGACTCCGCGGGAGACCGAGGATGGGGCGCAGCATCTTGGGACGCGGCTTGGGCTTGGGGAACGGCTCGCCGTTCCGCCGTCGGGCCGGCGGCGGGGCCTTACCAGTGGCGCGTCGTCGTGGCCGCTTCAAAGCTCGCCCTCGCGCCGGTGGAAAGTTGCACCAGCAGGTTTCCTTCACGGTCAACATCGAGAACGAGCCCCTCGAACGCGCGGCCGTCGTGCGTCAGCCGTACCCACTCGCCGGGATCGGCGCATCGCTCCCGCCAGGCGCTGCGCGCGGCGTCGAGCGCGGCCTCGGTGTGCCGGGCGGGCGCGAGGTGGAAATCGAGGCGGCGCACGAGCGCAGCCGCGACGGCGATGCGGTCGACGGGCGACGGGCTTTCGATTTCGAGCGACGTGGCGGAGAGTTCGAGGCCATCCGTGAAGTGGCCGCGATGCTGGAGGCAGTTGATGCCGACGCCGATGACGAGGGCGCGGCGGCCTTCGGCGAGCGGCGTCGACTCGACGAGCACGCCGGCGAGTTTGCGGCCGGCGAGCGTAAGGTCATTCGGCCAGCGGATCCTCGGGCGGCAGTCGGTAGCTTCCTCGATGGCCTCGGCGGCGGCGAGGCAGGCGAGGAGCGACCCATGCCGGATGAGCGAGGACCGGTCAGGTTCGTGGAGGAGAATGCTCAGGAGGATCGACGAGCCTTTCGCGGCGATCCAGCGGCGGCCAAGCCGGCCGCGGCCGGCGGTCTGGGTCTCGGCCCAGGCGATCGCGCCGTCGGGGAGGTCCGTCGCTCGGGCGAGGAGTTCCGCGTTGGTGCTGCCGATCGACTCGAAGAGAAGGACGCGGCCGCCAAGGCGGCTGAGGCCCGGAAGCGCGAGGTCCTGGGTTTGGGCGGCTCGATGGGCGATCACGGGCGATCCACTCCGTTCGCGCGGGGCGATTGTACATGGAATCGCAGAGAAGGCCCGCGGCGGGCTAGCGAGTTTCGCCGAAGTTCCCCAGCAGGTGGGCGAGATCCTGAACGTCGACGTCACCGTCGGCATCGATATCGCCGGGAGAATGAACGAGTCCGAAATCGCCGAGCAGGATCGCCAGGTCCTGGAGCGAGACGCCGCCATCGTTGTCGAGATCGCCGGGCAGCGGCATCGGCGGCTGCGCGGCCGCGGCCGCGCCGATGTTGATCCGCCGGCCCATGGTCCCCGCGTAGCCGGGGTTCAACCCGTCGACATTCACGGCCGTGCTCTGGAGGGTCGAGAGCATCTGTTCATGGACGGCGCCTGGCGCCCAGTCCGGGCGCTGCGCGCGGATGAGCGCCGCGCCGCCGGCCACGATCGCGGATGAGAAGCTCGAACCTTCCCACGCGCCGTATTCATCGCCGGGGAGGGTGCTGAGGATCGAGCGCGTCTCGTCGTACTGCTGGCCCGACCGGACGCTGACGCCCGGGGCGCAGAAGAGAACTTCGTCCGCGGTATTGGCAAAGGTGCCGAGGATGTCGTTGTCGTTGACGGCCGTGACGCCGAAAGCAAGCGGCAGGTCTTCGAGCGGCGAGTCGCGTTCGATGGTGACGAGCGCGGGAAACTCACACGGGTTGCCCATCGTGGCACGGTTGCCGGCCGCGGCGACGACGATGATGCCGCGGTTCTTCGCTTCCAGCACGGCGTCGGCGATGGCGTGGGAGTCATACGTCGATCCCAGGCTGCAGTTGATGATCTCGACGCCGTGGTCGATGGCGTAGTAGATCGCGAGGGCGACGTGGAAGCAGTCGCCGATGCCGTCGCTGTCGAGCGCGACGATGGGCAGGATGGTCGCTTCAGGCGCGATCAGGTGGATGATGCCGGCGACGAAGGTCCCGTGTCCGGTCATCTCGTCGACGAGCAGATCGCCGTCGCTGTCGACGCCGTCGCCGACGTCGGCCGTGTTCGTGTCTCCGGCGAGGAAGTTGTAGCCGTCGCCGCGGACGACGCCGGCGAGGTCCGGGTGAGAGGCATCAACACCGGTGTCGATGACCGCGACGGCGACGCCCCGGCCGGTGGAGCGGAGCTGAGCGCCGGGCACATTGAGCTGCTGCATGAAATACTGCTGGGGGTACATCTGGCCATAGTTCACGCGGCTGCTGTCGAAGGCGGAGCCGGTATGGCCCTCGGCCGCCGTGGTGCGGTAGCCGGCCTCGGCCCAGAGGAGGGGGCGGTTGGGGTTCGGTACGGCGGGGTTTGTCGTGACCAGGTTGTTCTCAAGCATCGTGGCGACGGTGACTTCGTTGCCCTGGGAGATGCGGATGGCGTAGGTGCGGCGGCCCGGGGCCTGGGCGAGAATCTCCTCGTCGCCGGGGATCATCTGCTGGACGAGCAGCCACGCCGATTCCTCATCGACGCGGCTGTCGATGCGGAATTCGACCTGTCGCTGGAGGGCGGGATCAGGATTCGGGACATCCGGGCAGCGGGCCCGCACGAACGCCGTGATCGACAGGACGGCGGCGACGCCCAGCAGAAGCGAATGGATCGTTTTCATGCTCTCCCCATGATGAAGAATGGCGCCCACAGCACCGGATGCACCCCATTGCGGATGAGGTCCACCTGTGCCTGGCGCAGAATGTAGGCCGGATCAAACTGCTCGCCGCTCATCAGCATTGTATGGAAGCCGGCGAAGAGTTTCAGCGAAATTTCGTCCTGGACCGGCCAGAGCCCCGCCAGCACCCGCCGTGCCCCCGCCCCCAGAAACGCACGCAAGAGCCCGAGCAGCTCGTCGCCGGCTTCCACGAGCGAACGTCCGCTATCACATGCACTGAGCGTGACTAGCTCCGCCTTTAGTCTGAGTCCGTGAATATCGCGAGTGGTCAGGTGGCGGTCGGCGAGACGCAGGCCGGTCGCGTGCGGATGGTGCGGGTTAAATTCCGCATGGCACGCGAAATGGACCTGGTCGACGTCGCGGACCCGCGGCCGGACGGCATCGACGGTCGCCGCCGCTCCGACGATCAGCCGCGCGCCGGGGTGAATCGCCGCGACGAGGCGGGCCTCGTCTTCGATCCGCGGGGCCGCTTCGTCGGCGACGCCCACAACGAGCATCGAGCCGCGGCGCGGCAGACGGGCCGCGGGGCGGCCGAGCTGGTACCAGACGCTCGCGGAGGGCGAATAGCCGACCGTGGCGCGCTCGGCGAGAAATGCCGCGCCGTCGTGCGCCGCGTGCAGCGGCAGACCGTGGAGCGGGCCGTGCGGGACGATGATCAGACGTTCGGGACAATCATCCGCGAGCACCGGCGCCAGCAGGACGTCCCAGAGGCGGCGCAGCTCGCGAAGCGTGTCGTCGGTCAGGCGCGCGAGCCGCGGGCCGTCGAGCGCGCCGGGCCGCAGCGCCCGCGCGAGCTGAAACTGGAGGCGCTGTGCGGCTTCGCCCGCCCCGGCGCGCGTTGCGATGCGGCGGACGAGCCGCACGCCGACGCGGCCGAACCGCCAGGCCATGATCTCGTCGCCCGCGATGAAGTACTCGACCAGGTCCGTATCCTCGCCCAGGCTCGAACGAATCCGGCTCGCATCCGCCGGCGGCGCGAGCAGATCAACCGCCTCGCGTCCGGCGGCGAGCCGCGATTCGAGCGATGCAAGCTCGGCTTCGAGGCGCTGCACGGCCGTGCGCCAGCGCTCGTTGGACGCGGCGGCCGGATCGTTCAGCTTTGTGTACAGCGCGTTCAGGTCGGCCCGGGCGCGGCCGGCGCGATGGCGCAGATCCCGTTCCGCGGGGTCGTCTTCGTCGTCCTCGACGGCGGCGTCTTCCATGTTTCCAGCGAGGTCGAGAAGGCTGCGGCTCTTGGCGTGTTCGACAACGGCGAACGCCTCTTCGGGCGGCGCTCCCGTCTCAAGCAGGGCCAGCACAAGCCGTTCGTGAGGCTCGGTGCGGCTTCCCAGGTAGGCGGCGCGAAAACGATCGGCGTTCAGAGCGCTCCGCACGCGCTCGATCTGCGCAATGGCCTCGCGGAAATCCCCAACCGCTTCGGCGGGGCGCCCGCGCTGTGCGGCGATCGTACCCCGCATTGTCATCAGATCCGCGGTGAGCGGCGCGATGCCCAGCGGCAGCGCGGTCCGGACCGCGATGTCGATCGAGTCGGCCGCCGCCGCCGCGTCGCCCCGGGCGAGCGCGAGCCTGGCGCGATGAAACGCCAGGAGCGCGACATCGGTGGCGCGGCCCGTCAATCCGTCGGACGCCGAACGGATGAGGCTCAGCGCGACGGCCGGCTGGCCCGCCGCAAGCGCGACATCGGATGCGAGGAGTTCGACGCGCGCCCGTTCCGCGGAATTGCCCAGGGCTTCGTAGCCGTCGGCCGCCGCCTCCAGCATCGCGAGGGCCTCGACCGGCCGGCCGCGGCGCGCCAGGCAGCGGCCATGGCCCTTGCGGGCACGTGCGGCTTCGAGCGCGAGGCCGAGCGAATCGAGGCGCGGCAGGACGTTCTCGAATGACCGGAGGGCCTCGTCGACGAGCCCGAGGTTCGCGAGGGCCTCGGCCTGCTCCGCGAGCAGGCGGGCGTGGTGGGTCTGCGCCTCGTCGCTTTCGACGCGGCGCCGGGCGCGCTCGAAATGATAGAGCGCCCGCTGGAGCAGGCCGCGCCGCGCGGCGAGATCGGCGAGATTGCCCTCCGTCACGGCGGCCATCATCTCGGCCCCGGCTGACTCGAGGTGCGACAGCGCGGTGGAGAATGCCGCCTCCGCCGCCTCGAATTCGTCCAGTTTCAACAGCGCCTCGCCGCGATTGATTTCTACCAGGCCGAGTGAGAGCGTCTCACCGGCGAAGCTCTCGCGTGCGCGGTCGAGATGTGCGAGCGCGCGGGCGGGGTCTTCGCGTTTCTGATGGATCGCGCCGAGGTTCATATCCGCCTTGCCCGCGAGCGTGCGCTGGCCAAGATCGGAGAGCGCGGCGCGGGCGGCCTGGCCCGCCTGGATCGCGTCTTCGTAGCGCCCGAGTTCCGCGAGCGGCTGCATCATCGCGAGTTTTGCCCGCGCGGCTTCGACTCCTGCCCCCCCGCGCGAGGCGATCTCCAGCGCATCGGCGCACGCGGCGAGCGACTCGTCGTAGCGGCCGGCGTAGCCGAGGGCCTGGGCCCGGGCGCGGCGCGCCTGCGCCCGCACAGAGGCATCGCCGAGGGCATCCGCGGCGCTGATCATCGCCTCGCAGCCGGCGAGGGCCTGGGCAGGACTGTTGAAAATGGCGCGCTGGATCTCCTCCACGCAGCATCGCATCGCCGCACAGGGATCCGGAAGTCTGCGGAAGTGCGCGAGCCGCGCGTCGGAGTCGAGCGACAACAGCCGATCCAGCGAGATTGGCTCGCTTCCGCTCATCGTCCCACGTTGACCCCCGGAAGCACGGCGACCCGATCCGCCATCCGCACGAGCATCTCGTATTCGCCGCGCGGGGCATCGAGCGCAAACATGCCGTCGCCGTCAGGCCGGGCCTGCGCGACAAGCTCCCCGCCCGGGCGCACGAGCGCGATTTCGCAGTCCGCAAACGGGGGCATCAGATGAATCTGGCCGCGGATGCGCCCGCTGTCGTCTTCCGCCGCCGGGGCGTGAATCTGAAGATCGATTTCCGTCTCGCCCAGCGTGAAGGACAGCTCGAATTCGACGGTCGCCGCGCTGCGGCGAAAGCCCGCGAGCGCCGGCTGGACGCGACTGTCGAAGACGAGCGTCGCGACCGTTCGGCCCAGGTCGTTGAGCCAGTCAAGGATCGAGACGGCGGGCCGGGGCTTGAAGATGGATTTCGCTTCGGCGATCAGCGCCGCCGGCGCCGATACGGATTCGTCCGCGCGCAGCGTCTCGAAGAGGCGCTGAAGCCGCGCGAGATCGCCGCTCGCGGCCGGGTCTGCGGAAACGGCGTCGGCGACGGCGGCGGCCTCCTGCGGACTGAGTTCGCCGGCGGCCAGGGCGATCAACTGCTCGTATGTCGGTTTTTTCGCGGCCATGAGCATTCCTTCAGTACGTCCACGGGGTAGAGGCGGGCCGGGCTCGCGGAAATACGCGGCAGCGGCAAAAAAACGGGGCGCCAGCCGGCTTCGCAGCATCAGACGGTCATGTCGTCCGGCATTCGTCGGCGAACCCGTGCTTCGCCAGAATCTTCTCGAGTTTCTTCAGACAGCGAGCGCGGGTCGGGCCGATACTTCCGATCGGAATGCCAAGTTCACGGGCGATCGCGTCATATCGGACCTCATCCTTGCCGAGGAAGAGGGCCGTCAGCAAGGTCTGGCAGGGTCCGCCGAGTTCCATAAGTGCCTGTCGGACAATCTGTTGCCGCTCAAGCGCCTCGACGTCGTCGGAGCACGGAGCCGCGGGTTCTTCGCGGGCGATTTCGTCGCTGCCGGACTTCTGGCGGCGCTTGGCGACGCGCCAGGACTCGCGATAGGTGGTCGTAATCAGCCAGGCGGAGACGCGGGATTCGTCTTTGAGCGATTCGAGGTTTCGGAAGAGGCTGATGAAGACGGCCTGGAAAACATCGTCCGCATCCGCGGGCGCGATTCCCGATTTCAGGGCCACCGAGTAGACGAGGCGCTCGTAGCGCTCCACGAGCGCATCCCACGCGGCCTGCTGCCCCTGCAAACAGGCCAGCACGAGGCCGTGGTCATCGCGGTTCTGAAAGCCCATCCTGCGTTCGACCTTCGCTGGTCCGTGCGATTCGGCCCGCTTCGCACGACGGTGCGGTCAGATTGTGGGGGTTCCTGGCGGCGCAATCAAGCCGTGAATCCCGGCCAATGCACCGCCGGCGCCGGCCGCTACGCCACCGCCCGAACAACGAGCGTGTCATTCTGCCCGCCGAAGCCGAAGCTGTTGCTCAGCGCGGTGACGACCTTCGCCTTGCGAGCCTTGTTGGGCACGTAATCGAGATCGCAGTTCGGGTCGGGCGTCTCGTAGTTGATCGTCGGCGGGAGCACGCCGTCGCGGATCGCCAGCACGCACGTGATCAACTCGACCGCGCCGGCCGCCGCGACCAGGTGCCCCATCATGCTCTTGATGCTGCTAACGGGCACGTTCTTCGCGTGCGTGCCGAAGACGTTGCGGATCGAAAGCGACTCGAGCTTGTCGTTTTCCTCCGTGCCGGTGCCATGGGCGGAGATGTAGTGAATGTCGGTGGTCGAAACCCCGGCGTCGGCGAGCGCGACCCGCATCGCGGCCGTTGAGCCGCGGCCCTCTTCGTGGATGTCCGTCACGCGGAAGGCATCCGCGGTCGAGCCGTAGCCGAGGATTTCGCACAGGATGCGGGCGTTGCGACGCCGCGCGGCCTCGTATTCCTCCAGGATCAGGATGCCCGCGCCCTCGCCGAGCACGAAGCCGTCGCGCGTGCGGTCGAACGGGCGCGAGGCAGTCGTGGGCGAGTCGTTGCGTTCGGAAAGCGCGGTCAGGCGGTTAAAGCCCGTCACGCCGAAGGGGTGGATCATGCTGTGCGCGCCGCCCGAAATCATGATGTCCGCGTCGCCGCGGCGGATGATCTCGGTCGCTTCGCCGATGGCCTGCGTGCTGGCCGCGCAGGCCGTGAGCGTGTTCAGATTCGGACCCTGGGCGTTGAAGCGGCAGGCGAGGTGGCCGGCGGCGCTGTTGGGATCCTGTTCGAACTCGCGGATGGCGTCGAGTCGCTCATAGGCAACCTCGGCCCATTTCACGGCATCGAGGGCGCGGCCTTCGGCGCTCCAGCCGGCGACGGCCGCGGCGATGAAATTCTCTGTGTCGATCGGACCTTCGCCCGCGCCGAGATAGACGCCGACCATTTCGGGATTCGCGGCCGCCGCGAGGCCGGCGTCCTTCCAGGCCATTTCCGCAGCCGCAAGCGCGAAGCGGGCATTGCGGGCGGCGGATTTATGGCGGTCGAAGTGCGGACCGAGGTGCTGCGCGAGATCAAAGTTCTTCACCTCGGCGCAGAACTGCGTCGGATAGGTGCTGGCGTCGAAGAGGGTCGTCGGCGCGACGCCGCTCTCGGAGTTCAGCAGGCGCTGCCACACGGGCTCGATGCCGATGCCCAGCGGCGTGACCCAGCCCATTCCGGTGATGACAACTCGTCGACGCATGCATCACTTCCTTCGCTGTGCCAATCCAGCCGCGACCGGCCGGGCTGCATCCCTACGCGTACCGCTTGATCACCAGCGCCGCGTTCTGACCGCCGCCGAGGGCGTACGCCAGCGAGACCGCGTGCTGGACGCGGGCATCGACCGGCTTGCCCGTGATGACCTTCAACCCGACGCCGGGATCGGCCGTCGCGCTGTTGATCGCGGCCGGGACCGTGTTGTTCTGAACGGCGAGTACCGTCGCGATGAGATCGATCGCCCCCGATCCCGCCCCATTGTTGCCGACGCCGCCCTTGATCGCCATGACCGGCGTATCGGCCGCGCGGGCGCCGAGCAGCGTGCGGATCGCCGCGGCCTCGCAGCGGTCGTGTTCCCTGAGCCCGGCGGCGAACGCCGAGACGAGGTCGATCTGCTCGGCCCCGATGCCCGCGTCGCGCAGCGCCTTGCGGGCCGCGAGGAGAATTCCGCGGCCCTCGGGGTGCGGCTTCGACGGCTGGGCGGGCTCGTAGGCGTCGTTGCTCGCGCCGAAGCCCGCGACCTCGGCGTAGATCCGCGCGCCGCGCGTCTTCGCATGCTCCAGTTCTTCGAGGATGACCAGCCCGCCGCCCTCGCTGATCGCCGTGCCGTCGCGATCTCCCGCGAGCGGGCGACAGGCGGCCGCCGGGGCGTCATTTCGCTTTGAGAGGCGGTCGCCGATCGACTGGCGCAGAAGGGCCATCGGGTTCGTCTTGCTCTCCGCCCCGCCGCAGATGACGACGTCGGCGGTGCCGCGCTGGATCGTGCGAAATGCTTCGCCGATGGCCAGGTGGCTGCTGGCCTCGCCGCAGGTGATCGTGTTGCTCGGGCCCTGGCAGTCATGCACGATGGTCACGTGGCAGGCGAGCATGTTCGGCAGGAACTTGAGCAGCCACAGGGGCGTGAGGTTCTGCATGCCCTCGCTGCCCCAGCGCTTCATGCTGAATTCGCCGGCGGTCGAGGCGCTGTGCAGCGCCTCGGCGAGTTCCGGCAGATCGGCGCAGATGAGGCCCGCGCCGATGTTCGCCCCGAAGCGCGTGCTGTCGAGATTGCAGGGGCCGGGCGATTCGCCGCGGTCGATGATGCACTTGGTGACGATGCCGCTGTCCATCACCGCCTTGTGAGCCGCGACCACGGCCAGGACGATGTCGCGGGCCATGATCTTCTGCGCCTTGCGGTAGTCCTTGGGCACGAAGTCGTTGATCTTCAGGCCGTCGATCTCGCCGCCGATCTGCGAGTCGAAGCGGGCCGGGTCGAACGACTGAATGCGGCGGATTCCGCTGCGGCCTTCGAGCAGCGCGTTCCAGAACTCGCCCGCCCCGCTGCCGATGGGCGTGACGGGTCCGAGACCGGTGATGACGACGCGGCGGTCACTCATATCGAAATCCTCCCGCCGCCGGCGCAGCGATAGGTATCGAGCAGGGCCATGAATTCCGGCGTGAAGACGAAATTCTCCTCGGGAAATTCCAGGCCGCTCATGTTCTGGTCAATGTGCGAGAACATCAGGTCCACCTCGCCAACCGTCTCGCCGCCGACCGTGATCCGGCCGGTCGTACTGGCGCCCGAGGCCGTGACCTCGCCCTCCACGGTGGCTTCATATCGTATCTGCTCGCCGGGCCGGACGAGGCTGTGAAATTCGGCGCGGCGGACTTTTGCAAGGATGACTTTTTCGGAGAACTTGCGGGCCTCGCCGACGAGGATGCCCGCGGTCTGGGCCATCCCTTCGACCATCAGGCTGCAGGGCATGATCGGGTAGCCGGGGAAGTGGTCATGCAGATGATCCTCGGCGAGCGTCACGTTCTTCACGGCGACGGCCCGCCGGCCGGAGTCGAATTCTTCAAAGCGATCAAACCAGATCCACCGCACGCACGCACTCCATCATGGACAAACGCCGGGCGATGCTTTGCCCGGCGTGGTCAATTGTCCCCGTCGATCGCCACTCGGCTAGGCCGCCTTGGCCAGCTTCGCCTCGATGAAGCGGACGATCGCCGAAACGGTGAATACCTCGGCCAGCTTGTCGATCTCCGGGTTCTTCTCGAACGCCGTCAGATCCGCATGCGGCATCGCGGCCTTAAGCGCGGCGATGCCCCTGGCGTTCAGCTTCTTGTCGACGACGTAGTCCGCGTTGCTGAGAATGTCGCGCGGCATCAGTTCCTCCTGGGGAATCTTGATGCCGAACGCCTTCTCCAGCCGGAAGACGATATCGAGGAAGTCGATCGACTCGGCCCCGAGATCGCCCATCAGCGTCGCATTGTCGGTGACGTCGTCCTCGTCCACGCTCAGCGCGTCGACCAGCGTCGCCTTCACCTTGTCAAAAATCTCGTCTCTGGACGGCATTCCGCGAATCCTCCACTCGACCGCGCCGGTCGAACCCAACCTATCCACTTATCCGCCAGTCGCGGCCGCTTCACGCGGCCGGCCGAGCTGGAGCAATCCGAACAACTGTCGCATCTTCGAGCGGATCCCGTCGTCGATCGACGCCATCGAGGCGTCCGAATCAGCCAGCGACAGGTGCCGAAGCGTCAACTTGCCTTTCACGATCTCGCGGCCGTCGACCGAGCCGGCGGCCTGGAAAACGCTCATCTCCGGGGCGAGCTCCTTGCACGTCGACTCGATGTTCAGCGTGCGGCCCGGGGCGATGAAACTCTTGTAAGTCACGTTCCGGGCGTCCTTTAGGACCACGATCGAGGGCTTGAAATCCAGCCCCGACCGCACCACCCACGCCGACGCCTGCACGAGCGCCTCCAGCATGAAGACACCCGGCAGCACCGGAAAGGTGGGGAAATGGTCCGCGAGGTACTCCTCGGCCAGCGAGACCGATTTGTGCGCGACGATCCGCCTGCCCGGTTCGAGTTCGCTGATGCGATCGACAAGGACAAACTTCACGCCGGCTCACCCTGCTTTCCGAAACCGGACCGGCAGCGCCCCGCGAGGGGCACAGCGCGGCCAATAAGGGGGGAATGATAAGGGGAAACGGACGATTCATCCAGCGATCCACGACGGAACCGGCCGGGTAAACGCCCGGAGCGGGTGCGGACGGCGGGGCAAACTTGCCTTCGAGCCGGGTTCGCGTAATAATCCGGGACTCGCGGCGCATCGGGTGCGATGGCCTGCGACCCCGACTAAAGGTGCAACATGAAGGAAGGCATTCATCCCAAGTACATGCCCGCCAAGGTGACCTGCGCCTGCGGGTCGACGTTCGAGACTCGGGCCACGAAGGCCGAGATCAAGGTCGACATCTGCAGCAGCTGCCACCCGTTCTACTCGGGCAAGCAGAAGTTCGTTGACACCGCCGGCCGCGTCGAGCGGTTCCAGAAGAAGTTCGGCGGGAACTACTTTGCGAAGGAAAAGGCCGGCAAGTAGCTGGTCAGCGGCGATTTTCGATCGGCGGCCCGGCGTTTGATGCGCCGGGCCGCCGTGTTCTTTGTTGGCTGGGCTCAGCGTGCCCTCCTCTGGACGCTGAGATTGGAAGCATGGCGGGCGAGGCCCGTTACAGTGAGATGAGCCCATGTCTCAATCATTGGCCGACCCGAGCTGGATGACCCGGGTCGAGGAGATGGCGGCCCGGAGCGCCGTCGTCAGGGAGCGCATGAACTCGCCCGAGGCGGCGTCGAACGGCATGGTCATCGTAAAGCTCGCGAAGGAACACGGCGAGCTGGAGAAGATTCTCAAGCCCTTCCGTGATTACCGCTCCGTGACGGCGCAGCTTCGCGAAATGAGCGAGATCCTCGCCGATCCGAAATCCGACGCCGATCTGCGCGAGCTGGCGGACGCGGAGATGCCGGCGCTGACCCAGCGGCGCGAGGCCCTGCTGCGGCAGATGATCGAGAAGCTCGTCACCGGCGATGAATCGGCCATCTCGAGCGTCATCGTCGAAATCCGCGCCGGCACCGGCGGCGACGAGGCGGCGCTCTTTGCCGGCGACCTGCTGACGATGTACCAGGCGTGGGCGGCGCGGAAGGGTTTCCGGACCGAAATCCTCTCGATCTCGGAGTCCGAGCTCGGCGGCGTGCGCGAGGCGATCCTCAACGTCACCGGCGACGAGGTCTACCTGAGCCTGCGCTTCGAGGCCGGCGGACACCGCGTGCAGCGCGTGCCCAAGACCGAGACGCAGGGGCGGATTCACACGTCGCTGGCGACCGTCGCGGTGCTGCCCGAACCCGAAGAGGTGAACGTCGAGATCAACTGGGAAAAGGACGTCGTCGAGCACACAAGCCGCGCGGGCGGCCCCGGCGGCCAGAACGTGAACAAGGTCGAGAGCGCGATCAAGCTGGAGCACATCCCCACGGGCATCACCGTGTCGATGCGCGACGAGAAGAGCCAGCACAAGAACCGCGCCAAGGCCCGGCGAATCATGATGGCCCGCGTCTTTGAGCATCACCAGGAGCAGCAGCGCTCGAAGATGGCCTCCGAGCGCAAGAGCATGGTCGGCTCCGGCGACCGCAGCGACCGCATCCGCACGTACAATTTTCCGCAGAACCGGATCACCGACCATCGCTGCAACATCGACAAATTCGACATTCCCGGCGTGCTCCAGGGCGGCGACCTGGACGAATTTCATTCGGCGCTGGCGGAGCGGGATCTCAAGATGCGGCTGGAGAGCCTCTAGGGCGTCGCAATCAGCCTCCCCGGAGCGATCATGCAGAACGTGACGCGCTTTTCGCCCGCGAAGATCAACCTCACGCTCGCCGTCGGGCCGGTTCGCCCCGACGGATTTCATCCGCTCGAGTCGATCGTCTCGCAACTCGATTTCGGTGACCGGGTCAACCTCACGGCGCGCCCGGATGGCCGAATCGTGGTCGAATGCGACGCGGCTGGGATTCCCATCGACCAGACGAACCTGGCGGCCCGGGCGGCGTTGCGGCTGCGCGAGGAGATCGTAAATTCGCTCGAACGGGATGTCCCCGGAGTGACGATCCGCCTCGACAAGTCCATCCCGGCGGGGGCGGGCCTGGGCGGCGGCAGCTCGAACGCCGCGGCGACGCTCCTTGGACTTCGCCGGCTCTGGAACGTCGACATTCCTGCGTCGCGCATCGCCGCGATCGGCGCGGAAATCGGGTCCGACGTGCCGCTCTTCCTCACCGATCCCGAGCGGCTGATCGTGATGCGCGGCCGCGGCGGGCAGATCGAGCTGCTGGGTCACGCGCTCATTTCCACGCCCGTGCTGCTCGCGATTCCGCCGATCCATTCACCCACCGGTGCGGTTTACCGCCGGTTCGACGAGCTTGCCCCCCCGCCAACACGGCCGTCGGCCCGCGAGGTCCTCGCGCACATCGAGGCCGAGCGGCGACCGAGCGCCGCATTTCCGACATCGGTGTTTGGCGCCGGGGACGAATTCAACCCGGCTCGTGCTCCGGTCGCGTGGACGAGACTCGGCGATCCGAGTTCCAGCGCCGGCATGCTCGCGCGTCTCGCTCTCTTCAACGACTTGCAGGTGGCCGCGGAAGATCTCAATCCGGGTCTGCGCGACTTTCGCGAAGCAACCGAGCGGATCGCGGGCCAGAATTTTCTGATGACCGGCTCCGGAGCCGCGTATTTCACACTCTACTCGCCGCGAGATTCTGTGCAGGCGAAGATGACGAGGTCGCGCCTCGAATCCGCGAATAGCGCGGCGAAGTTCATCCTGACGAAGATGATCTGAGGGGGTCGGAGCGCCCGACACGCGTTCAGGGAAGCTGCGCGAGCTGCTGCTTGGCCAGGCCCACGAGATAGAACGAGCCCGTGATGCAGATCAGGTCTTCGCGGCTCACGCAGTGCAGCGCCGTGCGATACGCGTCCATCAGCGTCGGCTCGATCTGGGCCATCTTCTGCGACTTGTCCACGAATTTCGTCAGCAGGTCCTTCGGATCGGCCGAGCGCGGCGTGCCGTTGTTCGTGAAGATCACCTTGTCCGCCCCGAGCTGGAGTTGCGACAGCATCCCTTCGATGTCCTTGTCCGCCGAGCAGCCGAAGATCACCACCATCGAGTCGTAGCTGATGTTCTGCCCGATCGCCCGCATGAGCGCGGCGATGCTGGCCGCGTTATGCGCGCCGTCCACCACCACCCGCGGATGCTCGCGGATGATCTCCAGCCGGCCGGGAATGACCACGCGGGCGAGCCCGTCGACGGCGTTCTGCTCGGGGATCGCATGGCCGCGCTGCCGCATGGCGTCGAGCATGCCCAGCGCCAGGCCGCAGTTCACCGCCTGGTGCTCGCCGAGGAGCGGCACGGCGACGTGATCGAAGCGGCTGTTGGGCGTCATCATGCAGATGCGGGCATGCGGGCCGGTGGCGCGCGACGACTCGAACCGGTAGCTGAACTCGATGTCGGTCCCGAGGACCTTCAGCTCGCACCCGACCTTCTCCGCCGCCTGGCGCAGCACGCGCGTCACGCCCGGCGTCTGCTCAACCGTGATCGCGGGGACGCCGGGCTTGAAGATGCCCGCCTTTTCTTCGGCGATCGCTTCCAGCGTCGTACCGAGCTGCTGCATGTGGTCGTAGCTGATGCTCGAAATGCCCACGACCTCGGGCTTGACCACGTTCGTCGAATCCAGCCGGCCGCCGAGGCCGGTTTCGAGCACGACGTAATCGGTCTTGCTGTTGGCGAAGTGCATGAACGCGGCCGCGGTCATGATCTCGAAAAACGTCGGCTTGGCCGCTTCCAGGCGCTTGACGATCGGCGCGAGTTTGCCAATGAGCTTGGCAAACACGCCATCGCGGAAAATATCGCCCGTGATCAGGTTACGCGCGCGGGTGTAGACGACGTGCGGCGAGACGGTGGGGCCACTCCCAGAAACGCACTTCT
>BTUU01000028.1:0-44301 GCA_045863555.1 Planctomycetota bacterium | reverse complement strand
GTCGGCGTCGCCCACGGCCGGCCTGGGGGGGGTTTATTGAAGCACCCCGGGCGGGCCGGTTTCACAACCGGCCCGCCCTGCGGATGAGTCGTCACGCAGCGATCGATCAGCCGCCGATCGGGATGCTCACGTCGCCACCGTCGCCGGCCTGGTTCTGGATCCGCAGAATCCGGACGCCCGGATCAACCAGGAAGATCAGGCAGATCACCGAGTCATCCTGATCGTTCAACTCGTTGCGCTTGACCTCCTTGAAGTCGAGCATCTGGCGGAAGGAGCCGTCGAGCGGGTCGCTCTCGGGGCCGTTGAAGAAGAGTTCGACGTACTCATTGTTGCCGCGCTTGACGATCGCGTAATACCCGGCCAGCGCGTGCCGGCCGCCGCGGTCGTCCTGGGCGTAGTACTGGTTGACGACGCTGCCAACGTAGTTAAACACCTGGCCGACAATCGACGCAGCTTCCTTCGGGCGGTAGCGGACCTGGAGGATGCGTTTGCCCTCAGGGATCTGGAACTCGGTCACACCGGGTTCGCCGGCGGCGCTGACTTCCAGACGCGACTTTTCACCCCAGATGCGCGCGTGAACGAGCTTGTCGCCCTGAAGTTTGCAGTCTGAATTCGCACGGAGGCGCGACAGCAGGAAGTTGAAGGGGAGCTTGGCGTTGTCGGATCCCTCCGCAACGGCGCCGAACGTCCGGTTGCCCTGATTTTCGAGCGCCCGCTGCTCCTCGGGGGTGAGGACACGCAACGCGGTCGTCGGTGGGCCGGATTTCGGATCGGGCGCGGCGGCCGCGACGCGACAGTGACGGCGGTATTCGATGAACTCCGGCTGGAAGTCGGGATCGACTTCGAAGAAGACGTCGATCGTGCCCTCCGCGCCGGATTCCAGGCGGAAATTGACGTCGTAGTCGACGACGCGGTTCTTGCCGCCGGTGAAGCCGTCCGCGCCGCCGACGATGACTGGGACGTAGTGCCGAGGCGCGTCGCTTGAAGACAGTTTGCCCACGAGACGAATCGCCGTTGGACGGAACATGTGAATCGGGGACTTGCGGTCGCGGTCGGACGATTCCCGGCCGAGGGCGAGGCGGAAGCCCCAGAGTTCCTTGCCGCTTTCGGGTTTGTAGGTCATCGGTGTGACCGAGGGCGTGCGTTCCTTCTGCGTGGGAACGGCCGCGCGGTACGTCGCTTCGACCGGGTTTTTCTGTTTCCAGGTGTTGACGACGGCGAGACCCCTCATAAAGCCGTCGCCGACCTTCTTCTCGCGGTAGGGTGACGGCTGGTTTTCCATCTGAACGGTGTTCGTGGAGAAAAATACGGCGTCGGGAAAGTCGGGGTAGACGGACGAGAGGGCCCGGCCGCCGCGCATGCTCCCGCCACTCACGATATTGAAGAATCCGACCGTAAATTCATCGCAGCGGACCCAGAGCGAATTTCGCTGAAACTGGGCGAGGTTGTTCGCGCCGCCGCGTTCTTCGGTCCGCTCGTAGCGGTTGAATCCCATTACCGTGCCGCCGATCGGGAGCATCAGCAGGCTGATGGTGAGCGTGCCCACCGTCAGCATGGACGTGAGGAAGCCGCAGATGCCCGCGCCGGCCCAGTCCATCGCGGGAGGTACGGTCACGTTGCCGCGGATCAGGTTATCAGCGGCGTAGCGCAGCGCGGTCAGCGTGATCAGGAAGAGGCCGACGAGGGCGCAGGGTTCGACGTACGCCGGGGAGAGCGTGTCCATGCTTCCCGTAATGGCGTAAGTGAGCGCTTCGTAGAAACCGAAGGCCACCACAGTCGCCGTGACGGTGCAGAACAGGTTGATCAACCCGCTGAAAAAGCCGAAGACCGACTGGAGGAACGTCACCCCCAGGACGAGCAGCAGTGTCGTGATTTGAAGCGGCATTGCAGTTCCCTCTTGACTACACAGGCTCAGGACGTCGGTTTGGCGGTTGCGCCACCGGCCGGCTTGGCTGCGGCGGCCGCCGGAGCCGCGGTCGGCTTCGGCTTGGCCGGGGCCGCCGGCCGGGTGGCGCGGACGATTTCGTCGATGCTGGTCACACCGTCAAAGACCTTCTGCAAGGCGGCCTGCTGAATACTCAGACCGCCCTTCTTCTTGGCCGCCGCCAGAATTTCCGCCATCTGGCCGCGCTTGATGACCGCCCGGAGTTCGTCATCGATCGTGAGCACCACAAAGACGCCGACGCGGCCGACGTACCCCGTGCCCTGGCAGCCCTGGCAGATGATCGGGTTGCCGTGTTTGTCGTACTGCGGCTCCGGCGGGCGGTAGAGGAGCTTGTCGGCCGGCATGTTGATCTTCTGCAAGGTGGCCGGGTCGGGCTTGTAGGCGGCCTTGCAGTTGGTACAGAGCTTTCGGACGAGCCGCTGGTGGGTGATGGCGGCGAGGCTTTTGGCGACGAGGGCCGGGTCGCTGACACGCTCGATCCACTTCTGAAGGCCGTCAAAGATGTCGGCGGTCGGCAGGCTGGAGTAGACGATCTGCTTTCGGGCGGCGCCTTCGCTGAGCACGACGGCGCTGGCCTTGTCGCGCGGCTCGGGGACGAGGACGACATTCGGATCGGAGCGGAAGATTTTGAGCAATTCCGCCTGGAACGGCGCCTCTTCGGTATTCGCGTAGAGCTTCTGGGTGATGTTGTCGACTTCCATCTCGCGCTCGGTTTCGATGAGCTGGATGGACTGGAGAAACGCGTCGTGACTGCGGGCGATCGCGTAAACGGTCGTGGTCAGGCCGTGGCCGGGCGGCGCGGTGACGACGATCAGCCCCTTCTCGGCGAACATGAGGCTCTTGAACGATGCGAGCTGGGCTTCGGTAAAGCCGAGGTCGGAGACTTTGAACGACTTCTCGGGGCCGACGACGTGGATCGTGAGCGACTCGCCTGCGGTGGATCCGGTTGACTTCACGACGAGTTCAAACTTCGTCTCGCCGATCTGCGCGTTGAGCTTGCCCCGTTGCGGCTTGCGGCGTTCCTCGAGATTGAGGCCGGCCGCCTTCTTCATGAACTGGAGGAAGCTGTCGCCGTCGGCGCGGGCGATGGGCTCGCGATCGACGGGGATGCCGTCGATGACGAGGCGCACGCGGCTGGCCTGCTGTCCGGCGGGGACGATCATGATCTCGCCCGAGCGCCGCCAGAGCGCGTCGAAGAGGATGTCCTGGGCGAAGGCGAACTGCTGCCGTCCCGCCTGGTCTTCCGGAACCTCGATGTGCTTCCGGTCGGGCGTCGTCAGGCGCACGCGTTCCTTCACATCCATGAGCTTGGGCTTGCGACCCTGGCCGGAGAGCAGCCGCTTGATATGGGCGGCCGTCATCACCTTGTCTTCTTCCATGACCAGGCCGTTGCGGTGGATCACGTAGGCGATCATGAGGCCGCCGTTGGCCACGGCGTAGACGGGGACGCCGATCTCGAAGGGGGCGAGCAGCATCACGAACAGCGTGACTGCGCCCAGGCCCATTGTGATCATGTTCCAGATGTTGCGGAAGGTGTTGACGCGGATGGTGTCCTTGTCGACCCACTGCGCGAACAGCACCCAGCCGGTAAAGAGCAGGAAGATCAGGATGAGCTTGAGCGGGCTGATGTATACCGCGCCGCGCGGGATCTCCGCGAGCAGCTCGACTAGATACGGAGGCGGCATGATGGCTCCTACGCCGGACCGCGCAGTCCGGATTTCGCAGTGTAGATTCGCCCGTGGAGTTGTTCAAGCGGACGGCGAAGCAGAGTCGAATTGAATTGAGAAATTGCGAATCGGGCGACTCCGAAGCCTGGGCCGCGTCTGAATCGTCGCTCGCGATTCTGGCTCGGTGATCCGGCCCGAACCGGGCTCGCGATGATACGCGGATCGACGGCCGCGATCGGCGCTTGTGCGTGCCGGCGAGCTGACGGCCGGCTTGACTTCGGGAGCGGGTTCGGCGAGACTTCCCGGTTCGCGTCGGTCGGGGCGGACGCCCCCCGAACCGCGCCGCGGGATGTGTTTTGCGCGGCGCCTGGAAACTGGGAGGTGTCATCATGACGTACAAGCGAATCAGCAAGGTCAAGCGTCGGCGGAAGCACGGTTTCCGCGCCCGCATGCGGACCGCCAATGGCCGCAAGACGCTCAACCGGAAGCGCCGCCTGGGCCGCCGGCTGAACGTCCGCGAAGGCTTCTAGACCGACTCAACACGATCCTGTGAAAACGTGAAAACGTCGCGTTGGGCGGCGTGGATCGCGTTTTCTCGTTTTTTGATCGAAGGTTGGACGGACTCGTGCTCCTGGTCGGCCCGGCGCCGTGCATGGTGCCGCGAAAACCGGCGCCACCCCCCCCGCCGCTGTTCACGTTTTCGTGTTTTCGCGTTCCCGCGCCGCCGCCCCCCTGGCGGATGGGGCGGCTATGATTGATCGCGGACGCGAGCGGTGTCCGCGGAGCGAGCATGGGCCAGTTTCAGATCGTCAGCCCCTACCAGCCGCGCGGCGACCAGCCGGCGGCGATTGACAAGCTGGAGGCGGGCTTTCGGGCCGGACAGCGACGGCAAACGCTCATGGGCGTCACGGGGTCGGGCAAGACGTTCACGATGGCCCACGTGATCGCCCGGATGAACAAGCCGACGCTGATCCTCAGCCACAACAAGACGCTGGCGGCCCAGCTGTACGAGGAATTCCGCGAGATCCTGCCGAACAACGCGGTCGAGTTCTTCGTCAGCTACTACGACTACTACCAGCCCGAGGCGTACATCCCGCAGCGAGACATCTACATCGAGAAGGACTCGTCGCGCAACGACGACCTCGATCGGCTGCGGCTGGCGGCGACGAGTTCGGTCGTTTCGCGGAACGACGTCGTGGTCGTGGCGAGCGTGTCGTGCATCTTCGGCCTTGGCTCGCCGGATGAGTACAAGTCGAGCGTGGTTGCGGTGCGCGTCGGCGAGGAGATGGACCGCGACGAGCTGCTGAAAAAATTCGTGCGGCTTCAGTACGAGCGGAATCACACGGAACTGACGCGCGGGGCGTTCCGCGTCCGTGGCGACGTGGTCGAGCTGCACCCCGCGCACGAAGAGTACGCGATCCGCATCGAGTTCTTCGGGGACACGGTGGAGCGGCTCGCCTATGTGCATCCGCTCACCGGCGCGACGCTCCAGAGCCGCGACTCGGTCTTCATCTACCCCGCGGTGCACTACGTCATGCCGGAGGACAACCTCCAGCAGGCGGTGGCGTCGATCCGCGAGGAACTGGACGAGCGGGTGATGCAGCTCCGGCACCAGGGCAAGCTGCTGGAGGCGCAGCGGCTGCTGGCGCGGACGAAATACGACATCGAGATGCTGCTCGAAGTCGGGTATTGCAGCGGCATCGAGAATTACACGCGGCACCTGAACAAGACGCAGCCCGGCGCGAAGCCCTACACGCTGGTCGACTACTTCCCGAAGGATTTTCTGCTGATCATCGACGAATCGCATGTCTCGATTCCGCAGATCGGCGCGATGTACGGCGGCGACCGCTCGCGCAAGACGGTGCTGGTCGAGCACGGATTCCGCCTGCCGAGCTGCCTTGACAACCGGCCGATGCGGTTCGAGGAATTTGAGGCGATGTGGCACGACGTGCTGTTCGTCAGCGCCACACCGGGGCCGTACGAACTGGAAAAGTGCGGCGGCGAGGTGGTCGAGCAGGTCATTCGTCCGACCGGACTGGTCGATCCGGCGATCGAGGTCCGGCCGGCCCGCGGCCAGGTGCCCGATCTGATCAACGAGGTGCAGGCGCGGGTGCAGAAGGGCGAGCGGGCGCTGGTGACGACGCTGACGAAGCGACTGGCCGAAGATCTTTCAACGTACATGCAGCAGGCGGGGCTGCGCTGCCGCTACCTGCACAGCGAGATCGACACGCTGGAACGGGTCGAGATCCTGCGCGAGCTGCGGATCGGCAATTTCGACGTGCTCGTGGGCGTGAACCTGCTGCGTGAGGGGCTCGACCTGCCCGAGGTGTCGATGGTCGCGATCCTCGACGCAGACAAGGAGGGATTCCTGCGCAGCGCGACGTCGCTGATCCAGATGATCGGCCGCTGCGCGCGGAACGTGAACGCAACGGTCTACCTGTACGCGGACCGCGTGACCGATTCGATGAAACAGGCGATCGACGAGACGACGCGGCGGCGTGAAATCCAGATTCGCTTCAACGAAGAGCACGGCATCACGCCAGACACGATCCGCAAGTCGGTGCGGCAGGGGCTGCTCACGGAAGTCGCGGCGATGCGGCGGGTGCGCGAGGCGGTGCACGCGGACGAGGAGGACTACGACCGCGACGAGCTGCTCGTGGACCTCGAGAAGGAGATGCTTCAGGCGGCCGAGGAGCTGGATTTCGAAAAAGCGGCGTCGCTGCGAGATCACATCTCAAAGCTCAAGCAGGCCGGCGGCGACAAGGTGGCAGCGTCCGAAGCCCGGCCGGCGCTCGCGGCGAAGGGGCGTGACGAGAACTGGAAACCCAAGGGCCAGAATCGGCGGCCGAAGAAGCGGAAGTTCTGAGCGGAGTCGCCCAGGGACTGCTCGATACCCGTGGGCGAATCACATACAATTCGATGATGCTTGAGACGATTCGTGATCTGCTGGAGCGAGAGCCATTTCACCCGTTCCGCATCGTGCTGACGAGCGGAGATCGATATGAAATCACTGATCCACACCTGATCGCAATTGGCGAGAGCCAGATTTTCTACTGCTATCCGCGAACCGACCGGTTTTCATTCATCCGCATCAACCAGATCGCCGCCGTCGATATGATCGAGGCGGCGGCTTAGCCGACCGGTTCAGCAGCGCTCGTATTTCCAGTTCCGCGACTTGCCCTCGGCGATCCACTCCAGCGCGGTGGTCAGGCGACGGTTCCGAGTCTCCGCGGTTTTGGCCTCGGTGATCCACTCGATATAGTCCTTGCGTTTCGACGGGCTGAACGCCTCGAAATGCGCGGCGGCGGCCTTGTTCTTCTTCAATCCGGCCGCGAGATCAGGCGGGACGGGCAGCGGCCTTGCCGGGGCGCGCTTGGGCCGCTCGACCTTGATGCCCGCGTCGTTGAGCGCGGCCGCCTTGCGCACCCACTGGAGAATCTGCTGCCGGGAGGGAAGATCTGAGACCTTTGTGATGCGGCCGAAATCTCCCATCGCCTCGTCGGATTTGGCAGTCTTTGCGGCCGATTGTCCCTTTTTCTGCTTTGCCGTGGCCGCCGCACCGGCCGCCGCCCTAGATCGGCCGCCGCGGGCGGCCGGTTTTTCTTCCTCGCCGACGACGAGGGTGTGTTTCCAAAATCCAAATGTGCAGTGATTCTTGAACGCGGCCATCCCGCAGAGGATGCCCTTGTACTCGAAGCTGGGCATGCCCCATTTGACGTTTTCGACGACGCCGGGGCAGCCTTCGTGCACGATTTCGCGGAGGTGCGTGAGAATCGGCCGGGCGAACTCGGCTGATTTGGTGATGTAGGCGTCGACGCGCGGATCGCGGCTGTCGGGTGACTTGCTCATCCGCGAAATCTTACCCGGCGGCGACTACGGCGGGCCAGGTGATACGGAATTCGATTCCAATCGGCTCCGGGATTTGTAACCCGAAGGACCCGCCCGGCGTGATATCCTGCCGGGCGTGGTAGCGGATGTTCGAGCCGCTTGTTCGACGGACCACCGGGGAGGTCGTCAGACATGAGAAAGAGCCTGATTTTCTGCATCGTTCTGGCGGGAATCGCACTGCTCTTCGGGGGCGTTCTCGTCGTGACGCGCGTAGGACCGAGCGCTCCCGGGCCGAGTGAAGACCCGATCGCAAAGTGGAACCGGGAGCGGGCGGCCCTGCCCGCAAATGCGGATCGGCATTACCTCGCCGCGATCGACCTACTAGCAGTTGATGCGCCGGAAGACTGGGATGGCGACTACGAACCGCGGATTGTCGAACTTGACGACATCGCGGCCTGGGTGGATGGACGCGAGGACGCGGTCGAGCAGATTCGCCAGGGGGTGGCGTGCAGCGCCTGCCGCATTGAGATGGTCTGGGACCAGGGGACGGCCGGGTGGAGCGTATCGCTGTCGAATTTCCGAACGCTGACAAAGTTCCTGGTGCACCGGGCGCGGCTTGCGGCGCTTCGCGGCGATGCCGAGCGGTGCGCCGAGTCGATTCTGCTCGCCGACGGCGTCGCCCGGCACGCGATGGAACAGCCGACCATCATTTCAAATCTCGTCGGCGTCGCCTGTGCCGCGCTGGCGTTCAGCGAGGTTCCGCGGTTCTATGGCATCAACGACTCTAACCCGGGCGCGGGGGTCGAGTACGCGCGGCGGCTGACGGGCTTGGGGCGCCCGCTGCCCGCCTACAAGTACGCGTGCGAGAGCGACAAGGCGATTCTGTGCTGGGGCATGCAAGCGCAGTTTGCCGCCGCGGGGTGGAGCTGGAAGCAGATGTTCATGCCGCAATCCCGCATCTTCGGCGAAGTCGACCGGGCGTTTGAACCGCTGGAGCAGCTTGCCGATCAACCGCTGGCGACGCGTCTCGACCGCGCGCACCCGCTGCACGTTCGTCTCGATGAACTCGCGAACGAAAGCGTGCCGTTCTACAACCCGTCGCGCCTGCTCGCGCAGATTCTCGTCCCGAGCCTGGGCCGGTCGCTGGAGCTCAACGCGCGGGCCCAGGTGATTCAGCGTGGCACGCGGACACTCTGTGCGATCTTCGAGCACGCGGGGCCGGAGCGGCGGTTTCCGGAGTCCCTGGAGTTTCTCTCAGGCGATGAATTCGCGATCGATCCCTATACCGGCAAGCCTTTTCTGTATCGGCGGACGGATGGCGGCTTCACGCTCTACTCCGCAGGTATCGACAGGGATGATGACGGTGGGACTCACCATGCGCGGTTCGGTGAGCCGCGTGGAGATCCGCCGAAGCCCGCGGACGGCGACTACGTTTTCTGGCCCATTCCGGAGTAGTGCGCCGCCGGCCCAATCGGACTGGCAGCAGCGCGGCCAGCGCATCAAAGGCGAGGACGGCGCCGCGATTCTGCGACGCCGCCCCCCGAACCGGCCGTCAATCCACTTGGCCCCCTCAGTGGACGCGACCGTGGACTCCGTGGTTCGTCCCGTTTCCGCCGTTCGCCGCAAGGACCGTGACGAGGTGGCGGCCCACATCTGAAACCTGCCGGCGGAGTTCTGCGTCCACCCGCTCGCACAGGTCGGGATGGGCCTCCCTCACACCGCGATGCACCCCGCGCGCCGCGGCCAGCCCCGCCTCATCGTAGCTCAGGGCGAGGTCCTCCGCGGCCGCGCGAGCCGCTTCGATGATTGCGCGGGTCACGTCGAGAACATCCTCGCGCGACACGATTGCGTGACCGACGAGCGACGCGGAGACCTGCTCGATCACCTCCGTCGTCCACACGTGTTCATCGGCCGTGCCGTGAAGCACACCGTGCATCGCTCCGCGCACGGCGTCTCGCACCGTGCCGCCGAGCGAACGAACGACTCGCACAGTGGCCGCGATGCTCTCGGATACGCGCATGACGAGGTGGCCGGTCGCGTACGGCGGGTCGCTGAGGGCGTCGATCAGCACATCGCGAATGGCGCGCGACTGCTGGGCGGGCGACGGTCCGGCGGCGGCGAGGGCTGACTCCAGCTTACCGACTGTCGTTTCGAATATCGGGCTGAATTGACTGCCATTCATGGGTTGTTCCTGGCGTCGGGTCGGTGTTCCTCAGACTCGATACGCTGCGGATGCGAGACGCGACGACCGTCCGCGTGGCGCCGCGCTCGCCATCCGCAGTCTCCGCCCACGCACTGCGCTGCGCGTGGGCCGGGGGTGGAGGAGGAGATCAAAAAAGCGGGAGCGCCGCGCTGGGCACTACGACGCCCCCGGAGCGAATCCAGGGCCGTTACTTTGACGGTCCCCAGACACTATCGCCCTTTTCGTTGATCCAGGCGGGCTGCCCGTCGACCTGCACCCACGCGAGGCCGTCCTGGAAGTCGCCTGCCTTATCAAATCGCGGCTTGATCACAAATTCGCCGCCGGCATTGATGTAACCCCACTTGCCGTCCTTGCGAACGGCGGCCCGGTCGCCCTGGAAGGGCCGGGCATCCTCAAAGCCCGGATTCACAACCATCCGGCCTGATTTCTCGATGTAGCCCGCGGTGCGGCCGATCCGGTTTCCAACCCATACACAGGCGCGGTCGTTGCAGAACGGCTCCGCGCCGGCGAACTGCGGCTCGATGGCCATTTCACCCTTGCGGTTCAGGTAGCCCCACTTGCCGTCGACCTCGACCGGGGCGAGGCCGGCAGCGAAATCACCGCAGCTCTTGAAGCGCGGGTTGATGACGAACTTGCCGTCCTTGCCGACATATCCGTACTTGCCGCCCCACTCGCCACCCGCCTTGACGCGGGCGAGACCGTCGGAGAAATCCGCTGCGTCATCGAACTGAAGCTCGATGACGCGCTTTCCCGACGGATCGACGTAGCCCCACTTGCCGTCGCGCTCGACGCAGGCGAGCCCGTCGGAGAATTTTCCGGCGCTTGTGTATTCAAAGCCGACAATGACCTTGCCTTCCTTGTCGATGAAGCCCACTTCGCGCCCGACGAGGCCCTTCTTCATCGCGACCATCGCGCGGCCGTCGTGGAACTCTCCCGCCTCGGCGTACTGGGGCGTGATGACGAGCGTTCCTTTCGCGTCGATGTAGCCCCATTTTCCGTCGCGCTCGACGGCCGCGAGGCCCTCGCTGAAGTCGCGTGCGGCGGCGTACTCGGGCGTGACGACGACTTTGCCGGCCGCGTCGATAAAGCCCCATTTGCCGTCGGAGGCGATCGGGCGGAGCGTCTCGCCGGCGAGCGCCGCAGCGCAGAGGAACGTCGAAACGGAGACTGCCAGGCTGATGGATGTTCGAGTCATCTCATTTCTCCTTCGTTTCGAGGTCTTCGATCGGAACGGGAAACCACTGGCCTGCGATCAGATCGCACTGGGGCGCCGACGTCTCCGCGCGGCAGACTCTGCCGCCGGCCGCGTAGACGCAGACACCGGCCTCGACCGGGGCGCAGTCCTGGTGATCGAGCTTGCGCTGGAGCGCGCTGAGGAGCGCGTCGGCTGTCGCCGCCGTTTCGGCGGCGGAGCCGACCGACCCGTCGATCCAGGTTCCGTTGAGCAGCGCGCACGACAGCTCGGTCATCGGGGCGGCGCAGGCCGTCGGGCCGACGGCATACACGCACATCCCCAGGCGTTCTTTCGCAAGCTCGGCTTCGAGCCGCCGGACCTCTTCCGCCAGTTCCGCGGCGGCGCGGGTCGTCATCGTCTCAGTGGTCATCGCTGAACTCCGATGCGGGTTCAATCGCGAGCGCGCGCCCGCGCGTGCGGGCGCGGCTCGTCTTCCACCTGCTTCGCCCTAGTCGTTGCGTTTGGGCGGCCGCTGCTCGGCCGAGTCGACGATCTTCTTTTCGAGGCCGTCGATCCGGACAAGGTGGATCTTGTCGCCGGCAACGCAGGTCACCTCGTACATGAGCCGATCACCGGCCGGCTGCGCGGCGGGTTCGGCCGGACCGCCCGGTTTCTTCTCGGGCGGGTTCGGCTGCTGCGGCTTCTCGACGGCGGTCTTGATCTCGACCTTTGCGTCGAGCGCCGTCCCTTTCAGGTGCTGTTCCGCGAGCGTGATCGCGTCCTTGAGGGCGAGCTGCCCCTGCTGGACGAGCTGTGCGCACTTCCGCGCCTGGTCAATTCGATCGTGCTCATCCAGCGCGGCGGATTTTGCCGGGGCCGCCGCGCCCGCGAGTGCGAGCGCGAAGAGGCCCGCGCACGCCAAGATGATGTACCGTGCCATCGCGATTCTCCCTTCAGCGGTCCGGCGACGGGCTACGCACCGCGCCGCCGCACCGGCTTGACATCGCCCAGACTCGCGAGTGATCACTCCGAACATGCGGATAGTCTTTGCCACGGCGGGGCCGGGGCCTATTGGGACATTTCCCAATCGGCATGAGAAATCGAACTGGGGATTCGAAACCTGCGCATCCGGATTGTGCATGTGTCGTTTCGGCCATCGTGGAAGCCCCGAGTGGAGTGAGACCCAGCCGGAAGCCGTGGATCGGCTCCCGGCTGGGTCTTCGCGCCGCGATTGCGGCGGGTTGCCGGCGCAGTCTCAGGATTATCGCCGGCGGCGGTCAGCCGCACTTCGCGTCGCCGCAGGCCGCTGGGCATCAGACCTGCGACAAAGCGCTCGTTTGCTCGCGACACCTTCGACTGCGCCCTGAGCGAGTTGCTCCCCCCCTCCAATCACGGGTAAGGGAACGAACGGGCGCCACTGTAACAAAGCTTCCGGCGGGCGATATTGGGATTTATCCCAATCCCGCCGACGCGAGCGACATCGGGACACGTGGTGACGCGGCTCCGTCGCCGGAAGATTGTGCATTTGGGGTTCGCGCGGTGAGCGCGATCTCGACCAACTGCGGAATCGACCCGGCTTCCAGTTTCTGCATGACGCGGGCGCGGTGCACGTCGACGGTTTTCTTGCTGATGCCCAGAACGAGCGCGATCTCCTTGCTCGCCTTGCCCGCCACGACGAGATCCATGACCTGACGCTCGCGCGGTGTCAGCGTCGCGAGGCGCGCCTCCGACGTGGAGCGATTCGAATCCGCGGCGCGCCGCGCTTCGTCGAGCCGGAGCGCTTCGCGGACGTGTTCCAGGAGCAGTTGCTTGCTGAAGGGTTTTTCGAGGAACTCCATGGCGCCGTCCTTCATGGCACGCACTGCGATCGGAACGTCGCCGTGACCGGTGATGACGATCACGGGCAGCAGCGAGCCGGTCTCCTTCAGCCGGTGCTGGAGCTCCAGTCCACTCATGCCGGCCATCCGGATGTCGAGGATCAGGCAACCGCGCCGCGTCGCCGCCCCGCTGTCGAGGAACTCCTGCGCGGACTGGAACGTCTCGACCCGGTGGCCGACGGAGCGCATCAACAGCTCCAACGACGTACGCACGGCCTGATCATCATCGACGACAAAGACCGTCGGTGTATTCGGCATGGCTTTTCCTCCGGGAAGTCGGAAGTCGGAAACGGAAGGTGGTCCCAGTACTGTCGCTCGCGTCGCACCAGATTCGTCCGTCGTGCATTTCAAGGATCGATCGACTGATGGAGAGGCCCATCCCCATCCCGTCGGGTTTCGTGGTGAAGAACGGCTCGAAAAGCCGCCGCCGCTCGGCCTCAGCGATGCCGGGCCCGCAATCCTGCACTGCGACTTCGACCATGCCCCGGCGCGAGGTGGCTTCGATCGTCAGAACGCGGCGGCGACGCTCGATGCCGCGCATCGCCTCGAGTCCGTTCCGGACCAGGTTCACGAGCACCTGTTCCACCTGAATGGGATCCGCCAGCACGCGGGGCAGCCGCCTGGCGAATTTCATCCGGACGCGAGCCTCATGCTGTAAAGCGTCAAAACGCGTCAGCGCGACGACGTCCCGGACGGTCGACTTGATGTCGACCGGGCCTCGATGCGGCTCGCGGCGGCGGGCGAACTCGCGCGAACGGCGAATCACGTCGCCGGCGCGCTCGGCCTGCCGCGCCACGCCGCTGAGCGCCTTCGCAAGGTCGGGCGAGGCGGCGCGACCGCCAGCGAGCATCTCGATCCCGGCTTCCGCGTAGTTCACGATGGCGCAGAGCGGCTGGTTTAGCTCGTGGGCGAGCCCGGAGACCATCTCCCCCATCGTCGCCAGTCGGGCGACGTGGGCGAGCTGTTCCAACTGGCTGCGGCCGCGCTCCTCCGTCCGGGCTCGGTCGATTGCGATTGCGGCCAATCGAGCGGCCATTCGGGTGGCCGAAAGTGCCTCCTGCTCCGGCATCCTAGCACGGCTGTAGGCGCCGAGAACGCCGAGGACCGTCCCGCCAGGGGCGACGATGGGCTCTTGCCAGAATGACTCGAATCCACGTTCGCGCAACCGGTCGCTGCGGCCGCGGCGGGCCGGCCGCGGCCCCCGTAGCGCGGCGCGATTGAGCCGAAGCGTGGGCCAGACGCCTTCGCGGGCGATCGCGCCGAAGACATCGACGCCTTCGGTGACTTCCTGGGTGGCCCCCGGGTCGTGCCGGTCAGTCGCGACGCGGATCGCAAACCGGGCCCCGGGCAGGAGATCTTCGAGGGCGCTGCAAAGCGCGTCGAGCACGATCGCGATCTCGGTCTGTGTGGCGATCAACTCGAGGATGTGGTTTTCGGTGGCGAGCCAGGCCTCGATGCGGTTCCGCTGCTCGATCTGCTGGCGGAGCTGCTCGTTGGCGAGGTTGAGCTCGCGCGTACCCTGGGCGACGCGATCGCGGAGAAACGCCTCGCCCTCGAGTTGCTCGGTGACATCGATGCAGGATCCGACGTAGCCCTCGAAGACGCCCGTATCGTCGCAGATCGGCACGCCGACGTCCCGAACCCAGCGATAGGCGCCGTCCGCCCGAAGAAGCCGGTAGTCCATCTCAAAGCGCTCGCGCCGGTCGAAGGCGCCCTCATAAGTCGCGACGCACCGCGCCCGGTCCGCCGGGTGAACACTCGCGATCCAGCCGTCGCCGCATTCCTGGGCCATCGTTCGGCCGGTGAATTCGAGCCAGCGCCGGTTGAACCAGGTGCAGCGTTTGTCGACTCCGCTCATCCAGATCAGGGTCGGAGCGCTGTCCGCGACGAGGCGAAAGCGGCTCTCGATCGCACGCAGTTCCGCGGCCGCCTCGACCCGATCCGTTACGTCGAGGATCATGTTGACGCCGCCGACGACGCGGCCGGCGGAATCGAGAATCGGCTGCGGATGGGCGAGGGCATACCTTCGCGTGCCATCGGGGCGCTCGACCATGACCTCGGCGGCGTGGATTCCCCGCGCTTCGCGGACGGCCACGGCCATGGGGCACCGGTCGGGGGCGAGGAGTTCGCCGTCGCGGGTGAGGAGGCGGGAGGCGCCGCACCAGCGTTCGGCGCCGACAATCGGCGTACGTCCCCAGAGCGCCGCCGCGGCGGCGTTATAGAGCGTGATCTCGCCCTCCGCGTCGCACATGTAGACGGCCGCGGGCAGGGCCTCGATCACCGCGCGCAGGCGCCGCTCGCTCTCGCCCAGCGCGTCCTGGGCGGCGAGCAGGTCGGTGATGTCGAAGGCGACGCCGCCAATTCCGGAGGGCGGCTCGTCTTCCCCGGCGATCGCGAATTTGCTGACCAGAGAACGGTGTGTGTTGCCGTCCGCGTGCCGGAGACTCTCGACCGTTCGAAGCGCTCCGGGCGTGGCTGCGGCGCGCTGGTCATTCTGGCGAAAGGTCCGCGCGGTTTCGGCGTCGAAGATGTCGCAATCGGTCGCGCCAAGGAGCCTCGAAAGGGGGACGCCGAAGATCCGCTGGGCCTCGGGGTTTGCGTAGAGGTAGCGTCCGGCGAGGTCCTTGATCCACGCCGCCGCCGGCAGATGCTGCATGAACGCGCGGAACCGAGCCCGGATCTCGTCCGGGGCGGTCTGGCCCGACTCCGGCGCATGCGCAACGGAGCCGTTTCCGGCCGTGCCCGACAAAGCCGCCTCCCTTCGAAACACTGCAACCTGGTCGGGAGCCCGGGAGGATGATAGTCGAGTGGCAGACCGGGGGAGAAGGGGTTTTTCCGGTTTCGATTGTCACATTTTTCGGCTTCGAACGCAGCGAGGCGCGGGAATCGGGCGGAAAAGGCCCGTACCCCCGCGCCAGATCGCGGAAAAAACGACGACGGCCGGAATTCTCCAATTGCGGGCGTGCGGGCAGGCGAATATACTTCCGGATTCCTCACGAAGCCGGCGGACGGACCGCAGGCGAGGAACGGGCCTCCTTGCAGCTTCCCTTTCTTGCGAATTCGAGCAGTCGAAAAGGTGCGGGCGTGGCGGCAATTTCCCGGCGCGGGGCGTATCGCGATTCCGTCGGGAGCAGCAGTGGGTAGCAGTAATGGTTGATCTGAATCTGATCCGGGATCTTGAGCGCAACATTGACACGGACATTGAGAAGCTCCTCTCGCGCGAACTCGGCGGCGATTTCGACGAGAGCGTGATGACGGCGGGCGGCGTGGCGAAGGAGGCCGTCGAGCCGACGGACGACGCGCAGATCCTCAAGGCGCGCGTGCTGAGCATCCGGGGCAACGACGTCATGCTCGACGTCGGCCTCAAGAGCGAGGGGCTGATCAGCCTCGACGAATGGGACGACAAGACCGCGGTGAAGCCCGGCATGGAGGTTGAAGTTCTTCTCGAGGAGATCGAGCAGGACAGCGGCCTGGTGATCATCAGCAAGCGCAAGGCCGACCGCATTCTGAACTGGCGCCGCATCGTCGAGACGTGCAAGGAAGGCGATACGGTCAAGGGCAGGGTGCTCAAGAAGATCAAGGGCGGCCTGCTCGTCGATATCGGCGTGCCGGTGTTCCTGCCCGCGTCGCAGGTCGACATCCGCCGGCCGGGCGACGTCGGCGAGTTCATCGAAAAGACGATCGAGGCCAAGGTGCTGCGGATCGACAAGGAGCGCCGCAACATCGTCATCAGCCGCCGCAAGCTCATCGAAGAGGAGCGCGCGAACGCAAAGGCCCGGCTGATGTCGGAAATCGAGGTCGGCCAGACGCGCAAGGGAACGGTCAAGAACATCGCCGACTTCGGCGCGTTCGTCGACCTGGGCGGCATCGACGGCCTGCTGCACATCACGGACATGTCCTGGGATCGCATCGAGCACCCCAGCCACATGCTCAAGATCGAGCAGGAAGTCGAGGTCATGGTGCTGAATGTCGACCGCGATCGCGAGAAGATCGCGCTCGGCCTGAAGCAGAAGACCGAAAACCCGTGGCAGCGCGTGGCGGAGCGGTACCCGGTCGGGACACGGCTCAAGGGCGAGGTCGTCAACATCGTCAACTACGGCGCGTTCGTGAAGCTGGAACCGGGCATCGAGGGGCTGGTCCACATCAGCGAGATGAGCTGGACGCGGCGCATCAACCACCCGTCGGAAGTGCTGAACGCCGGCGACAATATCGAGGTCGTGGTCCTCGAAGTGAACAAGGACAAGCAGGAAATCTCGCTCGGCATGAAGCAGACCGAGGTCAATCCGTGGACGACGGTCGCGCACAAGTACCCGCCGCTCACGGTTGTCGAGGGCACCGTCCGCAACCTGACGAACTACGGCGCGTTCGTCGAAATCGAAGAGGGCATCGACGGCCTGCTGCACGTCTCCGACATGAGCTGGACCAAGAAGGTCAGCCACCCGTCGGAAATGCTCAAGAAGGGCGACCAGATCCGCTGCGTCGTCCTGAACGTCGACCAGGAGAAGATGCGGGTTGCGCTGGGTCTCAAGCAGATGACCGAGGATCCGTGGATTCGCGCCATCCCCGAGCGCTACCAGCCGGGCATGGTCGTCCGCGGCAAGGTCACGAAGATCACGAACTTCGGCGTCTTCGTCGAGCTCGAACCCGATCTCGAAGGCCTGCTGCACGTCTCCGAGCTGGCTGACCACAAGGTCGAGAACCCGCAGGACGAGGTCAAGATCGGCGACGACATCGACGTCAAGATCCTTCGCGTCGACACGATCGAGCGGAAGATCGGCCTGTCGAAGAAGCGCGCCGACTGGGCGGGCGAGGCGACGGATACCTCCGGCGACGGCTCCAAACCCCGGAAGGAGCGCAAGCTCCGTGGCGGCCTGGGTCAGGAGGACGAAGAGGACGGCGGCGGCCGCGGCGGCCGCGGGATGATGGGCGACTTCTCCGTCGACCGTCCGTAGCGGGCAAGACGGCGCCGTCGACCGTGCGCCGGCATGGCGACGCGGATGGGTTTCTCTACAGGCCGAGCGCCGTGGGGATCCCTGTCCGCGTCGCCGTTTTTTTCGCCGGTTGGCGGGCCTGGGCGGCCTTCAATCGCCGTTGCGTTGGCGTGAGATCATGATCTCGGAGCCACCGAAACCGCTCGACCAGCGCACTGACCGCCAGAATCCACTTGAACTCGCTGTTTTGTGCCACGCCGTTCCAGCGCGATAATCGCTGAAAAGAGCGGTGACTCGATCGCGGGCCGGCGCGTGCCGGTGACTCACGCTGGGCGGTCCCAACGCGACGGCCGTCCGCGGCCCGGGTAAACTGGTGTTTTCTCAGTCCCGCAACGGCGCTTCAGGAACGAGGAATCAAGCGATGAACTACCGGAAACTCGGAAAGGCCGGCGTCAAGCTCTCGGAAATCGGTCTTGGAAGCTGGCTCACTTATGGTAAGGGCGTGGGCGACGACGCGTCAAAGGCGTGCATCCGCAAGGCGTTCGACCTCGGTGTCAATTTCTTCGACACGGCCGACGTTTACCATCGCGGAGCGGCCGAGGAGGTCTTCGGGCGGGAGCTGACCACGTTCCGCCGGGCGGACCTGGTCATCGCGACGAAGTGCTTCTTCCCGATGAGCGACGGGCCGAACGACCGTGGACTGTCGCGCAAGCACATCTTCGAGAGCGTCGAGGCGTCGCTGAAGCGGCTGAAGACCGACTACATCGATCTTTATCAGTGCCACCGTTTCGACGCCGACGTCGAGCTGTTCGAGGTTGTCCGGGCGATGGATGACCTCATCCGCCAGGGCAAGATCCTCTACTGGGGCGTCAGCGAGTGGCCGGCGCTGGAGATCAAGAACGCCTGCGCGATTGCGCGCGGAATGAACGCGTGCCCGCCCTACTCGAACCAGCCCGAATACAGCATCGCCGCCCGCCGCGTCGAGACCAACGGCGTGCAGGCCGCGTGCGTGCAAGAAGGGCTCGGGATGGTCGTCTGGAGCCCGCTGAAGCAGGGCCTCCTCAGCGGAAAGTACTCAGGCGGCAAGGTGCCGGCCGACAGCCGGGCGGCGAGCGACAAGATGAACGACTTTCTGCGCGAGATCAACCGTGATGTCGTCGACCGCGTCGATCGCATGAAACCGATCGCTGACCGGCACCGGATCAGCCTGGCCCAGCTCGCCATCGCGTGGCTGCTGAAGCGGGCCGCGCTCACGAGCATCATCATCGGGGCGACGCGCGTCGCCCAGGTCGAGGAGAACTGTGCCGCGTGCGCGACGAACCTGACCCCGGACGACATGGCGGAGATTGACAAGCTCTTTCCTGCCCTGACCAATCCGTGATCGCGCGCCAGGCGCGGGGAAATACGGCGGGATCGATTGAACCGGCCGGTCGGGACGACTAAGCTCTATTGGGCTCAGAGGGGTGCTGTCATGGCTCATTCGTTGCGTCGCGCAAGTCTCATTCTGCTCTCATCCGGCCTTTCGTTATCGGCGATGGCGCAGACGGTTTCGCTCTCGCTGACCTCTCCGCAGAATGCAACGACCGTCGTCCCCGGGGCGGCGATCGACTGGTCAATTGAGTTTTCGGTGTCCGGGGGCGATAACCAAGGCCTCGCGCTGCTCATCGTCGATCTCGAACAGAACGCCAATAACCCGTCGTTCTTCGACATCCCGCACGCTACGACGATTCCCGCGGCCATGACCAATTTCGCGCGTCCGGCCGGGATCACAAACCCCGGCGACGGTGCGTTCGCCGGCTACCTCGGCGTGCAGCGCGGTACGGCGGGCCGGCTCAACCTGGTCCAGATCGGCGGGGCGCAGAACACGTTCGGACAGGCGCGTCCGCCCGGCAGCGGCGTCGCGGAGAGCGCGACGGTCGTGCCCGGCGTGGGACAGGCGGGCCCGCAACTACTCGCCGCAGGATCGTTCGCGGCCCCGACCGCGTGCGGGATCTACACGTTCAACCTGGCGCTGCCGGTCGCCAACGTCGTCCAGCAGATCAACAACCCGCCGAGCCTCTCGCCGGTCGTCGGTGCGACGGTCAACGTGACGGCCGGGTCGTTCACGGTCCTCGTCGCGGTGACGGGCGATCTCGATGGGAACGGCTCGGTCGACCTTACCGATCTGTCCACGCTGCTCAGCCAATTTGGGTCGACGGGCGGGACGTTTTCGGCGGATATCAACGGCGACGGCAGCGTCGATCTGACCGACCTGTCGCTCCTGCTGTCGAACTTCGGCGGCACCTGCTAAACGGGGCGGGCGCGGCGCGGATGCCGAGTCCGCACGCGGCATGCCGAGCGGGGCGATGGGCGATACAATCGCCCGGAATGAACGGTAAGCGTTTCCTCGTCTACTTCTTCGCAACGGCGATTGCTGTCGCCGCCCTCGCGGCGTGGCTCGGCATGAAGGGCCTTTCGGCACGCGATCTGGTCAAGGCGCGGGCCGCTTCCACGCAGCCGGCGGCGACACAGCCGGCCTCATCGCCGGCCCCCTGATTCGCACTCGCAATCCACAACCTCCGAATCGGTTTGTTTCCGCTGCACGGCGGCTTTACACTGAACAGCACGGGGGTTTGCAGCACACCTCTACGTCCTCCGCACGCGGCGCTTCGGCCGCAATCCGTACCCCCGTCGAACGGCGAATGCCGCACGCGGCGACGCACGATCGGGAGGACACTCCATGCCCGCCACTCGCACACCGATCGCGGCCCTGCTCGCATGCCTGTTGCTCGCACCGGCCGCTGCCCAGAACCCGAACCGCCCGCCCGTTGTCGACCGGGTGGACGTGACGCGCTGGCTCATGGCTTTCGGCCGGCTCGACATCGTCCGCCCCGTGGGGATTCAGACGATCGAGAACCCGCGCGGCGGCCTCGTCGTCGGTGTGACGCCTGCGCTGCCCGAGCCACAGGCGCCGCCGCCGGGAACGGACCCGGCCGACCCGCGCTACTCGATCCTCGACTGGATAAACGCCGAACCGAACCGCATGAGCATCACGCTCGACCAGAATCCGCGCGACGGCCGCGCCGACGGTCAGCCGCCGTTCAACAACCTCATCATCGCGGGTGCCCGCATTCCCAGCGGGATGACGCTGGTCGTCGCGGAGGGCCTGGCCGATCCGGATGGACAGCCAGTCCGGCCGAACTGGCAGATGCTCGTGCCTCGCTATGGCGCGGGGAACTACTACGCGACCGTGAGTATCCCAGGGGCTGGCATCGTCCGCGGCCAGGAGCTGTATACAAAGGAGCACCTCGATGGATACACGGCGAATTCGCTGATCTACGAGGCTCCGGATTCGGCATACGTGATCGTCGACAACCGCATGGACGGGGGAACAAAGCCGCTGATGGTGGAAGCGATCGACATCCCGCCGACGGGCTTGAAGCCGGAAAAGAGCAAGCCGGCGTCGCGCATCATCAGCTGGTGCGACCCGCTTCAGGTTGAGATCGTTCAGCAGAGCATTACAAAGCGCCCCGGCGGGATTCGCCGCGTGCGGCTCGCGGGCATCCTCGACAACAGCTTCGAGGCTGTGACGGAAACGTGGTTCCGCTGGGCCATCGAAACCAACAACGGAGCGACATTCGTCGAGATCGCGGCCAGCAACATCCTCACGTTCGATCTGATCAAGCCGCCCCGGCCGGGCGATCCGCTGCCGCCGGCGGCCCCCGGTGTGCCGCTGCTCGAATATGGCGGCGAGTTGATCAACATCACGCTGGTCGCGACGTCGTATGCCCGGACGGTCGGGGCGGCGGGCGCGGTGCCGCCCTTCGTCAAGCGCGTCGCGTCGCTGGGGAACGTCGTCGGCCTCGACTCGTTCATCAGCACCGGCAACACGCTCAGCGACACAGAGACGGTGATGGCCGACATGAGCGGCGACGACGACGACGCGGTCGGACACTCGATCTGCATCCTGCTCGACGCCTCCGGAAGCATGCGCGACGACAACAAGATGGACAAGGCCAAGGCCAGCGCGACCCGGGTGCTCAAGCGCCTCGGTGCGGACACGGAGGTGGCGCTGATCGTCTACTACGACTGCGGATCAATCCGCGTCGAAGCCGAGTTCACGACGGACAAGGACAAGGTGCTGGCGATCCTGCCGCGCATCCAGCCCAGCGGAGGGACGCCCCTCGCCGCGGGCACCGCGTTCGCCAAGGACTACATGCACAAGCACGCGTCCGGCGCGACGCTCGATCTGATTGTTCTGACCGACGGCGAAGAGACCTGCAACGGCGATCCGATCGCGGCTGCACGGGACTGAGGCAGCGACCTGGAACCCAATGGAGCAATCGCCATGAAACGCATTTTTTGCATTCGGACGCTCAAGGTCGTCCTCGCCGGGCTGTTCGCGGCCGCCGCTTCGCATGCGCAGCAGCAACCGGCCAGCACGTCCGCTCCCGCACGGGATAACCGCAAAATCAACATCCACGTTATCGGCTTCGACGTGGACGCAAGCACGACGCGTCAGCTCGAAGCCATGGCGCAGGCCGGCGGCGGACGGTACTACCCTGCCGCCAACGAGTCCCAGCTCGTGTCCGCGCTTGGGACCGCGGCCGGCGTGGACCTTACTGAAGCCACGACGGTCGAAAAAGAGGGCAACAACGAGCTGCGGCTTGCGAATTACGTCAGCCCCGGCGCCGCCGTGCAGAGCGCCGTCAACCCGGTCGGCGATCGCGACTGGTTCGCGTTCGACGTTGACCGGCAGGGCGTGCTGCACCTCTCAGTGACACAAGTCGCGCCGGCCCTGGAGATCGCCGCGCTCGTCTACAACGCGGAACGATCGGCCATCATACCGTGGATCAAGCCGCTTCGGGCGGGTGCGGAGACGAGCGGCGTGGTGAATCTGCCGTCGCCCGGTCGGTATTACCTGCAAATCGAAGATGTGGGCAATGATGCCGCCGCACCGGAGCCGTACACGCTGACGCTGAAATTCGAGGCCGGCGACGCCCACGAACCCAACGGATCCTTCGGTTTGGCCCGGACCGTGGGTGCGTCGGATGAGTTCTTCGCATCGATCCTCCCGCAGGGTGACGTCGACTGGTTCGCATTCGACGTGCCCCGGCGCGGCGCCATCAACGTCGCGGCGACGCAGGTGCCGCCGAACGTCGATCTTCTCTACCGCGTCTACAACGCCGAGTGCAGCCTGATCACCGCGTGGATCGCGCCGCTCAAGGCCGGTGCGGACAATGTCGCCACCGTCGACCTCCCCACCGACGGCCGGTTTTATCTCGAATTTATCGATGCGAATGCGGACGCGTGTGCGGCCGCGGAATATCGGGTGAAGCTCGACTACCAGTCCGGCGACGATTTCGAACCCAATGACTCGCTCGGGACCTCGGCCTCGATCGGACTCGACGCGCGGATCGTGGCGAACATCCTGCCGCGCGGCGACCACGACTGGTTCGTGGTGGATGTCCCCCACCGCGGCGCGCTGAACGTGCGAATCGGCAACAGTCCGGCCAACCAGGATTTGTGCTTCCGCGTGTACAACCGTGAGCGATCGCTGATCACGGCGTGGATCGCGCCGCTGCGAGCCGGGGCGGAGAACATCTCCGTCGTCGATCTGCCGCTGCCGGGCCGCCATTACCTCGAGATTTGCGACGGCAAGGACGATGAACGCGCCGTTGACCGCTATTCGCTCGAGCTGATCTATGATCGCGGCGACGCGCAGGAACCGAATGAAACGTTGGGCACGGCCGCGCCGATCGCCGCGGGCCAGCCTGTTTCCGGGTCCATCCTGCCGCGCGGCGACCACGACTGGTACACGTTCGAGGCCCCTGACCAGGGCGAGTGGGTCGTTCGTGTGACGAACGTGCCGGCGGAACTCGACATCCATGTCCGGGCGTGGGACGGGAACGGCACCGCGATCTCCGGGTGGCTCGCGCCGCTTCGTCCAGGCGCTGACACGGAGGGGACGTTCAAAGTGCCGGCGGGCGGCCGCTACCTGCTCGAAGTGGTCGACGGCAGCGACGACGCTCGTGCGAAGGCGCCATACACGCTGGTCGTGCAGCCGAGTGGCGCTGCGGCGGCGGGAGGTGGGCAGCAGAACTGACGGGACGGCCGCGTCGACCGGCGGTGTTCCGGTGACGGATAGACCGGCGGCGGACGAGCGGTCCGCGTTGCTCGTCGCCTGATCGGAATCTGTGTTCCTCAAGTTGACCGGGAACGTTCCGCGCGTATATTATTCCTGCCAAGGAATAATATACGGCGATGAACCTGGCGCGATTAGAATCTGAGCTGCAACCATTTATCGACATTGGACTTACCGTCCTCGAAGCCGACGTTTACCGGTTTTTGCTCGGACAGTCGGCCGCCACGGGGTACCGGGTGGCCCAGGCGCTTGGGCGGCCGGTCGGGAATGTGTACAAGGCGATTGAGGCACTCGAGTCGAAAGGCGCGGTGGTCACGGCGGAGGAGGGTGACAGCCGGGCGGCGCGGGCGGTCGACTTCGCTGAATTCGCGGCGCAGGTGCGTTGCCGGCTCGACGCGGCCATCGAACAGGGGACGGCCCTGGCGGCCAGGGCTGAGATGCCGCCCGCGGACGACCGCGTCTTTACGCTGCGCGACCGCACGCAGGTGCTCGAACGGGCGCGGGCGATGATTCGATCGGCGCGGTCGTTCGTGCTGGCGACGCTCTGTCCTGCACCGATGGAGGAACTCGCGCCTGACCTCGCGGGCGTGCTGGCGGGCGGGATCCGCGTTGGTGTGAAGTGCTTCCGGCGGGTCGAGCTGGCGGGTGCGGATGTGACGGTTGACCCCCGTGGGGAAACGGTTTTCGAAGCTGCGCCGATGCAGTGGCTGCAACTAACGGGCGACGGCGGAAACTGGCTGCACGCACTCTTCTCACTCGACGGCGAAACTCTGCACGAAGCCTATTGGACGGCGAATCCGCTGCTGGTCTGGACGGCCTTTACGGGCCTCTGCTCGGATTTCGTGCTGGCCGCGATGCGGAACGAACTGCGCCGCGAGTCGGCCGGCGAGTCGCCTGAGCAGCGTCTGGCGCGACTGGCCGACGTGGACGCACGTCTGCGCGTGTACGAGACGCCGCGCTCGCCGGCGAAGCTGTCGCTGGTGCAGCGGTATCGCGATCCGTCGCCGGGGCGGCGGCGGAAAAATCCGGACTGAGATCGATGTGTGTGACGCACGCCGCGGGGATTTCGCGGTGTGAAACTGCGCGGCGGGAACGCCGCCGCGCGAGGATGAAACCTGAAGGGGAAAACGATGTTGAAACTGAGACTGGTGGTGACGGCGGGCGTGATGGTTTGCGTCGGTGCGGCGAGCGGTGCGGAGCTGCTGGTGAGCAGCTTCTGGACGAGCCGGATCGGGCAGTATGCGCTGCCGACCGGGCCGTACCTCGGCGATCTGCCGAATGCGAGCAATTTCGTCAATCCGCTGTGTGCGCGGCTCGGGCCTGACGGACTGCTGTATGTCGCGAGCGAGGCGACGGATTCGATCGCCCGCTATGACGCGATCACGCTGCAATTCGTGGACAACTTCGTTTCGCCCGGGAGCGGCGGGCTGGACTCCCCCACCGGCGTCACGTGGGGACCCGACGGGAATCTTTACGTGCCGAGCTTCACGGGCGACAGCATCCTGCGCTACGACGGCCAGACCGGGGCGTTCATCGACACGTTCGTGTCACCCGCGAGCGGGAGCCTCAACGGGCCGGACAACGGGACGATCTTCGGCCCCGACGGCAATCTGTACGTGCCGAGCTACAACAACAATCGCGTGCTGCGCTACGACGGCCAGACCGGCGCGTTCATGGATACGTTCATCGGCACGATCGGCCGGCCGCGGGTGCTCGTCTTTCGTCCGGACGGCCGGCTGTACATCACGAGCGAGACGGCGGACGCGGTGCGGCGCTATGACGCGGCGACGGGCGCGTTTATCGACTCGCCGATTACCGCGACGGGGAGCGGGCTGGATCAGCCGATCGGGCTGGCGTTTGATGAGGGGTACATCTACGTCTCGTCGGGGACGCAGGACCGGGTGCTGCGGTTTGATGCGGCGACCGGGCAGTTTCTCGGGAACCTGGTCGAGCCGGGGGCGAATGGGACGGATGGGCCGGTGTTTTTGACGGTGATTCCGGAGCCGGCGGGGTGGGGGATGCTGATGGCTGCGGTTGGGGTTGCGCGGGCGAGACGATAGTTTATGACGTTGAACTCGCGCTCAGGACGGTCAGACCAAAGATCGCTTAAGAACTTCCATAGAGCAACCTAAACTCTCGCTCGGCGAGAGAATCCGTCATCATGGCAATCTGGTCAACGATCGCGCGCCGCCAATCGAGGTCGAACAATAGGTAATAAGGCACCTTCTCCAACGTCGCTGCCTTCACCTGGCGGAGCGACCCGCTCGCGGTAGACTCGACGGCCCTGCAGAACTGTTGCAACTCCTCCGTCGTGAATCGTTTAGCGTCATCTCGAATTCCCGTGGATGTTCGCTTGAGACCCTCCGCCAGGTCGACGCCTTTGACTGCTAGCTTATACCGTTGAAACGCAGAATCCTCTAACTGTCGAGGATCGCTGACATACGCATCGAGAAGCTGCCGAATAGTATACTCTCCCTTATTATCCATCCTGTTCACTTCGTAGCAGTTTACGACGAGTTTGTCCTTATACTCTTGAATCGCCTCAAACTCCTCACTCGGATCCGGGCGCAGCTTGGCCCCCCATACTTGGAATGCCGGAATCGTCGCGGCCGCTCCGTCAAGGCGGGCCTTCGCACACTCGATCGTGCTAGAAATAAAGTATGTCAGTATGGCTGATGCGAGGTGGTTCGCAATAGTTGGCCGGGATCGGTGGTCTAGGTCTTTAATCAGGCTACATAACTTCTCGCCCTTCTTCGTGTTACGGATCGGCGCCAACTCCTCCCGGGCGATGATTTCGCTAGCAGTCGCTTCCTTTCCATATAACACTACGTCAGCCAAATCATGTGCTACATGAGTTATCTCGTCGGCAACCGCGACGATCTGCCCTTCAATCGTCCAGTGCGTGGTCGGCTCCAGAATCCGCCCGAAAATCCCCAGATGATCAGGGTAACGGCAAGCCCTATCGCGGCTATGTTTGGGAGTGATCCTCGTGTGCTTGAGAATTCCCTCAAGCGTCTGAAGTGAGAGACCCAGTCCGCCATCCGAGTCATACTTCTCGAGTGTCGACAGGAGACGGACGCTCTGGAAATTGTGTTTGAAATCCGCGGTTGGTATTCCGGCCGCGTCAACGGCGTCTCGCATGTGTCTAGGAGGACAATGCTGGTTTTGAAGAAACTTGTGTAACTGAGCTTCCCCTGCATGTCCGAAAGGCGTGTGGCCGACGTCGTGGCCTAACGCAATTGCTTCAGTGAGATCCTCATTCATGCGAAGTGCTCGAGCGATTGTGCGCGCGACTTGGGTGACTTCAAGCGTGTGAGTCAACCGCATTCGCGCATGCTCTCGACCCTCTGACATTCGATAGACTTGGGTCTTATGGGCAAGCCGTCGGAAGCACCGGCTATACAATATCCTGTCGCGATCACGAACGAATCCGGTGCGATAATTATCGGGATCCAGAAATGCGGTCCGTTCAGCGTCCGAATCGCGACATGCGAGCTGATGCAGATCACTTGATTGTGACATGTACTCTCCTCAAGGGAGATTACCGTAGGTGACCATCGGCGTCCAGTACAACGAAGCGCACCATTATCGAGCGATCATCGCCGTGACGGTCGGATCAGCCCCGCCCGCGGCTCCAGGTCAAGGTCGACTGTGCGGCCGGATTTGAACCGCCAGTAGCCAAGCGCCGCGATCATGGCGGCGTTGTCCGTGCAGTATTTCATTGGCGTGAGGTGCAGCGTGAGGCCTTCGCGGGTGCAGGCGGCGGCGAGTTCGCTGCGGAGGCGCGAGTTGGCTGCGACCCCCCCGCCGACGACGACGTTTTGCACGCCCCGGGCCTTCGCCGCGGCGATCGTCTTCACGACGAGCGGCTCGACGACCGCCGCCTGGAAGCTGGCCGCGACGTCCGCGAGCTGCTGCGGCGAGAGGTGCGACGCGGAGCCGTACTTTCGACCCGCGCCGTAGACGTGGTAGAGGACGGCCGTCTTCAGGCCGCTGTACGAGAAGTTGAAGTGCGGCTCCTTCAGCCACGCTCGCGGGAAGCGGATCGCCTTGGCGTCCCCCCCTGCCGCGACCTTGTCGATCACCGGGCCGCCGGGGTAGCCCAGCTCCAGCACGGCCGCGACCTTGTCGAAGGCTTCGCCGGCCGCGTCGTCCTCGGTCTGGCCGAGGAGCGTGATGTCGAGGAAGTCGCGGACGTGGTAGATCGAGGTGTGGCCGCCGCTGACGACGAGGGCGACGGCGGGCCACGGGGGCTCGGCGGCGGTCATGGCGGCGCTGGTGGCGTGGGCCTCGATGTGGTCGACGGCGACGAGGGGGAGGTCGTGCAGCAGGGCCAGCGTCTTGGCCGCGGTGACGCCGACGAGGAGCGAGCCGATGAGGCCGGGGCCGTCGGTGACGGCGATCGCGTCGATGTCGTCGAAGGTCGCGCCGGCGGCGGCGAGGGCTTCACTGACGACGGGGCTGATGCGTTCGATGTGGGCGCGTGAGGCGATCTCGGGGACGACGCCGCCGTAGCGGGCGTGCAGATCGACCTGCGAGCTGACGACGTTCGAGCGGACATCGCGGCCATCGACGACGACGGCGGCGGAGGTCTCGTCGCAGGAGGACTCGATGGCGAGGATGGCGGTCTGGTTGGGCGTTCGGTCCATTCCCTGATTTTAGCGAGGTTCCTTCGATACTCGTGATCCGGCCATGAGTCGCGCCGCGCGAATCGTTACATGTGCGGCGATGGTGTAGCCAACGAGACCGGCCATGATCACGACAATTCCGAATGCATCCCCCAGAAACAGAGTTCCAGGGAGAAGCAGGAATACGAACGGCACGAGTTCCGGCTGCGGAGCCACTGAGCTCTCAATCTGCAAATCGGTGCTCCCGCGTTCGAACAAGAATCCGGTCCACGCGAAGTAGGCGCGGGTCGCTGCAAACAGCAACAGGATCACGGCGGCTGCAAGCACCCAAATCTCGCGTGATACTGGCCATCCGAGCCCCACGATTAGCGTGATCAACCCGAAAAACGGCACCGGCACCAAACAAACCAAAAGGCGGAGACGCGATCGCATTCGCCGGATGCGTTCATATTCGTCGAGACGTGCGTGGGGTGATGCGGCAACGAAGACTCCGACAAACATGACGCTGGCGGCCACGGCAATCGCCAACGTAATGAGCGATCGCCGGGCGGCGGCCGCGATATCCTGGATCAGAGCAGCGGTAATCGGCAGCACGACCAGCATGCACATGCCCGTGAAGACGAGCATGAAGCCCCGCCGCACTCTTACCAGCCAGTCATCGTCAAGATCCGAGAGGCGGTCAGGAGAAAGCGACCGAGCGACGGGTAGTCCACACTCTGGACAGGCGCCATTCGTCGATAACCCACGAAGTAGGTAGCCGCAGCCGAGGCAGAGTACGTCGTCCCCTACCGGGGATGGCTGCGGAGGATCGGGGGCGAGGTCATTCATCGTTCGGAGCTTTCATCGACTGGACGGATATCTACGATCGCCGTGTTGTGCTCCGCCGCTCGACCGAGCAGGTCGTAGCCGTCAAGGCGCAGACGGAGCGGAGTCTGGGAGCGTTCGACGGCTTCGAAGAATTGGCGGGTCTTGGATCGGTCGGCGGTGTCGGGGGGCGGCGCGAAGTCGGGGATTTCGGTGGGTGACGCGACGGCTTCGTCTGGCGGCGGCGCGGCGAGGAGTTCGCGGAGGTTGATGCGCTCGCCGCGCGTGAGGATGCGCGTGCGGATGCCGAGGCGGGCGAGGCCGGCGCGGTGGAGCGAGCCGATGTCTACGAGGAGCGTGGGCGCTTCCGTGAGGGCGATTGCTTCGCCGGTCGCGAGGTCGATTTCGATGGCCGCGTCTTCGCCGACGCCGAGGCCGAGGCGGAGGCCGCTCGCCTCCAGCGCGGCGACGAGGCGGCCGAAGCGGTCGCGCTCGAAGAAATGCGAGTCCATGATCGTCCAGGGGACGAGGGCCATGCCGGGGCCGAGGCGCGGGCCGAGGGGTGGCGGGTCGGGCGTGTCGCCGCCACCGTCGTCCGATTCGGCCGCGCGGGCGGACGCGGACGTTGCGCTGCTGCGATCGTTGCGCGGCCGGCGGATGCCGAGGGACTCCGGGCTGCGGCCGCCGAGGAACATGGGGTCGGACATCATCGCGTCGCCGGCGCTGGTGCCGGCGATGACGCCGCCGCGGGCGAGGAGGCGGCGCATCGCGGCCGCTTCGGGGCCGTCGATGCCGCCGGGGCGGTACTTCGCGGTGATGCGGGCCTGATCGCCGCCGGTGAAGTAGATCGCGGAGCAGCGGTCGATGAGGGCGACGGTGTCCTGCTGCGGCGTGTCGCGGCCGATCGTTTCGAGGGTCGCGTCCGGGGCGTAGCGGCGGAGGGTCGTCGCCGTGCTCGCGGCGGCCGCGGCTTCGTTGCCGCTGGCGGCGGTGGCGATGAGGATGTGCGTGGCGCGGGTGTTCGGAGCGCGATCGGCCGGGGCGGGGTCAGGCCGGGTTTCGGGCGTCGCGAGATTGAAGAAACGCTCGAATACGGCCGCGTTTTCCGGGCGGATCGCGCCGCCGATGGCGATGAGGCGGCCGCGCGTGGGTTGGGCGGCGTGCTCGCCCGCGACCGGGCGATCTTCGGGCTGTGACGCGGCGGGTTGCGGGCTCGCACAGCCGGCGAGGACCGCAGAAAGACCAAGAAGCACGCATGCGAGCGTCGAGTTTGTGAGTAGCCGGGCCATGCCGGGAAGTGTGCGTCGAAATCGCGTGGATGGTCGCATGTAGCCGCCTGTGCGTGGTTTGTGGCGGATTCTAGCGGGACTTGGCGGGGTTCTCCGACGGCCGGGGGCAGCATTTGCCCGGCGAAGCACGAACGCCCGCATCAGATGCGATGGAAATGGGTAATAATCGATGGGTGGACTTCCTGTGCGGTTGTTCGAAGCCGTTCTGGAGACGCGATGCGACGGTGGCTGCGAATCGGGCGGACGGTGGGGCTGCTGCTGAGCGGCGCTATCGCGGGCCTTTGGATTCTGAGCGCTTCGCGGACCGTGACGTACCAGAACGGCGGCATCGGACTTCGCCTGGCCTACGGAGTGCTGGCCGTCTTCGTGATCGAAGGTACCGACGAAATCTGGGAGTACTATCTTGACAATTACATGGCCCGAGGACTGCATGTATTCGACGGATCGCTGTATGAAGACGGGATGAGCACTCGTAGCTGGCTCGGTCGACTGGGGCTGGTAAACGGGAGTCTCCGACGATTCCCACCGGCCCGACCGGGCGATTTCGGGTTTTCAACGGCGGTCGTTCCGTTGTGGATCCCCTTCTCGGTTGCGCTTCTTGCGAGCGTGATCACTCACGTCGCAACCCGACGGCCGCGGGTCGCGCCGGCATGCTGCTCGAACTGCGGCTACGACCTTACTGGGAATGTCAGCGGGCGGTGTCCGGAGTGTGGGGCGGCGGTGGAGGCGAAGGCGGGAGCGGGCGGATGAGGCGGCGGCGGTCACGCGTGCGGTGGGTGTTCAAGTGGGCCGCGACGGTCGCATGCGGGCTGACGCTCATGTCGCTGGTTGCTTCGAGCTTCTGGTGGATTGTTGCGGTTGAGCAACGTCTCACGTCAGTTGGATTCGGTATATCCGGGGGAAATGCGTTCGTCGCGATCCCGGCAAATCTGGACACCTGGAACCCACGATCAGGCTGGTCCTTACGCGCAACCGTGCCTGATCGCTGGGACGACATCAGGTACGCGTGGGAACTGGCACCGAATTCACCTGCGGTCTTCCTAGTGCAAGGCAACTATGTCGTGAGTACTCCGTTGTGGGTTCCGCTCTTGGTCATCGGCATTCCAACGGCGTGGCTCTGGTGGCGGGATCGGCGACGAGTCGGCCCCGGCGGCTGCTTGAAATGCGGATACGACCTCACCGGAAACGTCAGCGGGCGGTGTTCGGAGTGCGGGGCGGCGGCGTGTGTTCGGGAGCCAGAATAGATGGGGACGCGGCGCGGGTCGATGGTTCGGCGCCTGAGGTGGACCGGGACGGTCGCGTGCCTTCTGACCGTGCTTGTCGCCGTGCCCATCTACCGCTGGCATTGGGCAATTCTCCAAATCACCGACTCGTATTACGTTGGCTGGCTCGATGGGGCTGTTTTCGTCGTCCATGCACGACCAGACACCCCCGCCTGGATAATCCCCTCGACGCGAGCAGCACTCGCCCCGGTGACTACGTCGACAACCGATCCGCTGGAGCGTTACGCGGCCGTACCGAAGCTTCTCGCGTATCCCCGCGCGCCGGTTTCCACGTATTCGCTCCGGATCGGGTGGATCTTCGCGATTTTCGCGGTGCTGACGAGCGTGTGTTGGTGGGTCGACCGGGAACGCTCACGGGCGACAAATGGGCATGGGCGATCGGCTCGCGGCTTACTACGGATCGCGCTGACGTCGCTTCTAATCGGCCTTGGGATGGCCTGGGTGCTGAGTCTGTTCATGACGGTCAGCTACGTCGAGAACGCCAGGTACTTCGCTCCTCGCTGCCGCGTTGTTCTCATGGATGGCGTGCTGCATGTGTTATGGTTGAGTGGATCACAATGTGACCGCCGAATTACCGCGGCGAATATCTGGAGCGACGGCGGGCTCGTCATCGAACAGCGGGATACCCAGTGGTCTCAACTCGGGTCTATCGGCGAAATCACGCGGAGTCTCGGCTTCGTCAGCTATTCCCAGGAAAGATTTCCACCGATGCGGAACGCCCAGATTCACTCCGCCCGCCATTACAACACGTTCCCACTTTGGATACCGATCACGCTCATCGGCGGGCCCACCGCGTGGCTCTGGTGGCGCCGCCGGCCGCGAAACGGCCTCGGATGCTGCCAGAAATGCGGCTACGACCTCACCGGGAATGTCAGCGGGCAGTGTCCGGAATGCGGGAGTCTGACGAGGATTCGCGAATGAGCGAGAGAGTCCAACGAATGACGCCGCGCAGGGCGTGGGTATGGCGGCTCGGACAGTGGATCGGCGGGCTTTTCTTTGCGCTGCTCCTTGCCGCGGGCCTTGCGTCGCTTCGGTGGGAATACATTGGGGTGCAGGGACATGGCTGGGCGGTCTTCGTCCAGGGTGGCGGAATTCGGCTTTGCATCTCCAATAAGATTCCGAATCACGCCTGCTTACTTCTTGGCCCCGCATTCGCCAGCACAGATCAATTACGCACGTTCTGGTGGCTTTTTGGCGTGTGGCCATTTTCGGAGCCCTCACCGGGCTTTCAATCGTACACGGTTCCGCTCTGGATGCCGCTCGCTCTCCTCGGGATCTCAACGGTCTGGCTCTGGCGGCGCGGCCGGAGGTTTGAGCCGGGGTCCTGCGACAAGTGCGGCTACGACCTTACCGGGAACGTCAGCGGGCGGTGTCCGGAGTGTGGGGCGGCGGTGGAGGCGAAGACGGGAGCGGGCGGATGAGGCGGCGGCGATCACGCGTGCGGTGGGTGCTCAAGTGGGCCGGTACGGTCGCCGTTTTGGTGACACTACTCGCGATGCTCGCATGCCTGTATTGGTTCCTGGTCGGCGTCATGGTGCCCACGTCAGCCGAGGGTTTCTGGATTTCCGGTGGGGCCTTTCACATGACAGTTGACTTGCGCGAACCACGTTTGATGCACATCCAACTTCGACTCTCTGCAATCAACGTGAACTCATGGTCTGAGGTTGCCCAAACATGGAGGGCGTTCGCGCTGACACCGACATATGACGAGGGCGCGTTTGTCGGCACACTCCGCGTTCCTCTTTGGATCCCGCTCGTCGCCTTCGGCGTTCCAACTGCCTTGCTTTGGCAGCGCGAACGGCAGCGGGTCAGGCCGACTTGCTGCTCGAAGTGCGGGTACGACCTTACCGGCAACGTCAGCGGGCGGTGTCCGGAGTGTGGGGCGGCGGTGGAGGCGAAGACGGGAGCGGGCGGATGAGGCGGCGGCGATCACGTGTGTGGTGGGTGCTTAAGTGGGCCGGGACGGTCGCGTGCACAGTCTGTGTTGCCGGAGCGGGAATCACGCTGGTTCGACCAACCGCAGATCTCGTTTTCGGCAGCCGGTTCCGCATGTACGTCAGCGGAGGCGCGCTCGTTCTGCATGCGGAAGGGAAGGACTGGTTCGAGGCGATCGCGCATGCGACTGTCATCGAGTGCGGATCGGTAGTCACCGACGTGCGGGTCGCTGGCGATGCCGATTCGCAGGCGTGGAGAGAGATCGTGGGGAACTGGCGGGATCGGGCGCTCTGTCCCGAGTTGTTCGACCTTTCGCCGTACTTTCAAGAGGTCAGTCTACCGCTGTGGATTCCCTTCGCTGCGATCGGGGCTCCAACTGTGTGGCTGTGGTGGCGCGAGCGAAGGCGGATGGGGCCGGGATGCTGCGGGGATTGCGGCTACGACCTCACCGGGAACGTCAGCGGGCGGTGTCCGGAGTGTGGGGAGGCCATCGCGTCCGGAGGATCCGGTCGATGAGGGGTCCGATTTCGCGGCTGCATCGAATATCGAAATGGGCGGCCACGCTTTCCGTATGCATCGTCGTTCTCGCGGCGCTCGCATGCACGATTTGGAGGTCTGTGCGCGTCGAGGCCGGCGCGTGGGTCGTGGGAGTCGGCGGCGGTTCGCTTGTCGTGATGTGGCGAGGCTACTCCCCTGTTCCTGGCGCAGAAACAGCGTGGTGGCCATCCTTGGTCGTCGGCAACTTCGAACAAGGCCAGAGCGCAGCCGTGACATGGAGCGCCTATGGGTTGCGGCCCAGGTATTTTCGATTGGCCGGATCCAACGGCTTTGTGACGGTTCCGCTCTGGATGTTCTTCGTTGCGTTTGCAGTCATGGCTGGAGCTCTCTGGTGGTCACACCTGAGGCGCCCCGGTGCCGGCGCCTGCAAGCACTGCGGGTACGACCTAACCGGGAATGTCAGCGGGCGGTGTCCGGAGTGTGGGGTGGGCGTCGAGCGCCCTCCGGGCGCGGTGATGGGAGAAGGAGCGGAAACCAGGGAGTGAACTCCCTGGCAACGGTCGTACGCCCTGCCGGGCGAGAGCGCCGCTGCGCGGCCGGCCCACGCGCTTGCGCTTGGGGCTCTGATTGACGTCGCTCTTCGCTTTTCACTCACGCCGTCGGGTGCCAGCCGGCGTCGGCCCAGAGCTGGCCGCTGACGGCGGCGTTGCGGATCATGAAGCAAATGGCGTGGGCGATTTCCTCGGGGTGGATGAGGCGGCGGAGCTGGGTCTGGGGGATGATCGCCTTGTCGATGAATTCGTCGCCGAGGACGCGGACCATGGGCGTGTCGGTGTAGCCGGGGTGGATGATGGCCGAGCGGACGCCGTAGAAGACGGCTTCGCTGGCGAGCGTGGCCTGGGCGCCCTTGAGGCCGGCCTTGCAGGCGGCGTAGGAGACCTGGCCCTTGTTGCCGGCCGAGCTGACCGAGCCGATGAAGATCACGGCGCCTTCGACGCCTTCGGCCGGGGTCCACTTTTTGAGGTCGCGGCGGGCGCGGTCGCGGGCGACGCTGGCGATCGTCTCCATGGCCCAATAGATCGGGGCGATGAGGTCGACGTCGACGACGCGGCGGAAGTCGGACTCGGGGTAGAGCTCGGGTGCGCCGGTTTCCTTGTTCATCCGCACGGCGAGGCGGTCGCGGGTGATTCCCGCGGCGGGGACGCAGATCGAGACTGCGCCATGCTGCTTTTCGAGCGCGGCGAAGACGGATTCGCGAAAGGCGGTGTCGGTGACATCGCCGCGGAAGCCGACGAGCGCGGGGCGGCCGAGGCGGTCGTTGGTCTCGGCGACGAAGGCGTCGATGCGGTCGCTGCCGTCGACGCAGGCGACCGCCTTGATGCCCTGGCGGGCGAGCGTGATGCAGGTGGCGCGGCCGATGCCGCCGGTTCCGCCGGTGACGACGGCGACTTTGTTCGAGAGATCGAGCTGGTTGTCGTGCCAGCCGATGGAGTTTCCGTTGTTGCTGCCGGACATTGAGGATTCCCCCACGTAGCGTTGCGTCCCATGACGCAGCGAGTTTTCAGCGATTCAGGAGTGGTGCGTCGAGGGACGCACCCTACGGCTCGCGCGGGCAGCATGCCCGCACCCCGTCCAGACCCTAGACCGCCTCGCTGCGCTCCTCCAGCCAGTCGACGATCTTCGGCCAGAGGTCCTTGTGGGCCTTGCCGCTGACGGCGAGGCCGATGTGGCCGGCGGGGAAGTTGATTGACTTGCGGTCGGTTGAGCCGACGGCGGCGTTGAGCGGGAGGCTCTGGTTCGGGTGGACGAGGTGGTCGTGCTGGGCGACGAGGTTGAGCAGCGGGCAGGTGATGTTCTTCAGATCCACCTTGCGGCCGCCGATCTCCAGCTTGCCCTGCATGAGCAGGTTGCGCTGGAAGCAGTACTTGACGAACTGGCGGAAGGTCTCGCCGGCGACGGGGATGTTGTCGTTGAGCCACGTCTCCATGGCGAAGTAGTCTTCGAGGAACTTCTCGTTCTCCATATTCTCGTAGAAGCCGATGTGCTTCTCGATCATGTTCTGCACGGGCTTGAGCATCTGGAACGACTGCTGGAGCCAGTGGGCCGGGGCGTTGCCGTAGACGGCGAGCATCTTGTCGACGTCGAAGTACTTTTCGTCGCACCAGACGCTGAGCAGGCTCTCGCGGGTCGACCAGTCGACCGGGGCGGCCATGAGCATCAGGTTTTTGACCTTCTCGGGCTTCAGGGCGGTGTACATCGTCGAAAGCGTGCCGCCCATGCAGTAGCCGAGGATGTTGACCTGGTCGCAGCCGCTGCGCTCGCGAAGCTCGTCGACGACGTGGTCGATGTAGCGGAGGACGTAGTCTTCGAGGGCGAGGTGGCGGTCGCCGTCGGTGGGTTTGCCCCAGTCGATGTTGTAGACATCGTGGCCGCGGTTGACGAAGTGGCTGACCACGCTTTTACCCGTGCGGAGGTCGAGGATGTAGGGACGGTTGACGAGGGCGAAGACGAGGAGGAGCGGGGTCTTGTAGCGTTTCTCGACGTCGGACTCGTAGTTGAGGACGCGGAGGGTGTCTTCGCGGTAGATCGGGCGGCTGGGGGTTGCGCCGACGCGGACCTTTTGCATGGCGTCGGCGACCTTCGGCATGGCCATGGCTTTCTGGACCATGGCTAGCCAGGGGTTCATGACGGCTTCGGGGGAGAACCAATTCGTTTGAGGTTGCGTGGCCATTATTCGTTAGTCCTCAGGAACGGCGGACGTAACCAGGTAACAAGGTAACAATGTGACAAGGTCACAACGCGGCACGTTGCTTTGTCACCTTGTCACTTTGTTCCCTTGTCACCCTTTTCCAGCTTCGTGATGCGCTTGTTCAGGTCGTCGAGTTTGGCCATGACGCGTTCTTCCATGCCGCGGACGAGCATCACGATGTGATTGGCGTCCTCTTTGCTGGGCATTTGCGCCGCCGAGAGGCCGCGCTGGAGGTATTCGTTCATCTGCTGCTGCCAGGCGAGGGCGTGGTCGGTGGACTGCTTCATCATCTGGAGGAACGCGTCGCTGCGCATGTAGTCGTCGAGGTAGCGCGACCAGGACTCGAAGAACGCTTTTCGCATCTTCTCGGCGTAGTCGCCGCCGGGCATGGTCGTGCCGGGCGGAGCGACCTTCGCGAGGAAGTCGCTCCAGAATGCGGTGAAGGCCTCGGGGCCGGGCATGCCGAAGTTTTCGCCTGCCATGGTTGTGCTCCGTTCGACGGCAGCGCCGGAGTCCGGCGCGAAACTCAAATGACCCAAGGCGTCGGGCACCGGCGCAGCTTTCGCACGCCAGCGCCGAACGCCCTGGGTCTTAGTGTACCTCGCGGGTGAGGACCCGGCGTCCAGCGTGCCGGGCATCACGCCTGCGAGGCACTCGCGGGCAATCGTCACGGTCTTCCACGCCCGCGACGATCCCGCGATGCGGGGCGCGGCACTGCCGCGGATTCAGAGAGGCCGGTCGGATGGGCCTCCCCGAAAAGACCGGTCGGAGACCGGTCCCCCACCACTACTCGCGGAAAAGACCGGTCGGAGACCGGTCCCCCACCACTACTCGCGGAGAAGACCGGTCGGAGACCGGTCCCCAACCGGCTGCGTTTACTTCGGGGCTTTCTTCGTCTCAGCGGCGGCCGGGGTCTGGCAGGTCGTGCTGCCGCAGCACTTCGTCGCGTTCTGCCAGTCGGCGACGACTTCCGTCGTCATCTTCTGCATCGCGTCCATCGTCTCGCGGGCGGCATCGAAGGACGCCTTCCACATCGAGAAGGTGCGGTCCATGATCTCGGCCGGGGTCGCGACCGGTCGGACGGCCGGGTTGAGGTCCATGGACGTCCGGACGAGGTTCGTCGCCCGCTGGGTCGTCTCGTCGAACATGCGCTGGAAACGGTCCATGTTCTTCTTCGACATCGGGAGGACGTCGTCCGCCATCTTCTCGACGCGGTTGCGGAACTCTTCGGTCGCGCGGGTGCTCATATCGGTCACCATCCGGAAAGCGTCTTCCTGCATCCTGACGCCAGCCTCGAAGCCCTTGCTGAACGTGTCGGTCACGGTCTTGAACGAATCGGTCGCGGTCGCACTCATGGCTGACTCCTTTTTGTGCATCTGCATCATGACACAGGTAGAATACGCGCGCCGTGGGCGTCTGTCAAGCTCAATTTGTGCGTTTGCACAAATTCTTTCGTGAAGTCGCAACTCGTTTTTATGAAATGCTTTATGGATTTCCAATGCGCGGGACAGGTGCCGGAATTCGCAATTGTCCCTGGGAACCCCTAAGGCGCGAGTTTGCCCGGCCGCGGCGGGCGGGTTATGTTGCAAAAGCGAAATCGGAGGTTCCCAATGTCCGAGCCCGCCCCGCCGCGTCCCGGGCCGCTGCACGTCCGAAAATACGCGAACCGGCGATATTACGACAGTACGCGGAAATGCAACGTCACGCTGGCCGCGCTGCACGATCTGGTGGCGGATGGTTATGACCTGGTTGTAACGGACGCCCAGACCGGCGAAGAGATCACGAACGTAATCCTCACGCATATCCTGCTGGAGCACCACGCGCCGAAGCTGGCGTTCTTTCCGGCCGCGGTGCTGCACCAGATGATCCGCACGCAGAGTCGATTTCTCGGCGGGATCATGGACAGCTTCTTTCGTCAGGCGGTCGAGACGCAGCGCGCGGCCCATGAGAGCTGGGCGCAGGTCATGCGCTCGGCGTTCGGAGGTGGTCCACCTCCCGCGTCACATTCCGCGGGCGGAGCGGAACCGCCGCCAGCCGCTGAAACAGAATCGCCCGCCCAGGCACCGAGCGCGGCAAAATCTACGGGCGAAAGCGAGACGGAACTGGACGATCTTCGAGCACAACTCGCGGCGCTTTCGCGACAGATCGAAGCGCTTCGCAAATCGAGCGAGTGACGAGTGATGAAAGAGCCGCCCCGCCGCCGGAGTAACGCACTGGCCCTCGTCGGCTTCCTTGTCGCGGCGTGGCTCGGCGCAGTCTTCGTCGCGGCGCAGATCGACGAATCGGTCATGCGCTGGCTCGACGGGCCCGGACCGTTCTCGGCCCCGAGTATCCGGGCGTGGATCGAGCCGGTGTTTCGCGAGACCCTCGATGCGGCCGTATTTCTTACCGTGCTGGGGGTCCTGTTCGCATTCTCAAACCGGCGGCGGCTGGTCGCGAGCTGGCTCATCGGGATCCTCCTCTCCGCGGGGTTCACACGGATCATGAAGATCGCAATCGGCCGATCGCGGCCGCGCGCGGATGCGGGGGCTGACTCATTCGAGCCGTTCTCGTTCGGGTCGGTATCGCACTCGTTTCCGTCGGGGCACACGAGCAGCGCGTTTGCGATGGCCGCGCTGCTGGGGCTTTATTTCCCGCGCGGGCGCGTGATCTTCTGGATTCTGGCACTGGTCGTCGGGCTGGAGCGCGTCCGGACGGGCGCGCACTTTCTCTCCGATGTCATCGGCGGCGCGGGCGTGGGTCTGCTGGCGGTCTATGTTTCCTACCGCGCGCTGGGCTCAAAGTTCTTCGAGCTCAACCGCGTCGACGCGCCGTCACTCGCGCAGGGCGACGCCGTCAGCCGAGGTTGAAGCGAACCGCGCCCGTACGCAGCTCCGGCGAGAGGGTCAGGCGGTGGAATTTCTGTAGACTTCGCGCGAGGCGCTGGAGGTTCTCACCGCCGCCCTCGTTCGCATCGAGTCCCACAAACTGCACGGCCACGCACTGGGCGCCGGATTCGTCCGCGCGGCAGCCGCGATAGTGGGCGTCGAGGATCATCGGCGGCCGGCCGTCGGGCAGGTGCAGTTCGACGCCGAGCGTTTCGTTGTCCTGCCAGGCGGGCGGCGTGAGCTGATTGACGCGGATGAGCGTTCCGCCGCACGAGAGATCAACGGCCGAGCCGCTGACGACGCTGAGCGATTCGGACTGGGCCCGCTGGCGCGCATCGGTTCCGCCGGCCCAGAGGCTGGCGACGAGCGTGACGCCCTCGGGCACCGGCGTGCGGTAGTAGGCGCGGCGCTGGAGCTCGGTCATCGACTCGGGCCAGCGATAGCGGAATGCGGCGATGCTGGTGCTTGAATCGACCACGAAGCGGCCGCGGGCTTCGAGCACGGTCGTGAACATGACCTTGCGGCTGCGATACCGGAAGCTCAGACCGAGGTACTGGCCGAGAGAAGGCGGCGCCGCGGCTGCGTCCTGCTCCTGAATATCAAGAACGAGGAAGCGGCGATTTGCATCTCGCTCGAGGAATCGGCCTTTGAATGTGACCCACTCGTGACCGTGCCAGTAACTGAGGACCGCGAGGGCGCGTTCGCCGACGGCGTGGTCGAAGACCTCGGCCATTTCCCGCGGATTGCTGATGCGACGCGGCTTCATCGTCCGTCCTCCGAGCGGTTTGCGTCTGACATGAGTTCAAGCAGGACGCGGCGCAGGTTCACGAGGCTCTCGGCGCCGGCAGAATCGCCCTCGCCGACCTGGAACTCGAGGCCGAGCGCGAGATTCGTGCGGTCCTTGCTGAGCGTCTTGCTGCACACGACCGCGCCGATCTCAAATTCGTCGTCAAAGCCGGCGATCTCGAAGCGCACGCGGATGGCGTCGCCAAGCAGCAGCAGGTCGTCGAAATCCTCGGCGGCCACGCTGCATCCCAGGCCGTCGGCGCTGATGTTGGACAACAGCCCGGCGCTCTCGATCAACTGGCCGTCGACGATCAGTCGGACGGCGGAGGCGACGGACGCGGATGTCCTTTCGAAGCGGCGGCGGTTTGCGACCTGGATCAGCGACGGCACCGCCAGCATGATTCGCGCCGGGGCGCTGGAGTCGACCACATCCAGAACGCACGTGGAGAACAGGAACGCTTCGCCATCGAGCATCGTCCGCACCTCGCAGAACGCGCCGATGATGCCGAGCGGGGCTGGTGCGGCAGACTGCGTATCGAGCTCGAAGACGAGCATGTTTCCTTCGCGGGCGGCGAAGCGAACCTTAAGCGGCGTCTGATCGTCCATGACGCGCGGCTCGAGGTCGGCCGCGGCTCGGGCGCGGAGTGCGTGCTCAAGCAGACGGGACGCCTGTCGCCTGGTCAGTTCGAGATTGTTGACCATCGGTAAGACTCCAAGGCTTTTTTGGTCTCGGGGACTCAACCGCCCCATGGATCATTCAAAATGTCGGCCGCCTGCGGGCGGCGACTCTCCGAATCTGCTAGCGCCGGCGCTGCCCTCAGGCTCGGCGCGAGAAACCTCCAAAGCCGTCCTGTGTGAGGTCGTCTCGGGGCGGGGCCGGCTTGACTCAGTGCGCGGTCTGGGGAATCCTCTACGCTCAGACGCGTCGGATTCGCCTTTTTTCGGAAGCGTACGGGCGGCGGAATCCGTCGGGGTCCTCGAATGATTGACCGCCGAAGCGTTCTCGGACGCAGCTTGCAGGGAGGCCGAAGTGAAATACCGGACACAAATCGGGCTGGCCGCGCTGGCGGCGTCGCTGGCGAGCGGCGGCTGTGTGGAACGCGTGATGAAAATCTCGACGACGCCGACGGGGGCGCGGGTCTTCATCAACGACGAAGAGGTCGGCCTGAGTCCGGTTAAGGTCTCATTCGTCTGGTACGGCGACTATGACATCGTAATCCGCAAGCAGGGTTACGAGACGCTCAAGACGCACTCTCGCCTCGAGGCGCCGTGGTACCAGTACCCGGTGGTCGACCTTGTGGCCGAGACGATGATCCCGACGATGATTCGCGACGAGCACGTGCTGCCCGACTTTGTACTGACTCCGGCCGAGATTCCACCGTCGGCCGAACTGGTCGGGCGGGCGACGGAGATGCGCGACCGGACGACGTTCGGGGGCGGGGAGTAGCGGCTCGGCGCCGTTGCGCTTCCTGGGCGGCCGCGACTCCATTCCGAAAGGCCGCAAGTGGCCGGGCTACGCGGTCGCGGGAATCGGCCGACGATTCGGATACGCTGCGAGCAGTGCCAGCAGGCAGGCGATCGAGCCCCACATCGGGTAGGTGAACAGCGTCGTGTAGTTCATTGCTTTGGTGGCGGGGTCGGTCGCGAGATTCGCCACCTGTCCGGCGATGTAGCTCCCCACAATGATGCCGATCCCGAAGACGACCAGACCGAAGAGCGTCTGGGCCGAAGCGCGCACGTCCGCGCTCGTGTTCTCGTCGATGACGAGGAACGCGACGAAGATGAAACAGCCGAAGCAGAGGCCGTGCATCGCGACGCCGAGCATCAGGATCGGCACTTCGGGCAATCCCGTCGAGGCGCTGATCGGGCCGACGTAAGCGAAGAGCGCCATCCGGGCCGCGTAGGCAAACAGGCCGATGGCGAGCAGCGCCTTGCGCGAGAGCGTCTTGGCGACGAATGGAATCGCGGCCAGGACAAGAATTTCGGACATCTGGCCGATGGTCATCAAGCCCCCGCCGCCGACGCCGAACACGCTGTTGATGCTGTCGACGAGGGCGCCAGCCTTACTCTGAAACTGGCCGAGGAACGCGGATGTGTGCACGAAATAGAACTGGTGGATGCACGAAACCGGCACGGCCAGCAGAAAGAGCGTCACGAGCGGTTGACGCTGCACCTCGCCAATCGCCTCGAAGGTCGCGTTCTTTTTCGACCCCTTGCTCGGCGGAGTGTGCGGCAGCGTGAAGCAATAGACGCCCATCGCGATGCCGAGAATCGCCGAGAGCTTGAACGCGTCCGCCATTCCCGCGAATCGGGCCTTGTCGAGCGGCTCGCCCGCGAGCCCGGCCGGCGAATGGCTGTGCAGAAGCCACTGGCCGATTCCGATGCCGGCGGCGATCCATCCGATCGTGCCCCAGAGGCGCACCTTGCCGAAATCGCGGTCGCGATCGGGGAGGTGGTGAAACGAGAGCGAGTTGGTCAGCGAGAGTGTCGGGGAGTAGACGAGAGAATATGCGAGCGAAAACCAGAGGAATCCGCTGTAGGTCTCAATCTCCGCCAGCTGCCAGACGAGCAGGCCGCCCACCAGGTGGCTGATTCCGAGGAACTTTTCCGTCGAGAAGTAGCGGTCCGCAAACTGCCCCGCGATGAACGGCGCAACAAGCGCTCCGATCGCACCGACGGCGAACATCGTGCCGATCTGGCCGGGGTCGAACCCGCGATGACCGCTGAGGAACGGAAACAGCAGCGGGAGCCACGCGCCCCAGATTGCGTATTGAAGGAACATCATCACCGAAAGCCGCGGGCCGACGAGGTTCGGGCTGGCGGCCTCGGCATCGAATGCGGCGGTGGCTGCGTCGCGCATGTGCGTCTCCGACGACGGGGTGAATTGCGGTTCAAACCGGATTGGAGAATCCTAGCGACTCCGGTGCCCGGCGTCATCGGCCACGGGAACAGCGAACCGCGGTGTGCGACGCCTGCGGCTGACGACAGCGGGCATTTTCACGGCCAGTTGGGCACTTCGGGATTTGACAAACTCGGCAACGGGGTCGATACTGCTTGCCTGATTGCGGGGTGGAGCAGTTGGCAGCTCGCGAGGCTCATAACCTCGAGGTCGTAGGTTCGAGTCCTACCCCCGCTAGTTGACCGGCCGTATCGAAATCGGCCGACCGAGTGGTTATCGCGAGACGCCGTCCGGGGGATCGGGTGGCGTTTTTGCTTTTGTCGATAGGTTCCGCGAGGAGTTATCGCTCAGCCTCGCCCCGACGAATCTTGGCTTGGGGACGCCCCGCGGATGGGGTGCGAATACCCAAAGCTGGATCGGGCGACCAGGGCGTTCCTCCGTTGGCGGGCCCCCCGCGCCTGTCAGGATGATACCACCCTCGCGAGGAGCACTGGCGCGCGTCGGGCAGCACGCGTCGGAGCGCGCGTCGGGTGGCATGGGCAGGCTGGGCCGTTTCAGACTACCCGTGCCTGCGCCGCGGCGGCCTGCCGCGCGAGTCGCACGGGCAGGTTGAGTACAACCTGCCCATGCCACCCCAAATCGGGTCCGGCTCCCGCCATCAGGCCGCTGGAACGCCGCTACCGCCTATGAAACGCCGCTCCCGGCCGCTGAAATCGGTCATTTCCGGCCAAATCCTTGAGCCGCGCCCCCGATTCTCGCTTGGGATATAACCGAATTTCGTTGATGGCCGGGTGAATAAAGGCGGCGTACTCTC
>BTUU01000027.1:0-44520 GCA_045863555.1 Planctomycetota bacterium | reverse complement strand
AGGGCGAGCCGGGCAGCGAACTGCTGGCGCCGCTGGCCATTGTTGTGCTGGGCGGTTTGATCACCTCAACGTTCCTGAATCTGGTTGTCGTGCCGGCGGGCTATTCGCTGGTCTTCGGCCTGAAGCGTTCGACCTCTGATCCGCGCGGCGTATTCAGCCGGCTCGTGGGAGCCGTGCTGCGCCGCCGCGTGCAACCCACTGTGAAAGGGAGTTGATTCGTCATGCGTACACTCATTCTTGTTTCGATGTTGTCCGTCGCGGTCGCCCTGGCAGGCTGCGAACGCAAGCCGGAATCCACCAAGCCCGCGGCCGGCGGATCGTCCGGCGCAGCCAAACAGGACGATCATGACCACAAGCCCGGCGAGAAGGACGATCACGATCATGGCAAGGAGGCCGACACGCATGGTGCTCACGGCCCGTCGATTGAATTGGGAGAGGCAACCGTCAACGGCATGAAGGTTAAAGCCGCGCGCGACGCGGGCGACATCAAGCCCGGCGGCGACGCGGCAGTCGACGTGTGGATCAATGGCGGCCTCGGAAACGCCGCGGCTGTGCGGTTCTGGATCGGCACGGAGGATGCGAAAGGCTCAATCAAAGCCAAGGCGGAAGTCGAAGAAGGCAAGTGGCACACGCACGCGGAAGTGCCCGACCCGCTGCCCGCCGCCAGCAAACTGTGGGTCGAAATCGAGGGCAAGGACGGCAAGAAGGGCGTCGCCTCGTTCGAGTTAAAGAAATAACCTTGTCAACGATCGCGCCACCATGCGGTGACCGCGCGGGATCGGCGAAGAGAATGCGCCGAACTGCCATCCTCGATCCGATTCGAGGGACCGACGTGAATACGCAATCCTCCGAAGCCGTGCAGTGTCTACGAAATGGGCAGTCCCCCAACCTTTCGCGGCGAGCTGCGAAGTCAGGCCGGCTGTCGAAGGAGACGTGTCATGAGTCGTTCTGTTCTGAGTCTGCCCGTCGTCGCGGGCCTGGCCGTACTGGCAATGGCGGCGATTCCGTCCACGGCCAACGTGCAGTGCGGCAGCTACGGCAGCGGGCCGGTGTATGCCTCTCCGCCGTGGGTTTACACACCAGCGCCGCAGGTGGTATACACGGCCCCGCGCTACTACGCGCCGCCGCCCGTGTACTACAGCGCGCCGAACTACCGGTCGTTCTCACTGGGCGTGAACGTGGGCGATCGTCACCACGGATATCGGTCGGACCGGCATCACAGCTACCGGGCGGATCGCCACGGCGGCCAGCGCAGCGACCGGCACCAGCGCCGCGGCCGTCACTAGCCGTATCCCTGCAAACTGGCATACGGAAAGCCCGGCCGGCATACTCCGGCCGGGCTTCTGCGCTCAGATTCCCTTTGAATTCGCGTTTTCTCACCACACCGATTACGAAAGTTCGTCGATGCCGCCAGCGCGCGGCGTCCCACGGGAAACTCCCTTCAGAAAGGAGCGTGTCATGCATTTTCACGTCAATCGCCATGGAGCGCGCGCCGTGATCGTCGTCGGTGCGGCGGCGCTGACAATCCTCGTCCTCGGACAAACGGCATCGCGACCAGCCGGGAAGGCCGCTCCGCTGGTGCACCGGCGCGTCGCCGCCGCCAAGAGCGTGTACGAACAGCTCGTTGTCGAGCCGCTGAAACGCGGCGAGGCCCGCGCATCGGCTGAGGAGACGTACCTGTGGTCCAAACGCTGGATGGAGGCCGAGCAGGACGCCGCTGCGGATCGCCCCGCAGCATTGGCCGCCGCCGAAGCGCATTTGACGCGGATGACCGAATTGGCCCACCGCGCCAAGACGATGTACGAAGCCGGCCAGACCGGTTTGGGGCAGGTCACCTCTGTGGAGTTCTATCAGATCGACGCGGAATGGTCCGCCGCGAAGTACCGCGCCAAATGAGCGGCGCTCGTGTGTGAGTGGCCCCGCTCGTCGGGAGTGCGATGATGGTGAATCGAGGGACTCGACGACTACTTCGGACCGCGTCGACCGCCCCGCCCGGCGCTGCCGGCGGACTTCCCGCCGTTGCCGCCGCCGCGCGCCGTGCTGGAAGCCGATTTGCTTCCGGCGCCGGATCGTCCGCCGCCCCTCGCGCTCGACCCGGATTTCCCCGCGTTGCCGGATCGTCCGCCGCTCGCAGCGCCCGCCCCGTATTTGTTTCCACTGCCGGTTTGACCACTATCGGTCGCGCGCCCAGTCTTGTCGCTGGCTGCATCCCTGCCGGCTTTCGACGTGCGCGCACCCTGCGCCAATCCGCTGTTGGCGGACTGTGCGCGTTTGCCGCCTTGCCGCCCGGCACGAACATCTTTGCCCGCCTGCTTGCCGCCCGCTGCGTTCTGCCCCGCTTGTGTCGTGCCCGACTGTCCGCGCCGCTCGACCTGCTTGCGAAACTGCGTCCCGCTGCCGGGCTGCGCGCTCTGCCCAGCCGTGCCGCGGCGCTTGTGCAGGCCGGTGTTCGCGTAGCGCGAGCGGTGGTGGCCGTTGCCGATGCGCGCCATGACCCAGCCGCCGTTGCGGTAAAAGAAGCGCCGCGCCGGCGTGTAGTGAACGGGATCGTCCTTGTAGAGCGGATTGCCGTTCGCGTCGTAGTAGTACGTGACGCCGTCGATCACTTTCGACGATGCCGACTCGACTGCGGCGGGCTTGCCCTGGGCGACGGCCTGCGCGGATGTGCCGGATGTCGTGAAGATCGCGAAACTCACCGTGGCGACAAGCAGGATGGAAGCGGTGCGCTGCATGGTTGTTCCTCCGGGCGTTGTCGCTGGAAGCCCGCGGGCGTGCAGAACAATCGCGGCAACACCACTCATAAGTATAACGCGCGCCGCGCCCGAAAAATTGCAGAACCTCGGCGACGCGAGTGGTTCCGGAGGGTTCGAGCGAGACCTTTCGCGCGGTTGGGACGCCCGCAGCGCAGTACGACCAATAACAACTGGAGTCTTTCGTCGCGGACCGGCCCGCGGCCACGGATGGGAAGGTCCGCTCTCTGGCGTGGGAACCACCCCCGCCGACCGGTGCGCTCGGCGCTCCGACAGGGAACGAGGCTGGTCGGGACAGCGCCGCCTGGGTGGCGCGGACTCGCGGGTGGGGCGGATCGCCGGTTCTTTGACGCAGGTCGGCCGCGGGGCTGCCATGCACGCTGGATTTCGACAGGTCCGACAAGCGGCAAAAACGCCCACTACTTGCTGCGCTGAATGAACGCCGAGGACCGGAAGGCACTGTGGAGCGAGACGGCCACGGCCACCATCGGGGCATGAGCAGGAGTTTGTACCATGAGAGCGATCGTCAGATATTCCGTGGACGGCGAGGAGGACGGCCAGCTCAGCAATCGCCTGCGCACGATTCTCCAGAACGCCGGCTTCGTGCTCAATCCGAACGTGACGGCGACGTACGAACACGACGTGATCTCGGAGCATCAGCTCGCTCAGGCGATGCTGAACTTCTGGCAGCAGGCGATGAACCCGCCGAACAAGGCGCACGTGGACCACGTCTGGATGTACTGCGACAACCCGCCGGACTTTCCGCTGCCAGACTTCGGCATGGGAGACGAGACATGATGCAACACGCGGTGACGCTCGGTGAACTGTGTGAGATGGTCGGAGGAGAACTGCGCGGCGCGAGGCCCGACATCCTCATTGCGGGCGTAGCTTCAATCGCGGATTCGGCTCCGGACGAGATCACGTGGCTGTCGCATCCGAGGTTCGTTGCCGCGTTGCGCACCTGCCGCGCGGCCGCCGTCATCACGTCCGCCGCGCTCGGCGACGTTCCGGTGCCCGCCATCCTTACTGCCGACCCCGAGCAGGCCGTTGCCTGTGTGCTTGAGCGATTCCGCATTCCGATCGCCATCCCCGATGAAGGAGTTCATGTCGCCGCTGTCGTTGCGCCGAATGCGAAACTAGGCGCGGGTGTACGGATCGGAGCGTTCGTGCATGTAGGACCTGACGCGTATGTCGGTGACGGATGCGTCCTGCATCCAGGAGTCCGCATCGGATCGGGTTGCAAGCTCGGCGCGGGCTGTGAAATCTTTCCTAATGTTTCCATCGGCGATCGCTGCATCCTCCGGGACCGGGTTGTGCTCAAGCCCGGCGCGGTCGTGGGTTCGGACGGCTTTGGGTTCATCTTTCGGGACGGCGTGCATCGCCGCATACCGCACGTCGGGATCGTCATCCTTGAAGACGACGTTGAGGTCGGTGCGAATAGTTGCATCGACCGGGCGAAGGTGGGCGCCACCGTCATCGGCCGCGGCACCAAAATCGACAACCTGGTGCAGATCGCACATAACTGCCGGCTGGGCGCGCACTGCATCCTGGTGGGGCAGGTCGGCATCTCCGGCAGCGTTTCCTTGGGGAACGGCGTGATCATGGGAGGCCGGGCCGGCGCGACGGATGGGGTCGGCATCTGCGATAGTGCGCGCATCGGAGGGACAGCGATTGTCACGAAGAACATCACGGTTCCGGGCGATTATGCAGGCATGCCGGCGCGGCCGCGCGTCGAGCACAATCGTGCGGTCGCCGCCATCCGGCGGGCCCATGAATCAAGGTCTCACGTAAAGCAATTGGAGCGGCGCGTCGCTGAACTTGAGGCACTGCTGCACGGGGTCCAGTCGCGCATCTTCAGCGCTGAGTCCTTCACTACGCCCGGTGCGGTGTCCTCACACAACCAACAGGCCTGTGTCTCCAACGCAAGGGGAAGCACCGATGCTTGAAGCCGGCCTTCGTTATTCGATCAAGAGCCGTTGGGTGATCGTGCCTTCCTCCGCGATCGGCGGCGTGGTGAAGATCGCGATGGACGTGCCCCCGTTCATGACGGTGGGCGTCAACGGCGATGCATGTACGGGCATCAACGTCGTCGGATTGCGGTGTGCCAATGTGCCGTCTGCCGAGCGTGACGAACTACGCCGCGCGTATCGCGTGCTCTATCGGTCCGGGCGCCTCTTCCGGGCAGCATGCGCTGAACTGGCCCAGCCGGTCGTGACGAATTCGGGGCGGACGGTGGTTCAGTTCCTCCGCAAACCGTCGAAACGCGGCACCCTGCCGCGTCGCGCGCGTACAAACCGCATCCCGCACTTTGAGACGAGGGCGAGCGACATATGGACCGATTGACCTACGACGTCTCCGGTCTTCACTGCGCGGAGGAAGTGGACACGCTGCGCGCCGCGCTCGGACCGCTTCCCGGCGTGCAGGATCTGACGTTTGACATCCTCAACAACCGCATGACCGTGGCGTATGACCCGGCACGGATTCAGCCACGCGACCTGGAGGCGGCCGTCGCGAAAACCGGGATGCGCGCCAGTGTGCCCGCGGCGGGGAAAGAAAAGACCGCTTCGCACGATACCCGCTGGTATCAACAGGGCCGCTCACTCATGACTGCCCTGAGCGGACTCCTGCTGCTGATTGGTTTTGTCGTTCACGGCGCGAGCATGGATTGGGCCGCGGCCATCGGCGCGGGCGACGCACCGCCCTGGCTCAGCCGAGGCCTGTATATCGCGGCCACGGTCGCCGGCGCTTGGTACATCCTGCCGAAAGCGTGGTTCGCCTTGCTTCGGCTCCGCCCGGATATGAACCTCCTCATGACGGTCGCGGTGACGGGGGCGATTGCCATCGGCGAGCTCATGGAAGCCGCGACGGTCGCCTTCCTCTTCGCACTATCGCTGACGCTCGAATCCTGGAGCGTCGGACGCGCCCGCCGCGCCGTCGCGGCCTTGATGGCGCTCAGTCCACCGCGGGCCACGGTCCTGTCAGCGGACGGGCGAGAAGAGTCGCGCGACGTGACCGATGTACCGGTTGGCGGCACGGTTGTCGTCAAGCCGGGCGAGAAGTTCCCGCTCGATGGGCGGATCACGAAAGGCGAGACGACCGCCAACCAGGCTCCCATCACCGGCGAATCGCGGCCCGTGCCGAAGGCGGTCGGCGACGAAGTCTTCGCTGGCACCATCAACGAGGACGGCGCCGTCGAGCTCGTCACCACGAAAGTCGCCGCGGACACGACGCTGGCGCGGATCACGCGAATGGTCGGTGACGCCCAGGCCAAGCGCGGGCCGAGCGAACAGTGGGTCGAGACATTCGCCCGCTACTACACACCCGCCGTCATGGTGCTCGCCATCCTGGTCGCGGCAATCCCGCCAATGCTCTTCGGAGGGGTATTCGCCTTCTGGTTCTACCAGGCGCTAGTGCTGCTCGTGATCGCGTGTCCCTGCGCGCTGGTGATTTCCACGCCCGTCAGCATCGTGGCCGCGCTGGCCAGCGCAGCCCGGCATGGTGTCCTAATCAAGGGCGGCCTGCACGTCGAGACCCCGGCGCGGCTGACGGCCATCGCGCTCGACAAGACCGGGACGCTCACCGAAGGCCAGCCGCAGGTGCAGCAGGTCGTTCCGCTGGTCGGGCACGATGAGCGCGAGCTGCTCGAAATCGCCTCCGCGATCGAGCAGCGGTCGGAGCATCCGCTGGCACGGGCGATCGTCCGCTTCGCCGATTCCAAGGGCGTGCGACCCACGCCGGTGGATGGCTACCAGACGTTGAAGGGCAAAGGCGCCACAGCCAGGCTTACCGGCAACGCCGTCTGGATCGGCTCGCACCGGCTGCTGGAGGAGCGGGCGCAGGAATCGCCCGAATTGCACGCCCAGTTGGAAGCCCTCTCCGCCGCCGGCGCGAGCATCGTCGTCGTCGGCAACGACGAGCATGTGTGCGGCTTCATCGCCGTGGGCGACCGCGTGCGCGACGCCTCGCAGGCGACGGTCACCGCGCTGCGGGCGGCCGGCATCGAGCACGTCATCATGCTGACCGGCGACAACCACGGGACTGCGCGTGCCGTCGCGGCGGCGACCGGCGTGGACGAGGTGCGGGCCGAGCTGCTGCCGGAGCAGAAAGTCGCGGCCATCGAGGAGTTAGTAAAGCGCTACGGCGCGGTCGCGATGGTCGGCGACGGCGTGAATGATGCCCCCGCGCTGGCCCGCTCGACGCTGGGAATCGCGATGGGCGCGGCCGGCACGGACGCGGCCCTGGAGACGGCCGACGTGGCGCTGATGAGCGACGACCTGTCGCGCCTGCCGTGGCTGATCCGCCACTCGCGCCGCGCGCTGGCCATCATCCGCCAAAACATCGTCGCGTCGCTGGCGGTGAAGGCCGCGTTCATTCTCTTGACGCTGGCGGGGTATGCGAGCCTGTGGGCGGCCATCGCGGCCGACACGGGGATGTCTCTACTAGTAGTGTCAAATTCGTTGAGGCTACTTGGCACGCGGAACAAGTGAGTGCGGACGAGTATGCCCGGCAAGGCGCAACGTCGAAATCGAAGAGGGCGGTCCGACGGAAAGCGGCCGGGGTCCGTGCGACTCCCCGGAATTCGCAACCTGCTTTTGTGGCTGATCCCGTTTGCAGCATTCTCTTTCTTGCTCGATTGGATGGTAATCGCCCAAAATCTTCACCATTATCGCCAGTACGGCCACCTCCTCAGCGTCGACGTGGGGCTAGTCTTTGCGATTTCGTTCACGGGTACCACGATTGCGATCCCGTTCTTGTGGATGCAGGCCCGCAAAGAAGCGAAAAGACGACGATGAGCACGAGCCATCCCTGGGGTGGTGCGTCATCAGCTCGAACGTGACCGTACTGCCGCCAGCACTTGTCCGTGGACCCAGTCAGATTCCGCTCATCGCGGGTGCGGCACGCGAACTTCCGCACCTGCCGCGACGGACACGCGTTCGACATGCCCAGTAACCGTTCTTCTTTCATGCTCCAGCACGACATGAACGTGAATGCGCGTTCCGTGATGCGTCATGTCCCCTTCCCGGCCCGTCGCGAAGAAACCGACCAGCTTGCCGCGGGTCGGGCGGTCCAACCGCAGCTGATACGGCGCCCGTGGCCCCGGTTTCGCGCCAGCCTCGTCGCGCGCGCCCGCCAGCGGACATTCCCCGTTGATGACGTGCATGTCAAGCGCGGTCAGCTCTCCCTCCACGACAAACGGAAACGGCTCATCGACCGCGACGCCGGCGTTCCGGGCGATCTCCTCGACAGTCGTTTCCAGTTCGCGGTCGCCGACCGCTGACCCAAGCGCCGCACCGTGCCAACGCTCGACATAGGCGAGCGTAAGCAGCGTTGCGCGGTCCCCGGGAACTGGCGGCCCCGAGGCGAGCGCACCGTCACGCACGCGCGACACCAGCGCAACGCCGTCCACGATCGTGATCTCCCCGTCCAGGTCGGCGAGCGCGCCGATGGCATGCGCGTTCGGGCGAACCGTTACCTCGGACAGTGCGATGCGCGGCTGTGATTGGCCGTCGCGGAGAACTTCACGCATGCGCCCGTACTGCGTAACCTGAGTCGCAGGCGCGATGCAGCCAGCGGCGCACGCGAGCGCCGCCGCGACGAAAGGCAGACCGAACCGGGACGGCGTCGGTGATGGCATCATTTCGGCTGATCCTCTCGATGTTGCGTTTCGAAGCGGCGCGCGACCATTGCTTCTGAGCTTCAGACGCCTGGAGTTCCCTTGGTTGATAGCCATGACTGGCAGCGCAGTCGGGGTGGTATCGGTTGCCGCTCCACGGCCGTGCGGGGACTCCAACGAATCCGGCGGATTATCCGGGCGTGCCCGGGCGAGTGTCCAGATGGTCGGCACGCGACGGGCATCATGCGAGGAACACAGCACCTGAGCCGCGCTTCGTCGATGCGTCGCTATGATTGCCCGTATGTTCGAGGTTCACAGTAACGATCGCCGTGGCATCCTGTTCGCCATCGCATCCGCCGTGCTCTTCGGCGCCAGCACGCCGCTGGCCAAGTCGCTGCTGGGCGACGTGCCGCCCGTGCTGCTGGCAGGACTGCTGTATCTCGGGGCCGGCCTGGGGCTGGGGCTGTTTCGGCTCGTTCGCGGTCGCTCGGCGTCGGGCGCGGCCGAGGCGACCCTGACGCGCCGCGACCTGCCGTGGCTGGCCGCGGTCGTGCTCTGCGGCGGCGTGGCCGGGCCGGTGCTGCTGATGTGGGGCCTGGCGCGGACGCCAGCCTCCAGCGCAGCGCTGCTGCTCAACCTCGAAGGCGTCCTCACGGCGCTGCTGGCGTGGTTCGTCTTCCGCGAGAACTTCGACCGCCGCATCGCCCTGGGCATGGCCGCGATCGTGGCCGGCGGCGCGTTGCTGTCGTGGGGCGGGACGCCGGAGATCGGCGTGCCGTGGGGAGCGCTGGCGATCGCGGGGGCCTGCGCGGCGTGGGCGCTGGACAACAACCTGACGCGCAAGATTTCGGCGGCCGACCCGGTGCAAATCGCCACGATCAAAGGAGTGGCCGCGGGGGCGAGCAACACGACGCTGGCCCTGCTGCTGGGAGCGTCGCTGCCCTCGCCCGTGACGCTGGGGCTGGCCGGGCTGCTGGGACTGGCCAGCTACGGCCTGAGTCTCGTGCTCTTCATCCTAGGATTGCGGCACCTCGGTTCGGCCCGCACCGGCGCGTATTTCTCGACGGCGCCGTTCGTCGGGGCGGCGCTGTCGATCGCGCTGCTCGGCGAGCGGCCGACGATGCTGTTCTTCGTCGCGGCCGCGCTGATGGGCGTGGGGCTGTGGCTGCACCTGACGGAGCGGCACGAACACGAGCATGAGCACGGATATCTGGAGCACGATCACTGGCACGAGCACGATGAGCACCACCAGCATGAGCACCCGCCGGGGATCGACCCGCACGGCCCGCATTCGCACGCGCACGTTCACTTGCCGCTGCGCCACACGCACGCGCATTATCCGGACATTCATCATCAACACGCGCATGAGTGACCGAGCGGGGCATCGGCGAAAAGCAGGCATGCAGCGAAGCGACTCGCCTGTGTGTGCATGTCTGGGCACCTAAAGATCGAGGTAGCGCCCTGCGACGGGCCGATTGCCTTTAAGTGACCGGACCGCCAGGCACGCGCGAAACGCGGCAAACCGGGGCGCTGTCCTCTACCTCGCGCCACAGGGTTCGAGCTCGCAGTTCACTGCACCAGCGCCAAAGGGCTGGCACGAAGACCATTAGCCGTGAGAGCGGTCGTGAGGTCAGCATGGCGACCCTGCCCGCTCAAGCGGCGATCTCGGTCACGGACGCACCTCTGGGCCAAAAAGCCCAAGCGGACCGGACGCGTGCGACACGGACGGCTAGCGTATCGCTGCTTGCCCGGCCGCTGCGTCGATTGTCGCGAGCGTTGCGGGCCGGAGCAGTCCGTCCTGCATCGCGTACACTGTGTCGAACACATCCAGCGCCCGGTGGTCGTGGGTGACGACGATGACTCCCGCCCCGCCCCGCGGCCGTGGGCCACATCACGGAACAGTTCCATCACCTGTCGTCCGCGTGTACTGTCGAGGGCAGCTGTGGGCTCATCGGCGAGGATTAGGCTGGGCTGATTCGCCAGCGCCCGTGCGATGGTGACGCGCTGCTGCTCGCCGCCCGAAAGCTGGGTGGGCATGTTGAACGCGCGTGCGCCTACACCGAGCGATTCAAGAGCCTGCGTCGCGCGGCGGCGCGCTTCGGACGGCGACCGCCCGATCAGTTCACCCACAACCTGCACGTTCTCGACCGCGTTCAGGAAGGGGATGAGGTTGGACTTCTGAAAGACAAAGCCGATGCGCTCGCGCCGGAAGCGGCGGAGATCGACCAGGGCACGCGGGCCGTCCAACGCTGGCACGCCGCCGATGGTGACTCGCCCGCGTGTCGGCGGGTTGATGAGGCCGACACACAGGAGGAAGGTGGACTTGCCCGCGCCGCTAGGTCCGAGCAGGGCGACAATCTCGCCGCGATGCACGCTCATGCGCGCGTCGCGCATGGCGACCACCTCGGTGTGGCCGCTGCCGTACACCTTGGTCAGCCCGTCGATTTCGAGCGCCAGCGTGTGGCTCATGCCAGAGGAGTCCTCCGTCCTTGCGCGTCAGCCGACAGCCTCGTTGGGGGCGACGCTCATCGCCTTCCAGATGCCCAGGATGCTCGACAGCACCGAAATACCGAGCACGATTACGCTCAACTGCCCCAGGTCGCCGGGGATCACGAGTACCCGCCGCGGGAAGAGCGGGAACAGCCACTGCCCGACGACATAGGCGATTCCAAAGGCCGCCGCGCCCATGATGAGGGCTTGTTGCAAGATGAGTCCCAGGATGCCGCGGTTGGGGGCTCCAACCAGCTTCAGCAGCGCAATCGGATGGAGCTTGTCCAACGTGAGCGTGTAGATGATGAGGGCCATGATGACGGCGGAGATGCCCGTGAGCAGGATGCGGAACAGGAACAACTGGCGACGGGCACGGTCCACACTCCCTTTGAGCAGCAGTTCCTCCTGCTGCCCCGCCGAGTAGACCGTCGCATCGTTCCACCCCGCAAACCTCTTCGCCACCGCGCCCGCGTCCGCCCCGGACGCGAGCCGCGCGATCACCGCGCTGATCGCCGGACCGGGAAGAGCGGGAAGGGCGCCGGAAGGGCCGGAGGCTCGCTCCAGCACTCCCGGCTGCGTTCGGCCGAAGTCGATGCTCCCGGCGCGGGTGCGGCGCGCGGCGCGCTCCAGGCGGGCCGACTCGCCCGGCTCGTCGAACTGGATCGCCTGCGCATCGCGGCTGGTGAAGCACGCGAGGCCGTCGCCCCCCTGCGAGACCATTCCGCGGGACGTGACGGTTACGCTCGATGCCAGCGGCGGGAACATCACGCTGCGCTGGAAGGCGGCGAACCCGACCGGGACGAGCGGCACGTCGTACATCATCCGCCGCCGGCTGCCGGGCGAAAGCGAGTTCTCCTTCATCGGTGTTTTCGGCAAGAAGGAGTTCATCGACGACTCGCTCATCGCCGGGCCGGACAGCGTGCAGTACACGGTGCAGGGCCAGCGGGCAGACAGCAGCGGGCCGCTCAGCCCGATCTTTACCGTGAACTTTGGGCAAGCGCCGGGCGGCGGACTGACGGCCAGCGTGGTGCGAGAAGGGATGCACGCACCGGGCGCCTATGAAGCCACGCCTTCGACCGTGGACGGACGCGCGGTGCGGAAAGTGCTGCCCAGCGGCAACGGGAACGCGAAGCGATCAAAGTCGCGCGTGTAGCGGCTCGAATCCGGATTGGACCGCAGGGGCACGGAGCCGCGGCGTGAGTTCAGCGCCGCTCTTTGTGCCTCTGCGCCTCATCCAGAAACGCGCGCAACGCCGGCGAGATGTGCTTGTCCGGATGCCGCACGAGATAGATCGGCCGGCTCAGCCGCAGGCCCGCCAGACGGATGCGCTTCAGCTCGCCGCGGCGCAGATCGTCCTGGAGCGCGTGGATCGACATGAACGAGATGCCGACCCCGACCCGCACCAGCGCCTTGATCGCCTCAGGGGAACTGAGTTCGATCGTCTTGTGCAGGACTGCGCCCGCCTTGTTGAGCCACTGCTCGAAGAGCTCCCGTGTCGCCGAGCCGCGCTCGCGCACAACCCACGTCTGATCCCCCAACGACTTGGCCTGAACGCGGCGCCGCGCAGCAAGCGGATGGTCGGGTGTGCTGAAGCACACGATTTCGTCTTCGGCGATCGGCTCGATGCTTAGCGCCTCGCTGGCCAGGTGCCCGCCGACAAAACCCAGGTCAAGTTCGTTGTGCAGGATTCTCCGCTCGATGGCGAGCGAATTCTCGACGGTGAATTGCAGCTCCACGCCCGGGTGGGCGCGACGGAAGCGGCCCAGAATGGGCGGCAACAGGTAATACCCCGGCGTCGTACTCGCCCCGATGCGCAAGCGGCCGTGCGCAGCGGTTCCATACCGGCGGACGGCCTCGACCACACGATCAATCTGCCCCAGAAGTTGCTCAGCGAGCGGTACCAGAGCGCGGCCGGCATCCGTCAGTTCCACAGACCGTCCGAGACGCTCGAACAGGACGACTTCAAGTTCGCCTTCGATCTGGCGGATCTGGCGCGAGACGGCGGGCTGGGTAATGGTCAGTTCCTCAGCGGCCTTGGTGAAGTTCAGGCTGCGGGCGACGGCCAGAAATGTGCGCAGCGGCCTGGGGTTCATGGCGATCCATTACAAATGTACATCGTGACCATGATAACAATTCATTTTACGCATCGCATCGGCTGAGCAATACTCTCTCCGGCCAACGCAGGCGAAAAGGCGGGTGACCAGTGATGGATGCAACGGACCTTCGCGACGCGGTACGAGAGGCGTACTCCGCAGCCTCCGATGATCCCACGGCGAAACACCCGTTTCCCGTAGGACGAGCTTTCGCCGAGAGCGTCGGCTACCCGCCGGAACAGCTCGATTCAGTGCCCCCGGCGGCGGCCGACGGATTCGCGGGGGTTTCCAACGTAGCGAACTTCGCTGAAATTCCTGTCGGAAGCGTTGTGCTGGACCTCGGTTGCGGTGCGGGGCTCGACGCCCTGATCGCCGGGCGCCGAACCGGACCGACCGGCAAGGTCTACGCCGTCGATTTCAGTCCGGCCATGCTCGAAAGAGCGCGGCGGGCCGCGCGAGAAGTCAACGCGACGAATGTCGAGTTCATTCAGGCCGATGCCGAGCGGATTCCGTTGCTCGACGCGACGATTGATGTCGCGATCGTCAACGGCATCTTCAACTTGAATCCTCAGCGTTCGGAACTATTCCGTGAGTTGGCGCGAGTAGTCCGCCCGGGCGGTCAGGTGTTCGGTGCGGAGTTGATCCTGGTCGAACCGTTGCCGGAGACGGAGCGGACGAGCGCGACGAACTGGTTCGCCTGAGTGGCCGGAGCCAGGGAAGGCGTGCCCTTCCTCGACGAGTTTCGGGCGGCAGGATTCGCCGAAGCCAGCGTCCTGCGCACGATCCGCAACGCGCGCACGAAAAACCCCAAAGTGATCGCCGCGGAATACAGAGCGATGCGATGAACGGAGTTTCTCGTGTGCGGCCTGAGGAGCGCCATGGTCGGCGACTCAGTTCGATTCCGCCTGTGAGACGGAGAATGGACCAGTACACCTCGCTGATCTATCTGCACCTCGATGGCGAGGCAACACCGAGCCAAGAAACGCAGCTCGCGTCCCTGCTGAGGGAATGCGGGATCTCACGAAGCGAGCTTTCCGTCCGCTGAGCGTGCGATCATCAATACGCTTGACCGCGGGATCGTCATCGAAGACGGAAAAGGTCGCGCGCACGATCGAGATTCGGTAAGCGTGATGGGCCTTCTTAGAATGTCCACATTCGCGTTATCTATCGTACGTGAGTTGTTGTTTCTCACTTTGCCGCAACTGCTGCTATGGGCGTGCGCGACCATCCTGACGCGATTGCGCAACGGTGCCCATCCCACCTATCATGCCGCCGAAAGAGCCGTCCTCTTCGCCGCTGTGCCGTCTCATGCCGCCAGCGCTAAAGTGTTGCTGCATGCCGCTCGTCAGCGTTATGAGCTCCGCCGTGTCGCCGTCCTGGTCAACGTCGTTGACATCTGGCGTCAGCAAGCAGGCGAATTCGCCGCCGCACGCGTAGTCGGAGTTCAGGAAGCCGGGCACGCAGTAGCGATTCGGAAATTCTCCTCCGTCGGCGGTGCTCGCGGCTGTGGCGCCGACTTCGGTGAGGCTGCCCATCCCGGCAATCTCCGCGCATGGCATCTCGACGGTAATAGACTGGCCCGCAGGAACGTCTACATCGCGCGTTTGCGCGCCGAGGCCGTCGGCGCTGCGTAAGAACGCGAAATGGAACGTGCAGGCTTGGTTGGCATCGTTCGTAAACGTGACGGAAACGGTCCCATTTTCGTCCGCGAGATCAGCCGCGTCGTGAAACCCCATGTGGTCGTCCATGTGGTCGAAGTAGCCGTCCATCATCGGCCCGCCGAAGCCGGCGGTTCCGCCGATTTCGCGCGCCACCTGTTCAGCCTTCGCAGCCACGTCAGCGGTGAGGCCGGTCGGGGTGTCCCCCGTCTGCTCCGTGAGATCGGCTGGCGTACAGCCCATGAGCATTCCGCTGCAACCGCCAAGCATCACGGCCGAGCCGGCCATCATTACGCTGTACATCGGTGCCATCCAATTGAACATGATTGGCTCCTTTCAATGAGCGCCGAGAAAACGACAGGGAACGCCATGCACTCCGTGTGCCAAGCGTGGATGTCGGCGCGACAGTACCTCATTGGATGCGCAAGCGCTGAGGATTCTTCCATCGCACGCCGGGAATTCTCAAGGCCGGACTCGATTCGATGCGGCTCGGCGCGAGTTCGCCTCTTGGCCGAATCACGCCTTTCCGGCCCGAATGGTTAGGATGATGTCGAGATAGACGCTTTCGACACGCGTAATGCGGAACCCAGCGGCCCGGACGTTTGCGACGGTGTCGCGGTTCATCTCCGTGCCGAAGTAGCGCGTCCACAACGTCATCAGGTCCAGCACGCACGCCAGGACGACGTTGCGGCTTCGGACGTGCTCGAACATCAGGAGCCGGCCATCGGGTCGCAGCACGCGGTGAAGTTCGCGCAGCGCCGCGACGGCGTCCGGAACGGAGCACATCGTGCATGAGGTGACGACCGTATCGAACGACGCATCGGGGAAAGCAAGATGCATCGCGTCCATCCGCACGAGGCGCAGATTCCCGCGATACCGCTTCTGGCGCGCTTCCGCGCGACGGAGCATTTCCTCACTGATGTCGATAGCGACGATCTCGCGGTTCGGCGGAAACTGCGGAATATCGACGCCGGTGCCGACGGCAACGAATAGCACGCGCCCGGACATTTCTCGAAAGAGCGCCGCCTTGTACGGCGCGCGTCGAAGTTGGGAGCCCTCGCAGACATCGTAGAGTCGAGCACGCAAATCCCAGACGGTAGGCATGGTCGTTCCGGCTTCTTTCAAGGCGCGGGGCGCAGCGCTCTTCGGCACGCCTCCCCGTAAAGCTCAAGCAGTGCGAACAACGTCAGGCCGCCCGCAGCGCCCAGGGCTGCGGGTGCGGCGCCGCCGAGTTCACAACCGGACAAATGCAGTCCGCAGATCAGCATCGGAGTGAGCATGCCGACGATCATCGACGGAACCATGCTCTCGATAGAGCCCAGCAGTGGCGCGACGGCCCAGGCCAGCAGCATCTGGGCGAGCATCGCCGCTGCCATTCCGCCCAGCGCACACGTTACGAATCCCCAGCCCGTTTCATGCACCAGATGCATGATCCACGTCGCCAGCCCGCCGACGGTGATGAGGAACATGCCGTCCCCGACCCGATAGACCGTCGATCGCAGAGATGGCTTCATGCGTCGCATCTCAGAACAAGAATCGAAGCCCGATCGCAACCGCGAAGTCCGTCTCCGGACGCCAGTCGAGCCTCTGGATTACCGGCAGTTGCACCGACAATTCCAGCACCCAGGACTCGGCCTCGTACATGATGCCGGGAGATAGAAACACCTCGTGGTCGCCGTTGGTTTCATAAAACCCGTTCAACTCGAACGCGGCATACCACGCACCCTTCGTGTCACCCGTGTACTGCTCGGGGTGGAACCGAAAAAGATACGCGGCGTCGTAGCGGAAGAGGTCCGCCTGGCCTTCGCCGGCCAGCAACGGCGCATCGTCGCCGTCGGTGGTGAACTTCCATGCGCCCGAGAGATTGACGCCGTGACGGCCCGTCACTTGCGTATACGCGAGGCCGAGAATTGGGTCGAATGAGTAGCTCGAAAACTCGCTTTGTCCCAGTGGCCACTCCAACCCGCCAAATACGGCCAGGCGCTGCGTGTCCAGTGGGCTGGTGTCGTTGCGCCAGACGCGCCACTTCAGCAGCGTGGTCAGGTCGCCGATGCCGAAAGACTCTTCCGAGCTGGCGGAGGTGCGATCGGATTGCCAGCGCTGTTCGAGCGGGAACCGGATGCTCGCAGACCAGTCCGGGGCGATGCCGAAGTTCAGCGTGTTCGAGAAGTTCAACTGATGCGTGTCGCCCCAGGGCGATGACGGAGCATCATCGAGGTAGAAATAGCGAAGCTGCGGCTTGAAGATGAATGTTCCGGGCCCGGGCTGGGTCGCGGACTCATACGCGTTCGGCGGCTCCTGAGCGATGGAGGCCAGCGAACCGATTGTCACTGCTGCCAGCGCGCAGACAAAGCGTAGTGTCACAAGCGGCATTCAAGAAACCTCCGTCGGCGGCTGCGGGCCGCTGGGTCGTTATGTTCACGGGCGTTCGATCTTGTTCAGCGTGAAGCCGCCCGCTTCAACGGCGGCAGCCAACTCTTTATCACTGGGTTGCGGGCCATCCGCGAAGCGGATCTTGACGAGCCCCGATCCCAGATCGACATCCACGTTTTGCACACCGCTCATCTTCAAGAGCTGCTTGTCTATGTTGTGCGCGCAAAGTGGACAGGCGAGTCCGTGTACTGTCAGCGTGGCCGACTGCGCCGTTGTCGATTCCGCCGCGGCGTGCGGTGCAGGCTGCGTTCCCGGTTCACCGCGATCGGCTGAAGCGCAGCCGAAGAACGCAAGCAGCAAAGTCGCGCAACCGAAGCATGTGATCTTCCGCATCAATCTCTCCACGGTCGTGATCAGAGTTCAATACCGCGGCGGGGGTCCAAGCCGCGGTCATTCGATTCGCAGATTCCGCATCATGCCGCTGTCGCTGTGTTCGAGGTTGTGGCAGTGATACACATATGTGCCAGCAAAATCCCCGAAACGAATCAGCAGACGAACGCGCTCGCCGGGCATCAGGAGTACGGTGTCCTTCCAGCCTTCATCCACGTAGCCACCGCGCACTGACTCCCAGCCGGTCATAAAGGCGTCGTTGACGCTGCGGCCAATCACCTGGAACTGAGCGCCGTGGATGTGGATCGGATGGTTCATCGCCATCGGCGAGGTTTCGTTCACGAGCTCCCAGAGTTCGAGCTGGTCGAACGGAATGACCTCGTTCGCGGCGACGCCGGTCTCCGAGAACTGTCGCCCGTTGAAGCCCCAGCTCATTCCCATGGTGCCCATGCCCATGCCCATCGCCATGCTCATGGTCACCGAGAACCGGCGGGGTGAATCGGCGTTGACCGCGTCCTCGATGCGGTATTTCGCGAAAGTCGAGAGCGTCGTGGGTCGAACGAGTGTTTCAGGTTCGGTGCGATCCACCACGACGCGCATGACCGTGAGCGGTGCGCCGTTCAGTTGGCCGGAGATCGCCTGGGTCGTCTCGGTCGTCGCCTTCATGCCACCACCCATGCCCCCGCCAAGGCCGACTGACATCACCCCGTTCATCCCGATGTCGGTGCCTGAGAATGCGAGACTTTCGAGCGTGAGCTGCGTACCGACGGAGCGGCCGGAGAAGTCCGCCCACGCTTCAATGCGTTCGCCGGGGCCGAGCGTGACGTATTGACGCTCCACAGGAGTCTCCAACAGCCCACCGTCGGTCGCAATCGCGACAAGCGGCGTACCATCGCTCCAAGCAAGCTTGTAGGTGCGTGAGTTCGAGCCGTTGACGAGCCGAAGCCGATAGACCTGGGTCGCCACGTTAAGCTGATACGACGGCTGGCCGTTCACCAGAACTTGGTCGCCGAGAAAGCCGTCCATCATCTGGCCGGCATGCGGCGGATAGACCAGTTGATTGTCAGCGTCGAATGACCGGTCCTGGATGATCAGCGGGATGTCGTGGTCGCCGCCAGGTAAGCCTGCCGCCGCTTCCTCATCGTCGGAAACGAGCAGCAACCCTGCCAACCCGCTGTACACCTGGCTGGCCGTAGTGCCGTGGGTGTGCGGGTGAAACCAGTAGGTTCCGGCGCGATCGCGCACTTCGAACTCGTACACGTACTCCTTGCCCGGGCCAACTGCGGCGGTCGGATGCCCGTCCTGATTCGCCGGGACGCGCATGCCGTGCCAGTGAATGATGGTGGCCTCGTTCAGGTCGTTCTGCAGGCGAATGCGGAGCCGGTCGCCGGTCCGCGCCCGAATGATCGGGCCGAGATAAGAGCCCGCGATGGGCGCGAGACGCGTTGAATCGCCGCTGATCAGCTCCGGCTCGTATCCGAGCGTGCGTGTGGCTGCCCCGTCGAAGATCTGCGTCTCCGCCGCCCTGGCCCGAAGGCGCAAGTCGAGTGTGGGCTCAAAGTTGGGGTCGAGCTTCCCAACGCTCGACTCGGCCGGAATGGCTGGACATCCGCCGATCGAAAGGCCCAAAGCGGCCGTGAGCAGACCTGCCAGTGCTACCGTATACGAGCGATGCGCCCTCCACACTCTCCAAGTGAGCACGTGCATACCTCCGCTGCCGAGCTTTCGATCACACGGCTGCAACGTTGGATGCGTGGGTCGGGAGGTTTCTTCCGTCGCAATTCAGGGATTCGATGAGTTTCCGGAAAGCGTCGCGCGGAACTCAGGGATGAGAGTGACCGGCTCCGGCCTGAAAATCCGGCGCGACGGCATGGAGTATCGCCGGCAGTTCCTTGGATTCATCCAACCGGCTCAGGACGCAGTGGCACGTAGTCGCGTCGGTAACGTGAACGAGACGCCACTCGCCAACATCGACCCGATGGCCACGATGCTCGCCGACGACGCACGGGTGGTCGCGATACGTTCCGTAGTCCTCAGGGTGGATCGCACGGTGGAAGATGGTCCCGATGAACTCGCCATCACGGCGGTAGATCGCGGCGGCGGCCGGAGCTTCGCCAATCCGGAGGGCGAATGCCTCTTGAAGCGCGTACCCTCCCGGCAAATCCTCCGGAACCGCAAAGTTCAGTTGAGGCGCGTGCTGCCGAGCCTCCGAAGCGGACACGCGACGGCCCTTGTAGAGGTCCACAAACTGTCGGAACGCTTTCTCGGCATCCACGGACAGCCCGTTGAGTAGCACTGAGAAATCAACCGGTGCCGCCTGCGCGGTGGAAATGAGACCAGGACCGCCGCTTAGGAGCCACAAGCCACCGACGGCCACGAGCAGGCAAGCAGCAGCCGCCGCGAAGGGGCGAAGGCGCAGGAACAGGCCGCGCGCCCGCGGGGTGGGTGCCGGACTGACACGATCCGCGATCCGATCCCACAGCGCAGGCGGTACGGTGCCGCAACCACAGCCGCACGACTTGATTCGATCGCCAAGCGCCCGAATGTCGCGAATTTCGCACTGGCACGAGTCGCACGAGCACACGTGAGTGTCGACAACGGCGCGCGACTCGGCGTCGAGTTCGCTGTCGACGTACGGACCCAGGAGTTCGCGCACCTCATCGCAACGCATCGTTCTGTTCTTCCTCACAAGCGCTTCGCGGGCAGGCGGGCTGACTCGCCCTCCTGCACGTGACGGTTTGGATGCATGGAGCCCACTTTTTCTTCCGGCCGCGACTTGAAATCCACCAATCGCTCGCGCATCTGTTCACGGGCCCGGTTCAGTCGCGACGCCACCGTGCCCATCGCGATCTCCAGGACATCGCTGATGGCCTTGTAATCGAGGCCCTCCTGATAGCGCAGCAGCAGAATGGCACGGTCTATCGGGCTTAGCGTATCCAGGGCCGCCGCCACATCGAGATGCGTTTCCGTATTCTGGCCGTTGTGTCGCGGGTCAGAGCGCGACGCAGCGACCGCGGGGTCGAGCGACGTCGGCGACTTTCGTCGCAGCCATTGAAGTGCTTCATTCACAGCGATCCGGTACAGCCACGTGCTGAACCCGGAACGCTCGTCAAACGTCGCAATCGCCGAGAACGCCTTGACATACGTCTCCTGGGCGAGGTCCTCGGCCACATCGCGCGAGTGTGTCATACGAACGAGCACGCGGAATACGCGCTCGCAGGTCTGCTCGTACAGCGCACGCTGGGCGTCGCGGTCGCCCCGCTGACATCGGGCGACGAGCTCGTGTTCGGTGATCGTTGGGGCACGCGCCGGGCTATTCACTCCATGAACTTATCCGCGATTCCGCCGCCATCCAAGCGGCGGACCGATCCGGCGGCCTCCGTGCGAATCGTTTTTTCGTGAATCTCGATCCTCAGCCGGAAGAAAACACGTCGCTGTCGCATCGAATGGAGCAATCGGCGCGAATTGCCACGTCACAGCGACGGGCCGCGTAGAGCTCGAATCGTTTCGGAGATTCAACCATGCGCGCGACTTGCTGCACGACACTCGCGGCCACGTTGTTCTGGCTGCTTCCACTCAACGTTACCTGGGCACAGGAGCACGGCGGTCATCACGCACAGGAGGGCAAGAAGCCCGCTGAGCAGAAGGCGCCCGATCAGGCCAAGGAGCTTCCGGTTTGTCCGGTCATGGGCGAAGCGGTCGATTTCCACGTCAAGACGATGACGGTTGATGGTCCGGTCTACTTCTGCTGCGACATGTGCATTCCGAAGTTCAAAAAAGATCCCGCGAAGTACGCCGAGAAGCTCGCGACCCAGCGCGCGGCGCTCGCGAAGCTCGATCGCGTGCAGGTGAGCTGCCCGGTCGACGCAAAAAGCGTGGACGGAAAGCTGACCGCGGAGGTAGGCGGACACAAGATCGCCTTCTGCTCGAAGGATTGCCAAGCGAAGTACGCCGAGCACCCCGGCGCGTTCAAAGCCAAGCTCGCGGACAGCTACACGTACCAGACGCGCTGCCCCATCAGCGGCGAGCAGATTCAGCCAAACGTGTTCACCGACCTCGGCACGGGACAGCGCATCTACTTCTGCTGCGCGAGCTGCGGTGACAAGCTGCTCAAAGATCCCGCCAAGTACGCGCCGAAGCTGGCGGAACAGGGCGTCAAGATCGACCCGAAGAAAGTCACGGCCGCGGACCCCAAGCCCCAGTCGGATGATCACGGCGGGCACAAGCACCCGTAGTGTGCCGTGCCACAACCGGCAGAAACGTCGAACGATGATCACGGCATCATGGGCGACGTAGCATCGACGCGGTGACACTGGGAGGCACGGCATGGCAATCGACCCGGTCTGCGGAATGACTGTGACCCCCGAAACCGCCAAGGGCTCGCACGAATACCGCGGACAGGTTTACCATTTTTGCAACCCCGGTTGTCTCGATAAGTTCCGCCGCGATCCGGACGCATACCTGGGGGAAGCCGCACGCCAGCGCACCGAAGAAACGCACGGGCCCGCCGCCGGGCCGCAGAGCATGCCGCCGCGCATCCCCGTGCACGATCACGCCCGGTCTGGTTCACGGTCCGCCACGCCTCCGGCGGGATCACGCGGCTCCGATGCAATCCACACGTGCCCCATGCACCCGGAAATTCGCCAACCGGGTCCCGGCTCGTGCCCCAAATGCGGCATGGCGCTCGAACCGCTCGAAATTGCAGCGCCGGCGACCACCACTCAATTCATCTGCCCGATGCATCCCGAAATCGTCCGCGACGGGCCGGGAAGCTGCCCCATCTGCGGCATGGCGCTGGAGCCGCGCACCGTTACGGCGGCAGATGCTCCGAATCCGGAACTGATCGACATGACCCGGCGGTTCTGGGTGGCCGCAGCGCTTGCTCTGCCGGTCATGCTCCTGGCGATGGGCCACCTGATCCCCGGCGACCCGCTCGGCCACATCGCGTTGCCGCGCGTGCTGGCGTGGCTGGAGCTGGTCCTGTGTACGCCGGTGGTGTTGTGGGCGGGCTGGCCGCTGCTGCTCCGCGGTTGGCAGTCTCTGGTCAACCGCAGCCTGAACATGTTCACATTGATCGCGATGGGCGTGGGTGTGGCGTACGTGTATAGCGTGGTCGCCACGCTCGCCCCCGCCATTTTTCCGGTGTCGTTTCGCGACGCGCACGGTAAGGTCGGGCTGTACTTCGAGGCCGCGGCGGTCATCACGGCACTTGTCCTGCTAGGGCAGGTGCTGGAGCTGAGGGCGCACAGCCAAACCAGCGGCGCGATCCGAGCATTACTCGGGCTGGCCCCGAAAACGGCCCGGCTCGTACACGGCGACGGCCGTGAGGAGGATATTCCGCTGGAGCATGTGCAGGTCGGGCAGCGGCTGCGCGTCCGACCGGGCGAAAAGGTGCCGGTCGACGGGAAGCTGCTCGACGGCGCGAGCGCAGTGGATGAATCCATGATGACCGGCGAATCGATGCCGCTGAGCAAACGCGTGGGCGATCCGGTGATCTCCGGCACGGTGAACGGCACGGGCAGCTTCATCATGCAAGCCGAGAAGATCGGGCGGGATACACTGCTGGCGCAAATCGTGCAGATGGTCAGCGAGGCCCAGCGCAGCCGCGCTCCAATTCAGCGCCTGGCCGACAAGGTCGCGGGCTGGTTCGTGCCCGCGGTCATGCTCATTGCCGCCGTCACGTTCATCGTCTGGGCGCTCGTCGGCCCGCAGCCGCCCTTCGCCTACGCCGTGGTGAATGCGGTTGCCGTGCTGATCATCGCGTGCCCGTGCGCGCTGGGCCTGGCGACGCCGATGTCGATCATGGTGGGCGTCGGCCGCGGGGCGAACGCTGGCTTGCTGATCAAGAACGCCGAGGCACTGGAGACACTGGAGAAGATCGATACGTTGGTCGTCGACAAGACCGGAACGCTCACCGAGGGCAAGCCAACCCTCGTCTCGATTGTCGCGTCACCAGGGCACACTGAAATGGATTTGCTGCGCCTGGCTGCCAGCCTCGAGCGCGGCAGCGAACACCCGCTGGCCGCCGCGATCATCGCCGGCGCGGCCGAGCGCAAACTCGAACTGGCCCCCGTGGAACACTTTCAATCCCTGACCGGCCGCGGGATCGCGGGCAGCGTGGACAGCCGCGCAGTCGCGCTGGGGAATCGCAAGCTGCTCGAAGAGCGGCGCGTCGATCCCGGCCCGCTCGCGGAGCAGGCCGAACGGCTTCGCGGCGACGGACAGACCGTGATGTTTGTGATTGTGGATGGCGCGGCGGCCGGGTTGCTGGGCGTCGCCGACCCGATTAAGAGTTCGACCGCCGAAGCCATCCGCCTGCTCAGGGACGACGGGGTCCGGCTGATCATGCTCACCGGCGACAGCCGAACCACGGCCCTTGCCGTGGCAAAGAAACTCGGCCTCGACCAGGTCGAGGCGGAGGTGCTGCCCGATCAGAAGAATCAGGTCATCAAACGATTGCGGAGTGAGGGTCGCATCGTGGCGATGGCGGGCGACGGCGTGAATGACGCCCCCGCGCTGGCGCAGGCCGATGTGGGCATCGCGATGGGAACGGGCACGGATGTGGCGATGCAGAGCGCCGGCGTCACCCTCGTGAAGGGCGACCTGCGTGGCATTGCGCGGGCCCGGACCCTGAGCCGCGCCACAATGCGTAACATTCGTCAGAACCTGTTCTTCGCGTTCATTTACAACGCGCTGGGCGTCCCGATCGCCGCCGGAATCCTCTATCCGATCTTCGGAGTCTTGCTCAGCCCGATGATCGCGGCAGCGGCAATGAGCCTGAGTTCTGTTTCCGTGATCGGGAATGCGTTGCGACTGCGTCAAGCGCGCCTTTAGCAGCACGCGGAGGATTGAACCCTGATGCGACAGGAAAGACTGGTGGCATACTGATGCTTTCGTCCTCCCGAACCGTGCCGCCAAATGGCGGTGGGCCGCTCGACCAGGTTGCTAGTTTATGATCGTCAACCGACCAATGGTAAAGATCATGCTTTCCAGCGTACGACTCGCGTTCGCTCTGGCGTGTTTTGGCCTTGGGGCCTGCGCATCTGTCGATCACGGTCGCGAATTGCAGCAGGCGCAGAGCCACGTGGAAAGCGCGACAGGCCTTCGGGCTGCGTGGGCCAAAACCATGCCGCTGCGCGACCTGCCGATCCGCGCCGGTGGTGAGTTGCCCCTCGCGGCGGCCCTGGATGTCGCAATCGTGAACAACCGAGCCCTCCGCGCTGACCTGGCCGTCATCGGGCAGGCGAAAGCCGAGCTGGTTCAGGCGGGGCTGCTTCCGAATCCCACGCTGTCGATCATGTTCGGCTTTCCGGAGGCCGGCGGATTATCGAATCTGGCGTTCGGCCTATCACAGGACCTGGCGGCGCTGTGGCTGATTCCAGCCGAGAAAAGAGTCGCCCAGGCGGCGCTCGAACAGCGCGTATTGAGCGTCGCGGACGGCGCGGTCGCCCTGGTCGCTGAGGTGCGGACCGCGTACGCGAACGCCCAGTTTCAAAGGCTCGCGGCCCAGCTGCAGGAGGAGAATCTGCGCATTCTGACGGACGCCACGGAGATCGCGGAAGCGCGGCTCGAGGCCGGCGGGCTGCAACTCGACCTGAACCTGGTCCGCAGCCGATACGTCGAAGCTGACATCGAATTGCTGCAGCTCCGCAGTGATTATCGCGTGACCCAGCGCACGCTGCTGAGGTTGATGGGTGTCGCGCGCGCTTCCGACGATTGGATTCCGTCCACGATGAATCCAGAACAGACTTTCGCGCGTCTCTCCAGCGATGAAAGCACACTGGTCGAGGCGGCGCTGCTCCAACGCCTCGATGCCCAGGCAGCCTGGTGGGAGCTGGAAGTGGCCGTCGCCGATATCGAGAACCAGCGGTTTCGGCTGCTGCCCAACGTCGAGCTGGGAATCGCCGGGGAGCGCTCTGCACGTCGCGCACTGCCGGATCGCGACCTGCTGGCCGATACCGCCCGCGCCTCGATCGCCGCCGGGCAGCTAACGGCGCCGATGATTGAGTCCGCGGGCCAGCGGCGAAAAGAGCGCAGCCAGGAAATCGAGTTCATGCTCGGGCCTTCGCTCGACATTCCGCTGCCCATCTTCGATCAGAATCAGGCGCAGATCGCTCGCGCACGGTTCCGCGCCCAGGAACTGAGAGAACGCTATGAGGAGACCCAGCAGCGCATCGTCGAGGCGGTGCGTAGCGCCGTCGCCACGCGGCGCCTGGCAGAAGAGCGCGTCGCGCGATATCGGGACGCGCTGTTGCCGCTGCAGCATTCGAATCTGGAGTTGGCGGAAGCGGCTTATCAGACTGGACGGGAGTCGATTCTCGCCGTCCTGCTCGCGCAAGAGTCACTCATACGCGCTCGGCTGGGGTACGCCTCCGCGCTGCGCGATCTGGCGGTAAGCGCTGCCAACCTGGAAAGGCAGATCTCCGGGCCGGTGCCCGAGTTCCTGCTGGAAACGCAGCCGAGCAACGCTCCCGCGTCTGACCCTACGGCGGGCATCAATAGGCATGATCCCGCCGGGAGTCTCCCGCGGGACGTCAGGCCGCTAAGGGAGCCACAATGATCGCGAAATTGTCAGAAACTCGCACTCTTGCGGCGGCGGCGCTCGCGTTCGCCGTGATGTCGCTCGGCGGCTGCCCGACGGAGACCGGCGAACCCGCGGCGACTTCGAGCGAATGGGCCGACTTGAGTGACTTCATTGCGGAATTCCTGCGCTCGGCACTGGCCGCGTGGGCGCTGTAACTGGTGTCCGCGGCACGGCCGAGGAGAGACGGATGACGAACATCCCTGCATCGACTGCGAAGCCACATATGGGTTCGCCCCCCAAGCGCAAACACAAGTGGATGGCGATCGTCCGAGGTCTGGTCTTTCTCGCATTGCTCGGGGTCGCGTTCCTCGTCGGACGTGGTTTCACGCCCCGCCAGCCGACGCCGAGCAGTTCGAGCGCGACTGGCGGCAGTGGCCCAGCCCAGGAGAGCAAACCGACGTACTGGACCTGTTCGATGCACCCGCAGGTCAGGCTCGATGGGCCCGGCAACTGCCCGATCTGCGAGATGCCCCTCATTCCAGCCGGCTCGGCCGCGGGCGGCGGCAGCGGCGTACCGATGCTCACGCTGTCCCCACACGCGGTCGCGATGGCGAGCGTTGAGACGGTTGCGGTGACCCGTCGCGACCTGGTCAACGAAATCCGGGCGGTCGGAAAGATTCAGTACAACGAGTCGTCGCTCGCAACGATTACGGCGCGAGTGGACGGCTATGCTGAGCGGCTGTTCGTCAACTTCACGGGCGTGGACATCAAAGCCGGAGATCACCTGGCCGAGGTCTACAGCCCCGAGCTGCTCGTCGCGCAGCAGGAACTGTTGATCGCGCTGCGCGGGGGCGGCGCGGGCCTGTCGGTCGAACCCTCCCGGATCAAGCTGCGGCGCTGGGGCCTGACCGAGCAGCAGATCGACGAACTGGTCAACTCGAAGAAGATCACCGATCGAATCACGCTCTACTCGCCGATCGACGGCACGGTCATTGAGAAGATGGTGGTGGAGAACAGCTCGTTCAAAGCCGGCGACGCGCTGTATCGGATCGCCAACCTCGACACCGTCTGGGCCTACGTGGATATCTACGAGTTCGACCTAGCTTGGGTGCGCTACGGTCAGCTCGTGGAATTGACCGCAGAGGCGTACCCCGGGCGAGTCTTTCACGGAATGGTCACATTCGTGCAACCGATCGTCAACGAGGCGACCCGCACGGTGCGCGTACCTGTTCACATCGAGAATAAGGATCACACGCTCAAGCCCGGCATGTACGTGAGCACGATCATCAAAGCCGCGCTCGGCTCTGACGGGCGGGCGGCCGCCACAGGCGTCGAGGGCAAGTTCTCGTGCCCCATGCATCCGCAGGTGGTTGCGGATGATGCCGGCGCGTGCCCGATCTGTGGCATGCCGCTGGGGCAGATTCCGGCGTCGGCTGCTTCCGCTCCGACCGCCGCCGCCCCGGATGCGCTGGCAGCCCGGTATTTCTGCCCCATGAAGTGCGAAGGCGAAAAAACCTATGAACAGCCGGGCAACTGCCCCGTTTGCGGCATGAAGCTGAAAGAAGTTCCCGTGGCTGAAAGCCAGCCCGGGACTCTGCTCGCGATTCCGGTCATGGCCGTCCTCGACAGCGGCACGCGGCGGATCGTCTACGTCGACAAGGGTGGCGGCACGTTTGAACCGCGCGAAGTGACTGTCGGGCCGCGCAGCGGTGAGTTTGTCTCCATTCTCGCGGGTCTGGAGGAGGGCGAGCGGGTCGTCGCCCGCGGCGGATTCCTGATTGACAGCCAGTTCCAGGTAACGGGGCATTCCAGCTTGTTCTATCCCGGAGGACTACACGCCTCGATGGGCCATCAGCACGGGGCGGATGTGGTTACATCGCCGGCGTCTGCTTCGTCGCCAGCCTCACAGCCCGCCAAGCCCGCCGCAGCCCCCGGCGAGCACAAGCACTAAGCGGAGGAGTCCGCCGTGGTAAGCGTCGTCATCCGCTGGTGCATGAAGAACTCGTTCCTGATGGTGCTCGCAATCGCGGGCATGTGTGCCGCGGGTTATTGGGCCATCACGCGCACCCCGGTGGATGCAATCCCGGATATTGGCGAAAAGCAGGTCATCGTCTACGCGGACTGGCCCGGGCGAAGCCCGCAGGATGTTGACGATCAGGTCACCTACCCGCTCACAACAAGTCTGACCGGCACGCCGGGTGTGAAAGCCATCCGCTCGATGTCCGGTTTCGGCTTTTCGATGATCTTCGTCATCTTCAAAGACGACGTGGACTACTACTGGGCCCGTTCGCGCGTGCTGGAGCGCATGAACGTGGCCCAGCAGCGCCTGCCGATGGGCGTCGCGCCCGTCCTTGGACCCGACGCCACAGCACTCGGCCAGGTTTACTGGTACACCGTGGAGGCGGAAGGGTTTGATCTGGCCGAGCTGCGTTCGGTTCAGGACTGGTACATCCGCTATCAGCTTCAATCGGTTGAGGGGGTAAGCGAGGTCGCCAGCATCGGCGGTTTCGTGAAGCAGTACCAGATCGACCTTCACCCCGAAAAAATGCGCGCGCATCGCATCACGGTGATGGACGTCTTCGAAGCCGTTCGCAAGAGCAACATCGACGTGGGCGCGAAGGTCATCGAGAAGAACGGCATCGAGTTCTTCATTCGCGGCGTGGGGTTCATCAAGACGGTCGAGGATCTGGAGAAGGTCGTCATCCGCGAGGAAGGCGGCACGCCCATCCATGTGCGCAGCGTCGCGAGCGTCCAGCTCGGACCAGACTTCCGTCGCGGGGCGCTGGACAAGGGCGGCGTGGAAGCCGTCGGCGGCGTCGTCCTCATGCGCTATGGCGAGAACCCGCGAGCGGTCGTCGAGCGCGTCAAGCAGAAGCTCGCCCAACTCGCGCCCGGCCTGCCGAGCAAGACGCTCGCCGACGGACGTGTTTCCAAGATCAACGTCGTTCCCTTCTACGACCGCACGACCATCGTCGAGGAGACGATCGACACACTCAAGGAAGCTCTCTTTGAGGAAGCAATCATCGCTAGCCTCGTCGTCCTTTTCTTCCTAATGCACTTTCGCACAACGGTAAGCGTATTACCCACGCTGCCCCTCGCGCTCGCCGGATCGTTCATCCTGATGTACAGCTTCGGCATCGACAGCAACATCATGTCGCTCGCCGGCTTGGCGATCGCCATCGGCGATGTGGCCGACATGGGCATCATCATGTCGGAGAACATTTACCGTCGCTTGGCCGGGGCGACGGAGGAGGAGAAGCGCGACAAGGGCTACTTCGGGATCATCCATGAGGGCGCGACGGAAGTTGGAGGCGCGATTCTCACGGCGGTGACGAACACGCTGGTTTCGTTCATTCCGGTCTTCTTTCTCACCGACCAGGAGGGCAAGATGTTTCAGCCCCTGGCGTTCACGAAGACCTTTGCCATCGGCTCCTCGGTCGTGCTCGCTGTCACGGTAGTTCCGTTTCTCTGCTACCTGCTCTTTCGTCCGGTCAAGTGGCGGATGTCGGTGACGCTGGCGGTCGCTGCTGGTGTGGGCCTGCTCGCGATGCTCGCGACGCATCTGGCGTTCATGTGGGGACTGGGCGGCGGGCACGGCCGCGGTTGGCTCATCGCAGGGGCGGTGGGCGTCGGCGTCGCGCTGGCGGTGATCCGCATGACGCGCGAGAAATTCCTTCCGCTGGAGCAGAATCCGGTCTCGCGCATCATCGCGCGTGCCTATGTGCCGACGCTGAGCTGGATTCTGGATCACAAGAAGACGTTTCTGGTGGTGCCCGTCGTCATCCTGTTCGCCGGCCTGAGCGTTTGGCTCGGCATTCATCGCACGTTCTATCCCGTGGAGTGGGCTGTAAACGCGCTCGCCAATGAGAAGGCCTCGCCGGAGCTCAAGCGCTTGATGTATGCCGACGCAGATGCCGAGGTCGTGCGTCCGCTCCTGGAGCTCGACCAGCTCCGCTGGCAGCGCGTTCGCGACTCTGACGGTTCCGAACGCCTGCGGGTGCTATGGCGGCGGCTGGACCCCGCCGAACGCGACGCTGAGTCCGCCGCCGGTCGCACTGTGCTGAAGGAGGGGCGCATTCTTCCCGGGCTGGGCCGCGAGTTCATGCCTCCACTCGATGAGGGATCGCTCTTGTACATGCCCTCACTGCTGCCTCAAGGCTCACTGTCGCAAGCGGTCGAAGTAAACAGCAAACAGGATCTAGCGATCGCCAGCGTGCCGGAAGTCGAGAGTGTCGTCGGCAAGATCGGCCGGGCCGAATCCGCCCTCGACCCTGCCCCAATCGGCATGATGGAGTCCATCGTAATTCTCAAGCCCGAAGCCCAGTGGCGGCGCATCCCCGTCGAGCGCACGTTTTCCGAATGGCCGGGCTTCATCAAGACCCCCCTCACGTGGATCTGGCCCGAAGAGCGGCCGATCACCAAACAGGAAATCCTCGCCGAACTCCAGGAGCGCACCGCCATCCCCGGCGTACTGCCCACCTGGCTCCAACCGATCCAGACGCGGCTGGTCATGCTTCAAACCGGCTTCCGGGCCATGATGGGCGTCAAGATATACGGAAGTGACCTGCGCGAGATCGAACAGGTCGGCTTGCAGATCGAGCAGCTCCTCCGCGAAGTACCCGGCGCCACGGACATCGTAGCCGACCGCATCGTCGGCAAGCCCTACATCCAGATCGAGATCGACCGCGACCGCATCGCCCGCTACGGCGTTAACATCCGCGATGTTCAGGATGTCATCGAAATGTCGCTGGGTGGCCTGAATCTCATGGAATCGGTCGAGGGCCGGCAGCGCTATCCGATTCGCATCCGACTGGCCCGCGACTTCCGCGAAGACCTGGACGCCATCCACCGCATCAATGTACCGTCGGCCGGCGGCGCACAAGTGCCGCTCGCACAGCTCGCCGACATCCAAACCGTCCTGGGGCCGCAGGAGATCAAAGGCGAACGCGGCCTGCTGGTTGGCTACGTGACCATGAACACGCGCGATCGCGACGAGGTGTCGGTGGTGCAGGACGCCGAAGCGCTGCTCCAGCGGGCTCTCAAGGATGGCCGGCTCACGCTGCCGCCCGGCTATTACTGGGAATGGTCCGGCCAATTCGAGAACCAGGTCCGCGCGACGAACCGCATGCAGATCCTTGTGCCGATCACACTGGGAATTATGTTCGTAATGCTCTACCTGGGCTTCAATCGCTGGTGGATCGCACCGATGATATTCTTCGGCGTGCTGGTCTCGGCCTCAGGCGGCTTCATCATGCTCGCGCTGTGGGGCGTGAACCTGTCCGTCGCGGTGTGGGTCGGCTTCCTGGTGCTCTTCGGCGTGGTGGACGATGACGGCGTCGTCATCTCAACCTACCTGGAAGGCATCTTCAAAGACCGCGAATTCAAGTCGGTTCCCGAAATCCGCGCGGCGGTCATCGACGGCGGGCTCAAGCGAATCCGTCCATGCCTCATGACGATTGCGACGACGGTCTTCGGCCTGATGCCCATCTTCTGGGCCACCGGGCGCGGCTCGGACGTGATGCAGCCGATGGCGATTCCTTCGGTAGGCGGGATGACCGTGAGCCTGATCACACTCTTCATCGTGCCTTGCGTGTTCTGTGCGGTCGAGGAATGGAAGTGGAAGCGGCTGATGCGGCGTTCAGAGGCACGAGCATGAATCGCGCCGTCGGCGACCGGAAATCGACGGGTTCGCAAAACGGAGTGTTAGGGTATGCGCGACCACCCCAAAACCGCAATTGATCAAGCCAAGATGAGCCTGAACGGCTGAACGTGAAGCATCGTTCCACGCTGAGTGGTGCGGTTGTCGCGACAACCGGGCGGGCGGTTTGCTGCAGTCTCGTGCGCCTTGCTGCGGAAAATTCTTCGAGAAATCCGCGTTTCCGTAAGTCCAGCAGGGATAATGGCTTAATTAGGAAACCGCTGCTCTATCCTGCTGAGCTACGGGCGCATGTTATCCTGCAACAGGTACTTATGTCGTCTTGCTCAAGTCAACGGCAAGGGCAACGACAACCGTGACGACAACCGATCGGCGCTCTCAGACAGGGATTGGTATACCGAATAAGCGCGTTTTCTGCCAGCTTTCGATGATTTGACCTGCGGTTTTTCAAACAGCTGCTCCGCCGGGGCGGGGCGGGGAGGAAGGAAGGAGGGGGGTTCGAGTGGGAACCTTGGAACCATGGTTCCCCTTCGATTCGCGAGGGCGTGGTGCAAGGAACTCGTGAGTGCGCCTGCGATGGAACGGCTTATTCGCCCCGGTCCGCGCCTTCGATCGTGGCGCGTGGGCTGCCCGCTCGGGTTTGCCGTACGCCGTCCGTCGCCAGCGGGTCTTCGCCCCCGCGAGGCCGACAGGCCCCCTGGGACCCGATGGCGACGGACGCGCATGGCCCTGCCTGCCGGTGCCGGCCCTGAGCCGGAGGGTCCCTCAGTTTGAGCTTCATGCGGTCACGTTCGACGGCCTGCGCGGCGGCATGCCGTAAAAGGCGCTGCGCACAACCCGATGGAGCTACGGAGGTTGACCGGCGCGGACAGCGGTCTCGCAAACCGCCACGCCGCGCAAGCCCTACCGGGCCGGACCGCCGGGGGCGCATCGAAAACCAGCAACGCCGGACGTCGGCGCTGGGGTGCACGACGGTCGGACCGTGAAACGCGGAATGGAATCACCGCTTCGCTAAACTCAACCGCCGAACCGCGCTCGGTGCCCGCCTCAATCGGTTCTCCATGACGTGGAACTGTCACGCCGAGTGAGCTGCGACGGTGTGCCCGGTACAATGCCCTTTCGCACCGGAGCCACTCGTGTCACTCGCTGAATCGGATCAACGGGCAACAGCCACCGAGGACCGCTACCGGGCATTGCTGGCGGTTTCGGAATCGATCGCGTCGTGCCGGGATTTGCCCGCGCTGTTCCACGCGTTGGCCGGTCGACTCGTGCAGGTGGCGCACTACGACGCCCTGTCGTTGGTGCTGCACGACGCGCCAACAAACACGATGCGCCTTCACGTTCTAGAGACCGGCGAATGCGTTTCCTCCGGGTTTGAGATTGTCTTATGTCCGGAAGACGACCCCGCAGGGCTCGTCTGGCAGACGCAGCAGCCGCTCATCACGTCGAAGCTGGATGACCTAAGGCGCTGGCCGCAGCTGCTTGAACGGGTGAAGCCCTACGGCGTCGAGAGCCTGTGCTGGTTGCCACTGACGACGGCGCGGGGGCGGCTCGGAGCGCTGGTCTTCACGTCCAAGCGAAGCGCGACTTATCGCGCGTCAGATCTTCCGTTCCTGCAGCTCGTGGCGACCCAGGTCGCCGTCGCCGTCGAGAATGCGCTGGCATTCCAGGAGATCGAGGCGCTGCGGGACAAGCTCGCCAAGGAGAAGGCGTACTTGGAGGAAGAGGTTCGTACGGAGCATGACTTCGGCGACATCGTCGGTGAAAACGCGGCGCTTCGCGGTGTTCTCCAGCAGGTCGAGACAGTTGCTCCCACGGACTCCACCGTCCTTATCCGCGGGGAAACCGGTACCGGCAAGGAACTCATCGCCCGCGCCGTGCATGATCTGAGCCCCCGTAAGAGCCGCACGTTCGTCAAGCTGAATTGTGCGGCGATTCCGACAGGGTTGCTGGAAAGCGAGCTGTTCGGCCACGAGAAGGGCGCATTCACCGGCGCGATCAGCCAGAGAATCGGCAGGTTTGAACTCGCACACCAGGGGACGCTGTTCCTGGATGAGGTGGGGGACATCCCTTTGGAGCTCCAGCCGAAGCTGCTGCGCGTTTTGCAGGAGCACGAGTTCGAGCGCCTCGGGGGCACCAAAACGATTCGAGTGAACGTGCGCCTCGTGGCCGCCACCCACCGCGACCTCGCAGAGATGATCGTCGAAGGTCGCTTCCGCAGCGACTTGTACTACCGCTTGAACGTCTTCCCGGTCTCACTGCCGCCGCTGCGTGAGCGACCGGATGACATCCCGCGTCTGGTGCGCCACTTCACACAGAGTTTCGCTCGGCGCATGGGCCGGCGACTTGAAACCATCCCGGCTTCGGTGATGGACGCTCTGGTTCACTATTCCTGGCCTGGCAATGTCCGCGAGCTGCAGAACGTGATCGAGCGCGCCGTGATCCTTTCGAAGGGGCCGACGCTTCAGATTGCCGCGGCCGACCTCGAAGCGCCGGCTGAGCCGCCCGCGGACCCGCGCGGCGGCGGGTCTGACACGCTCAGCGACGCGGAACGAGAGCATATCCTGCGAGTGCTGAGAGAAACGAACTGGGTGCTCGGCGGACCGAAGGGAGCGGCGGACCGCCTCGGGATGAAACGCTCCACGCTGCATTGGAAGATGAAGAAGCTCGGCATCTCCCGTCCGGAATAGGGCAGCCCGGATCATGGCGCAGTGCTCGTCCGGCGGGAAGACAATGCGAGGACACACATGCCAGATCCGGATGTGCGCACGCTCATCGAGCAGTCGACTGCGTATTTTCAACCGATCCTGGATCTGAACACCGGTCGCGTGATCGGAGCCGAAACCTTGGTACGGTTCGTTGATTCCGATCGCACGGTACGTGGCGCCGCCGGCCTCATTGAGCGAATCGAAGCAAATCCGGACGACATTGAAGCGATGACGCGACGCCTTCTACGCATGGTCGTGGAAAACGTTGGGCCGCTGTTGGATCGGGACCGCGGCTTCTACATCAGCGTCAATGTACCCCCGGTCATCCTTGGTTCGCTTCGCGTTAAGCGGGTCCTCGACGATCCCTGTCTGGTTCGGTACATCGATCGCCTGGTGTGTGAGATCACCGAGCGTCACGCGCTGACCGATGTCGGCCGGGAGGCGTTAACCACCGCTCGGCCGCTGGGGCTTCGGATCGCAATTGATGATTTCGGGACCGGGCATAGCAGCCTAAAGCAATTGATCGGCCTGCCGTTTGACATTCTGAAGATCGACAAATCCGTGATCGACCCGCTGATGAAAGATCCGACGGCCGACCGGCTCGTCCGGGGCGTCGTCGCGTTGGCCGGCGCCCTGCGTGTGAAGGTCATTGCGGAGGGCGTCGAAACGCGCGAGCAGGCATTTTTCCTCCGGGCCGCGGGTGTGGATGCCGCGCAGGGCTGGTTGTGGAGCAAGGCCGTCGCGCCGGACGCATTGGAGCGGCTGCTTGGGTCAGACTTTTCAGAACGCCCCCAATAGGCGCCAGCCACTAGCGATCCGCTTCACACCGACTCTGCTCGAGTGGGTCTCCAGCAAAGCGTACGCTCCACCAATGACAGCGAAGTAGCTCGACTCTTCCACGCTGAATAGCGCGCCAACCGGCCAGCGCTCGCGCCAACCCGATGGCGCGCGGCCGCAGGCGCGCCGCTCGGCACTCATGACACGATAACACCTAAATCACCGATCCAGCGCGAGTTAGAAATCGTGCGGCGACGAGCGACCCACAGGCACAGCCGTTGCTCTTGTTCTCGCAGAGCCACGATCCGAATGTCGGCCGTGGGATCAAAACGGGATTCGGGGCGGTCAATCGTCCCTCAAGGAGACACCAATGAAAGCTACGCGAAGTCGATCGACTACTCTGATCGCAAGCTCACTGCTGCTGGCCGGCATCTTCGGCTGCCCGGAACTGACGCCGCCACCGGAGGCCGTGCTGGAAGGGACCTGGGAACTCGTTCCAGCCGATTCGTTCGGCCCGCAGCTTGAGCATCTGTACCTCACGTTCGATTCTGACGGTGACCTGTCGCAGGTGAAGTACACATTTGTCGACCTGACCACGGTCACCTGGGACTACCCGCCGGGTTCGGTCAGCGTCGATGGAGATCAGGTTCACATCTTCTCCGCGCAGAGCGGCAATGGCCTGACCTTTGACGGCACGCTGGATTCAGCGACAGATCCCACGAAGGCCGACGGCGAAATCACCGCGAACCTCATCGTCAAAAACGTCCACTTTTCGGTGTCACAGGGAGAGGCGAGCCTCGTCAGGCAGTAATTGAGAGGATGGCCGCGATTGACGGCCGGCGATGGGCGGGCCTGGCGACGTTCAAGTTGACTGACAAGAGCCAAGGTGATTCCGATGTTACGCATCACGGCACATGATAACCCACGCGTCCTTACGTTCCGGCTTGAAGGCAGATTGGAAGGACCGTGGGTGCGCGAACTGGCCGAGTGCTGGCACGGGATCTTGAACAGCGAGAGCCAGCCAACAGTCTGCGTCGACCTCACGGACGTCACCTACATCGACGCCGCCGGGAAGGCTCGATTGATGGAGATGCACCAGCGAGGGGCCCAGCTCATCGCCGGCGACTGCCTGACGAAAGCCATCGTGGCCGAGATTGTCGGAAGGGAATAACGGTCCATTCGGCAGCAAAAGGAGACTCAGCAATGACACTGCGACATGGCAATCGAGTACGCAAGAACGGCGGAGAGCAGGTGGTGCGCGAGCTGGAGTGCCTCGATTTGGTCGACTTGCGCGAAAGCGGCCCAAGCGAGAGCGAAATCCGCCAGCGCGCCTACGAGATCTACCTGAGTCGCGGTCCCGATGTGGGCAACGCGGAGCTGGACTGGCTGCAGGCGGAAACGGAACTGCGGGCGCGAAAGGCCACAGCGCGCCCGAACTGAGACGGCGAGCCCGTGTAAGCAAAGCCGCGGCCGTGGCCGCAGGAGCGATGTCATGAACAAGCGGATTCAAAATCAGAGTGACCACGGCCGGAGCGCCCAGGACCGGCGTAGCACCGAAATTCGTCTGCTGAACGACGAATTGCGCGAAGCCCGTCAACAGCTCGCGAATTACCGTGATACGCTCGTGACCATTCAGCGTGCGATGCTGCCGCAACGTCTGCCCCGCGTTCCGGGCCTCGATCTGGCCGTGCATTTCGCCGACGCCGACGGCGTGGGCGGCGATTTCTATGACGTACGGCCGGTCGCGTCCGGCCGCTGGGCAATCGTCATCGCGGACGTGATCGGCCACGGCCTCGGAGCTGCCGCGATACTCGCGGTAGTCCACGCGCTCGGAAATGCCGTAGATCGCCAGCGGGTAATGGCGGAGCCCAGCGCGGCATTGGCATTGGTCAACGGGCCGCTGGCGACCCGCTATCTGGCTGACACGGGCAAATTCGTCACGGCTTTCGTCGGTCTGTATGACGCAGACGTGCAGGTGCTCACCTATGCCTCGGCAGCCCATCCTCCGCCGCGGCTGGTTCGGGGCAATGCGGTCCGCCGGCTCGACGATGTTTCCGGTCTGCCACTCGGCTTGGACAGAACGAGCGCCTACGAACAGAGCAGCCTCCATCTGCGGCCGGGCGATCGCCTGGTTCTGTTCACGGATGGGGTCACCGAAAGCATGAATTCGGCACGGTCGCTCTTCGGCGACGAGCGGCTCGATGCGATTTTGCCGGCGCCGGTGAATTCGGCGCAGGAGCTGCTGAACCGCGTCACCAGCTCCGTCCGCACATTTCGTGGGGGCCGGCCGGCGGGCGATGACGAAACGTGCCTCATCGCGTTTGTGAAACCTATCGAAGCAACGGTGCAAGGCGAAAGTGAGGTCGTGCGATGTTGACCGCGAACAGCAGACTGCTTGCGAACGTGGCCAGACGACATCTTGGCCCGCGCCGCCGTTGGGGTCTCTTGTGCCCCATGGCGTTGCTGCTCGGCAGCACATTGATCGCGACGGGCTGCAAGCCCCAGCCGGAACCGGCGTCGCCCGCGCCTCCGGCTGTTCGTGTGAGCCGTCCGGTCGAGCGCGAGGTCACAGACTATGCCGAGTTCACCGCCCGAGTTGCGGCGATCGAATCCACCGACGTACGGGCGCGCGTCAGCGGGCAGATCGTCTCCGTGCCGTTCGAGGCAGGGACTCTCATCCGGCAGGGGGACGTGCTGGTGGAGATCGACGCCCGACCGTTCCAGGCCGAACTCGAGGCCCGTATTGCCGACGAGGCGCGGGCAGCGGCGCAGACACGTCTGAAGCAGATCGAATATGACCGCATCGATCGACTCCCTGTCGACGTGCGCACGGTCACGGAATACGACCGGGCGGTTGCCGAACTTGAGGCGGCGCAGGCTGCCCAGGCGGCCGCCAAAGCCGCGGTGGAATCGGCGCGCTTGAATGTGGAGTGGTGTCGTGTCGTAGCACCGATTTCGGGGCGCATCAGCTACAAGCATGCAACCACCGGAAACCTGGTCACGGGCGGAATCGGGAGCGGAACACTCCTGACCACCATTGTCTCCGTGGACCCGATGTACGCCAACTTCGATGTCGATGACCGAACCGTGCAGCGCGTCCAGAAGCTGGTCCGCGAAGGCAAGCTCAACTCGAACGAGCAAGCGGACATTCCGGTTTGGCTCGGCCTGGAAACCGAGGATGGTTTCCCGCACCGCGGCACGATCAACTTCGTGGATAACCAGGTCAATCCACGGACCGGCACGCTGCGCGTCAGGGGGATATTGCCGAACGCGGACGGCTCGCTGTCACCGGGCTTTTTTGCTCGGGTCAGGGTGCCGGTGTCCGCCCCGCACCGGGCCCTGCTGATCTCCGAGCGCGCCCTCGGCACCGACCAGGGGCAGAAGATCGTTCTCGTCGTGGGCGCCGACAACAAGGTCGCGGTTCGCCCGGTGCGTCTCGGCGGGCTTCACGAAGGACTGCGCGAGATCACCGACGGACTAAAGGCCGAAGACCAGGTGATCGTCAACGGCGTACTGCACGTTCGCCCAGGCCTCCCGGTCACACCGCAGCCGATAGAGATGCCGAAATCTACCGCTGGTAGCGCCAATACACTCGCGCGCCCGATGGACGTGGCATCCAACCCCGAGACGCAAAGCGCAAAGGATTAGACCATGCTAGCGCGCTTCTTCATTAACCGTCCGGTCCTGGCCTGCGTGGTCTCGATCGTGATCGTTCTGCTCGGCGCCATCGCGGCGGGCCTGCTGCCCGTCGCGGAGTACCCGAACGTCACGCCGCCGATGATCCGCGTGAGTGCGTACTACCCGGGGGCCAACGCCCAGGTGGTGGCCGATACCGTCGCCGCGCCGATCGAGCAGCAGGTCAATGGTGTCGAGCGGATGATGTATATGTCGTCGCAGAGCAACAACGACGGCTCGTACACCCTGGACGTGACGTTTGAGATCGGCACCGACATCAACATGGCGCAGGTGCTGGTACAGAACCGCGTCGCGATCGCGCTGCCGTCGCTGCCTGATGTGGTCAAGAACATCGGCGTGACCACCAAAAAACAGGCTGCGGACATCCTGCTGGCGATCAGCCTGTATTCCGAGGACAACCCGGAAACGGGTCAGCCGTACTACGACCAGCTCTACCTGAGCAACTACGCCACCATCCAGCTCAAGGACGCGATCGCACGCCTCGAAGGCGTCGGCGACGCATTCGTCATGGGGCAGCAGGACTACAGCATGCGCATCTGGCTGGACCCCGACCAGCTCCAGGCGCGCGGCATGACGGTCGGCGACGTGATCCGCGTGCTGCGCGAGCAAAACGTGCAGGTGGCCGCGGGGCGGATCGGCCAGCCGCCCGTGCCCGCGGGACAGGACTTTCAACTCACGCTCAGCACGCTCGGCCGCCTGGTGGAGCCGGAGGAGTTCGCCGAAATCGTCGTCAAGACGGATTCAAAGGGAGAAATCACCTACCTCCGGGAAGTCGGCCGGATCGAAATGGGCGCGCGGAGCGAGGATCTCATCGCGCGGCTGGACCGCCGGCCGTCGTCGGGCCTCGCAATCTACTTGCTGCCGGGCTCGAATGCGCTGGACACCGCCGACAGGATCAAGGCCACGATGCGGGAACTCGAAACGCGCTTCCCCGCCGGCCTCAAGTACGCCATCGTCTACGACACGACCCCCTTCGTCCGCGAGTCGGTCAACCAGGTGTTCCACACGCTGATCGAGGCGATCATCCTGGTGACGATCGTCGTGCTGATCTTCCTTCAGGACTGGAAATCGCTGCTGTTGCCCATGATCGGCGTAATTGTGTCGCTGGTCGGTACGTTCGCCGTGATGAGCGTAATGGGCTTCACGCTGAACAACCTGACGCTGTTCGGGTTGGTGCTCGCCATCGGCATCGTCGTGGACGACGCCATCGTCGTCCTGGAGAACATCGAGCGCCACCTCGAGATGGGCAAGCCCGTCCGCGAGGCCACGATCGACGCAATGAAGGAGATCAGCGGGCCGATCCTGGCCATCACGCTCGTGCTCAGCTCGGTGCTGCTGCCCAGCGCATTCCTCAGCGGCCTGGTCGGGCAGTTCTTCCGACAGTTTGCCGTCACCATCTCGGTGTCGATGATCCTCTCGGCGATCAATGCGATGACCATGACGCCGGCGCTCGCGGTGCTGTTCTTCCGCAACCGCAAGCCGGGTCACCACGGCGACCAAGGCAAAGAGGCGCTGCCGTGGTGGAGCTTCGCCCTGTTCGGCGGCCTGGCATCGGTGTGGCTGCTGACGCCCATCCTGGGCACTTGGCTGGGACTGCCGACCGGCGAGCACGGCGGCGAGACGACGCCCGGCGGCCTGGGTGCCAGTGCGCGCTCCATGGGAGCGTACGTCGTGCTCTTCCTCCCAGGCGCCGCTGCCGGCGGCGTGCTGGGCTGGTTCCTGATTCGCCCCGTTAATTGGCTGCTGGGTCGATTGTTCCGCGGGTTCAACTGGCTGTTCGATCGGGCGACGCAGGCCTATGGCACGACCGTGGGCTGGTCCCTCCGCCTCAGCGCCGTCGTGCTCCTGCTCTACGTCGGGATGGTCGGCCTGACGGGCTTCGGTTTCAGCCGCATCCCGGCCGGCTTCATCCCGATTCAGGACAAGGGCTACCTGGTAACGAACATCGTGTTGCCCGATGCGGCCTCTCTGGAGCGTACCGTCGCCGCCACCGACGCTGTCGAGCGGATCGCGCTGGAGACGCCGGGCGTCGCGCACACGCTGGCGCTGCCGGGGATGTCGTATGTCCTGAACGCCAACAGCTCCAACTACAGCAATGTGTTTGTCATCCTCAAGCCATTCGATGAGCGCCTCGACCACGCGCTCGGTGCCGAGGTCGTTGCGGCCCGGATCCGCGAGCGTCTGGCACACGAGGTGCCCGAGGCGCAGGTGCTGGTCTTCGGGGCGCCTCCCATCTCGGGCCTGGCGAAGTCCGCCGGCTTCAAGCTGATGGTGGAAGGCGTCGGCGACGTGGATTTCGACGCGCTACAGACGCGCGCCGACGATCTGGCCGCCAGGGGCAACCAGCAGCCCGGCCTGGTCGGGCTGTTCAACAGTTTCCGCGCCCGCACACCGCAGCTCTACGTGGACATCGACCGGGAGAAGGTCAAGTCGATGGGCGTGCCGCTCACAGACGTCTTCGACGCGCTCCAGGCGTATCTGGGCAGCTACTACGTCAACGATTTCAACCGCTTCGGCCGGACCTGGCAGGTCAACGTGCAGGCCGACGCCCCGTTCCGCACCGACGCAGAAACCCTGCGGCAGTTCAAGGTCCGCAATGCCGACGGCGACATGGTGCCGCTGGGCGCGCTGGCCGAGGTGCGCGATTCCACCGGGCCGGTCCAGGTCACGCGTTACAACATGTTCCCGGCGGCAGCGGTCACCGGAACCCCACTGCCGGGGACCAGCATGGGCGACGCGCTGGAAGCGATGGAACGGCTCGCACGCGACCTGCCCCGCAACATGGCCACCGAGTGGACCGAAGTGAGCTATCTCCAGAAGGAGGCCGGCAAGCTCGAGCAGTTCCGCGACCTGCTGAAGAACCCCTTCAGCGCGTTCGCACTGGGTGTGGTGCTCGTGTTCTTCGTGCTGGCCGCCCTGTACGAAAGCTGGTCGCTGCCCTGGGCGGTGATCCTCGTCGTACCCATGTGTCTGCTGAGCGCCCTGGCGGGACTGCTGCTGGCCGGCATGGACGTCAACATCTTCGTGCAGGTCGGTTTCGTCGTGCTCGTCGGCCTGGCGGCCAAAAATGCGATCCTGATCGTCGAGTTCGCCCGCGACCGCCAGACGCAGGGCGCCGGCCGCTTCGAGGCTTCCGTCGACGCCGCTCGCGTGCGGCTGCGGCCGATTCTGATGACGAGCTTTGCGTTCATCCTCGGCGTGTTCCCGCTGGTGATCGCGCGCGGGGCCGGCGCCGAGATGCGGCAGACGCTCGGAACGGCTGTCTTCGCCGGCATGATCGGCGTCACAGTGTTCGGGATCTACCTTACGCCGGTTTTCTATTACGTCATTCGCGGCATCGTCCAGCGACTCGAGCGATCCAGTGCCCAGGTCCAAATCCAGACAGCCGGTTGAAAGCGGCCCTGTCATAGGAGTCTAGCCATGAGAAGCACACAGGAACTGGCAGAGAGCATCGACAGTGCGTTTTCGTCGATGGAAGCAAAACGCAGGCACTTCCAGGAGGTGGAGGCGCATAAGCATGATAAGTGGAAACGGCGGCTTGAAACGCTCGGCAGGGAGTTTGATGCCCTGCTTGACATCTTCAAGCCGCGTTTGGACCTGCTGATCGAGAAGTTCGGCGACAAGATCACCGCGACACCCAAGCTGACCCAGTCGACGCGTGAGTTTCTGTTCGAATTTCACTCGGAGGTGGCGCGAATTCGCATGCGTTTCCAGGGCACGGCGGATCACGATATCCGCAAGCTGATCCTGAACTATGACCTGGAGATTGTTCCAATCCTGATGCAGTTCGACTCGCATTCGACGCTGGAAATGCCGCTCGAAGCGATCGACCACGAAGCCGCCGTCCGGTGGGCCGACGAGCGCATCCTTTCGTTTGTCCAGACCTACACAGCGCTGCACGAGAACCCGTACTACCTGCGCGATCAGATGGTGACGGACCCCGTGTCGGGTACGACATTTCCGAAGCACGCGGCCGGCGCCAAGCTCGAGCGCGGCGGCGAGACGTATTACTTCGTTTCCGAATCAACCCGCCGCGAATTCGAGGAGCGGCATCTCGCGCGTGCAGGCCAGGGAGTCGGACCGTGCATACCCAAATCGAAGAGCGGAGAATGAAACGACGCGAGCTCTCCATTCTGCTGTCCCTGCTCGTAGTCGTGAGCGGCTGCTCGACCTTCACGCGCCGGCCAGTCCCCGAGCCGCTGATCGACTCGGTGTGCATCCCGCACATGCCGCTTGAGCTCCGCACGTGGGGCGATCGTCGCAGCGAGATGTTGCTGCGGAGCTTGCAGGAGTCGTTCGCACAAACCCAGCGCGCGTATGGTGACCACGGCCCGATGGACATCCTTTCCATCAGCAGTGGCGGGCTGCAGGGAGCCTATGCCGCCGGCGTGCTGTGCGGTTGGACGGAGCACGGGACCCGTCCGGTATTCCGCGTGGTGTCCGGCGTCAGCATCGGCGCCATCATCGCGCCGTTCGCGTTCCTGGGAAGAGACTACGACAATCGCCTCCAGGACATGGCCAAGAGTGCGACCCAGGAGAATATCTATCGCATGCGCTGGCTGCCGCTGGAGTCATTGACCGACAACGCACCGCTCGCCCGCTTCATCGAACGGTACTACAGCCGGGACGTCCTCGACGCCATCGCCGCCGAACATGCCAAGGGACGCAGGCTGTTCGTCGCCACGACCAACCTCGACGCCGGCCGCCCTGTGATCTGGGACATGGGCGCGATCGCCTCGATTGGTTCACCCGAAGCGTTGCGCCTGTTCCAATGCATCATTGTCGCCTCGGCCGCTTCGCCCGTGATTTTTCCGCCGACCTACATCCAAGTCGAACATGACGGCCAGAGATTCGACGAGATGCACGTCGATGGCGCCGTGACCGCACAGATCATGCTCTACGGACAGGCATTGACTGCCCAGGAAGTCAGACCGAACTCCATCTCTGCGCGGCAGCGCGGCGCGTACTACGTCATTCTCAACCGCAAGATCCGCGGCGGCTTCGCTCCCGTCGAACCCGGCATCCGCTCGATCGCGATTCACTCCATCGGCCGACTGATGCAGGATCAAGGCGTGGGAGACCTCTGGCAGGCGTACGCGGCATGCCGGCGTGACGGTCTGGACTTTCGCGTCGCCGCCATCCCCGATGACGAACCACTTCCGTCGGAGCCGCGCATCGACACGCAGATCCAAACCCGTTTGTTTGATCGCGGCTTTGCGATGGGTCGCGGCGGATATCCGTGGGAACGTCAACCACCGGGCCTGCGGCCGGCGCCGCCCATTCAGGCGAGCTCCGCTGCTGAAGGCGGGTTCGTCGCTGCCAGACGCGACAAAGGGGCGTCTCGGCCGCGCGCGGCCGGCGGTTTCGCGCACGACGCGACACGACCGGAGAGCGACCATGGACGCCTCGATCATTAGTGCAATGGCGGCCGTGCTCGGCTCGCTGACCGGCGGCCTGGCCACGTTTGCCACCGCGTGGGTGACGCAACGGGCGTCCACCAGGCGCGAACTCGTTCGATTGGAGATTCGGAAGCGCGAGGCGCTCTATGGAAAGTTCATTTCCGAATGTTCACGGCTGTTTGTCGATTCACTCGTGAACAAATTGGAAAAACCCGAGGCGATGTTGCCGGTCTATGCACTGCTCAATCGCGTGCGGGTGTCCGCGTCCGATGCCGTTCTTGCGGAGGCGGAGAAGCTGTTGAAACGGATTACCGAGCAGTACTTCGCGCCCAACTTGTCCGAGATATTGTCAAATTTCGTTGATCGCTCCGTGATCAGGCGGCGTCTTTCTC
>BTUU01000026.1:0-62879 GCA_045863555.1 Planctomycetota bacterium | reverse complement strand
CCAGAGCCGAAAAATCGCACTGAATTTTTCCAAAGTGCGAAAGTTGGGTTAGTCGAACCCACGCCCGGATGGCGACGACCACCGCGACTACGCCGACGATCGCGCCGATCGAAAAGAGAGCCGTCCGCTCGTCCGGTCGCAGGACGCCTTGTATGAAGCTGATCGTCGACACGGCGACCAGCGCTACCGCGAGAGTAATCGTCCACGAAAAGCGCGTGTTCCTCGGAAGTGGCGCGAAGCTCATGGGTTAGCACCTCACCGCCGTCCCGCCCGCGCCGGCTTCACATACTCCACCACGATCGTCGAACTCATCCCCCCGCGCGGGTTCCAGCGCGTCTCCACCTTCATCCGCCGCGGCGACAGGGCCGCAACCAACTCATCGAGGATCCGGTTGGTTACCGCTTCGTAGTAGATGCCCTGTTCGCGGAACGCCTGGAAGTAGAGCTTCAAGCTCTTCAACTCGACGCAAAGCTCGTCGGCGACATACTCGACGATGACCGTCCCGAAGTCGGGCTGCCCCGTGACCGGGCAGCGGCTGGTGAATTCCGGCGCGACGTGCGTGATGACATAGTCCCGTCCGCGGGCGGGATTCTCGAAGACGACAAGGCCGTGATTGGACGCATTCTTTGCCATGCTGGGAGTATTTTCCCTTCCCGCGCGGAACGCAACCGGCTCCGCTCGACCCGGACAGCTTCTCGCTCGCCCGGCCGAACGCCCCGCAGCCGTTTCTGCCGATACTTCTCTTGCGGACACGTCGTGCCCCAGGGAGGTAATCCATGCCCCGAATGTTCCGTTCCGCGGCCGGATGGCTCGCTGCCCTTTCGATCCTGCCGTTCGTCACGGGCGGGTCATGCTCGCCGACCACCGGGACCGTCGCCGACGGGGACGACACGCAGACCGCGGGAATCGAGACCGGCGCCGGCGGGGAGGAGTCCGCCCCCTCGGGCAGCGAATCCGCGGCCGGTGAGCCGACCGGCACAGCGGACTCGACGACCGACGACGCAACCTCCGCCGAGGCGCTGCCCGACGCGAGCACCGGAACGGTCACGCATACACTCTCGCTCGCCGCGGGTCCGAGTTCCGAACCGATTCGTCCGCTGCTCGGCGTCAACGCGGGACCGCTGGGGTTGCCCGTCGACTTCACGCAGACGGATCTCACGGGCGAGTACCAGGCGCTAGGCGTGACCCTCGTCCGCACGCACGATTTCAACGGTCCGCTGGATATGGCGACGATCTACCCGGATCAGAACGCCGATCCGTCGCTCGAATCCTCCTACGACTTCTCCGACAGCGACGCCTATTTCGCCCCCATCGTCGCCGGCGGATTCGACGTCTATCTCCGAATCGGCGACTCCGCGAGCACCGGCATCGGCTATCCCGCACCCGACCCGCGAGCGCCGACCAACGTCGCGAACTGGATCGCGGCGGCCGTCCACGTCGTCGGCCACTACACCGATACCGCGCGCTGGGGTCGCAACGCCGTCCGCTATGTCGAAATCTGGAACGAACCCGACGCCGCGCATTTCTGGGATTCAACCCCCGTGGCGTTCTACGACCTCTTCGCCCAGGCCGCGATCGCCCTCAAAGCCGCGTATCCGGAGTTGGAGATCGGCGGCCCGGGCGTCACCTCGGCCGCATTCGCGTCGCCCAGCGGCCAGACCTGGATTGCGGGCCTGCTGGACCACTGCCAGGCTGCCGGCGTGCCGCTCGACTTTCTGAGCTGGCATGTCTACACGAACGACCCGGCCTCGATCGCGACCGCCACGGCGTGGTTCCGTGCGCAGCTCGACGCGCACGGATACACCGCGACGGAAAGCCACATCACCGAATGGAATACCGACACCCGCGCGGGCGGCGTCGATGCGGAGGAAGCCGTGGCGCTGCGCGACGGCGGGCGCGGCGCAGCAATCATCAGCGCGTGCTGGATCGAATTGCAGAATCACGGAGTCCCCGTGAGCACCTTCTACCGCGGCCGCGATCCCGAGGCGGACAACGTCGAGTTCTACGGCCTGCTCGGCGGCGACGGGCGCAAGAAGGCGAGCGCCCTCGCGTTCTCGTTCTGGTCAGAATTCGCCAATTCATATTCGGTACGGTACGACGTCAGCGTTTCGACGAGCGGCGCCGGCACGATCTACGCCATCGCCGGGCGATCGACCTCCGGCCGTGTCGCCGTCCTGATTGCGAATCCGACCGACCAGGTGCTCGGGTGCAGTTTCGCGGGCCGGAGCGGCACGGCCGAGCTGCGCCGCATCAGCGATGCGAGCGACGCCGTCGAGACGTACAAGGCGGATGTCGGCGGCGTCGAGCTGCCCGCCGATTCGGTGCAGGTGATTTTCCTCCCGTAGCGACCGCGCCTGCCCTGACGCGAGCCCGTACTTCCACCGGTTGCATCCACTGCGCGTTTCTCTACAATCGCCGGTCCGGCGTTTCATCAGGGAGACAGCATGGCGCTCGCGCATACGGTGGCCCAGTGGGCCAAGGCCGCATCCTTCGACAAGCTCGGCAAGGAAGTCGTCCACGAGGTCAACCGCCGCATCCTCGATTCGATCGGGTGCGCCCTCGGGGCCTGGAAAAGCCGCCCCGGCAAGGTCACCCGGACCGTCGCCCAGAGCATCACCCAGCCCGGCGGGGCGAACCTCTTCGGCTCTAAACACCGTACCACGCCGGATTTAGCCGCATTCACCAACGGCGCTCTCGTCCGCTACCTCGATTTCAACGACACCTACCTCAGCAAGGAACCCGCCCACCCCAGCGACAACATCCCCGCCGCGATCGCCGTCGGACAGGTCACCAGGGCCAGCGGCCAGGAGATCGTCACGGCCATCGCCCTGGGCTACGAGCTCCAGTGCCGCCTCTGCGACGCTGCGTCACTTCGCGCACATGGCTGGGACCACGTCTATTACGGCGCGCTCTCGACCGCGCTCCTTTCGAGCAAACTCTACGGCCTGTCGACCGACGAAACTGTCCACGCCCTCGGCCTCGCCGGCGTCTGCAATTTCGCCACCCGCCAGACCCGCACCGGCCAGATTTCCGACTGGAAGGCTTGCGCGTTCTCAAATGCCGCCCGAAACGGCGTTTTCGCCGCCGGACTGGCGAAATTGGGCATGACCGGCCCCAACGAGATCTTCGAAGGGCCCAAGGGCCTGTTCAAAATGGTCACCGGCCCCTTCGACGTCGCCTGGGCGAAGGGCGCGGACGACTGGATGATCCGAAAGACCTACATCAAATTCTGGCCGGCCGAATACCACTCCCAGTCGGCGATCGATGCCTGCCTCCAGCTCCGGCGGGAGGTCGGCGACGCCGAGAGCATCCAGTCGATCCTCGTGGAGAGCTTCGAGGCCGCCGTGAGCATCATCGGCAGCGAGCCGGAAAAGTGGCGGCCGACCAGCCGGGAGACCGCCGACCACAGCATGGGCTTCTGCATGGCATGCGCCTTGCTAGATGGCGATGTGACGCGTGAGTCGTTCACGGACGCGAAAATTAAGGATGCCAGGGTCCTGGGACTGCTGGACAAGATCAAGATCGTCGAGACGGCGGAATGCAACGCGGGGTACCCCGACGGCATTCCGAATAACATCCTCATCACGCTCAAGGATGGCCGGAAGGTCAGCCGGAAGGTCACGTACCCGCGCGGGCACGCCGGAAACCCGATGACCGACGACGAGGTGATCGGCAAGTTCAAGAAGCTCGCGGGCGGCGTGGTAAGCGATGCGACCATGGACCGCATCATCAATCTTTCGCTTTCGTTCGATAAGATAGATGATCCGGCGAAGCTGCTGGAGTTCGAGACCATCTAGAGTGCAAATACGGGGGCGCGGCGTCGCGCCGATCGGGCCGGTAGATAGCAGGCAGGTGGCAAATGGCGGAAACCGCGACACTCACGTATCGGGGCAAGACCTACGAACTGCCGGTGACGGTCGGCACGGAAAACGAAGCCGGCATCGACATCTCAACCCTTCGGGCCAAGACGGGCGCCATCACGCTGGACGACGGCTACGGCAACACCGGCGCCTGCGAAAGCGCGATCACGTTCATCGACGGTGAGAAGGGCATCCTTCGCTATCGGGGCTACCCGATCGAGGAACTCGCCGAGAAAGCCACCTTCGCCGAGACGGCGTTCCTGCTCATCTTCGGTGAACTCCCGACGCCCCCGCAGCTCGAAAGCTTCCGCGCTCACATGCGCGAGTACCAGTTCATCCATGAGGACCTGAAGCACACGCTCGGCGGTTTCCCGCAGAACGCTCCGCCGATGGCGATTCTCTCGGCCATGATCAACGCGGCCGGCTGCTTCGAGCCCGCGCTCTACCACACGTGGGAGGATTCCAAGACGGAAGAGTTCGCCGCCCGCCTGATGAGCCGCGTCCGGACGATCGCGGCCGCCGCGTACAAGAAGCACAAGGGCCGCGCGATGATCTATCCGCGGAGCGACCTGGGGTATACGGCCAACTTCCTGCACATGATGTTCAGCAAGCCGTACCAGAACTATGAACCCGATCCGGAGATCGTGAGGGCGATGGAAGTCCTGTTCATCCTCCACGCCGACCACGAGCAGAATTGCTCAACGTCCACGGTCCGGATGGTGGGCAGCGCGAAGGCCACCCTCTGGGCGTCGGTCGCGGCCGGCGTGTGCGCACTGTGGGGGCCGCTGCACGGCGGAGCGAACATGGAAGTGATCGACATGCTCACAAAGATCCGCGACGGCGGCGAGTCGGTCGACACCTTCATGGCCAAGGTCAAGGACAAGAACGCCCATACGAAGCTGATGGGCTTCGGCCACCGCGTCTACAAGAATTTCGACCCGCGGGCCCAGATCATCAAGAAGCAGTGCGACGTGGTGCTGAGCAAGCTGGGTATCAAGGACCCGCTCCTCGAAATCGCCAAGAAGCTCGAGGAAGTCGCCCTGAAGGACTCGTACTTCGTCGAGCGCAAGCTCTATCCGAACGTCGACTTCTACAGCGGCATCATCATGCGCGCGATCGGCATCCCCACCGACATGTTCACCGTCATGTTCGCCATCGGCCGCGTCCCCGGCTGGATCGCCCACTGGCGCGAGTGCAACCTGAACCCGCACGGCCGCATCAACCGCCCGCGCCAGATCTACACCGGCGCGACGCAGCGCTCGTGGCTGCCGGTCGAGAAGCGGAAGTAATCGGCTCATCATCGCGCCGGCGCGCGAGGATTCGACCGTTCGGGGCCGCATCGCCTTCGGGAGATGCGGCCCCGAATCTTCCTATTGCCCCGCCGCCGCCCGGAAAGAACCGGCCGCGGCGCCTCGCGTACACTGACGCAGACGGACCGGATACCTGCCGCGATAGAGCCTCCGCGGCGCGCGGGTCGGTCGCGAGTTGGAAATCTCGATGGCAGATGGCCCTGCGGCGCGCCGCAATCCGGACATTGACCCCTACCGCCCCGTCGGCGCGGACGGCATCGTCATCGGGTGGGTGCGCTGCCAGGGGTGCAACTACTGCCTTCGCGGCCTCGCCGCCGCCGCCCACTGCCCCGAGTGCGGCGCTGCAATTTCGGAGTCGACGCGCGTCACGACGCTGCGGCGGCTGACCAGCGTGCAGATTCGGAAAATGCGGACCGGAGTCACCGCATTCGCGATCACGATCATCGTCACGCTGCTCGGCGCCGCAGCGCTCCCGGCCGCTCCGTGGCTCGGTGTCTTGATGTTGCCGGTCGCCGTGTTGTCCACGGTTATTGCGGTGATTGCGGTCGCCGAAATGCAGGTGGACGCACTGCCGGCCGTCGCCTCAGCCGCATCGGGGTTCGTCGGCTTTCTGGCGGCGATTCCCCTGGCCGCGCCGATCCTCGGCGCAATGTCGGTCGGAATCCTCCTGTCCGTGTGGGGCACTTCAACCAAGGGGGCGCCGGAAACGCAGGTTCTCCACCTGCTCGGCGCAATCGCCGGCGGTGCGATCGGCGGTCTCGTTCCCGCGATCATCCTCCAACCGCTGAGCGAGTTCTCACGGCTGCTGGACGCCGTCTTCGATGATTGCGAAGACAGGGTGCCCCCAACCCATACCCGCACCGTGCGGACATTCGTGCGCGCGGCGCAGATCAGCTTTCTCATCGCGGCGGTTGTGCTCGCGCTCGGCGGCGGTGCCGCGAAGGCAGCCCGCTGGGCGGCGGTCGTTGCACTTCCAGGCGTGATCGCGATCGGACTCGCAAGCGTCTGGCTCCTGATGGTCATCGGCACCGTCCGACAGGTGCTGAGAGACGCCTGGACCGAGGCGCAGGAACGCGAGCGATTCATCGGAGGGTCGAATGCACCGGCCCGCTGATCGTCCGCCGGACTCGTCCTCGACGCCCGCCGCGAGGTCCGTTGTGCGCGGCCTGGCGGGCAGATGAGCGGCCCGTCGGAATAACTCGGGCCGTGCGATTGCCCAGTTTGAATAAGACCGATCCGTCGATCTGCCCACCGCGGAAAATAACCTGGCTTTTTACGGCTGGTTCGGATAAAAGAAACCACGAGGGTTTTCATCTCGAGAATCGGCCGTTTCTTTCGCTGGAGGCACATCATGAAGCGCACCGCAGTCTGCATCGCCGCACTCGCATTCGCCGCCGCCGCCCACGCCCAGATCGGGCAGCTCGACCAGGTCAGCCCGCTCACCGCCGCGGGCGGCGCCAATGCGAGCTTCAACCTCGACGCCGACTTCCTGCAATGGCAGCAGCAGATCACCTGCGGCCTGAGCGGCCAGCTCGAAGGCGTGCGCGTGAACATGATCCAGGGTGCGCCGGGGGCGACGTTCAATGTCCGCATCCGCTCCGGGCCCACCTGGAACCTCAACCCGGTCCTCTTCGAAACACTCGTGACCAAGCAGGTCGACGGCGAGGAGATGATCTTCGTCGATATGACCGGCTCGAACATAAACCTTGCGTCGGGCGACGTGTTCGTCCTCGAAACGCAGGGCACCGGAACCGGCGTCTGGATGTACGGCACCTATCGCGCGCCGGACCAGGGACCGCCGTTCTACCCCGATCCGCTCTTCCTGCTGGCCTCCCCCCTCGGTGACGGTGGCTGGCGCCACGGCTTCGAGACCTACATGCTCACCGGCGGCGGCTGTATCGGCGATACGGACGGCGATCTCGACGTCGACTTGCAGGACCTCGCCACGTTGCTGGGCAGCTTCGGCACGTCCTCCGGCGCAGGCACAGACGACGGCGACACGGACGGCGACGGCGACGTCGACCTCCAGGACCTCGCCACGCTGCTCGGTGCGTTCGGCTCGACGTGCTGATGCCGCGCGAGTGACGCGCTCCGCACGGCCGCGGCTCGGCAGGGGATGAGTGCTCCTACCGGGCCGCGTCCGCGCGCCGCATGCGCTCATCCATCTTCGCCGCCCACTCTCTCCACGCAGTCGCCTCAGGCGATTCCGACAGCGCCGCCGGGAGCTTCTGGAGCTGCGAGAGCACCTGTCCCGCGAGGTGCGGCCGGAAATACTCCAGATCCCACTCGCGCAGCGTCCGATCCGTCGACGCCGAATAAAGACGCCGCCCGTCCGGCGCGAAACACAGCGACATCACCGGCCCGCCGTGCCCGTCGAGGATCGCCAGCGGCTCGCCGCCCGGAAGCTCCCACAGCCGGATCGCCCCGCCCGCGTCGCCCGTCGCCGCCAGCCGCCCGCCCGGCGCTACGTCGATGCAGTAAATCTCCTGCTTGTGACCCGAGAGCGCTGCCAGTTGCCGCACCCCGACTACGTCCCAGATCTGAAGTGTCCGTTCCGCGCCCGCCGCCAGCAGAAACCGGCCGTCCGGCGAGTATCGAACGGCCCGCAGCGGCCGCTCCGAAGGCTGCGTCCACGGGTCGATCCGTCCGAGCTCCAGGTCGATGACGTGCAGCACGCCGCTGCGCCCCGCGGCCGCGATCTGCCCGCCGCCCGGCGCGACGTCGATCTCCGGGATGCGCGTTTCGTCGACCGCATATTCGCGTTCCTGCGCGCCCGTCTCGACCGACCAGATGCGGACGCGGCCGTCGTCGCAGGCCGTCGCAAGCTGCGCCCGCTGCGGCACGAAGCGAAGACTGCTGATCCGGCTCGGATGCTCGATGCGCCGCGGCGCCGCGCCCGGCTGCGTCGCATCCCACACGAACGCCGCGTTGTCATAGCTGCCCGCCGCCGTCCAGCGCCCGTCGGGCGAGACCGCCACGGCCGCGAGCGTGCCGCTGTTTCCGAAATCGACCGTTGTCGGCGTCAGCGTTCCCACGTCGAGCTGATGGAGCACGCCGTCGCTCCCGGCGCAGACGATCCGCGCCCCATCCGGGCTCACGTCGACGCCGTGAAACTGGTCGGTGCCGATCGAGCGGATGCGCACGTCGTCAGAGGAGACGTCCCAGAGCCGCAGCTCCCGGTCGCCGCAAGTCCAGATGCCGCGCCCATCGCCGGTGAAGAAGGCGTTGCGAAGCCGCCCGGCGTACGCGGCGATCGTCGCGGTCCGAGCGCCGCTGCGCGCATCGTAGATCCGCAGCGTCCCCCCGACATCGCCGATCGCGAACCGTTCGCCGCTTGGATCGAAGCTCAGCGTGGGATAGTCGCCCGGCGTGTCCTGCGACTGAATCACCGACGGCGGCGTCGTGCCCAGGTCCCAGATCCGGATCCGCGCGTCGATCCACGCATCCACGACGCGCCGATCGTCGGGGCTGAAGAGCAGCCCGCCCCGATCGTGGAGAATACGCGGCGGCACCGGCCCGCCCGCCCGCGTCGCGAGCGCGCCCGAATCCACATCCCAGACCAGCAGTTCGCCCGCCCGTGTCCGCGCCGCCAGCCGGTCGCCGCGCGACGACAGCGCGATCGCCGCCAGCGGTTCGTCCGCCGCGCCGATCCGGGCGACCTCCGCGAACGGCTCCACCGTCCAGATGGCCGCGCGCCCGTCGGTGAGAATCGCGAGCCGCCGTCCATCCGGCGAGAAGCTGACGCCGCCCAGATCGCTCGTTACCGTCGGCGGAAGCGTGAGCACCGGCTCGGCGAGATTGTCGCGCAGCCAGATGCGCAGCCGCGTCGGTTCCGGCGAGATGAACAGCCTGCCGGTCGGGCTGATGAGCACCATGCCCTCGATGCCGGGAATGCGGATGCCCTCCGACACGACGCCGAACTCGTCCATCCGCCAGACGAGTCCCCCCGGCTCGGCCGTGAGGATGTTCACGCCGTCGTCGGCGAGCCGCGCATTGCGCGCGGCCACCTTGGAGTCGATCAGCGTCCGCCGGCAGGGAAACTTGCCGTACAGTTCCAGCAGGGCCCAGTAGACGCCGACGGGGCCGGGCGGCGCGTTCAGGCGGTCGCCCTTTCCGTCAAAATCGCGGTGCACCAGCAGCTCGCGCCACAGCAGCCGCTCGGCCTCGGCCAGGTTACCCAGCATGCCCGCCATGCGACCCTGCTCGACATTGCTCCGGCCGAGCAGCTCCGTCACCGAGGTTGCGGCCTTCGTCGCGTCGCGCTCGAGCTGCGCCGAGCGCTGGTAGAGCACGGTCATCAGTGCCGCGAACGCGACGAGCATGACCAGGAACGCCGCCGCGACGCTCACGCGCAGCCGGTAGCGCCGCAGCGTCTTGCGCAGCACGTACATCGCGCTGTCGCGCTTCGCCTCGATCGCCTCGCCCGCCCGGTAGCGCCGCAGATCGCGCGCGAGCTCGCCGGCGCTCTGATACCGCCGGTCGCGGTCCTTCGATAGACACTTCAGCGCGATCGTGTCGAGTTCATCGTCCAGCCGCAGCCCGCCGCTGCTCGAAAGCACGATGCTCGGCCGCTGCGGCTCGCGGAACATGATCCGGTCCAGCGCGTCGCGCAGGTTGCTGCCGATGTCGATCGGCGGGCTGCCCGTCAGCAGTTGGTAGAGGATCGCCCCCAGTGAATAGACGTCCGTTCGCAGGTCGACCTTGCCCGGGATGCCCTCGATCTGCTCCGGCGACGCCCACGGCAGCGAGCCCACGAACTGCCCCGTCCGCGTCATCGCCGTGTCCATCTCGACGCCAGTGGACTTTGCAAGCCCGAAATCGAGCACGTGCGGCTCGCCCGCGCGGTCGACGCGGATGTTGCTGGGCTTCAGGTCGCGGTGAATGATCCCGCGCAGGTGCGCCGCATGCACCGCGTCGCACACCCGCACGAACACGTCGACGATCGCCGCGACGCTCGCCTCACTCCGCTCCCGCATCGCCGCCACCGCGTCGTCCAGCGCGTCGCCGTCGACGTAGTTCATCACGAAATAGTGCACGCCGCTCACGACCCCCGCGTCGTGCACCGCGACGATGTTCGGATGATTCAGCCGCGAGAGCGTTTCGACCTCGCGCTCGAACCGCGCCCGGTCCGCGATCGTCGCGAACGGCCCCTGCTTCATCACCTTGACCGCGACCGGCCGCTTCGTCGAAAGCTGGAGCGCCTCGTAAACGACTCCCTGCCCGCCGCGGTGGATCTCGCGAACGATCTCATAGCCGGGGATCGACACCGCGCCCGTCGGCCCGGCGGCGGGGGGGGCCGGCAGCCCGAGACCATTCGCAAAGCTGCTCAGAAACCGGTTGTCGTCGCGAATGCGCTCAAGCGTGCTGCGGCAGGTCGCACAGCCCTCGACATGCCCCGCCCACCCGTCCTCCGGCGACCGCCCGAGCGCGAGCGTTTCGAGGACCTCGACCGGGGGACAGGAATTCACGGGAAGCGTCATGCGGATGATCCGGCGCGAGTCGGCATCTGCTCGATTATGTGAGATTCGCCGCGTATTCGCACCAAAGGTGCATCGCAACCCCAGCCCAGGGCAACGCCCTGGGTTGAAAGCCGCCGATCAAAAGCCCTGAAGGGGCGCTCCAACGCGCGTTGGAACACCCCTTCCGGGCAGCATGCGCGAAATCCCGAAACACGCGGCACCCTACGCCCCGATGCACGCATCCTCATACCGCTGCACGATCTCGCGCAGCTTCTCGACGATGCGGTTCTTCGCGTTGTAGATCTCCTGCGCCGTCAGCCCCATCTCCTCCGAGACCTTTTCCACCGGCTCGCGCTTCAGCACCACGCGCTCAAACGCCGCGATCGTCTTTTCGTTGAACCGCGTCGTCTCGCGCAGCTCCGCCACCGCCAGCTCGAAGATGTGCCGCCGCTGCTCCGCTTCCCAGATCGCCTCGGTCTCCGGCTCATCCGCGATCGTCACGATCGCCGACTCGCCCCGCAGCTCGCGCCGCCGCCCGACCGCTCGCCGCAGGTCCATCAGCCGGCACCGCGCGATCCCGATCAGCCACGACCGCAGCCGCCCGCTCGCCCGGTCATACTTGTTCGCCCGGTAGTCGCGCACGAAGCACGCCAGCGTCTCCTGGGCGACATCCGCCGCATCCGCTGCGTCGAGCCCCATCCGGTGCAGAAACGCGATCAGGATCGGCCGGTACCGCCGGTCAAACTCCTCCCACGCGGCCGCGTTCGCCGGCTCATGCAGGCCGTCGAGCAGCGCGGTCGTGGTATGCGTGAACCCGGACGGACCCATCGGCCGATAACCCCCGCGAGCGAAACCTCGGCGAATTGAGTATAGATCGTACCCGCGGCGGGTATCGCCCGGTAGCCGGAAATGCATCGCGGTTGTGCGCGCCGCAGCCCGATCCGTGTCCGCAGGCCACGCTGAATCAATAACGGCCAGTCTTCCGAATACGACGTTTGGTCCAGGGCGCGTGCCACCGGGACAGCAGAATACGTTCTCCATCGGTATACACCCAGAACAACCGGCGTCCGCGGATTCGAATCAACCCGCGCCCCAGCGTCGGCGATAGCGGCTCGTCGAGCTGTTGAAGGATCGCGTCGTACGCCCGGTCCGCGTTGAATTCCGGATGGGCGCGCGTCTGTTCGGAAAGGTTCTGCGTCAGCGTGGCTCGTGTGATCGACGCGTGCCAGCGGCGCGATACCGGCCCGTCGACCAGCTCGCCGATCAACAGGAGCGGGGATTCCTGTGGCGCAGCGCCCATCCGCCGCGCTTGCCGCTCCAAAACCCGAATCACAATCGTGTTGCCGTCGCGCGTCACCGCGACGCACCCGAAAACTTGTTCGTGGGGCCTATCGGGAACGACTGTGATGCCCGTACTCCGGATTCCCTGCGACCCGACGGGAATACTCTCGAGCGTTGCCTTGAATACCCGTGCCCGGTTGTATCGCCGCGCGCCGCGGATTGCTTCGGGCAGCCAGTCGTCGAACTCGTGCTCATGGATCCTGAATTCGCCTGCGTCCGAGAGCTTCGCCCGATCGATCAATGCGCTACGCACGGTCAGCAGGTGCAACGGACCAGGGCGGATCACGCGCATCGGCGGCCGGAACCACTGGTAGATACGAATGAGTCGCCCGGTCAGCGTGCGTGCTTTTCGCTCCGCGTACTCGCTCAGTCGCGGCGTCCCGTGCCGCATGATCGCGGCGACGTCCGTCACGTTATTCTCCGCGCGCAACCCGTCCAGGTCCACGTTCAATTGACGCAGAAGTGCCGCCCCCGGGCTGTCATCCTCGCGAACCGAAAAGTAAAGCAGCGTCTGCGCGTCGACGCAATAGAAGCTATGGGCGTTTACGAACGCGTTGGAAGCGCGCAGGACCGCCTCAAGCGCCGGCGTGATCGGCAGCGCCAGCGGCTCGGGAAGTTCGGGCGAACGGACGACCGGCGCGGCCGCCTGCGCTGCGGCGACAGCCTCTCGCAACGCGACCCTGGAGACGCCGAACGCCGCGAAGGCAAAACCGCCCATCCCACTGTCCCGCGAGAGCGCCACGAGAAGGTGGTCGACGTCGACCGCGGTTCGGCCGCACTTCTTCGCCCAGGCCGCGGCATCGCGGAGTACGGCCCGCCCGCCCGGCGTCCAGCGATCGTTCATGGAGGCCCTCGTTCCACCGTGTCAGCAACCCTGTCTTCAGCGCGGCTTCGATTCCGCGAGTGGCCAGATCACGTAGTCTCCGCCCGACCCGCGCCGCCCCCAATCCGCCGCGTGCACACCGCCGCCGTCGATACAGTCGGCCGCGACGCTATAGAGCCGGAACGACTCCCCGCTGCGGACATAAACAAGCGACTGGCCGCCGAATGGATCGACCTTGCACCAGGCGGGAACATCGGTGAGTGCGTCCAGGTTCTCGGGCAGGCTGCCGTGCTGATCGCGATATGCAAACATCTCGAAGACGAGCCGCGTCCCGCGCCGCAGCGCTTCAAGTTCGCTCAGTACCACGCGCGTCATCGGCAGCAGCAGCGTGCCATAGCCCGCGACGCTCGAGCATGCACCGGCAACCTCTCCGACGGTACCGTGCGGATGAGTGTGGGCATAGTCATCGGCGGTAATCGGCCAGGCCGGCCCTTCCGCAGTCGATCGGAGCGCCGCGCGGATCGCATCGCGTTCAGCAATCAATTCGCCGAGCTGCGCCGCCGTCGTCGTGTTCCAGGTCACCGGCTTCTTTTGCCACAACGGCAGCCGCTCTCCGAACGCCCGCGCCTGAAGTTGCGCATACTGCTCCGCGAGCGTGAAATACGCGATCGATCGAAGCGACGGCAACTCGCTATCCGCCGTCCGCAGCAGTTCGAGGCACCGCTGCCGATGCGGTTCCGAGAGTACGCCGTGCTGAAGGCCGGCGAGCAGGTCGTAATACACTGCGCGGCGAATCCGGCTGGCGCACGTCGCATCGGGAAACCTCGCCACACGCTCCCCCTGCCGCGCGAGTCCAAGATTCGCGGCCGCCAGCGCGACGAATTCGCGCGGGTCGGGTTTGTCATCCACAATCCGCCACGCGGCCCGCGAAACCCGGCCGGCCCAGGCCATGAGATCGAGGAGCTTCCACTGGGTGGACGGCGGCTCGACGCCGGCCCGCCAGGGCATCGATTCGAAGTGGAAATACGGCTTCTGCGCCGCCTGTTTGTATACTTCAAGCTGAGGGAGCGTTGTACGACAGACCGCCTCTTCCGCCGGTTCGTCATCCGGATCCCACGGCTTGCGTGAGTTCGTTTCGTCCGCGGCCCCCGCCGCACCTACCACCGCCTCCATCCGCCCGGCATCAAGCGATCCCGCGCGGGCGAGAATCTCCTCATAGAGTTCGGCCGCGTTGTCTTCCCGGCGTGCACGGCCACGAATCGCCGCTTCAAACCACACGTCATAATCGATGCGCGTTTCAAAGTCGGGCAGCGGCGGCTCGACGGGCTCGCCTTCGTCGAAATTCGCGCGCGTAATCAGCACCAGCACCACCAGGCCTCCGCGACCGGCATATTATTGCCCGCCAGCTACGACGTTCGACACCGATCCGGCCGAAAATGCGTCAAATTGGCGAGATTCCCCGGCCGTTCCCATAGAACCGCTGCCGCCCGTCGCGTAAGATGCGAAGACCGGGAGCGGCTGGGCCCTGAGGCCCGATTCTTGACCATTCAAGTCGGTACTTCGATCGACCTGCCGCCTCACCGGCCGTGCTGGGGGGAGCTTCTTCATGCGTAACCTGACGATCCTCGCCGCCACCGCGGCGCTCGCACCGATCATCGGCTGTGCGTCGCCCGACGGTGCCGTTCGCATTTCCGCTGCACCGGCGGGCAAGGCCAACCCTCCGACCGCCGCTCGCCCCGACGGCCCGCAGGATGCAACCGGCCCCGCCGGCGCAGACGCCCCCGCGCGCGGCCCCGTCGAAGCCATCGACCTCACCGAGCCCGGCGCAGTCGCCTGGGGCTCAACCCCCGCGACGACGATCGACACCCGCGCCTTCCCCGCGCAGATCACCGACGTCCGCCGCGAGGGCCCCCCGCAGCGCGTGAAAAACTACCTGCCGCCGCACGAAATGCCCCGCCCGAAAATCGACGAAGTCCCGACCGATCTCCCCGTCGGCGGCCTCCTCGCCGAGCCGCGCACGCAGCCCGAAGACTACTTCCCCGGCATCAGCCAGACCGGCTGGGTCCCGCCCGACTGCTCCTTCGCCGTCGGCCCGAATCACATCGTCACCACCGTCAACCAGACCATCGCCTTCTATGACCGCGCCGGTAACGTCCAGTTCCAGCAGATCCTCGGCGTCGACGGCAACCCCGGCTTCTTCGAAGATGTCGGAGCAGGAAACTTCACCTTCGACCCCAAGTGCTTCTACGACCACTACGACCACCGCTTCGTCGTCGTCGCTCCGGAAGTTTACGGCTCCACCGAGGCGTGGATCACCATCGCCGTCTCTGACGATGCGAACCCGCACGGCATCTGGCACAAGTACCGAACGAACGCAGTCATCAACGTCGGTGGCACGACTTTCTGGTGGGATTACCCCGGCTTCGGCTACGACCGCGACGGCTACTACGTCACCTGCAACCTCTTCGGCCTCAACCAATCCGCCTGGGGCGGCGTCGGCTACCGCATCTTCAACAAAACACCGATGCTCACCGGCCAGCCCGCCGTCTATTCCACCCTTCGCGACGGCAGTTCCGCCTCCGTCCAGGTCGCGCAGCACTTCGGCCCCAACCTCGCCCCGTTCTTCGTCTCTGCCTCCGGCAACAGCGGCCTCCGCGTCCAGGCGATCCGCAATCCCATGACCGCCCCGACCCTCGTCACGACCGCCGTCGGCGTCCCCGCATTCAACGGTCCCGGCGAGGCGCCCGCGGCCGGCGGAAACGTCGTCAGCCTCATCGACAGCCGCATCATGAACGTCGTCTGGCGCGACGGCCGCCTCCTCGCCTGCCACAACATCAGCATCGCCGGCCGCAACTTCGCCCGCTGGTACCACCTGAATACGAATCTCTGGCCGAGTTCCGGCTTCGTCGGCTACCTCCAGTCCGGCAACATCGACGCCGGCGGCTCGACCCACACCTTCTTCCCCGCCGTCTACACGAACCGCCTCGCCCAGGTCGGCCTCGTCTGCGGAACGAGTTCCTCCACGACGCGAATCGGCATCAGCACGACCGGCCGCCAGATGGACGATCCGAGCGGCACGATGGGCTCGCTTACGCAGGTGCGGCTCAGCGACGCCGACGGCGGCGGCCGGTGGGGGGACTACTACGACATGGCCCTCGACCCCGTCGACGACACGCGCTTCTGGGGGATGGGTGAATACATCGGCAGCGGCGGCGGCTGGGCCACGTGGATCTCCAGCTTCGACGTCGGCACGCCGGCCGGCCTCTTCGCGATCCTCGACCAGGTGACGACCACCAGCGGATCACCGCGGACGATCGACGTCCTCGCGAACGACTACCACACCGCGTCGTCACCGATCTCGCTCGCGAGCTTCGACCCGACGACGCGCCGCGGCGGCACGGTGACGCGCTCCGTCGGCACCGGCCCCGGCGGCCGCGACGAACTGATCTACCAGCCGCCCGTGGGCTTGAACGGCCAGGATTCGTTCACCTACGCCGCCGACGGGCCCGACTCGCCCATCGCCGAGGCCGGCGTCATCGTCGCGGTCTACGACGAGGCGCAGTTCCGCATTCCGGAGAACCCGGCCTTCACCCTGCCGGGCGTCCGCGCGGCCTATTACGCCCTCTCCGCGCCGTCCGCGCTGCCGAATTTCGCCGCGCTCACGCCGTATCTCACGCAGTCCGTCGCCCAGGTCAGCTACCCGTCGACAAACGGCGCGTTCGCCGGCTCCGGCCGGGCCGACAACGTCGGCGCAGTCTTCAGCGGGTTCGTCACCGTCCCCGCACTCGACTACTACACGTTCTACCTCGCCTCCGATGACGGCTCGCGCCTGCTCATCGGCAACACGGTCGTCGTAAACAACGACGGGCTCCACGGCATGGAAGAGCGTTCCGGCGTCATCGGCCTGCGCCCCGGCACACACGCGATCCGCATCGAGTTCTTCGAACGCACCGGCGGCGCGGGTCTCATCGCAAGTCTCGAGGGCGGCGGCCTGCCGCGCCAGGTGATCCCCGCCGCGCTCTGGTCGCGCCCCGGTTGTGCGGCCGATATCGACGGCAACGGCGCAGTCGACCTGACGGACCTTTCGACGCTGCTCGCACACTACGGCGTGACATCGGGCGCAGATCGCCAGGATGGCGATCTCGATGGCGACGGCGACGTCGAATTGAACGATCTGGCGCTCATGCTCAGCCAGTTCGGCGCAGCCTGCCTGTAGTGCAGCCGGCCCGGGCCGCATCGGACTCGTCGCCGGGCACCGCACGGAGGGCTCGCCGCGGAGGCCGGTCCCCGCGCGAAATCCGCGCGACGCCGCGATGACGCGCGCGGCTTCCCGAACCCCGCTACGACCGAAACCACATTCATCCCCCATACGCCATTGGTCGATGACCCCGGGAGCGCCGGCCGCCGTGAGTTCCGGCCGCGCGGAATCTGCACCCCAGTGGAGTTGCGCATGGTCTCGCTGCGTCCCGTTCACCGTGTTCGATACACCCTGTTCACGCTGGCCCTCCTGGCGTTTGCCCTCGCCGGCGGCTGTCCGCAGGACTCGGGCAGCGAGGTCGGCGGCCAGCAGGCCGCTGCGTCCGGCGTGAACTGCTGGGATCTGAACGGCAACGGCGTGGGGGACGCGAACGAAGACACGAACGGCGACGGCCTCGTCGACACCGCGGACTGCATCGGCGATGAAGGCCCCGCAGGACCGGCCGGCGCAGATGGTGCACCGGGCGCGGACGGCGCGCAGGGTCCCGCCGGCGCGGATGGCGCCTCGGGTGCCGATGGCGCGCCAGGAGCCGACGGCGCGCCGGGCGTACCCGGCGCGGACGGCCTCCAGGGAATCCCAGGTCCCGTCGATACCACCGTCCCCGCGCAGGTCACGAGCCTCCTGCTCCGCCGATCCTACGCCGGCGCGCCGGAATACACGCTCAACTGGGCGTACAACGCCTCCGGAATCGCACTCAGCCATTTCAACGTCTACGTCTCGAATGAGCCGATCTCGGCCGGAAACCAGGACGACGCGCTGTGGATTTCCGTTTCCGCCTCCGAGCGCGCCGCGCCCGTCTGGATATTCCCCGACGGCGGCCGTTACCACTTCCGCGTCACGGCCGTCAGCTACACCGGCGTCGAAGGTTCGCTTTCCGACGAAACCGTTGTCGACCCGACCTCCCGCACGGTTTTCGTCGCCGACTCGAATTCGGACGGCCAGTTCGAGCTCTTCGCAGCCTCGCCCGGCGGCGCTGCGCCGACCGCGATCAGCGGTTCGCTCGCCACCGGCGGTTCCGTCAGCGCATCGCTCACCATTCCGTCGCCCGACGGCCTGCGCTGCGCGTTCGTCGCCGACGCCGATACGGACACGGTCAGCGAACTCTACGTCGTCGATCTTCAGACGAATGCCCGCGTGAAGATCAACCCCACGCTCGGCGCCGGTTCCTATGTCTGGTCGTTCGCCTGGTCGCCCGACGGCTCGAAAATCGCCTATGTGGCCGATGCCCTCACGCCCGGCGTCTTCGAGGCGTTCGTCGCGCCCGCCACCGGCGGTGCGTCGACGCGCATCAGCGGCACGCTGGTCACCGGTGGCGACGTCTACAACGTCAAATGGTCAAAAAACGGCCAGCATGTCGCCTTCCTCGCCGACCGCGAGACCGACGCGCTGAACGAACTCTTCGTCGCTTCCGCGCAGGGTACGACGCTTCAGAAGGTCAGCGGCACACGCTCCGCCGGCCAGAGCGTCGAACACTACCGGTGGTCGCCCGACAGCACCCGGGTCGCCTTCTCCGCCTACGACGGCTCAATCCAGACGCTCCACGTCGCCCAGCGCGACGGCTTGTCGATCCTCGACCTCAGCGGCGTGACGCAGGGGCTGATCGGCTACTACTTCCTCTGGTCGCCCGACGGCCGGCGCATCGCATTCCACGCCGATTACGACGGCAGCGCCACCTATCGCCTCTATGTCATCCCGTCCGAGGGCGGAGATGCCGTCGACGTGAGCGGAGATCTCGTCTCTGGCGGCGATGTTACGTGGTTCGAATGGTCGCCCGACGCGAAGTGGCTCGCCTTCACCGGCGACAAGGACATCGACCAGACCTCCGAGCTCTACCTGGCGTCGCCCGGCGGCGGCGCGACGACCAAGCTGAGCGGCACGGCCGTCGCAAACGGTGGCGTGGCTGGCTTCGACTTCTCCTGGTCGCCGGACAGCTCGCGCATCGCGTTCGCCGGCGATCTCCTCTCGGATAACGTGGTCGAACTGTTCACGGTCGGCCTCGATGGCGCCGCGCCCGTCGCGGTCAGCGGCTCGCTGGTCACCAGCGGCGATGTTGATTCCTTCTCCCACGCATGGTCGCCTGATGGCACGCGCCTCCTCTTCCGTGCCGACAAGGACACGAACGACATCATCGAGTTGTATTCGGTGAGCCCGCTCGGCGGCCCGACGACGAAGATCAACGCCGCGCTCGGCGCCAATGCGGATGTCACCTTCAGCGCGTGGGCGACATTCGGATTCCGGCTCGCCGGGATCAATGACTGATAACGGTGCCGGTGCGGCCCCTGGAGAAGTGACGAAAATTCGTCTGCAAGTGCCTCAGAATTGTAACTCATTGCCATGAAAGAAGTTGAGAAATACAATCCCAAGCCGCGATTTGTCCCCGGTTTCATGGACAGCGGGGCCGTCCGGGGGTTATAGTTCCCTTCCGGGTCAACGATTTTGCGGCTGTTCTAGCCGTGGCGCACTTCCGGGGTCGGCCAGTCGGCTGACTCCGGAAGTTTCATTTTGAGTCCGTTGCCGCCGCCGGCCCTCGCGTTACGATCGATACATGCACCCTCGCGACCGGAACGGAGCATCGCGAAAAATGGCTCAATTAGCCGCAGAATCCGGCAGTTTCGAACTCTCGCGCGTCTTCGCCATCGACGGCCGCGTGACGCGCGTCGACCACGTCTGTCGCGAGCACGTTCTCATCGAGGCCGAGGTCGATCACTTCCCGCCCTCGACGCCCGGGCAGTTCCTCGAGCTCCGCTGCCACACCGAACCGAGCGAATCCGCCCGCGAGGCGACGTGGTGCGAGGGCCGCTTTCCACAATTGACAGATAGCGGTATGTTCTTTCGTGATCCGTACTTACGTCGCCCCTTCAGCATCGCGGACCGCGTCGAAACAACCTCCGGATCGCGCCTCTCCGTCATCTCGCGCAACATCGGGCCGGGCACGAATTACCTCGATCATCTCGCGGTCGGTTCGACGTTGAATCTCAGCGGCCCCCTCGGTGTCGGCTTTCGAATTCCCGACGACGACCGCCCCCTCGTCCTTGTCGGCGGCGGTGTCGGCATCCCGCCGCTCCTCTATCTCGCGCGCCGCCTGCGCGAGCGACGCTGCACGAATGTAACAGTGGTGTTCGGCGCGGCCTCCGCCGACCTCCTCCCCGTTCCGCTCCGCAGCGATCCATCAACCGCCGGCGAACCCGCCCACTGCCTGATGCTCCCGGAAGATGCACCCTTTCCCGCCGTCGTCACCACCGATGACGGCACGCTCGGCCTTCGCGGCCGCGTGACCGATGCGATCGACCGCCTCGCGCCCCGGCTGTCCGGTTCGCGCCCGCTCATCATGGCGTGCGGCCCCGAACGGATGCTCGACGCGCTCGCGCACCAGTCGCGCGCGCTCGGCTGGGGTTGTCAGCTCTGCATCGAGCGCTTCATGGGCTGCGGCATGGGCACCTGCCTCTCATGCTGCACGCGCGTCGTCGCGCCCGATCGGCCCGCGGGCTGGCGCTGGGCACTCGCCTGTTCGGAAGGCCCCGTCTTCGACCGCGACGCGCTGTGGAGTCCGAGCCCGCAGCGCTAGCGAGGATCCGGCTCGCAACGTGGAAAGAATCATCGCTCGGGAACGAATTTCGACTCGTGTCCCGAACCGGCACGACGCCTGTGGGACCTCTCGACCCGTGGGTCGCATTGGCAATCGCGCTCGACTCCGAACATAATCCACTCGCAAGCACAAGGAGCCTGCCGTGTCGTCGCGATGGATCATCGCCGTTGTTCTCTCTGTGCTCGGGGTCGCCGGCTGCTCCGCGCCCGGCACGGGCGTCCAGTTCCTGAACCTCATCGGCCTCGCCGAAAAACCCCTCGTCATCTTCTACGTCGCCCAGCGCACCCCCAACGCCGGAGCGCCGCTCGTCGGGATCATCGACCCCTTCGGCCCCAGCCGCCCGTTGCACGAAACCCTCGGAAAAGCCGTCAAGCGCTCCGTCGTCCCCGACCTCTGCTTCGGCTTCCAGCTCCAGTCCAACCTCGATCTCGGCGTCGGCCAGCTCGCCCTCGTCTCGCCGCTCGACTACGGACGTCTGAAAAACCGCGAGCCGATCCGCGTCCTCGCCGTCTCGACCGACGCCGCCGGCCGCGCCGCCCGTCGCGGCCTGCTCATTGTTCCCGCGAAATCCGACATTCAGAAAATCGAAGACCTCCGCGGCCGGATCGTCGCCTTCGGCCAGCCGCGCACGCCCCGTACGCACCACGCCGCGCTGCTGCTCCTCCGCGACCACGGCCTCGAACCCGGAAACCTCTCCTTGGAAATCCTCCCGGTCCCCGGCTCGCTCAAGGTCTTCCCCGAAGACCGCGATGTCGCCAAGAGCGTCATGAACGGAAGCTCCGCCGCCGGATTCATCGACGAGATGGCATGGGAAGACATGCCCGAGTCCGCCGCCGCAGATGAACTCGCCCGCGACAAGTTCCATATCGTCGCCCGCACCGACCCGGTCGCCGAGCGCCTGCTCCTGGCATCCCCCAAGTTCGACGACGCAACGCTCGCCCGCGTCCGCGAGTTCTTCCTGAAGGCCGGCCAGGAACACGCGGAGGCGCTCCGCCCGCTCCAGTTCTCCGGCTTCGTCGAGCCCGACGCCGCAATCCTCGAAAACGCGGTGAAGCTCGGCCTGGCGAAGGCGCCGTCCGAATCGGAAAGCGCAAAGCAGTGACGACGATCCGGCGGCATCGTCAACGAATCCCGAGCCCGGCGAACATGGGTCTGGTGTTTTCTCGGCGCCTCCGCGCTTCTGCGTGAGCTTCTTATGTCTCAATCAACGCTCTGGCCCGACTTCCTCGCCGCCTCAACCGCAAAACTGCGCACCGACATGGCCCAGATCGCCCGCTGCGCCGCACTCCTCACCGATGATCAGGCCTGGTCGCGCCCGAACGAGCACTGCAACTCCGTCGCCAACCTCATCCTCCACCTCACCGGCAACGTCAGCCAGTGGATCTGCGCCGGCCTCGGCGGCGACGACATCCCGCGCGACCGGCCTGCGGAGTTCGCCGCCCGCGACGTCCGCCCAGTCCGCCCCTTAACCGATGCCCTCCAGCGCACGATCGACCGCGCCATCGCCATCATCAGCGCCCTCGACGAAGCCGCCCTCGCAAAGCGTCACACGATCCAGAAATACGAAGTCTCCGGCCTGTTGGCGATCTTTCACGTCGTCGAGCACTTTTCATTTCACACCGGCCAGATCATCCACATCACCAAGTCGATCCTCGACGTCGACCTGAGCCTCTACGACGCCCATGGCCGCCCCTTGAAGCGCACCGCCGCCGGCGGCCAGCCGTGGTAGGTGACGACGCCGTGCCAGTTCCTAGTTTTTTCGTTCTGCATTCTGCATTCTTCATTCTGCATTGAATTGAGGTAGCGTCGCGGCGACCGGCCGCCGTCGCCCGAGGGGAGTGCGCGTTACCCCCGGCCGACCGCCGCGTCCGATCGCCGCTCGCCCATCTACATGGGATCACCTCCTCTCGCGGCTTGTGCCGTGATCTCGTGTCATCGCAGTCGCGAGTCTCAGATTGCGAATCGCAGGTTGACGCCGAAACTCGCCGAATTCGCCCCGCCGATGCACACAACCATCGGCGGGGCGCCCAGCACTCGAAACACACCGCTCGCATCGCAACTCGCCACGCACCACTCCCGCCGACCCATCGAGCCGATCGCATCCCGGTGGACGAGACTGCCCGCCGTGCCGCGCGGTCCGCGCGCAGGAAGTCCCTGCGCGCGCTCGCCGCGTCGGCCGCGTTTGAAGAACATGGATCGCCGAATTCGGCGCGCCGCTCGTGAACCGCCCTTGGGGGGTAAACAAAAACCCCAGAGACGGTCGTCTCCGGGGTTAGAGAGGAACTACGCGAGTTGCGTGTTCATCATCCCGAAGACTCCCCGGCGGCATCTCCGCCTTCGCTCCCACGAGCGGGCACGCCGCACGCAGCGCCGAGCAGCGGATAACCGCTGATCGCGAGGACATTTGCGTCCCCGGCAAAGCGCCACAGGCGGGAGTGCATTCGCGACGTCGGAATGCCTTGGAACTTGAACACGATCAATCTCCATCACGAACCGGCGCAGCCCGCGCTGCTCCGGAAATAGCAGTATTCCTCACGTTTTCTCAAAGTCAAATCGTAATGCCGGAAAATCGTGTAGTCGTACCGCGTGAGTCGTGCGGGCCTCCGTGCCCGCAGATCCGTGAGTGGTGCGGGCCTCCGTGCCCGCAGATCCCGCCGGGAGGGCGCACTCGCCTGGTGCACAGAAGCGCGATGTCGCGGATGACTCCCGCCCGGAGGGCGCACGACCGTTGCCAGGGGCTTCAAGCCCCTGGTCAGCCCCCAAAACCCTCAGCATCCGGAGGACGCACGAAGCTTCGCGGCGTCATTGACTTGCATCGCAACGCATCGCATACTTAAAGCAGAGAATTAGCATAGGTGCGGCCATGATTCGCGTTACCGATATCCATCCCCTCACCGACTTCCTGCGGAACTCGAAGAAGCACCTGCAACGACTCCGCAAGGCCCGCCGGCCCGCGCTGCTCACCGTCAACGGCAAGGCCGCCGTCGTCGTGCAGGATGCCGCGGCGTATGAGCAGCTTCTCGAGCGGCTGGAACGGGTTGAGGCGCTGGAAGGCATCCAGCGCGGCATCGACGCAATGAAGCGCGGCCAGACCCGTCCGCTCGGCGGCGTCCTCGATGACCTGAAAGCGAAGTACGAGTAGCGTTTCACGGCCATGAAGCGATTCTCTGTGCTCGTTGCCGGTCCAGCGGAGACCGAAATTAAAGCGGCCTACCTGTACATCCGCGAAGACTCGCCGGTGAACGCTGCGAATTGGCGACTCGGTCTCGCTGACGCTGCGGAATCGCTCCGGACATTCCCCAAGCGCGGCGCCCTGGCTCCCGAGAACGGACCCTTCGAGTTCGAAATCCGGCAGCTCATCTAGGGAAACTACCGCCTGCTCTTCACGATCCGCGCGGACGAGGTCGTCATCCTCCATGTCCGACACGGCGCCCGCGAACAGATGAGCCCCGACGAGTTCGTCCCGCCGGGGGCAACATGAGGTCGAGGGCCGGGCACCGCCGGCGGCGAGTGTCACTCGGTTCTATTGCGCAGGCTTTCCGTGAGTTGGTCGAGCAGTGCATCAACCTTACGACCCTGGCGCTCGATTTCCGCCCGAAGCCTCGCGTGTGACCTCAGAAAACCAGCGAGAAGATGTTCTGATCTCACCAAGCCGGCGTTATCCGGCGGCTCATTTGCTAACACAATCGCCGCTCCGAGTGCGGGACCGAGCGAATGCCGCGCTGCGTCTGAGGGAACTCGTCGCAGTCCATCAGCGACAGCACGCCAGTCGACGCCCAGATCCGGAAATCGTCCAGTCCAATATTCAGCCTCGGCTTCAAGTAGCGCCACTAACACCGTATCAGCGCTCCCTCGATCTTTAGGCGGAACGAGTGAGAAGAGGCCCCCCGCGTTGAGAATCGGGCGTAGTCGGGGCTCAATCCGATCTGGTCTAAGCATCACAAAGCCGTTGAGCTCAGCACATTTTTCACAGAAGTGCTGAACGCGCACGTTTACTTCATAGGTATGGACGGTTGCCGGTGCACCGCACTTTTCGCATGCCACCATGTCCACCTCTCTTACGAAGGCTGTTACCGCCTGCTTCAGCAGGATCCTACACGACAACCTGACTCGCTATCATGTCGCCATGTCCACCCTCCCCCCAATCGGTCTCATCGGCCTCGGAATCATGGGCCGCCCCATGGCCGGCCACCTGCTCAAGGCCGGCTACCCGCTCTCCGTCTTCACGCGCACGAAATCCCGCGCCGAATCCGTCCTCGCCGCCGGCGCAGTTTGGTGCGACTCGCCCGCCGCCGTCGCCGCCCGCTGCGAGATCCTCATCACCATCGTCACCGACACGCCGGACGTCCAGGCCGTCCTCTTCGGCGATGCGGACCTCGGCCGCGACACCAGCGCCGCCCGTAACAGCGCGGCCGCGCGCGAGGCCGCCGCCGCCGCCCTCAAGCCCGGCTCCATCGTCGTCGACATGAGCACCATCGACCCCACCGCGACCCGCCGCTTCGCCGCGCAGCTAGCCGAGCGGAAGATCGCCATGCTCGACGCACCCGTCACCGGCGGCGAAATCGGCGCGATCAACGCCACCCTCACCATCATGGCCGGCGGCGACGCGGCCGCCTTCGCCCGCGTCCGCCCGCTCTTCGAAAAGCTCGGCAAGAAGATCGCCCACGTCGGCCCCAGCGGCGCAGGCCAGTCGCTCAAGGCCTGCAACCAGATCCTCTGCGCCGTCAACATGATCGCCGTCTGCGAAGCCCTCGAACTCGTCCGCGCGGCCGGCCTCGACCCCGCCCAGGCGATCGACACGCTCGCGGCCGGCTCCGGCGGCTCGTGGGCGTGGTCGACGCTCGGCGCGAAAATCGTCGCAGGCGACCTCAACCCCGCGTTCATGATCAAGCTGATCCAGAAAGACCTCAGAATCGCCCAATCGGCAGCCGATGCCGCGAAACTCCCGCTCCCCGGCACGGCCCTCGCACAGCAACTCTTCCGCGCCGTCGAAGCCTCCCCCGGCGGCGGCAACCTCGGCACGCAGGCGATGATCCTCGCGTATCGGCGAATGATGAAGGCCGAAGGATGACGACTGATCGAGCAACAGGCGTGCCGCAAACGCTGAGCGGGTGCAAGGGTGTAGACGTTGTAGCGTATCGGTCCGCGCTTATAATTCTGCAGTATGACCACGACTCTTCATCTTCCCGACGACCTGGCCAGCGCCGTGCAACGGCGGGCCGCCCTGGGCGGGCATGACGTCGCGGCGGAAGTGGTGGAGCTCGTACGCAAGGGACTGGCCGTCTCAGAGGGTGGCGAAAATTCCTCGCCGATTCCGCCGATCATCACCAGGGACCCGGACACCGGTTTGCCTTTGATTCAAGGCGCCCCCGACGCGCCGATCACCCGCATGAACGCTGAACAGTTCCAGCAGCTGATTGACCGCGCCCAGGAGGATGAGGACCTTGAGCGAGCCGGCCTTCCTCCTCGACGTTAACGTGTGGCTCGCGTTGGCGTTCCCCGCTCACGCGCATCACGCACTGGCTGTGTCGTGGTTCCGGGGGGTGACGCCTGCGCGGCCCGCGTGCTTCTGTCGCGCGACCCAGCAGGGTTTTCTGCGGCTGGCGACGAATCCTATGTTCCTCCGCGCATGCAACATCACCGCTCTGGCGAATCAACAGGCCTGGGCGGCGCTGGAACAGTTGATGGCGTCGCCGTCGGTTGCGTACCGGGAGGAGCCCACGGGATTGGTTCCGATCTGGCAGCGCCTGGGCGCGATTCCGAGCATGTCAACCAAGATCTGGAAGGACGCATATCTTGCCGCCTTTTCCGGCGCGGCCGGCCTGGAGATGGTGACGCTCGACCAGGGTTTTTCACAATTCGCGGGGGTGCCCACCACGATCCTGAAACCTGCGTTGGCATGAACGAAACCGATAACGCGCTCTCAATGAACCGATTCCGGCGCTCCTGCCCTCCGCATGGGGCGCGCTGAAATCGCCCCCGGCGGCGGCAACCTCGGCACGCAGGCATTGGTCCCCATCCGCGAGTGAAGAAGGATCAATGAGATGGGAGCATCGGCCCCAGGCTGCTGAAACCGCGATCAGCGAAACGCGACGAGTACCCAATGCTCCTCACGATCTCAACCACCCACGCACCCGCTACCGACCTGGGCTACCTGCTCCACAAACGTCCGGACAAGCTCCAGACATTCCCCCTCTCGTTCGGCAGCGCCCACGTGTTCTATCCGGAAGTGAGCGACCAGCTCTGCACCGCCGCACTGCTCCTCGACATCAACCCCATCGACCTCATCCGCGGCCGCGGCACGACGCTCGACCACTACGTGAACGACCGCCCCTACGTCGCGTCGTCGATGCTCTCCGTCGCGATCTCGCAGGTGTACGGCACGGCCCTCGCAGGAACCTGCAAAGCCCGGCCCGAGCTCGTCGCCACGCCGATCCCGCTCGAAGCTTCGATCGCCGCGCTGCCCTGCACGGCCGGTGAAGAACTCATCCGAAAGCTCTTCGAACCGCTCGGATACGACGCGGCGATCAGCGGCCGCCCGCTTGACGACCATTTCTCCGCGTGGGGACCGTCCAGCGTTTTCACCGTGCGCCTCGCCGGAACCCGCACGCTGAGCGAGCTGCTCACGCATCTGTACGTTCTGATCCCGACGCTCGACAACGAGAAGCACTACTGGGTCGGCGACGCCGAGGTCGAAAAACTGCTCCGCCACGGCGAGGGCTGGCTCGCATCCCATCCGGAGCGGGAGTTGATCGCCCGGCGCTACCTGCGCTATCGTCGAAATCTTCTCGACGAAGCGATCCGGCGGCTCCGCGAGCAGGACACGGAAGGTCCGCGGGAAATCGATGCTGAATTCAACGACGACCCCCGCGAAGAAGCCGGCGAAAAGCGGCTGAGCCTGCATCAGCAGCGCCACGGCGTCATCCTCTCGACGCTCCGCGCCCGCGGCGTACGCCGTGTGCTCGACCTCGGCTGCGGCGAAGGTCGGCTCCTGCGCGATCTCCTCGTCGACCGGAGTTTTGAGAAAATCATCGGCATGGATGTCTCGCATCGCGCGCTGGAGATCGCCGCCGACCGGATTCGCCTCGACCGCATGCCGGCTCGACAGCGGGCGCGTGTCGAACTGATCCACGGCTCGCTCCTCTACCGCGACGCGCGACTGTCCGGCATGGAAGCGGCCATTCTCTGCGAGGTGATCGAGCATCTCGACGAAACACGCCTCGCCGCGATGGAACGGGTTGTCTTCGAGAGTATTCGGCCGCCGCTGATCCTCGTGACCACGCCGAATCGCGAGTACAACGTGATGTGGGAGAGCCTCCCCGCGGGCACGCTCCGCCACCGCGACCACCGGTTCGAGTGGACGCGGGCCGAGTTTGCGGCCTGGGCCGCCGCGGTCGCCGCCCGAAACAGCTACGCCGTGGAAGTCCGCCCCATCGGCGATTCGGCAGTATCCACCGACGGCCTCGACGTCGGCGCACCCACTCAGATGGCCGTCTTCACGCTCCGCGAGCCGCCGGCGACCGCTGCAAACGCCGCTTCGCCCGTCGAGGCCGCCGTTCCATGAACATCACCGTCCCCGAACTCTCGCTCGTCGTCCTGATCGGCGCCTCCGGTTCCGGCAAGAGCACGCTGGCGCGCCGCCTCTTCAAGCCGACAGAGATTCTCTCGTCGGACACCTGCCGCGGCTGGGTCAGCGACGACGAAAACAGCCAGGAGGCCACCGGCGACGCCTTCGATGTGCTCCACTTCGTCGCCCGCCGCCGACTCGCTCGCGGTCTGCTCACCGTCGTGGATGCCACGAATGTCCGCCCCGAGGACCGCCAGCCGCTCGTCGAAATCGCCCGCGAATTCCACTGCCTCCCGGTCGCTATTGTGCTCGACGTCCCCGAACGCCTTTGTCACGACCGCAACGCCACCCGGCCCGACCGCCAGTTCGGCCCGCACGTCATCCGCAACCAGCGCCGCGCCCTCTCGCGAAGCGTGCGCTTCCTCGAACGCGAGGGCTTCCGCTACGTCCATCGCATCCGTACGCCGGAGGAGTGCGACGCCGCCACGCTCACGCGCGAGCCGCTCTGGACCAATCGAAAGCACGAGACGGGACCGTTCGACATCATCGGCGACGTCCACGGCTGCTATGACGAGCTGATCGACCTGCTCACGTCGCTCGGCTATCGGATCGAACCGGCGATCGACGGCTCGGACTCCGCGCCCGCCGTCATCTCACCGGTCGACCCGCCGCGCAAGCTCATCTTCCTCGGCGACCTCTGCGACCGCGGCCCAAAGACACCGGCCGTCCTCCGCCTCGTCATGCGCCTCGTCGCCCAGGGCCGGGCACTCTGCGTTCCCGGTAACCACGACGTGAAGCTCATGCGCGCCCTCGCCGGCCGCAACGTCCAGATCACACACGGCCTCGCGGAGTCGCTGGCCCAGCTCGCCGCCGAGCCGGAGTCCTTCCGCGACGAGGTCCGCGAGTTCCTCGACCGCCTCGTCAGCCACTACGTCCTCGACGGCGGCCGTCTCGTCGTCGCCCACGCAGGAATGAAGCAGTCCATGCAGGGCCGCGGTTCCCGCGCCGTCCGCGAGTTCGCCCTCTACGGCGAAACCACCGGCGAAACCGACGAGTTCGGCCTCCCTGTGCGGTACAACTGGGCCGCCGAGTACCGCGGACCCGCCGCCGTCGTCTACGGCCACACGCCGGTCCCGGAGCCCGAATGGCTCAACAACACGGTCTGCATCGACACCGGCTGCGTCTTTGGCGGCGCTTTGACCGCGCTCCGCTGGCCGGAGCGCGAGTTCGTCTCGGTCCCCGCTCGCGCAACCTACGCCGAGAGCCGCAGGCCCTTCCTCGAAGCCGCCGCCGCGCCCCTTTCGTTGCAGCAATCGCACGATGCGTTGCTCGACATCGCCGACGTCACCGGCAAGCGGATCATCGACACGCGCCTCCAGCGTTCCATCACGGTTCACGCCGCGAACGCGACCGCCGCACTGGAGGTCATGAGCCGCTTCGCCATCGACCCGCGCCTGCTGATCTACCTCCCGCCGACGATGTCACCCTGCGAAACCAGCCGTGAGCCCGGCCTGCTCGAGCACCCGCGCGAGGCGTTCGAGTATTTCCGCACCGCCGGCATCGGCCGCGTCATCTGCCAGGAAAAACACATGGGCTCGCGCGCGGTCGCGATCGTCTGCCGCGAGCCGGCCGTTCTGCGCAAACGCTTCGGCGTCGCCGAGGAGTCCGCTTCGCTCGGCGTGATCTACACCCGCACCGGCCGCCCATTCTTCGACAACCGCGCGGTCGAGGCGGAACTCCTCACCCGCCTCCGCGATGCGATCTCGTCCGCCGCGCTCTGGAAGTCGCTCTCGACCGACTGGCTCTGCCTCGATTGCGAACTCATGCCCTGGTCCGCGAAGGCCCAGGCCCTCATCCGCGAGCAATACGCCGCCGTCGGCGTCGCGGCCGCGACCGGCCTCTCCGCCGCCGTCGAATCCCTGCACCGCGCGGCCGAGCATACACCCGAAGCGGCCGCCCTCGCCGACCGGTTCGCCGAGCGCCGGGCGCTCGTCGACAAATTCACGGCCGCATATCGCAACTACTGTTGGCCCGTCGAGCGCGTCGACGACCTCCGTCTCGCCCCGTTTCACATTCTCGCCGGCGAGTCGCGCGCCTATGCAGGCATCGAGCGCCAATCGGCCGCCGACGGAGGCGACGCCGCTCCGCCGGTCGGCGATCACCGTTGGCACATGGCCCAGGCGGCCCGCATCGCGGCGGCGGGCGATCCCGTCTTTCTGGCGACGCCCTCCCGCGTCGTCGATCTCTCCAGCGAATCCAGCGAGGCGGCCGCGACGCAGTGGTGGTTCGACATCGTTTCGACCGGCGCGGAAGGCATGGTCGTCAAGCCGCTCGAATTCATCGCCCGAGGCCCGCGCGGCCTGCTCCAGCCCGCAATTAAGGTCCGCGGCCCCGAGTACCTTCGCATCATCTACGGCCCCGAGTACACGCTCCCCGAGAACCTCGACCGCCTCCGCTCCCGCGCTCTCGGCGCAAAGCGCTCGCTCGCGACCCGCGAATTCGCCCTCGGCATCGAAGCCCTCGAACGCTTCGTCCGCCGCGAACCCCTCCGCCGCGTCCACGAGTGCGTCTTCGCGGTGCTGGCCATGGAAAGCGAGCCCGTCGACCCGCGGTTGTGAGATGGAGCCCAGCCGAGCCAGCACGGTCCCAGTGCAGTCCGAGCCGCCGCAGAATCCGCCATCCCGCCGTTTCTCCCGCCAGGATCCGCCAGTTCCCGATCTTCCCCGCGTCGTCCCGCGCCGCCGCACGCAGCGCACCCAATAATCCCTTGCGGAAGAACTCCGCGCCGGAGGCAGAGCACCGATGCATCGGCCATCAAGCATCACGCCGCACCGGCCCGCGCGTGAACGGCCGTTTCAAGATGCTCAAAATGGAATTGACTTGACTTTCTTGAAACCCGCTGGCGATGTCGCAAGGCCGTTATTATTGGAAGATGCGCAAAATCAGTGTACACACACGATGCGCACCTTGAGCACCTCGATATCACCGGCGCACCGAAGCAGGGCGCATCCGCGGCCGCTCGCGGGCGAAAGACTCGCGAATGGCTCATCATTCATCCTTCGCCCTTCATCCTTCACGCGCTACTTCGCCTCCAACCAATTCACCCCGCACGCCACGTCCACCTTCAACGGCACCCGCAGCCGCGCCGCCCCGCTCATCGTCTCCTGCACCACCTTCGCCAGCTCCTCCGCCCGCGCCGCCGGCGCTTCGCACACCAGCTCGTCATGCACCTGGAGCAGCATCCGCAGCGGCAGCGACTCCTCGCGGATCCGCCGGTCCAGCCGGATCATCGCCGTCTTGATGAGGTCGGCCGCCGATCCCTGGATCACGGTGTTCACGCTCAGCCGCTCCGCCTGCGCCCGCGCCTGCTTATTCCGCGAGTGGATGTCCGGGATCGGCCGCCGCCGACCAAGCATGGTCCGCACGAATCCGTCGCGTTTCGCATCCTCGATGCACTGGTCGATGAATCCGCGAATCCGCGGATAGCGCTTGAAATACGCGTCGATGAACGCCGTCGCTTCCGTCCGCGACATGCCCGTGCCCTGCGCCAGGCCGAACGCCGTCTGCCCGTATATCAGCCCGAAATTCACCGCTTTCGCCCGCCCGCGCATCTCGCGCGTTACGGCCTCCAGCGGCACGTTATTGATCTGTGCCGCCACGAACTGGTGAATGTCCCGATCCTCGGCAAACGCCCGGATCAGTTCTTCGTCTTCGCAGTAGTGCGCGAGCACTCGGAGTTCGACCTGCGAATAGTCCGCGACGATCAGCCGCTCCTCCGGGCTCCGCGGCACGAACGCCCGCCGGATCTCCCGCCCCGCATCCGTGCGGATCGGGATGTTCTGGAGGTTTGGCTCGCTGCTCGACAGCCGCCCGGTGATCGCCCCTGTCTGGTGATAGCTGGTATGCACCCGCCCGGTCCGCCGGCTCCGCGACGCCGGCAACGCATCGACATAAGTCCCGCGCAGCTTCTGGATCTCGCGGTATTCGAGCAGCAGCTTCAGCATCGGATGCTGCGTCTCCTCCGCCAGCACCTCCAGCGTCTCGGCGTCCGTCGAGCGCGTCGTCCGCGTCCGCCGCACGACCCGCATCTCGAATTTGTCGAAGAGGATTTCCCCAAGCTGCTTCGGCGAGTCGAGGTTGAACGGCTGCCCCGCGAGCCGGTGCACTTCGTCGACGATCTCCGCCGCCCGCGCCGCCATCCGCCGGCTCATCGCCGCCAGGTGTTCCGCGTCGAGGCTGACACCGTTGTACTCCATCTCCGTCAGCACGGAGACCAGCGGCATTTCCGTCTCGTAGAACAGCGGCCCAACATCCGACTGCCGCAGCACAGGCTCGAACAGCGCATGCATTCGCCACGTGTAGTCCGCATCCTCCGCCGCGTACTCGGTGATCCGCGAGAGCGGCACCTGGTCCATGCGGAGCTGGTCACGCCCTTTGCCGATGAGGTCCGTGATCGGGATCATCTCGTGGCCGAAGAGCTTGAAGACCAGCGAGTTCATCCCGTAGCTCGACTGCATCGGATCCAGTGCAAACGCCGCGATCATCGTGTCGAAAAGCGGTCCGCGAACCGGAAGGCCCGCCTGCCGCAGGGACGTCAGGTCGTACTTGAGATTGTGCCCGACCTTCAGCCGTTTCCCGTCCGCCAGGATCGGACCGAGCCGCGCCCGCACCCGGTCCATCGGCAGCACGTCGCCGAAGACCGACTGCGTCGCGAGGTAATACGCAACGCCCGGCTCCCAGCAGATCGAGATTCCGACCAGGTCCGCGTCGATGGCATTCACGCCCGTCGTCTCGGTGTCCACGGCGAACGCGGGCTGCTTTTCCAGTTGCGTGACAAACGCCTCCAGCTCATTCGCGGTGCGAACCAGCCGGTAGCTGCCGCCATCCGGCGTCGCGAGCCGCCGGACATCCTCATCCGCGATCGGCGTCACCGACTGAAACGCCCGATTGACCGCCATCGGCACGTCCGCGTCCGGCGGCGGTTCATCGTCGTCATCCCCAAAGAGCGACTTCGCCGGCTGCGAGCGCGGCGCTGGTGCGGGTTCCGCGGCCGTTGGGGGGGCGGCCGACGCTTCGCCCTCGCGTTTCGGAAGCTGATCCGGCAATTTCCGAAACCCGAGTTCCGCGAAGATCCGCCGCACCGTCGGCCAGTCGAAGCGATCCGGGACCGCAGCGTCAAGATCCAGATCGATGTCGACGTCGTTTCGCAGCGTGACCAGCCGTCGCGTGATCTCGTACTGCGACTTGAACGCCAGCACGTTCTCCCGCTGCTTGGGCGAAAGTTCATCCGCGTGCTCGATGACGCCCCACGCCGTCCCATATTTCTCCAGCAGCTTCGCCGCCGTCTTCTCGCCAATGCCCTTCACGCCCGGCACGTTGTCCACGTTGTCGCCGATCAGCGTCTGCGCCTCGATCGCCGTCTCCGGCCGCCAGCCCTTCATCTCGTAGAGCTTCTGCGGTGTGACGGTCAGGTCCTTCAGCGGGTCATACAGACTGACGTGCTCCGTCAGGAGCTGGTCGAGGTCCTTGTCGCGGCTCACGAGGTACACATGAAAATCCGGCCCCGCGAGCCGCTTCGCCAGCGTCGCCATCACATCATCCGCCTCGAAACCCTCCTTGCGCAGAATCGGGATCCGCGCCGCCTCGAGGATCGAGATGATCCGCCGGGCCTGGATCGGAAAGTCCTCCGGCGGCGGATCGCGATGGGCCTTGTAATCCGGGTAGAACTGGCACCGGAACACCGTCGAATCCGAGACGTCGAGCGCCACCGCGAGGTAATCCGGCTTCTTGTCGCGGATTAGATTCAGCAGCATCTGGCTGAAAACGTGCGTCGCCCGCGTCGGTTCGCCGCTCGGCGCGGTCAGGTTGCCGAACGGAGCGTAGTAGGCACGAAAAATCTGCGCATGACCGTCGATGATGTAGAGGGACTTCGGCATGCGCTCATGGTATGCGGAAAGCGGGCCAGTGCGTCAATCGACAGCGCCCCGGCGAATCTCGGCGGCAGGGGTCCTCGCACAGGTCTGGATCAGGGCCGTCCGATCAATCGGCTTGGTGGCGTAGCCGGAGCAGCCGGCCGCCAGGCACAGATCGCGGTCGCCGGCCATGGCATTGGCCGTCAGGGCCACAATGGGCCGGGTGAATCCGCGGGTTCGCAGAGCCCGGACCGTCGCGTACCCGTCCATCTCCGGCATCTGCATGTCCATGAGGATCAGGTCGATCACAGGCGGGCTGCGAAGCGGGGCGTCGAAGCTCCCGTCGATTGTCAGCATCTCGATCGCCGTCCGGCCGTTGTTCGCGACATGGACGATCGCGCCTGCCTTCGCGAGCACCGCCCGGATCAGCCGCTGATTGTCGGCGCCGTCTTCCGCCAGCAGGATCCGCATCCCGCTGAGTGGCTGCTCGGCCGCAGCGGGCTGCGCCGGCGACGACAACATCGCCGTGGAAGTTTGATGGGGAATCCAGAAGTCGGCGTCGGCGACTGGCCCGGTGGAGACGGTCACGGTGAAGACGCTCCCGACGCCCGGGACGCTCGTCACCTGAATGTCGCCGCCGAGCATGCGTGCGAGGGTCTGGGAAATCGAGAGCCCGAGCCCCGTCCCGCCGAATCGGCGCGTCGTCGTCGTGTCCGCCTGCGTGAAGGGTTTGAAGAGTCGCGCCATCTGCTGCGGCGCCATGCCGATCCCGGTGTCGGTGATCCGGAATGCGAGCCGGTTCGGCGTCCCCGCGCCGCCGCCCTCGAATGCGACACCGACTCGCACCGATCCCTGCAGCGTAAACTTGATCGCGTTCCCGATCAGGTTCATCAGGATCTGTCGCAGCCGGATCGGGTCGCTGCGGATGTGCCGGGGGATCGGCGTAAGGTAATCATGTTCCAGCGAAATGCGCGCGGCGGCCGCGCGGACCTGCATCAATCCGATGACGTCGCTCAGGATCTGAGCCGGGTCCGTGGGCAGCTTCTCGACCGTCATCCGCCCCGACTCGATCTTCGACACATCCAGGATGTCGTTGATCAGATGAAGCAGGTGCTGGCCGCTGCGCTGAATCGTCGCGATGTATTCGTGCCGGACGTCGGCCGGCGGCGTCTGCTCGGCGAGCAGGTCGGCAAACCCGAGAATCGCCGTCATGGGCGTGCGAATCTCGTGGCTCATGTTGGCAAGAAAGTTGGACTTGGCTTCGCTCGCGGCGTCCGCGGCGGCCTTGGCCCGCTGGAGCTCGTCGTTGATCGCCGCGGATTCGGTGATCGCGACCTCGAGACTCTCGTGCGTCGCCTCCATTCGGTCCAGCGCTTCCTGACGCCGAGACTCCAGCCGATAGGCCGCCACGGCCACGCAGATGCTCGAGAGCAGCCCGATCAACCCCGCGATCAGGTCGGCCCGGGCCATCGCGCCGATGCGGGTCATGTACGCCGCCGCGTCGCAATCGACGCCCACGATGCACTCGAGGTCCCCGTTCTTGCGGTAGACCGGTGCAAACGCGGAAATGAACGTGCCCCACTGGTCCGAGAACGGCTCGGGCGTGACGAGCACTTCGCCCGTCTGGAGCGCCCGAAGCATGGTCGGATCGGCGTCCGGGTAGAGTTCGTTCAGCGCCGCCTGGTCGATGACGCCGTCGCCGTCGCCGTCGATCGGCTCTGCTGCGTCGATGCCGAAGCGCGGTCCATCCACGCTCATCCGCACCGTATAGATGTACTTGTACTGCGGCGCCGCCGCGAGCATGTCGCGCAGGGGCGCCACCATCGCCAGATATTCCGGTCCGTTCTGCCGCCCGGCGTCGATCAGCCGTGCGTGAGCTTCGCCGTCGATATTCGACGCCGCCAGCCTCGCCAGCGCCGCGAGCGACTCGTCGACCGTCTCCTTGAGCACGCTTCGCGAGGCCGAGTTCCCGATCCAAAGGCAGACGCAGATCAGCCCAAGAGCTATAAACCCGACCAGTGCCGCCCGCAACCAGGGAGACGGGCGCGCGGGCATCGCCCGCCGACCCTCAACCTGAGCGGTCGATCGGACGGGCTGCGGCGACTGGTTCGACATCGTCAGGCGGTCCCGGTTCACAAAAAAGCAGACTTGGCGCGACGCCATCGATGCTATCGGTGGGTTCAATGAGAGGCTGCATTTGCGAGGGCTGTCTGTAGCCAAGAACCCCGGGGGCGCAGCTTCCGCGCGGCGGGCACCTCGCATCCGGAGAGCGCCGGCTCGTCTGCCGTACGGGTCATCTCTCGTTGATGCGGACGATGCACCCGCCGACCATTACCCAGGCGGCGTCCGTCGGACCATCCTCGTCGAGCAGCGCCGAGACGGGATCGGTAATCGGTGCGCTCCCGGCTGCCCGGTCGATTCGAAATGCCGCCAGATCCGCCGCCTTTCCCCGTTCGATCGTGCCGGTGACCTCGGTGAGGCCTAGGACCTCGGCTCCCCCGGCCGTTCCCAGCCGAAGCCAATCCCCCGCGCTCAGCGACAAGCCGGTCGTCCGCCGCGCTCGCCGGATCTCGTCGAGGATCGAAAGCCGGTCGCCGACGTGACTGGCGAGGCTGTCCGTACCGATCGCGATCGGCGCGCCGGCCTCGGAGAGTTGCCGCAGCGGGTGGGGCGGATGACCAAAAAAGGCATGGGCACCGGGGCAGTAGATGGTCGTGACGCCGGACGAGGCCATGTGCCGCGTGTCCGCCGAATCCAGGTAGTTGCCATGCGCGATCGAGCCGCGCCCGCCGGCATCCGCGAGCCGCCGAGCATATTCTCCCGGCCGGATCCGCGGCGACTCGACGCCGCCGCGGATCATCAGCTCGCGGATCGCGGCCGGAGTCGCGTGCGCCCGCCCGGCCAGGAAATCCATCTCTTCGGGCAGTTCCGCGAGGTGCATCGTCCACGGCCGCGCGATCCGCGCCGCATACGCGACGGCCTCCATCGCCTCACGGAGCGGCACCGAGTACGACGCATGCGGCGATACGCCCACGGTGAGCAGCGCATCTTCCTCCACGGCCTCGACGGCGGCTTTCAGCTCATCGAGCGTTCGCGGCGGCTGGTCCGCAATCGTCAGAAGTTCGACAAAACAGACCTTGCGGATCGGGACCGGCTTGAGCGCCCGCCAGGCGACGTTGAGACGCGAAATGTCGCCGACGCTCGTCACGCCCGCACCCAGCGACCGCCACGCCCCGTCGATCGCCGCGTCGTGCTCGCGCTGTGCCTGCCCCGGTTCGCGCCGCAGGGCGAGCAGCGTTGCGACCCACGGCCAGAACGGTGCGGGCGCGATCCGGCCCGCGTAGCAGGTGAGTTCGAGATGCGTATGGGGATTGACGAAGCCCGGCGTGAGAATGCAGTCCGCCAGGTGCACGTCGGCCGCTGCACGGGGGGATGAACCCGGCGGCCACGCCCCGAAATCGACAATACGATCCCGTTCGACGGCTACCCATCCGTCCCGAATCGGTTCGGCCGCGACCGGGCACACCCACGCGGCGCGGATGATCACGGCGAATGGCTGTCGTAGGGATAGTCGTCGTACGCGTCGGGGTACGCGGCCGGATCGGGCCGCCGCAGCGACGGAATGAACATCGCGGCCGTGACCGCAGCCGGCACGTCCGGCGACGAGGCGGGCGTGTTCTCACCCTCGAACCACGTGCGCCAGTCAATGCCGATCTGTCCGCTTGCGATGTGATGCTGCATCGAGGAATCGCATCGGCACACGCCCGGCGTCCGGCGAATGACATCCGTCAGCCGCTCCAGCATCCGCGGCAGTTTCTCAACCGCGGCCTTTGCGCGGCGGGCCTGCGTCTCGAGGTCGAGGATGCGGCCGTTCTCGAACGGCTTGAAATCGCTCCCGTTCTCCGCGTAGCCGGCGACATAGCACACGCTCGCGTAGCAGAGCTGAAGTTCTTTCGCGAGGAACACTTCCGGCGCGAGCGTCGTGCCGACCAGTTCGCCCCCGAACGCGGCGTACTTGCGGACCTCGGCGGGTGTCTCGCGCCGCGGTCCCTCGATGCACACGTAGACGCCCTGGTCCGCGACAAAAGAGCCATCCTCTTTGATCGCCGTCGCCAGCGCCGACCGCAGGCTCGGACAGAACACCGGCCACTGTCGGACGACGCCCAGCCCCTGGTTCTCAAAGAACGTCCGTGGCCGCGAGATCGTTTCGTCGATGATGTCGCTCACGAGAACGAACTCGCCGATCCGGTAGTTGTGCGAGATCGCGCGCGTCTCGCTCCACGAGACGATCGACCGCACGCCGAGGTCCTTCAGCGCGTAAAGATTCGCCCGGTAATTCACGAAACTTGGCGCAAGCTCGTACCCCGATTCGCCGTGCCGCGAGAGGAAATAGAACTGGCCGAAACGCGACTCGCAGAGGAAGACGGGTTGTGATTCGCCGAACGGCGTTTTCTGTGCGCCGAGCCGGTGGGCAACGAAGGCGCCGTCGCGGAGCAGGTCATACGCCGCGGTTCCGCCAATGCACGCAAGGGTCGGATTCATGAAACAATCCTCCCTCGGAGAGCGTAGGCTCGCCGAGCCCGAAAATCAGCCGACCGACGGTGCTGCGTCGTCCGACCGCGCCAACGGTTCACGAAACGCCGACGGCCGGGGAATTTCGCCGATCCCGGGCCGTTTGATGCTCAAAACGTGCAACGCCAGTATATACGAGAAATGAACCGATTCGCAATACGATCTTCGCCGAATTGTTATACATTGAGGGCCCGCCACAGAAAGGCACTACATCATGTGGCAGGTCGAGACGCGTTCGCAGTCGGCGCCGCCGAATCAGAGACTGTCCCAGTGCGCCAGGAAATCGGCCAGATCCTGAAGGCCGACTTGCCCATCGCGATCGAAGTCCACGAGCGGGTTGAATTCGGAGTCCATTTGTGTGGTCCCGAAAGAGCTGAGCACATGGGTCAGATCGTCGATGCCGATCCGGCGGTCGCCTGTCAGGTCGAAGCGACAACTATCGGCGTTCGGCGTTCTGGCAAGCGTCCAACTACGTCCGTACATCGTCCCAAGCGGTGCCAGACACTCGCCCCAGGCGAATCCCCAATGTCGGAATTCAGGGTGGATCGAATCGGGGCAATTCGCAATGAGGATCGGAGTCGCGTCGATGGGTGCACCCGGCTCGTAGACCGTGTAGCAGCAAGAGGTTTCGCCGGAACACTCCTCCGATGGATCGAGTTGAATCGCGATCCTGGCGACTGCGCCGCTTCGCCACTCGCGCTCCCAGCAGGGAAGGAGCCGTTCGTCGTACCAGCTCACGCCCAGGTGCGTCTCCTCGAAAGAAGGAATCAGACTCGGGGCGGGACACTCCTGACCGATCAACGCCGCGTGGCCATTGTCGAACCGCTCTGATCCGAGCCGCGGGAGCGGCGCGCTTACCGCGCACACATACGGGTTTTCGCTTCCGGGATTTCGAACCGGTTGATTCGGATCGTCGGCGTAAATGAATCGACTGCCCCCGACCGCGTGAATATTCACCGTACCCGTTAGCCACGCGTGATTGGGTTCCACCTCAAGTTCGATGTCCAGGATGAGCATCCCTGGCGGCGGCACGTCGTCTGGCGGCTCAAGGAGCACGAAGCGGACCGTCGTCTGCCCAATTGCAGGAAGGTGGAGGAGAAGCAAAAGCAAACCGAGTCGTCCGGCTCTCATGAGGAACCTCCGTGCTCAGGAACTGGGAAATGACCGGCTACCTTGACTATCAACGCGCGAGACACTCCGTGCAAGCGGGGCTGCCAAGATCCAGCGATTGCGCGAAAAAGCGCAACCTTCTGTTCCGATCGACTCTCGATCGAGCTTGCCGGATCCAGTTTCGTTCGCTCACAGGTTGATTCATGATCCGGAGTCGATGACATATCATCCGGTATCTCGCCGGAACTGGAATCGCGTTCGAGCACTGGAGCCAATGCAATGCCCGCATCATTACCCGCCACTAGTTGCTGCGCCGTCATGACCGGCTTCAACCAGCCCATCGTCAACCGCGAATTCGCGCTCCCCGGCGACCTCAAGCCCGGCGAGCTGCTCCTCGAAGTCGAACTCGCCGGAATGTGCGGCACCGACGTCCACCTGCACAAGGGCCAGCTCAAGATCCCCCTCCCGCTCATCCTCGGCCATGAAACCACCGGCCGCATCGCCGCCATGGGCAGCAGCACCACCAACGACTGGCTCGGCCGGCCGCTGGCGATCGGCGACCGCGTCAGCTTCACCGTGGGCCGGACGTGCAAACAGTGCCGCTATTGCCGCGTTTATCGTCTGCCTAGCCGCTGTCTGAACCGCACGGCCTACGGCGTCAGCCTCAGCTCGGACAAGGCCCCGCACTTGCTCGGCGGCTACTCGCAGTACCACTTCCTCTACGCCGACACGCCGGTCTTCAAGCTTCCCGACGATCTGCCGAGTGAAGCGCTGATCGGCGCAGGCTGCGCGCTCGTCACGGCCGTGCACGGCTTCGAGAAGCTGAATATGCAATGGGCCGAAAGCGTACTCATCCAGGGCAGCGGCCCTGTCGGCCTGGCCGCGCTCGCCATCGCCAAGGAAGCCGGCGCCCGGCCGCTGATCGTCATCGGCGGCCCGCGGGAGCGCCTCGAACGCTGCCGCCGCTTCGGCGCGGACCTGACGATCGACATCGACGAAGTCCGCGACCCGGCCGAGCGGCGCAAGCTCGTCCTCGACGCGACGGGCGGCCTCGGCGCGGACGTGGTCGTCGAGTGCGTGGGCATCCCCGCGGCCGTCGCCGAAGGCTGGGACCTCGCCCGCGACGGCGGCAAGTACCTCGTCCTCGGCCACTACGGCGATGCGGGCCCGACGATGCTCAACCCGCACGTCATCACGCGAAAAGAGCTGACCGTCCTCGGCACCTGGGGCAGCGAGCCGCAGCACTGGACGATCGCCCTCGAATTCCTCCGCACCCGCCGCGACCGCTACCCGTTCCACGAGCAGATCACGCACCGCTTCGGCCTCTCGCAGGTCAACGAAGCGCTGGCGGCGGTCGCGAACTGGCAGGCGGGCAAGGCCGTGATTCTGCCGAATGGGTAATTTGTAAGGCCATGGATCGGTGGGCAACGCCGGCGACGACGATAAGCAATGCCAGCAGCGCCAGCCCCGTCGCGACCGCAGGCCAGTGCGCCCACCCTTCGATCCGCATGTACGCCTCAAGCATCCAAGCTCTTGGCGAACTCGACTTGAGACTCTTGAGGTAAGCGTCCATTTGTACGAGGGCGTCCGCGGGCGCGGTCGTTGCCCGCGTTGCGTAATTGGTCCACCGCTGAATGATGACGTAATCGGGCGGCGCGCCGGACGCGGCGAGGGTTGTAATCCACAGTTTCGGTTCGGCCGGCCCACTCAGAAACCAGACGGTGCCCAATGCGTCACGACCGATGATTGCCGCACCGACCAGTATCGTCGCGATCGCGCAGATGCGCGCGAAGTATCTGAGCCGCCGACGGTGCGCAGCGGTGAGTACACGCACGAGGCTGAGAATTACCGCGAGCACCAGCGCAGCGTTTAGCAAGACACCAAACGCGGTCGTAACTGCATTCGCGACGTTGCACGCGGACCGAATGGCGGGGAACCAGCCCACGGTTTCGGAAACCGCAGTAGCGGTCGCCAGGAGGGTCGCCGCCCACCAGAGGGTTGGTGGAAACACTCTCAGCCCGCCGATTGACAAGCCGAGCCCCGAAAAAGTGCGTGCGTACGCGCGCAATGCAACGAATGCAAGAAGCGCGGTAGCGAACTTTAGTAGGGACCCAACGATATCGGCACCGGGAGACCACGGGCATAGGTGAATGTTTTGACCTATTGGAATATCCCGGTAGTCCACCGAAGGAGGGCGGATGGCATCCACCAGCGCGTAATATCCGCGCGGAAGCAGCACCGCACCGATTGCTGCAACCCCGAGCAGCACCGTCGCATTGCGAAACCGTCGCAGTGCCGCCTTAGGACGTTCGTGGAGTGGCGCGGAGTGAACCACCGGAACACCGCACTCGGGGCATTCTCCGCTCACGGGTCGAGTCCGCAGGTTGTAGCCGCACCCCAAGCAGGCCCAGTCGAGTGCAACTCGACCGTGTGCGTCTATCCAGGCGGTCTCGGAATCCCCGCGCAACATCCACTTACTCCGCTCGCACTCGGTGTGCATCGTATCCTGGCTACCGTTTGCGGGGAGTGTCAGGATGGGCGACATGAGAGCCGCGTGCCCGATCGCTGATCGTCATCGGCGGCCCGCGCGCAACCCCGGAAAACACGAACGCCGCGGGTCGCAATGACCCGCGGCGTCCGTTGATGTCAATCACTCAATCCGAAACGTCGTCCCTTACGGGCACGGCGTCCCGAACACGCTCAGAATCGCCGCCAGGTCGCTGATGTCGACGTCGCCGTCTTCATCCAGGTCGCCCACCGGCCCCGTGCCGCCGAACGCGCTCAGCAGCAGCGACAGGTCACCGATGTCGATGTCGTTGTCGCCGTCCAGATCGCCCGGGCAGCTCGCCGGCGGGTTGCAGTCCGCCGAGTAGATGCGGAAGTCATCGACCGCGGCCTCGATAATCGAGCCGCTGCCCGCGTCATCCGCGATGAACCGCACGCGAACCGTCGCGCTCGGCGTGACGAAGTCCGCCACGCGGAACGAACGGAAGAACCAGCCGCCCGAAACCTCGTCGCCCGTGGGGCCGACCGTTTCGAGCGCGACCCACGTCGTGCCATTGCTCGTGATTTGAACGCGGAACGTGTCCGCGTTCGGCGAGGCGCCGGCCGTGTTCGAGTACCAGCGCCAGTATTCGACGGTCGGTTCCGCAGCAGCGCTCAAATTGAAGACCGGGCTCAGCAGCGTCGTCGTCCCGCCGTCGACGTCGTTCTCGCCGACCGCGCCGCCCGCCGAACCCTGGCCCGTCACGAAGCACATCGTGCCCGGCGCGGGAGTGTGGTCATCCTCCGGCTGCGCAGCCGTCCCGTTCGGGTTGACGCGCGTCCAGATGCCCGTCGTGGCCGTGTCACCCGCGACGCCCGCGGTCCAGCCCAGGCTGGTCTCGAATGCATCCGCGAAGTTCTCAACCAGCCCGTACGACGACAGCGCGCTGTAGAACGACGTTGGCGCGTTCCCCGGCGACGTCGCGTTTCCACCGGACGAACCGCTCGTGAAGTAATAATCGAGCCGCTGGCCGCACGTGAGCAGCGGCAGGTTCGCCGTGTAGTTATTCGGCGCGCCCTGCGTCATCGCCGCCGTCGTCCACGAGCCGCCGCTGATCCGGTAGCTGATCGTGCCGGTTCCGGGCGTCGGCGTCCCCGCGAGCGGCAGCACGTTGACCCGGATCGTCGTCGCCGTCTCCGGCGCGATCGAAGCCGGGAGACCGTCGGGGAACTCGAACGTGACCAGCGACAGCGGCGGGCAGTTGATGAGGTGCAGCCCAGCCGCCGCGCAGATGATCGCGTAATTCGGCGATCCGTTCGCGAGATCGCCGTCGGTGTCGTCCGCGACCAGGATTTCCGTGACCAGCGCCGGGTGAGCCGAGTTCGAGCCCTGCCCGCCGAGCGAAATCTGCATCCAGTCGACGAACAGTTGTCGCACCAGCGTAAGCCCATTCTCCAGCCCGTACTGCGTTACGAAATTCGCCCGGATGTCTTCCCACATGCCGCCCAGAATCTCGCCGCAGCAGTGAACTTGGCCGTTGCAGCTCGCCTGGCACGGATACGGATCGTCGGGGATACCCGGCGAATAGTCGCGCACCGGCGAGCCCGTCGTCCGGAAGAACCGGCCGATTACGGGGTCGTTATAGAGCAGCACCGAGCACGAATCGCCGAAACCTTCGCCGAACGCGCCCTGCGCGAGGCCGAGGCGGTTGACGATGTGGTGACCATACTCATGCGCCACAACCGAAGAGTACGCCGTGTTGTTGCAGCCGCCGCCGATCTGATAGAAGTTGATCGACGACCCGTTGTAGAACGCGTTGCAGGTGCTGGCAATATTCACGTTCGCCGGCATGACCGTGTCCAGCGCCGTCCACGTCGTCCGATCCTTCACGAAATTGTGGATCAGGTCCGTGTGAATCAGCGCGTTCACCTGGGCCGTGTTCAGTGCCGTCGGTGTCGCGTTGAACACGAGGTTCGCCGGCCCGGGCGGCGTCACCGACTGGCTCAGCGACATCTCCGCGCCCGCGCTGTTGTTCACGTCGACCCACATGCCGCTGCTGACGTTCGTCGTCACCGTCACCGGCGCCGTGCCGCCGTTCGGGATCGTGAACTCCCCGTCACGGTTGGCGAACGCATTGCTCCCGCCCGTGATCGAAACGCGAATCTCCGGAATGTTCTGCATCGTCGGCGGGTTGCTCGCCATGTCCGGCAGCGTTCCCGGCGACGCCATCCCCTGCACCGTCCCCGACACGTCCGTGTGCAGAATCTCGTTGCGAACCGCGACGATCTGGCCGCTCGACGCGTCGACGAAGAACGTCTTGCGGTTGGCGTGCTCGAGGACGTTGTTGTCGCCCGTGACCTTCCACGCCCGCACGGCCTCGCCGAAGCCGCCCGCGCCCATCTCCTCGGGCGTCCCAGCGTAGACGACCAGTTCCGGTGCCATCCACTCAACCATCGGGTCGCGCGGATCTTCGCCGATCGCGGCCTCGTGCAGTGAAGCCGTCAGGATCGCGTCTTCCGCGCTCACCGTCATCTCACCGAAGCCCAGCGTCGGCGGATCGGCAAAAATACCCGCCGCGTACACCACCCGCCCGATCTGGTTGTTCACCAGGACCCGCCCGACGGTGTACTCCACCGGCAGGCCCGCCAGCGTCTGCTGGTACATGAACACGGTCTGCCGCGCGAAGTTCGTGTCCGCCACGTCGCGAACGTTCAAAGACAGACCCGGAATGCCGAAAACGTCCGAATAACTCGCCCAGAACGCCGCGGCCGCTTCGTCGGCCGTCGCGCCCTCGGTCATCGGCGTCCCATAGACCGCCCGGACGCGGTCGAGGTATGTGTTGAACTGCACCGTCGGATACGCCGCGCGCAGGCGTTCGAGGCCCGCCGGCAGCGCATCCGACTGCTGAACCGGAACGGACTGCATCGTTCGCGCGATACCGTCCGCATTCGCCATCAGCACGCCGCTTCCGACGGCCGCCAATGACAGCATGCCGACCACGACTCTCTTCTGCATGTCGTAGCTCCCAGAAAATGTGAGTGGATGAAACCGGGCGTGAAACCCGTGCGATCCCCCCGGGGTTCGCATGCACCCAATACTAGGCGGCCGGGCCGCCACCTGCCAGAGATTTTCCGCATGAATCGACGGAAATCGGACGCTCAAGCCCCCGACCGGCGCAGCGTCAGGTCTTCACGTTTGCAAGCTGCGCGGCCGCCCAGGGTCCGAAAACGAGGATCGGAAGCCACGCAAACAGCGCCGCAAGCCCCGGGTCCTTCACCAGGCTCCCCGAGACGAAGACGAACAGGAAGAACACGCCGGACATCAGCAGCGCCTTCCCTCCACCGGCCAGCACATTCGCCGGCGCCCGGGATAGGAAGAACGGGATCGCCAGGAGCAGCAGCACGAGCTGCACGATCGGCTCCGTCGCCCGCCGGTGCAGGCTCATCTCGATCGCGAGCCGGTTCGGCACATGCCGGCTCAGCCGAAGCACGTTCAGGTCGCGAATGCTCAGCAGATCGCCCCATTGAGACCCGCGCCGCAGCACCACCTGCTCCGGCGTAAGGCCAAAGGCATACTCATCAATCGGCACCGGCGCATTTACGCTGCCCACCGTGTCCACGCCCGGCCGGCTCTCCTGAGCGAGGTTCGAGTACCGCCGTCCGCGCTCCAGCCGCCACGTCCCGCGGGCCGCATCCCATTCCGCCGCGTCCGCTTCAATGAGGTACCGCGGCGCGCCGCTCTCGTCCGGGGCGATGATCCGCACGAACCCGAGCCGCCCCTCGACCGGATAAAAACGCGACGCCGTCAGAATCGCGTTCCGGTCGTCAAACGCGCACGCGACCCCGGTCTCCCGCCCGCCGATCACGTCCTCCTTCGTTCGCGCGATCTTCTCCGCAAACGCCGGAATCACGAATTCGCGATTCACCACCCAGATCGCGATCAGCAGGCACGCGGAGGCGATGATCGGCAGCGCGAAATGGTGCAGCCGCACGCCCGCCGCCACCATCGCCACCATCTCGTTCTTGCGCAGCATCATCGCCAGCGTGTACGCCGCCGCGAACGACATCACCGGCCCGCCGAGCTGCGAATAGTAAAGAGGGATGTTGTGGGAGTAAAAATCCCACATCAACCACATCACGCGCGTCCCGCTGTCATCCGGGTTCTTCGTGAATTCGTCCATGTTCGCCATCAGGTCGAACAGGATGTACAGACCGACCCCGAGCAGGATCAGGATCGCGTACGAGCCGAGAAACGAACGCGCGATATAGCGGTTGAGAATCTTCATCCAGCGGTCACGCCGAAACCGGCAGCACCTTGTCGCTGGGCATCGTCATCGACTTCGGATCCAGCGCCGCCGCGAGCTGCGCCTCCGTCAGCTTGATCGCGCCGGCCTTGATCTTCGCCTCAACGACCTGCCGCACCGTCTTGCCGCTCTCGTGCGCCTCCTTGGCGATCTTCGCGGCCGTGTCGTAGCCCACGATCGGCGCCAGGCTCGTGCACATCATCAGGCTCTGCTCGATCAGGTCGCGGCAGCGGTCCGCGTTCGCCGTCAGACCCTCCACGCACTTCTCGACGAAGACGTGGCAGACATTCGTCATCAGCCGCGTCCCCTCGAGCAGGTTGTGCGCCATCACCGGCATCCCAACGTGCAGCTCGAAGTTGCCCAGCATCGCCCCCGCCCACGTGATCGCCGCGTCCGCCCCGACGACCTGCGCGCAAACCTGAAGCACCGACTCGCAGATCACCGGGTTCACCTTCCCCGGCATGATCGAGCTGCCCGGCTGCGTCGCCGGCAGCGTCAGCTCCGCAAAGCCGCACCGCGGACCGCTCGACAGCCACCGGATGTCGTTCGCCACCTTCGCCAGGCTCATCGCCACCGTCTTCAGCATCGCCGCCGAGCCGACGATCGCATCCTTCGCGTGCTGCGCCTCAAAGTGATTCTGCGCCTCGTGGAAGCTCTCGTGCGTCTGATGGTTGATCACGTCGACCACCCGCTTCGCGAACTCCGGATGCGTGTTGATGCCCGTCCCCACGGCTGTCCCGCCGATCGGCAGCTCCCGCAGGATCACCACCTTCTGGCCGATCCGCCGTTCCGCGTGCGCGATCTGCGACGCATACCCGCTGAAAACCTGCCCCAGCCGGATCGGCGTCGCGTCCATCAGGTGCGTCCGGCCGATCTTCACGATCTCGTCGAACTGCCGCGCCTTCTCCGCCAGCGCCTTGTGCAGCCGGTGCAGCGCCGGCTGGAGGTCGCGGTGAAACGCATCGACCGCTGCCACGTGGATCGCCGTCGGGATGACGTCGTTCGACGACTGGCTCATGTTCACGTGGTCGTTCGGGTGGATCTTCGTATCGCCGAGCGAGCCGTTCGCGAGCTGCATCGCCCGGTGGGCGATGACCTCGTTCGCGTTCATGTTCGTGCTGGTGCCCGAGCCGGTCTGGAAGATGTCCACCGGGAACTGGTCGTCGAGCAGGCCGTCCATGACCTCGCGGGCCGCCTTCTGGATCAGCGCGGCCACCTTCGCATCGAGCCGGCCCAGCGACAGGTTCGCCTCCGCCGCGGCGAATTTGATCATCCCCAGCGCCCGGATGAACCGCCGCCCGAACCGGTAGCCGCTCACCGGAAAATTCAGCACCGCCCGCTGCGTCGACGCCCCGTACAGCGCCTCGGCCGGCACCTGCATTTCCCCCATCGAATCCCGCTCAGTTCGCGTTCCCATGGCCCTTCGCCCTCATTGATCACGCCGCCGCGCCGGCGGCCGGTTTGGACTTGACAGTAGCGGCTACCACGCCGGTATTTCCAGCGGATTACGCTACTCGAAACCCCCGCCCCCGGCCAGCAGTGTGGTAGGCGCTTCCGGCCCCGTGAGACGGCGAAGGGCTCTTTCGGTTGGGTGGTTACGTGGTTGGGTGGCCGGTTGGGCGGTGGGGTGGCTCGTTGAGCGATTGGGTGGCATGCTTTCGCGGTACTCCGCGTAGGCATGCTCCGGCTGGTGCGAGATTCCCATCTCGCACCCCCTCCCGCGGGAATCCCTTCCCGCCCGCGCCAACCAGTTTCCTCTACCCGTTACCACTCCCGGACGTATAATGACCTCAAGCCAGCCGACCGCCACGACCCGCCGCGCGGGCACGACCGTCGGCAGCGGCACCGAAACCACGGGAGCCCGCCGCGTGTACGCCCACGCTCGTCTCGGCAACCGCGACACGTACACGAAGAGTACCGGCGCCCAGACCACGCATCAGAACCCGCTGCGCCAGCAGGCGGTTACTCGACGGCCGCCAGAACCGCTCCCCGCCGCCGGCTCCCGCCAACGCCGCGCGATCGTCGAAACCGCCAGCAGCCCCGTCACCGGCCAGAACCTGCTCTACGACGCCGACGGCAACGTCACCGAGTCCTACGTCGTCGGCGACTTCGACGGCGACGGCAGCGTCGGCTTCAGCGACCTGGCGATCTTCAGCTCCAGCTACGGCTACTGCGAGGGCGACCCCGAGTTCGACGAGCGGGCCAACCTCGTCACCGGCGACGACCCCGAGTGCATCGACGAGGCCGACCAGTCCGCCTTCATGTCGCTCTTCGGCCTCAGCGCTGCGAGCGTCATGCGGGCCGAGCTGCTCTGGGACGCCGAGAACCGCCTCGCCGCGTACATCCCGCTCAACTCCTGGAGTGGCGCGGGCGTCCCTGCCCGCAGTCGGCTCGGCGCAAGCAAGGTCACGTTCAAGTACGACTACCGCGGCCGGCGGATCGAGAAGAACGTCTTCGCCTGGAACTCGGGCGGCAGCGACTGGTACACGGTCCCGACCGAGCGGCGGCGGTTCGTCTGGAACGGCTGGCTGATGCTGCGCGAGACGATCGAGACCGACTCGGCCAGCGACGGCACGTTCGAGGCGACGCGTATCAAGACCTACACCTGGGGCAAGGACCTCGGCGGCGGCCTCGAATCCGCCGGCGGCATCGGCGGCCTGCTGGCCGTCTACGACGATTCCGCGACCTCCGGCTCGACCGGCGACGACCTCGCCTACGTCTTCATGTACGACGCGAACGGCAACGTCGTCCAGGTCTGCGACCTCTCGCAATCGACGGCCTCGGCCTCCATCGTCGCCAAATACGAGTACGACGCGTACGGCAACGCGACGGTTGCGACCGGCTCGTACGCGACCGCAAACACTTACCGCTTCAGCGCCAAGCCCTGGGACGACGAGACTGGGCTCGGATACTGGGGCTACCGATACTACGATCCGCGGCTCGGACGGTGGATGAACAGGGATCCGATTGTTGAAGCTGGGGGGCTCAATCTGTATACATATACACTTAACCGAAGCTCGTACTCCATCGATTCATTGGGACTGTACATATGCTGCAAGGACCAATTTGGTGACGAAAAATGGGCGGATTGTGAGCCCAATCCAACGGAAGCCCAAAAGATATGGTGTTGCAAGCAGCTTGATTGGCCAGAACACCATTTTTGGGATGACGGAACCTATAGCGGTACAGTTCAGCATCGTTATCGACCAAATTCAGGTGGCTGTCTAAAGCTTCCGCTTCCTCCCAACATCGCTCCTCCAGGAGTTCCTCCTCCAACCCCTGTATCTCCATTCGATACTTGCTGGCTCGCCTGCATGCAATCGGTTGGCTGCGGATCAGTCGTCGCCGGCATAACCGCTGGTGTGAGCGGTGTGGCTGGATTTGGAGTCGCCGCGGCTGGCGCGACCACATGCGGAACAGTGCTGGGTGGGTATGGGCTATACTGTTCAGGCGCGGCTATCGGATGCGCAATGGGATGCACTGGACTTCCGCAGCCCAAGTAGGCAGAAAACTAAGGGACTGATGAAGCGATTTGTGGTCTCAGTAGTTGGAGCAATGGTCAATGGCATCTTAGCGGTGGCTTTCTTATACACAGCCTCTCTAGTCCAGTCAGAGGCTACCGCTTGGAGACTACTTAGCATAATGACAGGCGTGTGCTCGTTGTGCGCTGTTTTGTTAGCAGTGACGTCTGTTCTGCAATTCAGACGATATTGCCGCTGGAAGGCCGACAATTGCTGTTTGACTTGTGGCTACCCGAGGACTGGCTTACCCCAAGACCGGAGGTGTCCTGAGTGCGGCTCAAGCTAATCGCGCAGCTCGGAGTGGGACCCGGGTAAGTGCGAATGGCATGTAGCTAACGCGGTCCTCATTTGTCGTAATGGGAGGTTGTTTGCGCGACGTGTCGAGCGTGCACGAGGTAGGAGCAGCTCTTTGTAGGCTGGGCCGAGCCGCGCGAATAACCTCGTTTCGCGCACGCCCACAACCGCGGCTCGGCCCAGCTTCCCCCGCGCGGAGGCCTGCCCGCCGCACCAGCGTCGTTTACACCGGCGCAGCATTTTCCGCCGACCATCACGACGCCTGGACGTATAATGACCGGAACGAACTGACCGGCACGACCCGCCGCGCGGGCACGACCGTCGGCAGCGGCACGGAGACCACGGGAGCCCGCCGCGTGTACGCATTCGACAATATCGGCAACCGCGACACGTACACCAAGGGCACCGGCGCGCGGACCACGCATCAGAACCCGCTGCGCCAGCAGCCGGTTACTCGACGGCCGCCAGGCCCGCTCCCCGCCGTCAGTCCCCGGCAACGCCGCGCGATCGTCGAAACCGCCAGCAGCCCCGTCACCGGCCGTGAGCCGAAGCGTCCGACGTGAGACATCCGCCGCCGCCGCTCAATCATCCTGTGCCGCCGCGTTGAAGCCGGTGTCCTTCTCATGCACCCGCTCGATGCGGATCGCGCGCCCCGTCGTTGAGTCCGCCTCGACCAGCACGCCGCTCAGGTGCACGTCATCGGTTGCAACGTCATACGGAAACGGCATCCCCGTCACCAGCGACTTGATCACGCGATCCTTGTCGCGGCCCAGCACGGAGTTGTACGGCCCCGTCATCCCCAGATCCGTGATATACGCCGTCCCCCCGGGCAGGATGCGCTCGTCGGCCGTGGGGATGTGCGTATGCGTCCCCACGACCGCCGTCACCCGGCCGTTGAGGTACCAGCCCAGGGCGACCTTCTCGCTGGTCGTCTCCGCGTGCATGTCCACGACGATCAGCTTCACGTCCCGCGGAATCTGCCCCAGCACGCGATCGGCCGCGTGATACGGGCAGTCGGCCTTCATGTTCATGTACGTCCGGCCGAGCAGCGAGACGATGGCGACCTTCGGCCCGCGACGCGACGCGACGACCGCGAATTCGCTCCCGGCGGCCTCGGGCGCCAGGTTGGCGGGCTTGACGATGCGATCGCTGTTTTCCAGCGTCGGGACGATGTCGAGCCGCTTGTAGATGTGGTCGCCGAGCGTCATCGCGTCGATCCCCATGTGCCGCAGCTTCGCGAAGAGCTGCGGCGTGATACCGCTGCCGGCCGCGACGTTCTCGGCGTTGGCGACGACGAAGTCGATCTCGCGCTCCTTGACGAGGCGCGGAATGACCGTGGCGCAGGCGTGCTTGCCGGGGCGACCGACGATGTCGCCGATGATCAGAATTCGCATGAAGCCAGACTTTCTAGCCGGATTTGAAGCTCCGACGGTGTGGATTGTAGCGAATATGGCACGATGAGCCGCGCTTCACGGCCCGCCGGCCGCCCAAGGTTCGCCCAGGCGCCCGCAATACGCCGCCGCCCGTTTCTTTCCCCAGGCGCCGCGCCTACGATTTCCCGGTGCTTCTCTGACACCCCGGCCCGGCACCCGCGGCGGAGGCAGTGCGATGACGCCCGATCGCTGGCAGCGCGTGAATACCGTCTTCCACCGGGCCGTCGCGCTCCCGCCGGATTCTCGCCGCGCGTTCCTCCGTGAATCCTGCGGAGACGACGCCGAGCTGATGCGCGAGGTCGAGTCGCTGCTCGAATACGAGGCCCGCGATTCCGATTTTCTGAACCACGCCACCGCGCTCGCGCCCCCGGCCGCTGCGGCCCACGCCCGACTCGCCGAGGCGGTCGAGGGGCAGGTGATCGGCCCGTGGCGGCTGGTTCGCCCGATCGGCCGCGGCGGCATGGGCGCCGTCTGGCTGGCGCAGCGCGCCGACGGCGAGTTTCAGATGCAGGCGGCGCTGAAGCTCATCCGCCGCGGGTTCGATTCCGCCGAGAATCTCCGCAGGTTTCAACTGGAACGCCAGGTGCTCGCCGGACTCGAGCACCCCAGCATCGCCCGCATGCTCGACGGCGGCACGACCGAGGATGGACAGCCCTGGCTCGCGATGGAGCACGTCGAGGGCGAGCCGATCGACCAGTACTGCGACCGCCGGCGGCTCCCGATCCGCGAGCGCGTCGAGCTCATTCGCCGGGTCTGCGCGGCCGTGCATCACGCCCACAGGCGGCTCATCGTGCACCGTGATCTTAAACCGGGCAACATCCTCATCACGCCCGACGGTTCTCCAAAACTGCTCGACTTCGGCATCGCGAAGATCCTCACGCCGGACGGCGACGCGCCGATGGCGACGCTCACGGAGGCGGGTCTGCGCCCGATGACGCCGGAGTACGCCAGCCCCGAGCAGGTGCGCGGCGAGCCGGTCGGCACCGCCAGCGATGTCTACTCGCTCGGCGTCGTCCTCTATGAACTGCTCGTCGGCGAGCGGCCCGTGCGCCTGCTCGGAACATCGCCGGCGCAAATCGTCGACGCCGTCTGCTCCCAACAGCCGGCGCGGCCGAGCACCGCGGCGCTGCGGGCGTCCGCGGACGATTCCGCCGTCCGGCCGCTCGACCCCGAAGCACGCGTGGTCGCCCGCCAGACCGACCGGCGGCGGCTCGCCCGGGCGCTCTCAGGCGATCTCGACACGATCGTGCTCATGGCGCTGCGGAAGGAGCCGGAACGGCGCTACGGCTCGGCGGAGGCGCTCGCTGAGGACCTGCGCCGATACCTCGTCGGCCTGCCGGTCAGCGCGCGCCCGGAGACGGCCGGCTACCGCCTGTCGAAGTTCGTCCGCCGCCATCGGCTCGGCGTCGCGGCGTCGGTCGCGGCGGTCGCGGCGCTCCTATCGCTTCTCGGCGCCCTCGTCTGGCAGAACCGGATCGTCATCGACGAGCGAAATACGGCGCAGGTGGCCGAGGCACGCTCGAACCGACTGCGTGCGGCGGCGGAGCTGGCCGAAGGGCGGGCCAGGACGGAGGCGAAGCGCGCCGCGACGGAGGCGGCGAAGGCCCGGCAGGTCGCGGGTTTTCTTCAGCAGATGCTCGGCATGATCGACCCGCGGATCTCTCAGGATCGCGACACGACGCTGCTGCATGAAATGTTCGAATCCGCCGACGAGCTCGCGGACCGCGTGCTCCAGGATCAGCCCGAGGTGCTCGGCGAGATCCGCTACACGCTCGGGGCGGGCTACAAGGCGATCGCCGATTACCGCTCGGCCGAGCGGAATCTCCGCGAATCGCTGCGGCTCCGCGAGGCGGCGCTGGGGCCCGACAGCATCGAGGTGATGGAGTCGGTGAACGACCTTGGCGGAACGCTCCAGGCGATGGGGCGGTTCGACGAGGCGGCGGAGATGTTCGAACGGGCGCTCGCGATCGCCCGGCGGCAGGAAAAACCCGATCACACCGCCATCGCGAGCCTGACGAACAACATCGGCCTGCTGGCGATGGAGCGCGGCCGGCCCGACGAAGCGGAAGCGCGCTTCCGCGAGGCGATCGCGGAACACGGCCGCGCGGGGCCGGCCGGCGAAGTCGAGCGGATCACGCCGCTGGCGAATCTGGCGCTCGTGCTCAAGCAGCTCGGGCGGCTCGACGACGCGGAGCCCGTCTACCTCGACGTGATCGAAAAAGGGCGGGCGGCCTTCGGGCCGGGTTCGCCGCAGGTCGCGATCTACATCAGCAACTACGCCGTGCTGCTGTGCGAAAAGCGCGACCTCGACGCGGGAATCGAGCGCTATCGCGAGGCGCTCGAAATCCAGCGGAAGGCGTTCAAGGAGCCGCACCCGGACCTCGCCGTGACGCTCGACAATCTCGGCTACGCGCTGCTCACGGCGGGTAGCGCCGAGGAGGCCGAACCGCTCATCCGCGAAGCCGTGGAGATGTTCGACACCATCCATCACGGCGCGGACCACTTCGACAGTGCAGTAGCGCTCTCCAACCTCGCCCAGGTGCGCTGGAAACGCGGCAGCCTCGACGACGCGCGAGCGACGATGAGCCGCGCGGAGTCCATGCTCAACCGCCTCGACCCGTCCCACCCGGCCGGGCTGGGGATCCACCGCGCCCGCGGCCTCATGGAGCAGGATTCCGGGAACTTCGAAGCGGCCGAGTCTGCGTTTCGGCGCGTGTACGACCTGCTCGTGTCACGCTTCGGCGTCGAATCGCCGAAGGTGAACCGGGCCCGCACGCTGCTGATCGACCTCTACAAAAAATGGGGACGGATCGACGCGGCCGCCGCGATGCAGCTCGAACTCGAGCGAGTTCAGGCCGCCGGGAGCGGGTCGGAATCTCGGTAGGGGATTGCTAGGGGGGCAATCACTTCGCCGCCAGCAGCGCGTGCCGCACTTCGTCGAAGAGCTGCTCGATCTTGAACGGCTTGAAGAGCACCCCGTTCAACCCTTCTTTGCTGGCCCGGACGATCGCGTGGTTCGGGTCGTAGCCGAAGCCGGTGATGAGGATGACGGCGCAGCGTGCCTGCGCGGCCCGCGCCGCCGCGAAAACCTCGTAACCGTTGCGGTTGGGCATCTTGATGTCGGAGAGCACGAGGTCGAAAGGGTTGTCGCGGATCAGCAGCAGGGCTTCGTTGCCGTCGCGGGCGGTCGTCACGTTCGCGCCCGCTTTTGTCAGCAGGTCGGAAACGGTCTCGCGGATGATGTCCTCGTCGTCGGCGACCAGGATGTTCCGCCCGGAGATCACCGGATCGCGCGCCGACTGCTCCGGCACGAGACCCTGCACCGGGCCCGGCTCCGTCACGGCATGAATCGCTTCCTTGACGTGATCGACCTCGACCAGGATTTCGCGCAGCCGGCCCGCCAGACCGCCGTCCGTACCGTAGTCGGCCATGAGCGTCTTTACGTCGCGGACGATCTCGTTGAGCGGGTTTGCAACCTCGGCGTCAACGTCCGCGGCGAGCTGGCCGTGCAGCGTGTGCCGCTCCACGACCATCATCTTCAGCACGTGCAGCGACATCGCGACGTACCGGGCGAGGATTTCCGCGTACTGGACATCCTGCTCCGTGAAACCCGAGACCGTGTCCGATTCCACGTTCAGAATGCCGACCACCTGGTCGTGCAGCAGCAGCGGCACCGTCACCGACGACCGCGCCCCCTCCAGCCCCGGCAGGTAACGCGCATCGCGCGTGACATCGTCGCAGAGATAGGCCTTGCCCGTCGCCGCCACATACCCGCTGATGCCGTTGCCTTCGGCCAGCGCGTAGATCTCGAGCCGCTGGGCTTCCTCGGAAAGGCCGGCCGCCAGAATCGTGTCGAGCCGGTTGGTTTTCGGATCGAGCAGGCGGATGACGAGGTGATCAAAGTGCAGCAGGTCGCGGGCGACGCGGACGATTTTCTCCTCGATCACGCCCAGGCGCTGCCCGAAATCGAGCTTCGCAAGACGCTCGGGGTCGAGCCCGATCAGCTCGCGGCCGGCCGCGTCGATCGCGTTGATCCTCTCGCGGAGCCGGCGCGTCGCCGAGGCGTCCCACACGAGCGCGACGAGTTGTTCGGCCTGGCCATCTTCGCCGAGCACCGCGGAAACCGAGATATCAAACGCATACTCGCGGCCCACGGGCAGCGTGGCCATGAGTTGCCCGACCTCCCGCTGGGATGGGTCAGCCAGCAGTCGCGCTCCGAGTTCGGCGGCCGCGCTCCGGACCGCCTCGAAGACATCGCGCGGGTAGCTCCGGAGCTTTGCATTGGCCCAGAGCAGTTCACCGCCGGGTGCGAAGAGACAGATCCCCTGCCCGACGCTCTCCAGCACGCCTCGGGTCTGCCGCTCGCCCGCGGCGCTCGCCAGCGGCGCGAGTTCTCCGGCGGCGCAAACGGCCAGATCAAATGCCTCTTCGCGCAGCGCTTCGACCGCCGCGTCGATCGACTGCACGACGCGGAACTTGGCGTGGGGCGCGTGCAATCCGAGACTCGTCGCGTCAGCGATCGAGCCGTCACCATTTATGACGAGGATCTTGCGGACCCCGGAGGATTTGAGACCGGACGACATTATTGGACGCACCTTGGGCGCTGGCAAGACCGCCTGGAAGCGCTGCCACGGACAGAATTATACCCCGTTTGCGACCCGAATTCCCCGCCCGGACCGGAAATCGTCGATCGCGCGGGCTCTACCCGGCCAATCACGGCGCGGATTCCAGCATCTTCAGCACCTCTCGAACTCGATTCGTCGACTCCTCATCCGCGGCGAGTTCAATCCGGTGCGCTCCCGCGACGCGTCGCAACCACGTGCGCTGGTGCTTGGCGAGCTGTCGCGAATCGATCTTGATCCGCTCGATCGCCTCCTCAAGCGTCAATTTGCCCATGAAATGGTCAAACAGCTCGGAATATCCGACCGCCTGTCGCGCCTGCCGGCTGACACCCCGCGGGTCCGTCCAGATGCGCCGGGCTTCCTCGACCAGTCCGGCCGCAACCATTCTGCGCACCCGCTCGTTGATCCGGCGGCTCGCCGCTTCCCGGTCGCGACCAAGGACGATCAGCGTCCACGCCCAATCGCTCCGGCGGGACGCGCCCGAGTCCCACTGCCGCTGCAACTCCGTGATCGGCCGCCCGCTCAGCGTGAATACTTCAAGGGCCCGCTCGGTCCGACGGATGTCCTGCGGATGAATCCGGGACGCGGCGGCGGGATCGACGCGCATGAGTTCGGTGTGCAGCATCTCGGCCCCGAGTTCAGCGGCCCGCGCCCGGAGCACGGCGCGAAAGAACGGATCAGCCCCGGGTCCCTCGAAGAGGCCTTCGTAGAACGCCTTGAAATAGAGCATGGTGCCGCCGACCGCGATCGCCGGGTTTCCCCGCCGATGAATGCTGTCCACGGCCGCGTCCGCGAGCGCGACAAACCGCGCCACGTCAAAGCTCTCCCACGGATCGGCCACGTCGATCAGGTGGTGGGGGACGGCCGTCCGTTCAGCGACCGGCGGCTTCGCGGTGCCCACGTCCATGCCGCGGTAGACCTTCATCGAGTCGATGCTGACGATTTCCGCCCCGAGCAGCGGCGCGAGTTCGCGGGCAAGCGCTCCCTTGCCCGATGCGGTGCAGCCCAGGATGGCGATCACCCGATTTTCCACGCGGCGTGCGGAATTCTACCCGGCCCCGTCGCAAGCCGGAGTGGCGCATCCCGGGTAATGCCCGGGGGCCGGTGGCGAATGGGACGGCGGGGGGGTATACTCCAACCGGGTCGAGTTTGCCCGGTTGCCACCCCCGGCGCCGGGCGCTTTGCCGCCGAAAAGACGTCACTCTTCGCCGTTCGCCACTCCGGCGGCGGCGAAACTGTTTCTGAGGGCAGGGAAAACGCGAATGGCAGCGACGCAACTTCTGCAACTGGCGAAAGATGGCGATTTTTCCGGCTTCGAGACCCAGTGCCTCGAGGCCCTGACCGGTGGAAAGCTCGGGCTCGCAGAACTCATTCCGCCGCTTCGGCTCTTCCAGGGCGGCTCCTTCGGGTCGCAGGTCGCCTCGCTCGGCTGCCGGGTGCTCGACCAGTCGGACGCCGGCGCTGATCCGCACGCGGCCCTGAGCATCGCCCGGATCGCCGCGTTTTCCGACCCGACGAACGAGGCGATGCGCCCGCGACTCGCCAAGCTCTACCGGGCCGCCTTCGGGCAGACGCCGGGCTTTGACGGGCTGCTCGAGACATCGGGCCTCGAAAGCGGCCGGCCGATCCGAAACGCGATCCGCCTGCTCGACCTCTGCCTGTCGCTCCAGAAGGGCGAAGCGCTCATCAGCCGGACCGAGGACGTCGTGGTCGAAGTCCTGGAAGTCGACCCGGTCGGCAATCTCTACTCGGTCCGCCGCGACGGCCGGGCCCGCACCGTGACCGCCCTGGAACTCGCCCGGGAGTATGAGCGCGTCGATGCGGATGACATCCGGGTGCTTCGCCAGCTCTATCCGAAAAAGCTCGCCGAAATGCTGAAGAACGACCCGGTGGCGGTGGTCATCGGCGTGATGCGCTCCCACGGCGGCCAGATCGACCAGGACACGTTGAAGGCGGAGCTCTGCCCGCGGTTCGTCGCGGAGAAGGAGTGGTCGACGTGGTGGACGACCGCCCGGGGCCTGCTCAAGAAGAACGAGCACATCAGCGTCGAGGGCCGTTCGCCGGTGATCCTCACCTACCGTGAGACGGCGGAGACGCTCGAAGACGAGACCTGGGCGTCCTTCGTCGCCCAGAAGGATCCGCACAAGTGGCTCGCCGTCGTTGAGAGTTACCTGCGCGAGAAGAAGAAGGAGGGCCAGCCGCCGGACAACGCGTTCCTGGCCCGCTGCCACAAACACCTGGTCGACTACATCCGGGCCATCGGGGCGAAGCGTCCCGCCGAAGCGCTGGGTTGCGCGCTGATCACCGAGAAGCTCGACGCCGAGGTCGGCCTAAGCGACTCCGAAGCCAAGGCCCTCGCCGTCGAAATGCTCCGCAACGCGTCCGACCCGGTCGGCCTGATTGAGGCTCTCGACGACAAGGCGATCTGGGATCTCGCGCTATCGGCGCTGGAGATCGCGCGGCCCGCCGAGGTGGCCGGGCTGGCCGTGAAGCTCTTTCCCATGGCGCCCGCCGTGCTCCTCGACGATCTGACGAAGCTGGCGCGGAAAGGCGACCAGCTCGCGGGGCTTCAGGTGCACATCGACAAGGCGATCGACGATCCGGTCGGCAATGCGGAGATCATCTACTGGCTCTGGAAGGGATCCTCTCAGACGGACGGCCTCACGATCCCGGCGCCGGCCGATCTCTTCACGCGGATTACCGAGACCCTCAGCGCGCTCGGACGGTCGCTGGTGCGCGGGGCGGAGGCGACGAAGAACTTCCGGGCCCGCATGAAGGCCGCGCTGTCGTTGAAGGATTTCGCGGCCGTCAAAGCCGTGCTCGAGAAAACCAACCGCGACCGTGCGATCACGCTCAAGGCGCAGTTCTCGCGGCTCGACGGCCTCGGCGACAACACGCCGTCCCGCCTGCTCGACATTCTGCGGCTCGTCCACCCCGAGCTGTGGAAGGTGGTCGAGGTCCGCATGGAGCAGTGGCAGGAGGAAGCCGTTCTCTGGACGACCCGCGCGGGCATCCAGCGGAAAACCGAGGAGCGCGACCACCTGATGAACGTGACGATGCGCGAGAACGCCAAGCGCATCGGTGAAGCGGCGGCCCTGGGCGACTTGAGCGAGAATTCCGAATACAAATTCGCGCTCGAAGAGCGCGACCTGCTGCGGGCCCGCCTGGCGCAGATGAACAACGAGCTCTCCGTCGCCCAGGTGATCGAGCCGCTCGACGTCCCCTCGGATAAGGTCGGCGTCGGGTCGCGCGTCACGTTCCGGGAGACCGGAAACGGCAAGGAGTGGAAGCTGACATTCCTGGGGCCCTTTGATGCCGATATCGACCGGGGCATCTACAATTACAAGGCTCCGATGGCGCAGAAGATCATGGGACAGCGCGTCGGCGACAGGGCGATGCTCGCATTCGAGGGGCGCGAATTCGAATGCGAGATTACCGGAATCGAAAACGGGCTGACGAGCTGATCTGATGCTGCTGGGTTTTGCTGATCCGACTGCGCCGATTCCCGGTCTCTTCTGGACCTGGCCCTTCGTGGCCATCCTGCTTTGCGTGGCGCTGCTGCCCCTGATCCGTGCCACCGAGCACTGGTGGCATTCGAACGGCAACAAGCTGCTTGTCTCCGCGGTGCTCGGCGCCATTGTCCTCGGCTATTACTACTTCCGCGGCTACGGTGTGGAGGGCCATGGTGCGCCGGGGATGTCGACCGTCGCCGGCGTGCTCAAGCACGCCATCGTCGATGAATACATCCCGTTCATCGTCCTTCTGTTCAGCCTGTACGTGATTTCCGGCGGAATCGTCATCCGCGGCGACATCCGCGCCACCCCGCTGAACAACACCGCGATTCTCGGCCTCGGCACCGTCCTCGCGAGCATCATCGGCACGACCGGCGCGTCGATGGTCCTCATCCGGCTCCTCCTGCGAACCAACAGCGAACGCAAGCGCGTCGCCCACACCGTCGTCTTCTTCATCTTCCTGGTCAGCAACGTCGGCGGCGCCCTTCTGCCCACCGGCGATCCGCCCCTCTTTCTCGGCTTCCTGCGCGGCGTGCCCTTCTTCTGGACGCTCACGCTCTGGTGGGAATGGCTGCTGCTCTCGGCCGCACTTCTCATCGTCTACTACTTCTGGGACACGTGGGCGTATCGCCATGAATCCAAGGCCGACGTCGCCTATGACACCGTCCACCTGGAGCGCGTTCACGCCGCCGGAGTCCTCAATTTCCTCTGGCTGATCCTCGTCGTCGCCGCCGTGGCCTCGATCGACCCGAGCAAGCCGCTCTTCGGAACGCAGTGGCAGCCGCCGCAGTTCTTCCGGGAAGGCGTAATGCTCGCGCTCACCGGCCTGTCGCTGCTGACCACGAAGCAGGCGCTCCGCCAGGAGAACCAGTTCTCGTACTTTGCGATCATCGAAGTCGCCGTCCTCTTCATCGGCATCTTCATCACCATGCAGGTCCCCCTCGAGATCCTCCACGCCCGCGGCAGCCAGCTCGGCGTCACCGAACCGTGGCAGTTCTACTGGGCCACGGGGATTCTCAGCAGCTTCCTCGACAACGCCCCGACCTACGTCGTGTTCTTCGAACTCGCAAACACCATGACGCCCGCCGCCGGACCCGGGATCATCGACCTCATCGGCGGCGGCCATATCCGCGAAGACCTGCTCGCGGCCGTCAGTCTCGGCGCGGTCTTCATGGGCGCCAACACCTACATCGGCAACGGCCCGAATTTCATGGTCAAGTCGATCGCCGAGCATTCGGGCGTGAAGATGCCCAGCTTTTTCGGGTACATGGCCTATTCGTGCGGGGTACTCGTCCCGCTGCTGATTCTCATGACCTTCGCCGCATTTGCCCGGCCGCACCTGTGATTTGCGAGGCCTGGAGTTCGAACCATGCAACCTGAATCTGTCGCCGTCGGACCTTATTTCTCGGGCCGCGGGCGGCCGCTGCTGCTGATTGCGGGGCCATGCGTGATCGAGTCGCTGGAGCATTGCCTGCGGCTCGGGGAGCGCATCGCGGCCGTCGCGAAAGCGGTGGGGTTGCCGTACGTATTCAAGGCGAGCTTTGACAAGGCCAACCGTTCCAGCGTGCACTCGTTTCGGGGGCCGGGCCTCGATGAGGGCTTGAAGATTCTGGGCCGCGTGAAGCGTGAACTCGGCGTGCCGGTCCTTTCCGACGTTCACGAACCGGCGCAGGCCGGGCCCGCGGCGGAGGTGCTCGACTGTCTCCAGATTCCGGCGTTTCTCTGCCGCCAGACCGATCTCCTGCTGGCGTGCGGCCGCGCGGGCAGGGCGGTGAACATCAAGAAGGGGCAGTTTCTCGCGCCCGAGAAGATGAAGCTCGCGGCCGAGAAGGTTCGCGAGACGGGCAACGCGAATGTGCTGCTCACGGAGCGGGGCACGACGTTTGGCTACGAGCGGCTCGTCAACGACATGAGCGGGCTGGCGATCATGCGGCAGTTCGCGCCGGTGGTCTTCGACGCGACGCACTCCGTTCAGCACCCCGGCTCATCGGGTACGACGACAGGCGGGGCGCGGGAATACATCCCGCTGCTGGCCCGCGCGGCCGTCGCGGCAGGTGTGGATGCGCTGTTTCTGGAGGTGCATGACGACCCGGCGCATGCGAAGAGCGACGCGGCGACGGTCTGGCCGCTGGAGAAGCTCGAGCCGCTTCTGCGGGCGTGTGCGGAAATTCACGCAGTCGCGGCGACATCGGTGTTTGGATAATCGTCCTTCACTGACAAGGAAATCCGAATACTGACAAGAGCAACGCAAGATCAGCAATTGATACCTGACCGTCTTCAGTGATATCTCCATCGCAACGGCTAACGCCAGATGACGCTCCGAAGTTAGAAAGGAGAATCGCGAGGTCGCCGAGTCCAAGCGACCCATCTACGTCGAGATCGGTCGAGCAAATATCTGGAGAGGGCGGCATCATCCAAACTGAATCGAGGCCCGCAGTCTCCAGTCCAGAAACGAATTCGCCACGGATTCTCACAGCGGATAGGTTTCTTAGAACTTCGCGAAGCTCACCGCAATTCGCGGGCCGGTGCGCTTCGGAATTCTCCCAGCCCGCTGCCTCGATGAGTCTTACACTGATACGTGTCCAATCAGCTGTCGCCTGCGGTGGAAGTGAATTGGCCAAAACGGTCGATCCGCCGATCAAGACGAGATCTGCCAATTCGAACGAACCTGACGGGATGTTCTTGATACTCCAGTGAACGGAACCACCGTACATCGCCTCTTGATCCCCAAGGAACCGCTCTGGTGCCTCGAAGTAGAACGCCTGTCCCCAATGGCCCGGCTCCGTCCAGAGAACATACGCACCTAGATCTCCGCCCGTCGTAAGAGCTTCCGGAGTCTCGGGACCGTTAAGGATAGGAGATATTGTCAAATTTCGTTGATCGCTCCGTGATCAGGCGGCGTCTTTCTCGG
>BTUU01000025.1:62781-69356 GCA_045863555.1 Planctomycetota bacterium | reverse complement strand
CGCCAGAGCCGAAAAATCGCACTGAATTTTTCCAAAGTGCGAAAGTTGGGCTAGCGCCGGCGCACCGTCACCGCGCTTTGCGGCCCCCGCGCGGCGTATCCGATCGATCAGCACATATCGCATGGCCCGGGCCGCGAGTCGGGTCCCGAAATCCTGCGGCGCGGGGCGCTGCGGTGAACCACTTCAAGGAGAACGAGCAGTTCATCGTTGCTCAGCGCCCGCCGTTCGTGGCGGCGATCGAGTCGAGCGTTCCCGCCGTGGAGGTGGCTGACGGGATTGTCGGTCGCCCGGCGATCCCGGATCATCCAGCGGGCGAACTTCTGGAGCCCCTCTACCGAATGGCCGTGGAAACCGGCCTGCGCGTCGGTGAGCTGCGCAGCCTGACGCGCAGCTCTTTCGACCTCGAGGCGGTTCTGCCGACCGTTACCGTCGCGGCCGCCTATTCCAAACACCGGCGGCAGGACATCCAGCCGCTCCGCCGCGAGTTCGCCGATCAACTCCGGCCCTGGCTCGACCGGCGTCCGGCGGTGGGTCCCGTCTTCGGCGTACCGGCGTCCGCCGCGGGAATTCTGCGCGCAGACATGGCCGCGGCGCGCGACGCGTGGGTCCTGCAAGCCGCCACGGACGAGGAGCGGCAGCGGCGGCTGACCAACGGCAATTTTCTGATGTACAGGGACTCCGCCGGCCGCTATGCCGATTTTCACGCGCTGCGGCACACGTTCATCACCAATCTCACGCGCGGGAACGTGAATCCCCGGCTCGCGCAGTCGCTCGCCCGGCACTCGACGATCACGCTGACGATGGATCGGTACTCGCATGTGACGGCCGACGACGCTGCGGCCGCGCTGGGGGTCCTTCCCAGACTTCCGCGTCACACGGAGCCGGATCGCCTTCTGCCGGCCCCGCTCGCCGGTCCAGTCGGATTCGATGACTTCAAGGGGGGCGGCGGACCCGAAAGCAGCCCAAAAAACTGGGGGGAGAACTGGGGGGTCCCGGAGGCATTTCGGGCGTCACCGGTGACATTCAATGACATCAAAAGCGAAATAGAGGTGTTTCAAGGATCGCGCGAGGGTCAGCGGAATATTGCGATTTTTCGCCTGTTTCAAGCCCTTTTTTCAACGCGCCCGGAGGGACTCGAACCCCCGACCAGCGGATTAGAAATCCGCTGCTCTGTCCAGCTGAGCTACGGGCGCAACTCATTGCTCAAAAGCAAGTTACGTAACCACTTCTTCGTCGTCGCAACCGCTCACGGCGGTTGTCGTGACGGTTGTCGTCTGGAGTCAGTATAGACGAAATATCGAACGTATAGTTGAAAACGCGCGATGAGCAGCGGACTTGCGGTCCGCTGCTTTGCAGAACCGTAAGAACGGTACACACCAAAATCGCCCGACGAGCGCGGTCTGAGGGGCAGGGCGTTTGGTCGAGGCCCAGCCAAGGTCGTGTAAAATCTCGTCGATGGCTCAGGTCGCGATGAATGACGTCGCGCTGGCGGGGGCGATGCACGGCAAATAACTCGATTCGCCGGTGAATCGACAAGCGGGGTTCACGCGCAAAGGTGGTAAGCGGCAGCCCATCGACGCGTTCCATTGCGAAGTAATAACGATCCGCTCCGCTCCTGGGCTCGTAGATTGCCGCGATCCCCGCCAAAGCGCGCCGTCCGATTCCGCCGGCCACCACGTCTCCGGTCGGATCCCTTCGAATGTCGTCAGGGCGGCGCGTCGCCCGGCGCGTCTTCGCGCGCGGAGGAGCGATGCTCATCGGCCCCAGGCTTCGTACAATTGCACCATCAACTCCGCGTCGGCACGCGACGGGGATGATGAGTTCGCGTCCGCGGCGGCGGGAGAGCCGAGATTCTGGAAAAGCACGGTCTCCGCCTCCGCATAGCTCCCGATTCGAATCAGGCAGCGCGCCAGCTCGCGTCGCGCTTCAGCCAGTACCTTCTCTTTCGCCGGGCCGCCGTGCGTGAGGACTTCCATTCGCTCCCGCAACAACGCCTCGGCCTCGTGCGCCCGCCCGGTGTCCAGCAGGATGCCGCCGAGGTCTCCAAGGACGCCGGGCAGAATACTATGTGCCACATCGCGCGGGTCTGCTGCAGACCTTCGGCGCAGCCAGAAGAGACACTTGCGCAAAAGAGAATCGGCTTCCTCCAACGCGCCGCTACTCCGCAGGGTGCTCGCCAGGTAGTACACGGTGTACGCCCTGCGCGCGTCGTCTTCGCCATACCGTCGGCGCTCGATCGACATCGCTTGCCGCAGGACGGCTTCGGACTGGTCCAGTTTCCCGCAGGCGCGCAGTAGTTTTCCGAGATCGCGCATTGCCAGCGTCGCCGCAGCGCCCTCTGGTTCGCCCGCTTCGCGCATGATCGCCAGGGCCTCCTCCAACATCGGCTGCGCTGCATCGAGGTTTCCGGCGGAAACATGCATCCCGCCGATTCGGGCCAGGACCCGCGCCGCGGGCAGGCTGCGCGGGCCGGAGGTGTCCTGATAGAGGCCCAAGGCGCGTTTGTACAACGGCAATGCGCCCGAAAAGTCGTGCCGCTGCCGCAGCACGCGGGCCTTCTGAACGAGCGCATCGGCCAGCAGCTCCGCTTGGGCTTCGGGTTCGGCTTCCAGCAGACGCAGCGCCTCATCAACCAACTGCTCCGCCTCGGCGTATCGAAACCTGTCGATCGCGGCGCCGGCCTTTCTTGTCAACGACCGGACCCGTTCCCCCCCTGCGGTGGTCGCTTTCGTCCGTCCGGTCTCCGGCGCCCGCGCCAGGCAGCGCTCGAGAGAGTTTCTGGCGCGAGCGACTACCCGCGGCGTGGCAAAGGGGTCGGCCTCGGCGTCCTTGATGCAGGTGAGCAGGATCGGCTCGGCCTCATCGAAGCGCCCAGCTCTCATCAACAGCACCGCGAACTCGACGCGGAAGTCCGGCGGCGAGTCCGGAACGGCCGCGATCGTCTCGCGCATCAGTCGCTCGGCTTCGTCGAATTTCCCGGCGGCTTGCAGCGTTTCCACAAGCTGGCGCAGCACCGCGATGGTACGCGGGCTGTCGGCGCCGAGATAGCGCTGCATTCGACCCCAGGCGTCGCGCAGGACCTCTTCCGATCGCGCTAGCTCGCCGCGCTCGCGCAGCACAGCGCCAAGGTCGCGCATCGCTTCACCGACGTCGCTGTTGTCCGGATTCCGCGCCTTGTTGGCCGTCAGCCGGCCGACCACGTATTCGAGCCTCTCCTGTGCCTCGACCAATGCTCCAGTTTGGAGGTGTACGTTCGCGATGCCGTGGTGAATATTGAGCAATCGAGCATCGTCGTCCCTCAGGAATGTGCGGTAAACTGTGAGGGCGCGCTCGAAGTATTGCAGGGCGGGATCAAACTCGCTGCGCTGACGCAGGATGCGGGCCTTGATCACCAGCGCCGCGGCCGTTGCCGCGCGGTCCGGTTCGGCCTGTTGCTTGAGCGCCGCCAGGACCTCGTCGATGCACGCTTCCGCATCATCCTCGTGGCCCTGATTCTGGCGGACCAAGGCCAGATCGGTCAGGGTGTTGAGCGTTTCCGCATGTCCGGCCGGGAGGTGCTTCCGCTGTATCTCCAGGGCGGCCTCGAACAGCGGGCGGGCCTGGCCCAATCGCCCCCAGGATCCCTGAACGCGGCCAAGCTGGTACTGCAGCGTTGCCTTTACGAGCGGTTCCGAATCGAGGCTGTCCAATATGCGTTGCTGCGCGCCGGCGAGGGCTTCTTGGACCGAAACGGTCTGGTTGAGCGTCTGTGCCGGGGCCAGCGACGCCACGATCTCCGTCATGACGTCGCGCACGGCTTCGCTGGTCTGTGCCTGCCGCTGTGCGTCCGCAGCGTTGAGGCGAGCCCGGCTTGCCTCGTCGCGCGCTGTTCGCCAGGCAGTGTCGGCCTCACGCTTGGCCGCCTGCGCAACGCGCAGATTTTCCTGGGACTGTTCGTACAGGATCGTTATCGAGATCGCGAATGCAGCGACAAGGACGACGAACACGCCCACCGCGCTCGACAGTGCTGGATGCCGCGCCACGAGCTTGCGGACCTGATACAGCGTGCTTGGCGGGTGCGCGAGGATCGGCTGGCCGCCCAGAAAGCGCTCGACGTCCTCACTGAGCGCGGCCACGCTGCTATAGCGGCGCGCTGGATCCTTGGACAACGCCTTGGCATTGATCGTTTCGAGGTCACCCCGCAGCGCGGGCGAGACCGCGCCCAGGAGCCGGGGCGCCTGATCGCAGATCACGTGACTGGCCCGCGACAGCGACAGGCCGCCGACCTCGTAGGGCCGCCTTTCGGACAGCAACTCGTAAAGAATCACGCCCAGCGAGTACACGTCGCTGCGCACGTCAATCCCGCCGCCGGGGTTCTCGGCCGCGCTCACGTGTTCCGGGCTGGCGTACGCAAGTGTGCCCTGGAATGCGCCTGGTTCGGTGAACTGAGTACGATCCGCATCCGCGGCGGGATCAACGATCCGCGCCAGCCCGAAATCGAGTACCTTCGGCTGCCCCGCCGCCGTGACGAGGATGTTCGACGGTTTCAAGTCACGGTGAATCACACCTCGCTGGTGGGCGTAGTGAACGGCGTCGCACACCCGCCCGAACAGTTCGAGCCGTTGTCGGACTGAGAGGCTGCGCTCAGCCGCGAAGGTCGTCAGTGGCGCGCCCGCGACGCGCTCCATCGCGAAGTAGAAGTAGCCATGGTCGCTGCCCGCTTCGTAGATCGTCGCAATGCCTGGGTGATCCAGGCGGGCCAGGGCCCGGCCTTCCCGGCGGTATAGCCGCGGTGTCAACTCGTCTGCATATGGCAGTGACCGCATGACTTTGAGCGCGACCGTTCGGGCCGGCTCGTCTTGCCGGGCTTCGTAGACGATGCCGGTACCGCCACGTCCCAGAACGACGCCGAGCGTGTAGCGGCCGATCCGTTGGCCGGGTGCAATCGGAGGTGCGTGCTTCAAGCGATCGGGGCTGGAGAATTCCGGCGGTTCGAATGGAGCCGATTCGATGAAACTGGAGGAGGTGCTGTCGTGCGCGGCCAGCAGGGCCCGCACCTCGGACCGCATTTCAGCATCGGCGGGACAGTCGCGATCCAGGACCGAGGCACGCTCCACCGCCGGGCACGCGAGGGCGGCGTGAAAGAGCTTCTCGATTTGTCGCCAACGGTTCGCGTCCACGCAGGAACCCGCCCAACCGGCGATCGCACAGACCTCCGGTTTCAAAGCGTAATCGGCGCGCGAAACGGCTTACGCAGTCTGGCCGTTGCCGCCGGAAACCTCGCGATAAAGCCACGCCCGGGCCAGCGTCCATTCGCGCTTGACCGTTGCCGGCGACAGGCCAAGTGCCTCGGCCGTCTCGTCGATCGACAGGCGGCCGAAGAAGCGCAGCTCGACGATCCGGTTCTTTCTCGGATCGAACGTCGCCAGTTGCGTCAGCGCCGCTTCGACGGCCAACAGGTCAGGTGCGCCGGCCGAGGGCGTGATGGTGTCGCTCAGCGGAATCACAGGTTGGCCGCCGCCGCGCTTCTGCGCGTTCGCGTTGCGGACCCGGTCGATGAGCACCCGCCGCATGGCCCGGGCGGCCAGGCGAAGAAAATGCATGCGGTCGCGAAAGCGCAGGCCGCGTTTCGCGAGGAGAACGTAGGTATCCTGGATCAAAGAAGTGGTGCGGGTCGGATCGAAGATCCGGTGGCGTTGAATGACAGCACCAGCGAGAGCATGCAACTCCTCATAGACCTCAGGCAGCAGATCGTCCACATCGGCGCACTCGCCGCCATCCGTCGCCGCGGCGCCGGGGAGCACATCCTGCCTATCGTTGACTGGTCCGGCCACGGCACACCCACTTCTTTTCGATCGCCGCGAATTTTGTGAGCCGATTTGGTGGTTGTTTTCGATTTTACTTCCGTTCGGGCAATGTGGACGCAATCGCCGGCCCGCTGAGCGAGAGTGTAGCAGGCCGGCTTCCACGGGTCCAGATAAATCCACAGGCCCTTCCGGCGATCCCAGTGGCGCCCCGGTAGCCGTCGGGCGGAGAGACGGGCTCGGGGCCGGCGCAAGTGCGCCCCGCGTTCCCGGTCGGCCGTCGATCGCCGGCAATTCAAACCTGGGCGTGCTCGGCGCCGCAGGGCGCCGGCCGCGGCGAGTCTCTGTTCACCGGCTCGAAGAAAAGGAAACAGCGCAATGCAACCCACACGCTCCCACTGCTATCAGCCTTGTCGCACTCTCGCCCGCACGCGCATCCTGCTCGCGTGGCTGACGGCCTCCTGCGCATGGACGGGCGCGTCCGGCGCATCCGCGGCCACGATCACGTGGACGGGCGGAGCCGGGACCGGCTCCTGGCACAATCCGGCGAACTGGGACCTGGGCCGCGTGCCCGCCGCGGGCGATGACGTAGTCATTCCGGACATGACGCCGGACGTGACCGTTTCGTTCAGCAGTACGAGCACGAGCATCAACAGCCTTACGAGCGGTGAGCTGGTGAGCGTATCTGGCGGTTTTCTTTCGATTGCTGGGACATCGGTATTGGACGCCGGAATGACGTTGACCAACGGCGAGATCGGCGGGACCGGGACGCTGACGGTCAACGGTCCGTTC
>BTUU01000025.1:0-62681 GCA_045863555.1 Planctomycetota bacterium | reverse complement strand
ACAACGGCAGCGTCCGCAAGACCGGCGGCACCGGCGACAGCTACTGCAATATCGGATTCTTCAGCAGCGCCGGCAGCGTGGTCGAGTCGCTCAGCGGCGCGCTCAACCTGGCCGGCGGCGGCGGCGGAGACGGGACGTACCGGGCCGCGGCCGGAACCGTGCTGTACTTCGGCGGCGGAACGCACACGCTGACGGCCGGCTCGGCACTTGCCGGGGAGGGCACGCTTCAAGTCGCCGGCGGCGCGGTCATCTTCCAGGGGACCAGCAGCCTTCCGGGCACGGTCAGCGTGAGCGGCGGCTTCTTCGGCGTGAATGGGACTCTGTCCTGCGGGGCCGGCCAGTTGACCAACGGCGAGATCGGCGGGACCGGGACGCTGACGGTCAACGGTCCGTTCACCTGGTCGTACGGGAACATGCGCGACGGCGGCACGACGGTGGTCACCGGCGCCACGACGCTCACGGGCGGTAACCAGCACCTGTATGTGAACCGTACGTTCCGCAACCAGGGCGTGGTCACCATGCAGGGCTCGGCCTCGCTGCGGGTCAACGACGGCGGCACGATCACGAACGACGGTGACTGGAACCTGGTCAGCGACGCCGACGTCCAGCACTACGGCGGACCGGCGTACTTCAACAACAACGGCAGCGTCCGCAAGACCGGCGGCACCGGCGACAGCTACTGCAATATCGGCTTGAACAACAGCGGAACGATCGAAGTCTCAAGCGGCACGTTCCGGCTTGCGTCCACGTATACGCACACGAACGCCGCCATCCTCCTGAACAACGCGAACATCCAGTTTGACCAGCCCGCCAACATTCCGGACGGGCTCATCTCGGGCACCGGCAACGTCCTGGCCAACGTGACAAACGGCGGACTGCTCCAGCCGGGCGGATCGCAGACTGGGATTCTACGAATCCTCGGCAGCTACACGCAGACCGCCGGCGGCGAGACGGCGATCGACATCGGCGGGACATTTCCCGGGACCAATCTCGACCAGGTGGTCGTCAGCGGCGCCGTCTCGCTCAATGGTCGCCTGAGCGTGAATGTCATCAACAACTTCCACCCGTGCCCCGGGTCCAGCTACTTCATTCTGGACCACGGCGGCCGCGGCGGAACCAATTTTGCGACATACAGCGGCCTGGATATCGGCAACGGGCTGACGTTCATCCCGACATTCGACGATACCAATAACGACCTGAAGCTCCTGATCAGCGGCACGCTGCCGGACTGCAACGGCAATTGCGTGGCCGACTCGACCGACATTTCGTCGGGCAGCAGCGGCGACTGCAACGGCAACGGCGTGCCCGACGAGTGCGACGTATCCAGCGGAGGCTTTGCGGATACGAACGGAAACGGCATCCCCGACGTGTGCGAGTGCGGGCCGGCGTCGATCGCGACGCAGCCGGTCAATGCGGAAGCGTGCGTGGAACAGACGGCGACCTTCCGCGTCGTGGCGGCCGGGACCGCCCCGTTCACGTACCAGTGGTTCCAGGACGGGCTCCCGATCTTCGACGGGACGTCGGACGTGCTCTCGTTGCCCATTACCGAGGCGAATCGGGCTTCGCTCGACGGTGCTGAGTTCTATGTACTGGTCGTCAATTCGTGCGGCAGCGTGGCCAGCAATGTCGTGACGCTGATGGTCCACGATCACGGGCCAAACATCCCGCAGCAGCCGCAGGACGCGGTCGCGTGTCGCGGTGATACGGCCACGTTCACGATCGTGGTGATCCCGCACGTCGGCGGCGCGCTGAGCTACCAGTGGCGCTTCAACGGCGAGCTGATCCTCGGCGCGACCGACTCGACCCTGAGCGTGGTCGCGACCGACGCCGCCGTCGGGCAGTACGACTGCCTGGCCAGCGAGGTCAACTGCGGGACGATCACGTCCGCGCCGGCCACGCTGACGATCCAGGACGCCGCCCCCACCATCACGCTCAACGGCGCGGCGATCGAGTTCATCGTGTGCCACGTCGGCACGTACACCGAGGCGGGAGCGGTTGTGTCCGATGACTGCGACGCGGACCTGACGGCGACGATCGGCGGCGACAGCGTCGATTCGGATTCACCGGGCGACTACATCGTCACGTACTCGGTGACCGACAGCGACGGGCACGTCGTGCAGGCGACGCGGACGGTGCGGGTGCGCGACACGCTTGCTCCACAGGTCGTCCTCAATGGCGCGGCGCAAGTGACACTGACGTGCAGCAGCGACAGCTATACCGAGGCGGGAGCCACCGCGACCGATGAATGCTCCGGCGCGCTCGAGGTGACCGTGGGCGGCGCGACGCCGAACACGTCTGAATCCGGCACGTACGTCGTCGTCTACACCGCGACGGATGCGGCCGGAAACGTCGGCCAGGCGACGCGCGTCGTGACCGTGACCGATACGAATCCGCCGGTCATCACGCTTCTCGGCGACGATCCGCTGACGGTCCTTTGCGGGCCGGCCGGATTTGTCGATCCGGGCGTATCGATCAGCGACGTGTGCGACCAGAATCTCCAGCCGGTCATCGGCGGAGACACGGTCGATGTGCACACGCCGGGCACCTACATCGTCACGTATGACGCTACCGATCGCAGCGGCAATCACGCGACGCAGGTCGCGCGGACGGTGATGGTTCCTGATTCGGACAATGACGGCGTGCCGGACGGCTGCGACGCCTGTGCGGGCGATGACCGGCTCGACGCCGACAGCGATACGATCCCGGACGCGTGCGACAATTGCCCCAGCACACCCAACATCGACCAGGCCGACGCGGACAGCGACGGCATCGGAGACGTCTGCGACAATCGTCCGCCGCTTTGCAATGCAGGCGGGCCGTACAGCGCAGCCTGCGCGCCGGGTGGCGCCGCGATCGCCTTGAACGCCGGCGGTTCGAGCGACCCGGACGACGGACCGATGCCGCTCAGCTACAGCTGGACGAGCGATTGTCCGGGGGCGAGCTTCGACGACGCGTCGATCGCCACACCCACGCTGACGGTTCCGCCGCAGGTGTGCGGATCGGCCTGCCGCGTCACGCTGACCATCAGCGACGGTGAGGATGAGCGCTCCTGCACCACGACGGTTCTGTTGACGCCGCCCCCCGCGCCTCAGGGCGTCGTGCCCGACATGACCCCCGTTCGCGTCACCATCCCACCAAGCGGCAGCGTACAGACCACCGTGTCCTTCACGAATTCCGGCGACTGCCCCGCGCAGATCGACGACATCGTGCTCGCGGGCGATTTCAGCAATCCCGCGATGTCGCTCGATGCGCTGCCGGCGCTGCCGCTGGTGCTTTGCCCCGGCGACTCGCTTGACGTTCCGGTGAATATCGTGACGACCAGCGCATTGCCCACAATCTACCCCGCGGTCGTCACGCTAAAAGGCGCCGGTGGGAGTGTCAGCGGCGGCCTGGAGATCAATGTCGCCGACGACCTGAAGCCGGATATCGCCATCCAGACGCCGACGATCACTGGCGATGTTGAGGCGGCACCGCCGCTGCTGGATGAGACCCAGGGTTTCACCATCGCCGCTGCCGTGTCGAACCTCGGTTCGTCAGGCGCCGGCGCATTCACGATCGACTTCATCGCCGTTGTCGGCGACGAGACGGTGCACCTGGACACGCTCACCGTGCCCGGCCTCGCACTGGGAGGAACGACGACCGTTCAGACGCACGTCGCCGGCGGCGACCTGCCGCCGGGGTTCCACATCGTTCGCGTACAGGTCGCGCAAACGCCGCCGGAGGGCGACGTGCTGCCGACCAACAACTCCGCTGCGACGTTCCTCCAACTGGGCACGTTCCCGGTCACCGGTGCGGTCATTCAGGTATCCGCGGGAGCCAATCAGGGCTGCGTCGGGCCGGTGGTCAATGTGTCCGGCCGGGCTGATTACCTCGTGGCAACCAACACCGCCTCGATCGCGACCTTCCCCGTGCAGGGCGGCCGCGTGACCGTGACCGTCTACGACAGTGCGAACCAGGTCGTGTCCGTCACGTCGACAGTGCACACGCTGACGAACGGCACCTATTTGCAACCAATTGCTTCGCCGCCGCCCGGACTGTATCGCGTGCTGGTTGAGGTTACGGACTTCAGCCTGACGGGTGAGATCGAGACCGCCCTCAGCGTCGCGAGCTCCGCGGATTGTCAACCACCGGCGCCGGCGCCGCCTCCTCCAGCGCCGACGCCGAGTTTGACGCTCGACCTGTGGGTCTGCGGAGACGACATCCAGTTCTTCGAATCGATGGCGGAGGCCGGCCAGCCCCCGGTGTGCGGCGCCGAATTGAGCGGCAACGCAATCGCGGGTCAGCCCGTGTGCATCGCGGCCGACGTCAATTACTACGCGAATCTCGGTGGCGAGCCCGCGCCGGAACTCTACTCGCAGGTCGTAAGTGCGTTCGCGCACCCGGCCGGCGGCGGCGCACCGATTCTGATCGGTTCGAAGCCGATCAGCTTCACGGGCGTCGGCTCCATCCGTGTGGAATTCGGCTGGACGCCGCCATCCGACGGCGAGCATGTCATCGAGATCCGGTGGGAGCCGACGATCGAACAGTACACGGCCAATGACCGGGCCACGCGCGGTCTGCCGACCGGTTCGCGATCGCCGGCCACGCCGATCGTCGTGCAGGTCGATGCGTACGGCTGCAACGGCAGCGTGAGCGTGTCCGGCCGGGCTGATTACGGCCTCGGCGCGACGCTGCTTCCGGTCGGGTGCGGGTTGGTCACAGCCCATCTGCTCGACGCGGCGAATACGGTGATCGGCGGGCCGGTCACGACGCGCACAGGCGGCGATGGCAGTTACGGCCTGACGATTTTCGCCAGCACGCCGCCGGGGAACTACACCGTCACGGTCCAGGTCACGGATGGCGATCTCAACGGACTGAGCGGGACTGCGACCGATGTTTACAATTGTCCGGTCATCGCGGCGCCCGATCCGATCGCGCCGCCTCCTCCGGCGCCGGATGTTTTTTCGGGCGATGCATACGTCTACTCGGAAGACATTTTCTTCCTCGGCGATGGAACGTGCTCGACCGGCCTGCTGCGCAACCCTGAGCCGAACGAGACTGTCGGTATCCATGCGACTGTGCATTACTCTCAGTCTGGGCCCGCGGAGCCGAAGGCCGCGACAATCGTCGCGACCGAATATCTACCCATCGGCGACTCGCTCGTTCCCATCGAGATCGGGCGCTCAGCGGAAACACCGCTTCCGCTCACAGGCGGGTTTCTGGGCGAGTGTTTCGCGTGGACGCCGACGACCTACGGAACGCGGATCGTGCAGATTTCCGTTGAAACCAACTTCACGCAGTTCGTAGGAAACGACGCGGCCACCCGCGCCATCACGGTCGGAACGGCCACCTGTGAGCTGGCGGCCGATACTGATCGGATGGAGATCATCGCCGGCGAGCCCGCTGCATTCATGCTGACCGGTACGCACGCGGGTGCGCTCACGCCGACGTACCAACTCAACCTGGTCCGCATCCCGGTGAATGCGGGGCTTCCATCCGGGCTGACGTTCGCCTTTGCGCCGCCGTCACCGCTCACGGGCGAATTCCAGACCGAGCTGACGATCCTCACCCAGCCGACAACGCCACCGGGACGATATGCACTCGTCGTGGTCGCGGCGGGTGATGTCTGCTCCGCGCTGGCTCCGATCACGCTCGTGGTGCGCTCGCCGAACCGTCCGCCGGTTGCAGACGCAGGTACCGACCAGAGCGTCAATGAGAATTCGCTCGTTACGCTCGACGGCAGCGGAAGCACCGACCCGGATCAGGATGCGCTCACCTACGCCTGGATCAAGCTGGCCGGACCGGAGGTGACGCTGAATCTGTCCGATCCGTCGCGGCCGACGTTCACCGCGCCGGCCGTCGCCCTGGGCGGTTCGACGCTCACGTTCCGCCTGATCGTCTCAGACGGAACGCTGTTCAGCGAAGCGGATACAGTCGACATCACGATCAAGAATGTCAACAACCCCCCAATCGCCGATGCCCAGGGGCCGGAGCGCGTGTCCGAAGGCGCCGCCGTGACGCTCGACGGATCACACAGCTACGACCCGGACAATGAGACGATCACGTACCACTGGGTCCAGACCGGCGGCCCCGCCGTCACGCTTTCCGACGCCAATTCCGAAACGCCGACTTTCACGGCGCCGACGGTCGGCGCGGCCGGCGCGACGCTGACCTTCGAACTGACGGTCAGCGACGGAACCGCCGCCAGTACGGACACGGTCGCAATCCTGGTTGAGAACGACAATCATGCACCGACGGCGAACGCCGGACCCGACCAGGCGCGCCTCACAGGCGCGTCTGTCACGCTGGACGGGTCGGCCAGCAGCGACCCGGACGGCGATCCGCTGTCGTTCTCGTGGGAGCAGACCGGCGGCGCCGCCGTCGTGCTCTCGGGCGCCGACAGCGCGACCCCATCGTTCACCGCTCCGTCCGCCGCGGACACGCTGACGTTCCGGCTGACGGTCGATGACGGCCTCGGCGGTTCGGACACCGACGAAGTTGTGATCACGACCATGACGGTAAATGAACCGCCGCGATGCGACCTCGCCGCGCCCAGTACGGCCCTGCTCTGGCCGCCCAATCACAAGCTCGTACCGGTCACGATTACCGGTGTCACCGACCCGGACAATCCGACGGTCACGATTCGTATCCTGACGGTCACGCAGGATGAGCCGATCAACGGCCTGGGCGACGGCGATACGTCGCCGGACGCAGTGATTCAGGGTGACTCCGTGCTGCTGCGCTCCGAACGATCCGGCACCGGAAACGGCCGCGTCTACCGGATCAACTTCGAAGCCGACGACGGCGCTGGCGGCGTTTGCACGGGCTTCGTGACCGTCTGCGTGCCGCACGACCGGCGGCCGGGGACGACATGTGTCGACGACGGGCAGCAGCATAACTCGCTCTCTGAGTAGGTCGATACTGCCCGCACCGCAAACCGGCCCGCCTGCACGAACCACGCAGGCGGGCCTTACCTTGCTCGTCCGGTCGCGTGATGCCGCGCGAGCCATTTCCGCCCGTCGAGGTCAGGGGACGGCGGATTGCCAGTGGCCGCCGAAGCACAGGCAACCGATCCGCAGCCAGCCCACCAGAATCAACTCCGCACCGGTGGCGTGTTGCACGCGGGGCGCGCCCGCGCCGCATCAAACCGCTGATCTCACGATAGGCCAACCCGCGAACCGGCATCATGAATTGATCCGCGCTGCAGGCGCTTCAATCGAATGGACGGCGAACTCCCGCGGCGAACACGCTTCCCATGAACAAGTCCGGATCCACCTCACAACCGGCACGCCGTCGATCCCTGTTCGCCACTCGAACCCGCAAGAACGCGCCCGGCGGCCGGCGTTGGTGCAGGAAAACCCCAGCCCGCCCGTCACGGCCGATCCGCAAGCGGCATGACGACGATCGCGTTTGCAGGCGCCGGACACAGTTCCGCGCAAACGCCGCAACCGGTGCACCGCTCGGCCCGGATCGTCGGTTTGCCCTGCGACAATTCAATCGCACCCGGCACGGGGCAGCGTTCCGAGCAGACGGTGCAGAATGAACCCGTGTAGGCGAGGCAGGCCGCGCGTTCAACGTACGCAACTCCCATCTTGAGCGGCCGATCAGCCCGGAGCACGCCCGGCTGACAGACCCGAATGCACGGCGTATCGCTGCACATGACGCATGCGACCGAATACGGGTCGATCATCGGCGTGCCCGCGGCGTGGCGAAATCGCGCCGGTGCGAGAACGATGGCGTGAACCGGACAGGCCGCAATACAGTCGTTGCACCGCGTGCATCCGGCGAGAAACGCGGCCTCGTTCACCGCCCCCGGCGGCCGATGAATCGGCAGCACAATCGGGCGGCCCCGGTGCATTCGCGGATCAACCGGCTTGGTCGGCGGGTGGTCTTCCCCGCCGCGCTCGCTTCGAGCCGGCTCCGACGCGGACGGCGGCTCGGACTGGCCTGGATCGGCCCCGGAGCGCAGCCAGCCGGTAAGAAATGTCCGCCGCGTTCGCTTTGCCGAGTCAGACATCACCCTGCGCCTGCGGGAGATCTCGCGGGCGGGCTCGAACCATCCGGCACATCCGGCACGCCGAATGTCGGCGCGAGCTGCTCGTACTCGGCCGCCGGAGCGTGGCACTGCATGCAATTCATCCGCGAGAGATGGTCCGGCCGCCACCCGTCATACCCATGCTCACCATGGCAACTGACGCAGTTCGTTCGCATGAAGACCGTGTGCGGCATCATCGGCGGCGCGCCCGACCACGCACGCGTTCCGCCGTACCCGCTCGCGCGCAGTCCGACGAACGAATTGGGCGTCGCGCCGTCGTCGGTCGCGTCAGCCGGCCGCTCAACGTGACACTGCGTGCAGTTGACGAGGTACGTGTGCGACGCCATGCGCGCAGTCTTGTCGCCAGTGCGGAGGCCCAGGGCATGGCACGCGCGGCAGGTCTGCACATTGATGTCCGCAATCGGGTGCGGCACCACCGGCGGCGCCCCTTCAAATGCGCGCAGGGCCGCCCGGGCTTCGATCGACTTCATGCGCGCCGCAAACTTGTCCGCGACCGCGGCCGGATTGGCCCGCGCTTCGGGGATCACGAACGGTGTCGGATTGTTGAGCAGCCAGATCTGCTTCGCCCCGGTCGCCGCGGGCGTAGGCGGCGTTTTCGACGGGGTGACGGGAATCGGCATACCCGCCACCGACGTCGTCGGTTGCGACTGCGACTGCGCCCCGCCCGCTCCCGAGGCCGCAACGGCCACAGCGCCGACCAGCAGGCCGGACCCGGCAACAAGTGCGAGCAGCGCCGTGCGAGCTTCTGGCTTCACTGTCGAGCCCTCAGACCTTCCGGACAATCGTGACCGCGCATTTCTTGTAGTCGGGCTGCTTCGAGTACGGGTCATGCTCATCCAGCGTGACCTGGTTGATCAGCTTCGTTTCGTCGAAGAACGGCACGAAGACCTCGCCGCGCTTCGGATCGCCCCGTCCCCCAAGCCAGACCGGCAGATCAAGCTCCCCGCGGCGGCTCCGCACGGTCACGATCTCGCCGTTGCGGATGCCGAGCTGCGCCGCATCGTCGCGGTTCATTTCCACGTACGCCTTGGGCATCGCCCGGTGCAGTTGCGGAATCCGCCGCGTCATCGTGCCCGTATGCCAGTGCTCCAGCACCCGGCCCGTGCACAGCCAGAACGGATAGTCCGAGTCCGGCAGCTCCGGCGGAAACTCATGCGGCCGGAACCAGATCAGCGCCCGGTCATCCTTCGTAACGGAATGATAGAACTGATATTCGCTGCCCTTTTTCACGTAAGGATCGTCAAACTCGGAAAAACGCCACCGCGTCTCGCGCCACGAGCCGTCAGGCTGTTCGACAACTGGCCAGCGGAGCCCCCGCGCCTTCACATATTCAGAATAAGGCGCGAGATCCTTGTGCTTATGCCGGCTGAAGAGGCGATACTCATTGAACAACCGCTCATCCACGTTGACGTCGTAGTAGTGCGGCCATTCCCAGATCGGCACCTCCTTGCCCGCCGAATCAACCGTATGAAAGAGCCACTTGCCGTCCTTGTCCTTCATTCCCTCGGCGCCCATCTCCAGCAGCCTGCGCGAAACCGCGATCGTCTGCCAGCAGTCATCGCGCGCCTCGCCCGGCGGCTCAACCAGCTTGAACCACTGCTGCGTCCGGCGCTCGCTGTTGCCGAACATGCCGTTCTTCTCAACCCACATCGCGCTCGGGAGGATCAGGTCCGCCAGCTCCGTCGTCGCCGTGGGATAAACGTCCGAGACGATCAGAAACTTGTCCGCAAGATCCTTCTTCCTCCGGAAGTTGCGCTCGAGATTCGGCATCGTCTGGCCGGGGTTGGTCACCTGCACCCAGATCGTCGTGATGTCGCCGCCCTGGTCCGTCGGTGTATTGAAACGCTTGAACAGTTCGACCGCGTGATAGCCGACCTTGTCGCTCAGGCGGCCCGGCTGAAGATTCCAGTGCTCCTCCGCATGCTTGCGATGCTCGGCGTTCGCCACCATCAGTCCGCCGGGGAGCAGATGGCAGAGCGTCCCGGCCTCCCGCGCGGTCCCGCACGCCGACGGCTGCCCCGTAAGACTGGTCGCCGCGTCACCGGGCTTTCCGAAGTGGCCGGACAGCAGGTGGATTCCGTGAACGATGCAGTTGATCGCCGTCCCGCGCGTATGCTGATTGAAGCCCATGCACCAGAAACTGTTGACGCGGATATCCCGACGCACGAAAAGCTCGCCCAGCAGCCGGATCTTCTCGGCCGGCACGCCCGACAGCTCCTCCACCTTCTCCGGCGTATACGGTTCGACAGCCTTGCTGAACTCCTCGAACGTCATCGCCACGCCATACATGTCCGGCGGCGTCTTCTCGTCCGGCTTGGGCCCGAGCTGGCGAAAATTGCAGTGCTTCTCAACAAACGCCTTGTCGACGCCGCCGTTCTTGATCACCAGGTGAGCGATCCCGTTCGCGATCGCCAGGTCGCCGTGCGGCTTGAACAGCAGCACATGGTCCGCGAGATCGCTCGTCCTCGTCCGGCGCGTCGTCATGTCGATGATCGTCACCTTCTCGCCGCGCGTCCGACGATCAACAAGGCGCGAGAATAGCACGGGGTGCATCTCGGCCATGTTGTTGCCCCACATGATTGCGACGTCGCACTTGTCGATGTCGTCATACACGCCGGGCGGTTCATCCACGCCGAACGTCGAGAGAAAACCCGTCACGGCCGACGCCATGCAGAGACGCGGATTGGCGTCGATCAGGTTCGTGCCGAGTCCCGCCTTCACGAATTTGTTCGCCGCGTATCCCTCCGGAATCGTCCACTGGCCCGACCCGTAAAACGAGAACCCGCCCGGATTGGCCGCGATGCGCTTCGCGATTGTCTCGATCGCCTCCTCCCACGAGATCGCGGCGAGTCGGCCGTCCTTCCGCAGCATCGGTTGCGTCAGCCGGTCCTTCCCGTACAGGGCCAGTCCGACGTGATAGCCCTTCACGCACAGCAGCCCCTTGTTGACGTCCGCCTTCTGATCGCCCTGGATCGCCACAACGCGGCCGTTCTCCGTACCCACCATCACGTGGCAGCCCGTACCGCAGAACCGGCACGGCGCCTTGTTCCACTTCAGCGACGACCCTTCCTGCGAACCGAGCACCGGTAGCGCCAGCGTCTGTCCCGCCACCGCCGCGGCCGCCGTGGCGAGCGCGCTCTGCCTGAGGAACTCTCTTCGATCAACGGTTCCGGTCATGAATCTCTCCCGGATCGACTCGGTTCGGTTTCGGCAACCGGAGGCGCGTCGACACTGACGAACGTCACATCCACGCACTTCACGCCGGGAGTAGCCAGCAGATCCGCCCAGAGGACTGCGTCACATTCCGCACTCGGCGTCTCCGCGACCAGCGGGATGCGCGACCCCACGCCATCGCCCAGTCGGAGCCGCGGGTCGGCCGCAAGCGATCGGAGCGCCTGCCCCGCGGCAGCCGCGTCATCGTCGAGCGTCACGACCAGGCCGCTGATTGCCATCGGGTTCTCTCTCGCGCCTCTGGCGAATGGTCTTCGAGTGAATCTCGCGTCTCAACTGGCCTCCGATTATCATCGCGAACCCAACCGGCAGGCAAGCTGCGAGGAGCGTTGATGTCGGAGAAATCGGCCCAGCCTCGCCGTCCATCGCGAAAAGGCGCAGCCCTCCTGCGCGAATTTGCGCTCCCCGTCGGATTCCTCCTTGTCGCCGCCGCGCTCTGGTTTTCGCCGCGGCGAGCGCAGATCCCGGTCAACGCGCCCGTCGTCGTGGAGCGCGCCGCCCTCGCCGTGACGCCGCGCCGCACCGCCATGTCCGATCCACCCCAGATTCTCGTCGAAGGTCGAAGCGAGAACTGCAATGCCTGCCACCAGATTTTCAAATCCGCCCACGCAGGCGGTGAGCTGCTCAGCTACCACACGGAGATCCGCCTTAGCCACGGACTGAACACCCGTTGCATCAATTGCCACGACGCCGACAACCGCGAGCTTCTCACGCTCCGCGACGGCGCTACCGTGCCGTACGCCCAGACGCCGCTGCTCTGCGCGCAGTGTCACGGCACTGTCTACCGCGACTGGCAGAACGGCACGCACGGAAAGACTCTCGGCTCCTGGGTGACCGGCAGCGCCGCGCAGCGACGGCTGAACTGCAACGAATGCCACGATCCCCATTCGCCACGCTACCCCGCCTTTGAACCCCTCCCGGGCCCGAACACGCTTCGCATGGGTGCGGCGGACGGCGACCTGCACCACGAGCCGACGAGTGAAAGCCCCCTTCAACGCTGGCTCGGAGCAGAGGCGCAGCCCCGTTCGACCCGCCAGGCCGCATCCGGAGACCACCCGTGAAGCCCCTGCCAATCCTCGGCGGCAGCCCCGCGCCCGCCGATCCTGAGCTCACGCGGCGCAGCTTCCTCCGCACCGGCGCCGCCGCCGTCGGCGGCATGGCCGCGCTCGCCGCCGCGCTGGCGCCGCTCCGCGAACTCGCAATGGATGAGCTGCCGAATCTCGACCAGTTTCTCCAGAAGCATTACAAGGAGATGACCCCCGACGAAATGGAGCGCGTCCTGGAGCGCATCCGCGACAAGGTCGAGGAGCGCTACCGCGTCCGGCCGCACCTGCGCGACGTCAAGCCGATGGACGGCGTTGAATTCGGCTACGCGCTCAACCTCTCGCGCTGCATCGGCTGCCGAAAGTGCGTGCACGCCTGCGTCGCCGAGAATAACCAGTCGCGCAGCCCCGAAATCCAGTACATCCGCGTCATCGAAATGCCCCGCGGCACACTCGATGTCGAGAAGGGCAACCACCACTACGACCGCCCCACGGTGCCCGACGCGGCCCACTTCTATCTGCCGGTCCAGTGCCATCAATGCGCGAACCCGCCCTGCGTGAAGGTCTGCCCCGTCGAGGCCACCTGGCAGGAGCCCGACGGTGTGACCGTCATCGACTACGACTGGTGCATCGGCTGCCGCTATTGCGAGGCAGCCTGTCCCTACTGGGCCCGGCGGTTCAACTTCACAACGCCCAAACTGCCCGAAGACCAGCTCAATCCGAACATGAGCTACCTCTCCAACCGGCCGCGCGAGAAGGGCGTCATGGAGAAGTGCCACTTCTGCCTCCATCGCACCCGCGAGGGGCGGATGCCCGCGTGCGTGGAGATCTGCCCGACCGGGGCCCGCAAGTTTGGAAACCTGCTCGACCCCCGCTCCGAAGTCTCGCAGATTCTCAGGACTAAGCGCGTCTTCGTCCTCAAAGAGGAAGTCGGCACGCTCCCTCGCTTCTTCTACTATTTCGACGAGCGCTACCCGAATTCGCTCGATCCCGAAGCCCTCGCCATCGCGCAGCGGCTCCAGGCGGAGGAAGGCGAGTCGTACGGCTGTCTACCCGATGAGCGCGGCCCGCGCGCCGATTTCGTGGCCCGCTCCCAGGCCGCCTGGTGGACGGGAGACCACGCGTGAAGATGTACCTCACGTTCCTGTGGCGCTGCTTCCGTCTCAGTTTCGTCGGCGACGCACGCTACTACGCGTGGATGTTCTTCCTCACCGTCTTCGTGCTCCTCGGCATCAACGCCTACTGCAAGCAGCTCGTCCAGGGCCTCGGTACCACCGGCATGACCGACCAGGTCTCCTGGGGCTTCTACATCGCCAATTTCACCTTCCTCGTCGGCATGGCCGCCGCCGCCGTCATGCTCGTCATTCCCGTCTACGTCTATCGCAATCGCGAACTGCACGATCTCGTCATTTTCGGCGAGCTCTTCGCCGTCGCCGCGATCATCATGGCGATGCTCTTCGTCACGGTGGATCTCGGCCGGCCCGACCGGTTTCACCACCTCTTCCTGCGATTCAACTTCCCCATCTCGATGCTCACGTGGGATGTGCTCGTCCTGAACGGCTACCTCCTGCTCAATCTGCACATCTGCGGCTACCTGATCTATTGCGCCTACCGCCGACGCCCGCCCGGACGGCTGTTCTACATCCCGTTCGTATTCGTCGCGATCGTCTGGGCCATCAGCATTCACACCGTCACCGCGTTCCTCTACAGCGGCCTCGGCGGACGCCCATTCTGGAACTCGGCCGTCGTCGCCCCGCGCTTCCTCGCATCGGCGTTCGCCGCCGGGCCCGCGTTCCTCATCCTCACGCTGGCTGTTCTCAAGCGCGTCAGCGTCTACCACGTGCCCGAGGCCGCGTTCCTGACCCTGCGAAACATCGTTACCGTCGCCCTGACCATCAACATGTTCCTGCTCGGTTCCGAAGCATTTACAGAGTTCTATACCGACTCCGCTCACGGCGCGTCCGCCGTCTACCTCTTTCTCGGCCTCCATGGCCGCACCGGCCTCGTGCCCTGGATCTGGACGGCAATCGCGCTGAATTGCGCGGCGCTGGTCCTGCTGTTCCTGCGCATCAGCCGCGAGCCGCGCGTGCTCTGGGCAGCCTGCGTCATGCTGATCATCGGCATCTGGATCGAAAAGGGAATGGGGATGATCATCCCCGCTTTCGTTCCAACCCCGCTCGGCGAAATCGTCGAGTACCTGCCGACGCTGAATGAATCGCTCGTCACCGCGGGAATCTGGGCCGGCGGCCTCCTGATCTACACCATTCTCGTCCGCGTCACCATTCCCGTGCTCGCGGGCCGCCTGACCTGCGACCAGCCCTTCGATACGACGACCGTCGATCAGCCCGCCGTCGCGCCCGCCCACCTGGAGCCCTGATCGTGAGCCACCGCCCCCCGCAATTGCCGACCGCGGCCGACGGACAGCAGTCGCTTCGCGACCATGTCCGCGCGAAAGCCCTCGAAGCCAGGGCGAAACTCGGGGGCAGCATCGACCGGGCGGCGATCTTCCGCCTGCTCGACGATCGCACCGCCGTTCGCTATCCCGTTGGCGTGCGTTTTGATGCGGGTCCGCTCCGTCCCGGCGAGTTCGCGTGTCTGGAGTCGCTCGGTGGCCATCCCTCCGACGGATTCTGCCTGTTCATCCACCCGCGATTCGAACCCGCCGACGACGTGCTCCCGCAACTTATCGCCTACTACATCCCGTCCGTCAACTATGGCGACGTGGCCACGCACGTCGAGGCGGAGATCTACGGCGCAACGCTCCTGGGCCTCGACGTCGAAGACTACTACCGCCGCCTCTGCGCGGCTGCGGATGGCGCATGACGGGCCGGCGCCGGGCGTAGCATTCGACCGAAGTTCAACTGGATTGATCTCCGCTCGCCTCGACCCTCGGCTCCAGAGTCCGGGTGAGATTGAGCACATCCGAGATTGTCTGGCACCGATGCACACCGGGCCGTTCGCGCGTCGACACGTCTGGGAGGCGTTGCCCCCCGAGCACCAGCGTGGTCCTCTGTTCCGCGAGTTCGCCGGCCAGGCGCGCAATGCCCTGCTCAATCTCCCCCGCGTTCTGCACCGAACTGACGGAAAGCCATGCGAGCGCCGGCTGGTGATGCTTGCACGCCGCAACCAGCGCGTCGAACGGGGTGTTCGGTCCAAGATTTACAGCCCGCCAGCCCTCGGCCTGAAGTGCCGTGGCGACCAGGAGCGAGGGGAGAAAATAGGGATCGCCGGGCGGCGCGCCCCCGACCGCGATCGCCCGCGGCTCCTCCGGCTCAACGAACTGGCGCAGTTGCTCAATCGCCTGAACGCAGATGTCGGTCGCGCGATGCTCCAGGAAAATCCCGGATTCCTGATGCCGCCACAACTCCCCCAGCCGCTCCATCGCGTTGCGGATCGGTCCGTCCGCGATTTCGGCGACGGATTGTCCCTCAAGATAGAGCGACAGGATCAGTCCCCGCGCGTCCTTTGCCCTCCCCTCCGACAGAAAACCAAACAGCCGGTCTCCAGGCGCGTCCGCCATGAGCAGCGCGCCCCCGGTCGGTGACAAATCGCGCAGCCCCAGCAGCTCCGGTCGCACCAGCGGTGCGCCGACCGCGCGGACAAAGCGGATCGCCTCACCGATCGCGATTCGTCGATGGCCTCCGGCCGTTCGCGTAACCCGGATATGGCCCCCGTCCGCCCAGCGCTTGAGCGACGATTCACTGACGCCGATCGCCGCGGCTAATTCACGAGGCGAGATTATAGGACCCATTCTTAGTGTTCCGACGATGGCCACGGTTGAACATTTTGATAGATTAGAACGATTTTTCGTCCAAGTCAAGCTTGATTAACGCGCGGACTCACTGTATCATGATCGATATGAACGAATTGAACGAAAATTCGTCTTCAGCGCCGCCAACGGGCCAACCGCCTCCGACCGTGCTCGTGACCGGCGCGACCGGCTATATCGGCGGCCGCCTCGTGCCGCGCCTCCTCGCCGCCGGCTTTCGTGTCCGTTGCCTCGTCCGCTGCGCTCGGAAGCTGGCGGCCCGCGCCTGGGCAAGCGACCCCGGCGTAACGATCCTCGAATGCGACGTGGACGACACGCCATCGGTCGCTTCGGCGATGCGGGGCTGTGAAGCCGCGTACTACCTCGTCCACTCGATGATGTCGGCCGGGGGCCGGTACCGCGCGCAGGATCAGAGGCTCGCTTCATCGTTTGCCCAGGCGGCGGCCAGCGCCGGCGTGCCGCGGATCATCTACCTCGGCGGCCTGGGAGAAACCGGCGACGGCCTCAGCGAACACCTGAGTTCGCGACGCGAAGTCGAAGCCGCATTGGCGTCAACCGACGTTCCCGTCACGGTATTGCGCGCGGCCATGATCATCGGCTCGGGCTCAGCCTCATTCGAAATCCTCCGCTATCTCGTCGAACGATTGCCCATCATGGTCACGCCGCGCTGGGTCAGCACACAGTGTCAGCCGATCGCCGTCCGCGACGTCCTGTACTACCTCGTCGCCTGCCTGCGGGCGCCGGAGACAATCGGCCGCCGGCTCGACATCGGCGGCCCGGATGTGCTGACCTACCGCGAACTGATGGACCGGATGAGCGACTGTCTCCGGTTGCCGCGCCGCCGAATCCTGCCCGTTCCAGTGCTGACGCCCCGGCTCAGCTCGCTCTGGATTCACCTGGTCACACCCGTCAGCCACCGTATCGCACGACCGCTGGCGGAAGGTCTGCGAAACCGCGTCGTCTGCCGCAATGACGACGCCGCGCGCATGATGCCGCTCGACCGCACGACGGTCGAAGCCGCGATCCGCGCGGCGCTCGGCAGTACATCCGATGCGCGCCGCGAAACCGTCTGGTCGGACGCAGGGCCCGTTCCCGGCGACCCGGAGTGGGCGGGCGGTCGCGTGTTCACCGACACTCGAAAACTCGCCGTCTCCGCGCCCGCCTCCAGGGTCTTTGAAGTCGTGTGCAGAATCGGTGGCGACAACGGGTACTTCGGCGCGGATCTGCTCTGGAGGCTCCGCGGCATGATCGACAGGTTGATCGGAGGTCCCGGCCTGCGCCGCGGAAGGCGGCATCCCACCCAGCTCGCTTTCGGAGACGCCGTCGACTTCTGGCGCGTGACCGATTTCGAACCCGGGCGTCGTTTGGAGCTGCGGGCCGAGATGCGCCTGCCCGGCGAAGCGACGCTCACGTTCGAAGTCCTTCCCGGCCAGGAGCAGACCTGCACACTCGTCCAGACAGCGCGCTTCAAGCCCCGCGGTCTGGCTGGCCTCGCGTACTGGTACGCCGTCGCCCCGCTGCACGGGATCGTCTTTCGAGGAATGCTCCGCGGCGCGAAACGGGTCGCAGAGGAGACGTCCGGTAGCCCCGCGTCGATTGAGACCGCATCGACCGGACCCCGTCCGCGCGGCGAGGTGCCCACGTGATGAACCAGCCGCGCCTCGGCTTGTGCTGCGCGTTCCAACACGAGCCGATTCAATTCCGCACGACGACCGCCGCGGCCACCCTTCGCCGCACGCGAGCCGAGCAGCTTCGCCGCTTCGCCGAAATCGCGCAGCAAAACACCGCGTCGCTCCGAACCGCCCTCGAGTTCTGTGCCGCGAATGGGATCGGCTGCTTCCGCGTCGTAAGCCAGATCCTCCCGTTGCGCACGCACCCGGCGGTCGGATACGCCGTCGCCGACCTGCCCGACGCGGCGTCCATCATCGCCGCGTTTCGGGAGTGCGGCCGCGTCGCGCGCGAACTCAACGTCCGCCTCACGTTCCACCCCGACCAGTTCACCGTGCTGAATTCCCCCGACCCGCGTGTCGTGCGGAATTCAATCGCCGAACTCGAATACCAGGCGGAAGTAGCCGAGTGGATCGGCGCGGACGTCCTGACGGTCCATGGCGGCGGCGCCTATGGAGACAGAAACGCCGCGCTCGATCGCCTGCGATCGACCATCCGATCCCTCCCACGCGCCGTTCGCAGTCGCATCGCGCTGGAGAACGACGACCGCGTCTTCTCGCCCGCGGATCTCCTCCCGCTGTGTGAAGCCGAGAACGTCCCGTTTGTCTACGACGTTCACCACCATCGCTGCCTGCCGGACGGACTGTCGGTCACCGAAGCAACGTCCCGGGCTCTCTCCACCTGGCCGCGCGAGCCGCTGTTTCACCTCTCCAGCCCGGCCGGCGGCTGGCGTGCCGTCGATCCGCGCGTGCACGCGGATTTCATCAACCCGCGCGACTTCCCCCGGGCTTGGCGCGACCTCGCGATCACCGTCGAAATCGAAGCGCGTGCCAAGGAGACCGCGGTGCTTCGCCTGAAGCAATCCCTTTCCGGCGCGAAGAGTCCACATCCGTCGCCGGTCGGCCCGCCGGGTCCGGAAGAATCCGCCCCGTCGCGCCGCCGGCACGCGTCATCCAGGCCCATTTTGCAGAGGTGCCGCTAGATGCGCATCGCGATCATCGGAACAGGAATCTCGGGTCTGACGGTGGCTCACTACCTGCACCGTCAGCATGACCTGACGTTGTTCGAAGCGGCGGACTACGTCGGCGGCCACACGAACACCGTCGAGGTCGACGATCCGGCCGGTGCAGTGGCCGTCGACACCGGGTTTATCGTCTTCAACGAGGCCGCGTATCCGAATTTTTGCCGCCTGCTGGATGAACTCGGCGTCCGCAGCAAGCCCAGCAGCATGAGCTTCGCCGTTTCGTGCCGCCGAACGGGCGTGGAGTACGCGGGCAACAGCCTGAATTCGCTTTTCTGCCAGCGTGCCAACCTGCTTCGCCCCTGGTTCCATCGCATGATTTTCGAGATACTCCGGTTCAACCGGACGGGCCGGCGGCGACTCACGGCCGGCGCTGTGCACGGCACGCTCGGAGCCTACCTGCGCGAGGGCGGCTACTCCCGCCGGTTCATCGACTACTACATCGTCCCGATGGGCGCGGCGATCTGGTCCGCGGACCCGAGCACGTTCCTCGATACGCCCGCACAGTTCTTTCTTCAGTTCTTCGCGAACCACGGGATGCTCGCGGAATTCGAACGTCCGACCTGGCGCGTGATTGAGGGAGGGTCGAAGCGCTACGTCGAGAAACTGATCGCGCCGTTTCGCGGGAAAATCCGCCTGAATACGCCGGTCCGGATGATCCGGCGCACCGCCGCGAGCGCGATCGTCGAAACCCGCGAATCCACCGAGAGCTTCGACCGTGTCGTGATCGCGGTCCATGGCGACCAGGCCCTCCGCATGCTCGCGGACCCGACCGCCGCCGAACGCGAGGTGCTGGGCGCCGTCCGCTACCAGCCCAACCGGACCCTTCTCCACACGGACCGTTCGCAGATGCCCGGCCGCCGGCTCGCCTGGTCGAGCTGGAATTACCGCATCCCGCAATCGGAATCCCGCTCGGTTCGAGCCACCTATTACATGAACATGCTCCAGGGCCTGCGGGCTCACCGCGACTATTTCGTCACGCTGACGCCGGATGAAACCGAAATCGACGAGCGGGCCCGGCTGCGCGCCTTCGACTACGAGCACCCGACCTTTACCCCGCGGAGCGTCGCAGCCCAGGCGCGGCGCGGTGAGATTTCCGGTCATCATCGGACGCACTACTGCGGAGCGTACTGGGGCTACGGATTCCACGAGGACGGCGTGCGCAGCGGCCTGGAAGTTGTCCGGGAATTTTCAGACCGAACCGAATATCCGCGGCTCCTGCTTCCGCGAAATCGTCGGCAACTGGTGCAAGCATGAACAGTTGCATCTACGAAGGATGGGTCCGCCACCGCCGCCTCCGGCCAGTGGAAAACTCGTTCCGCTACGGGTTGTTTATGATGTACCTGGATCTGAGCGAGCTTCCGACGCTGTTTCGCGGCCGCTGGCTCTGGTCGACCAACCGGCCCGCCTTCGCCCGATTCCGCCGGCAGGACCACCTGAAATCTCTGCCGGCCGATCGCCCGCTGGACGAGGCCGCGCGCGACCTTGTCGAATCCCGCCTGGGAACGCGGCCGACCGGTCCGGTGCGGCTTCTCACGCAGCTGGCGTACTTCGGTTACCGGTTCAACCCGGTCAGTTTCTACTACTGCCACGCAGATAACGGCACCCTCAGCGCAGTCATCGCCGAGATCAACAATACCCCCTGGGGTGAACAGCATTGTTACGTCGTCCCGGCCACGGCCCGCGACGACGGGCGGGCCTCGATCGACTGCCGGTTCGCCAAGGAATTCCACGTGTCGCCGTTCATGCCGATGGATCAGTCCTACGCCTGGCGGCTGACCGAGCCCTCCCAGGATCTCGCGATCCACATGGAAAACCACGACGCGAACGGCGTGCTCTTCGACGCGACGATGGTGATGCGGCGGCGCGAGATTTCCGGCAGCTCCCTCGCCGCGGTGCTGGTGCGCTACCCGCTGATGACGGTGAAGGTCATCGCGGCGATCTACTGGCAGGCGCTGCGCCTGTGGCTGAAGCGGGCTCCCTATTTCGCCCACCCGCGGACTCAACTCCCTGCAAGCGTGCGAGGACAGTAACCGTGATTCGAGATTCCATTATCCCCGGCGAGATCTCGTCGACCCCCCGCGCGGGCGGACCCGTCGAGCGAATGGCCCGCGGCCTCGTCCACCGATCGCTTCAGCGGATCGAGGTCGGCCGCCTGACAATCCAGGATCCGTGGGGCACCCGCAGCTTCGGCCATGCGAAAGAGAACGCAGCCGGCGACCTCCGCGACGTGCACCTCCACGTCACCGATCCCCGCTTCTACCCGAAGATCGCCGCGGGCGGCGACGTCGGCGCGGGCGAGGCCTTCATTCGTGGCTGGTGGCAGTGCGACAATCTCGTCGGGCTCATCCGCATGATGATCGCCAACGACGCCAGCCTGCGCACGATCCAGAGTCGCTGGGGCGCCGCAGTGGAGCTGTGGAATCGCGCCCGTCACTGGTTTCGATCCAACACGCGAAGCGGAAGCCGCCGCAACATCGCCGCCCACTACGACCTCAGCAACGACTTCTACCGGCTCTTCCTCGACCCGACCATGATGTACTCGTGCGGCATCTTCGAGTCGCCGACCGGCACGATGCACGACGCCTCGATCGCGAAGCTCGACCGCGTCTGCCGAAAGCTGAGGCTCCGGCCCGGCGACCACCTCCTCGAGATCGGAACCGGCTGGGGCGGGCTGGCGCTCCACGCCGCCCGCAATTACGGCTGCCGGGTCACCACCACGACCATCTCGCGACAGCAGCACGAGTACGCCGCCGCCCGGATTGCGGAGGCGGGGCTGGAGAATCGCATCACGCTGCTCTTCGAGGACTACCGGGATCTCCGAGGACAGTTCGACAAGCTCGTGTCGATCGAGATGATCGAGGCGGTCGGCCACCGCTACTACGACGCCTACTTCCGGCAATGCTGCCGGTTGCTGCGCCCGCACGGCGCAGCGCTCATCCAGGCGATCACGATCGCGGATCGCTATTACGCGGCCGCCCGCGACCGCGTCGATTTCATCAAGAAGTTCGTCTTCCCCGGAAGCTGCATCCCGTCGATCTCCGCAATGATGTCATCGATTGCGCGTCATACCGACCTCACGCTCGTCCACCTCGAAGATATCACGCCCCATTACGCCACGACGCTGGCACGCTGGCGGGAGGCGTTCATGCAGCGGCGCAGCGATGTCCGGGCGCTCGGCCTCGGCGACGCGTTCATCCGGCTCTGGGAGTTCTACCTCGCCTACTGCGAGGCGGGTTTCCGCGAGCGCACGATTGGAAACGTCCAGATGCTGTTTCACAAGCCGGGCTGCGCGGAGGCTCCTCCGCTTCCCCCGGGGCCGGCGCTGATATGAAGCTCATCCGCGACATCCTGATCTACCAGGCCGTGTGGCTCACCGCGGTCGTGGCCGGCGCCCGGGGCGCTGGCTGGGTCGGTCTCGGCGCTGCGGTGCTGCTCGCGCTGCTCTTCGCGGACGCGCCGCGACGCATCCTCCGGCTCGCGACCTGGCTTCTTGCAAGTCTGGCCGCATGGGGCTCGGACGCGGGAGTTCGAGCGCTCGGCGGCGTCGAGTACGCCGACCATTCGCCACGCTGGCTTCCCAGCCCGCTGTGGATGCTCGCGCTGTGGCTGAATTTCACGGTCATGGCCGGACCGATTCTCGGGTTTCTCCGGGGCCGATTCGCGCTCGCCGCGGCCATCGGTGCCGTCGGCGGCCCGCTTGCGTATGCCGGAGCCGCCGCGCTCGGCGCAGTGTCGATCTCGTCGACTCCGGCGGTGATGTCGGTGGTTGCGATTCAGTTCGCCGTGCTGGTTCCGCTGCTGATCGCAGTGAACCGTCCGACGCCGCGGGTCGCACCGGCGGCCGAAAGGGCGGCAGCATGAATATTCCGTATCTGCTGCTGATCGGTCTCGCCCTCATGGTCGTGGCCATGACCGCACTCTGGGCGATCCAGCTCCGCGCGAAAAACGCCGGAACCGTGGACATCGCATGGTCGGCGGGAATCGGCGTCCTCGCGCTGCTCTTTGCCGCCCTCGCCGAAGGCCACCCTGCGCGGCGCTGGCTTGTGGGCGGGCTCACGGCCGTTTGGTCTCTTCGACTTGCGTATTACCTGTTCCGTCGCGTGAGCGGCGAACCGGAAGATGGTCGCTACCAGGCGCTCCGCGCATCCTGCGGACCGCGGGCGAATCGCTTCTTCTTCTGGTTCTTTCAGTTCCAGGCGCTGCTCGTCGTGCTGTTCGCGCTGCCGCCGCTCCTGGCAATGACGATTCCTGCAAGCGAGATTCGAGTCTGGGATTTCGTCGGCCTGGCGATCTGCGCGATCGCCATCGGCGGCGAGACGATCGCGGATCGCCAGCTCGCCGCTTGGCGTCGGAATCCCGCGAACCGCGGCCGCACCTGCCGCAGCGGGCTCTGGCGCTACTCCCGGCACCCGAACTACTTCTTCGAGTGGCTGCACTGGTGGGCTTACCCCGCGTTCGCCGCGGGCGCCTGGGCGGGCGTCGCCGCGCTTCTCGGGCCCGCGCTGATGCTGCTCTTCCTGTTCAAAGTCACGGGCATCCCGCCGACGGAGGCCCGCGCGCTCGCGAGTCGAGGTGACGACTACCGCGAATATCAGCGTACCACGAGCATGTTCTTTCCCTGGTTTCCAAAGGAGGTCGCGCGATGAACGCGACGTTGCACGCTGCTTCTGCCGTCCTTACGAACCCCCGTCGAACGCCGATGCCCGACGCCAGCCCCGGCCTGATGGGCCTCGCTGAACGCGGCCTGCTGCCGGACTGGCTCGTGCGAATCGGGATCCGCCGGTTGATCGCCGACGGTCTGCGCGAGCGCGATCGCGGCGGCCTCGACGGGCGTTCGGCTCATTTCCGCGAGCTGCTCGCCGAGCTGGACGCAGCCCCGATCGCCGTACAGACCGAAGCGGCCAACGATCAACACTACGAACTGCCGCCGGAGTTCTTCTCGCTCTTCCTCGGAAGCCGCCGAAAGTACAGCGGCTGCCTCTGGCACGACGGCGTCACATCACTCGACGCCGCGGAAGAGGCGTCGCTGGCCGAAACATGCGCGCACGCCGACCTCGCCGACGGCCAGCGCATCCTCGAACTCGGCTGCGGCTGGGGCTCCCTGACCCTCTGGATGGCCGAGCGCTATCCGCACAGCACCATCACCGCCGTCTCGAACTCCGCTCCGCAGCGCAGGTTTATCGAGGGACAGTGCGCGGCCCGCGGCTTCGTAAACGTCCGCGTCATCACCGCCGACATGAACAGCTTCGCCCCGGACGGCCGTTTTGACCGCGTGGTATCCGTCGAGATGTTCGAGCACATGCGGAACCACCGCGCGCTGCTCCGCCGCATCGCAGACTGGCTCGACGTGGGAGGCAAGCTGTTCGTCCATATCTTTGTTCATGGTCGCACGGCGTACCTGTACGAGGACCGCGGACTCTCCGACTGGATTACACGCTACTTCTTCTCGGGCGGCATGATGCCCAGCGACGACCTGCTGCTGCGGCGACAGGGCGACCTCGTCCTCGAGGAACAGTGGCGCCAATCGGGCGTCCATTACGCCCGCACCGCCGAAGCGTGGCTCCAGAATCTCGATCGCCGTCGGACGAAAGCGCTCGCCATCCTCGCCCACGCGTACGGAGCGCCCGCGGCCACGCGCTGGCTCCATCGCTGGCGGATCTTCTTCATCGCCTGCGCGGAGCTGTTCGGCTTCGCCGGCGGCGCCGAATGGTGGGTCTCCCACTATCGATTTCAGCGCCGGCCGTAGTCTTCTCCCCCCGAAGCCCGGCCGCATCCGCCGCACCGCCGCGCCATTTCTGGGCCCGGCCGCCGCCGCCGGATTCCGTGCAGAGCGTCGAAAAGTCCGCGGCTGCATCCGTCGGCCAAAATGCGCCAGGACGCGCCAGATTTCGCCAGTCTTCAGCTCACGTTGCGCGAACGTTCGCATTCCTTCCGTTCAAGGCAAGAATCACATCGGAAGGCGCGTCGATTTCGCGCCGCGCGAGTGCTTCAATGCCGTCAGGAGCCGATCAAACGAACGATGCGTCCACGGAGGATCACCTTGCGCACCTTCCTCATGCCCGCCTCACCGAAGATGCGCAGTTCACTCGCAAAGCACGCTCCTGGAATCACTAGAACCGCGAGATTATCGGAAGGTGCGCACCACGAATATATACACACCCTGCGCACCTTCTCGCTCGAAGCCCGGTTCACCCCCCGGACCACGCCCCGCGCAACCCCGACGACTTCGCCCCGCTATACTCCCTGCCCCGGAGGATCCGATGCCCAGAAAGCAGACCTACGCCGAAATCCGCGACGAGAAGCTGGCCGCGCTCCGAAAGAATGCCGCCCGCCCCGAACGCCGCGAACAGAATACGCGCGAGTTCACCCGCCTGATGGCCGAATATGGCGCTGACCCCGTCGCCTTGCGCGATCTCGCCGCCACCCTCTCCATCGCCGGACTGCTCGAGGACGCCCTCAAATTCCTCCAGGACGCCCTCCAGCGGCTCGGACCCAGACCCGAGCTGCTCTGCGGCCTCGCCGACCTGCTGCTCGAGTCCGGCCGAACGCGCGAGGCGATGAAATGCCTCGTCGACGCGGCCAGCGCCTTTCCGACCGAGCTCGAACCGCGTCGCAGCCTGGGGCGCATCCTGCTCAAGACCGGTCGGTCCGCACCTGCCGTCGAACAGTACCGCGCCGCGCTCGCCTCAAAGCCCGGCGACCCCGAGTGCGAACTCGGCCTCGGCTTGGCCCTCCAGAGTTGGGGCCGCTTCCACCTCGCGATTCCGCGGCTACTGGCCGCGATCGCAGCCCGGCCGAAATCGCTCGATGCCGCGGCCGCACTCGGAACGTGCTTCCATCGGACGGGCGACTACACTGCGGCGACCGGCGCTTTTCGCAAGGCGCTCGCGATCGAGCGGGGCCTGGCCGTCGCGCTGGCGGGCGAAGCGGCCGCGCTTGCGGCGGGGGGGCGTACGGGGGAGGCCGTCGAGCGGCTCAAGCCGCTCCTCAGGGGCGACGTCGCGGTTCCGATCGCGACCGTTCTGGCACGGATCGCCGGCGACGCAGGATTCCTCGATGAGGCGATCCGCATCTGCGAGCGCGTGCTGGCCAATCCAAACCACGCGGCCGCCCCGCGCGCCGCGCTGGCGTGGTCGCTCGGTGAACTCTACGAACAGTCGGGCGATGTGGACCGGGCATTTGAGGCGTACTCGCTGGCGCAGCGGCAGGGGGGCGACCGCGGACTCTCCGCGGACAGCTATCGGCGCTTCGTTGACGCGGCCGGCGCGACATTTTCCGCGGATGCGCTCGCCGCCTTGCCTCGCGCGTCGATTCCGACCGACCTGCCGGTCTTCATCGTCGGCGCCCCCCAGTCCGGGACGCGGCTGGTCGAGTGCGTTCTGTCGTCGCATCCTTCCATCTTCGCCGCCGGCGAACTCCGTGACGTCAGCGACTGGATGCCCGAACTCGTCGCGCGGGCGGGCGGGAAAACCGAGTATCCGGCCTGCCTCGCATCCTTGAACGCCGAAACGATCGACCAGTTCTCCGCGCTGCAGCGGCGCTGGTATGCCGAACTCGGCGGCGACGCGATTCGAGTGACCGATGCCAACCCGATGAACTACCAGCATCTCGGGCTCATCCGCCAATTCCTGCCCGGAGCACGCGTGATCCATGTCGAGCGCGACCCGCTCGACGCCTGTTTCGCCTGGTTCACCGCGCCGCCCGGCACATCACCCTCTCGAACCGACCTCGCGCTGATCGCCGCCATCCACGGCCAGTATCGGCGGCTGATGACCCACTGGAAATCGGTCCTCGATCTTCCGATCCTCGAGGTGCGATATGAAGATCTGGTCGCGAATCCCGAGGCGCAGACCCGGCGGATGATCGACTTCTGCGGCCTCCCGTGGGACGACGCGTGCCTCCGTCCGCACGAATCGAAGCGTCTCGCGCTGACGCCCGACCTCGATCGCCTCCGCCGTCCGATCGACGCGTCGCAGGCCGCCCGCGCCGCCCGGTTCGGCGCCCATCTCGACCCGCTTCGAGCCGCGCTCGCTCAGGCCTGACATCCGATCGCTACGCGGCCGCGCTCGGGCGGGTCAGTCCGTAGACCAGGCACGCCGCGTAGAGCACGGTCTGGATGCACGCCCGGATGAGCATGGTCGTCGCGCCGCCCTGCACCGGATCGTCGGGTACGAGTAGCGCGGCGGCGATCAGCGTCCCCGCGAGCACCGCGACGTGGATGGGCACCTGGATCCAGAACAGCCGCATCTGCGTCGTCACATAGCCGAACATGCTCGCGAGCAGAATCACGCACTGCGCCGCAACGAGCGTCATGAAGGCATCGAAATGACCGGCGTAGCTTTCGGTGTAGATCGTCCGCACCAGCCAGTCGCCGAACAGCCACGCGGCCGAATAGACCGCTGCGGCAAGCCCGATCGCAAAGAGCGTCAGCTTGCCGGTCAGCACCGCGAACGCCCGCCGCGCGCCGGCGTACTGCCGGGCCAGCCGGTTGCTCGCGGCGACGCCCACCTGGATGACGATGAAGCTCGCGATCATGGGCAGTTGCGCGAGCGCGCCATACTGCCCCAGCGCCTCGAGCCCCTCGGCCTGCCCGCGGATGAACAGCCGGGGCGCGTTCTCGCACAGGCTGATGAGCAGCGCCACGATCCCCAGCGGCGCCGCTCGCAGCGCCAGCTCGCCGACCTGCCGGCGCGTCCACGTGTAGTCGAGTCCCCCCAGCGCCGCCGCCCGGGCGCGGTCGCCAAAGTAACCCGCCGCCAGCCACGCCAGCGCCGCGGTCCAGACGGCCGCCGCCGCCATCCACTGCCGCCGCGGCGTGGTCTCCTCCGGCGGCGCGTCGTCGAGCCAGTAAAGCGGGATCAGCAGCGCCGCAAACGCCGCCAGCATGAGCGCCCCGCGGATCATGTTCGATCGCGCGAGCAGGTCGAGCCGCTCGCGCTTCTGAAACACGCCCCAGTAGATCTCAGCCGAATGAAACGCCACCTTGATCAGCGCCGCACCCGCGAGGATCGCGAGCATCGCCGACGACTCCTCGGCCGCGCGCCAGAACACAACGCCGAGGCACACGAGCAGCGCCGCGCCGAGCCCGATGAACCGCAGCACCCGGTACGCCCCAAACGGCGTGCGGTCCTCCGGATCGGCGACGTACGCAGAGCGCAGTTCAAGCGAGAGCAGCAGGACGATGGGCGACGCGATCGCGGTGCCGGTTTCAAACTGCCCGACGATCGGCTTGGATGTGGTCTTCGCGAGTATCGCGTACGCGCCGAGCCGCGCGGCGTTGAAAACGCCGTTTCCCAGGAGCACCGTCATCGCCCCAGCGCGGAGCGACCTCGCCGGTCCCGACATGTCAGCGCCCCCAGGCCGCCGCGCCGCGGGCGCGGGCTCATCACCCGGCCCGTGAGAGCCGCAGCCGGTCAGGGCAGCGTGTAATCCTTGATGTCAAACTCGATCTTCTCTTTGTCGATCGACTGGTAGACCGTCAGCGCCATCTGGCAGTCCGGTGTCAGCAGCGCGCCCATGATCGAGTAGTAGAAGTACGTTTCGTCCTTCTGGGTCTTGCTCACGCGCGGACGGACCGACATCCGCTTCATCCACTCGTCGTACAGATCGACGTTCTTCACCATCTCGTCCTTGCCTTCGATCCGGATCGCGATGCCGCGATTGTCCGCGGGTTCGATCGCCTCTTCGGCCGGCTTCAGCACGCGGATGGTGATGCCCAGTTCCTTCAGACGCGGGTGGTCAATCGTCCCGCCCGCGTACTGCGCGGGGTTGTCGATCGTGATTTCCTCGGTCTGCCCGCCGTAGACCACGTTCACGTAGCCCTTCATTTGCGTGATCTTGGTCGCCGCGCGGGCCGGCGGACGTGTGGTCGGCAGGTCGAGGCGGAGATACCCAAGCTGTTCGACATTCGCCGTCGCCGTAACCAGAGACGTCGTGTTCCGATCGGCGTCCGTGTAGCCGGCCGTGTCGATCAGCACCGTGCCTTTGTCGTCCACCATCGTTTCGATGATCGGCCGACCGCACCGGTCGATTTCCATCACCTTTTCGCCGGTGAGCTTGAGCAGCAGGCGGGCCTGCGGCGTGGGGGCCCGCTCGATCGGATCGCCGATGAACGAGACGCGCTGGTCGAGGATCGCCCAGGGTTCCACGCGCATCGGCCCCGTCGGCTTGGCATTCTGCGTCGCCGGGGCGACCTCGTCCGCTCGCTTTACGAACGGCGGAAGCGTGGGCTTCTCTTGCGGAAGTAGCAGGGCGACCAGCAAAGCGTACAAAACCGAATGCGCGAACATGGCAGCTCCGTTTTCATCCAGAGACCCCGGCGCGGCAGGGGCCCTAGCGCCCCCCGGCCGAAATCAGGGAAGAAATATACTCCCGCCCTGCCCGCAGCGCGTCAACCGGCCCCGGCCGATCCTGCCGGACCACCAGCGACGGCGGCGGACGGTCGAGCCGCGAAAGCCGCGCCAGCAGCGCGCGGAAATCCACGTCTCCCCGGCCAATCTCAACTTCCTCGACGTTTTCGCCGGTCCACCGGCCATCGCGCAGGTGCACACAGCCGGCCAGATCGGTCCACCCGAAGGAACTGTCGCTTCGGATCGCGGTCGTATCGACGGCCAGACGCAGGGCGGGGCAGCCGATACCCTGAATCAGTTCCCGAATCGCCGCATCCGCGCCGCCCACGGGAAGCACCGCGACCTCCACGCCGGCCCGGTCCGCGAGATCGGCCGTCTCGCGGATCATCTGCTCCGCCAACCCGGCCGGCGCAGTGCCGCTCCCCGCCTGTCCGACAGTCACCAGTGCGCGGCCGACCCCCATCTCGCGAGCCAACTCGACCGTCCGCCGCAATTCGGCGAGTCGCCGGTCCGCGTCGCCCGGTTCGGTCAGGCCCGCCCCCGGAAACGCCGCCGCCAGCGCGTCGATGCCCAGGCCCAGATCACGCAGAAAACGGGAGAGATGCCGGCGGGCGCTCGTCGAGAGCGATTCGGACGAAAGCTCTCCCGCCGTCACGACATTCGGCTGGATGGCCGCAAACCCGTGCGCCGCCGCCGCCGAAATCGACGATTTAAGATCGCGCCGATACGAATCGAGCCAGACGGTCAGGGATCGGTCGCCAGGCATGTTCAGTTGCTGAGGAGTTTCTCAGTGACCTCGATCAGCCGCTCCATGCGGAACGGCTTGTTCAGGTACTCGTCGACGCCGAGCGCCTCGGCGTATTGTTTGTGCCGCTTCCCCTGGTTGCCCGTGATCATGATGACGCGGGGCTTGGACCCGCGCGGCTTGCCCTGCCGGAGTTTTTCCAGAACCAGGAATCCGCTCTTTTGAGGAAGCATGATGTCGAGGATTACCAGGTCCGGGGCCTTTTGCTCCGCAAGCGCCACGGCGGAGTTCCCGTCGCCGGCCGTTTCAATCGTCGCGCCCGTATCCGAGAGGCTCGTGCTGACCGCCGTGAGAATATCCGGATCATCATCGACGATCAGGATCGTCTTGCCGTTCAATGAAATCGCCACGCGCTGCTCCTTGCGGTCAACGGGACGCCGAACGAGGCTCGCGGATGAGCCCCGGGGGAAATCACGCGGCTCCCGACGGATCGGTCATCGTCAGTCAGACCGGTCTCGTGCGCGAGTCTCCTGTGTCTGCTACCCCCATCGATCAACCCGGACAGTGTAGTATGCACCAGATTTCCGGTCCACGGATGAAAAAAGTCCGAATCGGCGGACCGAGCCGGAAGATCCGGCGGGCGGACTCCGCCGGACATCGAACGCGGGAGTGGCGGCCATGAAGGAAACACGGCGGAATCTCGTTGTCGGAATCTTCGTGCTTTGCGGCCTCGGGGCGCTCGGCGTACTCGTCGTGTTGTTCGGCCAGGGCTATTCGCTCAGCCTTCGAAAGCCCGAAAACCTGGTTCGAATCCAGTTTGAATCGGCGACCGGCATCCGCGCCGATACCCTGGTCACGATCGGCGGCCTCGAAGTCGGCCGCGTCTACAAGGTCGAATTCGCCGATCCCGCGCGATTTGACGCCGGCGTCGATGTCTGGGTGTCGATTAACCCCCCGTATGTCATCCGACAGGGCAGCCGGGCGTATACCTCGGAGCCGGGACTCGGAATGGGCCGCCCGCCGATCGAGATCATTCCCGGCCCCGCGGAAGCGCCGCCGCAGTCCCCGGACGAGCCGATTCCCGGACGCGTGGCGAAGGCCGTGGAATCGCTCATCCCGCCCTCCATCATCGCGACGCTGGACAAGACCGCGACGCAGCTCGGCGAGGCTGCGGCCGCCCTGACTCCGGTGCTGAACGACATGCACGAGATCATGATGCCGCGGACTCCCGCGACGGTCGACACGGCGGGGGGGCCGCCCGGAAACCTGTCGAGCGCCATGGCCCGGTTCGACGCATCGCTCCGCCACTTCAACGAGGTTCTCGGCGACCCCGCGGTGCAGAGCCACCTCAAGACGTCGATCGAGAACATCCGCACGATGACCGAGGATGGAAAGACTCTCGCCGCGGATCTCAAGGTCGCGTCCAGTGATATCCGCAGCCTCACCGGAGATGCCAAGGTGCTCGTCGGGAAGATGACCTCGACCGTCGAGAACGCCGACACGCAGATCACGGGCATCTCTCGGGCGCTCATCGGCAACCTGGAACTTGCGTCGGCCATGCTGACCCAGATGAACACGATGATGGAATCCGCCAACCGGGGCGAGGGGACGCTCGGCAAGTTTGTAAAAGACGACCGGCTCTACGAATCGATGACGCTCACGTTCCGCCGGCTCGCCGAGACCGTCGAAGAGTTCAAGCTTCTTGCCAAGGAATGGCAGGAAGGCCGGATTCGCGTCGCGTTCTAGCGCCCGAAGCGTTCAACAGGCACCGTCGGACCGCCCCGCAGGCTGGCATGCCGCGCGCACCGGCCGCATGGCTCGTTTCGGACTCAGGAGACCCCGTCTGCCCCGAAAGCCGAAACAGTCGAGTGTGCCCGCGCCCGTCCGCACCGGTCGTCGCGTGATCCTCCGCCATCCCGTCGCGTCCGATCGCGCCGAGTTCGTCGCGCTCCGTCGATCCAGCCGGGCCCACCTCGCCCCGTGGGAACCGCGTCCGCCGGCGGGCTTCGACCCCTGGGGCGATGATGCGTTCGACCGGCTCCTCGCCACCTGCACGACGGCAACCGACATGCGGCTCCTGGTTGTCGAGCGCGGCACCGGCCGCCTCGCCGGCCTGATCTCCATCAGTGGAATCGTCCGTGGGCCGCTTCAATCCGCCTATGTGGGCTATTGGATCGGCTCCACATTCGCCGGGCGCAGGCTCATGACCGAAGCCCTCGCCCTGGCCGTCCGCCACGCCTTTCGAAAGCTCAGACTCCACCGCGTCGAAGCCAACATCCAGCCCCGCAATTCGCCGTCGAAACGCCTCGTGCGCCGCCTCGGCTTCCGGCGCGAGGGGTTCTCCCCGCGCTATCTGAAGATCGCCGGCCGCTGGGCGGATCACGAGCGCTGGGCGCTCACGCTCGAGGATTTCACCCGCCCGCGACGCGATTCCTCGAAAAAATCGCCTCCCCGCTAGCCGCGCCCGCCTCTGCCGCGTCCTCCCACCGAGCCCGCGGGAGCGGGACTGTCAAAACCCATTGGGAGATCCGACATGCGAACACTGGTGAAACTCACGCTGATCCTGGGAACAATCTCGCTGCTGCCGAGCGCGCTCGCGCAGGGCGTGGTGTGGAAGTACGTCCAACCCTGGACGCCCCGACTCGCCTCGCATGAGTCGCGCGTTCGTTCCTGCTCGACGCCGCAGCCCTTCGCGAAGGTCGCCCTTGATGACTGGATCTGCGGCGCAACCGGACCGATCGTTCGCCTGCACTGGTGGGGCGTGCTCTCCTCGCCGCAGCAGGCCCGCCGGCCGTTCTACGTCGCGATTTACGCGACGCTTCCCGGTGCGTGCCAGCCGAATCCCCAGGTGCTGCTCTATTCCGCGTGCGTAACGCCGAACTACATCCGCTACCGCGGAACGGACTGCGAGGGCCGGCGCGTCTACCACATGTCAGCCGTATTCCCAACCACGCAGCCGTTCTTCGTTCAGCAGGCTGGCCAGCATTACTGGCTCCAGATTTCCGAAGCCGACGAAGAGTCGATCCGGCCGCAGCTCGAGGACTTCCGCTGGTCGTCGCATCGGTACATCAAGAACTGCCCCGCGGTCGAGGCGCCCCCGGTCACCCAGCCGTTGTTCGACGCCTGTGACGGCGGTGAAGAGGACCTCGCGTTCGGTCTGGGCTCGCGCGACATCAGCGGCGTGATCGTCGGCATCGGCGGCCCGCTCACGCTCAGTCTCTTCGATCCCAGCTCGGGTGATCTGGTCGAGGAAGTCGTCGTCGAGATCGGCGACGAGGGTAACTTCACGGTCAATCCTGAGGCGCCGGACGGCACCTACGTCCTCGTCCTCGACGGTCCCGGTATGCTGCCGATCCGCCGCACCGTGACGCTCGAAAACGGCACCTGCACGCGAATGAGCTTCTTCGACGTCTTCGTCGGCGATCTCGACGACGACGACCAGGTCAGCATCAACGATCTGGCCCTGATGCTCTCGAGCTTTGGCCGCCGCGCGGCGCCGTAAATCGCGATCATCGCGCTGGTTCGAATTCGGTTCCGCGAGTCCGGTCGGCCGGGCTCGCGGAACCGCCCGTTGCGCGGCCGGCCTGCGTTGCGTAATTTCCCCGGGTAAGCTATGATCGCATAAACGGGAAGAGTGCGCGCACGAATTCCCATTGTGAAACGGGTGCGGCGGCCGACCGCCGCGGGTGTTGCATGAATGAGGGTCCTACAACCTTAAACTCCAGCGTCCTCATGCTGAACCGCCTTTACATGGCGGTTCGCGTGGTCAGCGCCAAGCGTGCCCTGACGATGCTCTATCGCGAGCTGGCCGAAGTTGTCCACGTCGAGGACGGCCAGTTCACGTCGTATGACTTCGACAACTGGCTGGAACTCAGCGCGGCCAAGGCCCGTTTCGAGCCGCACCGCTACGACTGGATCCAGACGGTCCGCTTCCAGGTGGCCGTCCCGAAGATCGTCCGCCTCCTCGGCTACGACCGGCTCCCGCGCGTCGACGTCAAACTGAACCGGCGAAACCTCTTCGCGCGCGATCACAACACCTGCCAGTTCTGCGGCAAGCGCTTCCCGACCAGCGAGCTGAGCGTCGACCACGTCGTTCCGCGCTCCCAGGGCGGCAAGACCACCTGGGAGAACGTCGTCTGTGCCTGCGTCCGCTGCAACGTCAAGAAGGGCGGCCGGACGCCCGAGCAGGCCCGGATGCACCTCGTCGCCAAGCCCAAGCGCCCGCGCCGCAGCCCGGTGCTGACGGTGAAACTCTCCGACGACAAGTACGCCAGCTGGAAGCAGTTCCTCGACTTCGCGTACTGGAACGTCGAACTCAAGTAGCCCGTCCGCGACCAGCATTCCCGTCGCTTTTCGCGCTTCGCGATTCGGTCGCGCCGGTCTCCAACCGGCCGATTTCTCGAGTGTGGCGGATCCGCCATGCGCGCGACGCAGGGCGAAAGCCGGCCGTCGGGCTGACCGTCCGTTGGGCCGGGGTCGTGCCGGCCCGCCGGACTCGAACAGGCGCAAAAAAAAGACCCGCTCTCTCCGACCTGAGAGCGGGTCCATTCTCGATTGGCGGAAAGGGCGAGCCGAACGACATCCCGCCAACCCAACTCCACACGTGTGGAGAAGTTCGTTCTCAGTAACAAGAGACGAGCGGCCCCTCTTCCCGCTGACAGAAAAATCACCGCGCGGGAACAAAATTCGCGCTTCGGTCACGCTGGACCACCGCCACGAGCCGTAACTACCGCTCTCTCAATCGGTTATCGACGGCGACGCGGACCCGGGCGGCTCGGCCGTCGACGGAATGAACTTCAGGCCCACGATTCCGATCAGCACCATCGCCAGGCACGCCAGCCGCGGCCAGTCGCGCGATTCGCCGAAAAGGAAGATCCCGAGAATGGCCGTTCCAACCGCCCCGATGCCGGTCCAGACTGCATACGCGGTCCCGATCGGCAGGGCGTGCGCTGCCTTCGCCAGCAGCCACATGCTCGCGATCATCGCCGCGATGGTCCACGTGCTGGGTCCGAGTTTCGTAAAGCCCTGCGTGTATTTCAGGCCGATCGCCCAGACGACTTCGAGGATTCCCGCCACGATGAGATAGACCCACGCCATTGCTCGCACTCCCGCGGCGCGCGCCCCGGACTGTTCCGGGGCATTCGCCTTGAACCTGTCATGAGGGGGAATTCACCGGCGACGACGAGCCGGCCGGCAGCGCCGGGTTCGAGGGCAGCGGCGTGAACCGGAGCGGCTCAGGCATGAGGATCCCGCAGGAAAGAATCGTGCGGAACGCTTCCTCCACGCTCCAGTCGAGCTCGACCACGTCCTTGCGGCGGACCATCAGCATGAAGCCGCTCGTCGGGTTCGGCGTGGTCGGGACGAAGATCGTGCAGATCTCCTCCTGCGTCTCCGGATCGACGATGATGTTCGTGATGAACCCGATGGTGCGCACCGTCGGCGACATGAAGGGAGTCCAGGCGACGCGCTGGAAATTCGCCGTCTGGTCGCCGCCAAGCGTCGTCAGCAGCTGCTTCGAAGCCCGGTAGATCGTCTTCACCACCGGCACGCGGTCGACCAGCATCTCGAACAGTTCGAGAACGCGCCGCCCGGCCAGGTTCGCCGCAAAGAGCCCGATGCCATAGAGCAGCGTGAGCGTGAGAATGACCGACGCGATCGCGACGGTCCACTGCACGTACTCCGACCGCTGGTCGACGTGGAGGAAATAGTCGAGGATCCAGCGCGAAGCGTCGCTCAGCACCTCGAAGACCACCCGGATCAGCAGGTACGTCACGTAGATCGGAAGGAAGACCAGCAGGCCCGTCGTGACGCGCGTCCGCACCAGCGCCTTGATCGTCGCGGCGATGCGACTCCGCCGCTGCGGCCGCCTGGGCGTCGATGACGTCATCTCGCGCTTCCTCCGGGTTCTGCGGCCCATCCCAACGGGACGGCCGGAGCGATACTATAGTGGCATCGCAGGGGGCTTCCGAATGAGCGCGCCCGATGCAGAGTTTCTCGCCGGTCCAGCCGTGGCCGACGGGTCCTGGTCGACCGAACTCCAGCGCCGCGGGGTGCCGCCCAATATCCCCGCCGAACTCGCGAACCTGACGCAGCCGCAGATCGTGGCCGCGCTCGCCCGTGAATACCTCCTCGCCGGCGCGACGATCCTCACGACGAACACGTTCGGGGCCCAGCGGTTCAACTTCGGCCGGCGAAATCTCAAGGAAGACCCCGCCGAGGTGGCCCGCGCCGGCGCGACGATCGCCCACAACGTCGTGGCCGGAAAGGCCCACGTCGGCGGATCGATCGGGCCGAGCGGGAAGATCATGATCGTCCGCGAAGTTCCCGAGGCCGATCTGCGCGCGTCGTTCGCGTCGCACGCGTCTGCGCTCGCCGAAGGCGGCGTCGATTTCATCCTCCTGGAAACCTTCAGCGAGATGGCCGAGATCATGCTTGCGATCGAGGCGGTGCGGAGCGCGTGCTCGCTGCCCATCGTCGCGAGTCTTTCCTTCGACAGCGGGCCGCAGCGGACGCATACGATGATGGGCGTGAGCGCCGAGGAAGCGGCGCGCACCCTCGAATCCGCGGGCGTCGCGGCCGTCGGGTGCAACTGTGGAGCGGGCGTCAACACGATCCTGCCGGCCGTCGTTGCGCTCCGCGCCGGCACGACCCTTCCCCTCTGGGTGAAGCCGAACGCGGGCCTTCCGGACCTCGTCGACGGCCGGCCCGTGTATGCGGTATCGATCGACGACTTCGCCGAGCATGCGCCGGCGCTGTTCGAGGCCGGCGCGAACGTGGTCGGGGGCTGCTGCGGCGTGGGGCCGGAGCACATCAAGCGCATCGCCGCGCTCGTCGCGAGCCGCGGCCGCAAGCCGCGCGGCACCCAGAAAATCTGACCAAAATCAGACGGCGGGTTCGCGCGGCCAACTCGGCCCGGCGGCGCGGATCGCCACGCCGTACGCGGCCACGGCGAGCGCGGCCACGATCGCGAGGGGCAGCAGACCGCCGACGACATACCACGCGGAGAGATCAAATCTCGGCGGGAATTGCGTGAGGATCGTCTGTACGTACATCGTGGCCATGACGCACACGAGTCCAAAACGGAAGACGGCGACCGCGAATACGGCAAGGCCTACCAGGCCGATGGCCACCGCCGGCCAGGGTTGCGCCGGGGCGATCTGGTAACTGATGGCGATGACTACGGCGGCGGCGAGCGCGAGAAAGATGCTCATCGCGATCGCACGGCGTCGTACGGCGATAAGGATTAGCGTAAGCAGGAGCATCGCGAACATCGTCGTCGAGACCGCCGCGATCAGAATCACCAGGGCGCGGCTCAGGAGCAGCATCGGGTCTAGGAGGTTGAGATCGAGTCCGCTCGGCTCGCCCGCCGCCCAGCCGAACGTCCCGGCCAGCAGGTAATGGCCGTAGTAGACGCTGGCGGAGATCATCGCCAGGGCGGCGCCGATCAGCACGTCGCGGGCGACGACGGGATCCTGGAAGCGCCCCGCCAGCAAACGGCTCCACGAGACGAGCGTATCCGGCATCACGCGCCGGATCGTCGGTTCCAGCGCCAGGTAGAGCACCCACGCAATGCCCGCCCGCACCATCGCGAGGCCCAGCGCCCGGACGAACAGCGACATCTCGCCCGGTCCATCGGGCACGTGATCGACGAGAATCGTCGACGACGCCAGCGAAATCAGCGCGATCGTCCACGCTACGCGCAAGGCGCCGGCCCGGTCGCCGCGCTTCAGCACGACGTTGCGGCGGGCCAGATAACCCGCGCCGAAGATGCAGACGGCGATCGCGGCCATGTTGATCACGGCGCCGAAGATCCGTCCACGACGACTGGCCGGCGGCTCGTCGGCCGCAGACTGACCCGGGCGGTCGCGGACGATAGCGAACCAGGTCGGGCGGCCGCCGACGCTGGCGGCCTCGACGGTGATCCGGCGGTCGGGATGATCCGGCCATGTCCCGGACCAGGTCCGGTGCAGTTCCGCCGCATCCCGCGGATTCAGTACCGGATCCGCCGTCTCGAAATCAGCCAGTTGCAGGCCCGCAAGCTGAAAAAGCAGCGACCAGTCGGGTTCGACGCTCGGGCCGGTGGCCGCCGCGCGTCCCGGCACGACGCGGAGCGCCCGCAATTTCGCGTCGGGAGTCAGCTGCACGAGCACCATTCCCGGAGACGCGAGCGGCGGATCATCGGAACTGACCGAACCGAAGAGCCCCGTCGCCACCATGTGGCTGGCGCTTTCCCGGTACCAGTAGCTGACCGGCGAGGGCTGGTCATTGGCCAGCGCGAGCCACTCAGCGGAACCGGGCGGCGACTCAAGCGTCGCCGCAAAAGGTTCCAGGTCGACGGAGAAGCCGCCCTTCGAATCGGCCGGCTCGGCGCTGTAGCCGAGCCGCTCGAGCATCTCGCGGGCCCGGTCGGCCAGAACCGCGGGCGGACGCTTCACGGGCACATACCGGAGCAGGTCACCAGGGCGCACCAGCCAGGTGACCAGCGCCAGCCCGCCGAGAATCGCCGCCAGCAGCATTCCGGCCTGTACCCGCGAAAGTCCGCCCGCCGGCCCGGCCGCCGCGATGAGTTCGGGCGAAGGCGTTTCCCCGGCAGCCAGCGCCGCGGCCAGCGGATCGCCTCCCGGCAGCGCCGCGGCGACCGCGCGGGCCGATGTCGGCCGCGTTTTCGGATCCCGCCCGAGGCACCGGAGAATCACGCGCTCGACCGCATCGTCGAGGTCCGGGACCAGCGACGAGGGAAGCGTGGGCGTCGACTGGCTGTGCAGCCGCGAGATCTCGGCAACGGTGCGCGCTTCAAACGTCCGTTTGCCCGTGTAAATCTCGTAGAGGATCAGGCCCAGCGCATAGATGTCGCTGCGGACCGTGACTTCGCGCCCGGCGAGCTGTTCCGGCGCCATGTACGCGGGCGTTCCCGCCCGCACCTGCTCCTGCCGAAACTGCTCCGCCATCCCCGCGAGGCCGAAATCCGTGATCCGAACCTGTCCGCGGCCGTCGATCATCACGTTCGAGGGTTTCAAGTCGCGGTGGAGGATGCCCACATCGTGCGCCGCCGCGAGCGCGGCACACAGTTGTCGCGAGATGTCCGCGGCCTTGTCCGGCGAGATGCGGCCGATGCGCTTGAGCAGCGTCGCGAGGTTCTCCCCGTCGATGTACTCCATCGTGATGAACGGATGCCCCTCGGCTTCCCCCACGTCATAGACGCGGCAGACATTGGGGTGCGAGATCTGCCGCGCGATGCGCACCTCGGAGTGCATCGCCGCCAGCGCCGCGGGGCTCGCGGCCTCGGCCTGGGGGATGAATTTCAGCGCCACCGTCTGCTCGAGCGTCAGGTCATCGGCACGATAGACCTCGCCCATTCCGCCCCGGCCGAGCAGCTCCACGATCCGGTAGCGGCCGGCGAGGATCTGGCCGGGTGGGAAGCGGCCATGGTCAACGAGACCCGACCCGCGGCTCGACGACCCGCCCGAGCCGGCGTCCACGCCGCCCGGCTGAACGTGGCTCGGCTGCGTCTGCGTTTCGGCCAGCGACTGCGGGGCGGGTTGTTGACGGCCCTCACTCACGGAGCAAACACCACCGGCGCGCTGAGACGGCCATGTCGATCCACCGCGGAGACGGCGATCCGGAGCAGCGCCGCATCGCGCGTCCCGGTCGGAAGTACGAATTCCCCCTGCCCGGCGGGCACGAAAACGACTCGCCATTCCTCGCCGTACATCGCGCGGACGACGATCAGAAACGCGGGATTCCCTTCGTCGACGCGCCAGACCAGGCGGCGGCCTTCCGCGCTCGGCGCCTGAAGGCGGACCTCCGGCGCGGCGACGCGCGCCTCGCCCAGCCACGGGGTCGTCGGCACGAGCGCGGCGGTGGCATAGGGGCCATCCGCGAGCCGCCGTGCGACGCCGCCGTAGTCGCGCAGCAGCGCCTTCATGCTGAAGTGGATGTTGCCGCCCGCGCCCAGTTCGCGCGTTACCCCGATCTGGTTGACAATCTCATCCGTCTTCCAGCCCTCGTTCAGCTTCGACGTGAAATTCCCGATCCACAGGTGCCGCCCGAGCGTGTTCTGACCCCGCCACCATTTCAATAGTTCCGGATAGCTCTGGTCTTTCTGCGCAATCGGCCAGTAGAGCTGCGGTGACAGGTAATCGCACCAGCCGGAGCGCAGCCACAGCAGCGAGTCGGCGTAGATCGCCTCGTACGCGTCGAATCCCTTGATCCCCGGCGGATTGCCCGGCCGCCAGATGCCGAACGGGCTGATGCCCACGAGCACGTGCGGCTTTTCGCGCTTCACGGCCGCGTAGAGGTCGCGGACGAACGTGTTGATGTTCGACCGCCGCCAGTCGTCGCGCGAAAGGCCCGTCTTCGAGCCGTGTTGCTCCCACGTGGGATCGTCCGGGAACGGCACGGTCCGGGCGCCTTCCTTCACGGGGTAGGGGTAGAAGTAGTCATCAATGTGCACGCCGTCGACGTCATAGCGTTTCACGACGTCGAGCATGACGCGCAGGCTGTGCTGCCGGGCAGCCGGATCGCCGGGGTCGAGCCAGAGCATTTCGCCGTACCGCCGCACAAGTCCGGGCTGCGTCCGAGAGATGTGCGTTGCCGCTTCCGCGCTCCGGGCGTCCTTCTGCCGGGCCCGGAACGGGTTGAACCAGGCGTGCAGTTGCATCCCGCGGGCGTGCGCCGCGTCGCATGCGAACGCAAGCGGATCCCACTCCGGCTGTGGCCCCACGCCCTGCGTCCCCGTCAGGTACTCCGACCAGGGTTCAAGCTCCGATGCGTAGACCGCATCGCACGCCGGCCGGACCTGAAACACGATCGCGTTGAGGTTCAGTTCCATCGCCCGGTTCATGAGCGCGACGAGTTCGGCCTTCTGCTCCTCGACCGGCAATCCCGGCTTCGATGGCCAGTCGATGTTCGCGACGGTGGCGACCCAGGCGCCCCGGAACTCACGCTGAAGCGGTGGATAGTCGCGCTCGTCGCCGAGCGTACCCGGCTCGCCGTCGAGCCTGCGGTTCGAGGAGCAGCCGAGCGCGAGGGCCTGGCTTGAAAGAGCCAGCAGTACAAACGCGGCTCGCGCGACCCGCGTGCGATTGGCCGTCCTGCGGCGAGTGTCCATGCGTCGATTCCTTTCCATGCAACGGGCCCGGCGCGGCCGGCGCCGGAGCGGCCATCGTAGCCGATGCGCCGCACAAACCGTACTGCCGCGCGCGATGCTTGCGGCCCGCGCGGGGTTCGATTATGCCATCGTCTGCAAAACGTATGCCCGCGGTCGGGCCGGGGCGGCGATTCTTCAAGGGAGATGGCATGTACGGTGCGGCGCGTTGGCTGAGTCTGCTCGCGATGCTAACGGTCCTCCTGATCAACCGCGCGGCCGCTGCGCAGGCGATTCCGGAACTCGCGCCGGAAGAACTCGAGAAGGCCGAGCGGCTCCGCCAGGACCTGCGGTCGATGGTCTCCCTCGCCCGCGACCGCGTCTTCCCCTCGCTCGTCAACATCAAGGTCATCACCGTCCGCTACTGGAGCGGCAAGGAGCAGAAGGGCCAGTCGGTCGGCAGCGGCACGATCATCAGCCCGGACGGATACGTCGTCACGAATTTCCACGTCGTCGAGAACGGAAAAAAGTTCCAGTGCACGCTCTCGGACAAGCGCGAAGTGACCGCGACGCTGGTCGGAGAGGATCCGCTGACGGACCTCGCCGTTCTCAAACTCGACCTCGCCAACCTCAAGGCGGGAGACCCGATCCAGTTCGCGCGGTTTGGCGATTCCGACACGCTCCAGATCGGCGATCCCGTCATGGCGATGGGCAGCCCGTTCTCCCTCTCGCGCTCGGTCACCTACGGCATCGTCTCGAATACCGAGCGGATGCTGACCGGCGGCGAAGACGACGCGGGTGAGATGTACTTCGACGGCGACCAGCGCACCGGCCTCTTCAACCGCTGGATCCAGCACGACGCCGTCATCAACCCCGGCAACAGCGGCGGGCCCCTCGTGAATCTGAAGGGCGAGATCGTCGGCGTCAACGCCCGCGGCGGCGGCGACATGGGCTTCGCGATCCCCGCAAATGTCGCCCGGTCCGTCGCCGAGTCGCTCATCAAGCACGGCGAGGTGCCCCGAAGCTGGTACGGCATCACCATCAAGTCCATCAAGCGCACCGGCCTCAAGGAGGGCGTCCTCGTCAACTCAATTGTCGACGATTCGCCCGCGGACAAGGCGGGCCTCAAGGCCGGCGACGTCATCGTCGCCATCGACGCCAAACCCGTGACCATCGTCTTCGCCGAAGAAATCCCGATCCTCATGAAAGAAATGGCCGACCGGCCGATCGGTTCGTCGGTCCGGATCACCTACGAACGCGAGGGCAAGCGGGCGGACGCAACGGTCGTCACCGCCCGGCTCCAGAAGGATCGCGGCGATGAGGCCGCGTTCCGCGCGTGGGGAATGACGGGCGAGGATATCACCGAGCGCATGGCCCAGCTCCGCCGCCTCGACTCCACGGACGGCGTGCTCATCACGAGCGTCCGCGCGGGCAGCGCGGCCGCCCAGGCGGAACCGCCGATCAACATCGGCGACGTGATCCGGCGCATCGACGCTGCGCCGATCCGCAATCTCGAGGATCTCGCGGCGACGTACCGCCGGATCATGGACGCGGAGAAAACGCCCGAGTACCTGATCGTCGAGTATGACAGCGCGGGCAAGAGCAACCTGACGCTCCTCAAGCCCAAGCCCGACAAGGAAGACGATCCGCCGCGCGAGCTCCCCAAGGCGTGGATCGGCGTCGCGACGCAGCCCCTGCTCGCGAAACTCGCCGAGCGCCTCGGCGACAAAAACCTGGTCGGCTTTCGCATCACGCGCGTCTATCCGCATACGACTGCCGCCGAGGCGGGGATCCTGGCTGGGGACATCATCAAGGCCGTCAACGACACGCCCGTCGTGCCCCAGCGTCTCGAGGATGCGGGCCTCTTGAACCGCGTGATCCGAAAGCTGTCGATCGACGAAACGGCCAAGCTGTCGATCGTGCGCGACGGCGCAGCCAGGGAGATCGAGGTCAAGCTGGAGCGGAGCCGCATCGGTCCGGACGAAGCCCGGAAGGAGATCGACCGCGATTTCGAAATGACCGTCCGCGAACTCACGTTTTTCGACCGCGACGAGCGGCGGTGGGGGCCCGAAGTGGAGGGCGTGCTCATTGCCGGGGTGGAACCCGCGGGCTGGGCGGGCCTCGGCGGGCTCGCGCCGGGCGATCTGGTTCAGCGGATCGACGATAAAACGGTGACCGACCTGAAAAGCTTTCGCGCGGCCATGAAAGATGTGACTCAGCGCAAGCCCGAACGCGTCGTGTTCGTCGTCCTGCGCGGCATCAGCACGAATTTCCAGTTCGTCGAGCCGGAGTGGAATCCCACAGTCGACGCGGATGAAAACAAGCCCGGTGAGGCGAAGGACGAGCCAAAGAAAGCAAGCGACAAATAGGAGCCTTGGATGACTGGGACGACGATGCGCGCGGCCGCTCTGCGGTCGTTCGGTGCGGTGTTGATCGGGGCGGTGCTTCTCGGCGGCGCGGCGGCGCGTGCGTCGGACGAGGTCGATTTTGAGACGTTCGACAGGCTGCTCAAGGTCCGCGGGCCCGCGTGCGTGACGATCAAATACGTCCTGAAGGTAAAGGGGGCCCAGGGCGAATTCGAAGACGAGCGCGAGTCGTCCGGCGTGATGATCGAGGCCGACGGGCTCGTGCTCACCGCCAATTCGCAGCTCGGCGGCGGGCCGTTCGTGCGCGCGGGCGTCTCCGCGGTCCCGACGAACATCAAGGTGCTCATCGGCGATGACACGCAGGGCATCGACGCCCGCGTGGTCGCCCGCGACACCGAACTCGACCTCTCGTGGCTCAAGCTCAAGGACATCGGCGACAGGAAGTTCGTGTTCGTCGATCTCTCGAAGGCCGCGGCCGGCAGGCTCGGCGAGCGGCTCTACACGTTCATGCGGCTCGGCAAGTTCTTCGACCGGGCGCTCACGATTCGCGAGACCCGGATCGGGGGCACGACCAAGAAGCCGCGGAGTCTGTACATCCCCAGCCCGGCCGTCGGCGGTCTCGGCCTGCCGATGTTCAACGCCGCGGGAGAAATCGTTGCGTTCACGGTCATGCAGCTCCCCGACGCCGAGGAACTCGAGGCGGCCACGAGCATGACGGCGTACACGGGTGGCAACGGCATCCTCCTCCCGGCCGCCGAGGTTGCGAAGGCAACAGCCCGGGCGAAGGAAGCCGACACCGGCGAAGACGCGGCCGCCGAGAGCGAGCTGGCCGAGGGCGAGGCGTCGACCAAGCCGGCGGAGAGTCAGCCCGCGGAGAAGAAGGGCGAATAGCCAGCCCCCCTTTCATCGCTGCAAGACGCCCCTGATTCACCCGTGATTTCGCTTCATCCGCGGGAACGCGGATCGTGCGACGATCAAGGGAGTGTTCAGTTTCACTGTTGCGCGCCGGATGTTCACGGGACTGACTCGCTATCAGGCAGTTTCTGGAGTCCGCCATGTGGAACCTCCTTTTCACGCGTCTCTCATCCCGGCGAATTGATCTGGCGATTCTCGAGTGGGTGAGCGCCGCGGGGGCGATCCTGGTGCTGGTGTGCGGAGTGCTGTTCGTCGAACGGCTGTGGCTCGACGGGGTTGGGCTGCTCGTCGGCTACGGATTCGTGCTGCTGCTGGTGCTGGCGATGATCGGCATCGCGCTGCTGGCCGAACTCCTCCGCCGCCTGCCCGGGTCGTCCCCGCCGGCCGCCTGACGGGCTGCCGGTTCATCCAATCGCGCGGGGCATCCGCTATCATTCCCGGCGAACCTCGCCGCCGGGCGCGCGGCGCACGACGAAAGGATGCCCCCGAACATGGTCAAGCTCATCGCCATCTACGCCAAGCCCGAGGATCCCGCGGCCTTCGAACAGCACTACCGCGAAGTGCACCTGCCGCTGGCGATGAAGATGCCGGGACTGAAAAAGTGCGAGCTCGGCTGGGTCCGCGGCTCGCCGGGCGGCGAAGCGCGCTATCACCTCGTCGCCGAACTCTACTTCGAGGACCGCGCCGCGCTCAAAGCGGCGCTGAACAGCCCCGAAGGCGGAGCCGCGGCCAAGGACGTCATGGGCTTCGCGGGCAAGATCATCCACATGATGATCGCGGACGCGGAGACGCACTGATTCGGACCCCCTTGGCGCGTATGGTCAGAATCGCTTGCCGAATGACCCATACCGCATCAGCGGTCCCCGGACTTCGCGCGCTTCGATTCCGATTCCTCGTTCGAACCCTCGCCCTCGCCTTCTTCCGCGTCTCCGTCACGCTTCTTCTCCCCGCCCCCATCCCCCGATGTCGGCAGGTCGAACCGGCCGGGTGAAAAGCGCAGTTCCCCCAGCGGGGCGGGCAGAGATTCATGCGAACGGAACGGCCCCGTGATCCCGTCACGCTGCGCGCTCGCGTGTATGTCGATCGGCGCCTCGCTCCGCCGCACGTCCCTCGGCGGCTCGTGGTCCGGCTGGCCCCAGCCGACGCATTCGACCGCCAAGCCCTTCGCGTCGACGAGCATGACCCAGTCGCCGCGATTGTCGAACGCGGCGTATTTCGAGCCGACGTTCATCGTGAAGACATACGCATCGTGAAACCGCGCGTTCCTGCCGGCCGCGCGGGCGCTGGTGCCGACGGGCCCCGGAGTATTCTGGCGGTATCCGTTGAAAACAACGGCGATCTGGCCAGGTTTGAGTTCGAGGTCGGGAAACACGAACCGGACCTCGTCAACGCCGTCCGATTTCCTCGACTTCCGCGCGGCGCGGCTGTTCTTTGACTTCGACCACGCGTCCGAGTCGACGAGCATGCAGCCCTTCAATTGAATCGTCCGCGAATGCGGGTTGATGATCTCGACGAATTCATCGCCGATCGCGTCGCGGTCCCCGTCGCCGTTCGCATCCCCCTCGTCGCCGGATCGGACGGCGTAGTGCACCTCCGTGATCATCGGGTGCGGGTATTCCACCGGCGGTCTTGGACGCTTCTCCCGGCTTTTCGCGCGTTCGGGCGGTTCCGGGGACTCGCGCGACGGCTTGGGAGGGTCGTCCGCCGGCGCGGGTGTCGCCTGGCCGGCCGCGATCGGCGCAGGCCAAAGACAGAGGAGCACGGCAACGCGGCAGAGCGCGGAACCAGCCATGATTCAGCCTCGCATGTCAGAATTCGCCCGAGCCGGAGAATTCCGGCGGTCTGAGCGGCCATGGTAGCACATTCGGCGTCAAGATGGGACGCGAAATCCGCCCCCGTCAGGCCGTTTTCCGAAACACGGCCAGGCAGCGGCCTGACGCGTGTGCGGCATCGATCGCCAGAAGATAGGGATCGCGAGGTTCGTAAAAGCTGTCGATCTCAACCGCGGCGCCGGCGGCAAACGCGACGAGGTCCGCCGCGTCGAACGCGCGCAGCGTAAACGACTGTGAATAGCGGCGCTGCGGCCGGCCGGGGCAGGGATGCTCGAACGTCCAGCGAATTCCGGAGCAGCGCCGCGTCCGGCACGGCGGGGTGACGACCTCCCATGCGGCCCGAACTTCCTCCTCGCCGGCCGCGAGCGTCCAGATCGCGGGCGCGCCGACCCGCGCCGCCTCATATTCAATTCCGAGTTCGAGGTCGAAAACGGCCGCGCCCCCCGGTCGCAGGGCCCGGCCGATCCCGCTCCAGAGGCGGGCGATGGCGGAATCGTCCACGACGTGCCGGATGGTGTTGGCCGACGAATAGACGAGATCAAATTCGCCGTCGAACCCGACGCAGCTCATGTCGCCGACGTCGACGCGGCAGCGACTCGCCAGTCCGGCGTCCGCCAGCCGGGCTTCGGCGCGGCCGGCCATCGCGGGCGAGAGTTCAACGCCGACGACGCGATCAACGCGCTCGGCCACGGCCGCGAGCAGTCGCCCGGCGCCGCAGCCGAGTTCAAGCGCGGCGCGGACCGGGCGGTGGCCGGCGAGGGCGAGGAAGCGATCGCGCTCGAGGGTCGGGTCCCAGCCGAAGGCAATTTCGTAGACCTCCGGCGGGATTTCGCAGGCGCCGCCCGATTCGCCCGGCGCGCCGGCGGGGCTGGGAAGATGATTCACGGCGGAGGCCTCCGATTGACAAGGCCAAGGCGATTTAGGATGATCAATCGTATCCCGTCGGGGCGTTCAGGGAGTTCTTGAAGCAGCGTTGTTTTCACCCGGTCGCGTCCCCGTGAGGGAGTGGTTCAAGGATCGTGTCGTATGTCTCAAGGCACCGTCAAGTGGTTCAATGACACCAAGGGGTTCGGGTTCATCCGCGCCGAGGATGGCGCGGACGTGTTCGTCCACCACACGGAAATCCGCGCGGAGGGTTTCCGCACCCTGAAGGAAGGCCAGCAGGTCGAATATGATCTGGCCAGCGGCCCCAAGGGCCCCAAGGCCACCAACGTTCGGATCGTCGGCGCGTAACCAGCGCTGAGTCTCGACTGTTTCGGCGGGCGTCGGCCTTCGGGGCGACGCCCGCCGCGTTATTGGATGGAGAATCGGCATGATTCGACGGCTCGCAATCATCCTCGTCGCGGTCGCGGCGCTCACCGGCTGCGATCGGCCGGCCGCGACCTCAACCTCGCCCGCCGCAGCGGATAGGCGCGTGGTCGTCTATGCCTCGCTCGACCGGCAGTATTCCGAGCCGATCCTCGCGGAATTCACGAAGCGCACGGGCATCGCCGTCGACGCCGTCTATGACACGGAATCGACGAAAACCGTCGGCCTCTACAACCGCATCGTTGCCGAGGCCGGCCGGCCGCGCTGCGATGTATTCTGGAACAACGAGATCCTGAATACGCTGCGGCTCAAAGAAGCGGGCTTGCTCGCTCCATCCGACCCGCCGAGCGCGGCCGACTACGCCCCGGCGATGCGCGACGACGACGGCCAGTGGTTCGGCTTCGCCGCCCGGGCGCGCGTGCTCATCGTCAACACAAACCTCGTGCCGGAGCAGCGCCGCCCCCGGTCGATCGACGCGCTGACCGATCCGGCGTGGCGGGGAAAGACGGGCATCGCCAAGCCGCTGTTCGGGACGACGGCGACGCATGTGGCGGTGCTTTCGTCGGAGCTTGGCCGCGAGCGGCTGGCGTCGCTCTTTGCCGCGTGGCGGGCGAACGACGTGCAGATCCTCGGCGGAAATCGCGACTGTGCGCGGCTCGTGGCCGAAGGGCAGCTCGCCTTCGCGCTGACGGATACGGATGACGCGATCGAGGAGCGCGACGCCGGCAAACCGGTGGAGATCGTGTTCCCCGACGGGCGTGACGGTGAGCGCGGGACGCTGCTCATCCCCAACACGCTGGCGAAGATCCGCAATGGGCCGCATCCGGCCGCCGCGGACCGGCTGATTGACTACCTCCTGTCGCCGGAAGCGGAGGAGCGGCTCGTCCACGGCGCCTCGGCGCAGATTCCGCTGAACGCAAAGGTGAAGGCGACCTCCCGCGCGGTGCCGCGTGGCGGTTTTCGCGCCTCCGCAGTGCGGTTTGAGCAGGCCGCCGCGGAGTTTTCGGCCGTTGCGCAAATCGTCGAAGCGGAACTCCTGAAACCGGACTGAGCGTCGCCAGAAAAATGGCTGAAGGCCGCGTGTGGCCGGGGCCCGGCGCGTGTAGAATGCCGATTCGGGTTGCCGGGAGGCGTGCATCGATGCAGGCGGGTTTCCGAACAGCGGCGGCGGTGGCGATGTCGAGCGCGATGGGGCTGGGATTCGGCTGCATCGGCTCATCTAGCCCGACCAGCTCCGACGGCGCACCCCTGTCGAATCAGCGCGAGTTTCCGGTCGCCTCACTGCCCGCCTCGTCCGTCACGGTCGCCGGCGCGGATGCCGCCGCGAAAGCTGCGTTCCGCGTCTGGCTGGCGGATGACGAAGATACCCGGGCCGAGGGGCTGATGTACCTCTCCGCCGATGAAATTCCCGACGACCAGGGAATGCTGTTCGTCTTTGACGACGAGCGCATCCGCGGCTTCTGGATGAAGAACACGATCACATCGCTCGACATCGCCTTTGCCCGCGCGGATGGAACAATCGTCGCGACGCACACCATGCCCCCCCTCACGCTCCAGACCTACTCCTCCATCGAACCGGCCATGTTTGCGCTCGAGGTCAAGGCCGGCACCTTCCAGCGCCTGGCGATTGCCGAGGGCGACCGGATCGTGATCCCGGACGACGTATTCAAGCGCCGGCCGTAGCCCATCGATACCCCCCTTGTAGGACGATCGACTGAGGAATCGCGTGCTGCGCGGTTTCTGCGCGATTGCGACAGGGGACTTCATGCCGGCAACGCCGCGACCACAGGTGCTCGTCATCGGGTCCACCCCGGCGGATAACGGACGCGTCGATGCGCTGCTCACCGCCCGTGGGCTGGATCCCCGGCGCTGTGCACTGACCGACCCGACGCCCAGCGCGGCCGCCGTCGCGGGCCGCCTCGCACTGCTCCTACTCGACGAGGCCCAGTCGCGGGATGCGGCGGGCGACGTCGGCCGCAAGCTCGCCGAGCTCCGCGAACTTCAGGTCCCCACGGTGGTCTGGACGGCCGGGTGTGAATCCGCGCACCGCAGCAGCGACGGGCTCGATATCCTCGCGGCCGATTCCTCGCTTGAGGAGGTTGTCGGGCGGCTCACGACGCTCGCACAGTACGTTCCGCTCGTGCGCTGCCTCGACGACGAGCTGCGCCACATGCAGCGGCTCAGCGAGCAGCTCAACCGCTACATTTCAGAGCTCGACCGCGAGATGCGCCTCGCCGGCCGGCTTCAGCGCGACTTCATGCCGCGCATCCTGCCGACGGCGGGGCGGCTGCGGTTTTCAGCCGTGTTCCGCCCGGCGTCGTTCGTCAGCGGCGATATCTTCGACGTCATCCAGATTGACGAGAGCCACGTGGGCATGTTCATCGCCGACGCCATGGGGCATGGCACGGCGGCAGGCCTGATCACGATGTTCCTCCGCAAATCGCTCGTCCCGATGTTCGGCGTGGGCAGCGAGCTGCGCATCGCGACGCCGGCGCAGGTGATGGCCATGATGCACGACGGCCTCGCCCGGCACGAACTGCCCAATTCCAACTTCGTCACCGCTGCCTACGCGGTCGTCAACTCGCGCACGATGCACTTTCAATTCGCCCGCGGCGGCCACCCGTACCCGTTGCTCATTCACGCCGGCGGCGAGATCGAGGAGATCCGCGCCGAAGGCGGGCTCATGGGCCTCGCCGAGATCCCGCCTGAGTTTGAGGAGACCTGCGTGCAGCTTCGGCCGCGCGACAAGGTGATCTTCTATACCGATGGACTGGAAGCGCTCTTCCTCGGCCCCCGCGATTCAAAAGACGGACCGGCCGAGTTCACGCCGCAGCTCGTCGACTGGGCCCGCCACGATCTGAGCGGCTTCATCGGCGCCCTCGAAGCCCATCTCGACCGCCAGGAAGGATCGCTGAACCCCGAAGACGACATCACGGTCGTGGCGATGGAGGTCAGCGATAGCGGCCCGCCCGCGGCGTGAAGCCCGCTCGCCGTCGATCCGGCCGGGTGCGATCGTCCATCCTCGAACCGCGTTGCTCGACCCTCTCCCGGTGGCCGCGGTTCGCTCGCCCGATTAGATTCCCGGATTCCGATCCGACGCATGCGCCGAGGTGGAACCGTGGCCGAGTTGACGCCCTCCGCGAACGAACTGCTCGAGGCGTGGCCGGTGCTCTCCGATCCCGAGCGGTCGGAAGGCTTCGCCATGCTGTCGCGCGTCGACGCGGAGACGGTGTTCGACTCGATCGAAGCGCTCGATCAGGCCGAGCTGCTCCTGGCGATGCCGGCGAGCGAACAGCGCATCTGGATGCGCCTCCTCGCGCCCGACGATGCCGCCGACGTGCTCCAGGCGGTTCCGGAGGAGCACCGGCCCGGTCTCCTGGCTCTGCTCGACGAGACGACGCGGAAAGAAGTCACCGCGCTGCTGGCGTACGCGGAGGATGACGCCGGCGGGCTGATGAGCCCGCGCTTCGCCCGCCTGCGGCCGGAGATGAGCGCGGATGAGTCGATCGCGTATCTTCGCCGCCAGACGCGCGAGCGCGTCGAGAACATCTACTACGGGTACGTGCTCAATTCGAGCCAGAATCTCCTGGGCGTCGTGTCGCTGCGCGAGCTCGTGACGGCCGCGCCGGACAAGAAGGTCCGCGACCTGATGCGCACGGACCTGGTGACGGTCGGCGAGGAGACGGACCAGGAGGTGCTCAGCAACCTCTTCGCCGAGCACGACCTCTCCATGATTCCCGTCGTCGACGTCGACGGGCGCATGAAGGGCGTGGTCACGGTCGACGACATCGTCGACGTGGTGCGCGAAGAGGCGACGGAGGACATCCAGAAGGTCGGCGGCATGTCCGCCCTCGACGCCCCGTATCTCCAGGTCTCCCTGACCGAAATGATGCGCAAACGCATCGTCTGGCTCATCGTGCTGTTCGTCGGCGGCACGTTCACGGCGTCTGCCCTGAGCTACTTTCAGGGCCAGCTCGGCAAGGCGATCTTCCTGAGCCTGTTCATCCCGCTCATCGTCAGCAGCGGCGGCAATTCCGGCTCACAGGCCTGCACCCTCGTCATCCGGGCGATGGCGCTCGACGAATTCCGGCTGCGCGACTGGTGGCGGATCCTCCGCCGCGAAGCCACCGTCGGGTTGATGCTCGGCGCCGGACTCGGCTGCGTCGGCATCGCGCACGTGTTCGTCTGGGACGCCGTCACCCGGCTCCTGGGTGAGCCGATCTTCGGCCCCCATCGGCTGATGCTCGCCATCACCGTCGCGCTCAGCGTGCTCGGCGTCGTGCTGTGGGGGACGGTCGTCGGTTCCATGCTCCCCTTCGCGCTCCGCCGCCTGGGCCTCGACCCCGCCAGCGCTTCCGCCCCGTTCGTTTCAACCTTCGTCGACGTCACCGGGATCGTCATCTATTTCCTGATCGCGCTCTCGCTGTTCAGCGGCACGGTTCTGTAGCCGCACCATTGCGCAACCGCCGCTCAGCGCCTACTCGCGCGCGACCGAGCGCACCGCCGGGATCATGCGCGAAAGCACCGAGTCGTCCGCAGCCGACGGTCCCACACGCGTCGCGGCCGAGAGATCGCCGCGGATCGCCGCGCCGGCCGCCCGCAGCCCGCCCGCGTCCTGGGCGCACGCGCACAGTCGCGACTCAAGTTCCGCCCGCAGGCCCGCGAGCGCCTCTGCAAAACCGGCCGAGAGCCCCTCCCGGGCCGCACGCTCCAGCGACGGCGCGAGCAGCCGGTCCGCCGCGAACGGGATCACCCACGAGAAGAAAACGAGCATCCCGCTGTGGATCAGGAATTCGCTGCCGAGGTACGCCGTGGCTCCGCTCGACGCCCGGTAGTACCCCTGGAACACCTGCCACCAGATCCAGAGCACCGCGCTGCCCGGCCCGGCGACTGTCAAAAATCCCGTCACCCGCCGCGCCGCGCGTTGAATCGCGCTGCCCGGCCGGGCCACCGCCGCCCGCAGACTCGTCTCCGCCTGCCCGACGACCGACTTTCCCGCCCGCTCGACGACCGGGGCCAGGGCGCTGCGGATCGGCTCAGCCGCGAGCCCGGCGCGGTGCGCGTCGACCTCCAGTTCATCGATCAGCTCGCCCAGTCGCGACGCCGCCCACTCATCCCAGAGCGACTCCGCGAGCGCCGAGATGTCCCCGGAATCCGCGTGCGCCGGGGCCGGATCCCCTTCCGTTTCTCGTCGCGCCGTCGCATCGCCCGTCGCCCCGCGCCGCTCGCCCCGGACGCGCGCCAGCAGCCACGCCGCCGCGCCCTCGTTCCGCGTCGCGAATCGCGCCGCCGCAGCGCGAATAGGCCACTGCACGCCGGACTCCAGCGCTGTCGTGAATCGATCGCAATGGTCGGCAAAGCTCTTCTGAAGCCCTCGCCATACCGCTTCGTCGCCGATTCTCCCCAGCAGCGCGGCGAGTTGATCGTCGAGTTCCGCGAGCCGCCCGGCGAGGCCGATCCGCTCGATTTCGCGCACGCCGTGGCGTCGCAGCGCATCGCGAACGGTGTGTTCAATCCGCTCGAATTGATCGCCGCCGCCGAGGAGCAGTTGTCCGCCGGCCGCCGCGGGCGCGCAGCTCGTCGCGAACACCAGCGGATCGGCGAACCCCGCCTCGCCCAGGATCGCCGCGAAATCGTCGAGCTGCCCCGGCTCGCCCTCGTCGCAGCGGTTCATGATGAACATCCACCCGTGCATCCGCCCGCGGGCCAGCAGCGCCCGCCACCCGGCGTCGTCGCGGTACCGCTCCGGGCTGACGACGTAGATGACCAGATCCACGTGCGGGAGCCACGCGAAGACCAGCTCACGGTTGGAAGTCTCGACGCTGTCGATGTCCGGTGCGTCGATCCACACGATGTCCCGCCGCGCAGCGGCCGTGTGGTGGGCGATCCGCACCCGCTCGATCAATCCCGGCGGAAGTTCTCCGAGCGGCGTCTCCTCGTGGCAATAGAGCGTCACCTCGCGGCTGGTCGGCCGCTCGACGCCCGTGCGGGCCAGCGCCGAGCCCGCGAGCCGGTTGAGCAGGCTGCTCTTTCCGACGCCCGTGCCGCCGAAGAACGCAACCACCAGCGGACGAACCGCCTCGGGCCGGAACAGATCGGCGGGAGTCGCGCGTTCGAGCCGGTCGAACGCGGAAAGCGACGACTCGGTCAGCCAGCCGGCGTCGCGCGCGGACTCGATCCACGCCCGGCTGCGCGCAAAAAACGTGTCGATCTCCGGCTTCATGCCGCCGCCTCCGCCGCTTCGAGGCGGTCGAGCGCCGCCGCCGCCGCCGCCAGATCATCGGTCAGCGCGCCGTAGAGCCGCGGCCCTTCCAGTCGCCGCGACAGCGCAGCCAGGTCCGTGCCCACCGGCTGGTCGAAGAATGCCCGGCGCATGTGGTCGAGTTGCCGCTTCCGCAGGTCGCGGGCAACGCCGCCCATGTACTGGCCCAGCGCCCCCTCGGTCAGAATCGACGTGAATGCGAACATCGCCGGCGCCAGCAGCAGGTCGTGCACGGGCGAGCCGCCGGTCTTGATCGCCAGCGCGATCGACGCCACGTCCGTCGTCGCCCGGGCCGCCCGCAGCGTGTTGAGCAGCGCCGGACGCTCCTTCAGCACGGAGAGAAGGTGATCGGCTGTCGCCCGGATCTCCGGGGCGAAGGCGGCCTGCGCATCCGCCGCCCGCGCCAGAAACTGCTCGCGCAGGAGCGGTTCGTCGTGTTCCAGCCGCTCGCTCAGCGCCTGCCATGCGGCCGCGCCTTCCTCGCTCTCGCGGCAGCGGCGCAGCGCATCCCGGGCGACGCCGAAGAGGCAGCGGTCGACGAGGTTCTCGAGCACCAGCCGCTCCGCGCTCGGCGGCTCAGGCCGATCCGCTCCAGCCGACCGCGCCAGCACGCGCCGGCCGAACGACCAGGCGCTTCGCGCGACGCCGGACACGAGCTCGCGCGCCCGCCCCAGCGCCGTGCCCACAACCGGAAGCTCCAGCATGCGCAGCAGCTCAAGCGTCGCACGCCGAAACGTATCGTAGCGCTGCGGGTGCTCCAGAAAATCGCGCGAGTAACCCGCGACCGCCGCGTCCACCTCGCGCGACACGAGCTCCTCCCACTCCAGCCGCACGTGCCGCTCCGCCACCAGCGGCGCTGTCCACTCGCTCCAGCCGCGCCGCACAAGCCGCACCGCGCCGGCCGACGGGTTGCCTTCGTCTTTCTGGGCGGCCGTTCCCGCCGCGCCGATCGCGTCGCGCAGCCGCTGCACCGCCGCCCGGTCCATGCCATCCCCCGTCGCCCGAAGCACCGCCGACCACGGCAGCCCGACCACGCGCACGCTCGGCGCCGGTCGCAGCCGGTCGAGGCGATCCTCGACCGCCGCGATGATCGTCGCGCCCGCATCCTCCGTCATCTTGTTGAGCACGATCACGAGCGGCGTCTGGAGCGGGGCGACCAGCTCGAGAAACTCCCAGACCGAAAGATCGGCGTACTTTTCCTTGCTCACCACGAGCACGAGAACGTCCGCCAGCGCCGCACACTCCAGCACGGCCCGGCGGTACTCCGCGGAGGCCAGCGAGTCGAAATCCGGCGTGTCCCAGAGGACGCACGGTGCGATCCGGCCGTTCGCTTCGCCGACGGCCTGGATCGAGTACGCGCCGAGGTCGTCGCGCGAGAGGCCGCCGGGTGAAACACGGTCAAATTTCGGAAAAGCGGAGGCCAGCCACGCGTCGCCCTCGTCGGCCCCGATTGCGAAACCCTGCGCGTGGACCGTGTAGCCTGCCAGGGGACTCACGCCGGCGCGATTCTCGCCCAGCAGCAGGTTCACGACCGTGCTCTTGCCCGTCTGCGTCGGGCCGACGACCGCAATCTGAAGCGGCCGCCCGCGTCGCGAACCCGCAAGCCGCAGCGCCGCCTCCGCCAGTTCGAGACCCGCGAGCCGTCGCTCGTGGTCGCCTCGCTGACCCGCGGCCGGTAGGGCGTCGGAAACACGCTCGACAAGCCGCGCGAGGAACTCCGCCAGAATGGCGTGATCATCCGCGACGGCGGATGGCGGCGGGCGCGTGTCGGGCAGCGGCGTCATCGAAGGGTATTCTGCCGGAAAGGCGCATCCTTCGACAGCGGCAAACAGTTTGCCGGTGTGCCCGACGGTATCATCCGTCCGCGGGCCCGGCGGTGAGCGCCGACCGCGCGAGGAGTCACCGATGCCCCTGTATGAGCGACACCTGTTCATCTGCTGCAACACCCGGCCGGACGGCCATCCGCGCGGCTGCTGCGCATCGCGCGGCGGCGAGGCCGTCCGCGACGCCCTGCGGACCGAACTCAAGAATCGCGGCCTGAACAAGCGGATTCGGGCGAACCAGTCCGCCTGCCTGGACCAGTGCGAACACGGCGCGACGGTGGTCGTGTACCCGGACCAGGTCTGGTACGGATTCGTGAAGCCGGAAGACGCGGCCGAGATCGTTGTGAAACACCTGATCGGCGGCGAGCCGGTAAAACGCCTGATGCTGGATCCGGAATGCGTCAACACACCGGCCTGCGCCCATCGGGGACCGGCGAAGATCGGATAGCCCCCGCCGGCGCAAAAATGCCCGCGCGCAAGGCCTGTCCGCTCTGCGCGCCGGGCTCACCGCGCGATGTTCAGCTCGATCACCGGATGCAGCACATGCTGGCCGTACAGGTTCTCGAAGTCGACGAAGAGCGTCACTTCGCCCGTCGGCGCATCGGGCGGTATTTTCACGGCCAGCCGTCCGCGCGGCCGGTCGAGCGATTCGCGTGCAAGCGGCCGCCCATCCAGCTCGATCCGCAGCGACGCCGGGAGGATTCTCGTCGCCCCGGGACCCTTGCCGTCGCGCCGCGTGAGCCCGTCATCCAGTTGGATCACGACCGTATCGCCCCGCGCTGCCGAGCCGTCTTCCGGCGAGACGAGCTGCACGCGCGGCAGCCCCATCTGCGCCCAGCGGGCGATCCCCAAAAACATGCCGTACGCCTCGCGCCGGTTGTAGACGGGATCGCGGAGCCGTTCTTCCTCCTCGGCGTTGGAGTGAAACGACGATTCGCACAGAACCGCGGGCACGCGCGTCTGCCGCAGCACGCCGAAACCGTTCTTGTAGAGCGTCAGGTCCGTCCGGATCGGGTCAGGCACGTGCCGCTCGAGCCGCAGCGCATCGCCGATGCCCTGGACGAGATACCGCGCGGCGTCGAGGCTCGCCGGGCTGGCGTTCGCGTCGGAGTGGAAGTAGACCGTCGTGAAATTCGCGGCGGCGTTATCCGCCGCATTGTGATGGATGGATACGAGCAAATCGGCCTGCGCTTCATTCGCGATCCGAGCCCGGTCCGCCAGGTCCTCCGCATCCGACCGCGTGCCGGGAATGTCGCGCTCGCGCGTCAGGATCACGCGCGCCCCGGCCGCCGCCAGAAACTCGCGCAGGTGCTGGGTCACGCGGAGATTCGGCTCCTGCTCGCGCAGGCCCGTCGGCCCGCGTTTCCAGTCGGCGCCGCGGCCTTTTTCAGATTGGCCGATGTGGCCGGGATCGAGCACGACCACGACGCCCTTGAGATGCTGCGCGTAGGGCGGAATCGGGAACGCCGGGTAGGGCTGCTCCGTCCAGGGAAACTCCTCCGCCGCCGCCAGCGGATAGCGTTTTTCCGGATCGTGAACGATGATGGTCCGCGGCTCCGGCCGGGCCGCGCAGCCGGCATGGAAGAGCCAGCCGATGCCGATGCCGCCGCCGAGCACGGCCGCGTACAGGCCGCAGACGATCAGGATGTGGCGCGTGTCCCGATGCGGCGGCGCTCGAAGCGGCGGTTGAACCTGCGGTGCATCACTCACGAGGCTTGGTCACTCCCTTGACGGCTCTCCGACGGCCCCTGCCGTCGCCCCGGCCCGCCTCCCTGCGCCAGGTCCGGATGCTCCACCCGTACGATCAGACACGCCCCGCGCAGCGCGGTTATCCCCGCCCGAAATTCGACAGAAACAGCGCCAGGTCACTGATGTTGATGCAGCCGTTTCCATCGAGGTCGGCGGCGTAGTTGTACAGCGGATCAGCCGCGCACGCGCCGAAGGACGCGAGAAACAGCGCCAGGTCGCTGATGTCGACGTCCGAGTCGCGGTCCAGATCGCCGGGGTAGATCGCTCGGATGACGACCGACCCGACGACGCGAATCCCGCGGATGTTGACGGTCACCGTGCCGAAGGGAGGAAGATTCACCCGGTACGTGCCCAGCGTGATGTCGGTCGCGGTGAGCTGGCCATGGCCGTCGCCGAGCACCGACAGATTGAGCGTCGCGGAGACGGCGACCGGGTCGGGCGGCGGCGGAAATTCGAACGTCTGATCGAAGATCGTCAGCGGCGGGGGACCGTAGAACATTCCCGAACCACTGAGATACTCCGGCGGGATCTGCGAGGTCACATCGATCGTCGTCTCGGGGAAAATCAAGTACTGGACCGTCGCGTATACACTGGAGATCGCGTAGTCCGCGTCGTATTCGGGAACCGTCGGATCGACGACCGTCGGCGACGTCCAGACGACATCCTGGCCGCGCGTGCTGATGTCGTAATTCCACGTCACTTCGTCCGCGGCCGCCAGCACCGCGACCAGCACCGGGGCGACGGCTGATAACGCACGAATCATGGGGGTCCTCCTCCGGCCCGCGATCGGCAACGGGCCGATCGACCCAGTATAGCGGGCCGGCAGGGGGGATTCCCGCCGAATTCAGGGTGTTCTGGATGCGGACCCTGCCGACGCCCCGCTCGTGTTCGCGCTCCCGGCGTCGCCGTTCTGAAGATCCCAAGCGCTGAACGCCCCATTCACCACACCCAGCACGATCGACTCAACCCCCGCCTGAAGCTGGTCGGACGCGCCCGACCGGAACGCATCCCAGGCCTCATCCTCGTTGCAGCCGGCCGCGCCGAGCGGCAGCACGGCCAGCGCGAGCAGCGCGAACCGCCGGCGGAGTGTCCGAGTCGTCGAAAGAAAGCGAATCATCCGTGAATAAGCCATCAGCAGCCTCCGGTGCGTGCAGCGCCGCGGTCAAGTAAGCGCCTCCGACGTCCCATGAGCAAGGTCCGTGCCGCGGGTCCGCCGGGCATTCACCCGCCGCGCGATCCAACCCTACAATGCGATCTATGAAGGACTTGCGCTGGATCGACCGTGACCCGCCCGGCGAATCGCTCGCCTGCGCCCTGCAATCTCTGCTCGCGCCGCGCGATTTCGGCGCGGCGTACGAAGCGCTCCTCGTCGCGCTCGGCCTCGGGACGCTCGTGCACTTCGACCGGGAGCAGTCGCCCGGCGCACGCGGCGAGTTCGCCCGCGACGGCCGGCTTCTCCCGGCGGCGGATGCGTTCGGCGTGCGGCTGCGCGAACTGCACCCGATCAGCGCCGCCCAGCGACTCGAATCGTCGGCCGAGTTTGAGCAGCATTTCATCGACAGCTACGTCCCGCTCATCCGCCGCGCGTTCGAAGTCGGCCAGGTCGCGCTCGCCTGGCACGGCTGGCCGGCCCCGAACAAGGCGCGCTGGGGTGTGCTGCTGCCGGCGGCGCACGCGAGCGAGATTCGCGGCGTGAGCCGGGGCGGAAACGTCGACCCGTTCACCGGCCCCGCGCACCAGGTCTATATCGTCGAGGAAATCCGTGCCGACGCCGCACCGCTCGCCCCGGATCACATCTTCGACCTGGCCGCCGTCGCCATGCAGGCGCAATGGTCCGGCCGCTGGTCTGGCGCGGAATCGCAGGTAACCGGTCGAATGGCGTTCGAGTCGCTGCGCGACTGGCTCGCCGACTCCGACGATCCCGCCGCCGCTGCGGTCCTCGTCTCGATTCGCGAGCGGCGCCGCTGCCTCCTGACGTGGCTGAGCGACCGTCTCGCGACCAGCGGTCTGAGGCGCCCCGCCGCACACGCGTGGCGCGACGCCCTCGCCGTCTGCGTCGACCGCCTCGAAATCGCCTCGATGCCCGGAATCCGCCCGCGCGACCTCGCCGCGGTCGTCGACCAGGTCCGCCGCGGTGACGAGGCCCTGCTGGCCGCGCTCGCGCCCGACGGGAGGACCGCGTGACCACGATCACCGAGACCGGCCGGGCTCATCTCCGCTGGGCGCTCACCGACGGCGTCGGGCCGCTCATCTTCAGCCGCTTGCTCGTCCAGTTCGGCACCGCCGAGGCTGCGCTCGGCGCGACGGCGGCCGAGATGCAGGTCGTGAAGGGCATCAGCCGCGACGGCGCGGAGCGCATCCTCCGCACCGCCACGCAGATCCGGATCGAAAACGAGCTGGACGCCTGCGCGGCCAAGGGTGTCCGGATCGTCGCCCGCGCCGACCCCGACTATCCGGCCGGGCTCCGCGAAGTCCCCGATCCGCCGATCGCGCTCTGGGTCAAGGGCGAGCTGCGCGAGACGGATGCGATCGCGATCGCCGTCGTCGGCACGCGCCGCTGCTCGATCTACGGCAGCGAGCAGGCCCGCCGGTTCGGCGAACTGCTGGCCGGCGCGGGATTCACGGTCATCAGCGGCCTGGCCCGCGGGATCGACGCGTTCGCCCACCACGGCGCGGTCGATGCAGGCGGTCGGTCCATCGCGGTCATGGGCAATGGGCTGAATGAGATCTATCCGCCCGAGAACACGGCCCTCGCGGAGAAGCTGATTGAGCACGGGGCGCTGCTGAGCGAACTGCCGATGGCCACGGTGGTGCGGCGGGGCAATTTCCTGCCGCGTAACCGCATCATCGCAGGCATGTCGCTGGGTACGATCGTCGTCGAAGCTCCGGCCCGCAGCGGCGCGCTCGCCACCGCCCGGCTCGCGATGGAGTACAACCGCGAAGTCTTCGCCGTCCCCGGCCGGTTGCAGGAGGCGACGGCGATCGGCACGAACAAGCTCATCCAGGACGGCGCGAAGCTGATCGCGTCGCTCGAAGATGTCCTGGTCGAGTTCCCGGACGTCGCCGCGAGGTTGGTAGGGCAGGGCACGCTCTCATTCGACCCAGCGAATTCCGCGGCCGCTAAAGGACGCGGTGGCGGCGGCTCCTCCGTCGTGGGCGACTCACGCCTCCTCGGACCTCTCTCACCGGCGGAATCCGCCGTTCTCGAAGCCCTGAGTTACGACCCGATGCTCCAGGAATTCGCGCTCCAGCTCGTGCCCATCCCACCGGGCGAGGCACTCGCGGCCGTGACGTCGCTGGAACTCAAAGGACTGGTCCGGCGGCTCCCGGGCCAGCAGATCGTGCGGGTGGGGCGGGCATAGGACCATCAGGGGAATGAAATGGACGACAAAAGAGCAGAGGAAATCCGAGCGAGTACTCTGAGGATCTACACGTCGCTGAATCCAAACGAGCGACTTCAGTTTCTCGCGGCTCTTTACGGCCACATCACCGTGCGCGCACGTGGTGAGTATCAGGAGTTGGAAGCGCGCGACCCCGGTGCATTTTCACTGTTCAGTGCCGTCAACGAACTGCACCACCGGCTCTCAAATCACTTGAAACAGATCACTTCCGGAAACGCGGGGTACGACGACGAGTCTCTGTTCGCAGCCATGATCGGAGCTGCAAGCGGCCATGACCCGACCTTGATCCTTCAGCCGCTGGCGTGGGAACTCGATCGTCGCGCGTGAACCGCCTCGTGCGACGGACCGGCGAGATACCACGCTACGACACCTTCGCCCCCGCCCCGATCGCCTTCTCCGGCGTCACGAAGATCACCTGCGTCCGGGCCTCATCGCTGGCCGCCAGTAGCATTCCCTGGCTCTCCAGCCCGCGCATCGCCCGCGGCGCGAGGTTCGCCACCACGATGACCTGCCGGCCGACCAGCGCCTCCGGCGCGTAATACGCCCGGATGCCAGCGACGATCTGCCGCTTGCCGAGCCCCCCGACGTCCACCTGGAGCACCAGCAGCTTGTCCGCGTTCGGGTGCGGCGCCGCTTCCACGATCGTCGCCACGCGCAGGTCCAGCTTCGCAAAATCGTCGTACTGAATCACGCCGGTCGGAGCATCCATATCCGTTCTCCTCGCATCGGAATGCGATCAGGTCAAACGTGAAAAGTGAAAAGTGAAAGGTGAAACGTGAAAGACAAGGACGAAACCGCCTGCCTCTTCCCTTTCACCTTTCACTTGTCACCTTTCACCCCTCTGTACACCGCCACCGTCCCCAAGTTCATCGTCTTCACCGTCACGTCGCCAAAGCCGACGCCGCGAAGCCGCGCCGTCATGCCCGCCGTCGTCTCGAATGTCCGGATCGAGTGCGGCAGGTACTTGTACGCTCCCACGCGATCGCGGCTGATCAGCCGGCCCAGAAGTGGCAGGATTCGCTCCGTGTACAGGCGATACCCGAAACGCACGAGCGCGCTGGCCGGCGGGGCGAATTCGAGGATCACCACGCGCCCGCCCGGCCGCAGCACCCGATGCATCTCGGCCAGTCCCCGGTCGAGCTGCTGGAAATTCCGCACGCCGAAGGCGCAGCTCACGACGTCAACGCTCGCATCGCGGAGCGGCAGCCGCTGGGCATCGCCCCGCAGGAGCTGGATCGGCGCTGCTGTCGCGTCGCTTCGCCCCCCGGCCGTCGGTTTACCCGGGGCGGATTGCCCGTCATACCGACCCGCCGTCAGCATCCCCGCCGAAAAATCGAGCCCGATCACGCGGCTCGGCTGCTCGGGGAGGCCCGCGAAGAGCCGCAGCATATCCCCGGTGCCGCAGCAGACGTCGAGCACGACATCCCCCGGTCGGACCGCCGCGGCCGCGATCGCCACGGTTCGCCAGTGTGCATCCTGTCCCAGGCTCGCGACCGCGTTTACCCGCTCATACGTCGGCGCGATCGCGTCGAACATCGCCTCGACCCGCGCCGCCTTGTCGGGGGCGGCGTGCGGGTCGCGCAGCAGCGCATCATCCCACGCCGGAGGCGCAGCCTCGCGATTCGCCGGACTCGACATCGACGACGCCGATGAATTCATCCCGAGATTCTACTCCCCCGACAATCAACCGCGTGTCAGCGTGATCTTCCCCAGGTGCCGCGCCGAATCCATCCATTCCAGGGCTTCGCGTAGCTCGCCGAACGCAAATGTCCGATCGATCACCGGCTCGATCTCCGAATTCCGCTCGAGGAACGCGATCATCCCTTCCAGCGACGCCCGCGAATCCACCATGATCCCCGCCACGCGCAGCCGCTTCATCAGGATCGTGCCCGTCGTGATCTCCGCCTTGAGCCCCGTCAGGGCTCCGAGCAGACTGACGATCCCGCCCGCCCGCGTCGCCTTGAGCGATTTCTCGAGCGTCCCCGCGCCGCCCGTCTCCACCGTCAGGTCCACGCCCTCGCCGCCCGTCAGCTCGAGCACCCGCTTGTCCCAGTCCGGATGCGTCCGGTAGTTCA
>BTUU01000024.1:0-69542 GCA_045863555.1 Planctomycetota bacterium | reverse complement strand
GCGCCAGAGCCGAAAAATCGCACTGAATTTTTCCAAAGTGCGAAAGTTGGGTTAGCTCCCGGAGTAGGATTCGAACCTACAACCAGCCGGTTAACAGCCGGCTGCTCTACCATTGAGCTATCCGGGAATCGATCTGATCGCCGCGGCCCGCCGACACAAATGCGTCGCCGGTTTCGCGGCCATCACGTGCTCAAATCCTAGCTTCTTCAGGATCGAAGTCAACCCGCCGGAAAGAGCTTCATCGCGGCGTCCGAAATACATGCCGCTGTGAGGGATCTCCGAGCACCGTCACGCGGCGACGAACGAAGGAAGGGCGATAATCGCCGGTCCCGTCAGCGTTCCAGCGATTTCCGCAGCGCCGTCAGACGGTTCCGCAGGTCGCGCAGCGGGTCGCCGTCGCCGATGGCCGGGTATTTCTTGCAGATATCCTCCATCCGCCGCAGGTTCGACGACGCGCGCTGCAGCGCGCTCGTGAAGTCCGTTTTCCGCCGCGCCCGCAGCGCCGCGTTCGCGTCCGTGATCGCCTTGTCGAAGTTCCGCCGGGATTCCTTCATCTTCTCCAGCGCTTCGTCCACCTGCTTAGCCCAGGCCTCGCTCCGTTCGCGGCCCTGCGGCCCGATGTCGCGATAGTTCTTCAGCTTCAGCGCCTTGAAGCAATCCTCGATCCGCGTCGCCGTCCCCGACGACAACCCGCATTCCAGCGCTTCCTTCGTCGTCAGCGTCAGGATCTGCCCTTTTTTCTTGAGAATTTTGTCGCCGCGATGCTCGCTCACCTTGTAGCCGCCGCCGACGCGCACGAGGTACAGCTCCACATCTTCGCGCATCATCCCGTCGACCAGCAGCGGCTCATGCCCCGCGTTCTCCGCCGCCGCGCGAAAATCCGCCCGCATCGAAGACTCGAATTTCGCCTCGATATTCTGCGGCGTCCCATCCGGCCCGATCCGCAGCGGGACCGCCGCCCCGATCGCGGCCGCCGGCGCCATAACGATGTCCGGGCACGACATCGCCAGGATCGCCGCCGCCGATTTCGCCTCTCGGATATAGGCGATGGTGCGGATGTCGCTGTACTTGCGAACCGTCGCCTGAATTCTCTTCAATTCTTCGACGCTGCCGCCCGGGCTCTCGATTTCCAGCACGACGGCGCTCGCCTTCAGCTTTCGCGCCTCGTCATACGCCGCCGCGACGACGCTGTCCGCGACCTGCAATCCAAAGACGCCCCGGATCGGCAGCACGTAATACGCGTCGCCCGTTACAGGCTTGTCGTCGTCCGCCCGAAGCGGATTCCCCGCGGCCCCGGCGAGCAGCAGCAGGGCGAGAATTCCAGTCGTGATCGACGCCGCTGAATGCTGCTGGATCCGGACCATGCGGTTGATCCTCCGCGATACCTCGAGTGGAAAGCCTACAACTCCTGATACGTCAATAGCAGTCGAAGATGCCCATCATATCACATCGTCGCCACGGCTGTCAGCGCTATTTTTCGATGCCGGATGCGGCGGTCGGCTCCCGGGGCCGTCGCGGAGACCGCCGGAACCGGACGATCCAGCACCCCGGTCGCCCACGGCGGAACCCCGTCACCCGGCCGGCGCGGCGGGACGCAGGTAACCCGATTCGCCCCCGCAACTTGCGGGCGCTCCGGAGAACGTCATCATTGTGAGAACCGGCCGTTACCTCGGCCCCTCCAGCGTGTATAACTCGTTGTCGGGTCGGAGCCGGCGCGTCCGCTGTGCAGGCGCCGCGCCGCCGGGTCTTGGAGTGAATCCAGAAACGTCGTTCAAGCACGAGGGTTTTTCGAATGTTGCTGTCCATATCTCAGCGCATCGTGTGGGGAAGCGTGATCGCGGTTTCCGTGTCGTGGACCCTCGGCGGCAGCGGCTTCCTTCAGGAATCCTCCGCGGATAATGGCGCGCCCGAACCGAAGAGCGATGACAAGCAGGGCGGCCGCCGGCGTCCCAGCTCGACGCTCCGGGTCGAGCCCATCGCCCGCCAGGCGACCACGGAATACTGGGCCGAGCACACCGCCGACCAGCGCCTCGCCGCGCTCGACGGCGGAAAGGTCTCGACGGACGGGCTCAGCCTGACGCCCTCGGCCGACGAGATGAGCGCCCGCCTCGCGCGGCTCGAACGCATGAACGCGATCGCGGCGCGCATCGGCCAGGAGACTCCGCCCGCTCAGCCGCAGGAAACGCAGCCCAAGCCGGCCGATGAAAAGCCGGCGCCGGCGTCGAACCCGCAGGAGCCGAAGGACGAGACCAGGCCGCCGGCTCAGCCGCCGTCACAGCCCGCCACCGGTGAAGGCGCAACCCAGCCCGCAAGCCCGGAATCGAAACCGACGACGCAGCGCATCGGCCGGCCCACGCCGGAGGAGATCGAGCGAAATCGCGAAGCGTCGCGCAAGCGCATGGAAGAAGCCCGCAAGCGAATCGCCGAGGAGCGCGCCAAACGCGAAGCCGAACGCCAGAAATCCGAGTCGCAGCCGGCCGAAACGATGCCGGGCGATACCGGCAAACCGGTCGAGCCCGCCGAGGGCGGCCGCGATGTCGTTGAGCCTGGGCCGTCGGAAGAGCGGCCGCCCGCGCAGCCCATCAAGCCGGTTACGCCTCCGCGCCGCGGCGTCACCACGCCCGCCGGCCAGGTGCCCGCGACGCACGACGCGTCCGCGGCGGTCGGCGATCAGCCCGTCAAGCCGCCGCCGGCCGACATGCCCGGCAAGAGTGACTGGATCGCCTTCAAGGACGCGGACTGGGAGAGCGTCGTCGAGCACATCGCCAAGCGCATCGGCAAGCCGTTCCGCGCGGACGTCGGCTCGACGCCAACGGGCACGCTCACGTACGAAAATCCGCGGATTATGACCAAGGATGAGGCCCTCGACGAGCTGAACTATCTGCTCGTCGCCAACGGCTATTTCATCGTCGAGCACGAGTACTATATCTACTGCGTGCCGCTCGCCGAGGCCGCCAAGTACCTGACGCTCGACAAGGTCTACGACTCGATCGAAGCGTTCAACGCCGCAAATCTGCGCGACCTCGAATACGTCTCGGTGTCGATCAAGATCGACGACATGCCCGCGGAAGACCTCCAGAAGCGCGTCGCCCCGGCCATGCCCGATTACGCCTTGCCGACGTACACCACCGAAACCAACACGATCAAGATCGTCGGTTTCGCCATGGACGTGCGCCGTTTCGAATCGCTCCGCGCCAAGGTGAGCACCGCCACATTCGACCCGCGCACGATGCAGATCTACAAGATCAAGACCAACGTGCAGGTGGTCGAGCAGCTCGTGCGGAATCTGCTCGATGTCGAGCAGCCGCAGCGCCGCTTCAACCCGCAGACGCGCCAGTTCGAGATGGTCGGCGGCGAAGCCGCGACCAAGATCATCGCCGACGCCCGCACGAACACGCTCATCGTCAAGGGAACGACCGATGAGCACCGCCGCGTAAAGGAGCTGATCGACCGCTTCGACGATCCGCTCGACATCGGCGAATTCACCACCAGCGTCATCCCCGTCAAGAATGGCGACGCGACCGAGATCGCCACGCTCCTCGGCGACATCCTCAACCAGGAACGCGGCCAGTCTCCGCAGCAGATGCGCTTTCAGCCCCGTCCGCGCCCCGGTCAGCCCAACCAGCCGCCGCAGCCCGGCCAGCCGAATCAGCCGGTGCAGGGCGCTGTGAATCCCGAAGACATCTTCGTCGAAGACATCTACGAGCGCGCCAAGAAGACCGTGCGCATCCGCGCCGACGACCGCACCAATTCGCTCATCGTCTACGCCAACAAGGACGGTCTGGCGAAGGTCCAGGAGATGCTCGAGATCATCGACAAGCCCGTTCCGAGCAACTACACGGCCATCGCCGTCAAGTACGCCAAACCCAGCGAGATCCAGCCGCTGCTCGATCAGATCACGCGCGGCATGATCCCGCAGGGCGCACGCGGCCGGACCGCGCGCCAGACCACGATCGTCGCCGATGACGCCAACCAGACGCTCCACGTCGTTGCGGAGCGCGAGGCCCTCGAACAGATCACCGGCCTCATCGCCAAGCTCGATATCCCCACGGCCGAGGAGAAGGAACACCGCATCGAGCTGACCAACCTGAAGCCCAGCGATTTCGTCCCGACCGTGCAGGCGCTGCTCACGAATTCCGCGGCGCAGGGCCCGACCCGCTCCGGCCGCCAGGGCGTGGGACGCCGCGGCGGCGCGGCCCCCGGCGGTCCGACGCAGCAGATCATCCCGCTCGACGAGATCCGCACGCTGATCGTCTACTGCACGGATGCCGAATGGGAGAAGATCCGCGGCATGATCGAGTCCGTCGACTCGGGCGCGGTCAGCGACAAGCCTGAGACGCGCTTCTTCCCGGTCAAGAAGGGCAACCCCGCCGGCGTCGTCACGATGCTCCAGGGCCTGTACCGCCAGTACCGCCACCCGATCCTCGGCCAGGTGCCCGTCTACATCGACCAGATGGGCGACCAGGTCGTCGTCCAGTCGATCGCCCCGGCCCTCACCGAGATCGAATCGCTCATCAAGACGGTCGACATCGAGGATTCCGGCACGCCGCTGGTCATCATCCCCATCGACTACGCCGATGCGAACCAGCTCGCCGCCCTCGTCCAGCAGGTCCTCCAGTCGCGCGGCCTCGGCGGCGGCCGCCGCGGCGGTGCGGGGGCGAATGTCCAGGCGGACCCGGCCACAAACACGCTCGTCTTCCAGGGCGATGCCCAGAGCCTCCAGGTCGTTCGCACCTTCGTGAAGGAGTACGAGTCGAAGCTGGTCAACCAGGCCGCCGAAAAGCGCAACTACAACATCCAGCACGTCAACGCGCAGGAGGTGCTGAACGCGCTGAACCAGTTCTACGGCTCCGCCACCGGCTTCCGCGGTCCGCGCGGCCAGGTGAAGATCGTCCAGACCGGCACGCAGATTCTCGTCGAGGCGCCCAAGGAGAAGTTCCCCGAAATCGAGAAGATGATCGCCCAGATCGACGTCCCGCCCGGGGCGATGGTCACGGAAATCCGCGCCATCTCGTCGGCCCTCGACGTGACGAACGTCGCCAACACGCTGACGCAGATCTACCGAGCCCGCACCCGGCCCGACCGGCTGACGTACACCTTCTCGCCCGACCCGAACACGCAGCAGATTATCGTCACCGTGCCGAAGGACTCGATCGCCGAGGTCGACGACTTCATTCAGAAACTCAGCGAGAACTCCCTCGACTCCGAGCAGGTGCAGAAATTCGTCGTCGTCCAGCACGCCGACGCGAATTACGTCGCCGAACAGGTGCGCCAGCTTCTCGCCGCGCAATCCACCCGCGGCCGCGGCGTGGGCCTGACCGAACGGGTGAAGGTCGTCGTTGATACGCGCCTCAATCGCATCGCGATCTACGCGCCCGGCAACCTCATCACCATCGCCGAATCGCTCATCGCCGAACTCGACAAGGCCACGACCGGCCAGGGCGACGTCCAGATCATCCGCCTGGAAACCGCCGACGCGCAGACCGTCGCCCAGACGATCCAGACCCTCTGGCAGGAGCGCTTCGCCAAGAACCGCAATTTCCGCATTACGGCCGAGGTGATCAGCAACTCGATTTTCGTTTCCGGCGCGATGGCGCAGGATCTCGACGAACTCAAGGCGCTGGCGAAGGGCTTCGACGAAAGCGCGCAGGCCAACCGGCCCGAGACGCGCATTTTCGAACCCAAGAATGTGAATCCCTGGGAATTGATCCAGACGCTCCAGACCCGCTACCAGCCGCGCACCGGCCGCGTCGCACAGCCGATCACGTTCAGCGTTCTCAACGGCGAGAAGCTCGTCGTCATGGGCCCCCGGGAGAAGATGTCCGAGATCGCCGAATTCATCGGCCAGATGGAGAAGGTGACGCCGCCGGCGCCGATGAAGAACATCGAGCTGAAGAACGCCGATGCAAACGCAGTCGCGGGCGTTCTCAGCAACCTGCTCGCGGAGAAGATGCGCACGACCCGCGGTCTGCGCGTCGTGCCCGAGCCTCTCAGCAACACGATCGTCGTCAGCGGTGCGAACGCCAACGACTTCGAGGAGATCCGCAAGTGGGTCGAGCAGCTTGACCTCGCGGTCATCAAGAACACGAACGACGTCCGCATCCGGCCCATCCAGCAGGGCAACCCGCAGGAGATCGTCAGCGTCCTGACCGGGCGCTACGCGCCGCGCGGCGCCCAGCGCGCGACGAACCCGACCTCGTTTACCGTCATCGGCGGATCGAACGTCGTCGTCGTCGCGCCCGCGTCGAAGATGGACGAGATCATGAAGATGATCGACGAGCTGGACGCCGTCCCGGGCGACAACTGGAAGTCGATCACCGTCGCGCCCAAGTTCGCCGACCCGAATGAAATGAAGTCGATGATCGACCAGCTCTGGGCGATGAAGGGCGCCGTCGCGACCCAGAAGCCGCAAGTCACCGTCGCCAACGGCATGCTCGTCATCCGCGGTCCGGAGAAGGTCCAGGAGGAGATCAACGACCTCCTCAGCAAGATCGACCGTGAAGATCTCAACGCCGTCACCGTGCAGATCTTCGACCTGAAGAACATGAACGCCAGCGAACTCGAGATGAAGGTCAACTTCTTCCTCTCGAGCCTCGGCACCACGACCCGCAAGGGCTCCCTCAAGCCCGGCTGCTTCGCCGACCGCAGCTCCAACACGCTCGTCGTGCTCGCGCCGAAGGAGTACATGGGCCTCATCCAGAACCTCGTCAACACGATCGACAGCAAGGAATTCGACGAGGCGGAGATGAAGCCCTACGCGCTCAAATTCGCCAAGGCGGACGCGATCGCGCAGAACATCGAAACGATGCTGAAGACGAAATCCCTCACGATCGAAGGCGGCGTGCGCAGTGAAAAACTGCCGCTGCGGGTCATGGCGGAACCGTCCACCAACCGGCTCTTCGTCCTCGCGCCCGACCTGTACCAGGACCTCGCGGCGTCGCTGATCAAGACCATTGATACCGACGTCGATACCGGTCAGATCACGCGCGTCATTCAGCTCAACGAGGCCCAGGCCCAGACGCTCGCCCAGGCCGTCTCGGCCAGCATGCAGGTCGCCGGCAAGCCGGCCGCCGTTTCGATCGTTCCCGACGCGACCTCCAACACCATCATCCTCAGCGGCATGCCGCGCGAGGTGGCCGAGGCGGAAAAGCGGATCAGCGAGGTCGAAGCCCTGAGCAGGACCACGCCCGAGCTGAAGATCTTCAAGATCCGCAATACGAGCGTTCTCACCGTCGCCGACACGCTCCGGGAGATGTTCCCGGAGGGTGCGGGGCAGGACGCGGTGACCATCACCGACGACGAGTTCTACGATCGCATGATCGTCACCGCCAACCGGCGCAAGATGCGGCAGATCGAGGAGTTCGTGAATCTTCTCGACGTCGCGCCGGACCAGTCGTCCGAGGATAACGCTCGAGAGCTTTACTTCGTCGACATCACCCGCGGCGATGCAAACGACATCGTCTGGGATGTCGAAGAGCACTTCCCGCTGGACGGTGGACCGGAACTCGATGCCGACTGGGACGGTGAGTACATCAAGGTCCGCTGCCGGCCAAGCGAATTCCCTAAGATCGAAAAGCTGATCCGGCAGTACGAGTCCCGTTACAAGATCGAGGTTACGACGCTCATCCTGAAGCCCAAGGGCGGCGCAGCGAAGTACCTTCCGCTCCTTCAGGCGCGTATTCCTGGGATCGACATCAAGTCGATGTCGGAAGGCCAGGCCGCCGAATACAAGTCGCTCGTCGAGGAACTCTGGCCCGAGGACGGCCCACAGCCGCGCGGCGTCAACGATCGCTCCTCGCGCCCCGGTTCCAACGTCCCGCAGCGCGGTGACGGCGCACGCGTCGTTCCGACGGGGGCGGCCGGCGATCACTACCACCAGGACGCCGACGACTGGCAGTCGCGCGTCGCGCGCGAAATCATCCGCTCGCAGGCAACTGATCGAGGCGAGACTCCGCCGCAGCTGAACGATGCCGCCGCCCACGCATCATCTGCGCCCGCCACCGCGGCTGCGACGCAGCCCGAGGGCCGGCGCGCGACGATCACCGACGTGGGAGACGGCCGCATCCTCGTTTCAGGCGACAAGAATCGCGTTGACGAGATACAAGATGCCATCGCACTCCTCGAGGAGGACCTCACAGCCGGTGAAGTCGTCCGCATCTTCCGCTTCCGCTTCGGCGACGTCACAGCCGCTGCGCGCATCCTCGAACTCATGTTCAACGAGTCCGCCCAGTTTCAGGGTGCGGCCGGCCAGCTCCGCCTCCAGCAGCAGATGATGCAGCAGCAAATGCAGATGCAGCAGCAGATGCAGCAGGCCCAGCGCAATCAGCAGGGCGGCGGCGACGATCGCGGCGGCCGCGGCGGTCGTGGCGGCGGGGGGGGCGGGGGCCTTATGGATTCCCTCAACCGCATGACCGGCGGCCTCATGGGACCTCAGAGCGGCCGGGGGGGCTCGACTACCGGCGGTACGTCGCGGCAGCAGCGCGGCGGTGACCGGCTCCGCATCGCCACGGACATCAGCCACAACTACCTGATCGTGAAGTGCGACGAATCCGACCTGCCCGAAATCCGCCAATTGCTGCGCGAAATGGACATTCCGCCGGCAAATGTCGACATGAAGGTCATCCAGCTCAAGAGCCTCGATGCCACCGAGGTCGCCAACAACATCAAGGAAGCCTTCGGAATCACCCAGTCCCGCAACCAGAGCGCCGGAAACCGCGGTGGCGGCATGGGATTCTTCCCAGGCGGTTTCGGCGGCTTTGGCGGCCGCGGCATGGGCGGAATGGGTAACAACCCGTTCATGGATCTCATGCAGTCGCAGATGATCACGTTCGGCGGGATCGAGGGCGCGGAAGGTGTCAAGATCGAGTCCGTCCAGATCGTCCCCAACGCCATGACCAACTCGCTCCTCATCTCCGCACCGCAGAAGGTCATGGAGATGATCGAGAACGTCATCAACAAGATGGAGGACCTCGAAGGCCGCGATGTCGTCGTCGTCAAGCACGTCAAGCTCTCGACCGCCAAGGTCGAGGAGATCGTCCCGCTGCTCCAGGAAGTCTTCGACGCGACCACGGGCGGCGGCGGCGGCGGTCGCGGCGGTGCGGGCCGGCGGTCAACCGGCGTCTCCCCGGCCGACATGGGCCCGGTGACGATCAATGGCGACACGCGCAGCAACACGCTCATCTTCACCGCCCAGCAGAAGGACGTGGAGACCGTCCTCAAGCAGATCGAACTGCTCGATATCCAGGGCAACTTCGCCGAGGCCGAGACCTACGTCCTCAAGTACGGCGACGCCAACGAAATCGCCCGCGTCGTGCAGGATCTCTTCGCCGGTTCAAGCGGCGGCGGCGCTCGCGGCGCCGGGCGGGCCGGCGGCGGCCGGGGCGGCATGACCACGAGCTCGACCGAAGTCCGCATCACCGCCGAGACGACCTCGAATACGATCGTCGTCTTCGCCTCGAAGGACATGCGCGACAAGATCTTCGAAAAGGTCGAGGAGCTCGACAAGCTCTACCAGCGCGACATCCGCGAAATCCCCGTGACGAACGCGAACCCCGAAAAGCTCGCTGACAAGCTGCTCTTCGTCTTCGGCGGTGTCGGCGGCAGTGCGGCCACCTCCCCTGGCGGCGCGGCCGGCCGGGGCGGCGCACGCGGCGGGGCGTCCGCGGCGGCGCAGATGGCGGGCAAGATCGTCGTCATCGGCGACAAGAACTCGAAGGCCCTCTACGTCCGCGCTCCGGACGCCATCTTCGAGCAGATGAGCGACCTCGTCCTCGCGCTCGACAAGTCCGACGCCGGCCTCCAGTTCCGCACGTTCCCGATTCGCTACGCGAAGGCCCAGGCCCTCGTCGATTCGGTCAAGGGCGCGATGATGGAGTACCTGACTGTCGCCCGGACAGCCGGCAGCGGCGGCGACATGGACTTCGACGCGTTCACGGCCATCGCCGACGAGCGCACGAACAGCATCATGGTCGTCGGCTCGGAGCAGGTCTTCGAATTTGTCGGCCAGATTCTGAAGGCCGCCGATGCGGAGATGCCGGCCGAGCAGCGCAAGGAATTCCGCGTGTTCGTCCTGTCGGATGCGGACGCCACGGTCGTAGCGGACGCAGTCAATGCCTACGCGGCCGGCGGTGGCGATGCCGCGGCGGCCGGCGGCGCGCGGCGGGGCGGCGGAGGCGGCCGGGGTGCGAATCCTCTCGCCGGTCTTACCGGCGGCGTCTCCATCGCCGGCGGCCGCGTCGTCGACGTCACCGCCATCGCGGATGCCGATCGCAACGCGGTCTTTGTCATCGGCCGCAAGGCGGATATCGAGACCGTCAACGCGATGGTCATCGAGCCGATGTCGAATCAGCTCACGCGCCAGATCGCGACCATCCAGGTGAAGAACGCCGACGCGTCGCAGATCGTGTCGTTTATCCAACAGTTCATCGACAACTCGTCCGCTCAGGCCGGCGCTGGCCGCGGCGGCCAGCGGGCCGGCGCCGGAGCAGCCGCACCGGTCATCGTCCCCAATGACAGCGCGAAGACGATCATCGTGCACGGCTCCACCGCGCAGATCGATCAGGTCAAGTCGCTTGTTGCCCAGTTCGACGACAAATCCACGATTGAATCACCGATCGAGCTGATCCCCGTCCCGTACGATCAGGATGTCTTCACGCTCGCACAGACAGTCGAGCGGCTCGTCAATGACGGCGAGCAGCGGCTCGCCCAGAAGCAGAATCGCCAGCCGCGGGTCGTCTCCGTCCAGGCCAACGACTCGAGCCAGGTGCTTATGGTCTACGGCGAGCCGTCAATGACCGGCCTCGTCCGCACCGTTGTTGATCAGCTCAAGGAAATCCGTCCGACGGCCCCCGAGACCGTCGTGTTGAAACTCAACAACATGACGGCGACCGACGCCCAGTCGATCATCAACGACCTCCAGAATCGCGGTTCGCGTGCCACCGTCCGTCCGACGGGTGCACGCGGCGGCAATACTGGCGGCATGACTCCCGGCGGGGTAAACCGCGGCGGCGGCGGGAATTTCAACGTCCCCGGCGGCGGAAATCGCGGCGGCGGGACAAACCCCGGCTTCAACCGGGGCGGTAACCAGGGCGGCGGCACCCGCGGCGTCCGCCCGCAGCAGCCTCGCGGCGGCGGGGGGGCTCCGCCGTCGACGGAGGGCGTCTTCAACGTCCAGCCGATTCAGAAGATCGACGCGAAGATCGGCGACTCGTTCATCTTCGGCGAGCCCGTCCTTGCGACGCTGCTGAACACGCCCTCGATCATGTTCTGGCAGGTCGTCGACTCTCCCGCGGACGAAAAAACCGCGGAAGTCTCGTCGCAGGACGGTCAGGATCCGAAAAACGATCCGCCGACCACCCGCGGCGCGCGTCGTCGCGCCGCCGCCCCGGCCGCCTCCGATGCACAGCCCGTCACGCGCGATTCCACCCAGCCGGTGAACCGCGAAGTCGACCTGCTGAAGGCCGTCCGCGACGCGCAGGAAAAGGCCGACGCACAGGCGGCGGAAAAGTCCACCCAGGCGCCGCCCGTGACCGCGACGACCGTCCCCTCGGCGCTGCGCTCGCTGCCGAATATCAATGGCCAGCTCCGCGGCGAAGTCCTCGCCACCCCGCTCGACAGCAAGACCATCGTCATCACCGGCGACAAGAACGACGTCTCGTTCATCCTCCAGATGCTCGAACTCGTAGAGGGCTCGACGCCCGCACCGGTGATCGAAGTCGTCCCGCTCGAATTCGCCAAGGCCGCTGCGATCCAGCAGAACCTTGACCAGGTGATGCGCGCCATCGTCGAGCAGCGGGGCGGCAGCGCCGATCGCAATGAGCGTTACACGATCATCGCCGAAGCCCGCAGCAACTCGCTGATCGTCTCCGGCTCCGAAGAAAACGTCGATCTCATCAAGGAACTGGTCGCGCAACTCGACACCGCGACCGACGCCAGCGAGCCCAAGCTCGTCACGCTGAGCAACATCCGTGCCGACGAGGCCGCGAACCTCCTCAAACCTGTCGTCGAGCAGCTCAACCGCGTCCGCGGCGAAGCCACGACCGACCAGGCCGCCGTCCAGGCCGTCCCTCGCGTGAACGGGCTCATGCTCATCGGCACGCCGGCCGAAGTGAAGGAGCTCGAACGCCTCATCAAGTCCATGGACGTCGAGATCCCCGACGCCGAGGGGGGCTTCACCGCCGCCGAAGCGTTCGTCGTCGATCTGAAGAACGCCCGCGCCGAAGACCTCGAAAAGGTCCTCTCGGCGCTCATCGAAGTCGATCGCTCAGCCGCTTCCACCACCGGCGGAGGCGCGCAGGGCGGCGGCCGCGCCGCCGGCGCAACGGGCAGCGGAGCCAGCCTCATCCGCAAGCTCACCCTCACCGGCCCGGACGGCAAGCCGCTTCCCCCGCTGGATCTCGACAAGCCGATCCGCATCATCGCCGACACCGGCAAAAACGCGCTGATCATCTTCTCCACGAAGAAGAACAACGCCGCGCTCCAGCAGATCGTCGCCAGCTTCGATCAGCTTCCCGAAGGCGTCGACATCGACGTCAAGGCTTTCGCCCTCAAGTTCAGCACGGCCGAAAAGGTCGCCGAGACGCTCCAGAAGATCTTCGACGAGTCGAAGGTTTCGCTGAAGCGCCCGAGCCAGGGCACCGGCAAGGACTTCAAGGAAGGCGAGATGCCCCCCACGCCGCTCAACACGACCGGCGAAGGGCTGCCCTTCAATGTCCACATCTCCGCCGACCCGCGCAGCAACACGATCTTCGTCATCGGCCGCAAGCCCTCCGTGCTCCTCGCCGCGGGCCTGATCAACGAGATCGACCGCTCGCCCGAGTCGATGGGCATGGACATGCATCTGTATACGTTCAAGAACACCGACGCCGCCGGCATGCAGACGCGCCTGCGGGAGATGCTCGATAAGCGCCTCGAAGCGATGGGCGGCAAGGACAACGCCGCGCGCGACGACGCCGTGCTCATGGTCGACTCGCGGACGAATTCACTGATCGTCCTCGCGACCAGCGAAACCTGGAAGATGATCGAGACGCTCTCGATTCAGCTCGATGACCTGCCCGGGTCCTCGCCCGTCGCGACGATCTTCCGCAACCTCGAATACGCCGACGCGGTGAAGCTCGCGAACCTGCTCCAGAGCGCCTTCGACGCCAAGAAGGAGGCCCGCGGCACCGCGAACGAAGGCGGCCAGAACGACTCCCTGAGCGTCCTCGCCGATTCGCGCAGCAATTCGCTCATGCTCGTCGGCACCAAGGCCTATTTGAGCGAAGCCGAGGAGTTCATCACCCGCCTCGACAGCCCGAAGACCGCGACGACCGACTTCAAGGTCCGCCGCGTGCTCCTCGCGAGCGCCACGAACATCGCCGGCGCGCTCCAGGAAATGGTCGACAAGATCCGCACGACCACCGGCGGCGGGGGGGGCGGTTCGGGCGGCAGTTCCTCGCAGGGGTCGCCGATTCAGATCACCGCCGAACCCTTCTCGAACTCGCTGCTTATCGCGGCGTCCAAAGAAGACATGCTCATGCTCGATCGCTGGATCGACATGCTCGACAAGCCCGCCGACACGACCGGCCGCGTCACGCGGATCGTCCCGCTCCGGCTCGGAAAGGCCGAGGACATGGCCAAGGCCGCGACGGACCTGACCAAGGTCTCCGGTTCCGGCGGCGGGGCGTCCGCAAACGCCGACATCACGGTTTTCGCCGAACCGACGACGAATTCCGTCGTTCTCGCGGGCCCGCCGCAGATGGTCCACGACGTGGCCGCGCTGCTCGAAAGGCTCGACGACACCAAGGCCAAGGGCAGCGACGCCGTCCGGATCTTCAAGCTCGAACAGGCCGACGCCCAGGACACTGGCGACATCCTCCGCAACATCCTCGAAGGCCGCGGCGGCTCGGTCGGGTCGACCGGCGGAGGAGGAGGAGGTTCGTCGAGCGACGCCAAGGCCGCGGTGATGCTCATCGCCCACCGCGCCCTGGAAAACGGCTCCATCGAGACCCTCGAAGCCATGCGTTCCGAGGTCCAGGTCACCGACGACACCCGCACGAATTCGCTCATCGTCACTGCGCCGCCCGAAAGCATGGGGATGATCGAATACCTCGTGAAGGCCCTTGATCTCCCGCCCGATTCGCTCCGCATCCGCACCTTCCCGCTGCGGAACTCGGACGCCGAGGAGATGGTCACCGCGCTGGAGAAGCTCTTCCCGGCCACGACCGGAACCAGCGGCGGCACGCGGTCGCAGTCCACGACCGGCGAGGAGCGCGAGCTGACCCTCGAAGGCGCGGCCTCCGGCGGCCGCCAGCAGATTTCGTTCACGACCGATACCCGCACGAACTCGGTCATCGCCGCGGGCACGCCCGGCTACCTCGACCTCGTCGAGAAGCTCGTGCTCGATCTCGACGCCCGCGACGTGCAGGACGTGGCCACGCTCGTCTACCACCCGCGCAACAACAAGGCGGTGGACATCGAAGCCGCGATCACCAGCTACAGCGATCGTGACAAGCAGCGCCTCCAGGACCTCGGTGAATCGATCTCCGCGAGCAAGAAGCAGTCGCGCGACATCATCGCCATCAGCAGCGAAGAAACCAACCGCATCATCCTCGCCTACGATCCGCGCCGGCAGAGCGAGATCCTCGATCTCGTCCGCCAGCTCGACCAGGCGCCGCCGCAGGTCATGATTCAGGTCCTCATCGTCGAAGTCACGATGAACAACTCGCTCGAGCTGGGCATCGAGTTCGCCTTCCAGGACCTCCAGTTCACCCGGGCGGGAGTGAATGACACGACGTCGTTCGACTTCGTAGGCGGCACCGACATCGGCGCGGCCGTCGGAGACCTGGGCGGCTTCACCTTCACGATCACCGGCCGCGATTTCAACTTCCTCATCCGCACCCTCCAGTCCGAGGGCACGCTGAACGTCCTCAGCCGGCCGCAGATCATGGCGCTCGACAATGAGACGGCACGAATCGAGATCACTAATTCGATTCCCGTCGTCAACGGCACCACGACCGTCGCCGGCCAGACTCAGACCACCGTCAGCCGCGAGGAGGTCGGCATCAAGCTCGAAGTCACGCCGCAGATCAATCCGGACGGCTTCGTGCGGATGCAGATCGTCCAGGAAGTGTCCGACATCGCCGGCTCCTCGCAGATCGCAGCCGGTGTGACGCAGCCGACCTTCCTGAAGCGCACCGCGGACACCTCCGTGACCGTCAAGGACAATGAAACCGTCGTCCTCGGCGGCCTCATCACGACCCGCGACCAGGTCACCGAGCAGAAGGTCCCGCTTCTGGGCGACCTCCCGATCGTCGGCGCGGTCTTCCGCAACGACGTGAAGCGCAACGATCACACGGAACTGCTCGTGATCCTGACGCCCAAGGTCATCCGCACCGTCGACGACTACCGAAACCTGTCGATCACGGAGCGCGACCGCACGGGTGCGATTCCTTCCGAGGTGCTTGAGAACCCGCTCATGGACGGCCTCCAGCGCGCCCCGCGGCCCGAGGGCGCGGAGGGCACGACGCCGGAAGCGGCGCCGCCGGATCGCGGCGGCGACGACCGCGACATCTACGGCCCCGTGCGTCAGACGCCTCCCGCGGAGCCACGCCGGGCGGAGCCGGCCAGCTACGACATCCCGATCACATGGGCGAAGGAGCGCAAGAATGGAAAGTAAACGGGCGGCGCGGATCGCTCGCCTGTTCGGGGGGATGGTTGCTTCGCTGCTCGCGATGACGAATCTGTCCGGCTGTGTAAGCACCGGCGCCGGCGGCGTCAGCGAGCAGCAGCAGGCGGCCGCCGTCGACCCCACGCGAATCGAAGAGCGCGACGACATCTACGAGGTCGTGAATTTCTGGGCGAATGAACCCTGGCTCCGCGAAGGCGGCCGCGTGGTCGGATTCCGCGTGTCGACACGCTTCGTCGCCTCCGAATCCAACAAGGGCGCCTTCGTACCCGGGCGGATTTTCATCTGGCTCTATGGCTACGAGCCCAATTTCGACGGCGTCGTCCAGCGCAAGCTGCTGCACGTCTGGGAGATGGATCGAAACGAAGCGATGGGCTGGCGGATCACCCGGCGCACCCGAACCGGGCTCGCCTACTGGTTCCTCATGCGCTGGCCCGACGAACTCAATCTCCAGGGCAGGCGCATCGACGTGGAAGTCGGCTACGAGCGCGTCCGCGACAAGCGCCTCATCATGAGCGGTACCAAGCTGCTCGAGGTCCCCTCGTCCGCGCCCGCGCCGGCCCCGGCCCCGCGCGCAGCGCCGTCTACCCAGACCACCCGAATCAGGCTCAACTGATGCGCTGGGGTACCTTTCTCGCCATTCTCTTCGCGGCGTACCTGCTTCAGGCCCTCCTGCCGATACGGCCGGAGTACCTGCCGCTTCTGCTCGCGCTCGCGATCGTCTGCGGTCTGAATGCCCCGACCGACGATGCCCGCATTGCCGCCTGGCTCTGCGGGCTGATGCTGGACCTCACGGGCGAGCCGCACCTCATCGGCGTCAATTCCCTTGCATTCGGCCTCACCGGCGTGATTCTCACGTGGCTCCGGGAATCCGGCGTTTCCGCCGCGGGACCGGCGCGCTTCATCATCGCCGTCCTCGCCGCCTGGCCCGGCCAATTCCTATACGACATCCTCGCGTTCGGCGCCCGGGAGGGGGGGTATTCCGTCTGGGCCGGACTTGCCCGCACGCTGCTCACGGCGTCGATCGCCTCCGTCGTCGCCCTGATCTTCGCGGTCTTTCCGGTCATGGTCCTCCATCGCCGGCGGCTGGGAAGGGCCGGAAAATGGTGACGGTTCGCGGTGTATCCATCCCGCCGTTGCGTGCACGCGGGCTCGGTCGGAGCGCTGCCTTGCTCGCCGTCGCGGCGATCGCGACTCTGCTCTCCGGCTGCGCGCTCCCGGCGCGCTTCCGCGCCGCCGAGCGCTATGAACGCGGCCTGGTCTACGTCCTCCCGGGGATCGAGGGCCGGAGCATTCTCAATCGAAACATCGCCGTCGGCCTCGACGAGGGCGGCGTCCGAGGCGCGATCGAGATCTACGACTGGACATACAAGATTCCCGGTGCAAACGTCCTCAACCTGATCGACATCGAACGCAATCGCCAGGAAGCCGTCAGAATCGCCGGCCGCATCCTCACCTACCGCGCCCGCTATCCCGGCCGGCCCGTGCACCTCATCGGCCATTCCGGAGGTGCAGCGATGGCGGTGCTCGTGCTCGAAGCCCTCCCGCCCGGCCGCCAGATTGACTCCGCCATCCTCCTCGCACCGGCGCTCTCGCCCGAGTACGACCTTACGACCGCTCTTCGCCGGGCCCGGTTCGGCCTTGCGAATTTCTATTCGAAGTGGGATATCGGACTCCTCATGGTCGGTACGACCGTCTTTGGAACGACCGACCGCGAGCACGGCTCGTCCGCCGGCGCCGTCGGATTCACCCAGCCCGAGTCGCTGACGACCGACGGCCAGCGGCTCTACCGCGACCGTCTGCGCCAGGTCGGCTGGGATCGCGAGATGCGCGAGGCCGGCGCCAGCGGTACGCACGTCGGCTGGGCGTCGAAGGCGTTCGCCCGCCGATATCTGGCGCCGCTGATTATCGGGTACGAGGCCCGCCGGCGCGATCTTTCCAGGATCCCGGCCGATCTGCCCGCGTCCGGCGTTTCAGCTTCTCCGTAATCCTTCCAGCCCGTTGCCGGACGAGCGTCCACGCCGCGCACTTGATGCGCTGCCGCGCGTTTTCGATCCAATGCCCGCCGCCGGACAAGATCGCCGCCTGCGCCGCCGATAGGAATCGCTGAGGTTGGCGAATGATCGGCACATTGGGCTCGCAAGTCGGACTGCTCGCGTTTGCGATGGCGATCTTCGCCGGCATTCACGCGGGAAATTCGCCCTTCACGATTCTCAGCCGCGCGCTGCTCATCATGGTGTCTGCGGCGCTCGTCGGGCAGTTCGCCGCGGCGACGGCCCGCGCCGTCCTGCGCGAGTATCTCCAGTCGCTGAAGGTCACGATCGACCGCGAGCACCTCCAGGCCGTGAAGGTCGAATCCCAGTCGTCGCAGCCGGATTCGGAGAAGTGATCCGGCTCCCGCCGGTAATGAGTGAAGTCGAGGGTGAAACATGACCGGTCGCTTTCGAGGACGACTCCGCCGCGTGACGCGTGTCCATACGACGCGCGGGTTCTCCGATGAGGCCGCGCTGGCCGGGGCCTGGCGCGAATACAAGGCGGGCGGCGATCGCATTCTCCGCAACCGCCTCGTCGAACACTACCTCTCCCTCGTCCGCTTCGCCGCCGAGCGCATCGGGGCGAAGCTGCCCGACGAAGTCGACGTCGACGATCTCATGAGCGCCGGCGTCTTCGGCCTGGTGGACGCCATCGACGCCTTCGATCTCGACCGCGGCGTGAAATTCGAGACCTACTGCGCCCCCCGCATTCGCGGCGCGATCCTCGACGAACTCCGCAGCATGGACTGGGTCCCGCGCCTCGTCCGCCACCGCGCTCACCTTCTCGCCGATGCCACCCGCGCCCTCGAAGCCGAACTCGGCCGGGCCCCGAATGAGGATGAACTCGCTTCCCGCCTCGGCGTCTCCCGCGACGAATTTCAGAAGCTCGCCCGCGACGCCAGCGCGGTCTCCGTCGTCTCGCTTTCGCAGTCCTTCGGCGACTCCGAATCCAACCGCGACGTCGCCGAGGTCGACGTCGTCCCCGACGAGCAGAGCATCGACCCCGTCCTCGAGGCCCAGAAGTCCGACATCCGGCAGTTGCTCAAGACCGATCTCGACCGCTCGGAGCGGCTCATTCTCATGCTCTACTACTATGAGCAGATGACAATGAAGGAAATCGGGGCAACCCTCGACCTCAGCGAGTCGCGCGTCAGCCAGATGCACTCCGCGCTGATCGAACGCCTCCGCAGGCAGCTTGGTTTCCGAAGCACCGCCGCGCTCGCGACGACGGACGTACACGCGTAGACCGCGCCGGCGGCCCCCGGCGACCGCGTGTCGTCGCACGGCCCAGACAGGAATTCCCGCAGTGTCGAGTATCCCGCCCAACTGGCTCGCCTCCGGAATCCAGGCGCAGTCCGCGCAGCAGAAGACCGCTGAAGCCCGCGACAAGGACCGCGCCGCTGCCGCCCAGCACATCACCGAATCCCGCTTCGCCACGCACATGCAGGACGTCATCGAGGGCGCGGAGCGTGACGGCGACGTCAACCCGGACGCCGAAGGTTCCGGCAGCCAGGGCCGCGCCGACGCCGGTCCGCCGCCCGGCGACACCGAGCTGCCGCCGAATACGCCCGACGACGCAAAGCCTGGCGGGGGCCTCGATCTCCAGGCCTGACGCCCCGTCTTCACGCCGGTCCTCCGACCAGTCATTGTCCGCACCAGCCTCGCTGCGACGCGCGCTTTTCGCCCCGGCCCACTCCCTCTAAAATGCCCCGCTCGGTTCGGGTGAGGCGCTCCGGGTATGGCGCTGCGGCGGGCGCGGGCTCGCACTCACCCCATCCGAGACCGGCCCCAGAGGAAAAATGGACAATCGCCGCCTGTTTCTCTACCTGGCGATCTCGCTCGCGGTCTATCTGGCTTACCAGTACGTCTATAACACGCTCTGGCCGCTTCCCAAGACGCCGGCCACCCAGCCTGTCCCGGCGTCCTCGCCGGCGCAGCAGCCTGCCACCGACGCCTCCCAGCCCGGCCCGGCCGCAACTTCCGCCGTCGCCTCCCAGGCAGCGTTTCAGTTTTCGGCCGGGGCGTCCACCGAGTCCGTCATTCTCGGCGGCGAGGTGGGCGACGCGCTTCGAATTGAACTCACGCCGCGCGGCGCAGCCGTCGCCGGCATCGCGCTGACCAGCCGCGACGGCAAGGGCCGCCTGCGCTATCGAACCGATGCCGACACCAACGAGCCGCACACGATCGTCACCCCGGTGAACTCGCCGACCGGCCTGGTCGAGTCATTCGCAACCCATCAGATCGCTCTCCGCGACGTTTCACAGCCCTGGCTGCTGAGCGGCCACGTCTGGGAAATCGTCGAAAAGTCCTCACATCACGTCGTCTTTTCGACCACACTCCAATCGGCCGACGCGCCCGGCGGCGTCCTGCGGATCGTCAAACGTTTCGAGCTCGTCGACGGCACCCCGCTCATTCAGATGCGCGTCTCCGTCGAGAACCTCTCGGGCAGGGAACTGGCGGTCCAATTGATGCAGGATGGCCCCGTCGGCTTTCCGGAAGAGGGCCGCTACTACCCGACCCGCCGCCTCCTCGTCACCGACCGCCTCTCGGACGGCTCGCTCAAGATGGGCATCTTCCAGCGCAGCGAGATCGCCAAGACCGGCCGTGAGGGTCGCGACATTCCTCCGAGCGAGGAGAACTCGCGGTTCGCGTGGCTCGCGAGCGTGAACAAGTACTTCGGCGTCTTCATTCGACCCGTCAGTCTCGTCCAGGGCGGCAAACCCGACTTCATCGAACGCGTCCGGGCCTTCACCGCCGATCCCGCCAGCCACAGCGCCGCGCCGCACCACGACGACACGATCGGCCGCATGCTCACGACGTGGCAGCCGCTTCAGCCGGGCGCGCGGACCGACCTCGCATTTGAAATCTATGCCGGCCCCAAGGGCACGGAGGAAATGGGACGCATCAACCCCGCGTTCGTCGATGAAACGCAGATCGGCTACTCCAAATCCCACGCCGCCGATGCCAGTTGCTGTCCCTGCCAGTTCGCGTGGGTGACCGAGCTGATGGTGTGGTCGCTGGATGCCATCTACTTCGTCGTCCGCAACTATGGAATCGCGATTCTCGTCCTGGTGATCATCGTCCGCACGCTGCTCCACCCGCTCGCGGTCATGCAGCAGAAGTCGATGTACAAGCTCCAGGATGCCATGGTCCGCATCCAGCCGAAGCTCCAGAAAATCAAGACGGAGTTCGCCAACGACAAGCAGAAGCTGGCGCAGGAGCAGATGCGGGTCTACAGCGAGGAGGGGGTCAATCCGATGGCCCCGCTCGTCAACATGATCCCCCTCTTCATCCAGATGCCCATCCTCATCGGCCTCTGGACCGCCCTGAACACGAACATCCAGCTCCGCCACGCCCCGTTCGACGGCTGGTGGATCCGCGACCTCTCGAATCCCGACGCCCTCATCCGCTTCGGCGGCGAGGGCTTCACCATCCCCATCCTCGGCTGGCTTCCCTGGATCGGAGCGCCGTTCCAGAACATCTCGTCGCTCAACGTCCTCCCGATTCTCATGGGCGTCAGCATGTGGCTCCAGCAGAAGTACATGCCCAAGCCCTCTCTTCAGGCGAAGAAGGACGCCGCCGCCGCCGCCGGCCCCGGCCCGGGGGGCATGTCCGCCGAAGACCAGATCCGGCAGCAGGCCATGATCGCCAACATGATGGCCATCATGTTCCCGATCATGTTCTACTATCAGCCCTCCGGACTCGCGCTCTACTGGATGTTCACCAACGTCTTCGGAATCGTCGAGTCGCTCATCGTCCGCAAGCAGATCCACGCGGAGAAGGAGCGCAAGGAACGCCTCGGCATCGTCGATGAACCCAAAAAGAAGAAGCCCGGCCGGATGGCCGAGTTCTTTAAGCGGATGGCCGAGCAGGCCGCCGAGCTTCAGAAGAAGGCCGACGAAATCTCCCGCGAGGAGAAGGCGAAGAAGTCCCGCAAACAGGACAGGGGCGGCGCGGACGACAAGGGCGGGCGAAAGTGATCGACCACGCGGCACTCCGCGCTCGCGCCGAATCCGCCGCCCGCGCCGGCGGCGCGCTCGCCAGGGACGCATTCGGCCGCCGCAAATCCGTCACGCTCAAGCCCGACTCGAGCGAAGTGACGGAGGTCGACGTCGCCGCGGAACGCACCGTCGTCGAGCACATTCGCACCGCCCGCCCGCTCGACCGCTTCATCGGCGAGGAAGGTGTGGCCCAGCCGTCCCCCGCTGTGACCTCCGCGGATTCCGCCATTTACTGGGTCATCGACCCCATCGACGGAACCCGCAATTTCATCCGCGGCGTGCCGACCTTCTCGTGCTCCGTCGCCGCGATGCACGCCGGCCGGCCCGTCGCCGCGGCGATCTACGATCCCATGGCCGACGTCATGTACTCAGCGGCCGCCGGCGGGGGGGCGACGGCCGGCACGCTCCGCCTTGACTGCGGTTCATCGGCCGAGAGCGTCCGCAATCCACAGCTCCTCGTCGGCATCCCCAGCGCATGGCGACCCGACCGCGGACCCTTCGTCCAGGCCTTACTGACCCGCTGTGTCGTCCGCAGCCTCGGTTCCGCGACGCACCACCTGGTCTACATCGCCACGGGCGGCATCGACGCGACCATTATGAACAACTGCAAACTCTGGGACATCGCAGCCGGGGCCCTCATCGTCGAGGAAGCCGGCGGCGTCGTCACCGATCCCGACGGGCGGCCGCATTTCCCGATCGACCTCGCGGCCTTCGATGCGTGCGAATTGCCGACGCTCGCGGGTACGAAATCGGCGCACGCGGAGCTGCTCCGCCAGATCCGGGCGACTTGACCCGGCCGGCGTGCGAGGGACACTCACGACATGAAACCCCAGCGCGAATATCCCGACCCGGTTCCAAACGCCGGCTTCGAAACCATTGCCACGCACCTCGGCGACGACTACGCGGCCCGCGAAGGCGCTGCCGCGCCCCCGATCTTCCAGACCTCGACCTTCGTCTACCCCGACGCAGAAGCCTTCGCCGGCCGCCGCAAGCCCGACTCGCCGCACCACGACTACACGCGAGTCAGCAACCCTACGACCGAAATTCTCGAAGCCAAGATCGCCCGGCTCGAACGCGGCCGATGGTGCCACATGTTCGGCTCCGGCATGGGTGCGATCACGGCCGCCATCAACTCCGTGGTTTCGACCGGCTCGCACGTCGTCAGCGTCGCCAATGTCTACGGCCCGACGCGCACTTACCTCCGCCAGATGAAGCGCTTCGGCGTCGAGACGACCTTCGTCGACGGCGTCGCGTATGACGGCTTCGTCGGCGCCTTCCGCGACAACACGAAGATCCTCTATCTCGAAAGCCCGACCAGCGGCTATTTCGAGTGCCCCGAGATCGCGCCGCTCGCCGCCGCCGCCCGCGACCGTGGAATCGTCACCATCTTCGACAATTCCTGGGCCAGTCCGTACTTCATGAACCCGCTCGACTACGGGATCGACCTCGTCGTCCACAGCGTCACGAAATACCTCAACGGCCACTCGGACGTCGTCGCGGGCACGGTCATCGGTCGCGATGCCGCGCTGCGCGACAAAGTCCTGAACGAAGCCGAGCTCCTCGGCGCAACGCTCGACCCCTTCGCGGCCTGGCTCATCATGCGCGGCCTCCGCACGCTCGCGGTGCGCATGCAGCATCATCAGAAGGCCGGTCTCGCGGCGGCGACGATGCTCGAATCGCACCCGAAGGTCGCCCGCGTCATTCACCCGGGCCTCCCGAGCCACCCGCAGCACGCGATCGCCGCCAAACAGTGCCGTGGCTACGCGGGGCTGTTCAGCGTCGTCCTGCGCGAGCAAACCCGCGAGGCGACATTTCGATTCCTTGATCGACTGAAGCTGTTCGGCCAGGGAGTGAGCTGGGGCGGCCACGAGAGCCTCGCCATCGGCGGGACGTTTTTCAACACTGACCCGACGAAGACGGAATGGCTTATTCGCCTGCACGTCGGCCTGGAATCCGTCGACGACATCCTCGCCGACCTGCGCCAGGCCCTTGAGTGATGCAGCACAGCCGGCCCCGGCCGTGTTTGAGTGATATCGCACAGCCGCCTCGGGCGGTGATTGAGTAGAGTGCGGGCCGCCCGCTGCGGCCGCCAACCAAATGGACCGTCATGGCCAAGAAATCGAAAGCCGCCGGCAAATACGACCGCTTCGAGCACCCGCTCGTCAGCCGCTACGCCTCCGACGAAATGGTCCGACTTTGGAGCCCCCAGAACCGCCACACCGCCTGGCGCCGCATCTGGCTCGCCCTTGCCGAATCACAGCGCTCCCTCGGCCTGCCGATCACCGAGTCGCAGCTCCGCCAGATGCGCGCCGCGATCGACGACATCGATTTCGCCGCCGCCGCGCGCTACGAACGCGAAACGCGCCACGACGTCATGGCCCACATCCACGCGTACGGCGACGCCGCCCCGGCCGCCCGCGGGATCATCCACCTGGGCGCGACGAGCATGGACATCGTCGACAACGCCGACCTGATCCTCACCCGCGATGCGCTCGAACTGGTCTTCAGCCGCCTCGTCGCCGCCGCGTCGATTCTGGCGGATTTCTGCGAAAAATACGCGAATCTGCCCACGCTCGGATTCACGCACCTCCAGCCCGCCCAGCTCACCACCGTCGGAAAGCGAGCCGCCCTCTGGCTTCAGGATCTCATGGCCGACCTGCATGCGCTCCGCACGCTCGCCGACGGCCTCCGTTGTCGTGGTCTGCGCGGCGCGACCGGCACACAGGCGTCGTTCCTGAAGCTACTTGGCAGCGAATCGAAAGTCGCCCGTCTCGAAGCCGCATTCGCACGCAAGCTCGGCTTCGACGCCTGCTACGCCGTTTGCGGCCAGACCTACTCGCGCAAGGTCGACGCCGAGATCATCTCCAGCCTCGCCTCGCTGGCCTCGGGCGTACACAAGATCTGCAACGACATCCGCCTGCTCGCGATGCTCAAGGAGATTGAGGAACCCTTCGAAAAGAAACAGGTCGGCAGCTCCGCAATGCCCTACAAGCGCAACCCTGCGCTCTGCGAGCGCGCCACCGGCCTCGCCCGCTACCTGATGAGCCTCGCAAACTCACCGCTGATGACCCACGCCGCCCAGATGTTCGAGCGTACCCTCGACGACAGCAGCAACAAGCGCCTCGTCTTCCCCGAGGCCTTCCTCACTGCGGATGCCCTCGCGATCCTGCTCTACAACATCTGCAACGGCCTCGTCGTCTACCCCGCAACGATCGCAGGCCGCATCGCATCCGAGCTCCCCTTCATCGCCAGCGAAGACATCCTCATGGAGGCTGTCAAAGCCGGCGGCGATCGCCAGCAGCTCCACGAGCGAATCCGCGAGCACGCCCAGGCCGCCGGCCAGCGCGTCAAGCAGCAGGGGGGCGCCAACGATCTCATCGACCGACTCAAGGCGGATTCCGCCTTCAAGGGGATTCGCTGGTCGAAGCTCCTCGACGCCCGGCGTTACGTCGGACTCGCCCCGCAGCAGACCCGCGCATTCCTCCGCCGGGAGGTACGGCCGCTGCTTCGAAAATGGGCGAAGCAGGCCCGCAGATCAGAAAAAACCCCGGTCTGAGGACGCCCGTGCACCTCGCGGCCACGCCTTCGCCGTCACGGGGCCGCCCGACGCCACCGCCGACGGCCCTTCGCGGAAAGCAGCAATGCCCCCGTCAGCATCAGCCCCGGAACCATACCAGACGCGCAAGGGTCTACGACCGGCGCGGGCGATGGCGGAGGCGGTGACGGCGGAGATCCGCCCCGGCCGCCCGGCGCAGAGCGAGTGACGTTCAGGCAGTCGAGCGCGATAAACGCGGCGCCTTCGGGACATTCCTCCGTATACAGGATGCCCGTCACCGCGACCGTCACCGAGCCCTCCATCCCGGTGAGCGCCAGCGTCGCCGCCAGCGCCTTCCCGTCGAAACTCAGTTGCAGGTCATTGATCTTGTCTCGCTTCGACGACTGGCATGCGCACGCCTCCGAAGACATGGGCGAACCGCGATCTCCGACCTTCACGGCCGGGCTCGGCGCGAGCGCTGACCCCATGCAATCCGCGCGGCTGATGCGCAGACTAGCGATTTCCACGCCCGCGAGATCGACATCCCCCTCGCCGAGCAGCGTCACCGTCACCGGCCCGCCGCTCCCCAGGGCAAAGCCGTTCGGACACGCGTTCGGCATCACATCCATCAGCAGAACGCGACGCGACCGGCGGATGATCTGGGTTCCCGAGCTCGAGTTTCCGCACGCGTCCGTCGCCGTCCAGGTTCTCCGCGTCTTCGAGAGGACCACGTCTGCCACGCATTCCGACGGATCGACCTCGTCCGCGAAGGTGATCTGAACGGCCGGATCGCAGTCCGTCGCGACGGCGCTGCCCAGCGCCTCAGGCGCGTCGTCCTCCCCGTCGAAGATCTCCACATCCGCCGGGACCGCCAGTTCGGGCGCAGTCGTATCCGCGACGCGAACGCCGGCCTGGCACGAAACCGGTGGGTTCACGCCGTCGCTGACCGTCAGCGTGACATTGCACTCCCGCGCGCTTCCGCCCTGAAGCGTGAGCACCGGGCGCGGACTCGACGGATCATCGAAGCTCGCCTCCGGGCAGTCGCTCGTCCACTCGAATTGCAGTCCGTCGCCGTCCGGATCAATCGATCCCGAACCATCCAGTTCGACTCGCGTTGCCGCACCCGCGCACTCCGCCTCGTAGAGCACGCCCGCGCTGCACTGCGGCGGCAGATTCGGCGGAGAGAACGTCGCCGCGTAGACCGCGCCGGCACCGTCGCCGCTGTCGTCGTCGCCCGTCGCGCCCACGAACAACTCGTCGCCCGCCAGCGCGAGGGCAGTGCCGAATGCGTCAAACGCCGCCGTGTCCGGCGCGGTGAGCTGCGGGTCCGCGACCCACAGCCCGTCCACCCGCCGCAGGACGTACACAGCGCCCGCATTCGTCCCCGTGCTGTCTTCCGCGGGGCTCCCGACGGCCGCGACATCGCCGTCGATCGTGACGCTGCGGCCCAGGAAATCGCTGGCGCTCGCGTCCGCGGAGATGTACTTGAACGCCTCGGACCAGGTTGCGCCGTCAAAATGGAAGAAGAACGCCGCCCCCGCGTCGACGTGGAGACCTTCGTTATCCCGCGGCGCACCGACGACGATCCAGTCTTGACCGACTGCGACCGAAGCCCCGAATTCGTCGCTCGCCCCCGAGTCGGAGCCGCGCAGCACTCCCTCCTGGACCCAGGCATCGTTATCCAGCCGGTACGCATACGCGGCGCCGGCGTTCAGCGCCCGGCCGTCGTCTCCGGTCGCGCCGATCGCCGCAATTCCGCCGCGCAGCGCCAGCGAGATACCGAAGAAATCGCCCGCCAGGCCCGGCGTGATCTGCCCGGAGAACATCCACGCGCCGCTCGACTCGTCGTACGCAAACGCGTACACCGCGCCGGCATTGAACGCGCCGGTGTCGTCGTTCGGCGCGCCGACCAGCAGCCAGCCGCCTTCCAGCGCAACGCTCGTGCCGAACAGGTCGTTCGTCGCCGCGTCGGGCGCCGTCAGCTTGCTGTGATACTGCCAGTTGCCGCCGGCGTTGCGGAATAGGTGTACCGAGCCGGAGTTCGACGGCGCATCGTCCTCCGGCGCGCCGACCGCCAGCCAATCCCCGCTCAACGCCACGGAGCGCCCAAAAAGATCGCCCCCCGCGCCGTCCGGAGCGGTCAGCATCGCAATCTGCGACCAGACTTCCCCGACCTTCGCGAACACATACGCTGCACCCGAATTCGTCACGGCGCCGGCCGCGTTCGGAGCGCCGACCACTGCCAGTTCACCCGAGACGGCGGCGCTTCCCCCGAGGCTCGTGCCCCGGGAATTCGGAGGAGGAACGTGCTTGGAAATGGAGACGTCGGCGTTGGCCGTTCCCGCGGTGAGCCCCAGAACAACCAGCATTCCGCTACGGCGGCAAAGGGAAGCGACCATGAATACTCCTCGACTGCAAGACCGTCGTGGTGCCCAGTGGATTCATGCGCTCCCTGCAAGCGTGCAATTCACGCGCGGTGTTGTCCAACGGAAGGCGTAGATATGGGTACGGCGACCGCAAATGGGCAGCGCGTTATCAGGCTTTGCCTGCGGCGTGAGGCGGGGCGAAGAGTCCCCGTGGAGAGGATTCGGGGGAAGGGTCAGGCGGAATCTCAGTCAGCGCGCGAGTATGCGGTTTCGGCCGCTAATTCAGCATCACCTTCGGCGCGCCCTCAACATCGAACTTCGCCTGCGTCATTTCGCGGAGCTTGTCGAGCGTAATGTCCGGCGCGATCTCGCGGAGGACCATCCGCACCGGGTCGGCATCCTTCCGCTTGCCATACACGAAGTCCCAGACGCCCCATTCGGTGATGAGCCGATGAACGCAGCGGATCCCTGTCAGCGGCAGGGTGCAGCGGGTCAGTACCTTTGGCGCGCCCGATTTGTCGCTGTGCTGCATGATGATCACGACCCGCCGCGCCGATACGACCAGGTCCATCCCGCCGCCCATCCCTTTCACCAGCTTGCCCGGCACCATCCAGTTCGCCAGGTCTCCCTGCTCGCTGACCTCCATGCCGCCCATGATCGTCAGGTCGATATGCCCCCCGCGAATGATTCCGAACGAGTCGCTGCTCGAGAAATACGACGACCCGGGCAATTCCGTGATCGTCTGCTTGCCCGCGTTGATCAGGTCAGGGTCGACCTCGTCGTCGAATGGGAACGGTCCGATCCCCAGCATCCCGTTTTCGCTCTGAAGCACGATGTCCATCCCCGCCGGAATATGGTTCGCCACGAGCGTCGGCAGCCCGATGCCGAGGTTGACATAAAAACCGTCCTGAAGTTCCTTCGCCGCCCGCAGAACAATGCGGTCGCGCCCGGTCGGAATCGCTGTCGTCGACATGCAGAACCTCGTGATGGATGCCAGTTCGATCTGCCGGCGATTCTGAACCGCTGCCCCGACCTCGTCAACCATGCGCGGACCGATCCGCGGCCCCGCCTCGGGACCCATGCCACGTCCGGATAAGAAAAATCTGCGCAATTCTCCGGATTTCGCTTGGAGATTTCGGCACCGCCAGCGGAGTATGGGGCGGGCCGAGTGCATTTCGTCGCGCTGCGTCAGCGCCGACCCGCCCGCTCATGGCCGAAGGAGTCGTCTATGCGTCCGCAGTCCCGGTGCGTCAATGCCGTCATAACTCTTGCAGCAATCATGGGTTGCGTCGGTGGGGCGGTCGCCCAGCCCTCAAATGACAACTGTGCGAACCCGCTCCAGATTACCGGCAGCGGGACCTTTCAATTCGATTTCAGCCAGGCCGCGATGGACATTCCGTTCATCAGCACCTGCGGCGGGGGGGGCGGCATCGACCTCAGCCGCGACCTCTGGTTCTGCTGGACTGCGAACTGCACCGGCCTCGTCACCATCACGACCTGCGGCCAGACGACGATCAACACCGCGATCGCGATCTACCCCGGCTGCGCCTGCCCGCCGACCCCGGGTCAGCCCCTCTGCTGCAACGACGACGGCCCGACCTGCGCTCCCCAGAGCGAAGTCCGCTGCGAGGTCGTCTGCGGCCAGCAGTACATGATCCAGCTTGGTGAACGCGAATTCGGCGGCCTGCCGGGTGGGAGCGGGACCTTCTCGATCGCCTGCGAAGGCACCCCCTGCGGCGACCACGAGTGCCCCCCCGGCGTCTGCTGCGGCGGTACCCCGGAGTTCACAGGCTTCGTCGGTCCGGTTTCGGTGGCGACGATCCTCAATCTGAACCCGGGCGGCAACCAGGTGCAGTTCGTCGACCTGTCGAATTCCTCGACCGCCCCGGCCGGCGCGAATTGGGGCACGGCCACGTTCGCCGCGGCGCAGGCGAGCTGGTCGCGGCAGAACCTCGGCACCGTCTTTGGCGTCGCGATCGACGACCAGGGCGACGCTTACGTCGCTCACAGCAGCGTGTACGGCAATATGGTCCTCGGAATGCCGGCGGTCGACGCCGTCGGCGCGGGTGGTCCCGGTGCGATCTACCGGATCTCCAGCGTGACCGGCGTGGCAACGCCCTGGATCACGCTCCCGAACTCCCTCGACCCGATCATCTCCGCCCAGCCCGGCTTCGCAAACGAAGCGTGGCCCGGTCTCGGAAACATCTCGATCGATTGCTCCCGCAACACGCTCTTCGCGACGAACTTCGACGACGGCCGCATCTATCGCATCGCGCTTTCGAACGGCGCTGTCCTCAGCGCCTACGACCACGCGACGAACACCGTTACACCGGGCGGGGCCCCCGAGTCGACTGACACGGCCGGTTTTGTCCGCCTCGGTGAGCGCGTCTGGGCGGTCGAGCCGCACAACGGCCGTGTGTACTACAGCATCTGGGGATCGGACCTGGCCCGTTCGGCCGCCCCGAACACGATCTGGTCGATCCAGTGCGACCCGAACACCGGTGAATTCCTTCCCTCGACGCGTCAGCAGGAAATCCTCAACGGCCTCCCCGCGGCGCAGAATCAGAGCCCGACTTCCGACATCGCCTTTACGCCGAGCGGCTCGATGCTAACCGCGCAGCGCACGATGGGCGACACGAACCCGCTCATCGCCGACACGATCGTCTGGGCGCATAACAGCTACCTGCACGAGTTCGTCTGCAACGCATCCGGAACATGGGATCCGGGCGCGAATTTCTCCGTCTCGACCAATGGCGCATCGACGGCCGGCGGTGTCGACGTCGACTATCGCCCGAGCCAGACATACAGCAACTACGCCACCGCCGACGCCCTGGTCTTCGACCCCGCAACGAACACATACGTCTATGGAATGCAGGGTCTGCCCCCGGGCGGCGGCACGGTCAACACGAGCCTTCTCCTCGACCTCGACCAGGACACTTCCGCCCACGACAAGACTCAGCAGGGAAGCGTCGAAATCTCCTGCCCGGCCGCGTGTGCCGAATTCGAAACGAATGAGCTTCTCTGCCGCCCCCGCGAGCCGAACTCCTGGGTCTATTGCTATGACTACACGTTCACAATCACCAATCTTTCCGGACAGCCCGTCGAGTACGTCCTCATCCCGCATTCAAGCGTGACGCCGAACGTCATCGGTCCCTTCGCGCCCGGCACCTTCGACCACGGTGACTCGCAGACGATCACCGTCCAGATCTGCGGTCTCCCGAATACGACGCTCACCTTCCCGGTAATCCTCATGGACACGGATTTTGAGGAGTGCTGCAACCGCGAGATCAGCGTCGATCTCCCCGAATGCGATTGCTTCCAGCTCACGGACGGGCCCGTTGTCACCGATCTCGGCAACGGTCAATACAGCATCTCGTTCACCTTCCAGCCCCTCGACTTCAACGTCGGCCACGTCTTCTTCGACTACGAGCCCGGCGTCCCCGTCTACAACGTCACCGTGAACCCCACCTACGTTCCCGTGAACGTGCCGCAGTTCGGAACGCAGACCTTCACGGCGAATTTCACTGTCGCGGGTGGCGGCGGCCAGCCCATCAACCTCTGCTTCCGCATGTTCATTCACACGCCCGATCTCTCGATCTGCTGCTCGGAGCTGATCTGCGTGACGATCGACGGCGGAGGCACCACTGGTTGCCCCGGCGACCTCAACGGCGACGGCGTCGTCGACCTCTCCGACCTCGCGCTCTTGCTGAGCGCGTTCGGGACGTCGAGCACCTCCGGTGACATCGACGGCGATGGTGACGTCGATCTCGCCGACCTGTCGATCCTGCTCTCGCGCTTCGGCACCCCGTGCTGATCGCGCCGGGCTGGACGTAATTCGGATACGGAAAACGGCTCCGGATCGAGGCTCGCCTCGACCCGGAGCCGTTCCGGCTCTCCCTCACAAGCCTACCGGTATCGCCCGAGTTCGTGCCGCAAACCGTGCTCGAGCGACGGAAATGCGGACGTGAACCCCGAACCGGCCAGCACATCCGGCCGAACGCGGGCGCCGTCCAGCAGCAGCGCCTGCCCCATCTGCCCGAGGATCGCACGGATCGCGAAGGCGGGCGCGGGCGCGAGCGTGGGGCGGCCGAGCACTCGACCAAGCGTTTTCGTGAACTCGCGATTCGTGACCGGATTCGGCGCAACCACATTGACCGGCCCCTGCACCGAGTCGGTCATCAGCACATGGTGAAACGCCCCGATCACGTCTTCGAGCGTGATCCAGCTCATCCACTGCCTCCCGCTGCCGACGACGCCTCCCAGCCCGAGCCGGAACGGCCGCATCATCGCCGCCAGCGCTCCGCCTTTCGCCGCCAGCACGATTCCCAGCCGCAGGTTCGCGACCCGCACACCCGCGTCCCGCGCCGGCCGCGCAGCCTCCTCCCATTCCGTACAGACATCGGGCAGGAAACCCGTGCCGGCCGCGCTCCGCTCCGACACTTCCTCATCGCCGCGATTGCCGTAGTAACCGATCGCGGAGGCGCAGAGAAAAACCCGCGGCCGCTGACTCAACCCCGCGATCGCCCTGGCCAGCAGCGCCGTACTCTCCACCCGGCTCTCGCGGATCGCCTGTTTGTGCGCCGCCGTGAATCGCTTCGCAATCGTCACGCCGCCGAGGTGAACGACGGCATCAATCCCTTCGAGCGCCGCCGCATCCAGCGCGCCCCGCCCTGGGCCCCAGCCGATCTCGTCAGCGCCGCGCGCCCGCCCGCGCACCAGCCGCAGCACGCTGTGTCCGCCCGCAGTCAGAAACGCCGCCAGCTCCGTCCCGACCAGCCCCGACGCTCCCGCAATCACCACGCGCATTTGCGGCCGATTGCGAAAACGCTGGTGACGTTCGACGTCCAGCCGCGTCCGCTCGTGCCGCCAGCGGAACATCCGCTCGATCTCCCGCCGCACCGTGCTCTTCGTAATCGCTGCGAAAGGAGGCTCAAAATCGACGTGGTCGACAAGCGCCGACCGCCCCGCATCGACCCGCTCAAATCGATGCGTATGCACCCACCGCCGGAACGGTCCGCGCAGCTGCTCGTCGACAAATTGCTCGCCCTCGACGAATCCGCGATGCACCGCTTCCCACGTGATCCACGCCGGCCACTTCCGCAGTTGAAACGTCAGCCGGTCACCGTCGCGGATGGAACCCGTCCGCCCGATGATCCGCAGCGTCTCCCACGGCGGAGCGAGCCGCTCGAACGCACCCGGAGACGCATGCCAGCCAAAGAGCGCATCGGCGGGGGCCCCGAGCGTCGATCGCTTCTCGAAAACGGCCATCGCGAAATCGCTTTCTCATTCGTCGGCCGCGGGCGCCTGCGCGGTCTGCACCGCCGGAGCGCTTGTCGGTTCGCCGCGCTCGAATCCCGGCCCCTCGGTTGATTCCACGATCGCCGCAGCCTCGCCCGCGTCCGGCGCCGCGTGGAATCGCCCGAGAAACAGAAACCGCGCCCCCCGCGACCACCCTCCGAGAATCTGAAGCGTGTGACGGTTGGCCTGAAACCGGAAGCTCCCCCGCAACGCATCGCCGCTTTCGCGATATACCGCGAGAATTCCCGAGATCGACGTCAGCCTTGTCTCGCTCAGCGCCGTACGGATCCGCGCCCGCACCTCGTCCGCCGCGAGCGAGTAGTTCCGCGCCTTCCCGCTCGGCGGCTTTTCCAGCCGGATCGACATTTCAAATTGCACACGCCCCAGCGGCCCGAGGATCGACTGCATGTCCCGACTCATCGCCAGCCACAGACGGCCGTTCGCATCACTCCACCACACGCACCGATCAAACGAAAGCTCGAAAACCCGCGGCGCGGGCGGATCAATCGACCGGAAATCCAGCGAGATGAGCTGCACATCCCCGCCGCCACGACACCCCGTAACGCAGAGCATGCAAAGAAGGCCGACAGCGACAGGGAAACCGCAGCGTACTCCTCTCTTCGAACTTCGCCGTTCGCTCTTCCTGCGTTCCTCGCCCGTTTGTGCGAGGACCTTCGCCAACCCCCTCATACCGCGGCCCCGTGCGGCAGCAGGAATCGCTCGCACAGCTCGCGCACCTTCCCGCGCACCCGCTCGCACGCCGCCGCATCGCCCTTGCCCGACAGCACTTCATGAATCAGCCCGGCCACCGTCTTCATCTCACCCGGCCCCATCCCGCGCGTCGTCAGCGCCGGCGTCCCCAGCCGCAGCCCGCTCGTGTACGCCGGCTTGCGATCGTCGAACGGAATCATGTTCTTATTCACGATGATCCCCGACGCTTCCAGCCACTCTTCCGCTTGCTTCCCGGTGACGTCCGGATGCGCCGGCCGCAGATCGACCAGCATCAGGTGATTCGCCGTTCCGCCCGACACCAGCCGATACCCGTGCCCCAGCAGCGCATTCGCCAGCGCCTGCGCGTTGTCCACCGTCCGCTGCTGGTACACCTTGAACTCCGGCCGCAGCGCCTCGCCGAACGCCACCGCCTTGGCCGCGATGATGTGCATCAGCGGCCCGCCCTGCACGCCGGGAAACACCCACCGGTCGAGCAGCTTCGCGTCCGCCTCGCGGCACAGGATCAGCCCGCCGCGCGGCCCGCGCAGCGTCTTGTGCGTCGTCGTCGTCGTGTAATCCGAATGTGGCACCGGCGATGGATACAGCCCGGCCGCGACCAGCCCCGCGACATGCGCGATGTCGCTCATCAGTTTCGCGCCGACCTCCCGTGCAATCTCGCCAAACGCCGCGAAATCCAGCTTCCGCGGATACGCCGAAAAGCCCGCGATGATCAGCTTCGGCTTGTGCTCCCGGGCGAGCCGCCGCACCTCGTCCATGTCGATCCGCTCATCCTCGCGCCGCACGCCGTATGAGACGACCTTGTAAAGCGCTCCGCTGAAATTGAGCTTCATCCCGTGCGTCAGGTGCCCGCCGTGAGCCAGGTCGAGCCCCAGCACCGTGTCCCCCGGCTGCACACACGCCAGGTACACCGCCAGATTCGCCGTCGCCCCGCTGTGCGGTTGTACATTCGCATGTTCGGCCGCGAAGAGTTGCTTGGCCCGATCGCGGGCCAGGTCCTCGACCGAATCCATGTTCACGCAGCCGCCGTAGTAGCGCTTCCCGGGATACCCCTCGGCATATTTATTCGTGAACACGGACCCCGCGAGCAGTCGCACGGCCGGCGACACATGGTTCTCGGACGCGATGAGTTCGAGCGTGTACTGCTGCCGCTCCTCCTCGGCGCGGAGGATTTCGGCGACGCGAGGATCGGCTTCGGCGAGCTGGCGAAATACGGGATCGGTCATGGCGTTGGTTCCACTCGTGGGTGCGACGCGTAAAACAGGAGTGTATCCGCCTCACAACTGACTCGGTAGCCGTCAGCGCCGACCAATGCACGGTGGCAGGGGGGGGGGACGCCCACGGCGCAGCTTTCAGGCCCGGCGCTCGCTACGGCGAACAGCCCCGGCCGGGCGGATTCACGCTCTCAGTCACCGACCTGCGGCGTCACCCCTTGCTCGCGGCGCGAACCCTCTATAATCAAACGATCTCGACCCCGCCGGGATCTTGCCGATCGTCGCATCGGATGGCGGTTCGAGGTCCTGGAGGCGCAACCGACCGTGCCGGATGACTTCGCCGCGATTCCCGCGCGCGTTCCTCTGTTTCCGCTGCCCGATTCGGTCCTCTTCCCCGGACAGGCTCTGCCTCTGCACATATTCGAGGCCCGCTATCGACAAATGACCGCGGACGCCCTGGCCGGCGACGGCTACATCGCGATCGCCCTCCTGAAGCCTGGCTACGAACAGAGTTACTTCACGCACCACGCCCCGATTCACACCCTCGTCGGCCTCGGCAAGATCATCGCTTCCCACCCTCTCGACGGCGGGAAGTTCAACATCCTTCTCAACGGTGTTACTCGCTTCCGCGTCCTCGGCGAGTTTGCCGACAAACCCTACCGCGTGGCCCGCGGGGACGTCGTTCTGACCCGCGCCCCGGATTTCGGCCCCGGCGGCAATGGCGACGCCGATCTCGAGGCCACCCTGCGCGACGAACTCGAGAAAACAATCGAGCCCATGCTCCGCGGCCCCTGCGAACCCATCCGCGAGTTTTTCAACGGCGATTTCCCCCTGGGCCGCATCACCGACGCCCTCGCCGGCGGTCTCCAGTCGCCCGGCCCCGTCCGCCAGATGCTCCTCGAGGAACTCGACGACCTGGAGCGCACGCGGCTCCTGATCGAACACCTCCGCACGCTTACAACCATGGCCCGCCGCCGCTGCACGCAGGGATCGATCAGCCTGAATTGAAGCGTTCACCGCCGCCTCAGTCCCGCTGAGTTTCAGAACCCGCTGCGCCCGTCAGAACCCGCTGCGCCAGCAGGCGGCTACTCCGTTGCTACCGCACCAGCCGCCACGCTGCCAAACCACGCTATTGCCCGCCAAGTCCCGCCAGAATTTCGCGGACACTGCACATTCGCCGCCCGGCCGGAAACTCGCGCCACAATTCGAATATGAGAGTTCCGCCCCACGCCGCCGTGATCGCGCATTCACCCGGGAAGGGGAACCACCCCGTGCACCCTCCGTCGAAGATGCGCAGTTCACGAAATCGCGAAACGCCCCTAGCAAGTATAGAACCGCGATATTATGGGAAGGTGCGCAAATCACGTATGCACACACGCCGCGCACCTTCGACCGGCGAGCGGAGATTCACCTGGCCTCACGCCGTCGGCGACCGGTACAGCGCCACAAACAGCGGGCTCCGCGCCAGCAGCTCGTCCCGCGTCCCGACTTCGACGATCCGGCCGGCGTCCATGACCACGATCCGGTCGGCCATGTCCATCACCGTGTGCCGGTGGGCGATCAGGAACGTCGTTTTGCCGCGCCGCAGTTCGTTCAGAGCGACATGGATCTTGTGCTCGCTCTCCGCGTCGATCTCGCTCGTCGCCTCGTCAAAAACCAGGATCGAGGACGGCTTCAGAAACGCCCGCGCGATCGCGATCCGCTGTCGCTGGCCGCCGGAGATCGACGTGCCGAATTCGCCCAGCTCCGTTTCATACTGCTTCGGCCAGCGCTCGATGAACTCGGCCGCGAACGCCTTCGCCGCCGCCGCCCGGACCTCGTCCAGGCTCGCGTGCTCGTGCCCGTACGCGATGTTCTCCCGCACCGTGCGGGCGAAGATGACGGGCCGCTGCGTCACGACTGCGATCTCCTGCCGCAAATCGCGAATCTGGAGCGACGAAATGTCGATGCCGTCAACGAGAATGTGCCCTTCCTGCGGGTCGATCAGCCGCGGGAGAAGCTTCAGCAGCGTCGATTTTCCCGACCCGTTCGGCCCGACGATCGCGATGCACTCGCCCGGGTTTACCGTGAGCGACACGCCGCACAGCGCCGGCGGCGCATCCGGGTTGTACCGGAACGTGAGCTTCTCGAACGACACCGTCCGCGCCGGGGGGGCCGCGCCCGTCTTCGCCGCGTCGACAGCCGGGTGGGCCAGCCGCTTCGGTCTTGCCGGCGACCGCTCCTCCGGCGAATCGAGAAACTCGAAGATGCGCGTCGACGCGGCGCCGCTGCGCTGCACGACGTTATACACATTCGCAATTTTGCGGATTGGATCGAGCATCGCCGAGAGCAGGATGACCATGACCGCGAACTGGCTCGTGTCGATCTCGCCGGAGAACGTCCGGCTCGCCAGCCAGATGACGCCGCCCGATGCGATGACCACGCCCACGACCTCGATGATCGGCGAGGCCACCGCCTCGACCCACGCCAGCCGGTTCTGCTGCACCAGCATCTGTCGTTCGAGCCCCCACATCCGCCGCCGTTCATGCCCCTCGCGCCCATACCCCTTCACGACGTCGATGCCCATCAGCGACTCTTCGAGCCCGCGCAGCATCACGCCATACCCTTGCAGCAGCCGCACGACCGCCTTGCGGACCTTGCGGCCGAAATACCAGAGCAGCCCGATCGATGGGGGGGTGATGGCGAGGACGACGAGCGTCAGCCGCAGGTCGATCGCGATCGCAACCGCCAGCACGCACACGGCCTTGAGCGGCTCGCGGGCAACTTTGCCGAAGAGCGTCACGACGCCGAGGTACACCTCGCGCACATCGGACATGATCTGGCTGACGCGCGTGGAGACGTCGCCGGTCAGCGCGGACGTCGGCACATGCAGCGCCTTGCGGTACATCCGCCGCCGCAAATCCATGATCATCCGGTTTGACGCGAACAGGATCAGATACTGCGACGCGACGCGGAAGATGTTCCCGATGAGATTCAGTCCCAGCAACACGCCCAGCAGGATGATCAGCGTCCGCATCCGCGCATCCGCCGTGAATTGCCCCGCCGTCGCGGCCGGGAACCAGTCGGCGACCGATTTCATCCACGGGGCGGCGAACGCCCACCATTTGTGCTCATCCACCGCGTGATTCGCCCGGTTCATCAGCCAGTCGTGGATCGGCTCCTGGTCCACGACGACCTTCAGTACGGGGAGGATGCCGCCGAGGCTGGCCGCATAGGAGAGCGCCACGCCCATGCCGAGAACGAGGCCCCACGTCAGCGGCTGGCGATGCGGCCACATGAAGGCGAGCGTGCGCCAGAACGCGCTGCGAGCGGCCGCCTTGTCGACGCGGGGGAGCGAGCGGTTGGCGAGCAGGCCCTGCGGGCGCGGTTCGGGCACGGCGAGGGGGTTGTCGCTCATCAGGCAGCTCTGTCTCCGCTCGCCAGGCGGCTGCCCGACGAGTCAAAACAAGAGAATAGCCTCATGGAGAGAGGGATTCAAACCAGTGCGGGCGTGAATGCGACTGCGCCTTCGTCACGACGCGCGGGCCGAGACTTCGCGCAGCAGCCACGCTCGGGCGAGCCGCCAGCCCCGTTCGACGGTCGAGGGCGAGGCCGTCAGGACCTCCGCGGTCTCCGCGACGCTGAGCCCGCCGAAAAAGCGGAGTTCGACGATCTTCGCCTGCATGGCGTCGATCGCGGCGAGGCGGACGATCGCGTCGTCGAGGGCGAGCACGTCCGTCGAACGCGATTCGAAATACACCAGGGCTTCGTCCAGCTCCGTCCGTGCCGCGCCGCCGCCGCGCTTCTGCGCGAGCCGCGCGCGGGCGTGATCAACGAGAATGCGGCGCATCATCTCCGCGGCGGCGGCGAAGAAGTGGAGCCGGCTGCGGAAGTCAGGTTGATTCTGCCCGGCGAGGCGGAGATAGGCTTCGTGAACGAGGGCTGTCGGCTGGAGCGTATGGGCGTTCTTCTCGCGCCGCATCGCTCCGCCGGCGATGTTCCGAAGCTCGGCGTAGACGAGCGGCAGCAGCCGATCCCACGCGGACCGATCGCCCCGGCTGACTTCGCCGAGCAGCGTCGTGACCTGTTGCCTGACGTCCGCCATGAAGGGACTCCGCCGAGCGCTGCCGAAGCATACCCGCCCGCGGTGATTGCGCGGAGTCGAAAAGCGGCCGTCGGCCGGATGCCGGACGGAAGATCCGCCGGTTCGGCGCGTCGTTTAATATTTGAGGAAGATCGTGATCAGCATGACCAGCCAGACGGCGTCGAGGTAGTGCCAGTACATCGCACACAGTTTGATGCCCGACTGGCGCCGCGAGGAGTACCGCTCCTGCGTCGCGCGCATCGCCGTCACCGTGAGCGGAACGACGCCGCCGATGACGTGCAGCGCGTGGATCGCCGTGAAGATGTAGAGGTAGGCGATGTACCGCCACGTCGTCTCCGTGGATGCGGATTCGAGGACCTCGCGCCAGTTCGCAATCTGGCTGCCCACGAATCCGATCGCCATCACAAGGGCGAGGTAAACGAGAATCCGCAGCCGCGAGCGGGCGTCAGCGGCCGCCGCCCGGATCGCGTAGTGAAGCACGGCGCTGATCGCCACGAGCAGGGCGGTGCTGAACAGGAAACCCGGGAGCGGAACAACGAGCCCCGGCGGAGGCCAGCCCCCGGCATCGCCGCGGAGAATCAGTTGAATCACGATGAGCGGGGCGAAGATGGCCGTAAGCGACGCCAGAAACAGCCACATCAGCCATGTTCTGGCGTTGGAATTCTCCGGCAGAATCGGCCGGTGGTCGTCAAACCAGCGGCGGCGATACCACGGGATGCTCGTGAGCGAAGCCAACATGCTCAGGGCGTCTGGGCGCGCATGCGCGTGATTTCGGGGGCGTAGTCCTTGGCGGTCGGCGGGATCAGGCTGCCCTTGTACGCGGCCGTGTCCGTCATCGCGAGGCCGATGAACAGGGCGATGAACGCCAGCGACCCGACGAAGAACACGATGTTGAACATCCGGTCATATTTCAGGTGCATGAAGTACATGACGACCAGCGTCGCCTTCACGAACGCGATCACCATCGCAATCCAGAGATTGAGCGGGCCCAGGTCGATGAAGGTCACCCAGTACGTGGCCCCGGTCAGCACCAGAAGCGCTACGAACACCGCGATGAGCACCTTCGGCGGAACGAGGTGGCCGACGAGCGGCTGGCCGGGGCGGCGTGCGTGAGGATCAGCATGCGACGACATCGTCTACTCGCTTTCTCGCGGTGAAACTCAATGAATCAGATACAGCAGCGGGAACAGGAAGATCCAGACCAGGTCGACCACGTGCCAGTAGAGACCGCCGAGGTCGACCGGCGTGTAATAATCGCTGTTGTAACGGCCCTTGATCGCGCCGATGAGCAGCCAGATGAGCATGATCATGCCGGCTACGACGTGGATGCCATGCAGCCCGGTCAGGCAGAAGTAGATGCCCAGGAAGATGTGCAGGTCGCGCATCTCGTACGCCTTGGCGTACGGATCCACTACGTGCGGATCGAGTTTGGCCTTCGAGACCTCATGCGACAGCCCGCCCGGGCCGGGAGGTGCGCCCTTGATCGTCGACGGCTCCAGCTTGACGCCCGTTGCCGCGGGGCTGCCCGCCGGCTGAGCGGCCGGCGGAGTTACGGCGGCAGGAGCGGCAGCCGCAACCGACGAATGGCCTGCATCCGCAGCGTGTCCTGCGGCACCGTGATCTCCAGCGGCGCCGTGCCGCTGCGGGGCGAAATTCGCGCCCCAGATCACACCGTCGTGGATCTTGTGCGTGTACTCCATGTACTTGATGACCATGAAGCCGGTCGCGCCCATGAACGTCAGGATCAGGCACACGATCAGGCCCGTGCGGCGCGAGGTCTGGGCGCACCACACGCCGAGGGCCATCGTCAGACTGCTGGCGATCAGGACGACCGTGTTGATCGCGCCCATCGTCACGTCGAGAAAATGCTGGCCGACCAGGAAGATCTCCGGGTGGTTGGCGCGATAGACGGCGTATGCACAGAAGAGCCCCGAGAAGAACAGTAGTTCCTGCACGAGGAAGAGCCACATCCCGAGCTTGCCCGCGTCAAACTGCTGTGCGGGCGTCTCGAAATGGTGCGCCACGAACGGCAGATGGCCGTGCGCATGGCCATGTCCTTCGTCGTGACCGTGGCCGGCTGTGGTCGGATGGACGGCGTCTGCCATCGAATGATCCCCAGTCAGTCCCGAGCGGTCATCCGCGGCGGCTGGCCCCGGACCCCGAGCGGGTCAAAAAACCTCAGTGAGCCCGGACCGGCGCACCCTCAGGCCGGCCGATGTAGTCGTAGTTCTGCGTCTGCTCGTTGTATCGAACCGTGTCGTAGTCGTACGGGTCGTCGATCGTCGGTGTCGTTTCGAAGTTGTACCAGGCCGGCGGCGAAGGCGTGCGCCACTCCAGCGTCGCCGCTCCCCAGGGATTGGCCGGCGCCTTGCGCCCGCGGTAAATGGACATGACCAGAACGACGACGCCGAGCAGGAAGCCGAGGCCCGCGATCCACGCCCCGATCGTCGACAGCGTGTGATACGGCTGGAACTCCGGCAGATAGTTGTAGTAGCGCCGGGGCATGCCCAGCGAACCCATCGGAAACTGCGCCAGGAACGTGATGTTGAAACCGATCACCGAAATCAGCGCGCCGGCGACGCCCAGCCCTTCGTGGTACATCTTGCCGGTGATCTTCGGCCACCAGTAGTAGAGTCCGCCGAGGAAGACGAAGATGGTCGCGGCCATGACCATGTGGAAGTGGGCGACCACGAAATACGTATCCGTCAGGTGGACGTTCGTGCTCATTGTCGACAGGAAGAGTCCCGTCAGACCGCCGATGCCGAAGATCCAGATGAACGATAGCGCGTAGATCATCGGTGTGTCGAAGCTGATCGACCCCTGGTAGAGCGTGGCGACCCAGTTGAAGACCTTTACCGCCGACGGAACCGCGATGCTGAACGTGATCGCGCTGAAGATCGTGCCCAGGAGCGCCGACTGGCCGGACACAAACATGTGGTGCCCCCAGACCAGGAAGCTGAGCAGGGCGATCGCGACCGACGAGAACGCGATGAACCGGTATCCGAAGATGTGCTTGCGGCTGAAGACGCTCAGCAGCTCGCTCATGACGCCCATCGCGGGCAGGATCATGATGTACACGGCCGGGTGGCTGTAGAACCAGAAGAAGTGCTGGAAGAGCACCGGGTCGCCGCCGAGTGACGGGGTAAAGATGCCGATGCCGACCGCCTTTTCGATGATCAGCAGCAGCAGCGTGATCGCCAGCACCGGCGTCGCCAGGACCTGGATGACCGCGGTCGAGTAGATCGCCCAGAGCACCAGCGGCATCTGGAACCACCCCATCGCCGGCGGGCGGAGCTTGTGGATCGTGACGATGAAGTTCAGACCGGTGAAGATCGAGCTGAAGCCCAGGAGGAACACGCCGGTCAGCGCGGGAATCACGCTGGTCGTCGAAGTCGTGCTGTAGGGCGTGTAAAACGTCCAGCCGGTGTCGATCCCGCCCGTGAGCAGCGCGACGAGGAGCCAGATGACGCCGATCGACCACATGTACCAGCTCGCGAGATTGAGCCGGGGAAACGCGACGTCTTTCGCACCGAGCATCAGGGGCAGGATGAAGTTGCCCAGCGCGGCCGGGATACCCGGAATGATCACGACAAAAACCATGATCGCGCCGTGGAGCGTGAACAGCTTGTTGTACAGGTCGTGCGAGATCGGGAAGGGCGTGCCGCCGGCGATGTTCTTTTCCGGGATCATCAGGGTGGTGCGCACGAGCAGCGCGAAGAGCCCGCCGATCAGGAAGAACGCGATGATGCCGACGAGGTACATGATGCAGATGCGCTTGTGGTCGAGCGTGCCCAGCCACGACCAGATGCCACGTTCGTGCGTCAGGTAATTGTCGGCGCCGGCGTCCACGGGCTGCGGAATACCGTGAGCGATCGGCGGATTCAGAGACGACATTCGCAAAACTCCTTGCCTGCTACTTCGGGGCACTCGCGGGCGTCGAAGCGGGGGCGGTCGCGGGCGCGCTGCCGGCGGCAGGCGCGGGCGAACCGCCGGCCGGAGCCGCCGCGGAACTCAGGGTCTTGATGTAGGCGATCAGGGCATCGGTCTCGTGGATGGGCATGGTGACATAGTTGGAGGGCATCACCTTGCCGAAGCCTTTGATTACGTGCTTGTACGGTTCTCGGATCGACTCAAGCAGATAGTTCTCATCGGCGACCGCTGTCGTGCCATCGTCGAAGGTGCGCGTCGAACCGTAGACGTCCTTCCACGACGGGCCCTGGCCCACGGTGCCGTCGAGACTGTGGCACTGCATGCAGCCTCGACGTTTGTAGAGACTCTCGCCGAGCTGGACCGGCGTGAGCTTGATCTTGTCCAGCTTCGGACCGAGCACGGGATCATCTTTGTACTTGGCCTTGAACTCGTCCAATGGCAGCGTCAGATAATCCCGCTGCTGTTCCGGCGTCATGCCGGCGTACGGATCGGCGTCGTTCTTCAGCCAGTCATCCTGCCCGGCGAGGTCGGGGTGAACGACAACCTTCGCCCGCATGTCCGAGTGGCTCGTGCCGCAGTACTCCGTGCACGTCAGGTGGTACTCGCCCGCCTTCGTGGGATAGAACCACAGATACGTGTATCGGCCCGGCACGACATCCTGCTTGGCCCGGAATTCCGGGATGAACACCGAGTGAATCACGTCCGTCGAGCGCATGATCAGCTTGGTCGGCCGGTCGCCGGGGATGTGAAGCTCGTCGTGCTGGAGCCCGTTGGGATATGTGAACGTCCAGGTCCACTTGGCGGCGGTGACGTTGATGTCATAGGTGCCCGTCGGGGCCGTGCGCGAATCCATGAACCCCTGGAAGCCCCACCAGAACATGGGCACCAGCAGAATCGAGGGGATGATCGACCAGGTGATCTCCAGCGGTGTGCTGTGCGTGACCGTCCCGACTTTGTCGTAGCGTGTCCGGCGGCGGTACTTCCAGATGAAGTAGAACATCGCCGCGTTGATCAGCACGAAAAAGAAGACTGACATCCAGAAGATGTAGAAGAAGACGAAATCGACGTCCGGCGCGTGCCTGGACGCCTGCTCGGGCATCCAGAACCCGCCGTTCTTCACCTGGGCCAGAAGCAACGAATTCATACACTCTCCACGTTCGCCGCGACCAGCCGCCGCCGACGAACCGCTTCAAACCGGAAGAAGAGGAGGAGGGCGACCGCGACAACGGCGACCGTGATTCCGCCGCCGAGCCGCATCATGCCCTGCGCGAAGGGGACGTATCGGCCCGCCTTCGGATCGTACATATAGCAGGTCAGGAAGACCGAATCCCAGAGCGAGCCGACCTTGCCCTGCGACGCTTCGACGATGCTCAGCCGCAGCGGCTGGGCCTCGAACAGGATGCCGCCGAGATAACGGTTGATCACGCCGTCGGGCGAGCAGAATACGAGCATCGCCGGATGGGCGTACGCCTTCAGCTCGTCGTCCCACTTGTAGACGAATCCCGTCGCCCGCGTGATGCGGCGGATGTTTTCGATGTCGCCGGTCAGGAAATGCCAGCCCTGTGCGGCCTTCGGATCGCCGAGTGCCGCGACATAGCTCTCCTTCTTCAGCTTGGCCAGCGATTTGCCTTCCAGCGGGTCGAAGCTGATCGTCACCAGTTCGAAATCACGGCCGGCGAGGAGGTCGATCTCCCGGAGACCGGCGATGAGCCCGTTGAGCTGAAGCGAACAGAGCTGCGGGCAGTTGAAATAGTTGAACGTGATCAGAACCGGCTTTTCGCGGTTGAAATAATCGCCAAGCCGGACGTCGCGGCCGAGGTCGTCCACGAACCGGGTATCGAGCGGAATCCGCTCCCCCAGTTTCTGAGTCGGTTCGAGCCCATCCATCGCTTTTTCGTCGATCGGCCGGTTGTCGGGAGTCTGCGCGAAGCCGGTCACAGCCACGGTGATCACCGCGAGAAGGGCTGAAATGTAGATTCGCGTCACCATGATTCCCGAACACCCGAGTCTAGCGTCGAAGCGGCCTGTTGGATGCGCTGAAAGCGATGAAAACAGGCCCCGGCGAAGCTCGTTCAGTTCGCACCCTTTCTCGCGAGTTCGCGCGCCGTGATCGCGATCGCGTCGTCGATCGGCAGGCGGACGACGCCCTTTTCCTTGTCGATCCATTCGACCTTCGCGAGCGTCTCTAGCTGCTTCTGCCGGACCTCCAGCGCCTGGATCCGGCCGGATTCCTCGGCGATGCGGGTTTCCGCGCTCCAGACGCCCCGGAAATAGATCGCCGCTGAGGCGATGATCGTCACGAGCGTCAGCAGGATGCCGACGACGAAGCCCATGAGCAGGGGTTGTGCCGCCGGATCGTCCATCGGGTTTGGATTCGGATGTTCTTCGCTCACCGGATTCTCCCGATCAGATATTCTCGAACACCAGCGATTCGTGGAGCCGCGGATCCTTCAGCGGAACCACGGGGGCCTGCCCCATCGCGGCGGCGACACGCCAGACGAAGAAGCCGCCGATTGCGGCCAGGCAGGTCAGAAGCTGGGCCACGTCGGACCAGAGGAGCTTCGCCGATTGAATCGCGTGGTTGCGGGCCTCTTCACCCATCACCGCGCCCTCCGCGTGCGGAAGCGTATGCCAGACCATGTCGAACCAGTGCATCACGAGCATCCACACCGCGCCGATCACCAGCAGGTGCGGCCGGCGCTTCGGCCAGCGTGAGATCAGCGCCAGGAACGGAATCACGAAATGGCCGAAGAGGATCCAGAGTGTCAGCCACTGCCAGCCGTCCTGCTGGCGGACGACGTACCAGGTCGTCTCTTCCGGCAGGTTCGCGTACCAGATGAGCATGTACTGCGAGAAGCTCACGTACGCCCAGAAGACCGTGAACGCGAAGAGCAGTTTTCCAAGATCGTGCGTGTGCTCGATCCCAATCGAATGCGTCGCGCGGCCGGCGCGGTGCAGCAGGTAGATGAGGATAATGAGAGCCGCGTACGTGCCGACATTGGCACCCGCGAAGTAGATCACGCCGAAGATTGTGCTGAACCACTTGGGCTCGAGCGTCATGAGCAGGTCGATGGCGGCGAAGCTCAGCGTGAGGGCGAACAGCAGCATCCCCGGTGCCGCGCGCGTGCCCATTGACAACGAGAGCCGATAGTCGCCGGACTGATCCTGCTCGATTGACGTGCGGCGGAAGTACCCGGCCAGCCAGAGCCAGATCGCGAAGTAGATTACGAAGCGGACCGCGAAGAGCCCGGGGGCCAGGTATCCGGCCTTCTTTTCGATCACGTGGTCGTGCGACCCGATCCAGGGATAAACCTGCTTGATCGCTTCCGGCCAGCCCGTCAGCACGGCCAGCACGATCGGCAGTGCGAGCAGGCCGAGCACGGGCAGCCCCGCCGAGAGATTTTCGGCGAGACGGCGAACGGTGACGCTCCAGCCCGCCCGCGTGAGATGCTGGAGCATGGTGAAAAACAGGCCGCCCAGCCCCAGGCTGAGGAAGAACGCGTAATTTGCGACGTAGCCGCGGAAGAAGGACTCCGGTCCGGCCAGCGCCAGAACGACGCTGCCGCCGAGGCCGATGACGCCCACGACGAGCCCTGTCCGCGAAATCAGCGGCGCGAGGTCATCGACGCGAAGATTGTCCTTCGAGATGTCAGGCGCGTGATGCACGTTTGTCACCGTTGTTCAAGAAGCTTGCGCTTGTCCTCAGGCAGATCATTCAGTGAACCCGCAGTCGAGCGCTGGAGCGCCCGGATGTACGCGACGATCGCCCAGCGGTCCATTTCCTTGATCTGATCTCCGTATCGCGGCATGGTTCGAATCCCCGCGGTGATCGAGTTGAACAGGTGACCGACGGCCCGACCGCGCCGCTCGTCGTCGTGCAGGTTGGACGCCTGCACCCAGCCGCCGTCCATTTCGAGTCCGCGATTGCTCACGACGCCGTCGCCATAGCCGGCCTGACCGTGGCAGGGGGCGCAGTAGATGCCGAAGCGGTTCTGGCCGCGGCGGATCAGCGCCTCGGTCACCTCCACCTGCGGGGGGAAGTCCGTCACGAAGTTCGGAACGGGCTCGTTCTTTTCGTTGTACGCGACCGACGTATAGCCCTTGTAGAAGGCGTCGTCGGCCCGCAATTCGCCGCGGGCTACGGTGGTCCCGAGAGGATGGTCTGGATCGGCTCCGACGGGCGGCCGCATGGCCCGCCCGTCCGCGAAGGCGAGGTTCGGCTGCTGGGCCTTGTACTTCTCCTGATTATCCATGTCCTGCACGATATGGAAGCGGGGAACGGCGGACGTGCTGTTCCGCCCCATCCAGATGAATGTCAGCGGGATGAGTGCGGCACAGCCCATGATCACGGCGACCTTGGTGAAGACTGCGGGCGGCTTGTCTTCACTCGGATATTCCTCGATCCGCTCGACGCCCGTCGCGCCGACTGCGCGGAGCAGTGCCTCCGTGTCGGCGAGGCGGAACCGCGGATCGTCCGCGTCGATACGGATGAAGAACCGGTCGTCCGTGACGCCGCTGAATCGCGGGCAGTTGAAGATCGGGTTGTGAAACCAGGGCAGATTGTTCGCGATCAGCATCCCGATGCCGGTGCACAGGGCGCTGAAGAGCACTGTCAGTTCGAAGGTGATCGGAATGTTGGCCGGGAAGCTCCAGTAGGGCTTTCCGGAGATCTTGAAGTTGTAACCCTGGAGGAACGTGGGGACGAGGTGGTTCCAGTCCGCGAAATTCGTCGCATTCGCCCACCACTGAAGGCCGATCGCCGTCAGGCAGCCCAACAATCCGAAGCAAAAAACGACAATCGGCAGCCGCGTCAGGCGGATGCCCATCGCATCGTCGATTCCGTGGACCGGGAACGGCGAATGGCAGTCCCATCGGGTGTATCCCGCGTCGCGGACGCGCACCGCGGCCGTGCGGAGCGTATCCACGCTGGGAATCTCCGCGAGCAGGCCGCGCAGCTTGACAGCCGGACGCGGTGCGGTCGGTTGTGGGGCCGTCGCAGTCGTGCTCACCGGTGCTTCTCCTGCGGTTCATCCGGGTTGTAGTCAAACGCGTGGGCGCCGACGCCGTGCGCGGTCGGCATGACCGTCTTGATTTCCGCCATCGCCACCATGGGCAGGTATCGGCAGAAGAGCAGGAAGCAGGTCATGAACAGGCCGATCGATCCGAGCAGCGTCATCACCTCGACCCAGCTCGGGTAGTAGCCGCCCCAGTTGGCGGGCAGGAAGTCGGAGCTGAGCGAGGTGACGATGATCACGAATCGCTCGAACCACATCCCGACATTCACGCACATCGCGACGAAGAACATCACCGCGATCGACTGCCGGCACTTGCGGAACCAGAAGAGCTGCGGCGTCAGGACGTTGCACGAGATCATCGTCCAGTACGCCCAGGCGAACGGTCCCTGGGCGCGGGCGATGAAGCAGTATTGCTCGAACTGGTTCGCCCCGTACCAGGCGATGAAGAACTCCATTCCGTAGGCGTAGCCCACCATCGTGCCGGTCACGAGAATGATCTTGTTCATGTTCTCGAGGTGCCGGAGCGTGATGATGTTCTTAAGACCGAACAGCTCCCGGGCGGGTACGGCCAATGTCACCACCATCGCGAAGCCGCCGAAGATGGCGCCCGCGACGAAGTAGGGGGGGAAGATGGTCGTGTGCCAGCCCGGAATGACCGACGTCGCGAAGTCGAAGCTGACGACCGAGTGCACGGAAAGCACGAGCGGCGTGGAGAGTGCGGCCAGGATGAGATAGGCACGCTCGAAGCGGTGCCAGTGCCGCGCCGCTCCGGTCCAGCCGAGCGAGGCGAAGCCATAGGCCCACTTCGCGATCTTGTGCTTGGCCCGGTCGCGCAGCGTGGCAAGGTCGGGCACCATGCCCAGGTACCAGAACAGGAGCGAGACCGTGAAGTAGGTGCCGACGGCGAACACGTCCCAGAGGAGCGGGCTGCGGAAGTTCGGCCACATGGCCATCTGGTTCGGCAGCGGGAACATCCAGTACGCGAGCCAGACGCGGCCGACGTGGATGCCCGGGAAAAGCAGCGCGCAGATGACCGCGAAGATCGTCATGGCCTCGGCGAAACGGTTAATCGCCGTGCGCCACTTCTGACGGAAGAGGAAGAGAATGGCGGAAATCAGCGTACCCGCGTGACCGATACCGACCCACACGACGAAGTTTGTGATGTCGAAGCCCCAGCCGACCGGGTTGTTCAGGTTCCAGACGCCGACGCCCGTCAGGAAGAGATACCCGACCATCGCGCCGAGCAGCCCCAGCAGACCGAGCGAGATCGCCATCGCGATGTACCACGCCTTGGGGGGGCGCGAGGCCTCCGCGACGGAGCACACGGTCTGCGTCACGTCGTGAAACGTGAATTGCTCGGGTACGAGCGGGGCCCGCTGCCGAGGATCCTCGACCGTGTTGTCGAAATGTCCCGTGTTTACGATCGCTGCCATCGATTATCCCAGGTGACGCGGCGCGCCGGCATGTCCCGGAGCGCTCGCCGGACTTCCATCGTGCGATTTCGGTTCGTCGCGCGTGCCCCCGCCATGGCCGGCGTCGTGTTCGACCGGCTCGTGCAGGGGGTTTTTCAGCCGCGCGAGGTACCGGACGCGCGGCCGGACGCCGATTTCCTCAAGCAGGGCGTAGGAACGCGAATTCGACCACTCCTTCTTCACGCGGCTTTGGGTCACATTCAGGTCGCCGAACGTGATCGCCTCGGCCGGGCAGGCGTCCGCACAGGCGGGACTGACTGTTCCGTCGGGGATGACCATCTCGCCGGCGTGCCCCTGAACCTGCCGGTTGCGGGCCTCGATCTTGGCGTGCTGGATGCGCTGCACGCAGAACGAGCACTTCTCCATGACGCCACGGCTGCGGACCGTGACCTCCGGATTCATGCCCATCATCTGGATTTCGGTCAGGTGCTGCTGCGGGAGCAGGCCCGGCTTCTTGGGCGTCAGCGGCGCGACGGTGCCCGTCGCGAGCGAGCGCGGGTGACGCGGGCCGTGGTGGTTGTAGAACCAGTTGAAGCGGCGGACCTTGTAGGGGCAGTTGTTCGCACAATACCGCGTGCCGATGCAGCGGTTGTAGACCATCACGTTGAGGCCCTGCGAATCGTGCGTCGTCGCCGCCACGGGGCAGACCTGCTCGCAGGGGGCATTTTCACAATGCTGGCACGGGACCGGCTGATGCACGACCTGGACCGAATCGCTCAACGGATCGCCGGTGAAATAGCGGTCGATTCGCAGCCAGTGCATCTCGCGGCCGAGGCGAACCTCGTGCTTGCCGACGACGGGGATGTTGTTCTCCGCCTGGCATGCGACCACGCACGCGCTGCAGCCCGTGCACTTGCTGAGGTCGATCGACATGGCCCAGCGCTGCGATTCGTCGAACGTCTTGTCGAAGGAGTCGAACAACTGCACGAGCGGAAGGGAGTGCACGCCGTGCACTTTCCGGACGAAGTCGGGCTCGGCCTGGAATTTTTTCAGCGTTCCCGATCGAACGAGGACGGGAATGACCTCGCCCATCTGGCGATTGCCGACGACGCTGGTCATCGCGTGGTGGTCCTGCGTCGTTGCGAGCGCGTACGACCCGCCGCGAGCAGCCACCGTCGCGCCCGCGCCGCCAAAGAACGAAGCCCGCGTGCGCAGTGCGTACGTGTTGAATCCGCTGCCTGCGGCGACGCTGCCGGCGTCCCTGCGGCCGTACCCGAGCGGCAGCGTAATCGTGCCCGATGCGTGGCCCGGGACCGGGCAGACGGGCAGCGTCATCTTCAGACCGCCCAGCGAGATCTCGATCTGGTCGTCGCGGACAATGCCGAGGCGGTTCGCATCGGCGGGGGACATGTACGCCGCGTTGTCCCACGTCATCTTCGTAATCGGGTCCGGCAGCTCCTGGAGCCAGCCATTGTTGACGAACCGGCCATCGTAGGCCTTGTGATCCTGCACAAACGTGATTTCGAATGTACGTTCGCCGTCCACGGATGTGACGGCATTGGCCATCGCGGTCCAGTCGCCTGAAATCGAGGGTGCAACCTTCGGCCACGGTGTGTTGGCGACGACTCCCTCATGGAGCGCTTTCCGCCACGCCGCTTCGAAGTCCGGCACTCCGGCCGCGAGACGTTCACGGAAGTGGCGGCGAACGATGTCGTACCCGCTCGTCAGGGCATCACCGAACAGGGGGGCGATTACCTCTTCCGCCGTCTTGCCGTCGAAGAGCGGAGCAATCAGCGGCTGAACCATCGTGAGCGTGCCGTCATAGGCGTAACCATCGCCCCACGATTCGAGCCAGTGCGCCGCGGGCAGGTGCCAGCCGCCCGGGCCGAGCGCCTTGCTCGTTTCGTCGTTGGTAAGGCTCAGGTGGACGGCATTCTTCGCCTTGCCGAGCGCTGCGGCGAAGTTCAGGTCCGCCGGCGCGTCGTAGACGGGGTTTCCGCCGAGAATGACGACGGTTTCGATACTGCCGCCGTTCAGCTTCTCCGTCGCGGCCGTGATCGCCTCGAGATGCGACCAACGATCGGGAAAAGGCAGTTCGGCATACGTCACCGTTTTGCCGGCGTTATCCAGCGCCGCATTGAGCGCGACCGCCAGCGCGTGCGCAATCGGCGGCAACCGATACCCCGCCGCGACAACCGACGCTCCGCGACCGGCCGCGAGTTCCCGGGCGAGTTCGGCGACATACGGAGGCGGCGTCGCGCTCCCGGCGATCTTCGTTGCCGCCGCCAGCGCCGGAGCGGCCAACGGCACACCCGCCGCCCCGAGCGCGACAGCAACCTGCGCCATTCGGACGGTGACGTTGCTCAGTTTCTCGGCGAACCGTTCATCTGCGTTTGAACCCGTGACGGACATGTTCGGCTCGATGACAAAGAGCCGGTTCATGTGTCCATCGGCGGCTGAGCGTGCCTTTGAAAACTCGTTCATCAGCTTCACGGCCGCCGGATGCGTCATCAGCAGGTCCGCGTCGAAGGACGCGATCACCTTGGCATTCTTCAGGTCAAGCAGCGGCCGCGCCGCCTTTCCGAGAGCGGCCTGAGTGCCGATGCGCTCATTGTCCTGCGAGAGCGGGGAATAGCCGACCCAGGTCGCCTTCGGCAGCGCCGCGAGCAACCGGGCCTTCATGTCCGCCAGTGTCGGCGATGCGATCGGCTCGCTGATGATGAGAAGAGACGCGCCGGCGTTGGCCTTTGCCGCATCGCCAAGACCCTTCAGCGCGGCCATGGCCTCGGCCCATGTCGCCGGGGCCCCGGCACGAAGCGGGGCCGCGCTTCGATCGGGGTCATAGAGTTCGAGAATCGCGGCCTGCATAAGCGCATCGCTGCGGCCGAGGCTGAAAGGGTGAGTGGGGTTCCCGTCAACCTTCACCGGCCGGCCGTCGTAGCTTGTCACGAGCGCGCCCGTCGCGACGCCGTTGAGCGACATCGCCGTCGCGAACTGCACCGGCTTGCCCGGCGTGCGGCCCATCGGACGGCGGGCGTATTCGACGATGCTCTGTTCAGGCCACCGACAGCCGACCAGTCCGGCCAGGGCGGCCGACGCGCCCATCAGCTTCAGAAAACCACGGCGCGAACTTGACGGCAGGTTTCCGGCGTTCAGGTACGGAAACTCGTTCTCGACGATCGCCTTGAATTCAGGCGTCTCGGCGAGCTCGTCCATGCTCCGCCAGTATTGTTTCGACCCGGGTGTCACCGATGGCATGTCGAGCAGTCCTGTGAGGGGTTGATGCCCATGGCCTTCTTGAGTTCCTGGCCGGCCGCGATCTGATCGCCGCCGGGCGGGACCCAGGTCATGTTCGTGATCTGGTCGAGCGGGCGAAGGTGCTTTTCCGGATTGCGGTGGCAGTCGAGACACCACTGCATGCTGAGCGGCTGGCTTTGATAGACAACTTCCATCTGGTCGATTCGACCATGGCAGGAGACGCATCCGATGCCGCGGTTGACGTGGGCGCTGTGATCGAAATAGGCGTAGTCGGGAAGGTCGTGAATCTTCTTCCACTTGATCGGCGTCCCGTCCTCGAAGCTCTTCTTGACCGGATCGAGCTTGAAGACGCGATCTTCGGGCACGTTCACGTTTGCGTGGCAGCCCATGCAGGTCTGCGTCGGCGGAATGTTGGCATGGGCGCCGTCCGTCACGCTGGTGTGGCAATAGAGACAGTCGATCCCCAGCTTGCCCGCATGAAGCGCGTGGCTGTAGGGAACCGGCTGGCTCGGCATATAGCCCACATCCGTCGCCTGGGGCGAAAAACCGAATGTAATGACCGTGCCGACGTAGAGCGCTCCGATCGCCGTGCCGACTGCAAGCGCGGAGCGTATCCCGTTCGTCCACTTGGGAAAGAAAGCGCCTTGGTTTTCGTTCATTCTGCTGGCACCAAATACCCTGAAGGAACGCCGATCATAGGGGGTTCGGAAGATCGGTCAAGGGACCCGGCGGCGCTTTCAGGAGATTCAGCAAAATCGCGCAGCGGCTCCCGCGCCCGCATCGGCTAATCGCACCAATAACGTGCGAATTGTGAATCACGCTCAAAGGCTGCGGTCAAGGCGCCGATACGAGATTGCCTCCGAAAGGTGCATGGCACTGACGTTCGCCTCGCCCGCAAGATCCGCAATGGTCCGCGCGACGCGGAGAATCTTGTCATGCGCACGGGCGCTCAGGCCGAGCTCCGAGACCGCTTGCCGCAATACCCGCTCGCCATCCGACTCGATCGGTGCGAACTTGCGCAGCTGACGCGAAGACATGCGACCATTCGTCGTGGTCGTCTCTTCCCCGAATCGGGCGCGCTGGATCTTCCAGACCCGTTCGACGTCCTGCCGCATTGTCGCGCTGTCCGTTCCGGGTTTCGCGTTCCGAAGTGCGTCAATCGGAACGGCCGGCACCTCGACGTGCAGGTCGATGCGCTCCAGCAGCGGACCCGAGACCCGGGCCAGGTAGCGATCGATCTGCGGCGGAGAGCACTTGCATGGCTTGCGTGGATCCGTGAAGTAGCCGCACGGGCATGGGTTCATCGCCGCCACGAGCATGAAGTCAGCCGGGAACTGGACGGCGCTGTGGGCCCGCGCAATCGTGACGGTGCCGTCCTCGAGAACCTGTCGCATCGACTCCAGCACGCTCCGATTGAACTCTGGAAACTCGTCGAGAAACAGGACACCGTGATGCGAGAGGGAAACCTCGCCAGCCTGGGGAATCGTGCCGCCGCCGACGAGCGCCGGCGTGCTGATCGAGTGGTGCGGCTGGCGTACGGGCCGCGTGGCCATCAGGCTCGACCCGGCCGGTAGCTTCCCGCTCGCAGAGTAGATCCGCGTGGTCTCGAGCGATTCCCGCAGGCTCAGCGCCGGCAGCACCGTCGGCAGGCGCTTGGCCAGCATCGTCTTGCCGGTTCCCGGGGGGCCGATCATCAGCACGTTGTGCCGCCCGGCGGCCGCGACGAGCAGAGCGCGTTTCACGTGCTCCTGGCCGCGCACGTCCGAGAAATCGACTTCGTACTTGGAGCCCGCCTCAAACAGCCGCTGAAGGTCGACTACGGTCGGCTCAAGCGGGAGTTCTCCGGCAACGAGCCCCGCTGCCTCGGTCAGCGACGAAACCGCGTAGACCTCGACGCCATCGACAACCGCCGCTTCCTCCGCGTTTTCGCGCGGCACGATCAGCCGGGCGAACTTGTTTTCCCGCGCGAGCACCGCCAGCGAGAGCGCGCCGCGAATCGGACGCACGCGTCCATCGAGCGCCAGTTCACCCGCAACCAGAAACTCGCCCAGGAGCTCCGACTGCAACTGTCCGTCGGCGACGAGCATCCCGAGCGCGATCGGCAGGTCGAACGCCGGTCCTTCCTTGCGAACCTCGGCCGGCGCGAGATTCACCGTCGTACGCGATTTGGGGAGCATGAATCCGGAGTTCGTGAGCGCCGAGCGGATTCGGTCGACACTCTCCTTGACGGCGGCATCCGGCAGGCCGACGAGGGTAGGGAACCCGAACCCGTGTCCCGTGACGTCGACTTCGACCTCGCAGGTGCGTGCCTCGATGCCGAGAAGCGCCATGCTGTGAACTCTGGCGAGCATGGGCGGACATGGTAGCCGACGGTGGGGGCGTGTGCGTACTGGGCGGGACGATCGTCATTCGGTCAGGAATCGGGCGAGCGCCCAATCGACATGATCGCCTTTTCGCCCATTCCCGCCGTCCGTCGCGACAAGGGCAAGATGCCGCTTGCCCGCCACAGGCACGTCCAGCTCGAACGGCGGCGATTCCGCTGTCAGCGGTCCGCTCGTCGCAACCACCTTCCCATCCACTTCGACGGCGATCAGGACCGAGCCCAGCCGGGCATCGCGGTTGACGCCGACGACCGCCGAGAACCGCCGGGCCGCCGCTGGAATCGCGTACTCAAGTCTCGCCGGCGCGTGCGTTCCGAGTCCTTTCAGGTAGATCCGGTCTCCAAGACGAAGGTAGCCCCCGGCGACGCTCGCGTCCGCCGCCAGCGATTTCCATCCCTGGCGGGCGCTCCGCGGCGCGAGATCGCTCAGGAAGATCGCAGAATCGGGCATGGAGCGCACCGGCCGAAGCGACAGATTCGCGACGACATATCCGGTCGCGCCGACCGCGCCGACGACGGCCACGACCGTCGCAGTTCGAAACAGCGGAATGAGTCGGCGCGGTCCGGCTGGTATCGGATCGGCCGGACCCGTTCGGGGATCCTGCTCCGTGGTGTCCTTTCGAACCGCATCGCACCGAAGGCCGAGAAAGAGCAGGATGAAAAAGCACGCCAGGAGTCCGGAGGCGGTAACCATGCCCAGCGGCAGCGGCGGCAGCGCGGCCGCGAGGTTGATCAGCAACAAGGCGCAAATCAGAACGTAGAGACGCTCATTGACCGCCCGCGCGACCGCCCAAACCCCCAGAAACGCGACCGCGGGAAACGCGTACCGCTCATGCATCTCCGTCGGGAAGAGGAAGAACGCGAGCGCGAGAATGCCCGCGGCACAATACCGGCGGACGCTTCCCGGCCGTCGGCTGTAGATCGAGATGATCACCGCGACAATCAGCGCATACAGCCCCAGGGAGATCTTGCGCCAGTTCAGCCAGAGCAGCGGAGACGCGTCCGCCGCGAGCGAAGTCTCTCCCTGCGCGACCGCCGCGACGATCGCGGCAGGAATCCTCGTATCCGCGGATTCGGGATCGCCCGCCAGCCACCAGAGGTTGAAGGCGTTCTTCGACATCTCGTGGTACTGGCCGACGACGTTGACATAACTGCGCGTCAGAACCTGCTCGAGCGTGCCCGTGTAGTAGAACGGTGACAGCACAGCCGCCGCCGCGACCACCGCGCCGACCAGCTTGACGCCGAGGCCGCGCCAGCCCCCGATCCGGTAGGTTTCGAAGATCAGCAGGGGCAGAATGGCGATCGCCTGGAATTTCGTGAGCACGGCGATCGCCGAAACCAGCCCCACCGTAAACCACCCACCCCGACCGATCATCACGAGGCCCGCGAGCAGGAACAGCGTATAGATGGAATCAACCTGACCCCAGAAAGCGGAGTCGTAGATTGAAACCGGGTTCAGAAGATAGAGCGCGGCCGCCGCGAGCCCGGCCCGCGAACCGAATAGCCGCCTCCCTTCCAGCATGAGCAGCACACCGATCAGGAGGTCGGCAATGCACGCGGGCGCTTTCCAGACCATCCAGAGATCGGTCGAGATCGGCTTGGCGCCGAGAATCGCCGTGGCCGCGCGGCCCACGGCATCGAAAACCAGGACCATCAGCGGGGGATAATCACACCACTTGTTCCCCGCGTAGAACTCCGCGAGGCCGCCCGCCTGGAGGCGCCGCACCCAGTCCGTGAAGATATCGAGGTCGGAGCGATGCCCCTCCGGCGTGGACGCGAGCCACGCGCGGATGGCGGCTGCAAGCGCGAGCATCACGCCAAACCACAGCCAGGCGGAGACGTCGCGCGGGCGAGTTGGAATCACCACGTCGGCCGCAACCGGCGGGGGGCTCTCGTTCATTCGGGCAATCCTACAGTCTTCCGGCCGGGCCGGCCGCGCTCCAAACGGAGTGGCCGCGCCCACGGCGTGATACGCGCCGATCAGTCGGCCGGGGCGATCGGGAGCGCACCGGGGGGCCTGGACTGGAATCCAAACAAAAGCCAAACTATAATGCAGTCAATGGCGCTGCGCCGCGTAGCCAATCCGCCGAACCCGTTCGAGTCGACCCACCGCGAGTGGCTCGGCGAAATCCCGCCCGCGCGGGTCGAAGTCTTCGAGGAAACGGCCCGTTCGATCCTCTCCACCAACGACAGTCCGGACATCCCATTCAACTACAGCGTAAACCCGTACCGGGGCTGCCAGCACGCATGCAGCTACTGTTATGCCCGCCCGACGCACGAGTATCTCGGCTACGGCGCGGGAACCGACTTCGACACCCGGCTCATCGTGAAGACAAACGCCCCGGAACTGCTCGATCGGGAGTTGCGGAAGATCCGCGGCGAGTCGGTCGCCTTCTCCGGCGTCACCGACGCCTATCAGCCCCTCGAATCCGTGTACCGGCTGACGCGCGGCTGCCTGGAAGCCTGCCTGCGTCACCGCTGTCGCGCGAGCATCGTGACCAAGTCGTTTCTCATTTCACGCGATGCCGAATTGCTCGCCGAGCTGAATGCCGCGGCCGGACTGCGCGTCTATTTCAGCATCCCGTTCATGGATGCCGAGGTGGCCCGGCTTGTCGAGCGCGGCGCGCCGCCGCCGCAAAAGCGATTCGAGGCGATGAAGCGACTTCACGACGCGGGCGTGCCGGTCAATCTGCTTATCGCGCCGATCATCCCCGGCCTGAACGATCGCGATGTCGCACGGCTCCTTTCGACCGCCTCCGAGTGCGGTGCGCGCTCGGCCGGCTATCTCGCGCTTCGTCTGCCCGGAAGCGTGCAGGAGGTCTTTCTGAGCCGACTTCGGGAAGACCTCCCCGATCGCGCCGCCCGCGTGGAGCACCACATCCGTGCGATGCGCGGCGGCCACCTTTCGGAGTCGCGTTTCGGCTGTCGGATGCGGGGCGAGGGAGAATACTGGGCAGGAGTCGAGCGCCTCTTCAAAACGACGGCCCGCCGCTGCGGCATCGAGCTGACGGACCGGCCGATCGAAGAACGCATCGCGGAGAAATGTCCGGATCCGGGTCCGAGAGCCACATTGCAGCTGCCGCTGTTTGGTCAGTTCGGATAGGCATCGGATGCGGCGCAATCTACCGCCGCCTTGATCCGCGCATCTCACGGTATCCAGCGATGGTTGTTCGGATCCGTCAGCCAGTTCTCGATCCGGTTTCGCGCGTTCAGGATGCGCTTGAGCGTCGACAGGATCGGTTCGACGGCCCCTTTCGCCCGTTCAGCGCCCCGGAAGAGCGGGTTGAGATCAATCCCGGCAACGCGCTTCGCGACGGCCTGCGTGAGTCGCCGCGGCCACGCCTCCGAGGGCGGCGTTCTCAGCGGCCATTGCCCGATGCCGACCAGAATCGGCCGCAGGTGCCGGTTGAGCGCGTCGCACGCAATCGCGGCCTGGGCCGGATTCTCGCTCTCGGCCGCCCGAAGCAGCGTCTCGACACCGTACGGGTCGCCCAGTGACAGCCGTGCATGCGCGATCCCAAGCGACGACCAGGCGTCTCCCTCCGCGAGGGCCGAGACCTGTCGGTCAAACTCGCCGCGGTCGATTCGGGCCAGCGCGACCCATGCGGCAGCCCGGACTTCGCCGGGTTGATGCGGCTCGGTGGCAAAGCGAACCGCGGGAAGCTGCTGGGGATCCCCGATCTCGCCCAGCGCCCGGACGAATGCCGCCGCGACGCCGGGATCGTGTTCCTCGCCGTAGAGTGCCTGGGCGATTCGAGTCACGAGAAACGGGTCCGCCCGCCCGGCGATCGACTCCGCCGCGTCGCGACGAACGGCGGGGTCGGCCGACTCCAGCTTCGCCTGCACGCGCGCCCGGAAGATCTCGCCGCGGACGCGCGGGCTCAGGACTAGAAACCAGAGCAGCGTCAGCGCCCCAAGGAGGCTGACGCTTACGGCGAGGATTGTCAGCCAGCGTCTCAAGGCCCGGTGTCTCCCGGCGAACCGGTGCGGTTTCGCCCGAAATCCCGTCATCCCGCAGGTGCGGGGATGATAGCACAAGCGGGGGCCGGGGCGCTGTTTCGAGGTGGGTCACGGAGGCGGGCTCGGCGCGGTCGTCATCGCCGCAGCCCCGCCAAGCGCCGCGCGGACGTCCTCCGGGCGCGTCAGCGGCCGCTGACAGGTGTAGTTGCGGCAGATGTAGACCGCCGGCGCCCCCTCGACCAGCGCACGATCGCGCAGCAGCGGCAGCGCGGGGCCAGCGGTGGAGGAGCTGGGATTCAACAGCATGAGCACCCGGTTCGGGAGATACACATCGTGCACCGCGCGGAGCAGCGCCTGCGTTCGGACATCCGCCGGATCGCCCACGACCGCGAGCTCGGTCGGTCCGGCCAGCGCGAAATCGACGGCCTGAAGATACCTCTCGCTCGAACCCGGCTGCGAGAGCACATCCGCCGCGTAGTGGGCCATGCTTCGGTCAGCCAGCCTCCGCAGCTCGGCGTCATCCAGCATCGTCGCGAGCCGCAGCAGGTTCATGAGCTGCACCGAATTGCCCGAAGGCACGGCGCTGTCGCGCACGTCCTTCGATCGGGCGATCAGCGCTTCATGGTCGTGCGGGGTGAAGAAGAACCCCCCATGCTGGTCGTCGTGGAAGAGCCGGATCGCCGTGCGGTTGAGTTCGACCGCCCGGTCCAACCAGCGCCGATCGAATGTCGCCTCGTACAGCTCGATCAGTCCCTCGATCATGCAGGCATAATCGCTCAGGAACGCCGTTTCGAGCCGCCGGCCGTCGCGCCACGCCCGCATCAGCCGTCCGTTCGAAACCTGGTTCTTCAGAATGAACTCCGCCGCCCGCGCGGCCGCGTCGACAAACCGCCGCTCGCCGAGGACAGCGCCGCCGCGGGCGAGGCTCGCGATCATCAGGCCGTTCCACTCGCACAGAATCTTGTCATCGCGTCCCGGCGGGACCCGCGTCGCGCGCACCGCGAGCAGCTTCGCCCGTCCCGACGCGAGGATGCGCTCCAGTTCGTCGCGGGCGACCCCGTGAAGCTTCGCCACCGACTCGGCGTCGCGTGCGACGTGCAGGATGTTCTTGGCGACGCCCGGAGCATGCGGATCGCTCCAGTTGCCCGTCTCGGTCACGCCGTAAGCCGTGCAGAAGATCGCGCCGTCGCGCTCGCCGAGTGCGTCGCGGATCTCCTTCCGGGTCCAGACGTAGTACCTGCCCTCTTCGCCTTCGCTGTCCGCGTCGCGCGTGCTGTAGAAGCCGCCGACGGGGGACTGAAGGTCCGCGAGGACGTACTCGAAGATGTCGCGCGCGACCGTGGCGAAGAGCGGGTTCTTCGTCTTCTGCCACGCGTCGACGTAGATGCGGCTCACCAGCGCCTGGTCGTAGAGCATCTTCTCGAAGTGCGGCACCAGCCACTCCGGATCGGTGCTGTACCGTGCGATCCCGCCCGCGAGGTGATCGTAAATGCCGCCGCGGGCCATGTGATCGAGCGTCAGCTCGACCAGCCCGACGAGTCGCGCCGCGTCAGCGTCGCCCGCTGGCCGCCGGTGCGCCGTGCGGAGCATCAGGTCCATCGCCATGCTCGGCGGAAACTTGTTCGTCCCGCCGCTCAGCAGCCCGCCGCGCTCCGGATCGAACGCCCGGGCCAGCAGCAGCGACGTCCGATCGACGAGCTCCAGCGAGAACGCCGCCTCGCCCGCCGGCTGGGCCTTGAGCGAATCCGCCACGAGCGTGCTCAGCTTCTCCGCGTCGCTCGCGATCGCCTCGCGCTTCTCCGCCCACAGCCGCCCGATCCGCTCGCACAACTCGCCGAACCCCGGCCGCCCCCAGCGCGACTCCGGCGGAAAGTACGTCCCCGCGTAGAACGGTTTGAGCTCGGGCGTGAGCCACACGCTCATCGGCCAGCCGCCCTGGCCCTGGTTCACGAGCATCGTCGCCTGCATGTAGATCTCGTCGAGGTCGGGCCGCTCCTCGCGATCGACCTTGATGTTCACGAAGTGCTTGTTCATCACGGCCGCGATGGCCGGGTTCTCGAAGCTCTCGTGCGCCATCACGTGGCACCAGTGGCACGCCGAGTAGCCGATGCTCAGAAAGATCGGCTTGTCCTCCCGCCTGGCCCGCTCCAGCGCCTCCGCGCCCCATTCGTACCAGTCCACGGGATTGTCCGCATGCTGAAGCAGGTAGGGCGACGTCGCGGCGGCGAGCCGGTTGCGAGCGGGTTGCGAAGCGGAAGCTGTGGAAGGCATCGTCGCCCGCCTTTCGTGATCCTGCGCACCCGCCCCGGCCGCGACTGCGGCGAGCGCGCAAAGTTGGAATGCGATTCGTCGGCCCGTCGCCATCGATGCACGATTGTAGAGGCGGCGGGAGGCGGGGCGGGTGAAAGGGAAAAAGTGAAGAGTGAATGGGCGCGGCGGGCGTGCCACGGCTGTGTCAGCCGTGTTTGGATGTCGAAGACGCCTCCGCCCGGCAGCCGCACTGTTCGCAGAACAGTGGCACGTCGTCGGTGCCATCTGCCCTAGAGACAGACTCCCGTGAGAAATACTGCCACATCAGTGATCTGGCCCATATCGTCCAGCGTGAAATTGACAAAAATGAACGACGTGCGGCTGCACGGAAGGGCCGAACGCGAATCCCGAACAATGAACAGCTCGCAATCCGGGCTCACATCACATCGGCCGGCGTTATAAGAGTCGAGGCCGGCGGGAAGGTCGCTTTCGACGATGGAAATGTCCGTGCCGAGCGGGTATCGCTCCAGAACCAGCGCTCGCACCGATTCCTCCGTCAACGGGACGGAGGAGTCGACGTTCAGCCACTCGCTCACCCCGTAAAATCCTCGCACGCCGACGTCCGGATCGTAGAGGCAGCCCCCGGCGGACAGAAAGAGTACCGCAGCGCAGCCGATCATCAGAGAGCGCATCATGCGTCGGCCTCCAGTCAGGAGACGTGTAGTCGAATGATAGGTGGTTCCACCTGTCTGTCAACGGACGTGTGCCATGCGCGTGCCCGTTGGCGGGGTGCATTGGGTCCCGGAGGGACCCCGGAATGTAGCCACGGGTGGAGGTCGCGGAGCGACCGTAACCCGTGGTCGCTGATTCATTTCGTTCCTTCCGCCCCGACGGGGCGGAGGAAATTCATGCAGGCGGGCGGGTGGCATGCTTTCGCGGTACACCGCGTAAGCATGCAGTTCGCGCGGGCGGCCGCCGCGGCGCGGGGCACGGGCAGGCTGATACTGCCAAGCCTGCCCATGCCACCCGATTTTGCGCCCTGCGCCGGCGGGCCGGGGGACAAATCCCAACCCGGGGTGCCCGGTTTTTGCGCGGCGCTGCCCGTTTTCCCGGCGTCGCTGCCCCGCGGCTCTGAGCCGCGGTCCCGCTCCCGTCCGGCGAATGCACATCGCGCGCACTCCTCGTAGGCCGCCGCGGTGCCGGCCTACGCTGACGGCGCGTTCTTGTACGCGGGCGCTAATTCCGCGTACGCCAGCGCCGATTCCGCGTACGCCGGCGCGGGCTCAGCGTACGCTGGCTCGGATATTTCGTACGCTGGCTCGGACTCAGCCTACGCTGGCTCCGACTCCGCGTAGGCTGGCTCGCATTCCGCATACGCCCGCGCGCAGCTCTTGACGGCTGACTGCTCCTCCTGCGAGCCAGCGGCCGATTTTTTCGGAACGCGCGACTGTGGCATGGATGCGTCCGTCGGCAGACCTGTGTGAAATCTGCGCATCCCGAGATGGAACAGGTCGACCGGTAGCCGCCGGAGAGCCGCGCGCGACCGACGTGAGCGCTACTTCTGCATTCCTCTGCGCCTCTGCGCCTCTGCGTGAGAAAAGGGTCCGCGTGCGCGGCCCCGCCCGCGCTCGCGCGGCGGGCTTGCATCCGGCGTGCCCTGCGGCGATGACGGCCGCGCTCGAGGAACGAGATGCAAAGCTCACGCAGAGGCGCGGAGGCGCAGAGAAGAGCGAGCACTTTCATAGCGCATGCCGTTCGCACTCGGGCACACATTTTCTCTCTGTTACGAAAGTGCTACGCCTTTTGGATCGATGACGCCTGCGGCGCGGGCCGCTGTCGGCGTGTTGTCGAACCTCGCCGCGCATTCCTTTTGAAGGGAGTTGAGCATGGCTACGTTTCCCGGGTCGCCCCGCGCCGCGTTCCTGCAATGGTGCCAGGGCCACGCGCCGGTGTGGACTGCGAACGCCGCCGCGATCGGTCTGACGCCGGCGCAGGCGACGACGTTCGACACGCAGACCGATGCGCTGGCCGCGGCGATCCTCGCCCAGGAGCAGGCCAAGCAGAATTACCAGGTCGCGACGCAGGAAGTGAACGGTGCGTACGCGGCGCTGCGCGCGAGCGCCGGCGACGATGTGCGGCTGATCCGGGCGTACGCCGAGAGCCAGTCGAAGCCGGAAGTCGTCTACAACATCGCCCAGATCCCGCCGCCGGCCGCGCCGACGCCCATGCCGCCGCCGGGCCAGCCGACCGACCTGACCGTGACGCTCGCGCCGTCGAATGGCGACCTGACGCTGCGCTGGAAGTGCACGAACCCGCCGGGGGCCGCGGGGACGTCGTACCTCATCCGCCGCCGCCTGCCGGGCGAGAGCGAGTTCACGTTCCTCGGCGTCTCGGGCAAGAAGGAATTCGTCGACGACACGCTCGTGGCCGGGCCGGACAGCGTGCAGTACACGGTGCAGGGGCAGCGCTCCGATTCGAGCGGGCCGCTCAGCGCGATCTTCACGGTGAACTTCGGCCAGGCGCCGGGCGGCGGCGTGACGGCGTGGGTGCGGGAGGGGGCTCACGCACCAGCGGGCAACGCGTACTCGCCGTCCACCGTCGACGGGCGGGCGGTGCAGAAGGTGCTGCCGAATACGAACGGAAGTCTCGCGGCGCGGCACTGACGCGCGCACGCGGCGTGAAAACGTGAAAAGGTGAAAACGTGAAAAGGGCGCGTCCCTCTCCGTTTTCACCTTATCACGTTTTCACGTTTTCACGCCGCCGCGTTTTCGCGAACCCGCGTGGTTTACGGGCAGGTTTCTCCGAATGCGGAAAGCACGACCGCGAGGTCTGCGAGTCCGATGCAGCCGTCGAAGTTGAAGTCGGCGTGCGGGATGTACGCGGCGTCGCCGGCGCAGGAGCCGAACGCGGAGAGCAGCGTCGCGAGATCGGCCAGGCCGACTTCGGGGCCGCCCGAGAGGTCGCCGGGGCAGTAGGAAACCTCGATCTGGAACGCGCCCTGGATGCCGCTGGCCAGCACCGCCTCGAAGATGATGTAGCGGCCGCTGTCGCTCATCTGAAAACTGTCCTGGACGCCGCGGATCGCGAACACGACTTCGCCGTTGATGAACGTGACGCCCTCTTCGACGAGCAGTTCATCGTCGAGGAAGATGCCCTCGTTGTTCGTCGAGACCGTGTTGTTCCACGCGCCGTACCAGAGCACGCGGCCCTGACGGCTGATCTGGACGGGGGCCGTGCCGAAGCCCGTGAACGCGAAGCCGCCGATCGGGTCGCCTTCCTGTTTCACGACGCCGCCGCTGCTGACGATGATCGAGTTGCTGGCCGTGTCGCCCGACAGCGAGCCGGTGAAGACGTACTGGCCCGCATCGTTCAGGTCGAGCTTCGCACTCGACAGGCTCGACCACGGGCGGCCGGGGACGGGCGACTCCTCGTCATCCTGCGCGACCTTCACATCGTCGATGTAGATCGAGTGCGTGTCCGTTCCCGCGTTGATGTGCGCGACGAACATCGTCTGGCCCGCGTCGTTGAACGCGAACTCGTGCGGGCCGGTCGAGAAGTCCGTGACGGGGCCGACCTGGCCGGGCAGGACGTCGCCTTCCTTGGCGAGGACCGATTCGGTCGCGAGCGTGCCGTCGGGGTTCAGCGTCACGCGGACAAGGGCGCGGTCGACCGACGAGTTGATCGCCGGGTCGTCCACGCTGGCCATGATCATCAGGTCGTCCGCGTTGTTGATCTTGACCTCGAAGAACCCGATGTAGGGCGTGCCGGGGGAGAACTCCGGGGCGGTCGCGACGGCGCTCTCCGCGATGAGCAGGGAGTCGCCCCAGTACACGCCCGAGTCCTGCGTGGACGGCAGGCCGTCGAGGAAGAAGTTCCAGCCGCTGCGGCCGTTGTTATTGATATTGATCGTGTCGAAGCTGCCGAGGAAGGCGCCGGCGGGGGCGGTCAGCGGCTGGCCCTCGCGGAGATAGAGCAGGCCGCTGCGAATCAGGGCGCCGTCCGAGTTCGTGTCTTCGTTGTTCGTATCGACCTCGACGATCCAGTCGCCGTTGTCGTTGATGGCGAGGTTGTCGATGCTCGTGACCAGCCCGACCGTGGGCAGATCGTCCCCCTGAAGGACGAGCGACGTGATTTCGATCGACGATGCGGCGCCCGACTGTGAAAGGGCCGCCGCGGCTGCCAGGGCCGCGGGCCCGGTGCGCATTCGCTTCATGTTGAAACCTCCTGAATCGCCCCCCGGCGATCCACGTCGAATGTAGGCGATTCGGGACACGCGGGTCAAGGAGATCCGGCCGGAAGCTCGGCCCGGAACGACCGATTCGCCACGCGCGACCCGGACGTGTTACATTCCTGCCCGTTCGGCGCGGATGACCGTCCGGCATCGCGGCGACCGAGTCGACGAAAGAGAGTGTTGCATGCCCGGAATCCTCTGCGAACACTGCACCGGCTTCTGCTGCCGGTACATCGCGCTGCCGATCGAGACGCCGACCGAGGCGAGCGAGTTCGACGACATCCGCTGGTATCTCCTGCATGAAGGGATTTCGGTCTTCGTCGAGGACGGCGACTGGTATCTGAACGTCGCGACGAACTGCCGGCATCTGCAACCCGACTTCCGCTGCGGGATCTACGAGACGCGGCCGAAGATCTGCCGCGACTATTCGACGGACAACTGCGATTACCACTCGGGCGATTACGGGTGGGAGCATCATTTCACCTGCCCCGAACATCTGGACGACTACCTGGCCGAGCAGCACGCGCCGCGCCGCAAGGCCGGCAAGGGCCGGCGGGGCGGCCGCACGAAGCGCGGCGGGCGACTGCGCGTCCGCCTCGGCGGGCGAGCGCCGCGCCACACTGAATACGCGGCGGCCACGGTCGATACGCGGGGTGTGCCGCTGCCGGTGCTGGCGGCGATCGCGGGCGGAAACGGGCACTCCGCGGTGCGCGGCGGGCGGGCCGCGCGGGTTGAAACGGCGGCCGGCGGCGGGGGGGTTCGATGAAGATCCAGGCCCCGCCGGGGATGCGTGATTTCTATCCGGAAGACATGCGGCGGCAGAACTGGCTGTTTGATCTGTGGCGGCGCGTGTCGCGGTCGTTCGGGTTCAGCGAGTACGAGGGACCGATCTTCGAGTTCCTGGACCTGTATCGGTTGAAGAGCGGCGACGAGATCGTCGGGCAGCTGTACCACGTGCGGCATGGCAAGACGGACGAGGCGCAGTTCGCGATTCGGCCGGAGATGACGCCGACGCTGGCGCGGATGGTCGCGGCGAGAGCGAATGCACTGCCGCGGCCGATCAAGTGGTTCAGCATTCCGCGGATGTGTCGGTCGGAACGGCAGCAGCGCGGGCGGCTGCGCGAGTTCTTCCAGTGGAATGCGGACATCCTCGGCGTCGATGATCCGGTTGCGGACGCGGAGGTGATTGCGCTGGCGGCGGAGTCGCTGCGGGCGGCGGGGCTGGGGGAATCGGAGGTCGTCGTCCGCATCAACCACCGGCGGATGGCTACGGCGGTGCTGGCGGGGCTGGGGATCGAGCCGGGGAGCGCCGGCAGGGCGTTCCAGTTGATCGATCGGCTCGACAAGCTGCCCGTCGAGGAGTTCGACCGGCAGTGGACGGAGGCGTTCGGCGCCGTCGTCGCGGCGGCGGATCTGCGGAGTCTTGTGGCGACGAGCGAGCTGCGCTGGGAGGAGGCGCTGGCGCGGCCGCTGGAACTTGCGGCGAGCGGGAATGCACGGAACCCGGAAGTTGGATGGGATGCGGCGGCGGAGGAGGCGTTTCGGGCGACGTTTGCGCGGCTGGACGAATTTGGCGTCGGGGGGTTCGTGCGGTTTGACGCGGGCGTCGTGCGGGGCATCGCGTACTACACCGGCGTCGTGTTCGAGACGTACATGCGGACGGGGTCACTGCGGGCGCTGCAGGGGGGCGGGCGGTATGACGACCTGACGAGCCTGCTGGGCGGGCCGAAGCTGCCGGGCATCGGCTTTGGGATGGGCGATGCGCCGCTGCTGGCGGCGCTGGAGGAGCTGAAGCGGCTGCCGGCGACGGCGGAGACGCTGGATGTGTTCCTGATTGATGCGGATGCGGCGCTGTTCAGCGATCTGCTGCGGCTGGCGGGGGCGCTGCGGGCGGCGGGGCTGTGCGTCGACTTCTCGTACAAGCGGCAGGCGGTGGGCAAGCAGTTCAAGCAGGCCTCCGATCGGAGGGCGCGGCTGGCGGTCGTGCTCGGGCAGGAGTTCGCGGCGGGACGGGTGGCGGTGAAGGACCTGGCGAGCGGGGCGCAGGCGGATGCTGAGGTGGCGGGGCTGGCGGGACGACTGATGTCGCAGCTTGGGCGGGCGGGGGGCTGAGGGGTGGCCGCGCCGGTGTGAATCTGCTTCGCGGTTTCGGGGTCGGGTTCCCGAAAACCGCGTTTCCAGCGAATGCGCCCAAGGCGCCCAAACTTCTATCTTCGTGTGTGCCGGGTTGGGTATCTAATTTATCGGGACGTTGAACGGGGATTCGCGGTGGGGGAAACCGCGTTTGGAGCGAACTGGCCGAAGGTTGCCAAACTTTTTTCTGTGTGTGTGCTGGGTTGGCAATGTTGGTTATCAGGACGTTGGGAACGGCGTTTTGAGCACGCTGGCCGAAGGTGATCATGCTCATTTTCTTGTATGTGCCGGAATGATCACCTTCGTTATCGGACGATACCGCGAGGTACGCGGGTGGGAAGGTGGGAATGTGGGAAGGTGGGAAGGGGAGACGGCTGGGGGCGGCTGTGCCACAGGGGGGTGGGAAGGCGCGAAGGTCGTTGGGGGGTGCGGGCATTTCCAGGGAGTCTAGAAGCGGGCGCGGCGGCGGGAGGCTCGGGCGCCTGATTTGCGGCGGCCTGGCGGGGGCTGGCGGGGAATGCGATGATCCGCAGAGGGCACTGAAAGTACAGAACAAGGGATCCAACCGGTCGGCGATTCGAGGTGCGGCCGGACGCGGAGTGAGGCGGGCAGGCGAGATTTCTCACGCGGGTTGCGTCGACATCGCACACGGCGGACGACGGACGGAGGGTCGAAGAGAAAGATCCACAGATTGACACAGATTTGCACAGATTAGGACCCGAGGAGCCGGCCTGCGTCCGGCCGGGCGGCTCGGATCGGCAGGGAGCCGGTTTCGGGGCGGAACGAAGGAGCGGCGGGCAGATTTTTGTAGACGCGGCCGGGGCGGATGGGGATAATTGTGCGGTACCTCGCCCCCGGCAACTGGCTGTCGCTGGCGCTGGAGGTGCGTTCGTCGGACGGCAAGCCGCGGCTGCTGCGGCGGCGGGACGACAGGACGATCTCGCCGGTGTAAACGAGCGTGGTCGGGACGGGCATGAGCGACGGCAACTGGTGTCAAGGGGAAATCGTGATCGGCGGCTCGGACCTCGTGGTGCTTCGCCGCAGGAAAGCTGGGCATCGCCGCGGTGTGCGTGTTCTGCGAATCAGGCGGTTCGGCGCGGCGACGCCCAGCCTACATTGCTACCGCCAATTCCGTTTCCTCCAGCACCCTGGTGGCCTGGACCTGGTACGCCGCCCGTCGGGCCCGTTAAAGGAAGCTAATTCTCGAAGGCACTATCATGCGTCGAATTCGCTTTCGCCAGAGCATCGGGCTCGTCGTAGGACTCGGTTGGCCTTCACTAAGAGCGAGGACAGTGTTGTCGCGACGTTGTCGCCTGGTAACATGGGGCCTAATATCGCTGTCAGGGCTCGCCTTTGCGTTCTGGGTAGGGTCGACATGGTGGTCGGCACATTTCAATTCTGGGCGATGGCTGGTTCGAATATGCGATGGTGTTCTTGAGGTGTGTCATCATTCACCCCCGGGCCGATTCTTGGCCAAGGAGGGACTTCAACTCAGTTACTCAGACGGCGGCCTATTTTCAACTGAGTATCGTTTCATTAGGCATGCATGGGGAACCCAGGTCTCGCTCCCAATCTGGAATATTCTTACAGTTTGTCTGGGGTTGAGCTCGCTCTGGATTCTCATTTGTGCGAACCTGCGGACGGCAGTTGGTCGGTGTGGATTCTGCGGCTACGAAATGCGTGGAATCGAGAATACACGAGGGGGCGGTAAATGTCCGGAATGCGGTTGGCGACAACGGCATCCAGGAGGAATAGCGATTGCGGGACGGGTGTTTTGCCGATTGTGGCGACGCGTAGGAGTGTTGTTGTCAAGATGGCCCGGTAATTGATGGGCGGGATGTTCCGAAGGGGCGTGCGGACTGCCCTGCTTCTGAAGGTCCGATAACATATATTATGTTGCGTTAATAATGGCGGTCGGGTGGGGGTGCGGGCGGGAACGGAAACGGCCGGCGGCACCCCTTGGTGGTGTCGCCGGCCGGCGACTCACGCATGGTTGTGCAGGGCTCGGTGTTAGTGGCCGGGCCGGCGGCCAGCGGTCCCCGGAGCCCA
>BTUU01000023.1:0-80500 GCA_045863555.1 Planctomycetota bacterium | reverse complement strand
CGAGAGTACGCCGCCTTTATTCACCCGGCCATCAACGAAATTCGGTTATATCCCGATTGAGTCTGGCATCTCCGACTACGACCTTAGCCTCCGCCACCATTACAAATCTCGGTACGCTGCCGGGTTGGTCGCATTCACAGGCTTTCCGAGTCAGCGCCGACGGCTCTGTTGCAGTCGGGGGATCCGGCGACGGTAGTGTTAATCGCGCCTTCCGCTGGTCCGCTGCCGGCATGGAGGACCTTGGTACGCTCCCGGGCGGGTCATTCGCATACGACGTCAGTTCGGACGGTACGGCTGTTGTCGGAGACTGTCATGCTCCAGGTGGTGGTGCTTTTCGTTGGACGATTTCCGGCGGTGTCGAGTACCTCGGAACCCTGCCGGGAGGAACATTCTCGACGGCCTACGGCGTGAGTGGCGATGGGATGACAGTCGTCGGTGCTAGCGGAATCTCCAGTGACTCGCATGCATTTCGATGGACCAGCGCAGGTGGAATGCAAATCCTCGGGACACTTCCCGACGGAGGCGAAGCCACCGCGTACGCGGCGAGCAGCAACGGTTCTGTGATCGTCGGATGGGGCCGAGCGTCGAATGGGAACGAATGCGCATTTCGATGGACAGAGACTACCGGGATGCAAGCTCTCGACGGCTTGAATTCCTCGTATGCGCTGGATGTGAGCGACGACGGACTCGAAGTCGCTGGATATGCAGGGTCCCCCGACGGTATGCGCGCTTTCCGATGGACCACGACCGGCGGCATGCAGAATCTAGGTGTCCTTCCGGGCGATTCGTTTTCGATCGGCTACGGAATCAGCGGCGATGGTCAAACGGTTGTTGGGACGAGCGGAGGCCGGGCGTTCCTATGGACGCCGTCGCTCGGAATGGTCGACCTCAATGCGCATCTTCTCTCACTAGGCGCAGAGCTTACTGGCTGGACGCTTGAGGCTGCCGACGGTGTCAACGCCGACGGGTCAGTGATCGTGGGTTTCGGGAGCCTGAATGGCGAAATGCGGGCGTTCCTTGCGGAGATCGCCGACGGGCACTCCTGTCTTGGCGACTTCACGGGCGACGGAATCGTCGGGCTGGACGATTTGGCGCGGCTTCTTTCAAATTTCGGCCAAACGGAGATGGTGTACGACGACGGTGACGTCAATGAAGATGGCGTGGTGGATCTCGGTGATTTGGCCGCGGTACTCTCGCGCTTCGGGTCAGTCTGTCCCTAACGGAGGGCCGTTTGCTGAAAAAAAAGAGCCGTGTAGGGTGCATCCCTGATGCACCATCTTCAGTTCGATGCACTTCAGAAGGCTACGTCCCTCGACTGTACCTCGACCATCCACCGTCGGCCGCGAAGACGGCTTGAAGAAACGCGGTCACACCCGCCACCCGCCGCCAAATTTCGCCGAGGAACGACAGTTGGCGAGTTTGCGTTTGCCGGCCGCAACAGCGTCCCTATGATTCCTAGCAATGATCGCTCCGCATGCCCAGTCTCGACCTCGCTTCGCCAACGCGCGAACGTCTGATAACGAAGGTGATCAACCCGGCACACGCGCAAAAGAAAACATGATCGCCTTCGGCCAGAACGCTGGAAACGCGGTTCCGCCAATCGTGAACCCCCGTTCCCAACGTCCGGATAACTTAGATGGCCAAACCGGCACACACGAAGAAAAGAGTTTGGCCACCTTGGGCCCATTCGCTGGAAACGCGGTTTCGCCGCCCGATCTTGCCCGACCCCCGACTCCCGACCCTCGACCGGCTCGCCCTCACTCCATCAAAAACCGCTCCGGATCCGAGTACACCGTCGGCTGGTCGCCCAGGTTCTCGTTCCGGATGATCTCCAGCGGCACATTGCCCGTGAACCGCCGCGGAAACCGGTCGCCGAAGAGGAAGCTCGCATGCCCGTCCGCGTAGCCCACGTTCGCCCGCCCCACGCCCCCGCGGTGGCGGTAGCCGATGCGGCAGTCGCGGTCGCCGAGGTGCGTGACCTCCTGCCGGCCGGCGTACAGCCCGTCCGCGATCGCGATCACGCGCGAAGTCCGCTTGAACTCGGAGAACCGGTTCGGTTTCGCGATATACCCATTCGCATCCGGCCCATAGCCGACGGAAACGGAGAAATGAACGCCGGGAATGATGTCCCGCGGCGCACCGATGAGATTCTCCGCGTTCATCCAGTACGAAACGCGCAGCACGCGATCAAACCCGCGCTCGGGGATCGGCGCGGCGAAATTCTGCGTCGGTGTGATCACCGCCGGCCACTCCATGTACCCCAGCGGGTTATCCATGTCCGCGCCCGTCTGGCCGGAGGCGACGCCCGCGACCTCGGCCGTGTCGGGGCAGGCCAGGAGGTTTCCGGCCGTCTGCCGCGTGCCCGTTGCGAGCTGCTCGCGGTCGAGGATCGGCCCCCAGCCGTCGAGCCGCTGGTTGATCGACGCCGCCACGCCGGTCATGTTGTACGACGGGATGACCAGGTCGCGATTCTCGGCCGCGTAGGCGAGGATCGCCGCCATGATCCCGCGGACGTTCGCGAGGCAATGCGTCGTCCGGGCCTGCTCGCGGGCGCGGCCGAGCGCCGGGAAGAGGATCGCCGCGAGGAGGGCGATGATCGCCGCGACGACGAGCAGTTCCACGAGCGTGAAGGTGCGTGCGCGGGGCCGCGGCCGCGCGGTGGCGGGAATGGGCGTGATGTTGGTTTTCCCGAAGCGCCTCAGCACGGCGTGAATGGTAAATGGCCGCGGCAGATTTCGCGATGCGCTCGGCGGTGAGCCCGCGCGAACCTGCGACCGGGCGCTCTCGCCGCGCCGCGGACGGCCGTCAGCGGCGAACAGCGGCCGGCGGCGACACGCCGAACAGTCGCGCGGCGGTGTTTCCCATGACCGCGGCGGCGTGCGTCTCGCCGAACGCGGCCTTCACGGAGGTCATCAGTTCACGCGCAGTGGCGATAGCGTCAGCGCCGCCGGCCAACGCGTTGGTTCCGAACAGCAAACGGTCGTGGCCGATCGATTTCGCGGCCGCCTTCAGATCTTCCTGCGTGCGATGGGCCGTGGTGAGGAAGATTCGCGCGGCGGCTCGCTCCGCACCGGCCCGGGCGGCGTCGAGCGCCTCGCGCCAGACCATCTCGCCGCCGAAGTCGGTCAGGATGAAGTCGACGGACGGGTGCCGGCGGGCGAGCGCCAGCCCGCGCTGCGGCCGCGAGCGCTCGTCGCGGCCGCAAAGCACGAGCACGGGCCGATTCAGCTTCGCGGCGATCCGCATCCAGTCGTCGAGCCGTTCATCGTCGATCGAAAACCCGTTGAGGCGCGGGGCGAGGACGACGCCCGCGAACGGCTCGGTCTTCATGGCCCCGATGAACGCGTAGATGTTGCTGTCGGGTTGGCCGGGGCGAATCCAGTAGAGCGGCGCGAGCACGCCGTGCTGCGCCGCCGCTTCCAGCGCGGCGACGTTGGCGTCGGGCTCGTCGAGATCGCGGCCGCCGTCACCGCCGGCCGCGTCGAGACAGGAGACGAAGACGCGCGAGAGTCCCACGACGGCCGCGTACTCCGCGAGCTGGGCGGGCGTCACGGTCGACGGACCGAGCGTTCCGAAATGGGCGTGAATGTCGATGAGCATATACAGAAGCTATCGACCGGATCGGGCGCCGTTACGCAGACGAGCCGGATCCCGGCCCGGATTCGTGGACAATTCGCGCGCGCCGGGGTACACACTCGCCTTATGAAACACCGGCTCTCGCGTCGAATCTCCGCGGTCGCGCCGTCCGCCACGCTCGCTGTCGCCGCCAAGGCCCGCGAGATGGCCGAGCAGGGGATCGATGTCGTGAGTTTCGGCGCGGGTGAGCCGAATTTCGACACGCCCGCGCACGTGGTCGACGCCGCCGTCGCGGCCCTGCGCGGCGGGGATACGCGCTATCCGCCCGTGAACGGCCGCAAGCCGCTGCGGCAGGCGATCAGCGGCTATCTGAAACGCCACTGCGACGCGCACTTTCCGGCAGACCACATCTGCGTGACGGTGGGCGCAAAGGATGCGCTGTTCTACGCATTCGCCGCGACGATCGACCCCGGCGACGAGGTGCTGATTCCCGCGCCGTATTGGGTGAGCTATCCGGACCAGGTGCGCCTCGTCGACGGCGTGCCGGTGATCGTCAAGCCCGATCGGGGACTGAAGGTCTCGGCGGCGGCGCTCGCGAAGGCGGTGACGCCGCGGACGAAGGCGCTGGTGATCAACAGCCCGAACAACCCGAGCGGGGCGGTCTTCAGCCGGGTGGAACTAGAAGCGATCGCGCGGGTGGCCGAAGAGCACAACCTGCTCATCATCAGCGACGAGATCTACCACCGGCTCGTCTTCGGCGGCGTGGAGTTCACGAGTTTCGCGGCGCTGCCGGGAATGCTGGAGCGAACCCTGGTCATCAATGGTGCGAGCAAGACGTTTGCGATGACGGGCTGGCGGCTGGGGTACGCGGCCGGGCCGAAGTGGCTGATCGACGCGATCGCCAAGCTCCAGGGGCAGACGACGAGCGGCGCGGCGAGCTTCGTGCAGGCGGGGGCGACGGAGGCGTTCGGCGGCGACCAGGAGTGCGTCGAGCACATGCGCGTGATCTACGAGCGCCGCGGCATGCGGATGGCCGAGGCGCTGAACGCGATTTCCGGCGTGCAGTGCGAGATGCCGGAGGGGGCGTTCTACTGCTTCCCGAACGTGTCGAAGGCGTTTGCGCGGCTTGAAGTTGCGGATGCGGACGCGTTCGCGACGCTCGTGCTCGAGCGGGCGCATGTGGCGCTGGTTTCGGGGGTTGCGTTCGGCGCGCCGGAGCACTGCCGGCTGAGTTTCGCGGCGAGCGACGACGAGATCGAGAAGGGCCTGGAGCGGCTCGCCCGGCTCCTCGGCTGATCATCCGCGCCCCGCGCGAAACCCGCGCGACGTCCCGAAATTGCGCCGGCAATTCCCGCCAAATCCCGCGGCCGCGCAAACCGATACACCTCTCGGGCTCATTCAGGAGACCGAGATGGACGCCGCCGCGATCGAACGCATCGAATCGAGCTTCAACCTCCTCGCCCCGCGCGGGCCGGAACTGGTCGACCGCTTCTACGCCATGCTCTTCGCCCGCTACCCGGCCGTGCGGCCGATGTTTCCGACGGAGATGACGGCGCAGAAGCGCAAGCTGTTGAGCAGCATCGCACTGGTGATCCAGAATCTCCGGAATCTGGAGCAGATCCGGAACGTGCTGTTCGAAATGGGCAGGCGGCACGCGGGATACGGCGCGCAGCCGACGCACTACGTCGCGGTGCGCGACACGCTGATCGACGTAATGGCGGCGTTGACCGGGCCGCAATGGACCGCGCAGCTCACGGGCGACTGGAAGGCCGCATTCGACTTCGTCGCGGACCGCATGCTGGAGGGACACGCGGCGGCGAAGGAAACGGCGACCGCGTAAACGGTCCACAAAGAGCGACTATCGAAGAGCGGAAGGGAGCGCATGCTGCCTCTCGCGGAGTCATCTCGCGCTCCGCGATTCGGACTTCGCGCTTCACGCCCTACATGCTTCCCAGCCGACCGCCGTCGACCGGCAGGTTGATTCCATTGACATACGACGCTTCCGGCGAGGCGAGGAACGCGACCGCGGCCGCGATTTCCTCCGGACGGCCGAAGCGGCCGGCGGGGACGGCTTTCATCGTCTCCTCGGCGACCTGCTGCGGTGTGCGACCCTCGCGCTTCGCGCGGGCTTCGAAAAGGGCGCGCAGGCGGGCCGTGTCGGTGAAGCCCGGCAGGACGTTGTTGACGGTGATGCCGAACGGGGCGAGTTCGCGCGAAAGCGTCTTGGCCCACGCCGCGACGGCCCAGCGGGTGGTGTTCGAGACGCCGAGGCCGGGGATAGGCTCGCGGACGGATGTGCTGATGATGTTGATGATGCGGCCGTAGCCCGCCTGTTTCATGCCGGGGACGACGGTCTGCACGAGGAGCTGGTTGCAGACGACGTGCATCTGCATCGCGCTCAGAAAGTCGTCGGGCTTTGCATCGACGATCGGCCCGCTGGCAGGGCCGCCGGTGTTGTTGACGAGGATGTGGGCCGGGCCGGCGGCGGCGAGGTGCTTCGCGACGGCCGCCTGAAGCTCGGCGGGTCGCGCGAAATCCGCGACGAGTGTGTGATGTTCCGGGCCGGGCGGGAGCGACTTCAGCACTTCGGTCAGCGCGGCCTGATCGCGGGCGACAAGCGTGACGGCGGCGCCCTGCTGCGCGAGGAGCTTGGCTGCGGCGCGGCCGATGCCCTGGGAACTGCCGCAGACGATGGCGCGTTTGCTTTTGAGATTGAGCATTCGGGCATGGTACAGGGGAGCGCTTGAATGCGGCTATCGAGGCGAGCGGTTCATGAGACGACGGGCAAGCAACCGGGCAACCGACGAACCGCCGGGCAGGCCGCGACTCCCGGCGCGGAGGGCAGAGTCGATGGCGATCCATGTTTCACCGGGTGCGTCGACGATCGTCCCGGAGGTTGCGCGCGGCGGTGCGCCGGTGCGGCGAAGATGTGCGCGAGCCCAGCGGAGAATTTGGGATTCGGAGAGTCTCGGCCGGTTGGCTCGGTTCGCGACGCCGCGGCGTATTTCGAGCACCCGCGCGAGTGAGGATCCCGGGCGCAGGCCCCGGCCGCCCACACGGAGTGACGCATCGACAGCGGCCCATGACTCCTCGGGAGCGGCCGCGATCCGGCCCGATTTGACGTGAGGCCAGTCGCCAGTGCGGGCGCGGTGATCGTCTGCCCATTCGATGATTCTCCGGACGTCGAGCCGCTTGGGCGATCGGAGTCTCCTTGCGCCGCGTCGGCGATGCAACAACTCCGACAACGAGCCGTGGTTGAGGCCGCGCGTGCCCGATTGAAAGGCTGTCGCGATGCCGGACCAGGTCTCCCCCGGCGCGCCGCGTACCGGCCCGCTGCCCGAGTGTGGCCAGCAGCCGGTCCGGGCGTGGTGTGCATCGGCCCAGCGGAGGACGGTTTTGATCGTGAGCTTTGGCGGTCGATTCGCATTGCGCACGCCGCGGTGGCGATAGAGCAGGCGCGCGAGCGAGTCACCCCCGCGCAGTCCGCGAGTCCCGAGATTGAGGGCGCGGTCGATGCCGGGCCAGTTTTCCCAGGGGGCGTCATGTAGTGGGCCGGACGTCAGGCCCGGCCAGCGGCCGGTACGACTCTGATGGAGGTCGATCCAGCGGAGAATTTCGCGGAGCGTGAGCTTCGGCGGGCGGGATATGCTGCGGACACGGCGGTGCTTCCACAGGAGTTGCACGATCGTGAGGCCCTTGGGCAGGCCGCGGTAGCCTCCGGCGAGCGCCTTCTCGATGCTGTACCACGTCTGGAAAGGAACACCGTGGACCTCGCCGGACCTCTTGTGAGGCCAGTGTCCCGTGCGCTTGAAGTGCTCATCGGCCCATTCGAGAACCTGCGAAACGTGAAGTGCGGGCTTGCAGAGCCGCTTCTTGATGCGCGGTGGGCGGATCTTCTTGCGGAGATCGGCCTGTCTGAGAATGCGGGGGCGACGCATGGGGGTTCGTGCCGCTACGGTGCCTTCGCCAGCGCCTGCTCCAGGTCCGCAATCAGGTCATCCGCATCCTCGATCCCGACGCTTAGCCGCACGAGGCCGTCGACGACGCCGATGCGTTCGCGGACGTCCTTCGGGATCGACGCGTGCGTCATCAGGGCCGGGTGATTCACGAGCGACTCGACGCCGCCGAGGCTTTCGGCGCAGCTGAAGAGCTTCGTCGACGACATGAAACGGCTCGCGGCGTCGAAGCCGCCTTCGAGGACCAGCGAGACCATGCCGCCGAAGCCGCACATCTGGCGCTTGGCGAGTTCGTGGTCGGGGTGATCAGGCAGTCCCGGGTAAATGACCCTGGCGAGGCCGCACTTGCCGCCGCTCTTCTGCTTTGACGCCCATTGCGCAACTTTGAGCGCGTTCTCGCAGTGGGCTTTCATGCGGATCGCGAGCGTCTTAATCCCTCGATGCGTCAGAAAGCAGTCGAAGGGCCCTGAGACGCCGCCGGCCGCGTTGTGGAAGAACTTGATCGGTGGGAGCAACTCCGCCCGGGAGGCGATGATCGCGCCGCCGACGACGTCCGAATGCCCGCCGAGGTACTTGGTGGTGCTGTGGACGACGAGGTCCGCGCCCAGGGCGATCGGCTGCTGAAGGGCCGGCGACGCGAACGTGTTGTCAACGACGAAGAGCAGGCCGAAGTCGTGGTCCATCGGCGAGCCGCCGCGATGGGCGATCTTCTTTGTTCCGACTTTCGCCGCGCGGGCCTTCACCGCCTTGCCGACGGCCCCGATGTCGAGCAACCGGAGCATCGGATTCGTCGGCGTCTCGATCCAGACGATGCGCGTCGTCTCGTCGACCAGCGCGGCGATCGCCTCAGGGTCGTTCGAGTCGCTGTAGCGCGGCGTCAGGCCCCAGGGCTTCAGCACCCGCTCGATGATGCGGTACGTGCCGCCGTACATGTCGCTGAAGGCGACGACGGAATCGCCGGGGCGACAGAACGCGCTGAAGATGGCGTTCGTCGCGGCCAGTCCGGAAGCGAAGCTGTAGGCCCCCTCGCCGCCTTCGATCGCGGCGAGGCAGCGGGCGAGTGCGTCGCGGGTCGGGTTCGTCCCGCGGGCGTACTCGTAGCCCTTGTGCTTTCCGGGGGCCTCCTGCGTGAAGGTGGACGTCGCGTAGATGGGCGGGACGGTCGCACCGGTGGAGGGATCGGGTTCCTGGCCGACGTGGATGGCTTTTGTGGCGAATTTCATGGCAGACAGGCTACCAGCGCGGGAAGGGGGCGAAAAGGGCGAACGATCGTGCATGCGGGGCGGGCGTCACCGCGGCCGCGCCGGCGCCCGCGCGGCGAAGCGCCCGGACCATGGGCGAAAACAAGCCGCACGCCGATCACACGAGCTCCCTGAATTTCGCCGTGAAGTGGCGCAGCGACGGCGGGGCTTCGAGGATTTCGAGGCCGCGGAGGGCCTTGCGTTCGGCGAAGACTTCCGTGATCGCTTCGATGACGTAGTCGATGTGGCTCTGCGTGTAGACGCGGCGCGGCAGCGCGAGCCGCACGAGCTCCATCGGCGGCCGTTTCCCGCCCGCGCCGAACATGACGCTCCCGATCTCGCAGGCGCGGATGCCCGCGTGGCGGTAGAGGCCGCATACGAGCGCCTGGCCGGGGAATCGCTCCGGGGGGACATGCGGGCAGAACGCGGCCGCGTCGATGTAGATCGCGTGGCCGCCGGGCGGCTCGACGATCTGTATGCCCGCGGCGAGGAGCCGTTCGCCGAGGTACTCCGCGCTGCGGATGCGGTAGTGGAGGTAATCCTCGTCGACGACCTCGTCGAAGCCCTGGGCCATCGCTTCCAGATCCCGCCCGGCCAGGCCGCCGTAGGTGAGGAATCCCTCGGTGAGGATGAGCAGCTCGTCGGCGCGGCGGACGAGGCCCTCGTCGCGCAGGAGCAGCAGGCCGCCGATGTTGACGAGGCCGTCCTTCTTGGCGGAGATCGTCGCGCCGTCGGAGAGGTCGAACATCTCGCGGACGATCTCGCGGACCGTGCGATGCTGCTGGCCGGGCTCGCGGAGCTTGATGAACCAGGCGTTCTCGGCGAAGCGGCAGGCGTCGAGGAAAAGCGGTAGGCGGTGCTTGTCGCAGATCTTTCGCACCGCGCGGATGTTCTCGAGGCTGACGGGCTGGCCGCCGCCGCTGTTGTTGGTGACGGTGAGCATGACAGCGGGGATTGACCCGACACCGACCTCGGCGATGAGGGCTTCGAGGGCGGCGAGGTCCATGTTGCCCTTAAACGGGCTGCGATTCTTCGCGAGTTTGCCTTCGGGGCAGAGGAGATCGACGGCCTTCGCGCCGCTGTGCTCGACGTTGGCGCGGGTGGTGTCGAAGTGGCTGTTGTTGGGGACGACCTTGCCGGGGCCGCCGATGAGCTCGAAGAGGATGCGTTCGCTGGCCCGGCCCTGGTGCGTCGGGAGGATGTGAGCGAAGCCGGTCAGGTCGCGGACGCTCTTTTCGAGGACGAACCAGCTCCGCGCGCCGGCGTAGGACTCGTCGCCGCGCATGACGCCGGCCCACTGGAGGCTGCTCATGGCGCCGGTGCCGCTGTCGGTGAGCAGGTCGATGAGCACGTCGTCGGCGTGGACCTTGAAGAGATTGAAATCGGCCTCGCGGAGGATCTGCTCGCGCTGGGCGGCCGTGGTCATGGGGATGGGTTCGACGACTTTGATGCGGAAGGGTTCGATGATGGTTTTCATGTCGCGGGTCCTCTCGTAGGGCGCGTCCCTCGACGCACCATTTTCGACGCCCGGAACGAAGCTGGGCAGAGCCGGCGACGGTACGCGGGGCCGCGGTGGGGGGCAAATGGGCGGCGGGCGGGGCGGACCTCGGGCCGTAGCGAGGTGAATGGGGTTTCAAGAGGAGCAAGGAGAGCAGCGCGTGTGTACACCGATTTTGCGCTCCTTCTGATAATGTCGAGGTTCTGGTCGCGTGGAGAGGGTGCGCGAAATTCCGCAGGGTGTGAACTGCGCTTCTTCGGTTGGGGGATACTCGCATGTCTGCGGGCGGACGCGGGGAATGGGTAGGCGCGGCGGGTGTCGGGGGCGGTGGTCATTTCTAGCAAGTGTAGACGCCCCGGGCGGGCGGGCCGAGGTTAGGGCGTGGGATCGCGCCGGGTTGCGGGTTTTGGCGGATTCTGGTGGGAAAGAGGCGCGTAGGGTGCGTCCGTCGACGCACCATCCCGTTGCCGCGATCGAAATGGTGCGTCAAGGGACGCACCCTACGGAACTACGGAACTTTGAGTGATACATTCCACTTAGTGGCGTGCTTTGCTTCGGCGATGACTCGTATCGGTTCAGAAATGCCGGTTCCGATTTGAGAGTAGTTCTTCAGCCGCCGGATCATCGATTCCGTTATCTCTTGTCCCTTGCCGATCAATAAGACATCGTTGGATGTGAAAACATCCTGGTCCAGAACCATCCCCGTGTGCAGTTCGGCGATCCTGACAAAGAGCACGACAGGCCCGGACTCGCCGGCGATGACACGTTCGAGGGCTTCGAGCAATTCCGGATCGTGAACGCCTTTGCGATTTCGAAGCAATAACAGCGCGCGTTTAGGTTCGTCGCCGGCTAGAAGCTGAGCGTCGAAATCGACCGCGAGTTTCAGAACGCGCGCGCCGATTGGGATATTCTCCCCGGTAGGAGGACCGATCGGATTCCCGGAACCGTCGAAGTGCTTCTCCTGCAATGCAATGATGTCGGCAATCGGCTTCATTCGCGGAATGGGCGCGATCAGATCGCTTCCGATCCGCGGGTGAGCGCGAAGAATGCGGGTTTCATCGATCGAGGTCTCGCCGCCGTTCAGCACTTTGGTCAGCAGCGTTTCGGGAACCGTGACACAACCGAGTTGAGAAAGAAGCGCCGCAATCTCGAGCTGCCAGAGTTCCGTGAGCCCTCGCTCCTGCGCTATCTTAACAACGAGTTTTTGAAGGCGAGTCGCGCGCCCAAACGCGACGGGATTGACAAGGGCCAGGACTTCGGCGAGAGCCTGGATACTGCTCTTGAGCGTTTTCTCAAGCAGTTCCCGTTCTGCCTTGATCAACCGATGCTGTTCGATTCCCGTCTGGAGCGCTTTCGAGAGCAGCTCTCCAGGACACGGCTTCGTCATAAAGCGAAAGATGTTCCCCTCGTTCACGGCCTGTATTGCCGTCTGCAAATCGGCATGGCCCGTCAGCATGATCCGGACGGTTTCGGGCGAACGCCGTCGGATTTCGGTCAGCAATTCAATCCCCGTCATGCCGGGCATAGTCATGTCGCTGAGCACGACGGCATACGCGCAATGATCGACCTTCGCGATAGCGTCTTCGCCCGACTCGGCGGTCTCAATCGTGAATACGGTACCAATGGTCTGCCGGTACATATTGAGAATGTCGGGATCGTCATCGACGCAAAGGATAACTTCCACGTTTGCTCCGTTTATGTGTTCGGCGCCCGCGATCATAAGGAACTCTTGGTGGGCCAGACAACGTTGAATGTTCCGGATCGGGATTATTGCGCTTTATTGCGCTTTGTTGTGATTGTCGAGCACCTCGCCAACTTTCCCCGCAGGCCGTACGGCGCGATTAGTTCTTGCAGAATAGCCGCTTCCTTCAGGAATGATGGGAGTGTTTCACCGGCCCCGCGGTCTCCGGTTCGCGAGGCGGACATGTTGTCACTCCGCAAGCACTTCCCGGACCTGATGAGCCAGTGCTGTCGGAGAAAAGGGCTTTTGCAAAAAGTTCACTTCCTCGTGGAGAATGCCGTGCCGAACGACTGCGTCGTCGGTGTAGCCGGAAAGATAAAGTACCTTCATTTCGGGATGGAGGCTCAGCAAGCGCTCGGCGAGAACCCGCCCCCCCATCCCGGGCATCACGACGTCGGTGACGAGCAGGTGGATCGTCTCACGGTGGTTCGTGGCGATCCGTATGGCTTCCTCGCTGTGGCCCGCTTCCAGGACGGTATAGCCGCATCGCTGCAAGGTGAAGCGCGTCAGTGCCCGAACCGCGTCCTCGTCCTCGACCAGCAGTATCGTTTCCGTTCCGCGCGGCGCGGGACCCAGGCCGGGCAAAGACTTCCCGGTGGACCCGGTCTGTTCCACGCGTGGAAGGTAGATCTTGAACGAGGTCCCCACCCCGCGTTCGCTGTATACCTCGATCGAGCCGTCACTCTGCTTGACGATGCCGTGAACCACTGCAAGTCCCAGACCCGTACCCTTTCCGGGCCCCTTGGTAGTGAAGAACGGCTCGAATAGGCGACGTTTGACTTCCTCGGTCATACCGATTCCCGTGTCGGTGACCGCCAACATCGTGTAATGGCCGGGCCGCACATCCGAATGAGACCGGGCGTAGTCCTCTCCGAGGACAACATTATTGGTCTCGATCGTGAGTTTGCCGCCTTGCGGCATGGCGTCGCGGGCGTTCACCGCCAGGTTCAGAAGAACTTGTTCCAGTTGTCCCGGATCGGCTTTCACTCTTCCGAGTTGAGGGTGCAACGTGGCTGTCAATTGGATGTCCTCTCCGATGACGCGACGGAGCATTTTCTCAGTGGTCCGAACCACATCGTTCAAGTCCAGAACCTTCGGGGCGAGAACCTGCTTCCTGCTGAAAGCCAGCAATTGCCGGGTCAGCGATCCCGACCGTTCCCCGGCCTTGAGGATTTGCTGGAGTATTTCCCGCTTTGGATCGTCCGCGGGTGTCGATTGAAGCAAGAGCTCGCTGTAGCCGGTGATGATGGTAAGCAGGTTGTTGAAGTCGTGCGCCACGCCGCCGGCCAATTGCCCGATCGCCTCCATCTTCTGGGCGTGCCGCAATTGCTCCTCGAGCCTCCTCTGGTGGCTGACGTCGAGGAACGTCACCACCGCACCGATAAGGTCCTTGCCCCGCCACATCGGGTAAGCGAAATACTCGGCGTCGAACTTCGTCCCGTCGGCACGCCAGAACACCTCGTCCTTGACGTGAATTCCTTGCCGCGTTTCGAGTGTCCGAGCGATCGGGCATTCTTCCTCGGGATACGGTCGACCATCCGGATGGTGGTGGTGGATCAGGGCGTGCATGTTCCGACCATTCAGTTGCTCGGGCCCGGTATAGCCGAGGAGCCGGGCGCACGTCGGGTTCGCCAGCATGCACTTGCCCTGGAGGTCGATCCCGTAAATGGCCTCGGCCGTGGAATCGAGCAGCAACTGAACGAGCTCTTCCCGCTCCCGGGCCGTATCCGTGGCCTGCTTGCGCTCCAGTTCTCCCGCCATCGCCTTGCGTAGCCGCTCGATCCACCAATCGACTCGCCTGCGTTTGAACTCCGAAATCGACATCGGTTCGGGTCGCAGGACGAGTTCCGGCGGTTGGTAGTAGGGATTGGGACAGACCAGATCGGCGATGGCCACCAATGGGTGAGTGACGAGCAGGTCATGGACGAGTGCCGCATCGAACCGCGACCGCAAGTAGTGGCACGCGATGACCGCCCGGTGCGTGGCCAGGAATTCGTTGAGCAACGCCTCATATTCGATCAGCCGATCGCCTTCCACGTTCGCGTCGAGCGCCCAGGTCATCTCCCCCTGGAACCGCAACCCGGCGTAGCCGTCGGCAATCGCAGTCGACTCGCACTCCGCCAGAAAGTCGAGCATCCCGCGGGCGTCGAACTTCCCCTCTCGGAGGTAGGCGTCGCATTTGTTGAGGATGGAGAGCGAGCCTCTTTCGGTTTCCTGGGCAACACTCACGCCCAAGGCAGCAAAGCACCGGACGAGTTCCTCCAAAGGTGAATCGTTCGCGACATAGACGCAGCGCTCGCCCTTTCGCAACCCGGCGGCGATGAACGCAACGGCGCTGGCGGTTTGTTCCGCCAGGCTGTCGTGAATCGGACAGAGATGATCGCCGTGGCGGAGCTTGGAGAGTTCGTGGTCCAATTGAGTTGCCATGGTCCCGCCGTTGGCCGCGACCGAAACGGTCTTCAGGCCAGTGGGTTCGCATTGCCTGGTTACGCAATGAAGATCCTGCCGCCGATGCGAACAGGGGGGACTCTATTGCCAGCCGCTCCGCCAACCAGAGGCGAGGCAGGCGTCGTGATGACTTGCGGGGCGGCCGGGACGCAAACTCCCGTGTCGGACTGAATCGCTTCGCACGAGCCTGTACCGGCAGGCTCCTAGGATTCCACTCGGCCGCGATGCACGACTTCGCAAGTTTACTGGTCGACCGCAGGTTATCGCAACCAGATTCTCCGGCGTCGCGACAATTTCGGATGGCGGGTGCCATCGCGACGATTTTGGGTGCGGTGCGGACACATCCGGCGTCAGAAACCGTCCGTGGGGGTCCCGTCGGCGATCATCGCGGCTGCTCATCTGGCCGAACGCAGCCGGGTGGGTCGGCGTGTTTCGTCGCGGAGGCCGCGCCCGCCGAGGCATGTCGAAGCGAGCGGCGCGGTTCGAATCCGTGGCCGTCCGTGGCGATCCAGCCCGCTTTGACTTCGCACGCACCGCCCCGAACCGCTCGCGTCGACATGGCACGCGGCCGTCATCCCTCAAAAAAATCCGCCAGAGTCCGCCAGTCCACGCCAATACTCACCCCGCGCCGCCCGCTCGCTCGCTTTCCGCCCGGCCGCGCGAAAGAATGGCCTGAGGAGTGCAGGAATTCTCACGAAAGCGAGGGCAACCAATGCGCGCCGGCGCTATCAACTGTGCCAAGTTTCGTCTCCACATGTCCGCCGGACCCGCCACGCCGGCGGCCCCGGCCGTGGATCGAAGATGCGCAGTTCACGATGCCCGACGAACCGAAGATGCGCAGTTCACGACCGAAGATGCGCAGTTCACGAATTGGCCAAACCCTGCGGAGACGCCGGGAGCCGCGATATTATTGGAAGATGCGCAAATCGAGTGTACACACACGCTGCGCACCTTCGCGCCTTCGAAGCGCGATTCACACTCCGCTGTTATCGAATGTTGGAGGCAATCTGGGCATGAAACCGCGCCGCGCGGCTCAAGACGCTCAAAGCGGGACCTCCGAGAAGGCCTCGACCTTCGGCGGGGCGGCGAGGAGGGTGCGCCAGCGGTCGAGGTAGCTGCGCATGGCCGGGTCGGTGGCGACGCGGTGCTGGTCGGCGTCGTAGGCGGCGCGGGTGGCGTAGTCGACGATCTCGATGAAGCGCTCGGGGTCGCGGAGGTCTTCGATGAGGCGGATGCGGATGTCGCCGGGGGATTCGTAGAAGGGGATGGCATCGCGGAGGAAGGCGAGGAAGGCGGCGCGGTTGGAGCGGGGGACGCGGATGTGGAGGTGGAGGTGGATCATGGGGCGAGCCCTCGGGTGGTGGAACGCGGTGGGGATCGTAATGCGGCGGGGGGCGGGGTGCATGAGTCTGCGTCGGGCGAAGCGGGGCGGGAAGGGATTCCCGGGGGAGAGCGTGCGAGAAAGGAATCTCGCACGAGCGACCGGGAAGGGATTCCCGGGGGAGCGCGTGCGAGAAGGGATTCACGCACGAGCGTAGTCGACCCCGCACTGGCGTGACGGGGTTCGGACGAGCGATCGACTCCGCACTGGCGTGACGTGGTTCGGACGTGGGAGGGTAAGATGGACCGCCGATGCTCATTCGCTTCTGTCTATACGGCTTTCTCAAGAACCAGCGCTACTTCGAGCCGTTTTTCTATCTGGCGCTGCTCGAAAAGGGGCTCGGGTTCTTCGAGATCGGGCTGCTGATCGCGTTTCGCGAGGTCGTCGTCAACCTGATCGAGGTACCGACGGGCAGCTTGGCGGACATCGGCGGCCGGCGGGCGTCGATGATCGTTTCGTTCATCGCGTACGTGGCGAGTTTCCTGCTGTTCGGATTCACGGACAGCCTGGTGTGGCTGCTGCCGGCGATGTTCTTCTTCGCCGTCGGCGAGTCGTTCCGCTCGGGCACGCACAAGGCGATGATCTTCACCTGGCTGCGGATGCAGGGACGGCAGGATGAGCGGACGCGGGTTTACGGGTTTACGCGGTCGTGGAGCCAGATCGGCTCGGCCGTCAGCGTGTTCATCGGGGCGCTGCTCGTGTTTCGCACCGGGCGCTTCGGGGACATCTTCCTGTGGAGCACGATCCCGTACGTGCTGAACATCGTGAACTTTCTGGGGTACCCGCGGGTGCTGGAGGGGGAGCAGGCGCTGGAGCGCGGCGGCGGGGCGGCCGCGCTGTGGAAGAGCATGCGTGAGGTGCTGCCGCACACGCTCGACACGCTGCGGATGGCCGCCCGGCCGGGGATGCTGCGGCGGCTGATGCTGGAGTCGATGGGCTTTGAGGGCGTGTTCGATGCGGTGAAGGATTACCTGCAACCGGCGCTGAAGCTCGCGGCGCTGGGCCTCGCGGCCGCGTGGATCGAGCGGACGGGCTGGAGCGAGGGGCAGCGGGCGGCGGTGCTGATCGGCGTCGTGTACTTTGTGCTGTACCTGCTGTCGGCGGCGACGAGCCGGAATGCGCATCGCGTGGAGGGGGCGGCGGGGGGCGTCGAAGGCGCGGCGCGGTGGATGTGGGCGGTCGTTGCGGCTGTCTACGGGCTGATTCTCGGCGGGTCGCTCGCGGGCGTTTCGGCGCTCGTGATCGGCGCGTTTGTGGTGCTGCACTCGAGCCAGGCGCTCTGGCGGCCGCTGATCATCAGCCGGTTCGACGCCCACAGCGATGAGAGCCGGGGCGCGACGGTGCTGTCGATCGAGAGCCAGTCGCAGCGGATCGCGACGATGATCGTCGCGCCGCTGGTGGGCTGGATGATCGATGCGCTGGGCGGGGCGGAGGAGATTCGTGATCTGTGGCCGATCGGTGCGATTGGCCTGGCGGTCAGCGCGGTATTCCTGCTGAAGCGGCCGCGGACGGCAGCGGCGGCCGGGTGAAAAAACCGCGAGTCGCGAGGGGCCGGCCCGCTCGCGACTCGCGCCATGCGAACTTGAAACGAAGGCTACTCGCCGAACATCTCGCGATGGAGACGGTCGACGACCGCGTCGAGCTTCGCGTCGGTCATGTAGGAGCCGTCCGCGATTTCCTGGCGAATCCGGCGGACCAGATCCTCGCGGATCGGGGCCTCGGATTCGACGTGGGCCCTCGCGAGGTCCGACAGATGGACCTCATCGGCGGCGTGGCTCTCGAAAGCCGCCGTCGCCTGTCGCGCCCCGCGTTCCGCGACCATCGCGGACGGGGGCTGCGTCACCGTTGCACTGCCTGCTGCGTGAATCATGACTGCACCTCTTCGGGCACCGTACAGGGCTCGAATTTCTTGAGTCCTCCCTGACTCAGTACCCACCAACCACCACCCAAATTCGGGGCCGCCCGCGGCGACCCTCCGGCTGTACCCTCAGCCAAGGGTGGTATCGACGTGAACGAGGTGCGACTTTCGGGAAAAAAACGCGATTTTCTGCGGGATTTCGAGGCGTTCGCGCACGTCCGAGTAAAGATCAACAGGGTTCACAGGTTGGCGATCTGCGGTGTTAATATGGGTAATTTGAATGGGTAATGGCTGATAACGAGCGACCGGAAATGTCTGGCGGATCCGGCGCGGTCCGAAAAGTACGCGCGGTCTTTGCGCGGCGCGGGCGGATCGGCGTGCGGATTTTGGCTACGAAAAGCGGTTTCTTGGGGCGGTCTGGAGCGACTACACTGAATCGAAGAGTCTTCGAGCAGGAAGGTGGCAAGATGCGGCGCGTGTGTCATTTCGCGTGGTTGCTGATTTTCGGAGCGACGGTCTGTTCTGCGCAGTCGTTTCGGGGATTCTGGGCGGATGCGTTCAGTGTCGGCTTCAAAAGCAACTCGGAAGTGACGTCGATGGTCGCGCGCGCGGCGGCGGGGCGGTACAACGCGATCGTGGTCGAGGTGTTGGCGTTTCACGACAACGTCGGCGGCGGGCATGGGGCGTACTGGAATTCCGCGATCGTGCCGCGGGCGACGGATGTTTCGCCGCCGAACTTTGATTCGCTCGCGGCGGTGATCTCGCAGGCCCACGCGGCGGGGCTGGAAGTGCATGCGTGGATCGTGCCGTACCGGGTGAGTTCGACCTGGCCGCCGAGCGGAAACGCGCTGCTGGCGGCGCATCCGGAATGGCTGATGGTCCCGCAGGCGAATCTGGGAGGCGGCCCGGCGCGGGTGGGGAGCTACTACACGCTCGATCCGGGATCGCCGGACGCGCAGGACTATCTCACGTCGATCGTGCGGGAACTCATCACGAACTATGCGATCGACGGGATCAACCTTGACTACATCCGGTACGTGCAGACGGATGCGGGCTATCCGGCGGTTTCCACGTACGCGGGTTCGACGCTGGAGCGATTCCGGCGGCGAACCGGTTTCAGCGGGGTGCCCGCGCCGACGGGGAACACGGCATGGAACGATTTCCGGCGGCGCACGATTGATGAATACGTGCGGCGGCTTCGGGCGGAGATCGCGTCGATTCCGAATGTGCGGCAGCCGCTCCGGTTTTCGGCGGATCTGATCTGCTTCGGTAATGCGCCGGCGAATTTCACGTCTTCGGATGCGTATCTGCTGCACCAGAACTGGCAGATGTGGATGCAGAACGGGTGGCTCGACCTGGGCATCCCGATGAACTACAAGCGCGAGCACAACGCGACCGAGGCGCAGTGGTACCGAAACTGGGTGAACGCGTCGATCAACTGGCGGTATCAGCGGCACGTCGCGAGCGGCCAGGCGAACTACCTGAACACGAAGGCGAACAGCGTGGCGCAGATGGGCTATGCGCTGACGCAGGGCTCGAACGGGTGCGTGAATTTTTCGTACGACGCGACGGCGGACGAGGACCGGAACGGGACGCCGGAAGCGGACTGGAACTGGTACTCGTACGTTGGGGCGAATCTGTTCACGTCCCCGACGCCGACACCGCCGATGCCCTGGCGGAATCCGGCGACGGCGACCGAGGGGACGCTCTGGGGCCGGGTGACGAACGGTGAGACCGGCGAGCCGGTGGAATTCGCGACCGTGCAGGTGGGGGCGCTGGGGACGATCGAGACCGATGGCAACGGCTACTACGTAAAGACGCTGATACCTGCGACGGCGGCGGGGACGAGTTACAGCGTTTCGGCGACGGGCGCGGGGTGTCCGACGGTGACGCATTCGGGTGTGACGGTCGTCGCGGGGCTGGTCGCGCGAAGCGATTTTGTGCTGTGTCCGGTCGATCCGCCGCCGGGGGACATGGACCAGGACGGAGACGTGGACGCGGGGGACCTGGCGAGCTTCATCTTCTGCCTCCAGGGCCCGGGGTTTGTCTACGGGCCGGGACAGTTCTGCCTCCGGGGCGATACCGACGCGGATTCGGACGTGGATATGCGCGACTTTCGGGCGATGCAGGGGGCGACGGCGGGGCCGTAGCGGCTCCGTCGGCGTCTCGCGCGATCGGGAGATTTTGAGCGCAAAAGGGGCTGGAAGGCCGTCGGGTACCCTTGTATCGGCCCACGCGTTTCGCTAGGCTACAGAGTGGAGTAGGTAGGGGAGTCACGTTTCCGCCGGTCGGCTGTGCGACCGCTGTCCGCCTGCCTGCACCACGCTCGTATCGACTGACGTTCTGGCAACCTGAGGAGGATTGGAGCATGCGTCGTTTTCTCGTTCTGGGCGTGGCCGCGCTGGGCGTTTCCGCCGCGCAGGCCGATTTTTCGTTCTTTGACGACTTCGAAAGCTACGCGGACACGGCCGCGATGACCGCGCCGGGTGCGTGGGGCGACGGGCAGGACGCGGCGCAGCCGCCGCTCGGGACGCTCGCGACGACGGGCGGCAATCCCGGCCAGGGAATGCTGCACAACGGCGGCGAGACGAATCGGCACGCGCTGCCCAACCTGTTCCCGACGGCAGGTCAGCCGATCATCTGGGAATTTGACTTCGTCGATCCGGGGACGAGCAGCAACCGCCGCATTACGAGCGGGCTGCGCGTCGGAACGGGCACGCCGCTGCTCGAATTCGGGGCGTATAACAACGCGGACAATCCGGACGACCCGACCGGGCCGAATGTCGCCGGGTACGGGTATCGCACGGTGGGCGTCGGCGCGCCGGCGGGCGATTCCGGCGGCTGGTTCTCGTTCTCCGGCAATCCGTCGACCCGCGCCGGCACGCATCACTTCCGCGCGACGATCCTGCCGACGTCGATCCTCTTCGAGCTCGACCTGGGCTCGGACGGGACGCTCGACGGCTCGAGCCTCGTGACGACGAGCGACATGAGCGCGATCGGCTGGAACGTGGTCCGGATCGGCGGGCCTTCGGATTTGAGCTCGGCGGGCGGCGGCGGCGTGTTTGACAACGTCGGCGTCCGGCAGATTCCGGAGCCCGGCGCGCTGGTCCTGCTCGGCCTCGGCGCGATCGCCGCGCTTCGGCGGCGATAGGGCGGGCGGCGGCGGGCGTTGCCGCCGCATCCGCGACAGGCGAAAGACGTACTCCACAGCCCGGCGCACTCGCGCGCGGGGCTGGCGATGTCTATCCATCCTTTTCGGAGGTTGCTCCATGCACCACCTGATTCGAGGACTCGCGGCAGCGGGCGCGCTGGCCGCGCTCGGTTCGGCCGCGGCCACAGCCCAGTGCCCGACGGGCGTCCTGGGATTCAATTCCGCGCCGATCAACGATCCGAACGCGTCGTTCGAGATGTTCCGGACGCCGCAGCTCTCGGGTTCGACCTCGGCGTTCATCGTCGCGAATACGAGCGGCAACAACAACAACGCGTGCTTCCGAGCGTCCGGCTTTCAGACCGAGGGCGATGCGGGGCTGGAGACGTTTTTCACCTGGTTGAATCCGGCGGACGGAGATTCGTGGCTTCGCCTGACGACGCTCGACGGGGCGCGGTATCCGAATCCGGCGCTGCACCTCGGCGGCAAGGTCCGGTTCCGCCTGACGAACGTCGGCAACTTCTTCGAAGGCCAGATCGGACTCTGCCTCGGCATCCGCGAAAGCGGGGCGAACGTTCCGCAGCTTGCCAACGGCGGCACGGGCGGGCCGATCGAGTGGGTCGGCGTGCGAACGACGCCGAGCGTGATCACGGCCGGGCCGGACACGGTGCTGGACAGCGTTCCGGCGGGCGACGACGAGGTGCGCGCGCTGGCGGGCGGCGGTTCGGCGATCGTGGCGGGGCTGAACGGCGTGCTCGAATCGACGGCGCTGAATGACGATGTCGTCGGCTCGGGCTTTACGTACACCGCCCTGGGCGAGCGGCGGCCGCTGCCGGCGCTCACGCTGCCGGTTTCGGGCGCGCCGGTGCTGCTGGAGTGGAACCTCGCGACGGGGGCGGTGAGCGTGAACGGCTCGCCGACGGCGGCGGGGTACGCGGGCTTCACGGGCGACGGCGTGCTGAGCTCGGCGAACAGCCGCGGGACGCTGGAGCACCTGGCGATCACCGTCGGCGACGGATCGCTGGTTCGCTTCGTGATCGATGAGCTTCAGTTCGAATCGACGGTTTCAGACCCGCTGACGGCGCCGATCGTGGTGTCGCCGATCATCGCGGGTTCGACCGAAGTGACGGTGCGGGCGGTCAATGCCTGCATCAACCAGGTGAGCCTGCTGCGCAACCACGTGGTGGTGCAGACGGCGGTTCCGAGCGCGCCGAACGCCGACGTGATCTTCACACTGGCGGGGCCGGCCGTCGCGGGCGACGTCTACACGGCGACGCAGCGCGACAGCCTCTCGGGCCAGACGAGTCCGGAATCGCCCGCGGTGACCGTGACGAGCGGCCCGCCGGCGTACGGGATGTCGTTCATCCTCGATGAAGACGGCAACGGAAGCTGCTCGCCGGTGGGCATCTGGGAGTGCGTCGGCGCGGATGTGCTGACGACGCGGACGGACGGCGATCTCTATCCGAACGGCGTGGGGATCTTCACGAACAGCGCGGTGTGGCAGACGATCGACTTCGACCTGACGAACGCGGACCGCGTAGCGCCGTGGCTCGCCGGGGACGGCGACGTCGATCCCTCGCCGACCGGCACGTACACGTTCGACAGCCTCTGGTTCAACTCGCTGCCGGGCGACGTGAGCCCGCACGAGGTGTTCATCGATGCGATCGAGCTGCTGGGACCCGGCGATACGCTGATCCAGACGCTGCACAGCTTCGAGGACGGCCGCAACTTCCTCAGCAACGCCCGCGGTCAGGCGACGATCGCCGCTCCGACGACGAACACGCTCTCGACGCTGGCGAGCTATGACGGCCGGACGAGCCGCCGGATGATCTGGACGTTCCCGTCGGTCGACACGCAGCAGTCGCTCGGGCAGCTCTTCCGCGAAGGGGCGACCTGCGGAACGGCAACGCACGTGGTCTTCCCCGACACGGGCACGAAGATCCGCTTCAGGCTTGTGGCGCGTTCGGCCCCGGTCAACGCACTGGCGCTGCCGGTGGTGCAGGGCCCGATCGTTCAGGGGACCGTGAACATCACGATTGCGAATGACGCGACGGCCACCTCGACGCAGCTGTATATCGACGGCGTCGCGGCGGGCGCGCCGGCCGCGCCGGTGGGCGGTTTCACGACGTTCACAGGCGTGACGGTCACGGCGGGGCAGTCGATCTCGGCGACGCAGGTGATCGGCGGCGTGGCGAGCGACTTTGCCTATCCGAAGGCGGTTCTGGCGGCGCCGATCCCGCCGGCGACCCCGGCGATCCTGCCGCCGATCGAGGACGGCGATAACTCCGTCAACGTGACGGGCGTTTCGCTGGATACGACGCTGCTCGAGATTCTCGCGGGCGCCGACGTGATCGGCTCGACGACGACCGTGAATCCGAACGGCACGGCCAGCGTGCCGCTGAACCGGCCGCTGGATCACCTGGAGACGATCAGCGTCCGGGCGAGCAACAGCGCCGGGGCGGCGACGGTTCCGACGCCGCTGGAAGTCGGCCTGGGCAATGGTGACATCTACGTCGCGCTGGGCGTTCGTGAGAACAACGACCCCGGTCCGCTGGGTTCGACGGCGCTGACCGGCGGTGCGGCGGCGATCGAGTGGATCGGCGCAACGGCGGTCGTCAGCGGCTCGCCGATCGGCGTGCCGACGTCGCCAATCAACAACTGGGTGACGTACGAGTTCGATCCGACGACGGATCCGATCCTCGGCTTTACGGGCAACGGCATCATCGACGTGCCGCGCGGGACGATCGAGCACCTCGCCGTCACGATCAACTCGACGTCGGCGAATCGCAGCACGGGTCTGTACGAGATCTATATCGACAACGTCGTCAACGTCGGTGCGGACAACGGCGCGGACTTCCTGCTGAGCGACTTCGAGTCGTTCACCGTCGGCCAGGAAGTGCTCTTCCAGGAACCGACGTTCTCCGGCTCGACGGCGGGCAACATGACGCCGCTGCCGGCGAGCAGCGCGGTCACGGCCGAGGAGGGCAACCCCGGCCAGTCGGTGAAGCTCGTCTGCTTCTTCCGGAGCAGCGCGGCGGGCCGCTGGGCGCGCATTACGACGTCGTCGACGGTAAATCCGCTGGCGAACCCGATCATCAGCCTCCAGCATCCGGTCCGCTTCGACTTGCTGCTGCGTCCGAGTGCGGCGCCGACGACGCCGGGCGACGTTGATGGTGACGGTGACGTAGACATCAGCGACCTGGCGCTGCTGCTGTCGACGTTCGGCACGTGCACGGGCGATCCGGGGTACGTGGCGGCGGCCGATCTGAACAACGACGGCTGCATCAGCCTGACGGATCTGTCGATCCTGCTGTCGAACTTCGGGACGTGATCAGGGCAGCCTGATCCGGCTCCGTAGCGGGTCGAGTTTGTGAAAACGCGAGACGCCCGGTTGCGAAAGCGGCCGGGCGTCTTGTCAATTATCGAGTTGAACGACTCGCCCCGGCCGGTGGTACGCTCGTCGCGGTCGAAAAACGGACGGTTACGGTGCGAGACTGAACTTTCCCAGAGGGGTAACGACAAGGTGCTGCCCGACTTCGTAGGCGTGATCTGGCTTGCAGTCAGCGCGGCGGCGTGCCTCTTGTTCGTATACTGCATGCTGCTCATCATTCGCCAGCGACGTATCGAGCGCGACGAGCGCGACCCGCTGCGGCCTCGATGCACCAAGTGCGGTTACTCGTTGCGCGGACTCACCGTGACGAGATGCCCGGAATGTGGAACCGAATTCTGATGGACCGCGCAGGGGCTTACTCGTACCGCAGCGCCTCAATCGGATCGAGCCGGCTCGCCCGCCACGCCGGGTAGAAGCCGAAAAAGAGGCCGACGGCGGATGCGAAACCGATCGCCACGCCGGCCATCCAGTATGAGACGAACGTATCCCAGCCGGCGTTGGTGCGGATCAGCTCCGCCGCGAGCCAGCCGCCGCCGAAGCCGACCAGGCCGCCGACGATACACAGGACGATCGCCTCGGTGAGGAACTGGCCGAGGATGTGCCAGCCATTGGCGCCGATGGCCATGCGCAGGCCGATCTCGCGCGTCCGTTCGGTGACCGAGACGAGCATGATGTTCATGATTCCCACGCCGCCGACGACCAGCGAGATCGAGGCGATCATCGTCAGGAGAAAATTGAACGCGGCGGTCGTCTCGGCGTTGGCCTGGGCCGAGAGGGCCCGGTCGAAGATGCGGAAGGGGTCGTCCTCTTCGTCAGGGACCTTGAAGCGCTCGCGGAGGACATTCCGCACCTGCTCCTTGGCGACGGCCAGCGGCGAGTCGTGCTTGGCGGCGACGAAGAGCGTGCCGGAGGCTTCGCGGCCGGCGATGAGGCGCTGAAACGACGTGTAGGGAAACACGAGGATGTCATCGTAGTCGCGGCCGTCGCTGCTGGTGCCCTTGGACTCGAGCAGACCGACGATCTCGAAGGCGACGCGGTTGACGCGGATCGTCTCGCCGACGGGGTTGACGGGGCCGAAGAGTTCCTTGGCCGTGGTCTCGCCGATACAGCAGACCTTGGTCTGCATGGCCATGTCTTCGTCGTTGAACAGGCGGCCGACGGACGCCTTCCAGCGGCGGATGTCGAAGAAGCTCGGGTACGCGCCCATGACGCCGGTCTGGTAGTTGCCGTAGCTGCTGACGACCTGGGCCCCGACGCGGTTGGTGGGGCTGGCGGCGCGGACGGCCGAGCACTGCTTCATGATCGCTTCGGCGTCGTCGCGGGTCTGGTTCGGCGAGAGCGCGCCCTGCTTTTTGACGCCGGCGCGCTGCATGCCCCAGTACATAACCATGATCCAGTCGTCGCCGATGGCCTGGATCTCCGCCTCGATCTTTCGCTGGGCGCCCTGGCCGACGGCGACCATCGCGATCACGCTGGCGATGCCGATGACAATGCCGAGCATGGAGAGGGCGGTGCGGACCTTGTTCTTTCCCAGGCTGCGAAGGGCTTCGGCGAGGACGGAGAAAAGGTTCACGAGCGGCTCCTCACGCGGCGTGGACGGCGGGCGTCCGGAGTTCGTCGTTGATGATCCGGCCGTCGCGGAAGACGACGAGCCGCTCGGCGTAGGCGGCGATGTCGGGTTCGTGGGTGACGAGCATGATGCTGACGCCGCGCTCGCGGTTGATGGTGCGGAAGAGGTTCATGATCTCGATGCTGGTCTTGCTGTCGAGGTTGCCGGTGGGTTCGTCGGCGAGGACGACGCCGGGCTCCGTCACCAGGGCGCGGGCGATCGCGACGCGCTGCTGCTGTCCGCCGGAGAGCTGGTTGGGCTGATGCTTGAGCCGGTCGCCGAGGCCGACGCGTTCGAGCATCTCGGTGGCGCGGCGGCGGCGGACGCGGCGGTGAATGCCCTGGTACATGAGCGGCAGCGCGACATTGTCGACGATCGACGTGCGTTTCAGCAGGTTGAACGCCTGGAAAACGAAGGAGATGCGGCGGCTGCGGAGTGCCGCGAGCTGCGTGCGGCTGAAGCGCTCGATCGGCTTGCCTTCGAAGAGGTATTGGCCGCGGTCGAGGCGGTCGAGACAGCCGACGAGGTTCATGAACGTGGATTTGCCCGATCCGCTCGCGCCGGTGATGGCGACGAACTGGCCGCGCGGAATCTGGACGGTGACGCCGCTGACGGCGGGCACCTCGAGCGATTCGATGCGGTAGATTTTCCACGCATCGCGGATGTCGATGAGCGCGTCGGACATCAGGCGCCCCGCGGCCCGCGCGACCGGTTTCCGCCTGCGCCGCCCATGGGCGGTCCGCCGGTGCGCGCCCCACCGGCGCCGCCGCTGATGATCTCGGTTACGACCGCGTCGCCGTCCTTGATCTCACCGCTGACGATCTGGGTGCTGCTGCCGTCGTTCAGGCCGAGTTCGAGCGGGATCTCAACGAGCGACTCATTGACCATCTTGAAGACGCGCGGCCTGGCGACGCGGCCCTTGCCGGGCTGCATCCAGTTGATGGAGGCGGTGCTGGCCGCGTTCGGATCGAACCGCAGGGCGGTGTTGGGCACGATGAGCACGTTCTCGGCCTTTTCGATCTCGAAGAGGATCGTGGCCGTCATTCCGGGGCGAAGCGAGAGATCGGGGTTGTCGACGTCGATGAGCGTGGTGTAGGTGACGACGTTGTCGACGACGGTCTCGGCGTAGCGGACCTGGGAGACGACGCCGCGGAATTTGCGGCCGGGGAAGGCGTCGACGCGGAACTGGGCTTCCATGCCCTCGTGGATGCGGCCGATGTCGGTTTCGCTGACGGCGGCGTTGACCTGCATCTTGCGCAGGTCGTTGGCGATCGTGTAGAGGTCGGGCGCCTGGAGGGACGCGGCGACGGTCTGGCCGATGTCGATGGCGCGCTTGATGACCACGCCGTCGATGGGCGAACGGATGATGGTCTTCTCGAGTTCGACGGTAGCGTTGCGGAGGTCGGCCTCGGCCGCTTCGACCTGGGCCTGGGTGGCCTGAAGCGAGGCCTCGACGGCGGCGAGATCGGCGCGGATGGATCGCAGCTCGAAATCGGACGCGGCCATTCGCTCGGCGGCCTCCTCGATGCGCTGCACGTCGAGCTTGGTCTTTTCGACGATGGCCCGCTGCTCGGCCTCGCGGGCCCGCGCGACGGCGACGGCGGCGGTGCGCTGGGAGACGGTGGCGTTGAAGCGGTCGCGGTCGAGTTCGAGGAGGATGTCGCCCTGCTTGACGACGTCATTGAAGTCGTAGTTCCACTTGACGACGGTTCCGCTGACCTGGGAGCCGACGATGACCTTCACGTGGGGTTCGATCGTCCCAGTCGCGGAGACGGTGGAAACGACGTCGCCGCGCGTGACCTCGACGGTCCGATAGCGGGGCGGGGGCTCCACCGCGACGTACTTGAAGTATCCCCACGAACCGCCCCCGATGGCGGCGGCGACGAACATGAATGCAAGGAGTGCTTTCACCGGGCTCTCACAAGCGACAAACAAACCGCGGTGCGGCGGCCTGAACGGCGGCCCACCCGCTATCCCTGAGACACGATCGAATGGCATCGCCGGTCGGAAAGCGACGCCCCTGATTGTAGCAGATTGCGCCGAGGGGAAAAATCGGCGGGCGCGGGCGAGAGATGTGGGTGGTCAGCCGAGCACAGACGCGGGGGCCGCAGGGCGGGCGTGACAGGCGGCGCGACCGCGGTTCAGGACCACCAGGCGGCCTTGTGCTGCTGCGGCTGGGCGCTGGAACCGCTGGCGACGACGCGCTCTATCTCGTCGGCGGTCATCCCGCGCTCGATCATCATCTGTTTGAGGCGCGCGTTGTACGCGGCCTCGCTCCGCTTGCGCCACTGCACCACCCAGGTCGTGAAGCAGGCGACGGCGCCCGCGGTGATGAAGAAGGCGGCGGCCACTTCCTCTTCGCCGCTGGCGAGCATTGATGAACAGGCGAGTTCGAGCATGGTTATCCCTCGTGCCGGAGTGAATCACGGCGTCGGTTTTCAGCAGTCTACCCGGCCACAGACGCTATGCGGGACGAGGCGCCGTGGTACTGCCGGGGGCGGCCGCTCGCTCCGGACGACGAGAACGCAGCGCCCGCGCGATCTCGGTTGCGCCGACCCAGCTTTCGGCCATCGGCCGAACGAAGCGGACGTCGGAATCGTCGATCGAGCCGCGTTCGCGGGCGGCTTCGAGCACTTTGTTGATGTCATCGCCGTCGTAGTAATGATCCGCAAGTACTTTCACCAGACGGGTTTCCGGCTCATCGAAGGCGGCGTCGCTGGGCTTGGCCGGAGGGCCGCCGGCGCGGAGGATGCGTTCGATTTCGTCGGGGTTCATGCCGCGCTGGAGCATCATGGCGGTAAGTCGGGCCCGATAATCGGCGTCGCGGGCCCAGCGCCAGGCGGCGGCGAGGACCGCGACAATGCCGACGATCGCGCCGGCGGTGACGACGATCATGACGATGACGATTCCCTCATCCGCCTTCGAGATCCACTCAAAGAAGCTCATCGCTCAGTCCTTAAAGGGCCGGGGTGGCGTTCCGGACCGTATTCGGCGTCGCGTGTGAGAATATTCGCAAAAAACCGGCCGTGCGAGTACAATTCGTGCGAATTTCCGCCGCACCCACGGCGTTGTGGCCGGGGCGGCGCCGCGTCGGGCCGGGCGGCTGCCGGGCGGGGATTCGTCACACCAAAGGAGTGAATCGCATGCTGACAGGGTGGATCTCGCGTTCGTTGGCGATCGGTGCGCTGGCGGCTGCGGCGTTGTCGACGAGTGGATCGGTGTTCGCGCAGGAGGCTCCGGCGGCCAAGCCCGCCGCGCCCGCGCGGCCGAAGCCTGCGGAGGCGACGCTGAAGGTCGGCGACAAGGCGCCGGCGATGACGATCGAGACGTGGGTGAAGGGCCAGGAGGTCAAGAGCTTCGAGGCCGGCAAGACGTACGTCGTCGAGTTCTGGGCGACGTGGTGCGGGCCGTGCATCGCCTCCATGCCGCACCTTTCGGAGATCCAGAAGGAATACAAGTCCAAGGGTCTGACGGTCATCGGCGTGACGAGCGAAGACAAGAACAACACGCTTGAAAAGGTGCAGAAGATGGTGTCGGAGAAGGGCGACACCATGGGCTACACCGTCGCGTGGGACAAGGGCCGCACGACGAACGAGGCGTTCATGAAGGCCGCGGCCAAAAACGGCATTCCGTGCTCGTTCGTGGTCGATGGCAAGGGCAACATCGCGTACATCGGGCACCCGATGACGCTGGATCTCGTGCTGGACCCGGTGGTCGCGGGGACGTGGGACTACAAGACCGGTCCCGAGGGCATCGCGAAGATGCAGACGGCGCAGCGGGAAATCGGGATGAAGGCCCGCACGGATCCGAAGGCCGCGCTGGAGGCGTTCGCGGCGTTCGAGAAGGAATATCCCAAGGTCGCCGAGGGAATGACGGACCTGAAATATCAACTGCTGCTGAAGACCGGGGACGTCGAAGGCGCGTACAAGATCGCGGGCAAGCTCGTAGAGGATGCCATCGCGAAGAAGGACTCGAACAAGCTGAACCAGATCGCCTGGAACATCGTCGATCCGAAGGCGAACGTCGAGAACAAGAACCTCGATCTCGCGATGAAGGCCGCGACGAAGGCGGCTGAGATTACCGAGAACAAGAACGCCGCCGTCCTCGACACGCTGGCCCGTGTCCACTTCGTCAAGGGCGATGTCGCGAAGGCGATCGAGATCCAGACCAAGGCGGTCGAGTTGGCCGAGGGCGACATGAAGAAGGACCTCGAGGAAGCGCTCGACGAGTACAAGAAGAAGGGCGAAAAGCACGACTAGCCGCCCGGGCAGCGGCGGCGGATCGGCCGCCAGCGCTGATCCACCGCCGGTGTGAAACGAACCGAGGCGGTTTGCGAGCGGGACTCGCAAACCGCCTCGGGATTTTCTGTCGTGCGATTCGCGTCGACTCCGGCGTCAGGCGTCCGAATCGTCGTCGGGAATCGACCGCATCGCCGAAAGCTGGGCGGTGGGGATGCCGACGGCCTGGGCCATCAGCACCAGTTCAGCGAGGGATCCCGCGGCCATCTTTTCCATGACGCGGCCGCGGTGGACTTTCACGGTCTTTTCGCTGATGCCGAATTTCGATCCGACGGCCTTGTTCGTGAGGCCGGAGACGACCAGTTCCATGACTTCGCGTTCGCGTTCGGTGAGTGTTTCGAGTCGCCGGCCGATCATCTCGGTCTGGGCGTGAACCTTCTCCATTGCCGAGGCCCGGCCGAGCGCCTCTTCGATCGACTGTCCGAGCGTTTCGGAAGTGAACGGCTTGGGCAGAAAGTCGATCGCACCGCGTTTCATGGCGCTGACGACGGAGGGGGTGTCGATGTACGCGGACATGAAGATGATCGGGAGGTTGAGCCGGCGGCTCTCGATCACCCGCTGGACTTCGAGGCCGTCGACGTTCGGCATGCGGAGATCGAGCAGAACGCACGCGGGGCAGGGCGGCGGCTGGCTCGCGATCGACGCCAGGAACGACGCGCCGTCTGCAAAGCTGTGACGCTTGTAACCGAGGCGATCGATCGTGGCGCTCAGGGAAGCAGACACGAGCGGATCGTCGTCGACGAGTATCACGGTGCCATTTGGCGTGTTCATCAGTCCTTAACCAACCATTGGCCCTTAGCCCAATGAATCGTAGTCGCTGGCGTCTGAATTGGGAACGGCATTATAGGCGAGTTCCGCAGGTTTGCGTGGCCGGCCGCTTTCGCCTTTTCGGTCGGCGGCCGGTACAATCGTGCAATCGCGGCTGTTTTCGGGGCGGCGAATTGCGCAACATCTTTATTTGGCGGAAGTTACAGCCACATGGATCAAAGCCGGATTCGGAATTTCTCGATCATCGCCCACATCGACCACGGCAAGAGCACGCTTGCCGACCGGCTGCTCCAGATCTCCGGCGCGGTCACTCAGCGCGAAGCCATGGACCAGATGCTCGACAGCATGGACCTGGAGCGCGAGCGGGGCATCACGATCAAGGCCTCGGCCGTGTCGATCGACGTCGAAGTCGACGGCCAGACATACATGTTCAACCTGATCGATACGCCGGGACACGTCGATTTTCATTACGAGGTCGACCGGGCGCTGGCGGCGTGCGACGGGGCGCTGCTGGTGGTTGACGCGACACAGGGCGTCCAGGCGCAGACGGTCGCGAACGCGTACGCCGCGGTGGGCAACGACCTGGAGATCATCCCGGTCGTGAACAAGGTCGATCTTCCCGGCGCGCGGCCGGAAGACACGGCGATCGAGGTGGAGCACGTTCTGGGGATCAGCTCGGATCACGTGCAGTTCGTATCGGCGAAGACGGGGCTGGGGGTCGACGAGCTGCTTCGCGCGATCGTCAAGAATCTGCCAGCGCCGAAAGGCGATGCCAGGGCTCCGCTCCAGGCGCTGATTTTCGACAGCGAGTACGACGATTATCGCGGGGTAATCTGCTACGTGCGCGTTGTGCATGGAACGCTGCACAAGGGGCAGAAGGTTCTGCTGATGGGGCGGGGCCGGCATTATGTCATCACCGACCTGGGGAAATTCCGGCCGAAGATGACGCAGTGCCAGTCGCTGGCGGCGGGCGAGACGGGCTACATCGTCGCGGCGATCAAGACGCTTCAGGATGTAACGGTTGGCGACACCATTACGGATGCGAACTCTCCCGCGTCCGAGGCGCTGCCGGGTTACAAGCCGCCGCAGCAGATGGTCTTCTGCGACTTTTTCCCGTCGGCGGGCGAGCAGTTTGACGAGCTGCGGGATGCGCTGAACCGGCTGAGTCTGAACGATGCGTCGTTCACATTCGTGCCGCAGCATTCGGATGCGCTGGGCTTCGGCTTCCGCTGCGGGTTCCTGGGCCTGCTGCACATGGACATCGTGCAGGAGCGGCTGGAGCGCGAGTGCGGTGTCGACGTGGTGCAGACGGCGCCGAGCGTGACGTATGAGGTGCTGCTGACGGGCGGAGAGGTGAAGCACATCGACGCGGCGGGGGACCTGCCGGACATGTCGCGGGTCGAGGAGATTCGCGAGCCGATCATCGAGCTTCAGGTCATCACGCCGGCGGACTACATCGGCGGGATCATGCAGCTCGCGGAGACGCGGCGGGGCGAGTTCAAGCGGACGGAGTATCTCTCGCCGCAGCGCGTGATGATCACCTACGAGTTTCCGTTCAACGAAATTCTGTACGATTTCTATGACAAGCTGAAGTCGATCACGAAGGGCTACGGGACGATGGACTATCACCTGACGGGCTACCGCTCAGGCGATCTGGTCAAGCTGGACATCCTCGTGAACGGCGTGCCGGTCGACGCGCTCTCGATCATCTGTCACCGCAGCAACGCGGACCGGCGGGGGCGGCGGATGATCCAGCGGCTGCGTGAGGAGATCGACCGGCACATGTTCGAGATCCCGATCCAGGCGGCGATCGGGGGCAAGATCATCGCCCGCGAGACGATCAAGGCGATGCGGAAGAACGTGACGGCCAAGTGCTACGGCGGCGACGTGACGCGCAAGCGCAAACTCCTCGAGAAGCAGAAAGAGGGCAAGAAGCGCATGAAGACGGTGGGGCGCGTCGACATCCCGCAGAAGGCGTTCATGACGGTGCTGGAGCCGGATGAGGATTAGCGATGGCGTCGGTCTACATTGAGACGACGATCCCGAGCTATTACTTCGAGTCTCGTCGTCAGCCGTCGCTCGTCGCCTGGCGCGACGCCACGCGAGTCTGGTGGGACGCACATCGGCATTCATACCGCCTGGTGACGTCGCAAGCTGTGCTATCTGAGCTATCGCGCGCGCCTGAACCAAAATCGTCCCGATCCATCGAACTGCTCAAAGATGTCGAGGTCCTTCGGGAGCCGACCGGCATCCTTGACGTGATCGAGCATTATGTGGAACGCAAGCTCATGTCGCCGGGCGGTGACGGAGACGCCTATCATCTGGCGATGGCGTCGATGTGCTCGATTGACTACTTGCTGACCTGGAATTGCAGGCACTTGGCGAACGCGAACAAGTTTCAGCATATCGCGATATTGAACGAGCGGCTGCACCTGCATGTGCCTGTCCTGACAACGCCGTTGATGCTGCTGCCGGAGGATGCGACATGAGTACCAATCAGGCGCACGCGGAAGACCCCGTCGTCGCTGAAGTCCGCGCCATCCGCCGGGAAATGTGGGCTGAGGCAGGGGGAACGATCGAGGGATTTCTGCGATTGCTCGCGCGCGAACGCGCATCCGGTGCCGGGAGTCGTGTCCCTGGGGGTCGGCGAGCCCTTGGGCAGTCGCGCCGACGTCGGCAGCGGCCCAAAAAGGCCAAGTGATTGAGTCGATGGTCGTGCGACGATCGAACCCCTCACAGCCGGCGGGGCAATTGTCGGATTCTACAGTGCACGAATACGCAAAGCCCAAGTCGAGGCTGGCTTTCGCCGCTGAGTACGGTATTCGACACCTAGCGCAACTGGCGTGGATTCACGGACTTGCGGGACTGGAGACGACCGGGATCGAACCGGCAACCTCCGCATTGCGAACGCGGCGCTCTCCCAATTGAGCTACGTCCCCGATTCGGGGCATTATATGCCGTTTTTTGAGCGATGCAATTGCCGGGCTGCGCACGCCGGGCCTCGCGAAGGGGCCGAAGCGTTCAAGGCATCGGGATGCGGTCGCGCGCCGCCAGTAGCCCTTCAGCCGCGTCCCGAGCGGGGGATTCCCAGGGCGGAACGGCGGTCGGCTGATGCGACCCGTAATTCGGGATGATGGGATCCCGGCGTCGGCGCGGCCCCCAATCGCTACTCAGCCGTCGAAAAAAAGGACTTGAAAAAACCGAACAAATACCGTACACTTCAGTTGGGCGAATCCAGACAACTCAGCGGATGCCACCTCTCCATGCGTGGACCGCGCCGGCTGGCCAGGGAATTGGATGCCAGGGAGGGCATGCCGGGCGCGGACGACGACTGTGTCAACTTGCGTCAGCGTCTTGTCACCAGCGCAATTTGGGAGGTACGCATCATGTTGGACGTTGAATCGACGCAGCTTTCACCCGTCCGGGCGGTCCGCGCCGAGCAGCAGCGGCTCGCCGACCTCGCCAGCGTCAGCCGCGTGCTGCCTTTCTTTTCGCCGGCAGAGATTTCCGCGCTCGCACGCTACCTCGAGCGGCAGCTCGCATCTCGGCTCCGGCGTCCTCGACGAACGCGCGGATCTCCGCGGCGCTCGCCTTCTCGTACTCGGCTTCCCAGTCGCGCAGCCGGCTCAGCGCGCGGGCCCGGACGTCGGCGTCCTCGATCATCATCAGCAGCCCCGCGGCGCAGAGGCGCGTGACCCAGTGGCCGTGCGCCTTGGCTTCGTCGTAGAGCAGCTTCATGTTGTTTTCGACCTGAAAGTTGATTTGCGGCTTGCGTTTCGCCATGGCACGGCTCCTCGCGCGAAGAATTTCAACGCGTTCTAGGATTGGACGCCATTGTCCACCCGCGCCGCCCGGCTGTCCAGTGCCCGGACCCCCGGCCCGCAGGAATTGCGCCCGCCCCGCCGGGCTGCGTGGTTTGACGCAGCCCGGCGGCAGTTTTCGCACCCGCCTGAAGTTGCCGATAACGGCCGGCCGATCTTCCACTTTGATATGTACACGCGCCTGACCATTTGTGCGGGCCTCGCCGGCCTGCTCGCGTCGCTTGCGCCGCCCGCGGCTTCCGCGCAGGAGATTCCGGCCAGTGCTCCCGCCGGTCGGGATGCGCCGTCCGGGGCGGGAAACCCCGACCTGGTGATCACGGGCGACACCGGCCTGCTCGACGTCCACGTACGGGACGTCGAACTTACGGCCGCGCTGGAGCTGCTGAGCTACCAGGCGCGTTCGAACATCGTGACCAGCACGTCGGTCAAGGGTCGGATCTCCGCGAATCTCTATTCCGTGACGTTTGCAGATGCACTGGATGCGCTGCTCACGCCGAACAACTTCGCGTACCGGCAGATGGGTTCGACGGTATTCGTCGGCACGCCGGAAGAGGTGGCCGCGCAGTCGCCCCCGCCGCAGACGCGCGTTTTCCGGCTGAAGTACATCAGCAAAGCGGAAGCCCTGGCGGCCGTGACGGGCATCCTCGGCCAGGCGGCCAGGGTCGGCGACGGCTCGGCCGTTCTGGCGCCGAAAGGCGGCGAGAACAGCGGTCCGATGTCCGTCGTGAATTCGATCAACAATGCACAGTCGAGTTCGGGAAGCGGCGGACTCTCGTCCGGCGAATCGACGGCCAGCGTCGAATACCTGATCCTCACCGATACGCCCGACCGGCTCGATCGCGTGGAAAAACTGCTGCGCGAGATCGACGAGCGGCCGCGGCAGGTGCTCATCGAGGCGACGATCCTGCGGGCGACGCTGAACGAGGACAACGCATACGGGATCGACTTTACGCTGCTGGGCGGCGTGGATTTTCAGACGGTCGGCAGCGTCAGCGACGCCGCGGCGAACGTGCGGACGGGCCAGCTTCCGATCGAAGATTTCGAGGATACTTCGGCGAATCTCAGCACCAACCTGATCGGCGACATCACCCGCGGCTTCACGTTCGGCATCATCCGCAACAACGTCGCCGCGTTCCTGCGGGCGCTGGAGGACGTGACCGACGTCACGATCATGGCGAACCCGAAGATCCTCGCGCTGAACCGGCAGGAGGCCGAGGTCATCGTCGGCCGCCGCGACGGGTATATCACCACGACCGTGACGGAGACGGCGGCCGTGCAGAAGATCGAGTTTCTCGAGACCGGCACGCAGGTGCGGCTGCGGCCGCACATCAACGACGACGGCTCGGTGCGGATCGCGGTGCATCCGAAGGACAGCAACGGCGGCCTGACGGTCTCAAACCTGCCGTTCGAGGAGACGACGGAGGCGAAGGCGGACATCCTCGTGAACGACGGGCACACGGTGCTCATCGGCGGGCTGTTCCGCGAGCGGACGGTGACGTCGCGGACGCAGGTGCCGATTCTCGGCGATATCCCCGGGATCGGCCTGCTGGCCCAGAAGCAGCGCGACTCGACGGTGCGCGAGGAGGTCATCATCCTGCTGACTGTCCACGTGCTGAAGAACACGAAGGAGGAGCAGGAGCACTTTGAGGCGATGCTGGAGGACGTCGAGCGCGTCCGCGTGGGTTCGCGGAAGGGGCTGCTCTTCAGCGGGCGCGAGCGGCTGGCACAGGCGTTCTACCAGGCGGCGATCCGCGACTTCGAGAATGGCGACGACGACCTGGCGCTGCTCAACGCGCGCATGGCGCTGCACAATCAGCCGCGGCATCTTTCGGCGCTGAAGCTGAAAGAGGAATTGCTCGGCCGGCGGCTCTGGGAAAGCGAGGGAGCGCGGTCGCGGACGCTGATGCTCGATCTCATCCGCTCGCAGCGCGACGGCGGGGCCGCGCCCGGCGAGGTCTTCGATCGGCCGGAGCCGGAAGGGCAGCTTCGTCTCGACAGCACGCCGACGATTCCGGAAGGAAAGACGCCATGAACGGTCGCATTCGGCTGAATCGGAACGGCCAGCCTCGGCCACGTTCTCTTTCGCAAGTTCGCCCACGGCGCTGGCCGGCAAAATGGCTGCGCCCGGCGGGCGCGATGCTCGTCGTGCTGCTCGCGGCGGGGTGCGCCCAGCAGACGCCGCAGGTCGAGGCGCGGAAGGAGGCGACCGGCCGGTGGAATCTCGCGCGGTCGCGCGTGAAGGCGCAGCTCGCGGCGGATCAGCTCGCCGCCGGCAATGTGACCGACGCGGCGGCCGAGATCGAGCGGGCGATGGCCCTCGATCCGGCGAATCCGCGACTGATGGTGCTGAGCGCGAAGGTTGCGCTCGCGCGCGGCAACGATCGGTTGGCGGAACAGCTTCTGACGGGCATCGAGGCCGAGGCGCCGGTCCGGGCGGAGGCGGAGTATCTGCTGGGCGTGATTGCGCAGCAGCGGCTTTGCGATGAGAAGGCGCTGGAGCATTTCGTGCGGGCGGGGTCGATCGATCCGGCGGAGGTCGCGTATCCGATCGCCGTCTCGCAGCAGCTCCTCCAGGCGGGCGACGCGCGGGCGGCGCTGGAGCAGCTTGACAGCCGCCGGGCGGATTTCGGCTGGACCAGCGGCTACCACGCGGCCCGGGCGGAGTGTCTTGAGGCGCTCGGCGATTGGCGTGAGGCGGCCGCGGCGTGGCGTCAGGCCTCGACGGGCTCGAAGGATCCCGCGGTGCAGGAGCGGCTCGCACTGGCGCTGCGGCAGAGCGGCCAGTGGCGCGAGGCGGCGTCGGTGCTTGAAGCGCGGCTTGCGGATGGGGCGGCGGAGTCCGGAGCGGCCGGCGGGGCGGAGTCGTCGCGGGTGCTGCGGCTGGCGCTGGCGGAGTGTCAGATCGAGAGCCGGCAGTTCGAGGCGGCGCGGGCGCAGATTGCGCTCGTGATGAAGGGCGAGCCACGGGAGGCGCGGGCGTGGCTGCTTCTGTCGCGAATCGAGACCTATGGGCAGAATTTCGAGAAAGCGCTCGACCTGGCGCAGCGGTCGCTGACGCACGATCCGGACAGCCGCGCGGCGATGGAGACGGTGGCGGGGCTTGCGTATCGCCTTGGACGGCGCGAGGTCGCGGAGGGCGTGCTGGCGCGGCTTCGGGCGGTGGATCCGTCGAACGCGGTGGCGGCGGCGATCGGAGAGGCGCGGTAGGGGATCGGGGAGAGCGAAGGGCGAAGAGCGAAGAGCGAAGAGCGAAATGGGAGCGCGATCGGGTTGCACCATTGCGCTTTCCAGCCGGTTTTTGCGGCGAGAATAACCTGCGCCGAGTACTATTCGCATGAATGGCAGCGCTACCGGCGAATCCTGACGAAGTTCACGCTCGCACGCCTCCGAGATATCGCTGGCTCATCCGGATTGCCGTCGGGTACACCCTCCTGCTTGCGGGGCTTGTCGGATTGTGGTTCTGGTGGGATGCGTACTCGCGGGCGCGGCTTGAGGCGAAGATCGCGGCGCTGAAGGCGGCCGGGGAGCCGACGCGGGTCGAGGATTTTCCACTTCCGAGCGTGGCCGATGAACTGAATGCGGCCCGGGCGCTGTCCGAAGCGTTGGCCTGCATGATCCTCTCGATCGACCCCGCTCTGCCCAGCATCGACGACTTACCATTCTACGAACTCGAACTCAGTCGCGGGCTCTTCGAGTATCTGGATGCACTCCTTGCGCTCAACCGGGAGTCGCTCTGCCTGATCCGCGAAGCCCGCGAGCTTCGGACGTCCAATGGCACCCGATTCGGGATTGGTACGACTCCCCTGGCTAGCCACCGGCGATTCGCAAAGCTCGAAATGGCCGCTGTTCTGCACGCGCATGTCCGGCTTGATGACGCGCAGGCGATCGACCATCTGCGCGATGGAATGGCCGTCGCGTGGATCGTATCGAACGGCGCTCCGCCGAGTGTGATCAACGAACTGATCGGCGCGTCAATTGACGCGATGGTATGCGAAGTGATCAGCTCGATCAGTGCAGATATCCTCGTCACCAAGGAACCGATCGATGGGAACGGGTCGGCATCCCGAGGACAAGTGGTATCAGTGATCGAAGAACTTCTGAGTGAGTCAAGTGTTCGTGAACGGATGCGACGAGCGTTCCAGATGAATCGAATTGAATCGCATACCAATATTGTCCAAATGGCCGACGGCGTCGGCGCGTCCGCGCCATTGGGGATGCGCTTGATCGGGCCATCGCTTCGTATCGAAGGATGCGCGGTGCTCGACCTGCTCCAGGAGGTCAGCTTTGCGGTCGTGGCCGAAAACCCGATCGCAGAGCGCGGCCGTGTGACTGCATGGTCATTTGACGAGGAGGTCGGCGGCGTCGAGCGACTGGGTACTACGCTTCGCCGCATGGCAAACTCGGACCCTGAGATAATTCTCCAACTCCAGGCCGCGAGACTGGTCCAGCGGCGCCTGGCGGCGACCGCGCTGGCGATTCGTCTTTTTCAGGTTGACCATGGGCGTCGGCCTGAACATCTCGCTGAGTTGATTCCCGACTATCTTCCCGCGGTTCCCATCGATCCATTTCGGTCAGACTCGGGCCCAATCGGCTACCGGCTGGAGAAAGGGCGTTCGCGACTCTACTCCGTCGGCTCCGACGGGAAGGACGACGGGGGCGTTCGACCAACGTCAGGCGGATACCGGAAGGAGATCATCCTGATGATCGACCCATCGGAGGAGCTTCCCAATCCAAGTGATTACTATTTCCCGGCGCTACTCGACAATGGTGGCGATGAGCCCTAGCGATCGTCCGCTCGTCCTCGTGCGACGTGTGGCCGAGTGCTTTGAGTAGCCGGCACGATTATCTTCGTCTGCGTGAAGTTCGATCCGGAACATCCCGACGGCGATGCGCTCCGAAGGCCTCCGCGCTATCGCTGGCTTATTCGCGTCGCGGCCGCATATCTACTGTTCTTTGCCGCGCTGGTCGGCGTGTGGTTCTGGTGGGACGCCAATGCGCGCGCGAAGCTGGACGCGAAGATCGCGGCGCTCAAGGCGGCGGGGGAGCCGACGCGCATCGAGGACTTCGCCGTCGCGTCCGTTGCCGATGAACTGAACGCCGAGCATGCCCTGGCGCTCGGCGCGCCGCTGATCGTCGAGTACATCGACTACAGCGTCCCCGGCATCGACGGCGTGTTCTGCTCGGACCTCGCGCTCTGCCGCGAGCTGCCCGACCTGCATAACGCGTTCATCGCCGCCAACCGCGAGGCGCTCTGCCGCCTTCGCGACGCCCGCGAACTCGACCGTGCGTCTCAGTCGCCGATCGGTCCGACGTACTCCCAATACCGCCAGTACGCAAAGCTCGCGGCCGCGGCGGCGAATCACGCCCATGTCCGGCTCAATGACGCGGCCGCGATCGAATACCTCCGCGACGGCCTGGCGCTTTCCCGAATTCTCAGCGAGGCGCGGACGCCCACACTAATCAACGAGCTGGTCGGAATGGCGATGGATGCGCTCACCTGCCAGGCTGCTCGACAGATTGCGGCCGGGCTCGACGTGGTGGACGACGCTCAGGGCCATTCGGCGGGTCCGGCCCGGCGTCGCGACGTGGAGCGGCTCATCGGGGAGCTGCTCGATGAATCGTCGCTGGCCGGGCGATTTCAGGACGCGATTCGAGCGGAGCGAATCCAGACCAGCGGCTGGCTCGGCCTGCTGCCGGGCGGCGGGGGCCCCGGCGGCCCGACCCCGGCGGGCTGGTCGCTCATCCGACCGTCGCTACAGCACGAGGGGGGCATGATTCTCGACTACATGGTTGCGATGACCGATGCCGTGGCCGCGCAGACGCTCCCCGAAGCACGACGGCGCATGCCGCCGTTTCCCTTCCGGGATGGCGATGTCGGAGGCATCGAGGTCGTCGCGACGATCGGCCGGCGGATTGTGCTTTTCGACATGCGCCGGGTATTCGAGTCGTATTTTGAGCAGCGGGCGACGCGGCGGGCGACCGCCCTGGCGCTGGCGATCCGCCTCTACGAGATCGACAACGGGGAGCGGCCGGCGCGGCTCGACGATCTGGTCCCACGGTACCTCGCCGCGGTACCCGACGACCCGTTTGCCGAAGGTCATCAGCCGATCCGTTACCGCACCGGCGAGGGCGCGTGCCTCTACTCATTCGGGGCGAACGCGATCGATGACGGCGGCGCGGCTCAGGAGAGCCGTCGCGACGAACTCATCTATCCGCTCGATCCCGTGGCGGACTGGACGCTGCTCCGGCAGTTCCCAGGCCTGCTAGAGCGTGCTGCAGACGAGCCATAGGTACGCGACGACGAGCGGGATGAATACGACGGTCAGGGCCGCGAGGAACGTGCCGATCAGCGGCATCAGCAGCGCGACGATCCAGCCGCGCACGGTGCTCCGAGTGAGCGATCCCGCGAGTGCGCCGCAGAGGCCGTAGTAGCAGAGGAACACGACGCCCGTCCAGCCGGCGCTGAGAATGATCAGCAGATGCGGTTCGACGCCCCGCCATCGATCCAGCTGGTACAACGCGGCAACCGCGAAGAACAGGCCGACGATGAGCAGCAGGCCCGGCGTCAGCGCCGCCAGCGGGGCGGCCGCGAAGTAGCCGAGGGCGACCGTACGATTCTGCATCTCCACCGGCAACCGCCGCGGATGATAGAAATACGTCTGGACACCGCTCAGCAGGAGCAGCCAGGGCAGGATGGCGACGACAGTGACTCCGGCGAGCGTCGGCGAGAGTCCCTGCATCACCTCTTTGAAAGAGGCCGTGTCGACCAGCCACCAGATCCACAGCGCGATCGGCGTGGCCAGCCACGCCTGGGCCGCAGCAAGCCATGCAAAGAGCCGCGTCCGGCGGTAGTCGACGCCCCGCACGAGCTCGACGCGAAGCCGCCGCGTCCGGCCGAAGAGAATGATCGCAAAAGTCCGCCAGAACGCGACAAAACCCGGCCGCCGGGCCGCGAGCCAGGGCAGTGCCGACTCTACGCCGAGGTACTTTTCAAAGTTCTCGCCGCATTCGGGACAGACGCCGGACGTGAGGCCGCGCAGGCTGTAGCCGCACTCGGGGCAGAGGAGGTCGGCCGTGTCGGGGGCGGAAGCCATCGGAAGGATGGTAATCGGCGGCGTGAAAACGTGAAAAGGTGAAAACGTGAAAACCGCTATCCGCTGCGTGGTACACACCCGAGGCGGATCCGGTGTCTTCTCTTTTTCACGTTATCACGTTTTCACGCGTCTTCGGCCGCGCGAGCAGGTATCCCCATGCGAATGCGATGATGCTGCCGATCGGCACCTGCCAAGGCCAGGCGATCGACTTCGGCGGCGGCATCGGCAGGTCAGCGGATGCGGGCGCCGGCTGCCAGAAACCGAAGTAGGTGAGCACGAACATGAGGCCGATACCGAGGAGCAGGATCAGCGTCTTCGGGAGAGCGCGGCCGACGGCGTCGCTCCCCAGATGCGCGCCCCACGCGATCAGCAGCGCGAGCGACCCGGCCCCACACACGACGGCGGGCCATTGGGTTCGGAAGAACCACTCGAGCGCGCTGACGCCGCCCGGTCGCGGCGTGGCAAGATCGGGATGCCACACGAGAGCAAACACGCAGAGCACCGAAAGCGGCGCGGAAAAGAGAAAGCCGCGTCCGTCGACGCCGAGCCTGAGAAACGCCAGCAGGAAGCCCGCCAGGAGCGCTCCGCCGCAGTAACCGGCCATGGCGAGGCCGAGGTCGAGGAGCGATGGATACCGCGCGGCGACGGCGTGCATCCCCGACGCGACCAATGCGAGCGCAAGCCCCCAGAATACGACCAGCGCCCGCCCGACGAGGACGGATCGTCGGTCTTCGTCGCTGTGTGCGCCTTCCGCGTGCTCAGCGCCCGCCGCGAGTGAAATCGAGATGCCGCGTTTTCGCAGATACGCTTCGCGGAGGGGGTTGTAGAACGCGGTCTGCACCGTCTGGCTGAGGGCCGTGAGGATGCCCATGATGCTTGAGATCGCGGCGGCGAAGATCGCTGCGATGATCAGCCCCTTGAGCCCGACGGGGACGACCTCCACGATGAACACCGGGAATATCCGGTCTCCGTGCCTGCGCTCGGCCAGGAGCTCCTTCGCCGCGGCCGAGGGCTCCGTCGTCTGGTAATACGCGAAGATCCCCACGCCGACGAGTGCGACGGCGATGGTGACGAGCTGGCTGAGGGCGCTGGAGATGATCGCGATCCGGCCTTCCCGGGCGGTGCGGCAGCAGAACATCCGTTGCGCCATGAGCTGATCGGTGCCGTATGCGCCGATACCGCCCCAGGTCGAGGCGATCATGGCGGTGTAGATCGTGTAGGCGCGCGTCGGGTCGGTGCTCCAGTCGAAAAGCGTGAATTTGCCCCAGGGACCGCTCGGCTGGGGTGCGCCCCAGGCTGCCCACGGCACGCCGGAACTGACCGCGCCGTAGCCGACGCGCAGCATCTCGCCGAGATCGCCGGGGAGTTCGTAGATGACGACGCCGAGCGCGACGAACGCGCCCAGTGCGAATGCGATGAACAGGATCACGTCGGTCCAGATCACCGTGGTGATGCCGCCGAGGAGCGTCCAGATCACCGCGACGCCCGAGAGAATCGCGATTGCCCAGGTGAGTTCGCCCAGCCCGGTGGATTGGCTCAGGAAGACGAGCTGATCGTGCATGACGACGTTCAGCACTTCCGCCGTCAGGTAGATTCGCGCGGCCTGCGCGAGCATCCCGCTCAGCGTGAAGAGCGCGGTGGTCATGCCGCGCACGTGGCCGCCCAGTCGGTTGTGCATGTAGTCGTAGGGGCTGTAGATCTCGCGCCGGTAGTACTCGGGCACCAGCCAGTACCCGACGATGATGCGCGCGAAGAATGAGCCGAAGATGCCGAGCTGGAGATACGTGATGTTTCCGCCGGGCTGAAACACGACCCACGGGACGCTGACGAAGGTCAGGGCGCTGATCTCCGTCGCGATGATCGAGCCGCTGACCGCGTACCAGGGCAGTTTCCGGCCGCCGAGGAAGAAATCGCGGATCGTGGCCTGCTTGCCGGCCATCGCGACGCCGATCCAGGTCGTCAGCGCGAGGTAGCCGACGACGACCAGCCAGTCGACCCACGTGAACTGTGCGCTGAAGCTGCCCAGGAGCATTCGAAACCTTTTTCGACTGACCGCGCGGCGTCTGTGGTTTGGCGGAGAATAGTGCCAAACTCCGCCAGCTGCGAGCAGCCGGCGATATCATCGGGGCATGGAATTTGACCGCTCGCCCATCATCCGGCCGACGATCGGGAGCAATGTCTACATTGCGCCGACGGCGTATATCGGGGGCGAAGTTTCGATCGGCGACGACTCGACGATCATGCATCACGTGACGATCCGTGGGGACGTCTCCGCGATCAATATCGGCCGCCGGGTGAACATCCAGGATGGCACGGTCGTGCATACGAAGACGGGCGTGCCGCTCGATATCGCGGACGATGTCGGCGTCGGTCACCGGGCGGTCGTGCATTGCCGCCGCGTCGGCTCAAACACGCTGATCGGAATTGGGGCGATCGTGCTGGATGATGCGGAGATCGGCGAGGATTGCATCATCGGGGCGGGAGCCGTCGTGCCGCCGGGGATGATCGTCCCGCCGGGAAAGCTGGTCATCGGCCTGCCGGCGCGGATCGCCCGCGATCTCACCGCCCGCGACCGCGAGTACATCCGCTTCGTCGTTGAAAACTACCAGAAGCTCAATCGCCTGCACGCGGCCGGCAAGTACCCGAATTACGCTGCGGGTGAATAATGGGAGGCTGGGCTGAACCGCGGGAAGCGCTTATCAGCAGATAAGGCCTCGTCGCGGCTCAACCCAGCCGGCGCGTTCGAAGCGCGGCTATTCGTCGGTCGGCTTTATCGACAGTACCGCGTCGAGCTTCGCGATCGCTTCGAGCTTCCGCACGTCCACCGTTGCGATCACGAGATTCACAAGCTTCGACTGCCCGTCGACCTGCACGCCCAGCGCCTTGAGCTTTCCGAGCGTTTCCTCGCTCAGGTCGGCCATCTGGATCATCACGCTGAGGCGGTACTCCGTCACCGCGATCTTGCCGACCGTCAACGTGCCGTCCTTGCCGTCGGTCTCGACCTTCGCGGCCAGGCCCTTGAGCGATGCGGCAATCTTCGCCGCGGGTGGGAGGGGCTGCGTCGCGGCCTCGGCGACCTCCGCGGCGGCGTCGCGCGCCTCGTCGCGGCGAATCAGCCGGACCGCCGCGGTCTCGCCCTTCTTCGCCTCGCCGCCGACGCCGCCCATCGGCTTGCCGGTCGGGGCCGCGGCGGCCGGATATGCGCCGCGAGCCATCAAGCGCCCACCCGCGAAGCCCAGCGACATCGAATCGCCGAAGACGCCTTCGTAGCTCACTCCGTCGGGCATCTCGACGGGCACCTGAATCGTCTTCGCCTGTCCACCGCTCGTGATCGTCAGCTCCTCGACCGCGACAAAGCTCGTGAACTGCGTCAGCAGGCGATACGTGAGGCCGACGCCGATGATCGTTTCCTTGATCCCCTCCGGCGGATTTCCCTGCTGCACCGCCGCGAGGTCGCGGTTCATGAGTGACTCCACCTTCTCGCGGGCCCACAGCGACGCGATCGACGGGTTCTTTTCCTGCCGGTCGGTCGCCTCCAGCGCGATCTGCGATTCGTACGGTCCTTCGCCCGTCATGCCGCGCAGCGTCAGCGTCGCCGGCATCACCGGACCCTTCAGGCGAGCGTGTACCACGATCGGCTTGCTGCTGAACAGGTCGTCGATGCGCTCGGGGTAGACCTCATCGACGGGCAGGCCGCCCCAGTCGATCGAGATGTCCGTGAGCACCGGCGACTGGAGCCGTTCGTGGAATTTTCTGGCCGCCTCGTCGCCCTGGCTCGCGAGCGTGACGTATTCGACTTCGCCGCGGCCGGCGTGAGCCATGCCGTCGAGCAGGAAACGGTTCACGCCGTTGCCCGCGCCGAAGCTGAAGACGCGAGTCGTGTCGGCGTTTTTCTTCACGGCGTCGATGATCGCCATGTCGTTCCCGACGTAGCCGTCGGTCATGAAGCAGACGACGCGGATCGGGGTGATCTCGACGGTTTGTGCCTGGACGAAGACGCCGCCCTGAGTGGCGTAGCATTCGCCGGTAAGCTCAACTGCCGCGCCGTCGCCGGGCAGGGCCATCCGCGCATTCGGAGGGAACTTCAGCGCGAACGCGCGCGTCCCATCTGCGGATACGAGGAACGCTTCGGCGTACTGCGCGTCGGCAGAAACGAACTTGCAGCTCGCCGGTTTTGCCCGATAGAAGTGCCCCCGCGTCGTGAAGGACCGACGGGCCGGGCCGAGCTGGCCGCGGCCCGGCTTATTGTCCGGACCGATGAACGCATCCCACAGCGACTGAAACGTCGGCGTCTGCACCGCCAGCGCCGCGTCGATCGCCTTCATCATCTCCGTCCCGCCGCCGCCCTTGCGCGAGGCGAGAAACTCCTGCGCCGCCTTGCGGTTCTCCGGCGTCGCCGGCCGCGGCTCGTCCCAGAGGATGTTCGTGTCGCCCGCGAACGTGATCAGGTTGAAGGTATCGAGCGGACCCATGCCGTCGATCAGCTTGGCCATCGTCTCCTTCGACTTTTCGATCGGGTAGCCGCTCATCGAGCCCGACGTGTCGAGCACGAAGACCAGCTCGCGCGGCACGACCATCGTCTGGAGCACGCGCTTCGGCGGCTGGAGCAGGATCGTCAGGAACGTTCCGCGCTCGTCGACGTGGGTGAGCAGGCCGTGGGCGATCTGGTCGGTGGCGAGGCGGTAGTGCAGGATGAAATCGCGGTTGGGGATCTCATCGCGGTTCTTCAGCGCGACCAGTGCCCCCGTCGTACCGTCCGGCGTGACGTCCACGTCGTGCAGCACGCTCGCGATGTCCTGGATCGCCATGCCAGCGTCGACGCGGACTTTGAGGCTGATGTCGTGACCCGCCCGCGTGCCTTTCGGCGTCACCGGCGGCGTGATCTTGTCGGCGTCGGGGACCTGCGGCGTCGGCTGGCCGGTCGTCAGCGGAGCAGGGGCCGAGCCGCCGCCGGGGATGTAGCGCGGGCCGACGACCATCGGGAACATGAACTCGAACTGCCCGTCTTCGTACTTGAGCGTCTCGACGTACGAAATCTCGATCGCCACCTCGACGCCCGGCTCGATGTTCGCCACTGACTGCGTAAAGATGTTCGGCCGCTCCTGGTCGAGCAGGCTGGCGACGTGGCCGGCCGCCTTCGCCTGCTCGTAGATCGCCCGGGCCTCCTCGCGCTTGCGAATCTGGCCGACGACGCGGCGGTCGCCGATCGTCATCACCATGTCATCCACGGCTGCGTGCTGCGGCAGGGGGAAAACGTAGATGGCCTCGATTTTCTCGTTCGTGGGGTTGTGAAAGACCTGCCGGACGTGCACGCGGGCGAAGAACCCTGAGACGTCGGCCACGACTTCCGTGTGTTTCAAAGGGCAGGCCTGGCCCTTGCCGTCGCCGGAGGCGATTCGGAGTTCACCGCCGGGGATCTCCTGCGCGGCGGCGGGGGCGGTGCAAATCGCCGCAAGGGACGCCAAAATGCACCAGATCCCGGGTCGCGAGGTGGGTTTCATGAAACGCGTGTGCGAATGAAGCATGGGTCATCTCCTGCCGTCGTGGGTCGGCCGGAAGATTGGACGGTCGGGCGGGGGGCTGGTTCCCGAAATTTGGGCCGCGACGAACGCCCGCCGCGGGAGTCCGCAACGAATTCGCTGAACGATGGCCGGCACCTTACTCGTATGATTCACCAGATGGGACGAACTGTCGAAGAGCTGATGGACGTACCCGATCCGGCATGGCCCGTGATCGTGGCGTTGCTGACCGAGTCGGTGCCCCCTCCTGTTGTGCTTCCAGGCGGCAACGATGCCGGGAGACGCGAGATCGCAGCCTTGCAGGTGTCGGCAAGGTCCTATCTGGGAGCACTGGCCTTCCATACCGGTGGAATCCTGCTAGACGGCGGGTGGCTGCGGATTCTTGGCTGCGGCCATGAAAGGTGCCGCTTGAACATCGTGTCGGCGAGCGCACTTCTTGGTTGGGCAGGGGACGCGCCGCCGGTCGGCGTGGTTGTTGGAGTCGACGTGCTCGGCGGCGTATTCGCGATCAACGGAGGTTTTCTCGGCAGCGCGTCGCCTGGCGACGTCGCGTACTTTGGGCCAGACGACCTGGGCTGGTCTTCGCTGGCGATCAGTTACAGCGCCTGGGTTCACGCGATGTTGGACGCAGAGCGGCGGCGGGCGTTCTACGCGGATCTGCGGTGGGCGGGGTGGGAGCAGGAAATCGCGGCAGCACCCGACAACCATGGATTCAGCGTCGTACCCTTCCTTTGGACTACGGAGTCGCGACCGATCGAGAAGACGAGCCGCCGCCCGGTGCCGCTGGAAGAGCTGGTCACGCTGCACCAAGATATCGCACGGCAGATGGGGTCGTAACGCGCGGTTGCGAGTGGATCTCATGACGAGTGGGTCTTGATTACCTCGTTACCTACGCTCTCCGAACAATTCCGTGACGGCACGCAACCGGGGGGAAACAGGAATCAGCCGCATGGCGGAAACCTGGGCCGACGAGAGCATTCGGCAGCAAATCGCGATCAATGCGGCGCGGACGCCGACGGAGCGGTTCCAGGCGCTCTGCGATCTGCTCGACGCGGCCCGCGCTCTCGCGCCGGACGATCCCGAATCCCGCGCCCGTCGAGCCCGCGTACAGGCAGCGCGCAACCGCGAGAAAGAGCGACTTCGTGACGAATTCCGAAGGATCATTGCCGCCCAGCGGGCCGACGCTGCTGCGCGCGTTCCAGGCACTGAATGAACGGCGCGTCGACGACGCGATCATTGCGAGACTCGCCGGCTTCCGTTGATTGACCGTTGCGTGAATTAAGATGGCTCCACTTCACATCCGTGACTAATCGCGGGGCAATGCGAACGGCACGCTGGACGTGCCCAAGTTCTCTACCAGAATGGCAATGTCATCCTCGTCGACATCCCCATCGCTGTCGATGTCGCCATCTGCGTATTGCGCCTCGGCTGACTTACCAAACGTCGAGAGTTGCGCTGCCAAGTCGTCGAGACCGACCACCCCATCGTTGTTCAAGTCGCCCGCACCTGGAGCTCGAATTGACCTCAACATGTCGCGAATTCGGAGATCATAGTTGCAGATTAAGCGGGGCGGTTCCGCCTTATTATCATTCATGAAGCTAGGTCGCGATGGAGGTTGCGGACATAGCCTGGTCAGATCGCTTTCGCCCGGGGCCGCCGGTTCTTTGGCCGCGTCGTCGAGTCGGACGGTCGGCAACGAGCTGCTCGCACCGTCGACCGCGGTCGCCAGAGAATTTTGATCCACGGTGTCAGCGTCTCCGGACGAGCTGGCGGCGCTCAATTGCGCATCGGCTGCGTTCGAGCGCCTCTCGGGTTGTTCGGTCCGTACCAGCACGTACGCGATGACCATACATGCCGCGAGAAAGAGAAAACCAAAAACGTCGCGGGGACTCACGATTGACTCCTGACGCGGCCGGTTACGCTTTATCCATTGATATCCGCGTTGGCCTGCCAGGGATTAGATGGGCAAAAGCCGTGCCGGTTCCCGAAATACCGTCATTGGCGCCACGCTGGCTGGTGCCGCCTACGCCTTCCCCGTCTCCGCCTTCCACCCATACGTCACATACTCGCTCTCGAACGTCCCGTCGCTGAACAAATCAACCAGCGAATACCCCTCCGAAAACTCCTGGTTCGGCCCCTTCCACCAGCCGCCGCACACCGCCCCGTTGCACAGATACGTCACCCAGCGGGCCGACGCTGCTGCGCCCGTTTCGGGCGCCGAATCAGACGCGGAACAAACGGCGGGTTGAGCGTCTGCAGTTTTAGGTTATTTCACGCTTTTCACATCCTGCCCGGTTCCACTGCACCGCCTCGGCGAGCGGCTTCCGGGACAAGTCCGGAACGGTCGCGTCGTCCGCCGGGTAGCCGACCGGGATCAATAGGAACGGCTTCTCTGCCGCCGGGCGTCGGCAGATGTTGCGCAGGAAACCCATCGGGCTGGGCGTGTGCGTGAGCGTCGCGAGGCCGAGGTGGTGGCACGCGGCGAGGAAGAACCCGCTCGCGAGGCCCGTGCTCTCGACGGGGTAGTAGTTTTTCAGCCGCCGCCCGTCGGCCGTTTCCTCCCAGTCGACGCGAAAGACGACCACGAGCCATGGTGCGATTTCGAGAAACGGCTTCTCCGCGTTCGTGCCGATCGGCTCCAGCGCGTCGAGCCACTCCTGCGGCATGCGGTGGTCGTAGCTCTCGCGTTCCTCGGCCTCGGCCGCGAGGCGGATCTCGCGCTTGATGGCCGGATCGTCGATGCACACGAACCGCCACGGCCGGCGATTGGCCCCGCTGGGTGCGGAGTGGGCGATTTCGAGTGCCAGTTCCAGCACATCCCGAGCCACCGGCCGCGGTGAAAACGCCCGGCACGACCGCCGTGTCCGCATCGTCTCCAGCAGCGTCCGCCCGGCGCGCAGCTGTTCGTCGTGCGCCATCGCGGGCAGCGACCAGGGGATCATTCTCGCAGGCATGGGTTTTCCTGTTGCGGGTGGTCGTCGAGGCTGAGCTAACCGCGATCGCGTAAGTCCTCGGGGAGGAGTCGCGCACCGTGGATCACCGCGAGGATCTCAATACGACCGGCATCCTGGAGCACTCGGTAGATGAGCCGATAGCTATAGACAATTCGCTGCCGCACGGCGTCGTCGCCGAGTTCGGGGACTGGTCGATGCGCGAGCGGAAAGTCCGCGACGGACAGCGAACATTCGAGTATTCGCGACACGACAGCGGCGGCATGTGCGGACGAATCCAGCGCGATGTACGCTGCGATGCCGTCCAGGTCGTCGAGCGCGCCAGTGGTCCAAACTACTTGATAAGCCATTTCTCCAGCCGCTTCTCCGCCTCAGCGTGCGAAACCGTATCTCCACGGTCGGCCTGTTCGATTCGGCGACGCAATTTCTCCGCCACATAGAGGTGATATTGCACGTCCTCGATCGTGCAGTCATCGGGCAGCCGATCGAGCACGTCGCGCGCCTGCGCTTTCGGACTGGGAACGGCGCTCATGTCTTGCTCCTTCTTCCCCATTCTAGCGTCTCCCCATCAACGGATCAGCACCGCCCCGGCCGGTCATGAATTGCATTTCCTGCCGCGGCGGCCCCGCGCGCCTGCCGACGGCTCAAATCCCCGTTAGAATCCGCCATTCGATGAGAAAAACCGCCCAATTGTCAATCGTCGCCGCCGTGCTCGCCTGCCTGACCGGCTGCACGGCCGGGCCCAAGAGCGTCGGGATGGTCAAGTCGGCCGAGGCGTCCGACGTCGGCGTCGCGCGGCGGCAGGAACTGCGGCTGAAGAACGACCCGATCGGTTACATCACCGAGGTTCGCGACCGCTGCGCGAAATTCGACCAGTACACGATCACGTTCATCCGCCAGGAGCGCCGCGGCCTGGGCTTTCTGAAGTCGATGCAGGGGCCGGAGCGGATCCTGTGCTGGTTCCGCCGCAGCCCGTTCAGCATCCGCATGAAGTGGACCGACCCGGACATCAAGTATGGCGAGTCGACGTACGTCGAGGGCCAGCAGAAGGACCAGGTGCGGTTCGTGCCGCGCAATGGGCTATTCGGCCTGAAGCCGGGCATCACCCGCGTCAGCATTCAGACGCCGGTGACGTGGGGCGAGGCCCGGTACACGGTGCGCGACTTCGGCATGGAGAACATGCTGACGCGGACGCTCGCGACGTACGAGAAGGGCCGCGACGGGGCGAAGATCACATTTCTCGGAACGTCGCGGATCGGCGAGTCACAGCGGCTCGCGGCCGGGCTGCGGCTGGAGTATTCGCCAGCGCTCTTCGCCGCGCCGATCCAGGAGATCTACTTCGACGTCGAGACCGAGCTGCCGGTGGGGACCATCACGCGTTTCCCGGATGAGACGATCGACACGGCCTATTTCTACGAGGACCTCGACACGACCGTGACGCTCAGCGACGATGACTTCCTGCTCGACCTCGAGCGCAACCCGCCGGCCGAAGACGACGCGGCCGCCGCGGCGGATGCTCCACCCGAAGAGTAAATGTCCAGAATCGCGGAATTCGATGCGCAGATGATGCGGCGGGCGCTGCGGCTGGCCGCGCGCGGCCAGGGCTCGGTCGAGCCGAACCCGATGGTGGGGTGCGTGCTCGTGCGCAGCGGGCGGGTCGTGGGCGAGGGCTGGCACAAGCGGTTCGGCGGACCGCATGCGGAGGTGTTCGCGCTTCGAAGCGCGGGCGCGGCGGCGCGCGGCGCGACGGCGTACGTCACGCTCGAACCTTGCTGCTATCACGGTAAGACGCCGGCGTGTACGGATGCGCTGATCAAGGCGGGTGTATCGCGCGTCGTCGCGGCGATGACTGATCCCAACCCGCGCGTCCGCGGTCGCGGTGCAAAGCTGCTCCGAGCGGCGGGCATCGACGTCGAACTCGGCCTGCTGCGCGAGGAAGCCGAGACGCTCAACGCGCCGTTCACGAAGCTCGTGAAAACGGGCCGGCCGTGGGTGATCCTCAAGTGGGCCCAAAGCCTCGACGGCGCGATCGCGACGGCGTCGGGTGACTCGAAGTGGATCAGCGACGAGGCGTGCCGGGCGCATGCGCACAAGACGCGCGGGCGCGTCGATGCGATCGTGGTCGGCGTGAATACGGTGCTGCGGGATGACCCGGAATTGACGTGCCGCGTCGGCCGGCCGCGACGCGTGGCCGTGCGGGTCGTGCTGGATTCGAAGCTGCGGACGCCGATGCGGTCGAAACTCGTTCGAACCGCGCGCGAGACGCCGACGTGGATCGTCACGACGGCCGCCGCCGCGAAACCTGCAGTATCCAGGCTCGAAAAAGCCGGCTGCCGCATCGTCCGGGTCGGAAAACAGCGCGATTCGGTCGATCCGGCGGCGCTGCTCGACCACATCGGTGAGTCGGGCTTCGCGAATGTGCTCGTCGAGGGCGGGGCCCAGGTTCACGGTGCATTTCTGAGCCGCGGCCTGGCCGACGAAGTTCACATCTACACCGCGCCGATTCTGATCCCCGGCCGTGATGCCTTGCGTCCCATCGGCGGTGACTCACTCGACCGAGTCCGCGACGCGACCTCGCTGCGCATCGTTGAGCAGCGGCACATCGGCTCCTACACCTTCACCCGCGGCCTCTTGTAGGGTGGCCCATTGGCGCTTGTTACCTGGTTCCTTTGTCCCCTTGTCACCCCTTCCGCCGCTGCATCAACACCGCGATGACGATGATCGCCCCCGTCAGCATCAGCCGGTTGGCTTCGGGCAGGGCGTTGATGCTGAGAATCTTCTCGACGTAGCCGATGATCAGCGTGCCCAGCAGCGTGAGCCCGAGGCCGCCGCGCCCGCCCATCAGGCTCGTCCCGCCGATGACGACGATCGCGATCGCGCTCAGCTCGTATGTGAGCCCCGCCTCGGGGTCGCCCTGGCGCTCCTGGGCTGCCTGGCAGATACCCGCGACGGCCGCGAAGAGGCCGGAAAGCGCGTAGACCCCGATCTTCACGGCCGCGACGGGTACGCCGGATAGCCGCGCCGCCTCCTCGTTGCCGCCGATCGCGTAGGCGTAGCGGCCCCAGCGGAGTCGCGAGAGCCCGACCCACGAGAGCAGCACGCACAGCAGGAAGATCACGCTGACGACGTGCAGGTTGTCGGCCAGGAGCCGCGAATCGATCATCGCGAAGAGGTCGGGCACGTCGACGTACTGGTAGGTGCCGTCGGGCTGCTTGATCGCGGTCGAGACCTTCATGCCGCCGGAGACGGTCTTCGCCAGGCCGCGAGCGAAGACCATCATCGCCAGCGTGACAATGAACGGCTGGATCGCAAAGCGGGCGATCAGACCGCCGGAGAGCGCCCCGCAGGCTGTTCCGATCGCCAGCGCGGCCGGGATCGCGACGGCCGCCGACCAGCCCCAGTGAATCGTGAAGAGCGAGAAGCAGACGGCCACGAGGCCGAGGATGCTGCCGACGGAGAGGTCGATGCCCGCGGTGATGATGACCAGCGTCATGCCGCAGGCGAGGATGCCGTAGACCGACGCTTGCCGCAGGGCGTCGCGGTGGGTTGACCATTTATAGAACGCACCGTCGGCGTGGAAGACGAGTCCGAGGGCGAGCACGAAGAGCAGTGCGGCCACACCCATCGTCGCCGGATTGCGAAACAGCCGGACGAGCGGCGATGCGCCTCCGCTCGCGGCCGCCGAATCGAGTCGCGGTAGCGCATCACTCACCGCCGCCTCCCATCGACGCCGCGAGGATGCGCTCCTGCGTCGCTTCGGCGCGGTCGAGCAGGGCGGTCGCCCGGCCGCGGTGCAGGACGAGGATGCGGTGGCACATGAGCAGCAGCTCCGGCATTTCCGAGGTGATGAGGATAAGCGCGCGGCCCTCGGCGCACCACGCCCGCATGAGGTCGTAGATTTCGTGCTTGGCGCCGATGTCCACGCCGCGCGTCGGCTCGTCGAGCAGGATGATCCGCGGGTCGGTGTTCATCCATTTCGCGAGCACGACCTTCTGCTGGTTTCCGCCGGAGAGCGACGAGACCGGCTGGTCGAGCGACGCGGCGCGGAGGCGCAGCCGCTCGGTCGTGCGGGCGAGGGCCAGTTCGCGGCCGCGGCTCATCCACCCGCCGGGCGAGACGCGCTCCAGCGAGGCGAGCGTGGCGTTCGCGGCGACACTCAGGTTCAGGACGAGGCCGGTGCGCTGCCGGTCGTTGGTGACGAGGGCGAGCCCGCGGCGGATGGCGCTGCCCGGCGTCGTCGGTGCGTAAGGGCGGCCGTTGACGCGCACGTGGCCCGAAAGGCGGCGGTGCGGTGCGCCGAAGAGGCCGAGGAGCAGGTCGCTGTTGCCGGAGCCCTGGAGGCCCGCGAGGCCGACGATCTCACCGGGGCGGACGGCGAGCGAGACGCGCTCGACGAGCGGGCGGCCGCCGCGATTCGCCGCTGTGACCGAGACGTCGCCGAGTTCCAGGATGGGCGGCTGGGCCGAGAGCGCGGCGGTTTCGCGTGCTGAGTCGTCGATCTCGCGGCCGACCATGTTGCGGATCAGCGCCGGCGGCGGCATCTCGCTCGCGGGTGCGGAGGCGATCCAGCGGCCGTCGCGGAGGACGGTGATGCGGTCGGCGACGCGGTAGACCTCTTCGAGCTTGTGCGTGATGTAGATGATCCCGCGGCCCTGGTTTCGCAGGTCGTCGACGCAGGCGAACAGGCGGCTGGTCTCCATGTCGCTCAGGGCGCTGGTCGGCTCGTCCATGACGAGGATCGAGGCGTCGCGGCTGAGGGCCTTGGCGATCTCGATCATCTGCTGCATCGAGATGGGCAGGTCGCCGACGAGCTCGCGCGGGTCGACGTTGAGGCCGAGGCGGCCGAGGATCGCGCGGCACTCGGCGTACTGGGCCCCGTAGTCGACGAAGCCGGCGGTCGAGCGTTCGCGGCCGAGGAAGACGTTGTCAGCGACGGAGAGGGACGGGGCGAGGGAGAGTTCCTGGTGGATGAGGGCGATCCCGGCGGCGCTGGCCTCTCGCGGCGAGCGGAACCGCACAGGGCGGCCGTGGATGCGGATCTCGCCGGCGTCCGGCCGGTGGACGCCGCCGAGGATCTTGATGAGCGTGCTCTTCCCCGCCCCATTCTCGCCGGCAAGGATATGGACCTCGCCGGCGCGAAGGTCGAAGTCAACATCGATGAGGGCGCGCTGAGCGCCGAAGGACTTGGAGATCCTTGACATGGCGAGCAGCGGTGAATTGTCAGGCGTACGGAGCATGAAACCGACATCATAGAGCGACTGGTGGGGGAGCGTGAGAAATCGCCGATCGCATGGTGTGGAACGGGCCAATGGCGCAAGTTGCCAATTCCCTTTCGCGCCGGTGGCAGGACACGCGCGATATTCATCCGCAACAAAGGTGCAATCCAGCCGGAGCCCCGGGCAACGCCCGCGGGGGTTGTGCAACGACCCAGCCAAAGCCCTGAAAGGGCGCTACAGCACCGGATCGAACGAGGTGTATTGCATTTACAATTCGCTCGTATGGGGCGTATTGCGCGAATCTGCGGACTCGTTTTCTGCATCCTCGTAATTATCGCCTGGACGTTCAGTTGTTTCGCTTCGGTTGGGTATCGCCAGCGGTTCGGCTCGCATGGTGCCTGGATCCGCATCCGCACCGGCTACCTTGAGGTTGGTTGGATTACCGGGAACGAGGCGGACCGAATCGCCCTGCTTGATTATCACGATACCCCGCGCGGAGTGTCGATCGATTGGGGGATCGGCAGTCGCGGAATTTGGGGCGACACCTGGCGCGAGCACTTACGAGCGCTCGGGCTTACTGGCCTTAGGACGTGGTCGACGCCTGCGTACAACAGTGTCGGATTGGAAACGATCTATCTCCCATTCTGGATGCCACTGCTCGCGATCGGAGGCCCGACGTTTTGGCTCTGGTTGCGCCGGAGGGGGACGAGCGGTTCTGGAGCCTGTGAGGCGTGTGGGTACGATCTCACTGGAAATCTGAGCGGGCAGTGTCCGGAGTGCGGCACACTTGTCGCGGGCTTCGTCCGCCCTCCGGGCGGGAAATGATGGAAAGAGGCTGGGTCCAGGGGCTGAAGTCCCTGGCAACGATCGTGCGCCCTCCGGGCGAAATTCAACGATCGCCGCAATACTCCGCCCACGTCTTCGGCGTCTCGTACACCCGCACTTTTGCCAGCCGGGCCGGGGCGACGTGGCCGGCGAGCATCGACCAGATGACGCGGGCGATGTTTTCGACGCTGGGGTTCACCTCGCGGAACTGCGGCGTGTCAAGGTTCAGGTGCGTGTGGTCGAGGCGGTCGACGACCCGCTCTTTCACCAGCGTCTCAAACGCCGGCAGCGGCAGGACGGCCCCGCTGCGGGCGTCCGGCTCGCCCGCGACCGTCACTTCGAGGATGTAGTTGTGCCCGTGGCCGCTGGGGTTGTTGCACTTGCCGAACGTGGCCCGGTTCTCGGCGTCGCTGAGGCTCGGGCAGTGCAGCCGGTGGGCCGCGGAGAATTCGAACTGCTGCGTCAGGTGGACCATCGCGGGGTTCTCCCGGTCGATTGTGTACGAAAGCTGCGGCGTCGCGGCCAGCTCCAGCGCCTCCAGCCGCGCCCCCGGCGGCAGCGGCGACGCGGCCACCTTCGCCCAGACGGCCGCGAGGAGCTCCTCGGCCGACAGGTGCCAGCCGCGCTCGCGGAGCGCCTCGGCCGCATGCGGAATTGCGTGCTCGCGCAGCAGTCGGTCGAGGTGCGTGATGTTGCACAGGTAGCCGGTGACGGGGTCCGGCTCGCCGGAGACGGTCGCACGGAGGATCAGGTACGGCACGATCCCCACGGCCGACGGCCAGCCGCCCCAGGAATTCGTCACCGGCCGGGCGAATTCGATATACCCCGCCCAGTCGCGGTCGACGGAGAAACGGACTTCGCGGGTCAGGCGGAGCATACGAGAAGTATAGATGCCGGCGGCGGGCGTGAGGGGGTGAGAAGTGAACGGTGAAGAGTGAAAGGGGCCGGTGCAGTCGCCTTCACCTTTCACCTTTCACGTTTCACCTGTCACCGTCGCTCTATCGCCCCCGTTTCCCGTAGATCGTTCCCTCGGCGGTCAGGCGGCGCTCCGGCGGCAGGCCCAGCTCGACTTGCGGCGACGGAACGGGCGTCGCGGGTCGCTCCTTCAGGTATTCGCAGATGGCGGCGACGCATTCGTCGACGCTGTCGGTGATCGAGAAGAGGTCGAGGTCTTCGGGCGAGATGTACGCGTATTCCTCGAGCAGGGCGGTGCGGATCCAGTCGCGGAGCGGGTTCCAGTAGGCCGAGCCGTAGAGGACGATCTTCATCGGCGGGGCCTTGCCGGTCTGGATCAGCGTGACGGATTCGAGGAATTCATCGAGCGTGCCGAAACCGCCGGGCAGGCAGACCAGCGCCGAGGAGTACTTGAGGAACATCACCTTGCGAACAAAGAAGTAGTGGAAGTCGAGCGTGAGATTCTGGAAGGAATTTGGGACCTGCTCCTTCGGCAGCGCGATATTCAGGCCGACGCTGCGGCCGCCGGCCTGCCGGGCGCCTTTGTTGGCCGCCTCCATGATCCCGGGGCCGCCGCCGGTGATGACGGCGTAGCCGGATTTCGCCAGCCGGGCTGCGATCTCGGTCGCCGCCTGGTAGTAGGGGTGCTCGGGCGGCGTGCGGGCGCTGCCGAAGATCGTGACGGCGGGGCCGACGGTGGCCATCGCCTCGATGGCTTCGACGAACTCGGCGATGATGCGGAACATCCGCCAGGTTTCGCGTGCGGCGACTTCGTCGGTGAATTCGCGAGCCATGCCCATGGGTGGCCTCCAAAGTCCGGATTGTGGCGTCCGGGTGGGCGGGCGACAAACGCCGGGTCAGGGTGAGAAGTGACAGGTGAAAGGTGAAACGGGAGCACCGCATCGACCTGCCTTTCACTTTTCACTTTTCACCTTTCACCCGCCCGAAATTTCGCCTTGTGGCCCCCGCCTCAGCCGGGCTAAGCTTCTATGTACGTCGCCGAGTTCGTACCCAAGGGAGGCCGTCCATGCTGCGAATCTGCCTGTTTTTATCGCTCGTCGTCGCGTTTTCGCTGCCGGCGAGCGGTCAGCCGACGCATGATTCGCCGATCCTGACCGAGCAGGGCCTGGTTTTCCCCGACGGAGCGCGGATTCCCCGGTTCATGACCGAGGTCGAGCGGCTGTACTGGGAGCGGAACCCCCCGCCGGGGCCGCGCGGCGGCGGGCCGACGCCGACGGAGCCGTTCCGGGCGGTGGCCGAGTATGAGCCAATGGACGGCCTGTGCATCAGTTGGGAGGGCGGCAGCGGGCTGACGTCGATCCTCGCGCAGATGGCCCGGCACATCACCGACCCGGCGAGCGGCAACGCGAACCTGTACGTCGCCTGCGATTCGGCGACCGTGCGGAACGCGGCCATCACGTCGCTCACGTCGACGGGCACGGACATGAGCCGCGTGAGCTTCATCATCCGCACGATGGATTCGGTGTGGATCCGCGACTACGGCCCGCGCTACATCTACGAGGGCGAGTGCCGGGCGATCGTCGACCACGTCTACAACCGGCCGCGGCCGAACGACAACACGTTTCCGATCGCGTTCTCGACGTTCAAGCATCACGCGATCTACCAGCTTCCGCTCGTGCACGGCGGGGGCAACTATCACCTCGATGCGAATGGCGGCGCGTTCTGCACGCGGCTCGTGAACAACGAGAACAACGGCGGCACCGACCAGTACAACTACACGGAGCAGCAGATCCACGACCTGTGGATGGACTACCAGGCGTGCGACACGCATTTCTACGATCCGTTCCCGACGACGATCGACTCGACACAGCATATCGACATGTGGATGCAGGTCGCGGGCGATACGACCGTCATCATCAGCGACTGGCCGGCCGCGAGCGGATCGACGCAGGACGTGATCTGCGACAACGCGGCGGTGTACATGGCGTCGCGCGGGTTCACGGTGCACCGGATTCCGGCGTATTCGGTGAGCGGGGTGCATTACACGTATACGAACGTGGTGATCTGCAACAACCTGGTTCTGGTCCCGCAGTACACGAACGGCACGGTGAGCCCGTCGAACGCGACGGCGATCACGACGTGGCAGGCGGCGATGCCGGGCAAGACGGTGGTCGGGATCAACTGCCAGAATATCGTCTCGCTGGCGGGCGTGATGCACTGCATCGTCATGCACGTGCCCGCGCACCTCGGAGGCGTGAACCCGACGGCGCACCTGTGCACGCTGCGCGGGGGCGAGACGCTGAACCCCGGCGATGCGGCGACGATCCGCTGGATCAGCGATGATGACGTCGCGGTGTCGAACGTCGACCTGCTGCTGTCGACGGACGGCGGGGCGACGTGGCCGACGACGATTGCGGCCGCGACGGCGGACGACGGCGAGTTTGGGTGGACCGTGCCGGATGTCTACACGACGGAGGCGCGGATTCGGGTCGTGGCACGCGATGCGAGCGGAAACACTGGCTTCGACGAAAGTCCGGCCGATTTCACGATCAACGGTACGCGGCCGGACTGCCCGGCGGACCTCGACGGGGACGCTTCGGTGGGCATCGCCGATCTGGCGATCCTGCTGTCGAATTTCGGTACGGCGAGCGGTGCGACGGCCGAGGGCGGCGATCTGGACGGCGATGAAGACGTCGACATCAGCGATCTGGCGGTGCTGCTGGGGGTGTTTGGGACGGCGTGTCCGTGATCGAGGCTGCGACGCTCCGACGCAGGTTCCAGGCGGCCGCGCCGAAGTTGCTGGACGGTGCGATGGGCACCGAATTGGTTCGGCGCGGCGTGGCGCTGCCGGCGCCGCTCTGGTCGACGGCCGGGTTGATCGAGGCGCCGACCGTTGTCGAGAAGATCCACCGCAATTACACGGCCGCCGGTGCGGATATCCTTGTCGCGAACACCTTTCGGACGAACCCGGCCGCGCTCACGGCGGCGGGGTATGAGCGGGATGGGCTCGCGCTCAATGCACAGGCCGTGCGGCTGGCGCGGCGGGCGGCCGCGTTTGAGCTTGCGGGGCAGGATCGCGAGCCGCCGCTCATCGCCGCGAGCATCGCGCCGTCGGCGGACTGCTACCGGCCCGACCTCGTGCCCGACGAGGCGACGCTGCGGCGCGAGCACATGCAGATGATGGCGTGGGTTGCGGCCGCGCAGCCGGACCTGGCGTGGATCGAGACGATGAACACCGTCCGCGAGGCGGCGGCCGCGGGGCGGGCGGCCCGCGAGCGGTGGCTGCCGTTCGTGGTCTCGTTCGTGTTGAACGAGGCGGGCGACCTGCTCGGCGGCGAATCGCTGGCGGCGGCCGTCGCGGCGGTGGAGCCGCTGGAGCCGCTGGCGATCGGCCTCAACTGCATCCCGCCGCGGGGCATCACCGCGCACCTGCCCCGGCTCCGGCAGCTCACAACGCGGCCGATCGCCGTCTATGCACACATCGGCAACGCGTCGCCGCTGCCGGGTTGGTCGTTCGGCGAATCCGCGACGCCGGAACAGTATGCGGAGCACGCGGCGGCGTGGCGCGAGGCCGGGGCGTCGATCATCGGCGGCTGCTGCGGGACGTCGCCCGGGCACATCGCGGCGTGCCGGGCAATCCTCGCGCGGGTCAATTCTTGACGCGGCCTGAAGATTCCCTTGAACTGCCCGGCGTACCCTTCGCAACTCAGGCGGCCTTGCGCTGTTCCCGGAACCGGCGCGGGCCCGCGGAGAAAGGCAACGCCATGAGCACGAATGCGAATGAACTCAACCGCCGTGAACTCCTCGCCGCGGGCGGAGCGGCCGCGGCCCTGGCCATGCTCGGATCGCCCGTCGGCCGCGCGAGCGCCGCGGCCGGAGCCGCTTCGGCCGGCGATCGAAAGCGCGTGCTGCGGCTGGCGCACCTGACGGACATTCATGTCCAGCCGGAGCGGCGGGCAGCGGAGGGTCTGGCGGCGTGCCTGCGGCACGTGCAGGCGCAGGCGGACCGGCCGGACGTCATTCTCACCGGCGGCGATCTGATCATGGACTCGATGGGCGCGAACGAAGCCCGAACGCGGACGCAGTGGGACGTGTTTGCGAAGGTGTTCCAGGAGGAGTGCCGGCTGCCGGTCGAGCATTGCATCGGCAACCACGACGTGTGGGGCTGGGACAAGCAGGACAGTGCAACGGACGGCTCCGAGGCCCGCTGGGGGAAAAAGTGGGTGATGGAGCAGCTCGGCCTGGCACGGCCGTATCGCAGTTTTGACCGGGCCGGCTGGCATTTCATTGTCCTCGACAGCACGTTTCCGAAGGGCGACGGCTACACGGCCAGGCTCGACGATGAGCAGTTCGAGTGGCTTGCGGGCGACCTGGCGAAGACCGGCGCGAAGACGCCCGTGCTCGTGCTTTCGCATATCCCGATCCTGGCCGCGTGCACGTTCTTCGACGGCGACTGCGAGAAGAGCGGCGACTGGGAGGTGCCGGGGGCGTGGATGCACATCGACGCGCGGCGGATCAAGGACCTGTTCCGCAAGCACCCGAACGTGAAGCTCTGCCTCAGCGGCCACATCCACCTGGTCGACCGCGTCGACTACCTGGGCGTGACGTACCTGTGCAACGGGGCGGTGTGCGGCGGCTGGTGGAAGGGGCCGAACCAGGAGTTTTCGGAGGGGTACGGGCTGGTCGACCTGTTCAGTGACGGGACGTTTGAGAGCGAGTATGTGACGTACGGGTGGAAGGCGGAGACGGGGAAGGCGTAGAACGCAGTCGAGGCCGCGGCGCACGCCGCGCAGGTGACGGGACTTGGGCGCCTACTGCCGCCGCGCCAGGACGAAATCCGCCATCGTCTCCAGGGCCGCCTTCGCTTCAGACAGCGGCAGATCGACGATCGCCTCGCGGGCCGCGGCGACGAAGTTGTTCGCCGCCTGGTTCGCGTAGTCGAGGCTTTCGGAATCCGCCAGGATCCGCCCGATCTGGCGATAGCGCTGCGGATCTTCGCCGCGGAGGATCGTCAGGACGTGCGCCCGGGCGGCCGGGGCGGAATTCGCGAGATAGTGGATGAGCGGCAGCGTCAGCTTGCCCTTGTGGACGTCGCGGCCGAGGGACTTGCCGGTTTCGACCTCGTCGCCGCTGAGATCGAGGATGTCGTCGACGATCTGGAAGGCGATGCCGAGTGATTCGCCGAACGCCTTCATCCGCCGCACCGTCGCATCGTCCGCCCCGGCGTACTTCGCCCCGAGCAGGCCGCAGACGCCGATCAGCGAGGCCGTCTTGCGGTTGATGATGTCGAAGTACTCGCTCTCGGTGAGATCGAAATTCTCGCGGTGGTAGTTCTGCATCATCTCGCCTTCGCAGAGCGTCACGGCCGTCGACCCGATGAGCCGGGCTGCGAACTGCGAGGCCAGGCCGCTGCACAGGTGGTAGGCGTGGCTGAAGAGGAAATCGCCCATCAGCACGGCCCGCTCGATGCCCCAGAGGCGGTTGACCGTGGCGGCGCGGCGGCGGATGTCAGCCTCGTCGAGGACGTCGTCGTGGACGAGCGTGGCGATGTGGACCATTTCGACGACGGCGGCGAGCGTATGGTGCTCGCGGGTGACGCCGCCGCAGGCCTGGGCGGAGAGGAGGAGCAGGGCCGGGCGAAGCTGCTTGCCGTGAAACTGGTCGACGTGGCGGCAGATATCGGCGATGAAGCCCTGGTCGCTGACCAGCTCATCGCGAAAGATCCGGCTCGCTTCGTGGAGGTCGGCCGTAATGGTGCTGTAGAGATTGGCCAGTGGCATCATGCGCGCCCGTCACCCTTTGGTCGGCGGCGAGGCCCCGGGCAATTCCGCGAAGATCCGCGCCGACTCATCAGAAGTGTTGAGGCCGGCGGGCGATCTGTCCAGTTCCGCCAGAATGTTTCACAAGTATTGAAACGATCGCGAATTGAGACAAAAAGCGGGTCCGGCGGCAACGGGCGTCGCCGCCGGACCCGCGAGGTTGTAATCGGCGGGTCGGCCGGTCGTCAATCGCGGCTGACGAGGATTCGCACGACCAGGGCGGTGCCGGGTTCGTCGCCGGCGGTGTTGGTATCGACGGCGAGGAAGACGGCGGGCGCGCCGATTTCGGTGATGCCGTCAAAGGAGGCGGTCATCTTGCGCGGGACGGGGAGGACGCGGGGCGAATCGCCCGGAATCGCCTGCTGCGTGAGTAGCGAGATCGAGCCCTCGGCGTTGAGGCGGATTCGCGGCGAACCCTCCTCCACCGGGTCGGCGAATACGTCGAACCGAGCGCCCAGTTGCTCCCGGTTGACGACCTGCTGCGGCTGGCCCTGGATGCGCATCTCCGACTGGACGACCGGGACGGCGGCCGTCGCCTCCAGCCGCGCGGGGCGGCCCGTGGTCATCGCGCGGTCGAAGCGATAGAGGAGCCGGGTCGCGCCGATGTTCTGGAGCGCGGCCTGAAGCGTCGCGGGCGTTTTGGCGAGCGCCTCGAGCGTCTCGGCCTCGAGTTCCGCGGCCTTGCCGGAGGGTACGCTGACCTGGAAAACGGTGATGTCGAGGCGCGATGAGACGTCGGGCAGACGCCTGGCCTCTTCCTTTCCCCTGGGCTGGGCGGCGCCGCTGCCCTGGACCGTCGCGATGTCGAGTGCGCTGATCAGTTGCTGCACCGTTTCGAGTTCGGTGGGGCTGCCGATCGCGACGATCGAATTCGTCCGGGCGTCCGCGGTGAGCGAGACGCCGGGCCGTGGGCTCCGGCCGGCGCCGGCTGCGGGGGCATCGGGGGCCTCGCCCCGCGCGGCTGTGAACCCGGGCGTGGCGAGAATCGGCTGAAGCACCTGCATGATCGAGATGGCGTCGGCGTGCTGAAGGCGGTAAACGCGGGTCTCCTTCGAACCCGAGGCGTCCGCAGGCCGCGCGGCCGGTTCTTTCCGAGTCCGCGCGTCCGGCGCGCCGGTGTCCTGACCGTTCCAGGCGGCCGCCATCGTCAGTGCGGGCAGGCAGACCAGGCCGGTGAGGAGCGCGGACAGTGTGCGAGCGCGGCAGGTGGTTTTTCGCATGCATCTCTCCTTTTGATGATCGACTTCGCACCTCTTCTACGCGCCCGCCCGCCGCGGGTTGCAAAATCCCAAAAGGCGGCGGGGCGGCGTCGGGATCGTTCCCGAATCGCCGCCCCGGTGCGGTTTGAGCCGAAATTGCCGGTTTCTCAGCTCTTGACGAAGATTGCTTCGGCGTTGACCACCATCGTCTGGTCCGCTTTCTGCGCGACCTTGCCCTTGATGATGACGCGGGAGCCGTCGGCGAGATTGCCTGCGCCCTTGAGCGTCGCTTTCAGCGGCCGGCCGTCGTCGCCGACGACCTGTACGGTGCAGGTATTCGCGACGAGGAGTTCGCGCGGTTCGCAGCAGTAGTCCCATGGCTTCGCGCAGTGGTCGTCGGAGCCCATTTCATCGCACGCTTTCATCGTGGTTACGTCCGCGAGCATGAACATCGCCCGGCCGTCAACGAAGGGGGCTTCCGAGCCGCCGATGCGACCGGTGATGACGACTTCCTGGCCCGCGGTGGCGTTCTTTTTCACTTCACCGACGTTTTTCGGGTCGGCGGGGGCTTCGGCGATGAAAAGCGACGCGGGGATCGCGGCGGCCGGCTGGACCGGCGCGTTGGAAGACGGTTTGTCGGAAGCGGGTTTGTCGCAGGCGGTCAGAATGACGGCACCGACGCCGAGCGTCGCTAGGATGATCGGGAACATTCGCATTTCAGGCTCCTTTTCGTAGGGCGATCTTCGTCGATCGCCATTTTGTTCACACACACATCACGCCGACCGCAGCGCGGCCGGGATTTCCGGCGACAGACAGCGCCACGCCGGCGGAAGCGTACCGAGGATACCGAGGCCGAGACCGGCGAGGAGGCCGACGACGACGGCGGTGGCGTCGATCGAGAGGCCGAACGCGCCCATTGAGATTTTCACGGCCGCGCCGTCGAGCAGGAAAAATGCGGCGACGATGGCGATCAGTGCGCCGCTCATCGAGGCGAGGAGCGACTCCTGAATCATGCTGACGACGATTGCGAGGCGCGAGAAGCCAAGGGTCTGAAGCGTCGCGAGTTCGCGGACGCGCGAGGCGAAGGCGGCGAACATCGTGTTGAGCCCGCCGAAGAAACCGCCGAGCGCGACGAGGCCCGCGGTGACCCAGATCATCATCCGGATCGGGCCGTAGAAGTTCATCAGCTTGGCGTAGTACGCCCCTTCGGGCAGTGCGACGAGCTCGAGGTCGAGCCGCTGCTTGGCGAAGGCGTCGACGTCGGCAAAATCGCCGTCGGGCGCGAGCGTCATGGTCACGGTCGAGATTGTGGTGCGCTTCGTCGCGACCATGAGGTCTTCGAGCGGCATCCAGAATTCGGCGTCCATGACCGTGCCCGGGGCGACGAAGCGGCCGGTGATCGTCCACAGCCGCTCATCGAACCAGAGCGTCTGTCCGACGGCGAGGCGCGAGTCGCTGACACCGAGCCGCGCAGCTGCGAGGGACCCGGCCATGATCTCGTTCTGACCGGGGCGGGGCGCGCGGCCATCGACGAGCTGCACCTTCGGATGGACCAGGAACGCGGCGTCTTTCACACCGCGAAAGCTGGCCTGCCACTCTTCGTGTGCGTCCTTTGAGGGTCGGACCACGACGGCCATGTGGCACTCGGGCGAGACGTAGCTGACGCCGAAAAGCTGCTGGACGCCGGGAATGGACGCCTCGGCGATGCCGGCGGCTCCGGCGGTGATCTCGCTGCGTTCGATCGACTCTTCGCTGCCCGCGCCGAGGAGCATGACGTTGCGGTTTTCGTGGTCGACGCTGAGGCCGCGGTTCATTCCGCCGACGAAGGCGGACGCCGCGACCATGAGCAGGGCGACGAGACCGCTGCCGAGGACGCTGGCGATGGCCCGCGAGGGCGAGCGGCCGAGGTTGCGGACGGCGTATTCGAAGCGGAGGAGTTTCATGGCGTCATCTCCTTACACCGCCCGGAAGCAGGCCACGATTTCGCGCCGCGAGGCCTGCCACGCGGGGAGCATGCCCGCGAGAACGCCGAGCGCGACGGAGAAGGCGAGGCCGATCAGCAGGGTGACCGCGTCGGCGTCGATGGGGATGCTGAGGCCGTCGACGCTGAGACTGAAACTGGTGTAGCGCAGGGCGGCGACGGCAGCGGCTGATCCGACGAGGCCGCCGACAATCGCGAGCGTCGAACTCTCGACGAGGATGAGGCGGGCGATGAGGCCGCTGCGGTAGCCGAGCGTCTGGAGCACGGCGTGTTCGCGGATGCGATCCTGGACGGCGAGGACGATGGCGTTGCCGACCAGCGCGAGCACGGCGGCGAGGCAGCCCCAGCCGAGCCAGCGCGTGAAACCGACGATTTCGAGCACATCCGCGGCGGCGCGGGCGACGAAGGCCTTTTCCGGATACGTCTGCGTCGGGGCCTGGTCATTCGCGAAGATGTCGTCGATCGCGCGGGCGACCGGCTCGATCTGCGCCGGTTCGTGCACGCGGACGTTGAACTGCGTGACGATGCCCAGGCCGCCTTTCTCGCTGGCCCGCTGGAGGAATTCCAGGTGGGCATAGGCGACGTTCTGGTGCTGCGGCTCGTCGGAGTGAACCACGCCGGCGACGTAGGCGCGGACGCCGGCCGCGTCGAAACTCTGTCCTACGACGAGGCCGCGGCGATTCGCGAGGGTCTCGCCGAGCAGCACGGCGTCGGAACGCTTCTTCCACTCTTCGAATGAACCGTTGAGCAGCTTGAGCTTCGATCCGTACGCGTCGATGAAGCGTTCATCTGGCACGCCGCGGAAGGTCACGACGTCGAGGCTGGTACGGCAGTTGTTGACGACGATCTTCATCGGCACGACGGACGCGACGCCCGGGACCTTCGAGATCTGCTGGAGATAGGACTCGGGGATCTGGCTCGCGAAGGGGCAGTAGCGGTCCTTGCGGTAGACGACGAGCTCCGTGTCGCGGGCGGACGTCTGCGTCGCGGCTTCCGCCCCGCGCTGGAGGGCCTGGATGCCGCTGAAGAGAAACATCGCGACGGCGACGCCGGCGACGGTCAGCAGACTTCGCGTGCGCTGGCGGATGATCTGCTTGAGGACGACGGGGATCATGCGCGGGTGAATCATTAGAGCACCTCCTGGGGGGCGGCGAATGCGTGCGCGTTCGAGACGGCTTCGACGAGGCGGCCCTTTTCGAGGTGCAGCGTCTGCCCGGCGAAGGCGGCGGTTTTCGGGTCGTGCGTGACCATGACGAGCGTCTTGCCCAGCTCGCGGTTCAGGCGGCAGAGCAGGTCCATGATCGATCGGGCGGACGCGGCGTCGAGGTCGCCCGTCGGCTCGTCGGCCACGATGATCCGCGGGTCGGTGACGATGGCGCGGGCGATGGCGACGCGCTGCTCCTGGCCGCCGCTGAGCTGGCGGGGGAAGTGGTCGTGCCGATCGGCGAGAGCGACCAGTTCGAGCGCGAGGCTCACCTTGTCGTGCCGCTGCTTGCGAGACAGCGGGTGAAGCAGCAGCGGCAGCTCGATGTTCTCGTATGCCGTCAGCGTTGGCACGAGGTTGTAGAGCTGGAAGACGTAGCCGATAAACGTCGAGCGCCACGTGGCGAGCTGCGAGCGCGAGAGGCGGGCGATGTCGTTGCCTCCGATCAGCAGTGCGCCGGAGGTCGGCCGGTCGATGCCGGCGATGAGGTTCAGCAGCGTCGTTTTTCCGCTGCCCGAGGGGCCCATGAGCGCGACGAACGCGCCTTCGTCCACCTCCAGATCGAGATCGCGCAGCGGCGTGATCTCCTGGTCGCCCTTCTTGTATGAACGGGTCAGCTTGCGGCATTCAATGAGAGCCATGACCCGCCTCCTTTCGCGTGTCGGCCGCGGCGAGCGCGGCTTCGCCCACGATCCGGACGCGGCGGCCGTCGGTAAGGTGCGACACATCGCCGACGATCAGCCGGTCACCCGGCGCGAGCCCCGTCGCAATCTCGATCCAGTCGCCGGATCGCCCGTAGCCGAGTTCGACCGCCTTCCGCCGGGCCGTGGACGTTTTCTGATCGACGATCCATGCCACGGCCTTCTCGCCGGTCTGGTCGCGAATCGCGGTCGCCGGCGCATAGAGGCCGCCGGAGCCGCCGGCCGCCGCCAGATCCGCCGTCGCGTCGCCGCTGCCGGCCGCGTGTCCGACGAAGCGAGCCCGCGCGAGCATCTCCGGTTTCAACTCGGGCGTAGGATCGTCGATCCGCACCTTGACCTGGATCGTGTTTCGCTGGATGTCGGCCTCATGGACGAGCCGCGTGACCTCGCCCTTGAACGTCCGATCCGGCAGGACCTGCACGACGATCTCGGCCCGATCACCGACGCCCACGCGGGCCGCCTCCGAGAGCGGGATGTCCACGCGCACCTGGAGGTGCTTCGGGTCATAGAGGCGGACGATCTGCGACATGCGCGGATCGTCGGCCTCGAACATCACCTTCGAACCCGGCTCGACGAGCCGCGCCATCACCAGGCCGGCGAACGTCGACCGGACCTGCGTTCGGTCGAGCTGGAGGGCCGCCGTCGCGCGCATGGCGCTCGCCTTGGCGACCATCGCCTCAGCCTGGGCCACCTTCGCCGCCGCCTCGTCCAGCTCGCGACGGTCCGCGATGCGCAGGCGCAGATCCGCTTCCGCCGCGGCCAGCTCGGCCTTCATTGCCTCGACTTCGGCCAGCCGCGACGGTTTACTCAGCCGAATCGCCTCGGCTTCCGCCCTGGCCGCTTCGAATTGGAGGCGCGAGCGGATCGTCTCGATTTCCGCCGCCTGTTCGCCGAGCCGCGCAATGCGATCGTACTCTGCCTGTTTGTCCTGCGCCCGTGCTTCCGCGGCGGCCACCTCAGCCGGCCACTGCGCGAGCACGGCCTCCGCTTTTTCGAGACCCGCCTTCGCCGCGGCGGCTCGGCGGGTCAGTTCGATCGGGTTGTCCCAGTCGCGCTGCGCCGCCTCGTGCGCGGCCTTGGCCTCGGCGAGGGCCGCCTCGGCGCTCTTCAATTCGGCCTCGGCCTGCTGGAGTTCGAGGCGCGCGTCTTCGTCGATGAGCCGCGCCACTACCTGACCAACGTCGACGCGCTGGCCTTCGAGCACGAGCACCTCGGCCACGACGCCGTTGGTCAGGGCGCTGACCGCGGTCGAGTAGGGGTCGGCCTCGACCCAGCCCGGTGCGGTGACGATCGGGCCGGCGGGCGCCGCGACCTGGCCGGGCCGCGCTGCGGCAGGCTGCCCGGGCGGGTTCGTTTTCTGGACGACCGGCACGACATGGACGTCGATCGCCGGCGTGAGTACGTCTCGTCCGGCATACAGCAGGAGGCCGACCGCCCCCGCGAAGATGATCGCAGGCAGGGCGATGCGCGTGCGCCACTGGATTGGCGGCAGCGGCACGCGGACGCGGAGCGGCTCGGCGTCGGCCGCCGGCGCAAGGCCGCGGCGGAGCGCCGATAAATCGGTCTGAGTCGCCTGCATGGTTTCCTCCCATCGCAAGGCATGCGCGAGTACACGGAATCGCGCCTTGGTTGATCTTCACTTATCGAAACGAGTGAGTTCGACCGGGCGTCGCCGCGAGCGGCTGCATCCATGCGGCATCAAGCGCAGGGAGCCGCCCCGTGGCCATGCCGGTCGGAGAAGATCAGGCGCGGGGAGGGTGGAAAATCGCGTCGTGGGCCGGAGTCTCGGGCATCTCGTACGTCGGGACGGCCGCGCGCACCGGCGTGAACTCGAGTGGCAGCACGGCCAGCAACCCGATCGATGCGGGCGCCTTCGCGCAGCAGGGCGACGCGCAGGATTTGCCGCTGTCTACGGGCGGCTTGGGATGTTGAGAATCGGAGTGATCGGCGTGCGCGATCCGCGCCCGATGTGACGAGCAGCAGCTCTTTGCCGCTGGCGCGGCTTTGGACAGGCCCGCGTTCACGGCAACCGGAGCGGGCGGGCAGCAGACGGCGTTTCCCCGCGGGATCGCATTCCCGATGCAGAGAACCAGGATGACGAGTACACGTACCATCGCTTCCTAGAGTCTATCGTACGCGGAGTGGGGGTCAAACCGAATTTCCGGCCGCCCGAACGACGGGTAGGGTTGCCTCGCTCGCGATACACTCCTGAAACCGCCGGGGGACCGCCGCGAATGGCCTTGCCGCTGACGTATAACATCCGCAACCTCTTTGTCCGCAAGATCAACACGGCGCTCACGTTTGTCGTGATCGGTGTCGTGGTCCTCGTGCTGTCCGTCCTGCTGTCGTTCGCCGAGGGGATCAAGGCCTCGCTCCACAGCAGCGGGCGTTCCGATAATCTTCTGATTCTCAAGCCGGGCGCGACGGCCGAAAGCACGAGCATCATCCAGCTCGGCGAGGCCGACCGCGTCGTTCAGACCCCGCACCTCGCGTTTTCGGCTGCTGGCGAGCCGATGGTCAGCCGCGAGATCTGCGTTCAGACGACGATCCGCCGCCTCGGCAGGAACGGTCGCCCCGCGAATGTCGCCGTTCGCGGCCTCGACCCGATCGCCTTTGAAGTTCACCCGGAGATCCGCATGATCGACGGCCGGCGCTTCCATGAGGGTGCGCTGGAGTGCATCGTGGGCAAGGCCGCGCGCGACCGGTACGCCGGGCTTTCGATCGGCTCCGACGTGAACATGGGCCGCGCCGGCAACCGCCTCTACCGCGTCGTCGGCGTTTTTGACGCGGGCGGGGCGGCGATCGAGAGCGAGATCCTCGCCCCGCGCACGATGGTCTCCGATTCCTACCACCGGCCGCTCGTGTCGAGCATCGTCGCCCGGCTCACCGGGCCGGAGCATGTCCCCACCGCGATCGACTACGTCAACGGCCCGGCCGTGGAGCTGGAAGGCCGCCGCGAGACCGACTACTACGCTGATCTCTCCACCAAGACCAAGGAAATTATCGCCCTGACGAGCATTCTCGTGACCATCATGGCGGCCGGGGCCGCGTTCGCGGTTGCGAATACGATGTACGCCGCAGTGGACAGCCGCCGGCGGGAAATCGCGATGCTGCGGACGATCGGTTTCTCGCGCCGGTCGGTCATCAGCGCGTTTGTCATCGAATCGGTGCTGGTCAGCCTAGTCGCGTGCGGCGCCGGCCTGGCGGCGAGCCTCTGTTTCGCGGGCTGGCGGACGGATTATCTCTCCGACACGACGTGGACGGTGTTTGCGTACGAGGTGAAGGTCACACCGCAGGTCGGGCTGATCGCGGTCGCCCTGGCGCTCGTTGTGGGCGTGCTGGGGGCGCTGTTTCCCGCGCTGCGGGCCTCGCGGATCCGCATCATCGAAGCGCTGCGCCAGGCCTAACCGGATATAATGGGTGAAATGAGCGCGACCCCCGACCTGCGGCGAGAACTTGAGTCATTGTCGATTCCCAAGAGCCAGCGGCCCGCGTCCGCCGCGCGTCGCCGGAGCGGGTGGGGGCGCATTTTCTGGCTGCTGGTGCTCGCCGGCGCGGGCTATTGGGGATACACGCAGCGCGACATGCTGCTCGCCTGGTATGCCCAGGTGTCGGCCCCCGCGACCGAGGTGGCCGTCGTGACCGTTCGGGCCGAAATGCCCCAGGCCCGCTCGACCGTCCTGACCGCGACCGGCAAGATCGTCTCGGATCACCTCGTTTCGGTCGTGACGAAGGTCTCGGGCCAGATCGTCGACCTGATGTTCGAGCAGGGCGATCGCGTGGAGCGCGGGCAGGTGCTGGCGCGGATCGAGGACGTCAACTATCGGGCGCGGCGCGACGAGGCGGAAGCGCTGTTGAAAAAAGCGCGGGCGGCGCTCGAGTACCAGGAATTCGAATACGCCCGCGTCATGGCCCTTGCGCCGGAAATGCGGGCGACGGAGCGTGAGGTCGCCGATGTGAAGCGGGCCCGCGATTCGGCGCTTGCGCAGGTCGCGGCCGACGAGGCGGCGCTGCGCTGGGCACAGAAGGCGCTCGACGACTGCGAGGTCGTCGCGCCGATCGCCGGCGTCGTGCTGGAGCGAAACGTCGAGGTCGGCGATTTCGTCGCCGCCGAGGGCGGCCGCGGGGCGAACGCGAACGCGCAGTTCGCGATCATCGCCGACATGAGCAAGCTGCGGGTCGAGGTCGATATCAGCGAGCTGGACGTGGCGCGGATTTCGGCGGGTCTGCCGTGCACGATTACGCCGGACGCTTACAAGGACCGCAAGTACACGGGCCGCGTGATGTGGATCGACCCGGGCGCGAATTATGCCAAGGCGACGGTCCAGGCGAAGGTGCGGATCGACTTGCCGGATGAATTCCTCCGGGTCGAGGGTTCGGCGCAGGTGCAGTTCCTGGCGAAAAAGGATGAGACCGCGGCGGCGTCCGCTCCGACTACTGCGACGGCGACGCCGGTGCTGTGGATCCCCGCCAGCGCTCTGCGGCCGGGAGGAGACGGGTCGGGTGCGGGTGAGGTATTTGTTGTCGCCGAAGGCGGCGTGCTTCGGATCGCGAAGGTTCGCATGGGTCGCAGCAGCGGCGGCGATATCGAGGTTGTCGACGGGTTGACGGCCGGTCAGACCATCGTCGCCCGCGACACCGGAGCGCTCCGGGACGGTCAGCGCGTGAAGGTCGCAAAGTGATCGCGACCCGGTGAGTCTGGCCCGCCTGTTTCTCTACGTTCCTTCTATGGCTTTGCCGCCGGATTCGACGCGGGTGTGCTCGCCGGGTGTGTCGCCGGGGCGTCGATCGGGCACGCTTCGTCCGCCGACCATTCGCCGAAGCTCATGTAGTAGTTCGACACGTTCGTGAAGCCCGCGCGGGCGGCGGCGAGTGCGGCCAGCGAGGAGCGGCCGCCGGACTGGCAGTGGGCGATGATCGGCGCGTCGGGCTTGAAGCCCGCGTCGGTGAGGAGTGTTCGCAACTCGGCCACGGTCCGCAGGCGGCCGGCCTCGTCGATGAAGCGCGTGTGGGGCAGGTTCTTCGCACCGGGGATGTGGCCGCCGCGGGCGTTTTCCTTCTTGTCGGTCCCAGCAAACTCAGCCTCCGTGCGGGCATCGAGAATCTGCACGGCCGCGTCGCCAATCGACTTCTTCACGTCGCCTTTTTCGGACAGGCCGACCGCTTTCTCGGAGGCGCCGCCGGAAGCAGCGCCTTTCTCGTCGCCTTTGCCGGCCGGTGGGGCGTATTTCACCGGCCTCGGCGCCGGACGCGGGCCGGATTCGAACGCGTCGGCGGGCAGCTTTTTTTCTGCGATGGCGAAGCCGCCATTGAGGACGGCGGCGTCGCGATGGCCGACGAGCTTGAGGATGAACCAGATCCGCGCGGCCTCGGTCATCTTGCCGCCGTCGACGAGCACGACGGGCGAGTCGGCGGCGACGCCGAGCTTTCCGATTTCGCCGTGCCAGGTCGCGGCGTCGTCGAAGCCGCGGGCCCTGGCGGCCTTCTGCCAGGCTTCGAGGTCGAGCCAGACGGAGCCCTTGATACGCCGTTTTTCGAACTCGGCGGCGGGGCGGGCGTCGATGATCCGCACGTTCGCGGCGGCCGGGTCAGCCACTACTTTGGCGAGGGCCTCGGGTTCGATGACGTAGCCGTCGCCGATGCGGGGCTGATCGGCGGATGAGGTCGAGAACGCGACCGCGGCAACGACGAGCACTTGGTACATGCGCGAGCTCCTGAACGGGAATCTTGTGAATGCACCATGAGGGTAGCTCGCAGCGGGTGCGTGGCAAGTTCCGCGGGTATGCTCTCGACCGATGGCCCGAAAGATCAAGACCCGCGAACATCTTCGCCGCGCACTGACCCAACTTCCGGCGCTGAGCGACCCCGTGCGCATGTACGACATCATCAATCAGCTGCCTCCTTTGTCGGTTGAGTTCCCAGAGGCGCGCGAGGCACTCGTCGACTTCATTTTCTCAGGTGCGCCAGATCATGTTCGCGCGCACGCCGCGGCGCTGCTTGCACACTGCGCGCGCGAAACGGACGGAGTGCTTCGGGAAGCCTTTCACCGGGCCTGCGAGGCTCCAGAACTGGATTACTGGGCGGTTGAAGGGCTGGCTCGCGCGGGCGGGCGATCGGAGTATGAGACGCTAATTACAATCGCCTTCGATACAAATCGACGCCGTGACGTTCGGTCGCACGCGATCAAATGGCTGGCGACACTGAGCGGGCAGCGTTTTGACCGGGATCTCTCGTGGGATCCCGGCTACTGGAAGGAGAGCGACCTGCGGCTTGATGAGATTATCGCGTGGCGAGCTGCGGGATATCCGGAGGGGACGGGATATGCGCCGCCACCGCGCGACCCGGCGCTCGACGATCCGCGCTCGCCGCTGGAGCGAGCTGCGGCAGCGCTCGATCGCAAACTTGCCGGGCTGCGGGCAGAGAGCCAGGACGCGGCCAACCCGACGAACTGGCTTTCCCCGCCGGCGGAGAGCGACCTGGCGACCATCTCAGCGAGATGGCCGTTACCCACGAGATACCTGGAGTTCCTGCGGCGTTTTTCGCCGGTGAGAGTGAGCATTCCTGGGCGGCGATACATCACCGCACTTGAAATGTTCGGCGCGGCTGACCTCATGAAAGGGCAGGTCGGCTACTCCGTCTACAGTAACACAGGCGAGCGCATCGAATCGTGGCCGGCGCACTTTCTCGTGATCGCCGCGGACAACGCCGATCCGTACGTGCTCGATCTGTCGCAATCGAACGGTGTCGACGCGCCGGTCCTCTACGCCATGCATGACTATCTCGGCGACGAAGACACAGAAGGCGAGTTTGACGTGGTCTCGCCGTCATTTCTCGCATGGCTCAGGCGCGTCGGCCGATAGGTTCGCGGCGCGACAATGGCGGCGATCGGGGAGTTACTCAGTGCTGCGCATCCGCCGTGCGACCTCGCGGATCCGTTGGATTTCCGCGGATTGCGTTTCGTCGTCGGCGGAAATCCAGAAGCCGTCTTTCTTTCCGGGCGTCCGCGTGATCGCGACGACCGCTCGATAGGCCGGCAGGAATTCCGGAGCGTCCGGATCGTCGAGGTACTCGCTGAGCACCGCCAGGGCGGCGGCGGTACAGCGCGTGAGGGCCTTTGCAGCCGCGTCGGTGCGGGCGGCATGCTCGACCAGCGTCCGGACCGCGGACTCCGTGGAGATTGCGGCGAGCACGTCGAACGCGAGCGTGCGAACGCGTGCGTCGAGGTTCTTTCGATCGAGAAGCGCGATCACGTCGTCGTCGCTGGATTTCAGGCTCATCTTCCTGGCCAGCGCGAGCGCCTTTTGCAGCGCCGCGGGGCTGGCCTCCTCGTCTTCGAGCACGGGCTGCACGATCCGCGTGTATACCTCCCTGACCCACTTGTCGAGGCATTCTTCGAGCGTTTCGCGCACCGAATCCGCCGTGACGGGCCGCCGTGCGTCGATCCGCGCGAGGACCGTCAGGTCAGGCTGCGTGATGACGACCTCGTTCGGCGAAACGCGTCCGAGTCTCCAGCGGAGATCGAAATTGAGCTTGTAATCCGCGGCGACCGGGACGAACGCCCGCCGGACGATCGACGCGACGGCCGGCGTGCTGAAGACGCGTCGAACCGCCTCGCGCCGCCGGTCGACCCAATTCCCGCGCCCGCGCTCGTCGCCTTCTTCGTCGAACGTGAAGAAGAAGATGAGCAGCCGATCCTCGCGTCGGGCCCGCGCGACGCTGGAGGCTTCATTGGTGCTCCACGTGACCTGTGCGGCGGCCGGGCGCGGGGGCCAGACGACGCACACGGTGAGGAACAGGATGCACAGTAATCGAGCCATGGCACGGCCCGGCGACGGACGTTGCCGCCGCCGGTCCTCCTTTAATGAGGATAGACCGGATCGAGGTGGCGCGGAAGAAAAAAAGGCGCGAAAACGGAGCCGCGACGGCGCGGGACATCCGCGATTTTGAACTCGGCGCACCGGCCGCGAAGTGGCGATGACATCGTTCGCCATCTGAATTCGGGAGGAAGCGGCTCACAGGGCGATGAATGCGGTTGCGGACCTAGTTGCCAGGCACCGGCTGCGACGAAGACAGCGGTGTCGGAGGCCGCAGCAAATAATCGAGCGCCGCATTCAGCATGTGGTGACTGTGCGAAAGCTGCACGACGCGCCCCTCCTGGTCGATCACGACATTGGATGGGTACATGAAAATCCCCCAGCGGTCGACAGTCGTTCCGGTTGAGTCGAGCAGGATCGGAAACGGCAGCGGTTCTTTCCCCCAGAACTTCTCCTCGAACTTGGGCAGGTAGTTGTCGAGCCCTTCGAGCGATTCCATCCCGGGATCGTGGAACGCGAGCACAACCAGCCGGTCGCGGGCCGCCGGGTGTTCGCGGACGTATTTTTTCAGTTCGGGAAGGCTTGCGGCCACGCAGATGCCGCAGCCGACGCCCCAGAACTCGACCACCACGACCTTTCCCCGCAGGTCGGAGAGCTTTGTGTCTTTTGAGATTCCGCGGGCGGCCGTGATGTTCCACTCCGGCGGCGGCTTGCCGATGAAGTGCGCGAGTTTATGCATCTTCGGGCGAATCGTGCCGACGTCGACGGGTTTGTCGCGCAGCTCGAACTCGGTCGGCTCCATGATCACGTTGTCGCCCGCGAAGAACAGCCGGTAACCCCCTCGCGGCAGTTTCAGATTCAAACCGGCCCCATCCCCGGACGCTCTCGCGACGAGCAGCATCGGCGCGCCCTCGATCTCTTTCATATAAATGTGGGCGCTGAAGTTGTAACTCGGTGCGGTCGTTGGCGGCGGCAGGCGCCTGGGCACGAAGACGTCGCTTTTGTCGAACCGGACTTTCATCTCCACGAGCGGAGCAAGGCGGAGCTCGATGGGCTCGTCGAGTTGGTCTTTCAAAAGGAGTCGAATGGCGCCGAGCTCCCGAACAGGGTCGATCGCCATGAGCATCAAGGCCCGGGGCGGCGGCGCATGAAGTACCGACGAGAATTCGCCACGCTCGTTCGTTTTTCGTTCATCCGGCTTCCAGAAGGCCGCTCCGTATGCCCCTCCGCCCGCGGTCGCAACCAACCGATCGTCCCTCACCTCCCATTCGCACGAGATTGCCGCCTCGGCCGCCGGTGTCCCGTCCGGCATGAGCACGACGCCGCGAATCCGAGACTCGCTCGCGGCTTGCGCCGGGCTTGCAGGGCAAGCATGAAGGAACACGGCCGCGACCAGAATTACAGGTACGTTGATCGAATGGGTGCAGGACATGACGACTCCCTTCGAGAGTGTGCGCGCGTATTCTGTGTTCGATGCCGATTATTTTCAATGAATGGAGATGTACACTGAGTCGCGGACCCTGCAACGGTGCGGTGTGGCGATCGGAATGCGAGGCACGCTGTTGTCCGGCTCGCGCGGGTACGCTACGTGCACTCTTCAGAAAAAACAGCGAAGCACGGCCGAGATTCGACCGTGCTTCGCGAGAATTCACCAAGGGTCGCGAAATCGCGGCCGGTCAGTTCTTCTTCAGCCGCTCGGCCTTCTCCGCCGCCTCTTCGATCGAGCCGACGTACATGAACGCCTGCTCGGGCAGGTGGTCCCACTTGCCGTCGCAGAGTTCCTTGAAGCTCCGCAGCGTGTCGTCCTTCTTCGTGTAGTTGCCGGCGAAGCCCGTGAACTGCTCGGCGACGAAGAACGGCTGGCTGAAGAAGCGCTCGATCTTGCGGGCGCGGGCGACGATCAGCTTGTCCTCTTCGGCGAGTTCGTCGACGCCAAGGATGGCGATGATGTCCTGAAGCGCCTTGTAACGCTGAAGGATCGCCTGCACGCGGCGGGCGATGAGGTAGTGATCCTCACCGACGACGCCGGGGTCGAGGATTCGGCTGGACGAGCCGAGCGGGTCGATCGCAGGGTAAATGCCCTTTTCGGCGATCGAGCGGTCGAGAACGATGAACGCGTCGAGGTGCGTAAACGTCGTGGCCGGGGCGGGATCGGTCAGATCGTCCGCGGGGACGTACACGGCCTGCACGCTGGTGACGGCGCCGTTTCGCGTCGAGGTGATGCGTTCCTGAAGCTCGCCCATCTCGGTCGAAAGCGTCGGCTGGTAACCGACGGCCGAGGGCATGCGGCCCAGCAGCGCGGACACCTCGGAACCGGCCTGCGAGAAGCGGAAGATGTTGTCCACGAAGAGCAGCGTGTCGCGGCCGGACTGGTCGCGGAAGTACTCGGCCATCGTCAGAGCGGTCAGCGCGGCCCGCAGACGCGAGCCCGGCGGCTCATTCATCTGGCCGAAGACCATGGCCGTGTGCTCGATGACCTTCTTGACCTTGCCGGTCTCGTCCTTGAACTCGGCCTCCTGCATTTCGAGCCAGAGGTCGTTGCCCTCGCGGGTGCGCTCGCCGACGCCGGCGAACACCGAGTAGCCCGAGTGCTCGCGGGCGATTCGGGCGATGAGTTCCTGAATGACGACGGTCTTGCCGAGACCGGCGCCGCCGAAGAGACCGATCTTCCCGCCGCGGACGAAGGGCACGAGCAGGTCGACGATCTTGATGCCCGTCTCCATCTGCTCGGTCTTGGGCGTCAGGTCGGCGAAGGCGGGGGACTCGCGGTGGATCGGGCGGTATTCCTCCGCCTTGACACTGCCGCGACCATCGACGGGCTCGCCGATGAGGTTGAAGACGCGGCCGAGCGTCACTGGGCCGACAGGCACGCTGATCGGCGCGCCGGTGTCGATGATCGCCGAGCCGCGGGTGAGCCCGTCCGAGCTGCCGAGCGCGACGGCGCGGACGCGGCCGCCGCCGAGGTGTTGCGCGACTTCGCACCAGAGCGTCTGCTCACGGCTCTGGCCGCCGAAATCGGCCTTGATCGTGACCTTGAGTGCGTTGTAAATCTTCGGCAGCCGTCCCTCATCAAACTCCGCGTCGAGCGTGGAGCCGATGACCTGGGTAACGCGACCGATGTTTTCTGCGACTGCAACCATTTCTTACTCCGCGTTCTGCGTTGGCTACTTCACAGCCTCGGAACCGCCGACGATGTCGGCCAGTTCCAGCGTGATCTGCGACTGCCTCGCCCGGTTGTACTGTCTTGTCAGGTACTTGATCATCTCGCCGGCGGCATCGGTCGCCGACTTCATCGCGACCATTCGCGCGACCTGTTCGCTCAGGATCGCGTCGTTGAAATACTGGTAGAGACGGATCTTGACCGTCTCGGGGATCAGCTTGGACAGGAGCTGTTCCGGCGGGGGGGAGAATTCCCACTCGACGGATTTCTTCTTTTCCTTCGTCGCGGCGCCGCTGGCGGCCGGCGTCTGCTCGATCGGCAGGAGCCGCACGATCGTCGGCCGCTGGTTCGCGACGGAGTTGTACTTCGTGTAACAGATGTCGACGCGGCCGACCTTGCCGTCCGTGTAGAGCTTCATGAAGCGTTCGGCGATGGCGGCGACGCGGGCGTAGGCGATCTTGTCTTCGACATCGATGATGGTATCGGCCATCTCGACGCCGAGGAACTTGAGATAGCTCACGCCCTTCTTGCCGACCATCTCGACGGCGACGCTGTGCCCCTCGGCCTTGAGCTTCTTGTAATGCTCGAGCCCGAGGCGGAGGAGACCCGAATTGTACGAACCGCACAGTCCGCGATTCGACGTCATCATCACGACGACAGCGTTCTGCGAAGCGTTCGGACGGAGGAGCGGATGATCGACGGACTGGCCGGAAAGGGCCTCGATCATCTCGGTGATCTTCTCGACGTAGGGCTTGCTTGCCGTGGCGCGCTGCAAGCACTTTGCGAAACGTGCAGTCGCAACGAGCTGCATCGTTCCCGTAATTCGCTTGATGTTCTGCGACGCTTTTCGCCGCTTTACAATCGCACGAGCCTTGGCCATCGTTGCACCCGCCTTCGAAGACTACTTGGCGCCGACAAACCCGCGCTTGAAGTTGCCGACGATGTCTTTCATCTTCGCGTCGAGCTCGTCCGTCAGCTTCAGGTTCTTCGCCAACTCGTTGCGAACTTCCGGGAATTCATCGCGATAGTGCTTCAGCAGCCCGTTCTCAAAGGCACGAACCCGGTCGATCGGCAGATCGTCGAGGAAACCGCGCGACCCGGCGTGAATGCTCAGCACCTGGTCGATGACGTCCATCGGCTGGTACTGCGGCTGCTTCAGCAGCTCCACCATGCGCTTGCCGCGGTCGAGCTGGCGCTGCGTGACCGGGTCGAGTTCGGTGCCGAGCTGGGCGAACGCTTCGAGCGAGCGATAGGCCGCGAGGTCGAGTCGCAGCGAGCCGGCGATCTTCTTCATCGCGGGGATCTGGGCGTTACCGCCGACGCGGCTGACCGAGATACCGACGTTGATCGCGGGACGCACGCCGGCGA
>BTUU01000022.1:76495-92191 GCA_045863555.1 Planctomycetota bacterium | reverse complement strand
GAGAGTACGCCGCCTTTATTCACCCGGCCATCAACGAAATTCGGTTATATCCCGGTTCATGGGGCGTCCCCCCGAAGCCGAGATGCGAGAGAGAATTCTCCAACCAGCACGGGTTCAACCACCGCCGCGCCGACCTCTTCGCGGAGCGCCTGATTGATTTTGAGCCAGTGGCCGCCCTGGCCGTCGGGTTCGAGCGTGGCTGTAAACGGGTGGTGGTTGAGCGTGCCTGCGACGGCGACCTGAGCGCGGGAGGGGAGTTTTTTGCTGGCGGCCTTGGGCAAGTTCAGGAACGTCCATCCCGCGGATTTCTCGCGGCCGGCGGGGCGGTGGAGGGTGGCGGTGAATTCGATCTGGAACGCGACTTTGGAATCGCCGGTTTTGCGAGCGCGCTGGTTAGTCATCTGCGAGGCCGCCACGTATCAAGAAGCTTCCGGTTTGGCGGTCGACCGAAACGTAATAAACCGGCGATGTACTGTTCCGACGGTAATAGTAGAATGAAAAATGCCGTGTCCCGTCCGGCGGGTTCATGCGCTGAACGACCTTCTTGTCAAAGTCGTCCACGGTGGGTGCGCCGGGCGTTCCAGCGGCATTTTGTGCGAGCTTCTTCGCTACTTCACCGTTCGCCAATTTGATTGCCTCGACGAGAGACACCAGATTAGGCGAATCGATTTTTTCCATGTCGATCGCAGGCATATTCGAATTGAAGCACCCGCTCAACGAGAATAGCGATATCGCACCGACGAGTCGCCGGCGAAACAGCAAATGGCCGATCACTCTTATCCGCACGGGTGGTCTCCTTTCGGCTCAAGCGCGAACTCCACCCCCCATTTCGTATCACACCTCGCGCGTCAGACAGCGCTAGCGCCCTTGCGCCGTGCGTGCTTGCCGACATCCGGATTCTGCCAGACGCACGTCTTGAGAATTCCCAGCGACCGCAGGAACGCCGAGAAGCTCGTAGGGTCCGCTGTGCGAACCGATTCTCATTCCGTCGCGCATTGGCTTACCAGTTCGTCCCACCCGAGGTCCGCCTAGCGGACCCTACGGACGACGGGACTTCATGCGAACGGCTCTGGGTCAATCTCCAAGTCGCCATAACTGTCGCTAATGAACTCAGCCAGGCACGATAATGCCCGCTCCTGATCCCGTTCGTCCTGAAGCAAGATGGCAACATGATCCGTTCCATGCCATTCGACGGGAAGACCGGAGGCAGCAATCCGCCCATCGATCGTTTCGAAAGCTTCGGCGGGGGATCCTGTGTCGCCAAATGAAAACCGAAGGGTTCTCAATCCCGCGCTCATCAACACGCGTACAAATTCGTTGTCAGATGCCCGGAGTTCGACAAGGTCACCAAATTGGATTCCAGTAGTAAAGAACGGTAGGCACGTAACGACGTAGTTTCCACCATCTACGGGTAGGACCGCCAAACGCTCGGACGAATTCGGCACGCCGAACGGCTCCAGATCAACCGTCATGATCACGGAGTCAGCAGTTGACGGGACGCACGGTCGCGGGTGATCGATGATTCTCTTCATGAGATTTCGAGTGATCCGTTACGCCGTTAGCTCACCAAGCACTTGCGGGTTTCCGGCAGCGTCCTCTCGGTAGATGAGGCAGACGCGACCGTCTTTTCCGAAATGGTACTCGATCTCGCCGTATTTCCAGATCGCGGGCTGACGCTGGCGACGCCGGGGGAGACTCATGTCGGTGGGCTCGCCAAGGAGCGTGCGAAGCTCGTCACGCGTTGCACCAAGGCCCGCCGGCGGCACGCCATCTGACGGGGCCCTTAGCTGCTTGTTGCTCTTGGTTGCCATAGCGATGCAACTCGCGAGTACACGATTCTCATCGCTTCCCACATCGCCAACTTTGCGGCCCCAAAGATCGGTTCCCTCAACGCACCACACGCAATTCGACTGCTCAGTCATGCGAAAGAACCACCCCGGTACGCGGTCGGCGATGGGATAATCGCGCCGAACCGATTCCTCATCGAGCTTCTTGATGGGTATCTTCATGACGTTGGCTCGTCGGGTTCGCCGATTCTCATACAGTCGGCTGATGATTTACGACACTTTCGCCGCACCCGCCGGCGTGACGTCAAGTGCGAATGAAGACAGCGCGGTGAGCACTTCGCCTTCTTCAAACAACGACCGCCAGCGCCACTCCGCTACCTCCGCCCGCGAAGGTTCGAGGAGCCGCACATCTCCGTTGCGGAGTAGCGCTAAAACTCCCCGCGTGAAGCTCTCATCCGAACTGTACAACTGACGGATGATGCTCAAGGCCTTTTCTCCGCCAAGAAGCTGATCGAGCGTCTCCATTTCCGATGATTGAGCCATGAGGTCCACGCGCGAGCGACAACTCGGAGCGCTTTAGGATCCTTCCAGGTTTAGACCGCCTTCACACCCTTCCGCCGCGCATGCTTGCCCACGTCCGGGTTCTGCCAGACGCACGTCTTGAGGATGCCCAACGATTGCAGGAACGCCGAGAAGCCGATGCGTTTGATCTCCGCACCTTCGCCGCCGACGTCGGGGTAGCCGACGGCGAGCTCGCGACCCGCGGCGTCGCGCTGCGTCGTCATGTTCTGGGACACCTGCTCCCAGTTGCGGAAGAGCCGGCCCCAGTCGCTGCGCAGCACCGGGTGCATCATCTTTTTCGCCTTCACCGGGTACCAGAAGCTGTCGTGGTAGAGCACGCTGGCGATATACGCCCACGGCGCGAGCCACGTCTTCAGCGACCACTCGATCGGCCGCTTCAGCCAGCCCCAGTAGATCAGGTGCTGCATCCGGCTGGCGAACGTCATCTTCTTGAACGGCCCCTGGAAGTGCCAGTTCTCCCTCGCCGCCTCGGCGTCGCCGACGAGCTCGATCTGCGACGGGTCGCCGCAGCCGAGGCCGAGGTCGTGGGCCATCTTGATGAACTTGATCGACATCGGGTCGAGGCCCATCAGCTTCGCCGCGACGGCGTCGATCGCCACCTGGTCGTCGCTGGCGAGGATGACATTCTTCACGTGCGGGATCATGCAGCGCGGCCCCGGCCCGTCGCCGGCGAATGTGCCGTCCATGACCGCGAACACGCCGCGGTGGATCTTCTTCTGGATCATCAGCAGGTCGACGAGCGTCTCGTGGATGACCGGATGCGTCCAATGGCGGTGCTCATTCAGGAGGCCGCCGAACGCGTTCTTCATCGCCCCGGTCGTCGTCGTGAAAATGTGCGTCTTCACCGTCGGCAGGTGGATGATGTTCTCGCCGATGAACCGCCGCGGGATCATGAACCCCTTGGGGTAGACCTCGTTCAGGCAGGTGAACTTTTTCGTCAGGTCGCCGACGGCCTCGCGGACGGGGATCCACTCCTCGCCTTCGTAGAGGTGCACGTTTCGCAGGCCATGGGCCTCGACCGGGTTGATCTGCTTGTTCTCGCGCTCGCCGAGGTGCGCGTCGATAACGACGGTGCGATTGTGGCACGCATGAATCAGGTTCGGGTCATACCCATCCGCCTTCATCGCCCGGATCACGCCCTCGAGCTGCCACGGTGTCGTGCTGGCGGCCGGAAAGAAGAAGTGCCAACTGATGTTGACCTTCAGGGCGGTATCGGCGTCCCTGGCGACGGTCTTCTGATAATCCGCCAGGTTCAGCAGTTCGTGATAATCGCGCAACACCGTGGCCGGCGTCGTGCGGAGAATGGCGACCTTTGATTTCGTCATGGCATTCCGGGTGATCGAATCACCGCCTCGCAGGGTCGGCCAACCGGGCCGGCCAACTGGTGGGTGAACATGGATTGTACGATGGAACTCCGTCGCGGTGCGAGCCGATTGAACCCCGAGGCAATCCGGCCGCTATGATCTGCGGCCATGAACTCTACCCCGTCCGAATATGTCCTCTTCTGCGACGAGTCGATCCGGGACGGTCCGTTCTACTCGAATTTCTATGGAGGAGTCCTCGTTCCCACGTCAAGACTCGCGCCGATCGCGGAGCAGCTTGGCCAGATGAAGCTGTCCCTGAACCTTTACGGCGAAGTGAAATGGACAAAGGTAACGGCGAACTACCAGGACAAGTACTGCTCGTTGATGGACGCGTTCTTCGACCTCATGGAGGCGCGAGAGATCCGGACGCGCATCATGTTCCGGCAAAACGCCCGGAGACCGCAGAACTTGACGCCGCTTCAACGCGAACAGTCGTTCTACATCCTCTATTACCAGTTCATCAAACATGCATTTGGATTCGCGGGGATGGGGGCCGGCCGCGAGCCGCGGCGCTTGCGGCTCTATTTTGACCAGTTTCCCGACACGGGCGAGCAGATCGCCAGGTTTCGCGGCTATATTCTCGGCCTGAATCATTCGCGTGAATTCCGCGAATCGAATCTCGCGATCAGACCCGAGGACTTCACTGAAATCCGCTCGCACGATCACACGCTGTTGCAGTGCCTCGACGTGGTGCTGGGAGCCATGGCATTTCGCCTGAATGATCTTCACCGCGCCAGACAACCCGGTCAGCGTGCGCGAGGATCACGAACGAAGGCGAAGGAGCAGGTCTATCGGCGCATCCTCGAACGAATTCGGCGAATTCGGCCCAATTTCAATGTTGGTATCACGACTGGAGGGACGCTCGCACAGCGCTGGGCCGACCCCTATCGGCACTGGAGTTTCGTGCCCTCCGCACACGACTTCGATCGGACACTGACAAAACGCCGGCCAACAAAATAGGCCCGTCTTTCCTACGTGAATACCCCGCGCGGAGCGCAGGGCTTCGGATCGACAGGCCTGCAGATAGTATTCACGCCGACGAGACCGTGGTCAAGCACAACCGAGTGCCGGAGACAGGCGAGAATAGCCGATGAATCTTGCCCAACCGCAGCGCCGATTCCGTTCCATGGCCATTGCGGTGGCGCATTTGTTCGTTTTCACTGCCGCCCTTAGCCCGGTCGCGTACGCCCTCCTCGCCGGGCTCTGCATCCTCCTCGACCACGCCGAATCCGGCCCCGCCGCCGCCGCCTTCGCCCCCCTAACCCAGCGCTGGTTCGATTCCCTCTGGAATTCCGCCATCCTCGTCACTGTCGCCGCAACCGTCGCGCTCGGCGGAGGAACCCTCCTCGGCTACCTCCTCGCCCGCACCCGCGCTCGCCTTCTCGAAAACCTCCTCATCGCCATCGCGTGCGTCCCCTACGCCGCGCTTATCACATTCATCCTCGCCCCGATCCACTTCTGGCTGCTCTACGGCTCCCTCCTGCTCTGCGGCGTCGCCCACGGCCTCGTCTTCCTGCCCCTCGCCGCCCTCGGCCTCGGCCGCGCCTTCGCCTCCGTCGATCGCGATCTCACCGACGCCGCCCGGCTCGACGCCGGCGACGGCCCGCTCCTTCGCCGCGTTCTCATCCCCTCCGCCATGTGGGCGTATGTCGCTCTCGGCGCATACCTCGCGCTCTTCGTCCTCACCGACTATTCGATCAGCGATCTCTTTCGAATCCGCACCTTCGCCGAGGAGATCTACCTCCAGTACGCCCTCGATACCTCCCTCGGCCGTGCCGCACTCACGGGCCTGCCCGTCCTCGTCCTCGGCATCCCCCTGCTGCTCGCCGCCCTTCGCTACCTGCGCCATCACGGTACCTGGGACGCATCCGCCGTCGCGGAATTCTCCGCCCCGACGAATCGCCCCTCGACGATCGCGCAGCGTCGTCGCGCGCCACAGGGCACGTCTCCCCATTTCATCCCCGGCAACCCGCCCCCGGCCGTGCGATGGGCCGCTCGCGCCGCGAGTTCGATCATCCTTCTGACAGCGCTCGCCATCGTGGCTGTCGTCGCCGCCCGACTCGATTCACCCGCCGATTTCCTCACCCGTACAGCGTCGATGCGCGACGAGCTCCTCAACACGGCCATCGTCTCCATCGCCTCCGTCGCGTGCCTCCTCGCCGTCGCCGTCGGATTCGCCTGGATGTTCCTCCGCACCCGCAGGGGCCGCTTCGCCATCCTCGCCGGCGTCACGCTGATCCTCGCCACCCCCGCGCCTGTGATCGCCATCGCGCTGATCTCGCTCCTCAACCGGCCGGGCCTTCCCGGGCTCATCTACGACTCCCCCGCCGCCATGATCCTCGGCCTGTTCGTCCGCTTCCTCCCCTTCGCGATTCTCCTCCTCGCGCCGGCCGTACAACGCATTCCCCGCACTCTCGAAGAATCCATGAAACTTGACGGCGCGACCTGGTTCGACGCCCAGGTTCACCTCTTCTGGCCGAATCTGGTGCGAGATCTCGCCTTCTGCGCCCTCGTGCTGCTCGTCGCAACGTTCGGAGAGATCGCCTGCACGATGCTCCTGGTCCCGCCCGGCTTCCCCACCGTACCCGTCCGCGCCTATTCGCTCCTCCACTTCGGCGTCTATCAGGACCTCGCCGCCCTCGCCCTCGCGTCGACCGCGTCCATCCTCGCCATCGTCTTCGCGGCCCGGCTGATTCTCCGCCGCCGTTGACGCCGCCCGACCACCAGATTCGCCCCCCCTGCGTATCATCTCCGCATGCACAATCCCGAATTCAAGCCCGGCCAGCCCGCCGACCGCGTCTCCACGCGCGAAGGCTACGACCGCTGGGCCGAAATCTACGACGCCGAGGACAACCCCCTCATCGCCCTCGAAGAACCCCTCGTCGCCGCCGCCCTCGGCGACATCCGCGGCCTCGACGTCCTCGACCTCGGCTGCGGCACCGGCCGGCACACCCTTCGCCTCGCGCAGGCCGGCGCACGAGTCACGGCCGTCGACTTCGCAGAGGGAATGGTCGCAAAAGCGGCCGGGAAACCCGGCTGGGAGCGCGTCTGGTTTGTGCACCACGATGTGACGACGCCGTTGCCGCTGCCCGACGCAAGCTTCGACCGCGTCTGCACGTTCCTCGTGCTCGATCACATCGCCGACGTCGACGCGTTTTTCCGCGAATGCCGCCGCGTCTGCCGGCCTGCGGGAGAACTGCTCGCAACCGTTATGCACCCGGCCATGATGCTCCGCGGCATCCTCGCGCACTTCCGCGACCCCGCGACCGGCCGCGACGTCTGCCCCGAGAGCGCGGCCAATCAGGTCAGCACCTACGTGATGGCCGCCCTCCGCGCGGGCTGGCAGATCATCGACCTCAGCGAGCACGCAGTCGATGAAACACACGCGGCCCGGTCAGCCCGGGCCGCGAAATACCTCGGCTGGCCGATGCTGCTCATCCTCCGCGCGCGGCCTTCACCGCCGCGACATAGCGCGTGATCTGGTCGATGTGCGAAAGATCGTGCCCGGCCTCCATCTTCAGCATCAGCCCCAGCGTCTCGCGGCCGCGCTCATTATGGACGCCGCCGCGCCCCTTGTCGGCCTCGCTGAGGTTCCGCCAGATGTGCAGGTTGAATCCGCGCAGCGCCGCGAACTGCTCCGCCAGCTCGCGCGGGTCGCGCTCGTTGTAGCGCTGCCCGGTCACCCAGTCCTCCTGCCCCATCCCGATGATCGTCGGCTCCTTCTCGCACAGGATGAGCCGGATGCGATAGCCGTACACCCATTCGCTGTCGCACAGGTGTCCGATCACCTCGCACGGCGTCCACTTCCCCGGAAACGGCCGCGCGTGCAGCACCTCGGCCGAATTCTCCGCGGCGATCCGCCGGATGATCTGCGGCGTCTCCGTGAACACCGCGATCGGATCCCGATCGCCAAGCAGCGCAAGAAGCTTGTCCTGGTACGCCTTGGTCGTTCCCATCTCAACCGCTGTCGTGCTCATCGCCGAATCCTCACAATCGCCTGACGCCAGGCCGCAGACCCGCCGCTACCACTGAACCCAAAGCCGCGCCCGGTGATAGTCGATGGTAAATGTCTTCATCTCCCGCAGCATCGGCATCCCGATCAGCGCATCCGTCTGGATCCCCAGCGCCGGCGAGAGCAGCGCGTCAAGAACATCCAGCGCCACGCCGCTGAAATGCTCCAGCTCGCGCCCCAGCCCCGCCAGCTTCGCGCTCGGCCCGAGGTTCAGCTTCGTCGCCGATTCCCCAACGCCCATCGCCTGCACTTCCATCATCTGAATATCGCGATCCGGGAAGATCGCCCGCAGCCGCGACGGCGACAGCGCGTTCGCCCCCGCCCCGCTGTCCACGATCGCCAGCACCGGCTCGCCCTCCACCTTCACCGGCGCGACGATCTTCCCATCGCCGATCAGCCGGACCGGGTGCTCCTCCCCCGGCCCCGGCTTGTCGCTCGAAGGCTCCACCCGCAGCGTTCCCGTCGAGAAATCCAGCGTCATCCGCCCCTTCGAGAACATCCCCGTCCCGACGATCCCGTCGATCATCTGGTCGAGCCCCTGCGGAAGCTTGTACACGCGCGCCATCACCCGCTTCATCTCAATGCTGCCGATCTCCACCCGATCCGCCACCGCCTGACCCGATTCCATCTTCCCGCCCACGCCCCGCACGCTCGCGCTCGCGATCGACTCGATCCCGCACTCCTCCGCGATCGCCGGGCTGATCGACAGGATCACGCTCCCGCCCGTGTCGAGAATGAACGAGTACGGCCCCTTCCCGTTGATCATCACATCCACGCGCGGCACGCCCAGCATCGCCGCCAGCGGCATCTCCGCCTCGCCGTGCTTCGAAATCTGGTTCAGCGGCTCGTCCCCCACCTGCTCGAAAAACTTCGCCAGCCCGTCCACCGACTCGCCCAGCAGGATGTCCGGGTACCCGTTCTCCTTGTCGATCAGCTTCTCGATCTTCCGCACCGCCGCGGCCACGCCCTTGTGCTGATCACCGGCCAGTCGCGCCGAAAACATCGCGTTCGCCTGAAGCGCCGTCTCCGGCCCGATCCGCTCGATCACCTCCGCGAATTTCAACGCCCGCGGAAAATCGCACTGCGACAGCGCCGCCCCCACCGCCACCGCCAGCGCATCCAGGTCCCGGCTCGTCGGCGTCACGCCTTCCAGCAGTTTCTCAACCTCGCCCAGCCGTCCCGCGCGCCAATGCGCACGCAGCAGCTTCCCCCGGATCTCCGTCGTGTTCTTCAGATGCTCGCCGGCCAGCGCCACGGCCTTGCCGCTCGCCGCCACGTCATCCGCCCGGAACGCCGCGTCCAGCGCCGCCTCGATCGTGCGCCGCGACGGCGATTTCTCCGCCGCCGCGATCGCCGGACCGACCCGCTCCTTCCACGGGTTCTTCGCTTCATCAACCGCGGGCAGGAGCAGCAGAAAACTCAGGATCATGGCGGTTCCGGACATCGTGCGCCTCCGAGATACGCCCCTCGGCCAACGGGGGCGTCAACGAACCCGCCCGGTTTGAACTCCCCCGGCGGTCTGGGGATGATAGTCGCTGCACGTCCCGGCGCAACCGCCGGGTCGATAACTCGACCGGATGATTCTGCCCGCCTGATGGAATGAATCGTCACGGTCGCCGGTTCTGACAGGGTGGATGATCGCGCCGGTCCAGAGCCCGGCATGCAGGCTCGATGCGGCAACTTGCGGACAACGCGTTTGAGGCGCTGGCCCTTCCAGAGCTGGGGGTCATCTATCGCGTGGCACGCCGACTGACGCGCAACGAAGCGGAGGCGGAGGACCTGGTCCAGGAGACGTATCTCAAGGCCCAAACGGCCTTTGCATCATTTCAGCTCCAGGCGTTCGGCATTCGCCCCTGGCTGCTGCGGATTCTCAATAACTCCTTCCTGAACCGGGTCGCCCGTGATCGTCGTGCCCCTCGCCACACCGATAACGAGATTCTGGAGTCATTCGAATCCGCCTCCGGCGCGGCGAATGCCACCCGGCAATCACTGGATTTCGACCACCTCGATGACGAGGTGAAGGCCGCGATTGAGGGCCTCCAGCCCGAATTTCGGGCCGTTCTACTCCTCTGGGCCACGATGGAATATTCGTATCAGGAAATCGCCGACATCATCGATGTCCCCATCGGGACGGTGATGAGCCGCCTCCACCGGGCCAAGCGGCTGATGTCGGACGCGCTCCGAGGCTATGCCCGCGAGCATCGCCTCGCAGCGGAACGGGACGCCGGATGAACCAGCGCGATTTCGAAACCCGGCTCCAGTGCTTCGCCGATGGCGAGCTCCACGGCCCCGACCGCGCCGCCTTCGAGGGCGAGCTCGCGGCCCGCCCCGTGGACCGCGCCCGCGTCGAGCAGTCGCGCGCCCTCCGCGCCGCCGTCCGCCGCACCATCGACGTAACGCCGCTGCCCGTCAGCCTTAACGACCGCCTTCGCACGCGCCTCGCCGCCGCCCGCGAGCGCACGACGCAGCGGTTCGCGCTCCGCACCGCCATCGCGGCCGCAATCCTCCTCCTGGCCGTCGGCCCGCGCTGGGGCGGGCCGATCGAGGTCGAAGCCTGGCGCTTCACGCGAACCTACGAGCTGTGCGCCCGCGACCAGTCACACAACGAGTGGGAGTACATCCCCGCCGTCGGCCAGGAAGTCAGCGTCGGCGGCAGGTACAAGATCGCGATACCCGACCTCCGGCCGCTCGGCTTCGAAGTCGAAGGCGTCTGCCACTGCCGCATGAACTGTCCGGAGTTCCAGGCCGTCCACATTCACTACCACCGCGCCCCGACGGCGCCCGGCGCGCCGGAGATCCACCTCTCTCTGTTCCCCATCGACCGCCCGATTTCGCTTCAGAGTCGCACGGCCGTCGTCGTGGATTCCGCAACCCGCCGCGCGTACGAATTCACGGTCTCGGACTCCGTCCACGTGCTGCACTGGCGTGATCTCCGCGGATCTGTCGCCCTCTGCGCCGAATTGCCCGACGCGCAGATCCAGGGCATCGCCGGCGACATTCACTTCGCCCGCACCACCGGCATTTCGCTCGAAGCGCTCGCCGCGCTGCTGATTCCGGTTGAGTGACTCGCCGCTACCCGACTTGATCCAGCGCCGCGCGGGCCGCCGCGAGCGTGATCCCCGCAACCTGGAACGCCTTCAGCCGCTGCGTCTGCCCGCGCACCAGTCGCACGTCGCCGCGTCGCCGGCCAAAGAGCGCCGCCAGTACCTCGACCACCTCGTCGTTCGCCTTCCCGCCCTCGGGCGGCGCAGCAACGGCGACCTTCAGTGCCGTCCCATGCGCCCCGATCACGCGCGTGCGCGACGCCCCGGGCACGACCTGCACCGCGAGGCTCACGCCCCCCGGCACCGCCTTCAGCTCGACCTCGGGATTTCCCATGAACTCAGGCTACTGAGTGTTCGCCGGCTGCACGAATTCGTCGCCCCGGAATGTATTGCCCAGGTACGCCTCGCGCGCCCGCGGATTGTTCACGATCTCGTGCGGCGTTCCCTCCGCGATCACCTGGCCCTCGTCAATGACGTAGCTGCGATCGGTGACCTTCAGCGTCTCGTGCACGTTGTGATCCGTCAGCAGGATCGCGATCCCCCGCGACCGCAGGCTCAGGATCTCCGTCCGCAGGTCTTCAATCGCGATCGGGTCGACCCCGCTGAACGGCTCGTCCAGCAGGATGATCCGTGGATTCGTGATCAGCGCCCGCGCGATCTCCAGCTTCCGCCGCTCGCCCCCCGAGACAACCTTGGCAAAACTGTTCCGCACCTTCGTCAGCCCGAACTGTTCCAGCAGCTCATCCACCCGCTTCTGTCGCTCCGCCCGCGAGAGCTGGAGCGTCTCCGCGATCGCCAGGATGTTCTGCTCGACCGTCAGCCGCTGAAAGACGCTGGGCTCCTGAGAGAGATAACCGATCCCCCGCCGAGCCCGTTTGTACATCGGAATCCGCGTGATATCCGCGTCCAGGAACCGCACCGTCCCCGCTTCCGCCGTGATCATCCCAACCGTCATGCGGAAACTCGTCGTCTTGCCCGCGCCGTTCCGACCCAGCAGGCCGACGATCTCCCCCTCGTCGACCTTGTAACTCACCCGGTTGACCACCACCCGGCCGTTGTACGACTTGACGAGTTCGCGGGCCTCAAGCAGCATGCGCCGCCTCCCACACCCCGCCATTGTGGAAAACCTGTTGATTCCCCGATGAATCCGCCCGCGCAGCGCGCGCGGACACCCCCGGCGATAACCCCCGGTCCCCCAGCGGGTTACGCATCCGCGGTTCCACCCGAAAATCCCTAAACCATTTTCCAGAAAGAAGTTGCAACGAAATCGACTTGCCCGCCCGGCCCCGCGATTTCACGTCCGATTCCCGCCCGCGTCGCCCGCTTGGCGACAGTAAAGAAATCGTTAACTCGTGGCCGTGCGTTGTTGACAACTCTACTGTTCGCTGAATTTCGAACAAGGCTCGTCTAGCGCACGAATCGGATTCGACCGATGTCCGGAAGTCGCCAGCGGCCGCGCTCGTCCACCGGCTGGACCGCCGGAAGATACACGAGGAACGCCCGCCCGACAATCTGACTCTCCGGGATCACGCCAAGCTGGAGCTGCCCCGCCTCCACCAGCGGCTGAAGGTACGGTCCCACGCGCGTCCACTCCCGGCTGTCGTGGCTGCTCGGGCTATTATCGCCGAGAACGAAATACTCGCCCTCGCCGAGCGTGAACGGGTTGTTCTCACACGCCCGAACGCTCTGCCGCGTGTTCAGATAATGCACGTCCCGATCGACCCGCAGCCCGCGCAGCGTTAGAGGCGCCGACGACTCGATCCGCAGTCCGATCGGACTGACCCGCGCCGTCGACCGGAGTTGGTCGAGATGCGGGGAATACTGCTCGTCACTCGTCGCCAGGATCAGCCGGCCGCCCAGCTTCGCATACACCCGGTAGTCAAGGTGCCCGAATTCCACCGCGACCGGCTCATCCACACCGATCGACCCCGTATCCGCCCCCCCGAGAATCCGCGGCGCGGCGGAATCCGCGAACCGCGCCGAAAGCACCGCCTGCCGCCGCTCCAGGTCCACGTCGAGGTAGAAATTCGTGTCATCCCGCCGGATCTCCCAGCGCATCCGCCGGAACCGCGCCTCCGCCACCACCCGCACGTCGCCCACCAGCGGCGGCGACGCACCGAGTTTCGCCTCAGACGGCCCCCGGTCATATCCATACACATCCTGGAGATAAAACCGCGATCCGCGCGGCTCGAAGCGAATCGCGCCAGGCTGTTCCGAGGAGGGCAGGTAGCGGATCACCCGCTCTTCGAGTCCCGTCCACGCCCCGGCGGCGTACCGCGCGTCCCGCTCCACCTGCCACGCCCACGACAGGTCCGTCGGATCGCGCGGCGGCACGTAATTCTGGTCGAACACGTTGAACCACAGCACGCTCTGTGCCGCCGGAGTCTTCCGCACGATCCGCGGCGTCGTCCCGCCCGGCGCCGTGATGTACACGTCGCCGTCGATCAGCTCCACCGTCTCGCCCGGCAGCGCTACAAGCCGCTTGATAAAGTTCTGCGTCGGATCGGTCGGGTCGCGGAACACGATCACGTCCCAGCGCTTCGGTCCAACCAGCCCCCGGATCACATACGGCCACTTGTGCACCAGGATGCGGTCGCCCGCCTTCGGCACGATGTCATGCTCGGCCATGTCCTCGCGCAGGTGGCAGTTCGGGCACATGATCTGCAAGCCGCCGCGGAACGACTCGCCCCCGCCATCCCGCGCGACCGACGGAATCGGTCCGAATTCATACGTGTACCCGCAGCGCGGACACAGCCGCGTGCTGTGCTCGCCCAGCAGCGACTCCGCCATCGACCCCGTCGGGATGATGAACGCCTCGATGAGAAACGCCCGGAAGATGAACGCGAGGATCAGCGCCGTCAGAACCGTCTGAACCGTCTCCGCGGCGTGCACGATCGCGCTGCTCTCGCGCGCCGCCGGAGGCCCATCCGCCGCCGTCGCTGCGCCGCCCGCCTCCAACGACGACAGTTCCGCCGCCGTCGAAGCGGGAGTCTCTGTCGGCGACGCCGGCGCGGCGCCGGCCGGACCCGGTGGCTGCGAATGGGTCGTTTCGTGCTCGCCGGGCGTCAGTGGATCCACCGGATTCGTCCCGTGTCGGGAATGAGATCGGGCTGCTGCGGCGTTCCATTCGGAAAGACCGGGTAGAACCCCGGCCAGTAGACGAGAAACGCCCGGCCGATGAGCTGATCGCCGGGCACCGTGCCGATCTGGTACCGCCCCTCCGCCCATCGCGGCAGCAGGTGCGATCCCACCTCGTCGCGCTCCTTGCTCGTCCGATCGACGCCGCTTGGCTCCGTCCAGACCCGCGCGTCCGCACTGTGATTGCTGTTATCGCCCAGCACGAGATAGGAATCGGGCATCAGCTTGATCGGCCGACCCTGCACGGCCCGGATCGCCCCGCCAAGATCGCTCGAATAGTACTGATCATGGTCGACCCGCACATGCCGCAGCTGCGCTTCGCAGCGCTCCGCGGAAATCTGCACCGTCGGAAACGGCCCGCGCCCCGCGCGGCTTCGCGCCGTTTCCGCTGAAACGGCGTACGACGCCGGCGATTCAACGACCGCCCGGTCGTTCACTTCCACGATCACGTGGTAATCCGCGTGCCCGAGCGACAGCCGAACCGCCCGCGACGTGTCCACCGTCGCAGTTCCCCACGCTTCGCGCTGACCGTCAAGCCCCTTCGCATGCTCCAGCGTCAGTTTGCCCGAGCGATCAAGCCGGGCAAAAAAAGCGTCGTCGTACTTCGTGATCGCGAACTCGACCGCCCCATCCCCATCCGCGAACGTGATCTCCGCGATCAGCCGCACGTCCGTCACCGCATGCGGCGGCGGCGCGGCCCGCCGGCCGACCATCGTCATCACCGATCGCCGCCCGGTCGTCGGGTCCTCCACCAGTTGCTGAAAACGCTCATACGCGTTGTACCCGAGCGTATCCGTGATCTCCCCTGGCTCGCTCGTCCCCTCCGGCCCGGTCACGAACCGGATCACCTGCCGCGCCGAGCCCTTCCCCGCAAACCGCGGCGCACGCGTATCGAGATCGTTCCACGCCCCGCCCTCGCCCACCACCGCCCACCGCGGCCGGAACTCGCTGAACCGCGGCCGGTTCGAGTCGATCCGGTCCGTGCTCGCGCTCCGCGGGATGTAGTCGTGGTCGTACCGCGGGATCCAGAGCGTCTCCTGCACGTGATGCGGCTTCCGCGCCGGCCGCGGGTCCGTTTCGCCCGGGAGCGTCACCCAGATGTCGCCGTCGATGATCTCGATCGTCTCGCCCGGCAGGCCGATCAGCCGCTTGATGTAATTCTGATCCGCGACGTTGGGATTGCGAAACACGACCACATCCCAGCGCCGCGGCCCGAACACACCCCCGAGCACATAGGGCCAGCCGTGCACGGCGATGCGGTCGCCCGATTTCTCATTCACCCGCGCCCCGAGGTTCCCGCTCGCGCTGATCTGCGTCGTCGGTTGCTGCCAGCGGCAGTTGGGACACTCGAGGAACGCGAGCACCGAACGCGGATCGGGCGACACGCCGACCGGGTACGAAAACCCGCAGTTCGGACACGTCGCGTCGGAATACGCGCCGTAAAGCGTCTCGGCCATCGACCCGGTCGGAATGATGAACAGCGGCAGAAAGAACCCGCGCAGCACGAGCAGCCAGACGAACAGCTCCGCGATCCCCGCGATCTGCGCCAGGATCGGCTCCGCCGGCGGCTTGGCGTGACGATTGGCATGACCAAGCGGACGGGTCGTAGGCGCGGTACCGGACAAGCGTGCCTCCAGCGGTGCGGCGATCGGCTCGGAAAATAGCTGTGCGGCGGGGGGGGGGGCAAAAGCGCCCCCCCCCCCCCCCCACACAGAAGGTAGCCAGGATAGCATACACCCCCCCCCGAGCAAAAAAAACCCGGGCCCCCC
>BTUU01000022.1:0-76485 GCA_045863555.1 Planctomycetota bacterium | reverse complement strand
GGCACACGCGTGCCCCCCGGGGTGCGGCTAGGGGCTGGTAAAATTGCTGTGGGGCGGCGGGCGGTCAATTCGCGACCACCCGCCGCCGCAACACTTCAGTAAGCCTGAATCGCTTACACCAGCCCCTGATCCATCATCGCCGTCGCCACCTTCAGGAAGCCGGCGATGTTCGCACCGTTCACATAGTTGCCCGGCGTCCCGTACTTCTCCGCCGTCTCGTGGCAGGCCTTGTGGATGTTCACGATGATCTGGTGCAGCCGCTGGTCGACCTCCTCGCGCGTCCACGACAGCCGCATCGAGTTCTGGCTCATCTCCAGTCCGCTCGTCGCCACGCCGCCCGCGTTCGACGCCTTGCCGGGCGCGTATAGCACCTTGCTCTCCTGGAGCACGTTCACGCCCGCCGGCGTCGTCGGCATGTTCGCGCCTTCCGCCACGCAGAAGCACCCGTTCTTCACCAGGTTGTTCGCGTCGTTCTCGTTCAGCTCGTTCTGCGTCGCCGACGGCAGCGCCACGTCGCACTTCACCGCCCACAGCGGGTTGTGGTCCTTCTTCAGGTCGATGTCCTCGTAGTGCGCCTTCGGGTACTTGTTCTTGTACTCCTTGATGCGCCCGCGCGTGACGTTCTTCAGGTTCATCACGAATTTGAGCTTCTCGCTGTCGATGCCTTCCTCATCCACGATGAAGCCCGTCGAGTCGCTCAGCGTCATCACCTTCGCGCCCAGCGCGATCGCCTTCTCCGCCGCATACTGCGCGACGTTCCCCGAGCCCGAGATCACGACCCGCTTGCCTTTGAAGTCCTTCCCGTACGCCTTCATCATCTCCTGCGCGAAGTAGACGCACCCGTAGCCCGTCGCCTCCGGCCGGATCAGGCTGCCCCCCCAGTTCAGCCCTTTGCCCGTCAGCACGCCGTCGAAGCGGTTTACGAGCTTCTTGTACTGGCCGAACAGGAACCCGATCTCGCGCCCGCCTACGCCGATGTCGCCCGCGGGCACGTCCGTGTCCGCGCCGACATGCCGGAACAGCTCGCACGCGAAGCTCTGGCAGAAGCGCATCACTTCGTTGTCCGACTTGCCCTTCGGCTCGAAGTCGCTGCCGCCCTTGCCGCCGCCCATCGGCAGGCCCGTGAGCGAGTTCTTGAAGATCTGCTCGAACCCGAGGAACTTGATGATGCTCAGCGTCACCGACGGGTGAAATCGCAGGCCGCCCTTGTAGGGGCCGATCGCGCTGTTGAACTGCACGCGAAAGCCCCGGTTCACCTGCACCTCGCCGCGGTCATCGAGCCACGGAACGCGGAACATGAGCACCCGCTCAGGCTCGACGATCCGCTCCATGATCTTCATCTTGCGGAATTCCGGGTGCCGGTCGAGCACCGGCGCCAGCGACTCCACCACCTCGTGAACCGCCTGGTGGAATTCGTTCTCACCCGGGTTCGTGGCCTTGAGCGAATCCATGAATTGCTTCACATACGCGGACATGGCTCATGCTCCTTAGCTCGCGGCGGACAAGCGGCCGCCGCTCCGATTCGAATGCACCTGCGGTCGTTGATCGTGGCTCGGCGCGCAACCCGCGCCGAACTTCGATTTCCTAGCAATTCGCGTACCCGCCCGGCCCGGCCGGCCGGGAAGTTGGTGCGGCGGAACGCGCAATGCGATGAGCGGATGGAAACAAATCGAAGCGGCCCGAAGTGCCCTCCGCGCGCGACCTGGGGGATCGGTCGCAGACGCGCCGTCGCGCTCCGGAGCCCCTGCCCCGGCACAACGACCCTCCGGCCAATCCCCCAACCTGCCCTCGCGCATCGCGCGCAATCCATGCTCCCAAATAGACTTGAAGCGGCGCGCCGAAACGCCGTCCGCGCCTACACCACGCCCTGATCCATCATCGCATCCGCGACCTTCAGGAACCCAGCGATGTTTGCACCATCCACGTAGTTCCCCGGCGACCCATACGCCGCCGCCGTATCCAGACACGCCTTATGAATCCGCTTCATGATCTCCTTGAGCTTCGAGTCGACTTCCTCGCGGCTCCAGGCGATCCGCATCGAGTTCTGGCTCATCTCCAGACCGCTCGTCGCCACGCCCCCGGCGTTCGCCGCCTTGCCGGGGCCGAAGAGCACGCCGTTCTCCTGGAAGTGCTGCACCGCCTCCGCCGTGCTCGGCATGTTCGCGCCCTCGGCCACGCACTTGCAGCCGTTTGCCACCAGCGCCTTCGCATCCTCCAGCTTGATCTCGTTCTCAGCCCCCGTCGGGATCGCCACGTCGCACGGCACCTTCCACGGCCGGCCGGGGTGGAGTTGCACACCGTACTTGTTTGCGTACGCGTCGAGGCTCTGCCGGTGCACCTGCCACAGGTCGATGACGTACTTCGCCTTCTCGCCCTTGATGCCGTCCGGCTCGTAGATGTAGTGCTCCTCGTCGGCGATCGTCACGACCTTCGCCCCGAGTTCGTTCAGCTTCTCCAGCGCGTGCGACCCAAGATTGCCATATCCCGAGATGCACACGGTCTTGCCCGCGAGCGAATCGCCCTTTGTCGCCAGCATCTCCTGGGCGAAATAGACCGTTCCAAAACCTGCCGCCTCCTTGCGGATCAGCGACCCGCCCCAGTTCAGCCCCTTGCCCGTGATCCATCCTTCGAACCGGTTCGCCAGCTTCTTGTACTGGCCGAACATGTACCCGATCTCCCGGCCGCCCACACCCACGTCGCCCGCGGGCACGTCCGTGTCCGGCCCGACATGCCGGAAGAGCTCGCTCATGAACGCCTGGCAGAAGCGCATGATCTCGTTGTCCGACTTGCCCTTCGGCGAAAAATCGCTGCCGCCCTTGCCGCCGCCCATCGGCAGCGTCGTCAGCGCGTTCTTGAACGTCTGCTCGAACGCGAGGAACTTGATCACGCTCAGCTTCACCGACGCGTGAAACCGCAATCCCCCCTTGTACGGGCCGATCGCGCTGTTCATCTGCACCCGGAAGCCGCGATTCACCTGCACTTCGCCGCGGTCATCCACCCACGGCACGCGGAACATCACCACCCGCTCCGGCTCGACGATCCGCTCCAGAATCCGTGCCTTCCGCAGGTCCGGCCGCTTGTCCAGAATGGGCATGACGGACTCAACGACTTCGCCCACCGCCTGGAGAAACTCGCGCTCTCCCACATTCCGGCTTTCCACTTCATGCATGAACGCTTCGACCGCTGACGACATGGACCGTGCTCCGCTCGCTCGAGTCTTGATGAGGCCCGCGAGGCGGTGACCCGCCATCGCGCCACGCCCCCGGCGCCACCCGGCGCCGGATGTGGATTTCGCCAGTGTACCACGGAATCTCACTTCGACGGGGCAGCCCATCCCCGCCAGGATCGGCCGCCCGCCTCCCGCCCATCCTCGGCCCCCCTCCATCGGAATTCACCGCCGTCGGCTATACTCTTCAAAAGAGGCGCAAATCGCCTCCCCGGCCGCGACGAGGATTTGGTCCCGTCGCCACCGCCCGATGGAACCGCCCATGCAGACCTGGAAGGAATTCGACCACAACGTCATCACGCATTCGGCGGCCCATCACCTCATGGCGGTCGGCGACCTCATCGACAAATACGGCTATGCCCGCGTCTCCGATATCGCCCGCGAACTGAATATCACCCGCGGCAGCGTCTCGATTTCCCTCAAGCCGCTCAAGGAAGCGGGCCTGATCCTCCAGGACGAGAACCGCCACCTGCGACTCTCAGAATCCGGCGCCAAGCTCGTTTCCGCCATCAAGGCCAAGCGTTCCATCATGCAGCGGCTCTTCGCGGAAGTCCTCGGCGTCAGCGGCGAACTCGCCGAGGTCGACGCCTGCAAGATGGAGCACCTCATCAGCAACGAGACCGCCGCCCGCATGCTCTCGTTCCTGCGCTTCGTCGGTTCCGATGCCGTCGCGGCGCGCATGTTCCGCCAGGCCTGGCGCGAGTTCGACCCCGAGTGCGCCCCGCACGACGTCAGCGCCTGCCCGAGCTGCACCACCAACTGCCTCGCCGAGCGAGTCGCGCCATGACGCGCCTCCCCATGCGGTACACCCGCGCTCGTCTCTGGGCTCGCTTCCCCGTCGCCCCCTTCCGGCCATCCGGTTCCGCCGACCGAGGACCCGCCGGTCCGTTGCCGTCCCCCTCAAACCCCGACGCGAGGTACTAGTCCCGTGCCCGGCCTGACGCACACCGAGATCATCCAGGAACTCAACCACATCTTCGCCGAGGAGACCGAGGCGGCCGCCCGCTACCTCCACCTCGCCAGTTCCGTCCGCGGCCTCGACCGACTGCTCGTCGACCGCGTCCTGCGCGACGGCCTGGAAGAGACGATCCGCCACGCCCAGGTGATCGCCCAGAAGATCCGCTCGCTCGGCGGCGTCCCGCGGCTGGAGATCTCCGTCTCCTGCCCGGCCCAGCCCCTCTCCGCCCGCGAAGCCCTCCGCGAGGCCCTCACCTTCGAGGAAGCCGCATTGGAGTGCTACCAGGACCTCCTCCGCAAAGTCGAAGGCGACATCCCCCTGGAGGAATTCGCCCGCACGCAGATCGCCGTCGAATCCGAGCACGTCGCCCAGCTCCGCGAACTGCTCGCCGATTAGCCCCCCGGCTTGACGAGCGTGTCGCGGTTACCTACCCTGAGTTGTCGAGATTTACCTCAGCCCGGGGCGTGGCGCAGTCTGGTAGCGCGTTTGCATGGGGTGCAAAAGGTCGCTGGTTCGAGTCCAGTCGCCCCGATTTTCGGAACAGCGAAGACCCGCTTGATGCTTGCGTCGAGCGGGTTTTCCGTTGCGTCCGCCGGCTTCGACCCGGGCAGCGCGATTCATCTAGCTAATCGCCCTCGCGCTTGAATTCGAAGCGCTGCGGGCGGCCGCCCTTGGCGAAGCCGATTGAGGCGGCCAGGCGCCCCTCGGCCGAAAGTTCGTACACGATGCGCTGCGGGGAGTCGTGACGGGGGTTTTCGAAAACGGCGCGCGTGCCGCTCAACTCGGTGAGCACGAACTCGGTCGGCGAAGCGCCGTTCGGCTGCGCGATGTAGACCAGCCCCTCATTACGCTCAACAATCCGGAGAAACTCGAACGCGACCATCCGGTCGCGCGAGACCGTGCGCGACACGGCGAGCATCGCGCCTCCGAGCGGCGGGCTCCAGCGCTCCTCGATCGACGTCGTTCCCGCCGCTCCCCGCGTCCCGACCCACGGCCCGGCCAGCCACGCCAGGTGGCCGATCGCGGCCTTGGCCGGAGCGGGAAGTGCGATGTCCTGCGGGTGGCGGTAAAGCGCCACCGATGTAAACCCCGTGGGAGGATCGACCGCGACGCGCGCGATCAGTCCCTCTTCCGAGACGCGCAGCTCCCATCGGATCAGCCCCCCGGTGCGCGAGTCGCCTGGATCGCGCACCGGCTCGCTCTCGTACGTGAACGCGCCGTCCTTCCACGCGCCGCGGTAGCGTGAGATCGAGTTTCCCCGCCGGACTTCGGTTGGCGAGCCGTCGAGTGCGATTCGCAGCTCGCCGTCGCGGCGCACCAGGACGAGCGCATTTTCCTCGACCCGCAGCGTGATCCTCGCGTTCATGCTGGGCTGCTGCTTCTCGGGTTCGCGCCCTTCGGTGCGATCTTCGACGTAGATCCACTCGCCGTCCAACGCGCGCAAGCCCTGGGGCTGCACGGAAGGTGCGGTCGCGGCCGGCGGCGACGGTGGGCTCGAGTCTTGCGCGGATGCCGCGCTTGAGACCAAAGCCGTCGAGAGCGCGCCAAGGGTTGCGAGCGCTGTTCCGAGCCAGATCCGCAGACGCATGGGAAAATCTCCTTTCGTGTCGCGAGGCGCGCCAATCGCGCCTGCGTTACGGCGAACACGAGTCGCGCGCGGCCGCCTGCCAGGTGCCGCAATCTACCTGCGCACCGGCGCGCACGGAAGTTGGCTGGATGCGCCAATGTCACGAGATCCACGCCGAACAAATTCGGGCTCTCCCTGGAGCGCCCGTCGTCGCGTCGAAACGTCCCTCGCTCGGTTGCAGACGACTGGCGCTCCTCATACCGTGAGTGCGGAAATGGCCCGCTTCGCAGGATGGAACGCTAGGAACCGCCGGAGGACTGTTTCGATGCCAGTCCAGTCGCCCCGAGTTTCATCGGGAATCGTCCCGGCGGCGGCGGCGGCGGCTTTGGAAACGCAACAGAAAAACGGGCGATTTCCCGAGTGGCCGCGACCGGATTCGAAACGGCGACACCGGCGCTTGAAACAACACGACGCGAGTCAAGTCAAAGACGCCCCTCGCGGCACCCACTCAACCGAAGTGGACCAATGCCTCGGTCAGTAGCAAAGGTCTGGCTGCAACCGTTTCACCCGGGCGACGATGTTGCCCGGGTGTCCGCTTGGTTGCGCAGGCCGCACATCGTCCGGTGGTGGGGAGACCCGCAGACGCAATTGCCGGCGGTGTTGGAACGGCCTGTCGGAGGCGCAGACGCGCTGATCATCGCCGACCGGGTCCCGGTAGGTTATGTCCGGTGGCAACAGACGCCCCGAGCCGAACTGGAAGCGGCCGGCCTGCACGAGATCCCCGACGGAAGCGTCGATATCGACATTGCGATCGGCGAAACCGATTACATCGGCTGCGGTGTTGGGTCACGGGCGCTCCAACTGGTTGTGCAGCGACTCGGATCCGAAAAGTCGCTCCCACTGGTCATGATGGCAACATCGATCGATAACGCGAGCGCGATCAGAGCCGCCGAGAAGGCCGGCTTCCGTCGATTGCGAACCTTCCAAGACCCGGAATACGGACCATGCTGGCTCTTGGCGTGCGAATCGCCGCGACCGAATACGCCTTTGGATGCGGCCCCCGTTTGAGACTCGCCGGCATCGGGCGTCACGAATCGGCCCGAGACCGATTCCATGCCCGGCGGCTCGCCCGGAGCTTCGTCGGTTCCGACCCGTCTGCAAGAGTGCGGAAGCCTGTGCCGCGGTCTGCTGCACGGTTCCTGGTAGTCCGTCGCTCGAACGTGATTCGACCCGGTTGGTAGGCCGACCAGGTCAAGTAAAACGCGAGGATGCGCCTGCCCCTTGGCCGGCCCCGCGCCGGCGGAATTCGAGCCCACGCGAGTTTCGAAGTCTCCAATCGTGTAGCCTGCACGGCTGCGTCGGTGCGTGAAGCGAACGGAGCGCCTGCGCCCGACCAGACACGGAGGCCATGTCATGAATTCACCCCGGTGGGTGCCGCCCTTGTTTTGGTTGGCGGCATTCTATGACGGCGTACTCGGCCTGCTGTTCCTTGTGGCGCCGCTGTCCGTGTTCCAGTTCATCAACGTCGCCCCGCCGAATCATGTCGCGTATGTGCAGTTCCCGGCGGCATTGCTGCTGATCTTCGCGCTGATGTTCCTGCACATCGCGCACGGGCCTGCCACGACCCGCACGCTGATCCTGTATGGCATTCTTTTGAAGGTGGCATACTGCGGTGTGGCCGGCGGGCATTGGATCGCCAGCGGGATCCCCGGCGTCTGGAAGGTGTTCGTCCTTATCGACGCGGCCATGGCGGCGCTCTTCGCGTGGGCATACGCGGCATTGCCCCGCTCGGAACCGGCGCCGACCAGTCTGGAATGAGATCGAGCATGGCGGCCCTGACGAACCGCTCGCAGACCACCTCAATGCCCGGTGACTCGCCCCAATCCCGTCACCGACAAGCTCGCCGCCCTTCGGCCGCGCATTGATTTTCATGGCCGCGCCGAGAAATCTCCGGCCCGCGAGCTCTTTTTTTTTTTCAATTGAGTGCAAGGCCGCGGCCTCGCCCGCGACAGACTTCCGGGACCGGCCCGGCCAACGCCGTGCAGTCCGCGTAGGATCAGGAAAATGACCCAGGGCGGCATGCAGGAAACAGCGTCCGGATCATCGCACGCCGACCCTCGTGCCTGGTTGCAGCGGCACGGCGACGCCCTCTACGCCTATGCGCTGACGCGGACGGCGGATCCGGCCGCGGCCGAGGACCTCGTGCAGGACACGTTGCTGGCCGCGTGGGAAGCGCGGTCGCGCTTCCGGGGCGACTCGTCCGAACGAACCTGGCTGACGGGCATTCTCAAGCACAAGTTGATCGACCAATACCGCCGGACCGCCCGCGAGCGTGAAGAGAGCGGCGCCGATCCCGTGGTCGGCGCGACGTTTTCGGAGCGCGGTCTCTGGAAACTGGCGCCCCGCTCATGGAAGAGCGCGCCTGACGCGGCGTGCGAGGCGGCGGAATTCTGGGAGGTGCTGCGTCAGTGCCTCGAGGAACTCCCGCCGCGCCTGGTGTTCCTGTTCAGCGAGCGCGAGCTGAGCGATGTCGACGGCGCGGATTTGTGCAAGCAGCTCGACCTGACGCCGACCAATTTCTGGACGCTGCTGCATCGGGCGAGGATTCGGCTGCGCGGCTGTCTTGAGGCGAACTGGTTCGCAAACTGACGCCCGCCATTGAGGAAGAGGAGAGACCGGCGTGCGTGGGATTCTGCGATTCTTCGCGCTACTGAACCGCCCGTGCCACGGCATGAGCGAGTTGATCTCGCGCGATCTCGACGAGCCGCTCGGCTGGCCCGAGCGCGCGGCGTACCGGTTCCACACCCTCTACTGCAATTCCTGCCGCCGTTTCCGCAGCCAGGTCGCGGCACTGCGCGACGCGCTCCGCGCCGCCCAGTCGCGCTGGCTGACGGTCGAGCCGCCGCGATCGCTGCGCCTGAGTGCGGAGGCGCGCGAGCGGATCTCCGGCAATCTTCCCTGAACTGCGGCGAGTGGGATTCGAACCCACACTGCCGAGGCCCTCGACCTCGTGCCTCCTGCCGATTGGGCTATCGCCGCCTGCGCACACCATGACCGGGGAGGGATTCGAACCCTCAACGGCTCGATCTTGAATCGAGCGCCTCTTCCATTGGGCTACCCGGCCGCAATTTGGCCAGAGTGGGACTCGAACCCACACCGACAGCGTTCTGATCGCTGCGCCTCTGCCAGTTGGGCCATCTGGCCATAGCGTCTCCGCACGACAGTGCGGAGACGACCCCGCACTGCCGACACCGTGCTCCGCGTTCCTTCGGAACGGTTCCCGCCGCCGCAAAACAAAAAACCCGGCGGTTCTGAAATCCGCCGGGGCCTCGCGAGTCGTCAGTACACATGCGCGCGGTCTAGGCGGGTCCTCCTTCGGGCAGGCTAAGCAGGCCGCCGACGCGTGCGTTCAAGGTCATCGCTTCACTCCACATGCCCACAGTCTAGCGCGCAATTCTTCGAAATCAAGAAACCCGTGAAGAATGCGCAGATTCTCGCATCCGTAGCGAACGCGAATTCGGGGGGTCGAATGTTTCGATGAACCGTGTTTTTTCCCGGCTCCGTTGAAAGGGATCGAAGCGACGTTCGACCAATGTCGAGCACCGGGCGTGTCGTCCGGCTTCATCACACAAGGAGACATCATGCGAAGGGGAATCGGTTTTCTTTCCGCGGCCGCGCTGGCCGCCTTTCCGGGGGTCGCGAGCGCATCCGACGTGATGATCAGCGTGACGAACAACCAGCCGACAGGCGGGTTCACGTTTTCGCCCGTCTGGTTCGCGTTTCACGACGGATCGTTCGACGCATTCGACGCCGGCAGCGCCGCGGCCATGGGAATCGAGAACGTCGCGGAACTCGCCAACGCCGCCGCGCTCGGCATGGAATTCGCAGCCAGCGGCGCATCCGGCGTCGCGGGCCTGATCGCATCGGGCGACGCGCTGCCCCCGTTCACCCCGGGTGAATCCGCGTCGATGATGTTCGACGCGGGCGACGGCGCGACAAACCGCTATTTCTCGTACGCCTCGATGCTCGTCCCGTCGAACGATTTCTTCTTCGGCAATGACGCTCCCATGGGCGTCGAGATCTTCGACGCCGCGGGGAACTTCCTCGGCCCGCGGACGATCCAGGTCTTCAGCGACGGAATCTGGGACGCAGGCACGGAAGTCAACGACGCCTTGAACGGCCCCGCGTTCATCGTCGGCCAGGACGCGACGGCCGGCGCCGATGAAAACGGCGTCGTGCATCTGATGTACTCGTCGGCAGGCATCGACGCGTACCTGGCCTCGCTCGTCGGCGTGCAGACGCCGATCGGTCCGCTGACCGATCCGCTGGTGCGCGGGGAGCTGATCGCGACGATCACGATCGTGCCCGAGCCGGCATCCGCCTTCGGGCTGTTGATGGCAGGGGCGGCGCTGCGGGGGCTGCGCCGCCGCTGACCCCTCTGCACGGTCCATGGCCCGGCTTCTGGGAGCCATCGCCGCGCCGGGCAGATCGTGCAGCCGCGATTGTGATCGCAAGAGGCGTCGGGCCACGAGATCGTGATCCGACGCCTCTCTCGCCGGCAATCCGTTTGTTTGAAAAAAGGGCGTTACGCGCTTCGACGCCGCAGCCCGGCCGCCGCGCCGAGCATGAGCAGGGCCAGCGAGGCCGGCTCAGGGATCGCTTCCGCGAATTCGCCCGTGCCGAACGCCTCAAAACCCGTGATGAACCCGCCCGCGCTCGTCAGCGTCGCCGGATCGACCTGTGCCGAGAACGATACCGTGATCGGATCGGTCATCGTCAGCCCGAACGGCAGATTCTGGCTGCTGCTCTCCGCGATCGCCGCCCCGAACGTGAACCGCGCCAGGCCCGAAATATCGCTGTAGACGATGCTGACATTCTCAAGGTCGAGCTGCAGAAACTCCGACGCCAGCGGCGACGTCCCGATCAGCAGGTCGAAGAACCCCGGATTTCCCGGCGTCGTCTGCTGATAGTGGACGTTCGCCCCGGCCGGGATGTTCACCACGTCGGGGATCAGGATGTCCAGCGAAATGTCGGAATCCAGCGAGCCGACCAGACTGCCGTTGCTGAAGAAATCCACCGTGGCCAGCGCATCGGCGTCCGTCGGATTTCGCACGCCGCCGGCCGCGGAACCCGCGTCGACGAGCGACGAGCCGTTGTAAACGAGATTCATGCCCGTGAATTCGATGATCGTATCGGCCGTCGCCGTCACCGGGGCCAGGCCCAGCCCGGCCGCACACAGCGCGACGCCAAACCCCTGCCGCACCAGCGGTTGTAGATTCTTCATGGAACAGTTCCCCTCACTGCGGCCAACGCGCAGCGAATTCCCTGGACGTGCAGAGCGGCGGACTCGGCGCTCTGTGCCCATTCATCGTAGGCACCGACCTGCGTCGATTTCTTCTCGGCCCGAAGAAAAGTTCACCACCGAGACACTCTCGCCGGCATCCTTCCGATAACCTTCCCGAGTCGCGGGCGCGCGGGCCGCCCGCTCGCAAACCTTCCGAACCGCAACGCAGGGAACGGAGGAGCCCCGGATACACGCCGGTCGGCCGACCGGCATCAGGAACCGCGGAGGGTGCAGTTTGACATTTTGGCATGGACTCCGGAATCCGAGCCCGAAGCGCCAGCGAGGACTTCACTCGCGGCGCGGGAGAGCCTCTCACTCCCGCCTCGGACTCGAATATCGACTCCTCGCCAGAATCCCGAACTCAACCCTGCACAGCGCGTAGATGAAAGAACAGCTTGCATTCAGGTGCTAAGACCGTCTCAAGCCGCCGGTAGTTCAGTGGTAAGAACGGCAGCCTTATAAGCTGCAAGTCGATGGTTCGATTCCATCCCGGCGGAGTTGCGAGGACGGTTACTTCTCAGGCGGCAGCACCGGAAAACACCCCCAACCGACAAATTCCCCGTTGTGCTTCAGCGCGAGGCGGTGCAGTTCGAGCGTCAGCGGATAGATCGAGTGCAGGTCGACCGAGGTCTCTCCCGTGACGGCAATCGATGACGGTGATGGCGTCACCGCGCGCATTGGAGCCGTAGACTCAGCCGGTACGACGCTGAAACGGAGCCGGCGGAATCGATCGACCGCTCTCCGGGCGCCAAGGCGGAGTTTGCGTCGCACGGCAAGCGCGATATCGTGCACTGGTATCGCTCAATTCCAACGGAATCGCATGCCTGTGAGGTGCCGAGATGTTTCGTCATCTCCGGAAACGGCCAGCGTGGTTCATCGTCATTCAGCTCACGGCCTCGATTGCTGCGGCCCAGGAGCGCCTTTGGGAACTTCGGATCGATGACCCGGTACCGGTATCGAACCGTGCGTCCGCCGCGGTCGTCGACTCGGACGGAAACACCTTCGTCGCCGGGACAAATGTCCGGTCGTGGGTCGCCTGGAAGGTCGACCCCTCCGGCAACCTGCTGTGGACATGGAACGAGGGGCTCTGGTACTCGGATCTGCAAACTCCGCTGAAGGCCGCGCTCCTCACGGGCGGCGATCTCCTGATTGCCGGTATGGGAGACGGCGGCTTCACGATCGCCCGGCTCAATCCGGAGGGTCGGCTCGTCAGTCGCCGTACCGATCCGGCCGTGGCTGACTGGCGCCGTACACTGCACTTGCACATCAGCGATGACGGCGCAATCGCACTCGTAACCAGCCGGGATAATGCCGCCGTGGTTCGCAGCTACGACGGAGACGGTACGCCGCTTTGGGAACACGTCTACACATCGCGGACCGAGGGATACGACAACGGCGACGCGGTGTGGATGACGGACACCGGCGACATCTACGCCGGTATTACGAGCAGGCTTCTGCCGACGAGTCCGACGGACATCGTGATCCTGCGGCTTTCGGCAGGCGGCGACCTTCGATACGCGCAGCGCATCAACGCCGCTGGCAGTGAGCGCTACATTGTGCAGAAGCTGGTGGTCGACGACGACGACCGGGCGTTCGTGTTCGGGAAGCGGTTGCTGGTCCCGGATAATTCATCCATGCCGTTGGCTCTCATGCTGAATTCTCAGGGCCAGTTCCTGTGGCAGGACATTGTCGATATTCCGACCTCGACGATCGATTTCCAATCCACCGAGATCGATCGAGACAGGCAGGCCGTCTACGCCGGCGGATCCCGGCGCGACCCGGCCACCGGATTCGCCGAACTCTTCCTGGCGCGCTATGACGCCGCGGGTCGATCGTGGGCGGCCTTGTCCAGCGGCGACATCGGGTCGTCGACCCTCACCAGGCTGGCCGTCGCGGCCGATGGAAGCGTCCGCACGATAGGTAATGCCCCGCGTGCGAACGTATCTCGCCCGGTGGTCGTGCAGCATTACTCGGCGGGCGGCGTGCTGCTCGACGAATGGCAGTATTCGAGCGGCGCGTATTTTGGAGACACCATCGGCGCGGTCGCGCTCCATCCTGCCGGCGATATTGCAGCGGTGCTCGTGGATAGCCCCGCACCGCGTCTGACGCGGTTTGCGTCGGGCGGCGAGCCGCAGTGGATTACTGCGCTGAGCAGCCAGGTCGGCCGCGATGAAGCGCTCCGCGGGGCCGTATCTGACGGCGCGGGCGGGTTGTATGTGCTCACGGAGGAGATTTGGAACGACGGCTCGCTGACGCGGATCGGCCCGGATGGGACAATCCTCTGGCGCCGGCTGCTGTTCCCAACGGGCAGATCGTCGCCACGCGGCGTCGCGCTCGATTCTGCGGGGCGCCCGGTCGTCAGCGGGCTGGCCTCGGGAGCCGACGCGTACTTCGACCCGACCGTCATGCGGTTCTCGCCGGATGGAGAGCTGCTCTCCGACAGGCGCTGTCCCGTGTATCCCGGCGGGCCGGACTATGTCTCGGCGCCGGTGCTGGATCAGTTCGACAATGCCTATGTGACCGTCATTAGCGAGCAGTTCAACCAGTATGGGAGTTCTACCTACCACCATCGCCTGACCAAGATCGACCCGACCGGCTCGATTGTTTGGTCAGTCCCGAAGCAGGGGGAATACATATCCGTGAACGGCGCGGGTCTCACAACGCTCGTCGGCGCGTTCTTGCCCCCGAGAAATCCTCCCGAGCCCCGGCCTCCTTCGCAGCTTCTGGTGAACCGGTTTGGGCCCGATGGAACCCTGCTCTGGGAGCACCGCTGGTCGCTGCCGGGACAGTCGACCAGCGGCTCGGCCAGCGTCACGTGCGAAGACGGCGCAGCGTTCGTGATCGGCAGCGTCGGCTCGACCTCAACCCTGCCGGGCTACGCCGCCGTGCTGCACTACTCGCCGACGGGCGAACTGCTCTGGGTCCGGCAGATCGACGCGGAGCCTCCCGGGACCTATTGGGCACAAAAAATCGACTGGGCCACAGACGGCGATCTTGTCGTTGTCGCCGCCCACGCAGTGGGTCAAGGCTCGCAGCCGCGCAATCCGATCGTTGCAAAGCTCTCGACGAGCGGCGATATCCGCTGGATCCATCGCTATGTTGGTCTCGCGGGCGACGAAGCGCCCAAGGACCTTCTGGTTTCGGACGACGCCTCGATTTATGTCGCCGGCGGGTACGCGGGATACACTCAGGACTCGTACGCCTATGCCCTGCGGTTTGACGCGGCGGGGTCGCTGCATTGGCGAACGACGAAAGTGGAGCGCCCATTCAGCAACGCGTATCACACGGCTGTGCCCGGGCCGGATGGAGGAATATTCCTAGTCGGAAGCGGAGCCAGCGTGCTCTCGCGTGAAGATATTCTGGTCGCTCGCTTTGGTCCTGCGCCTGTCCAATGCGCGGCCGGCAACCACTGCACCGGCGACGTCGACGGAGATTGCGCAGTCGGCCTCGAGGATCTGATCGGCGTTCTGGTCGCGTTCGGCAGCGTCCCCGCCGCCAACGAGTCGCCCGCGAACGGCGACGTCACGATCGACGGCCAGGTATCACTGGCAGACCTGACGGAAGTGCTCGGTGCATTTGGCACACGATGCGAGTGAAAGATCCGCTTCGATCAAGCCGTCGTCGCGAGCGCTCGCATCTTGAATTAAGTTTTTTATATCCGCACCTACTTCTTCGGCAGCACCGTCCTCACGTGACACTCCAGCAGCTGCTTCTCATCCACCTCCGCCGGCGCCTGCGTCAGCGGGCAGAAGCCCTCCGCCGTCTTCGGGAAGCTGAATGTGTCGAGCAGGCTGTCGAGGCCGTTGAGCAGCATGACCATCCGGTCGACGCCCATCGCGAAGCCCCCGTGCGGCGGCGGTCCATGCCGCAGCGCCTTGAGCAGGAACCCGAACTTGCCCTCGGCCTCCTCCGCCGACAGGCCGAGCAGGCTGAAGATCTTGCTCTGCACGTCGCTGCGGTGGATACGGATCGAGCCGCCGGCGAGTTCCGTGCCGTTGACGACGACGTCGTAAGCCTTCGCGCGGACTTTGCCGGGGTCGGTTTCGAGCAGGTGCAGGTCCTCGTCCATCGGCGCGGTGAACGGATGGTGCACGGCGTAGTAGCGGCCGTCCTCGGCGTTGTGCTCCAGCAGCGGGAAGTCGACTACCCACAGGAAGTTCCACTGGTTCGCGGGGATCAGGCCGCGGCGCCTGGCGATTTCCTCGCGCAGGCGGGCGAGGTATTTGCAGACCGCGGCTTCATTGTCGGCGGCGAAGAAGATTGCGTCGCCGGGTTGTGCGCTCGTCGCGGCGCAGAGTTCGGCGGTCAGTTCCGGAGAGAAGAACTTCGCGACGCCGGTCTTGAATGCGGGCAACACGCCCGCACCACCCTCCACCTTCACGTACGGCAGCCCGCCCGCGCCGATGCCCTTGAGCACGGCGAGCAGGCTCGTATCCGCTTTTTCGATTTCGTTTTGCGAGATTTCCGCGCCGCCGGGCACGCGGATACACCGCACCACGCCGCCCTTTTCAACCGCCCCCGTGAAGACCTTGAACTCCGTCCGGCGACAGATCTCGGTCACTTCCTTGATGCGCAGGTCGTAGCGCGTGTCGGGCCGGTCGATGCCGTACTCGGCCAGCGCCTGGGCGTACGTCATGCGCGGCAGCGGCATGGGGATGTCGACGCCGAGCACCGCCTTCCACACCGCCTTGAGATACCCCTCGGCCACGCGCAGCACGTCGTCCATCTGCACGAACGACATCTCGACGTCGAGCTGCGTGAACTCCGGCTGGCGGTCCTTGCGGCTGTCCTCGTCGCGGAAGCAGCGGACGATCTGCATGTACTTGTCGAAGCCGCTGATCATCAGCAGCTGCTTGAAGAGCTGCGGTGACTGCGGCAGGGCGTAGAAGCTCCCCGGCTGCTTGCGGCTCGGCACGAGGAAGTCGCGCGCCCCCTCGGGCGTGCTGCGCGTCAGGAACGGCGTCTCGATTTCGAAGAAGCCCTCGCCGCAGAAGTAGTCGCGGATCTGCTTCACCGCCTGGTGCCGCGAGATCAGCGCCCGCTGCATCTTCGGCCGGCGCAGGTCGAGGAAGCGAAACTCCAGCCGCGTCTCGTCCTTGACGTTGATGTCGTCCTCGACCGGAAACCGCGGCGTCTCCGACGTGCTCAGGATGTCGAGCTCGCGGACGTTCACCTCGATCTTGCCCGTCTTCATGTTCGGGTTCGCGAGCCCCTCCGGCCGCAGCGACACATCGCCCCGCACGGCCACGCAGAACTCGCCGCGCAGCCGCCCGGCGGCCTCGTGCGCGGCCGGGTCGGTCTCGGGGTTGAACTTGAGCTGCACAAGTCCTTCGCGGTCGCGCAGGTCGATAAACACCATGCCGCCGTGGTCGCGCCGCGTGGCGACCCAGCCGCAGAGCAGGACGATCTTTCCGGCATAGGTCTCGTCGACCTGGCCGCAGTAACAGGTTCGCTGGTTGTAGGCGAGGGGCACGGAGTTCTCCATTCTCGGCGTGGTGCCTGCGGAGTGCCGATGCGGTCGACAGCCGCCCGGTCCCGCGAAGCGGAGCACGCGCAAGCGGTAAATAGTACAAGCCGGCGAGAACGGGCGTCAAAACGCGGGCGCTGCGGGTTGAATGCAGAATGAAGAATGGTCGATGATCGCCACAGTGCGGCTCATCTTTTTGGTGTCTTGCAGTCGGGGGAGCTCTGAGCGGCTCGCACCGTAGCCTTGCGGGGCATCGGGCCGGCTGCATCGAGCAGCATGCTTGCGCGGAGTGGGGGCGGGGCAGCCCGACGTTCTCGATGACCCTTGCTGGCGGAATTCAGTTTTCGCAGAGCATTAGCACGTCTCGTCCTATGTCAGTCGGGCCAGCCACCCGCGCTACCGTGGACCGCAGCCGCGGCGCTGTATAAGATGGCCGCAATCATGGAGTACAACACATGGCCTCCGAACGTGGAGAAGCTACCCTATCGCACGACGCCGGGGACCAGCCACGCGTAGCGGGAAAGCCACTACCTGACCTTGTCCTCGCGTTTCTGTCGTGCCCGCAGGACGCGGCTCGGAATTACGTCGGTGCGGTGCTGGTAGCGGATTATCGAGCGCGACCGCTTGAGTTCTCGTATGTGTCTCCGGTCAGGCCCACCGTGTTGCAGAAAATCCTGTACGGTAAAACGCTGCAGGAGCACGTTCTAATCGACGTTATCGCGCGGAAGCTAATGGAAACGAATGGTCGGCGGCCCGACGTCGTGTTCGTAAACAGCCGCGAGTTGCTTGCAGCGCGCCGGATACAACAAGCGCCGGTCGCCTTTCTTTCCCGAGCGAGCGAGCCCGCATCCAGCGGCCCGCGATTAAGCACGCTCACGTACGACACCGGTGATCGCAAGGACGACGGCGAAATCGTTGGCGAAATCGTCGGCCATCTTGAGCTTCTTATCGACTTGCTTGAGCCATTCGACCGAATACAGGAGGCATTGAAAGAGACAATCAAGTCAGGCACTTCCCAGGCTCAGTCATGACCTTCCTCAGTGTTCGACAACGCGAAGCGGCCATTCGGCGCTTCTACGACGGGCTTGGCATTGCCACTCTGAGTCGAGATCAGAACGCCTTTGCGGCCAAACGTAGTTCGCTCGACATGTCGCCGATCCTCGCGGCCAGTCGGACCGATCCGCCTGCCGATACGCCACTGTTCGAAACCGACGCATTCGGCATTCAATTGCTCGCCGCCCCGTCGGTCGAAGTGCGCCAACCCGTGCTCGTCGCTTCGTCGCGCGCCGTCGCGTTGTTAGAAACTCCGGGCGTGCAGCTCCTATTTGAGTCGGACCGTGAGATCTCAGTTCGCGTCGAGCGATTGGTCTTCGACGCGCCGCGAAGGGAGCCTCAGAATTCGCTTTTCGGACGGTCAGAGAGCGTTCCGACGATCGCGAGTCGCCTCGAAAACGTCGAGCGAGCGGAGCGTCCGCCCGGGCTCGAACGGCGAGATTTGAAAGACCGGCTTCGATGGATACTCACGCCGCCCATCAACGAGCTCCTTTCCGATCCCGATCTGTCGCTGCCGAAGCGGCCATTTGGGTTTCAGCTTGAGGGCATCAAGTGGCTCTACGACCGTGAGAACGCGCTCCTTGCCGACGAGATGGGTCTAGGCAAGACCATGCAGGCCATTATCGCCGCGCGGCTGCTATGGCGAGCAAATCTGGTCAAGCATATTCTTGTGATCTGCCCAAAATCCCTTATTTCCAACTGGAAATCCGAGCTAAAGACGTGGTGGCCAAATGTTCTTCCGAACCTGAATGTTTACGAAGCGGGGCGCGATCGACGCTGGTTTCTGAAGCTCGCGACGGCGAATGTCACGATCAAACTGATAAACTACGAGTCGCTTTCCAGCGAACGGGATTGGCTCCGTGATAATCGTGTCAGCCATGACCTCGTTATCATCGATGAAGCACAGCGCATCAAGAATGCGGGGTCAAAGACAGCGCAATCCGTGAAGTGCCTCCGTGGGTTACGGTGCTGGGCTCTCACGGGTACGCCGCTGGAGAACCGGATTGATGATGTCGTTTCGATCTTCGAATTCGTCCGGCCCGGTACCGTTAAGGCAGTTGCGGAGGCACAAGTCGCGAAGCGTATCCGACCATTCATGCTCCGAAGACGCACGGACGATCCGAAAGTAAAAGTCGATTTGAAGGACAGGATCGACCAAGACGTGGCTCTTGACCTATGTCCGGAGCAGCGAGAGACTTATCGACGAACCGAGGACGAAGGCGTGGTTGAGTTGAATGCGAAAGGCGACTCGGTCACAGTTACTCACGTCTTTCAGCTAATTCACCGCCTGCGACAGCTCTGCAATTTTGATCCTTCGACTGGTAGCAGCGTCAAGCTCGATCTGTTTTGCGAGGAGTTTGAGGAAATAGCGGATAGCGGCAAAAAGGCACTCTTATTTTCGCAGTTCACATCTGAGGAATTCGGACTGAAGCGCATCGGTCGCGAGATCGAGGATCGGAAGTGGCAGGCGCTGCAACTTCACGGAGAGGTTCCCTCTTCGAAACGCGAAAAGAACATCGAAGCATTCCAGAATGATCCGGGCTGTAACCTATTGCTGCTCAATTATCAGGTGGGTGGCGTAGGGCTGAACCTTCAAGCGGCGACATACGTGTATTTGTTCGACCGTTGGTGGAATCCCGCTGTCGAGGATCAGGCGGTGAAGCGCGCCCATCGCATCGGTCAGAACCAAACGGTGATTGTCCGTCGCTTTTATTGCCGCGATACCATTGAGGAGCGAATCCTTGAAAAGCTAGCTGAAAAGAGACGATTATTCACCACGGTCATTGATGAACATCGGGCGGCCGACACCGTCGCGCTATCAGCGACTGAGATCTCCTCGCTAGTCGGGTTATCAGAAGAAGAGATCTTTTCGCTATTCAATCTTAAGGTTCGTCCACGCCGAAGCACGGTGCAGCCCGCCCCGGTACATCTCAATTTGGGTGCTATCGACTCAACGCAGTTTGAGGAGCTTGTCGCTCGCGTGTATGAGGCTCAGGGGTACTCTGTGCAACGGACGGGCGCTAGCCACGATGGCGGGGTGGACGTCATTGCTTCTCGCGAGAGCGGCGGCGCGCGAGACCGGATTGCGGTGCAGTGCAAACACCAGAAGGACAACGTCGGTCGTCCTGTACTTCAGCAACTGTGGGGAGTGGTCAGCGCCGATCCAAGCTTCACGCGAGCGGACCTCGTTACAAGTGCGAACTTTTCTAGAGAAGCCCGCGCATTCGCGATTGGAAAAAGGGTCACGCTGATTGAGCGGGAAACACTCATACGATTGGTTCACGAGCATCAAATCGCAGTTCTATGATGCTTTAGAAGCGACACGTGGCACCGTTGAGGGGATCGGGACGGGCAGGATGCCTGCCCGGCCTGGTCTGCCGCCGTGCGCTCAGTTGTGCATCCACTCCGCCGCCATCCCCGGCCCCGGCTTCACCCGCGCCGCGTGCAGCGTCTCGAAGAACTTCTCCCGCCGCCGCTGCACAAAATCCGGCTCGTAAACCCGCTTCGCCAGGTCCACCAGCCCCTGCTGTAGCTCCCCCGGCGTCATGTTCCGCGGCACGAAGTTGACGTCAAACAGCGTGCACTTCTCCCACGCCCGCGGCTCGATCAGCCGCCCCTCCGCCAGCAGCCGCCTGTACAGCGGCGTCCCCGGAAACGGCGTCAGCACCGTGAGCTGCAACTCAAACAGCCCCACCCGCTCCGCAAAGTCGTAAATCAGGTCAAACGTCTCCCGCGTATCGCCGTCGAGCCCCAGAATGAAGCAGCCGTTGACCGTGATCCCCCGCGACTGGATCGCGTGCACCGCCTCCGCATACCGCGGCAGCGTCCGCAGCTTCCAGTTCCCGCGCAGCTCCACCCCGTCCAGCCCCGCCGCCCGCGGACTCTCCAGCCCGATCAGCACCTGCCGGCATCCGCTCTCGCGCATCAGGTCGAGCAGCTCCGGATCCTCCGCGATCGAGATATCCGCCTCCGTGAACCACTTCACCTCCTCGTCCCGCATCGCCCGCAGCAGCTCGCGATAGTGCCCGCGCCGCGAAAAGCTGTTGTCATCCGCGAACTCGATGAACGGGTGCCGCCACATCTCCTTGATCTGCCGGATCTCCGCGATCACCTTCTCCACCGGCTTCACGCTGTACCGCGGCGTCAGCAGCACCGAGCTCGCACAAAAATCGCACAGGTGCGGACACCCCCGGCTCGTCTGCACGGTCAGCCGGTTGTACCGATCGATATCCAGCAGGTCGAACCGCGGCATCACCGCATCCGCGAGATCGAAATACCGCCCCGGCGGCGAGGAATACCGCGCGCGCAGCGTCCCCCGCCGGCAATCGTCAAGAATCTCCGGCCACAGCAGCTCCCCCTCCCCGATCGCCAGCGCATCCGCATGCTCCGCCGCCTCGTCCGGCTCGGCCAGCACATGAAAGCCGCCCAGCACCACCCGCGTCCCCCGGGCGCGATAATGATCCGCGACCGCATACGCATCCCGAATCTGCGCCGTAAACGACGCGATCGCGACCACGTCAAATCCCTCAGGCAGCGCAGCGCATTTCCGCAGGTCCGCGATCTCGAAGTACTCGACCTCATCCTCCGGCCCCGCGTACGCCGCGAGCGTCAGCAGCGACAGGCTCGGCAGCGACGCGACCACCCGGCTGCGCTCGACCACCCCCGGCAGCGTCAGCCCGACCTTCATCAGCTCCTCGCTCGCCGCGCGAATCCCGCTCATCGCAATCAGACCGATCTTCAGAGAACACCTCCCGGTACAACCAGCCCCGCTCGTCAGGCGTCAACCCGCCGTCCGAACCACGTCCTTGACGATCGCCCCGCACACCGTGATTACCGCCGTCAGCAGACTCGCCACCGGCACCGGAAACAGCGCCTTCAGCGGTTTCCGCCACGCCGAGAGTCCGCATACCACCGGCATCGAAACGCCGCCGACGACGAACCCCCACGACGACAGCGCCACTTCCCACGGCCGCAGCGTCAGATGCACCACCGACAACGCAAACAGGATGTTCAGCATCCCCAGCGCCACCATGGCGATGTGCCCGAGGCGCAAAAGCCGCCGCGGCCACGAGTTGTAGCCGCCCAGCCAGTCATCCCGGCCGAAGAAGAGCCCCAGCACCATTCCGGAAACAAAACCCCCGGCGATGAGAAACCAGCCGGTTGCGAGATTCAGCGCAGCATCCACAAGACGAAGTATGATCCCGATTCACGCAATCGCCAACGCGCAACCCAAAATTGCGCACGACGACGCTTCCGACCCGTCTGGCCCGCGAATTGCTACTCAGTAGGTTCTAGTGGAGGATTGCTCATGACCACGACTCTCACCGCCAAGGACTGGCGGCAGCGTTACGCAGACAAGGTCTGCTCCGCCGAATCGGCGATCGCGAAGATCCGCCCCGGCGACACCATTTACCTCTCTGCCGGCTCCGCAGCCCCCGTCGGACTGCTCCCAGCGCTCGTCAGCCCCACCGCTCCCACCGTCGACAACCGCATCGTCCACCTGCTCACCCTCGGCGATGCCCCCTACGCCCGACCGGAGATGGCCGGCCGCTTCCGCCACAACGCCCTCTTCATCGGCCCCAACGTCCGCGCCGCCGTCAGCGACGGCCGAGCCGACTACACGCCGGTCTTTCTCTCCGAGATCCCCGGCCTCATCCGCAAGGGCCGCATCCCGATCGACGTCTGCCTGCTCAACGTCAGCCCGCCCGACGAGGACGGCCTCTGCACGCTCGGCACGCACATCGACATCGCGCCGGCCGCCTGCGCGGTTTCGCGCCTGATCATCGCCCAGGTCAACTCAAAGATGCCCGCGACCTGCGGCGACACGAAGATCTCGGTTGAGAAAATCCACGCACTCGTCGCGGCAGATACCCCACTGCCCACGCTGCCGCAGCCCAAGATCCGCGAGGAAACCGAGCAGATCGCCCGCAACATCGCCGACCTCATTCCCGACGGCGCGACCCTCCAGCTCGGCATCGGCGGCATCCCCGACGCCGTGCTCAAATTCCTCGCCGACCGCAAGGACCTCGGCATCCATACCGAAATGTTCAGCGACGGCGTCGTCGAGCTCGTCGAACGCGGCGTGATCAACTGCAAGCGCAAAAACCTCCACCCCGGAAAGATCGTCGCCAGCTTCCTCATGGGCACCCAGCGCGTCTACGACTTCGTCCACAACAACCCGATGGTCGAACTCTACCCCGTCGACTACACCAACGACCCCTTCGTCGTCGCCCAGAACGACAACATGGTCGCCATCAACACCTGCCTCGAGGTCGATCTCACCGGCCAGGTCTGCTCCGACTCCATCGGCCAGTCCTTCTACAGCGGCATCGGCGGCCAGGTCGACTTCATCCGCGGCGCGGCCCGCAGCCGCGGCGGCGTGCCGATCATCGCGCTGCCTTCGACCGCGAGCGGCGGGATCATCTCCCGCATCGTCCCGCGGCTCGACGACGGCGCGGGCGTCGTCACCACCCGCGGCGACGTCCACTGGGTCGTGACCGAGTTCGGCGCGGTCAACCTCCACGGCCTCAACGTCCGTGAACGCGCCCTGGCCCTCGTCTCCATCGCCCATCCGAAGTTCCGCCCGTGGCTCCTCGCCGAGGCCAAGCAGCGCAAGCTCGCCTATATCGACCAGATTGAGCCCAAGGTCCGCGTCCCGCTCTACCCGCGCCAGCTCGAAACCCGCGCGCGCACCCGGGACGGCGAAGAATTCCTCATCCGCCCCATCAAGCCCACGGACGAGTCGCTGCTCAAGGAGATGTTCTACGACCTCAGCCGCGAGTCGATCTACCAGCGCTTCTTCGCCACCCGCAAGACGATGCCGCACGAGAATCTCCAGCTCTTCTGCAACATCGACTACGACCACGACATGACGCTCGTCGCCTCCATTCGCCGCGGCGACGTCGAGACCATCGTCGGCTGGGCCGCGTACGTCCACGACCCCGAGTCGCAGCTCGCCGACGCCTCCTTCCTCGTCGTCGACAGCTGGCAGGGCCGCGGCATCGGCACCGCACTCATGCGCCGCCTCACCGAGATCGCCGAGGCCCGCGGCATCCTCGGCTTCACCGCCGCAGTCCTCACCGGAAATGCCCGCATGCTCCGCGTCTTCGAAAAGTGCGGCTATCCCATGCAGTCCCGCGTCCAGGGAGACGTCACGGAGATCAAAATCTCCTTCGAGGAAACCCGCGCCGAGTACTGCACCCCGGCCGCACCGCCCGCACCCAAAGCGAAGGGCAACGCAAAGAAGTGAAGCCCGGAAGGGCTATGCCTGACAACTACCGCAGAGGCCGGCGCGGAATCGTGCCGGCCTCTCCTGTTTCCAAGCCGAAAGCGCGAAAGGGCGAGTCCCCGCCCGTCCGGCGGCGGGCTATTTCGACACCGCGCTGATATCGACGCTCTCCGCCTTCAGCGCCCGCAGCACGTCCACCGACTCCCGGTCCCGCGCCAGCGCCGACATGAACAGCTCCACCGATGCCAGCCGCTCCCGCGCGATCCGCCGCGTCGTCTCGAACCGCAGGTAGTCGTTGATCCGCGCTTCCCAGTAGTGATACTCAAGCTGCCGCGTCCAGCTCACGAGAAGCTGCTCGACCGGCTTGCCTTCGATCTGGTGCTGGCGGAATTGCCGCAGCACCGAAAGCACGCCGATCTCGTCCAGGTTCTCCGCCTCGGACAGCGCCTGCGCCTCCGGCAGCGAGCTGAACCGGTTGTTGCACTCCCGGATCGCCCCGCACGCCACTTCCAGCGTCTCCGGCTCCACCAGCCCCGCCACCCGGTCGCGCATCGCCTTCACGCCCAGCTCGCGCTGCACGTCGCTCGTCGGCCGCGCCAGCACCTGCCAGCAGCTCACCTGCCCCTGCTTCACCTGCACCGCCCAGCCCGCGTCGTGAAACAGCGCCGCCAGCGCCACCGCCGTCGCATCCGGCCGCTCCTCGCCGAATTCCGGCAGCAGCGCAATCATCCGGCTCAGCCGCATCACCCGCTCGCTGTGCTCCCAGAGCCAGTGATCCGCGGCGCTCTGGCTGGCCCGCAGAATCAGGAATTCACGGGCGGAAGCGAGGATCGGTTCAAGGCTGGCCACGAAGTGCTCCGGCTCGGTTCCGGCGAGAGGCGGCGGTTGTTCCGCTCGCGGATCGTTGAGAATAGTCCAAGCAGGAATTCGACTCAAACTGTGCCGATGGTCGTGACGGTGGGGGATCCGCACCTCCAGCTTGTCGTGATCAAGCTCGACGGCGAATCCGCAGGATTCTCCTGCGGCGGCCAGGGACGTAGACAAGCTGAATTTGCCGGGGTCGAGAAGATCGCCCGCGGCGTCGATGGAGGCAGTGTGGGCGTCGAAAATCTCCGAGCCGGCGTAGGCAGAGCCGGAGTAAGTGCGCGCTGAAGCGGAGCGGGCGTACGAAAACTCGCAGCGGGCGTACGACGGCGTCGAGCCGGGCCACGAGACCGCCGGGGGCAGCGCGAGCCGACGGGCAGACGCGACGGACCGGCTCGGACTCTCCATTCGCCGGTTCGATCAACTCGCCTTACTCCAGCGTCTGGCCGAAATTCTCGAGCAGCGTGGCGAGGTCTTCGAGGTCCACGTCGCGGTCGCAGCCGTGGATATCGCCTTGGATGTAGCCGACGTCGCCGGCGCGGCCGAAGTGCGCGAGCAGCGTGGCGAGGTCCTGGAGCGTGACCGCGCCATCGCCGTCGAGGTCGCCGGGAATGTAGGGATCGAGGAAAATTCCGCCCGCACCGTCCGTCGCAACGATCTGCCCGTGGTTGTTGATTGCAAGGGCTTCGCCCATGTGGCGCTGCGACGCCGGCACGCAGGGATCGAGCAGCGCGTTGAGCGAGCGCATGCCGCGCTGGCGGTCCCAGATGAACGCTTCGGTGTACCCGGGCGGGTATGGCAGCCGCGACCAGCCGACGACCTGCTCGCGATTGTTGAGATCCTCGGCGGATGACGCCTCGTGCCCCGGCAGAACACCCAGGCCGATCATGCCCTCCTCGGGCGACCAAAGCATGGCTTCGACCCCGGCGGTTGTCGTTGTGGAAGCACTGATGCCTGCAATCTGGCCGCTCGCGTTGATGGCATATCCGAGGCTGAAGGAAAATGGGCTTCCCGTAATGTCGCCAAGGCCGACCATGCCGGTTTCGGTGGTCCAGACAAAGGCTTCAATGCCGCGCGGCGAATCGCTGTCGCCGGCGATCCACCCGGAATCATTGATATCCGACGCGTAGCTACTCCAATGGCCCGAACCGATGAGCGTGCCGAGACCGATCATACCGCTCTCCGGCGTCCAGAGAAAAGCCTCCTGCATCGGCTCGCCGTAGTGCGCGGACAGGCTGTAACCGACCACGTGGCCGAGGTTATTTATTCCATGCGCCCGGCTCGAATGAGCCGACCCCGGCAGGTCCCCTAGGCCGATCATTCCGTTGGCGGGATCCCATCTAAACGCCTCATTTGAACTATCATTCGATCGATAAGAGCTACTTCCGGCTATATATCCACTATCACTAATACAATAGCCAGCGCTCGTGCCGGATTGGCCAAGCAGCGTTCCGAGATCAGCAATTCCTGAGCCGCCCTGCCATCGAAATGCATGAACGATCGCCCATGCAATCGACGAGTCGCCGGTAACTTGCGCCGAGTCATTGATATCTCTACCAATGGTCCGTGGATAGCTTCCCTCCCATGTCGGCAATCGGACGTGCCGGTAATACGTTTCCTGGAATGGCGCGCTTGATGCGTGCCCCACGATGGCGACTACGAAGAGCGAAATGACTGGTTCACGCGTGGACATAGGGACTCCTCTGGAAGGCCGGGCAAACCCCCAGAATGCAGCCTATAGATCATTGATCAAGACTGAAATCGTATGATCGCGCAGATTTGCGGTAACGATGTCTAGGTTTCCGTCGCCGTCGAGATCGGCAAGGAGCGCCTTGACCGGCCCCGTGTCGTCCGTTGGCGGCACCGGACCGGGGTCGGGCGGCAACACGTAGAAATCGTATCTTGGGCCAAATAGAGGCGATTCGATTCCGTTGTTAATGAAAATCGAAATGTTGCCCAAAAACCCAAAGGCCCCTTCATTTGCGACGACGACATCGATCAAGTTATCGCCGTTGATCTTGCCTGAGTCCACAGAGTGCGGGTAGGCCCACCAAGTTTCTGGAAAAGTCGGTTGCGGGAGCGGGTAGAGTCCGGGCGCTGACGGGGGGTCGAACACGCCGCCGCCCATTGCTTTCAGCCAGCGCAGATCATTATCCGCAGGAAGATGGCCGCTCGTCGCCAGATCCCAATGCGAATCGCCCGCGTTCAACGGCGCCGCCGTGATGCCTCGCGACTTGAGGCTGGCGGACCGGCCGAAGAAGTTGATCGACTCGCCAGTCCCGTCCTTGAACACGTACACGAAGTCCGTATCCGTGCTCGTCATCACCACGTCGCGCGGCGTAGCCGGCGACGAGTCGACGCCGCCAGCGTACGTAAGGTCTAGCGCGTATCCCTCCCCTGTGAACGGCACCGCGTCCACATAGGTCGCGTCGAACTTGTCAGAGCCGGGGACGGCGTTGTTCCAGACCACCGCCAGGCGCGGCACCCCCGGGCTGAAGGTTGACTTACCCCCGACAACCACGTCATCGTACGAATCGCCGTCGAAGTCCGCCGCCACGATCCCGAGTTGAGTGTCGAGCGGATTGGCAAGCTCGATCCCCTGGCATGCCTCGCTGACGAACGGCTTCGTCGCGGCGATCGGATCGTTCACCGAGTTCCGCAGATACCAGACCTGCGGCGTCTTGCCCACGGCGACGGCAATATCGGGGTACGCGTCGCGTACATGATAGGCGAACTCGAAGTGCCCGAACGTCAAGCCGCGCAAGCCGATCCCGTTATCGCCGATATTGCAACCCGGTGGATTGGTCGAAAACCCGAACATCCCAACTAATTTCAACGCCGACGCGGGAGAACTGCTCCAATTCGCCGATCCCTTGTTCTGATAGACCCAGACGCTTCCCGCCCCGCCGTTATAGACCGCGACCGCCACGTCCAAGTCGCCGTCGAGGTCGATGTCCGCAGCCGCTACGTCAAATGGCTGGCTCAGCGCGGGAAACACGACTGGCTCGCGGAACACCGGCGCCGGCGGCGCTTGCCCGCGGGCCGCCGTGCTACACATGGCTGCCGCCAGAATCAGCGCAGAGTATCGAAGGGGGGGGGGCGAACGTCGTCATGATGCGTCTCCCATTGCTGCGGACGTGACTCGGACCAGGCTGGAACGACCACCTGCCCTTGCATAGGAAGATGTTAGCCGGGCGTGCGGAAGCGAGTCAAGAAAAATCGGGTGGACCGGTGGACGCAGCGCCCGAAACTGCGCCCGCGGCATCTCCACGCTAAAATCCGCCGCATGAACCTCACCCGCCAGCACCCCGACCCGCTCGCCGACGGCGCAGCCCCGCTCGCCCTCGATCGCCAGCGCGTCATCCACTCCGCCGCCTTCCGCCGCCTCGAATACAAGACCCAGGTCTTTGTCGCCCTCGAAGGCGACCACTTCCGCACCCGCCTCACGCACACGCTGGAAGTCGCCACCCTCGCCCGCGATCTCGCCGCCGGCCTCGACCTGAGCGCCGAACTCGCCGAAGTCGTCTCCCTCGCTCACGACCTCGGCCACTCACCCTTCGGCCACGCCGGCGAACGCGCCCTCGACGAGTGCCTCGCCGGCCGCGGCGGTTTCGAGCACAACGCCCATTCCCTCCGCGTCGTCGAGTACCTGGAGCACCCGTACCCGACGTTCCGCGGCCTCAATCTCACGCACGTCGTCCGCGAGTGCCTCGCCAAGCACAGCACGCAGTTCGACAAGCCCGGTTTCCACCCGCTCCAGGACGGCGCGCCGCCGCCGCCCGAGGGCGACGTGGCCGCGCTCGCGGATCAGCTCGCCTACGGCATGCACGACCTCCAGGACGGCCTGCACTCCGGTCTCATCGAGCCAGCCGCGCTCGATCTCGTCGAACTCTGGCGCGACGCCTACGAGGGCCCGCCCCCCGGCGACGGCGGCGCCTGGCGCGGCCACGTCCGCCCCGCCATCGACCGCATCCGCCAGCGGCTCATCCGCGACGCGATCGAATACAGCCGGCCGGCCGCGAAACCCTCCCCGGGTGGCCGGGACGCTCGGCACGGCGACGACCGCCGACTCGCGATCGCACTGTCGCCCGCGATGGACGCGAAAGTCCGCGAACTCGGCGCGTTCCTGCTCAATCACCTCTACCGCAACAGCCGGCTCGTCCGCATGGACACGAAGGCCAAGCGGATCATCCACGCGATTTTCGACGCATACGTCGCCGAGCCGAAGCTCATGCCCGGACGCTATGCCCGCCGCGTCGCGGACCAGGGCGTCGAGCGCGTCGCGGTCGATTACATCGCCGGCATGACCGACCGATTCTGCCTCGAAGAGCACGCCCGCCTCTTCGACCCGAAGATCACGCCCTAGTCCCGCCTGTGCGCCGCCCGCGGGGCGCGATACGATCTCCCCTTCCGGCTCGGCGGGCGGCGCGGCCGGGGAGGCGGCTGCGCACGGCGCGGCCGGGCGGCAGCGACTGGAGAATCCCGTGGTTGTTGGTGAACTGACCGAATCGACCGATCTGCTCGTGATCGGTGGCGGACCCGGCGGATACGTGGCCGCGTTCAAGGCGGCGGACCTCGGCGTGCAGACGACCATCGTCGACGCGGCCCCCGTGCTCGGCGGCGTCTGCCTGCGCGAAGGCTGCATCCCCTCGAAAGCCCTCCTCAGCGTCGCCCACCTCGTCGACCACGCGGCGCACGCAAAGGAATTCGGCATCTCCTTCGAGTCCCCGAAGATCGACGTTGAAAAACTCCGCACCTGGAAGCAGGGCGTCGTCGACCGCCTCTGCAACGGCATCAACACCCTCGCGAAAAAACGCAACGTCCGCGTGATCCGCGGCACCGCGCATTTCGAAGATTCGAAGACGGTCCGCATCGACGGCGGCGAGGCGGCGCGGATCAAGTTCAAGCACTGCATCATCGCCACGGGCTCGCGCGCCAAGCGCCTCCCGGAGACCCTCCTCCCCGCCGATTGCTGCATCGACTCGACCGGCGCGCTCGAACTCGAAAAAGTCCCGAAGTCGCTGCTGGTCATCGGCGGCGGATACATCGGCCTGGAGCTCGGACAGGTCTACGCCGGCCTCGGCAGCCAGGTCACCGTCATGGAAGCCCTCGACCGCATCTGCGCCGGCGCGGATCCCGACCTCGCCCGCGTCCTCGAAGCCCGCCTCAAAAAGCAGTTCCTCGCCATCTTGACCAGCGTGAAGATCGAGCGAGCGAAGAAGGTCGACGCCGGCGTCGAGATCACCTACACCCGCGACGGCAAGACCCAGTCCGCCGTTTTCGAAAAGGTCCTCGTTTCCGTCGGCCGCCAGCCGAACACCGACAACCTCGGCCTCCAGAACACGAAGGTCGTCGTCAATCCCCGCGGCTTCATCGAGGTCGACGACCAGCGCCGCACCGCCGACAAGAAGATCTTCGCCATCGGAGACGTCGCCGGCGATCCGATGCTCGCGCACAAGGCCTCCCGCGAGGGAATCGTCGCGGCCGAAGTCATCGCCGGCCACAACGTCACCTACGACGTCAAGGCCATCCCCGCCGTCGTCTACACCAGCCCCGAAGTCGCCTGGTGCGGCCTCACCGAAGCCGAGGCGAAGGCCAAGGGCCTCGAATTCAAGGTCGGCAAGTTCCCATGGGGCGCCTCCGGCCGGGCCATCGCGATGGGCCGCCCCGAAGGGTTGACGAAGATCATCGCCGACGCGACCAACCGCCAGATCCTCGGCGTCGGCATCGTCGGCGAGCACGCCGGCGACCTCATCGCGGAGGCCGTGCTGGCGATGGAAATGGGGGCCGAGCCCGACGACCTCGCCCTCACCGTCCACCCCCACCCGTCGACCTCCGAAACCGTCATGGAAGCGGCGGAAAGCGTATTCGGCAGCGCAATCCACACGGTGAAATAGCCGGCGGGCCGCGGAGGATGACCACCCTGTACGCTCGACTCCTCGCGCTCGCCCTTCTCAGCGCCATCCTCGGCGGCTGCCAGTCGCCCGGCCCCGCCGCCACGCCGGGCTCGCAGCCCGTGACCCGGCCGGCCGGCCCGCCGCCGCCCAGCGGAGCCACGCTGGCCCGGTTTCAACGCGCCTATCCGGAACTCGCGAGCGGCCGCTTCATCATCCTCGCCGACTTCAATTCCCCCGACCAGGCCGCGTACTGCCGCGTCGTCGACGCCGAAGGACGCCCCAAAGCGCCGCCCGAAATCAGCATCACGCTCGCCCGCAACGAGACCGGCCCCGGCGGCCTGTCGTCAAAGCTCGAACGCAAGGGCGATCGCGTCGAGTTCGATCTCGCCGACGCGCCCGATCGACCCACGCTCGTCCGCGACTGGTCCCCATATGCGATCTTCCTCGCCAGCCTCTTCGGTCCGCCGCAGGGCGCCGTGATCCAGCTCTCCATTTCCGATGACAAAAACGCCTGGTCGCGCCGATTCGTCGCCCGCCCCGGCTGGAATCTCCTCCGCGTCGATCTCCGCGAAATCGCCGATACGATCGACCTCCGTCACATCCGCAGCGTCGCCTGGTCCGCGCCAGAAATCTCCGCCCCGCTCGAAATCGCCCTCGACGACTTTGTCCTCGCCGACAACACACGCTGGATCCTCGGAGACCCTGCCACGCCCCCCGAGCGCCTCTACGCCTTTTCGCGCGGCCGCCGGCTCCACGTCGGGACCGCCGGCCGCTTCGAGATCGCCTTCGCCGACGGCCAGATCGTCTGGTGGCAGGGACCCGCAGATGGAAATCTCGCGCCGCTCCACGGCCTCGGTCCGTGGCCGACCCCGCTGCCGCTCGACTGGACGCTGCGCCGCGAGAAGCCGCCCGTCTATGACGACCCGGCGAACTACGAAAACTGGGGCGTCCCCGCCGACGCAACGCAGGAGGTCGTCGAGTCGACGCCGCTGCGGGTCGTCATCCGCGGCCAGTGGCGCTACGAATCAGCGGAAAACCGCGCCACGCCGATCGCCGAACGCCCCGGTCACGAATGGCAGTACACCGTCTATGCCGACGGCCGAATCTACGTCCGCGTCCGATCCGAGGCACGCTCCGCAACCTGGACCCAGCCGCTCCTCGGGTATGCGCTCGCGGTCAACCAGAAAGGCGGCTTCCGTCGCATCCGTTCCGAGCCCGCCTATGCACAGCGCGAACCCGTGCATTTCACGCTCTTTTCGCCCCAGGCCCCCGCCGCCCCAGACCTTCTCTGGATTCCGCACACCCCCGCGCAGTGCGCCAAACAGATCGAACTCGAATCCGCCGACGGCCGACTCGCCGTGACCATGGGCGACCTTGAGACCGCCCCGACGGTCGAATCGGCCCATCTCATCCGCATCTGGCCGACCGACCTCAACGGCGCGCCCGACGCCGAGACCTTCGCCGCCGATTACCAGTACCCCGCGAAAATCGACATCCGCAAAGGACGGCTCCGGACCGACCTGCCCGGCGATCTCAACGCCGACGGCTTCAACGAGTCTGAGGGACTCTGCGAGGTCGCGATGGCCGACGGGCTGCTCCGATTCGAGTTCACCCCCGGCCGCTGGATCCGCCACGCACCCGCAATCCGCATTCACGGCCTCGACGGCCGCGAGTGCTGGGTCTACTGCGACGGGCGGATTCTCACGCCCGCCGGCCATGACGGCGCGGGCAACCCCGTCTTCACGCTGCCCCGAAGCACGGGACGGCCGATGATGGTCGACGTGAACCAGCGGCGATAGCCGCAAAGTCGATCGCGCCGCTACTTCACCAGGATCGCCGGCCGCCCATTGGCCATCAGCGGCCACTGCCCCGTCCCCGTCAGGACCTCGCCGGTCGAAAGGATCGTGTCCTCCGATTTCGTCCCGGTGATTGACGGATTCCACCCGACGAGCTGATTCGCCGCGACCGTGCGCGTCTCCGCCGGTGTGGCGACATAGTCCCGGCATTCGTATCCCATCGGCCCGCCCTGGTGGTGCAGAGTCCACTCGTCCGCGAAGCCCGTCTCCCGATAGGCCGCGATCCCCTCGGCGAGAATGTCGCACCAGCGGCGGCCCGGCCGCGTCGCCTCGTGCAGCGTCCTGTCGATCAGGCAGACCGCCTCGTGCTTGCGGGTCAGCTCGCCCGGCAGCGGTCCGAAGTGAACGAGCCGCGTGAGGCAGACGATCAGTCCCTGCCGCTGGGCGCAGACGACGCCCATCGCCACCCGTTCAACCTTCCGCGACGTCGGGATCGGATGGCGGTACTTCTCGATCCGATCGTCAACGGCGACGAGCGCAACCGGGGCGAAGATCCCCTCCGTGCGCAGATCCCCGACCAGCTCCGCCGCGATCGCGTGCTCCGTCCAGCCGCGCTCGACACGCCGCATCACGCCTTCGAGAATCGCCCCGCACTCCCGGCCGAGCTGGCGGGCGCGCTGCATCTCCTCCGCCGTGAGCGTCGCACGCAGATCGGTCAGCGCGTCCTCGGGCACATCCGTGAGGTACCGGCCATCCGGGATCTTCGGCGAATCGGTCCATTGCACGGACTCGATCGCCCACTCTTTCGAGAACTCCTCGTCCCGCAGCCGCCCCGCCTCGATGTTGTTCGTAAACACCGTCTTTCGCCCGGGCGTCCAGAGAACCGTCGCGATGCCCAGCGCATTCGCGCCGTCGACGTGCGTGTCCGCACCGTCCGTCAGCCACGCGATGTTCGCGCGTTTCCGCAGCAGCGCCCCGTCATAACCGTGCGTCTTGCAGTATGCGCCGAGGCGCTGTTCCTTCTCGTTCATGGCCGCTCCTTGTTTCGGGCGAGGAATCGTTCGATCTCCGCACGCCGCGGCGAGGCCTGCGCCCCGCGGCGCGTACATGCGATCGCGGCCGCGGCCTGCGCGAAGCGAACAGGATCATCGAGTCCGTCCGCGAGCGCCGCGGCAAACGCACCGACGAATGCGTCCCCCGCGCCGACCGTGTCCACCGGCTTGATCCGAAACGCCGGCCGCCGGCCCTCCCGCGCATCCGCGCCGCCGGTGTCATGCACACCGCGTTCACCCAGCGTCACGATCGCGCGCTCCGCCCCGAGCGTCCGCAGCGCCGCCGCCGCCTTCGCCGGGTCGTCTTCACCCGTCAGCAGCGCCGCTTCGTGCTCGTTCGGGATGATCACATGCACCCCCGCCAGCGGCCGCCGCCCCCCGCGAGCCTTCAGGATCGAGCGGTCGGCCGGCGCTGGGTTCAGGATGAAGCACCGGGCCCGCGGGATCGCATACGGCGTCTCGAGCTGCGTCACGACGATGTCGAACGCGCGCCGCGGCACGCGCGTCCGCTGGTTGGCGTTCGGCGCGACGGCGATCAGATTCCGCCCCTGCCGATCAAGCACGATCAGCGCGACGCCCGTCGCGTCCTTCACCTTCCGCACCGCACGAACGCCCACGCCCGCCGCCGTGAGTGAGCGCGCCGCCGCCCGGCCGTAGTCATCATCGCCGATGCAGCCGACCATGTGCACCCGCCCGCCCGCGTGCGCGGCCGCGATCGCCTGGTTCGCGCCCTTGCCCCCGCAGCACGTGTGATACGCGACGCCGAGGACCGTGTGCCCCTCGCGCGGCAGCGCGTCCGCCGTCACGACCAGGTCCATGTTGATGCTGCCGACGACGACGATCGTCCGCCGCTCTCGCGCCATTTCCCGACCTCGCTGCACCCGTCCCTCGCCGCAGCCGAATCGCGCCGCCGGACTCCGCCCAACCGCCCGCTGAAACTGTAACGCCCCCTCTTCGCACCGTCAGCGCCGCACACCACCCTCGGCGGTACGAGACCGTTGACCGCCCCTGCTCCCGAGATACACTTCCAGCCGCTGTAGTTTCACCTCGGGGCCGATTACGGGAGACCGCTTTGCCAACACCTGCTCGATACCGCCCGCGCGTTTTCCGCCGGGCCGCGCTATCCGCGCTCGCAGTCGGCGCGGCCGCGATTCTGGCCACAGGCTGTCCCTCAACGGATACGGCGTCCGTCTCCGGGAGTTTCGTCGGGCGCGTTACGGGAAGCGATCTTCTCATCGCCGCCGTCACGGATGGTGACCAGGTCCTGGTCTACGTCACCGACGGCGATCAGACCGCGAAGTGGTACGACGGGACGCTCGACGGAGCCTCGGCGACGCTCGAATCCGCCGCAGGCGACTCCGAGATCACCGTGACGCTCGACGACGGCGGCGGCAGCGGGCAGATCGTTCTTTCCGACGGCCAGACCGCGGACTTCGAGGTCGAAGCGGCCGATCCCGACGCCGGGCTCTACATCGCGACCGAGACAGTTGAGGATGCTCAGTATCTCGGCGGCTGGGTGGTCCTGAACGACGGAGATGGCGCGGGCGTCGTCATGCAGGAGACGCAGATCATCGAATCGACTCCACTCGATCCGGAGACCCTCGAATCCGAGACGGCCGAGACCGGAAAGCTCCAGGCAGCCAAGTTCGCGCCGGTCTCCTCTGGATTCGGCGGGGGGTTCAATCTCGGTGGCGGTTCGAATACCGGCGGCGGATTCAACTTCGGCGGAACCGGATTCCAGACCGGCGGCGGGTTCAACTTCGGCGGAACCGGCTTCCAGTTCGGCGGCTTCCAGTTCGGCGGTTTCCAGTTCGGAGGCGGTGGCTTCAATTTCGGTGGCGGTGGATTCAACTTCGGGACCTAGCGTCTCCCCCGGCCTGCGGGCTGCGCGGCGGATTGCGCCGCTGCTCTTCGCGGCCGCAGCCCTCTATGTCGTCGTCGCCACCTTGCAGATCCTGCCCCTGCCCGCGCTCGGACCGCTCAAGGTGCGCGTCCACCACACCGCAGCGCCGTACCTCGCACAGTCGTGGTCTTTTTTCGCACCCTACGTGCCCCGCGAGACGCGGATCGCCCAGCTCCACATTCGCGTCGAGACGCCGGAGGGTGTCCGCGAACTCGGCCCGTTTCCACTGCGCCAGCTCGTCGCCCGCACCGGATGGCCGCCGGTCGCCGCCCAGTCACGCGCAGCGAATCTCGTAACGCTCTTTGAGTTCAGTCTCTGGAATCCGCGCGGCCCGCTTCGCGCACCGTTTGCCCGGCTGCTCTCGGCCGCAGCCCGCGCCGCGCTGCGTGACCCGCCCGGGCGAATCGTCGAGGTCCGCGGCACGATCATCGAACGCCGCATTGCCGCTCCCGGCGAACCCGCAGATGCACGCGTGGGCCTCGCGCTGAACACAGGCTGGCTCCCGTTCGACACCGGAGTGGAGGCGTGGTGACCGCCTGCGCCACCCTGGTCGACCGGTTCGCGGGGCCGCGCCGCCGGCTCATCGGCCCATCGCTATGCCGCCTGATCCTGGCGCTCGCCTCTCTCCATCTGTACGTCGCGAGTTACCCGCAGCGGGCATTTCTCTGGGGTCCGGCCGGCGTCAGCCCCATCGCCGAGCGCGCCGCGTGGGGCCCGCTGGCGCCCTCCGCCGGACTGCTGCCGTCGCTGTCGCTCTACTTCCTCTCCGACTCACGCGCCTGGTTCGAGGCGGTCTACCACGGCGGCATCATCGCCGCGCTGCTCTTCGGCGTATTCGGCGGGACCCTTTTTACGTTCCTGCACTGGGTCTTCTTCACCTCGCTGCTCGAACGGCTCGCCATCACCCTCGAAGGCGGCGACAACGTCGCGCGGATCATTCTCCTCCTCATGCTCGGCCTCTGCACGCATGCCTATTTCTCCCCCGGCGCTCGCCGCCGCCGCGAGCGCCTCATCGCCGAGGGTCCATCCGCGGCCGCGCTCCTGCATAACTCGGCCGCCGCGCTGGCCGGGTTTCAGGTCGCGCTGATCTACCTCGCATCCGGCCTCGCCAAGCTCGGAGGCGACCGCTGGCTCGACGGCACCGCCGTCTACTACGCCACCCGCTTTGACGCGATGCACCACTTCGCCGGCCTCGACTGGACCACCGCGTCGCCAGCCGTTGTCGCGGGTATCACATTCGGTGTCCTCGCGCTCGAAATCCTCTACCCGGCACTTCTCTGGCTGCGCTCGACGCGCCGCCTGACGGTCGCCCTGGCTGTCGCGATGCACGTCGGAATCGCCCTCAAGATGGGCCTCGTTTCGTTCGGACTCGTCATGATTGCCGCCAACGCTCTGATGCTCACCGACGACGACTATCGGGCGCTCGCCCGCCTCGTCGGAGCCGGGCGGGGTGCGCCGGCCGTTTCAAACGGCGACGCCGCTCCCCTACACTGACGTCCGATGTCGCGCTCGCTCCGCATCTTCATCTCCGTCGCCGAGGACTCCGCCGACGTCCACGCCGCATCCCTCGTCCGCGAGGCCCGCCGCCGAATCTCCACCGCCGGCTTCTATGGCCTCACCGGCCCGCGCTTGCGCGCCCTCGGCGTCCAAACCGTCTTCGATCTCTCCGCCCACGCCGCAATGCTCTCCGGCGTCTTCGGGATCATCGGCAAGGCGCTCCGCGCCGTGGCCGCCGTCGAGCACGCCTGGGACGCGGCCCCGCCCGATGTCGTCGTCCTCGTCGACTCCCCCGAGCTTCATCTGCGCCTGGCAAAAAAAGCGAAGGCTCGCGGTTACCCGGTGCTCTACTACGTCGCGCCCCAGACCTGGGCCTCGCGCGAAGGCCGCAATCGCCGCATCGCCCGCGACGTCGACCGCCTCGCCTGCATCCTGCCCTTCGAAGAAGCCTATTTTCGCGCCGCCGGCGTCAGCGCGGAATTCGTCGGCCATCCCCTCTTCGAAGCCCTCAGCCGCGAGCTGCCGTCGCCGCAACGGATCGCCTCGCTCCGCAGCGACGAGCGCCCCCTCCTCGCCCTCCTGCCCGGCTCGCGAAAGCACGTCATCGACGGCGTCCTGCCCATGCAGCTCCGCATCCTCCGCCGCATCGCCGAGTCCGGCGTCGCCTTCCGGCCCGCGATCTCGGCCGTCGACGCCGACCGTGTCCCCCGCATCCGCCGCCATCTCGAAGCCGCCGGGATGCCCGCCGAGATCGTCGTCGCCGACAACGCCAGCCTCCTCTCGGCCGCCGACCTCGTCCTCGTCGCCTCCGGCACCGCCACGCTCCACGTCGCCCACTACCGGAAGCCCATGATCGTCGTCTACGACGCCGGCCCGCTCTTCAACTGGGGCTATCGCTGGGTCGGCTCACGCATCGTCCGTACGCCCCACCTCTCGCTCGTGAACGTCCTCGCCCGGCGACGGCTCGTCCCCGAATTCATGCCCTGCGTCCGCGACGTGAATCAGCCGGCCGCCGTCGCCGCCCAGCTTCTGACGGATGAACGCTGGCGGGCCCTGATGCGGGTCGGCCTGGATGAACTGGTGGCTCCGCTCGAAGGCACGCAGGCCAGCCGCCGCGTCTGCGAATTGATCAGGGAGCTGGCCGGCCTGCCGGCTGAACGGCCGGGGCCTGCGCCAGCCGCACGGTGACGACCGTCTGGGCCGTGACGACGCGCTGCGTCAGGTAATCGCGAAACGTGGCCCGAACCGTGATTTCATTGTGTGCCGGCGGCCCCTTCAGCCAGGGGCACTTCACGGTGTAGTGCTGCGTCATGAACTTGCCGTACCAGAGCTTCCGCACATCATCCACGCCCACCTCGTACCGGCCCACGACGTTGTCGCCCGTCTGGGCCAGATCGAAGAGCTCGATGCGGATGTCGCCCGCGACCTTGATCACGTCGCCGTCGCGATCCACCGGCTTCAGGTAGACCGTCACGCCGTCATCCCCGAGCTGCTTGTCGTAGTCTTCTCCGCCGGTCAGCGTGTCGAATTCCAGCTTCTCGGGATAGAACAGCTTGTCGAGCTGCTCGGGCTTGATCTGCCGCGCGGCCAGAAGCTGCTTGTTCAGCTCGTTGATCGTCGAGAGCTGCGCAGCCAGTTCGTTGTCCTTTTTCGCGATCGTCTCCTCGAGCTGGCTGATCTTGCGGTTGGTGTCGATCGAGCCTCCGCCGCCGCCTGCACAGCCGGCGGCGGATGCGAGCAGAGCGCTGAGCGACAGGACCGCGAGCGATCGGCGAAACATGACAGACTCCTGGGCTTTCGCGCGGTCTTGCGTCCGCGTCGAAGCGGGCTTCACGGGCAGAGTCTACCCGAAGCGCCCGCCGATGCATCTCCGCCGCGAAAATCGGCGGGACACCCGGGCTTCTTACTTCTATCATGTCGCCCATGACGCTCAAGGACGCACTCAAGCAGCTCAAGGCGCTCGGCGACGAAAAGGTGCGGGCGCGAAACGCCAGGAACGGCGCCGGCGACAACCAGTTCGGCGTCCAGATGGGCGACATCCGGGGCGTGGCCAAGAAGATCAAGACCGACCACGACCTCGCCCTCGCGCTCTGGGAAACCGGAAACGTCGACGCCCGTCTCCTCGCGACGCTCGTGATCAAGCCCGCGAGCCTCACCCCGGCTCAACTCGACCAGATGGCGCGGGAGGCGACGTTCGCCCAGCTCGCGGAATGGCTCACGTCGTATGTCATCAAGCAGCATCCGGAGAAGGAAACGCTGCGGCAGCAGTGGATGACCGCCGACGACCCCTGGGCCGCCCGCGCCGGCTGGAGCCTGACCGCCGAGCGCGTCTCAAAAAACCCGGACGGCCTCGACCTCCCCGCACTGCTCGACCGCATCGAGGCCGAGATGGCCGGCGCCGACCCGGCCGCCCAGTGGACGATGAATTCAACGCTCGCGACGATCGGCATCCATTTTCCGAAGCTGCGCAAGCGCGCGATCGCGATCGGCGAAAAACTGGGGATCTACCGCGACTACCCCTGCTCCAAGGGCTGTACGTCGCCATTCGCGCCGATCTGGATCAATGAGATGGTAAAACGGCAAGGCTGACCCGTGTCGCGGTCAAGGAAATCGGGCACGCCCAAAACCGGGGAATGAAATGCAGGAACTGACAATCGTCGCCGTGATCCGGACCCAGCCGCAGCACGTCGACCGGGTCAAACCAGAACTGCTCAAGCTGGTTGCGGCCACGCGGACCGAAGCGGGCTGCCTCCAATACGACCTTCACCAGGACAACAGCGACCCCGCCCGCTTTCTCTTCTTCGAACGCTGGAAATCCCGCGACCTCTGGCAGGCGCACATGCAGACCCCGCACCTCGCGGCCTACCGAAAAGCCACCGAAGGTGCGATCGCCGAGTTCACGCTCTTTGAGATGAGCCAGATTGCCTGAAAACTCGGGCGTGGCGGATGCACCGAGGGCCTCGATTCGCACCGAGATCTGCAATCGGCGTGCGCCTCTGTTTATCCCGGGGGTGTTCCGATCAAATCACTCGCTTCAACAGCCCTGAGGATCGGGCGCGCCACCCAGACGCGTCCCCACTCCCGCCCCGTCGTCTCGGTGAGCATGCCAGTCCGTACGAGAACGTGGATCGTTCGCGTGGCGGTCGGAGAGGTTACGCCGAGTTGCTCAGCAGCGCGGGCGACCGTCGTATAGGGATTGATGAACAGATTGTCGAGGAGCGCCTGTGCCCGGTGCTGTTTGTTCAGCTTCGCCCGATGCGATTCTCGTAATTTGAGAATCGCGTCGCCCTGGGCGATCGCGCTCCGGGCCGTGTCGCGTACCGCCGTGAGGAAATACCGCAACCAGCTTGCCCAGTCCCCGTCGGTACGAATGTGCTGAAGGAGCGAGTAGTACGCTTCCCGGTTCTCCTCAAAATAGCTCGACAGGTAAAGCAGCGGCTTGCTCAGTCGTCCCCGCTCCAGCAGAAAGAGTGCGATCAGCAGCCGACCGATACGCCCATTGCCGTCCAGAAACGGGTGGATCGCTTCAAAGTGCTCATGAATCAGCGCGCACTGAATCAGCTCGGGCATCCGGCCGCGCTCATTCATGAACCGTTCCCAGTTCTTCAGGCATTCGTGCATCTCGGGGTCGTGCGGTGGCGGAACGTAGGTGGCCGTATCGAGGGTACAGCCCGGCGGACCGATCCAGTTCTGACTGCGACGAAACTCACCCGGAGTCTTTTCCTGCCCGCGCACGTCCTTCATCAATACCCGGTGAAGGTTGCGCACGAGCCGACCGGCAAGCGGCAACTCGTCCAGGCTGCGCATCCCCAGGTTGAGCGCGGCGACGTAATTGCGCACTTCGAGCACATCGCTGCCCGGCGGCGTCCGTTTCGGCTCGATTTCGTCGAGGAGAAGATCAGATAGGTCGGCCTGTGTACCTTCGATCCTGCTTGACGCTACGGCTTCACGTTTCACATACGGAGCGATCAAGAGGTCGGGGTTGGGCAGATACCGCCCAAGCCCCGAGAGCTCGCTGAGCGCAGCGTCAGCCTGCGACAATAGCGACACAAGTTCTGGCGAGTATTCGATGTCCGGAGGCAACGGGGCCGGTACATACGCCCAATAACCTGTGGCCGTCTTGATCAGACGGCCGGGTTTCTCCGACCTAACGTCTTTGGGGCTCACGTGTTACTCGCTTTGAACGGATTCTACGGAGCGGGTGTCACTTTGAAAAGAATGGCAGCATTTCTTTCAAAGCTGTAGACGCCTTGAAAAAACCGTTCGAAGCTGCATGAGTGAGCGAGATTCACGACGTTCCGACGACGGCCCCGTAGTCGACGGAACCTCCGTTTGAATCGCCTCGCCCCGTGCGCCGATGGAGATTTGTCGAGCACCCAGCGGGTTGAAGGGCAGCCGCCCGAGCCAACTACACCGGCCGCAAGCTCGGCGTCGGCATCGCCTCGAGAATCTTGTCCGCCAGCCCATACTCAACCGACTCGTCCGCCGACATCCAGTTGTTCCGGTCGCAGTCCGTCGTGATCTGCTCCAACGTCTTGCCCGTGTGCTTCGCCAGCACCTTGTAAAGCTGCTGCTGCGTCCGCATCATCTCTTCGATTTCGATGCGGATGTCCGTCGCCGGACCGCGCGCCCCGCCGAGCGGCTGATGGATCATCACCCGCGAGTGCGGCAGAACGTACCGCTTGCCCTTCGCCCCGGCCGCGAAGAGCACCGCGGCCATGCTCGCCGCGATGCCGACCGTGTACGTGCAGACGTCGCACGGGATGTACTGCATCGTGTCGTACACGCCCATGCCGCTGTACACCGACCCGCCCGGCGAGCTGATGTACATGTGAATGTCGGCCTTGGCGTCCTCGTTCGCAAGGAAGAGAAGCTGGGCGATCACGACGTTGCACAGCTCCGGCGTGACCTCTTCGCCCAGGAAGATCACGCGGTCCTTGAGCAGGCGCGAGTAGATGTCATAGGCCCGTTCGGCGCGGCCCTCGCGCTCGACGACCATCGGGACAAGCTGATTTGAAGCCATTTCAATGTTCCTCTTTGGGCGCCGCGACACTCTCGCGAACCGTAGTGCAAAGCTCCGCGTTACCGTAGTGCAAACCAGAGGTTTGCACGACGAGGCAATTTCGCAGCCCGCTACTTCTTCTTCCGGTCCTTGCTCTCTTCCAGAATCTCGTCGATCAGGCCGTAGGCCAGCGCTTCCTTCGCGTCCATGTACCGGTCGCGCTCGGTGTCGCGCTCGATCTCCTCGGCCGCCTTGCCCGTGTGCCGCGCCAGGATCTCCAGCAGCGTCTTCTTCTCCTTGAGAATCTCGTCCGCCTGGATGCGCATGTCCGACGCCTGGCCGCCGACGTACCCCCACGGCTGGTGAATCATCACCTTCGCGTGCGGCAGCGCGTAGCGCTTGCCCTTCGTGCCCGCGGCCATGAGGATCGCCGCCCCGCTCGCCGCCTCGCCCACGCAGTACGTCGCGATGTCGCAGCTCAGGAAGCGCATCGTGTCGTAGATCGCGAGCGTCTCGCTGATCACGCCCCCCGGGCAGTTGATGTACATGTGGATGTCCTGGTCCCGCTTCGACGACTGAAGCCAGAGCAGGCTCTTGATCACGTGCGAGCACACCGTGTTCCCGTTGATCATGATGTGCGGATCAAGCGGCAGGTCGAGAAAGATGATGCGGTTGTCCAGCAGCATCTCGTTCAGGCCCATCTGCCGCCAGTTCGTCATCCCGCCCGACTGGGCCCGGGCGTTTTCGAACTGGCTCATGGGGCCCGCGAGATGCGCGTAGCTGCCCTGGTAGGGGCCGCGCGCCCGCTCGGTCTCAGGCCGGTAGTTCATGGAGTCTCCTTCGGTCCGTCGTGGAGCCTGGGCCTTCCGTGGCGATCTCGCTGCGGGGGCCTTGCGGCTACTGCTCTTTCTTCTTCCTCGGCGTCTTCTTCTTCTCCGGCGCCGCTTCCGGCGCTTCCGCAGCCGCCTGTTCCTGCGTCACGGTCGCGTCGCGCAGAATGATCTGCACGCACTTGTCATATCGGATCTGCGAGGCCAGTTGCGGGAGCAGCCCCCGTCGGTGCAGATCGTCCCGGACGCGGTCGAAGCGCTGATTATAGAGCCGCGCCATCCGCGCAATCTCCGTGTTGACCTCTTCCTCGCTGATCCCCACGCCCAGCTTCTCGGCCACCTTCTCGAGGATGAACTCCGCCTTCAGGTCGCGCATCACCTGCTCGCGGGCGCTCGTCCGCAGCTCGTCGATCTTCGCCTCGATTTCCGAGCCCGGCACGCCCTGCTGCTGAAGCTCGACGACCCGCCGCATCACCGCCCGGTCCGTGTGCCGCGCCGAAAGACCCTCGGGCACGTCCATCGGCGTCTTTTCCAGCAGGTAGTCGATCACCTGCTGCTTTTTCGCCTGAGAGACGAGCCGCTCGCGCTCCGCTTCCAGCTCGTGCATCACCAGCGTGCGCAGCTCATCCTCGCTGCCCGCCCCGACCTGCTCCATCAGGGCTTCCTTCGTGATCGGCACCAGCCGCTTCACTTCGTGAATCTTGAATTCAAAGCGGCCCGCCTTGCCCCGCAGGTCCACCCGTTCGTAGTCCTCGGGGAACGTGCACTCCACAGTCCGATCGTCGCCGGGCTTTGCACCCGAAAGCACCTCATCGAGCGTCATCAGCGCGATGCCGTCCAGCCGCGACGGCCGGACGCCCAGTTGCACGTTCGCCTCGCTCTTCACCTGCTCGTCGCCGACCTTCAGCACCACGTCCGCGATGAGCATGTCTTCCTTGTCGGCCGCCCCGCCTTCGAGCGGCTGGAACTGGCCGCGGATCTTCAGTTGCCGGTCGATGAACTCCTGCACGGTCTCCTCGGCGATCTCCGCCTTCGGTTCCGTGACCGGCACGCCCTTCAGCTCCGGCAGCTCAAATCCGGGCTTGATCTCGAATTCACACGTGTAGGTGAAATCGCCTTCCTCGGGCAGCTTGATCGTCTCGAACGCCTCGCCCATCTCCAGCAGCTTCACCTGGTTGTCCTTCTCGATCTTGAACAGCGGATCGCCCAGAACTTCCAGCTTGTGCTGCTCGACCGCCGAGAGGAACGACTGCCCCACGATCGACGTCTTCAGGCTCTCGCCGACCTCCGGCGCAAACCGCTTCCGGACCAGCGCCTTGGGCGCCCGCCCCTTGCGGAAGCCGGGAATCGCGACATCCGTGCGGATCTCGTTGAAATTGTGGTCGAAGTGCGACTGGATCACGTCCGCCGGGACCGTGACGGACATCTCCCTCCGCAGCGTCCCGATGTCTTTGATGTCCGATTTCACCTTCTCCCGCAGGTCATTCCGCAGCCGCTCGACTTCGCGGTCGGCCCGCTCCATGACCTCCGGATTGCTCATTCCCTCGGCGAGATTCGAGATCCCACTCATCACGCGCACTCCTGCTGACGCCGCCCGCTAGTTGAACATGTTGCCGTTATTGAAATTCGACAGATCGCCGCCGAAAATGAGAGCCACCAGGATATTGATCCACGTGCCCAGGAACTGGAAGAGCAGGCTGTTATAGTTGATCTGCCCCAACCCCTGAATCAGCCCCAGCGTCGTCCCGCCGACCAGCAGCGGACGCAACCGGATGAGCATTTTCGTCATGTAACGCTCCTATCGGCCGGTCGGCATGCTGCCCTGCACGCCGGTCCGGCGCCCGAGACCGGGCGAATTCGGTAGAGAATGCCGGAGCGCAGCGGGGAAGTCAAGGCGACGGAAAACCGCCACGGCCCCGCGCCCGCGTGCCCGTTCTCCCAGACCCGCGACCGCCCCGTACCCCCGCCGCGCGTTCCGCAGCGAGTTCCCACCCGTCGATCCGCACTTGGTGCGCGTTACGCGGTGAGTTTTCACCAATCGACCCGAGCCTGGCGCACACGTTCCGCTGCGACTTCGCGCCAATCGAACCGTACCTGACGCGTGCGTTCCGACCGACTTCGCACCACTCGATCCGTACCCGTCGCTCTCGCTCCGCAGCGAGTTCGCGCCAATCCACCCGTCCATGACGCGTGCGTTCCGACCGACGTCGCACCAAAGGTGCGACCCAGCCAGAGCCCAGGGCAACGCCCTGGGAAACCGACCCGCCGCATCGCAAAGCCCTGAAAGGGCGCCCCAACCGCCGATACGCGTACCCTGCCGTCACCCCCGCCGATACCACGCCGCCTCAGCCTCGCCAAGCTCCGCCCGCATCCCATCCATCTTCGCATTCAACTCCGCCAGCGCCGCCCGGTCCCGCACAATCGCAGGATCGCTGAACCGCTCCGTCATCTCCGCGATCTCGCCTTCCCGCGCCGCGATGAACGCTTCCAGCTCCTCCAGCGCCATCTTGTCGAACCGCGACTTCGGCCCCGGTTTTCCGCCCGAACCCTTCGATTTCCCGCTCGAATCCGCCGCTTTCCGCGCCGCCTTCCGAGCCTCGTCACGCGCCCGCTCCGCCTCGCGCTCCGCGCCCACGCGCTCGGCCTCCGCCCGCGCCTCCTCCGCCTCGATGTACTCCGTGTACCCGCCCGTAAACTGCCGCGCGCCCTCCGGCCGGATCACCAGCAGCCGCTCAACGATCCGGTCGAGAAAGTACCGGTCATGGCTGACGGCGATGATCGTCCCCGGAAACTCGTCCAGCGCCTCCTCCAGCGCCTCGCGTGACGGAATGTCGAGGTGGTTCGTCGGCTCGTCCAGCACCAGCACGTTCGGATTCGACAGAATCAGCTTCGTGAGCCGCACCCGCGACTGCTCACCGCCCGAGAGCCGCGCGACGGATTTGAACACGTCATCGCCGGTGAAGAGGAACCGGCCGAGGATCGTCCGGGCCTGCTGCTCCGTCAGATCCTGCCGCACGCTCTGAATCTCCGTCAGAATCGTGCGACTCGGGTCGAGGTCGTGCGACTCCTGGGCGTAATACCCCACCGACGCTTTCGGATCGACGACCACCCGGCCCTCCTCCGGCGTCATCAGCCCCAGCAACACCTTCAGCAGTGTCGACTTGCCCGTGCCGTTCGGGCCGGTGATGCCCAGCCGATCGCCGGATGCGATCTGGAGCGACAGATCGCGGAAAAGTTGCTTGTCGCCGAACCGCTTGGTTAGCCCCTGGGCATCGAAGATCGTGCGGCCCTTCTGCTCCTCGCCGCTGAACGCAAGCCTCAGCTCCTTTTTCGCCCCCGGCCGCTCCATCGTGAATTCACCCGCCGCGAGGCGGCGTTCAAGCTGCGTCCGCCGCCCGCGGGCGACGCCGGTCCGCTTGCTGGCGATGTTCCGGGCGATGTAGTCGCGTTCCTTGGCGATGAACGCCTGGTCCTTCTCGAATTGCCGCTCCTGCGTGAGCCGGCGGACCTCGCGCGTCTCGACATAGTTGGTGTAGTTGCCGGGGTATGCATTCAGCCGCCCGCCCTCGACCTCAATGATCCGGTCGGCGATCCGGTCGAGCAGGTAGCGGTCGTGCGAGATGACCGCCGCCCCGCCGTGATGCGAGCGCAGAAATTTCTCCAGCCAGCGGACCGCGTCGATGTCGAGGTGGTTCGTCGGCTCGTCGAGCAGCAGATACGTCGAGTCCTGGAGCAGCAGCTTCGCCAGCGCCGCCCGGCACTTCTGGCCGCCGGAGAGGGCCCGCATCGGCAGCTTCAGGTCCTCGGGCGTGAAACCGAGGCCGCCGACGATCTCCTTGAGCTGCGTCTCGATCGCGTAGCCGTCGGCGGCGACGAACTGCGCCTCGAGCTTGCCGTATTGATCGAGCAGCGATTCGTATTCCGGCCCCTCGTGTTTTTCCGCGATTTCGTGCGAAATCTCGTGCATCTTCCGCTCGATCGCGAGCACGTCCGCGAACGCGCTCAGCACCTCGTCGTGCAGCGTCGCGTCGAGATTGACCTCCGGGTCCTGCGGCAGATAGCCGACTTCCATTCCCTTGGAGCAGGTAACCGTCCCGAGGTCAGGCGGGAACCGGCGGAGAATCAGCCGGAAGATCGTGGTCTTGCCCGCGCCGTTGGGCCCGACAAGCCCGACCGTCTCGCCGCTCTGAAGCTCGACGGACGCCTCGCGCAGGACCACCTGCGGCCCGAACTGCTTGGCGACGGCTTGTATCGAGATCGTGCCCATGCGGCGCTTTGGTACCCCGTTATCGCTCGTAGGGTGGGCTCAGCCCACCCGTCCTCCGGCTCAGTGCAGCCTGCGTTCCGCCGCAACTGCCGCGAGCGCGCTCAGGCCGCGCCGTCCGAAGCGGAATTGGGGAGTGTAACCTCCCCGACGTGTTTTCTATCTCCCGCGACCCGGGCGGAACGACGCGAAGCATGCGTGACCGCCTGGGCGGCTGCGTTTAGCCCGGAGGGCGGCAGAGGGTTGCCCACGGCGCGAGCCGTGGGGATAGCTCGCTTGCATTCGAGCCCCGGAACGGGGCGACAGAAATCACCCGGCTGCGACTTCTCTTCTGTACCAGAGCTGAATCTTCGGGCACCCGCGACCCGAAAGAACCCAACTCCCGCCAGAATCCGCCGAATCCCCCCATTTCCCGCGCCGTCCCCACACAGCCCCTCACGCACAGCAACAATACGCCGGGTGATGCACCGCGAGAGGGAGACGAAATATGGCCGCGCACAAATTCCGCCAGCCTCGCGCACTCCGGGGATCGAGGGCACCCTCGCCGGCCCCCGGACGCCTCGCGAGAAGGCGCTCAATTCACGGTTCTGCGGAAAATCCCGCACCCCGCCGACGTATTCAGGACAGCGACATTATCAGAAGGAGCGCAAATCGAGTGTACACACACGTTGAGCATCTTGATCATCTTGAAATCCCGTTCACCCAAGGCTCCGGCGTGCCCGTTTTGTCAAAAACCGTGAAACCCAACCCAGCCCCGCCCCCGCCCCCCGCCATCCGGTACACTCCCCCGACTGTCTCCCGTGCGAGGGCCCGACCGTGACCGCTGCCTTGACCTCCGACGCCGTGCTGACGCCGCCGCCGCGCACTCACCGCCGCTACACCGAGGCCGACATCCTCGCGATGTACCACGACCTCTCGATCCACGAGCTCGGCCGCCTCGCCTTCGCCCGCCTCAGCGAGATGCACCCCGAGCCCTACCGCACCTACGTCGTCGACCGCAACATCAACTACGCCAACGTCTGCACCGCCAAGTGCATCTTCTGCAATTTCAAGGCCGACCCCGGCGACAAAGACGCGTACATCCTCAGCTTCGAGCAGATCGGCCGGAAAATCGAAGAGCTGATCGACATCGGCGGCACGCAGATCCTCATGCAGGGCGGCCTCGTCCCCGACGCCAGCGACCCGCACGGCCACGGCCTGCCCTTCGAGTGGTATCTCGACCTGCTGCGGTTCATCCGCAGGAACTACCCGACGATCCACATCCACGCGTTCAGCCCGCCGGAGATCTGGGCGTTTCACCAGATTTTCAAGATGCCGCTGCGCGACGTGCTGCTCCGCCTCCAGGAAGCCGGCCTCGCGACGATCCCCGGCGGCGGCGGCGAGATCCTCGTCGACCGTGTGCGGACGAAGATCGCCCAGGGCAAGTCGCTCTCGCACGAGTGGCTCGAAGTCATGCGCGAGGCCCACAAGCTCGGCATGAAGACCAGCGCCACGATGGTCATCGGCCACATCGAGACGCTGGAGGACCGCATCGAGCACATGCGCCTCATCCGCGACCTCCAGGACGAGACCGGCGGCTTCACCGCCTTCATCCACTGGACGTTCCAACCGGAAGGCACGCCGCTCGGCCGCTGGAAGCGGATGCCGCATGGCCAAGAGAATGAAGAATGCAAAATGCAGAATGCAGAAAGGGAGTCGCTCGCAAGCGGCGCAGCCGCGGGTAATCCCCGTTCTGCATTCTCCATTCCTCATTCTGCATTTCGGCCTCGAAGGCCGCGGCCGGACGGCCAGCATCTCCTGCTCGCGGATGCCCACGAGTATTTGACGATGCTCGCCCTCGTCCGGCTCTACTTCGACAACGTCCCGCACATCCAGTCGAGCTGGGTCACGATGGGCCCGAAGGTCGGCCAGCTCGCGCTCTTCTACGGCGCGAACGACATGGGCAGCGTCATGATGGAAGAAAACGTCGTCTCGCAGGCCGGCGCGTCGTATCGCCTCACCGAGGATGAGATCCGCCGGCTCATCACCGACGCCGGCTGGACGCCGCAGCAGCGCGACCAGTACTACCGCCCGGTCGACACCTCCGCCGCGCGCCGCAAACGCATCGACCTCCCCGCCGTTTCAGCCCCCGCCGGCGGCCAGACTGCCGGCGTCGTCCCCCTCACGGTGAGTTCGTCGGCGACGGTGAATCGGTAGAGCAATCGTGCCGCGCGCCGCGCGCGAGCTACGGGTTGGATTCCTCGGACGGCGGCGGAGGCAGGACCCTGTTCTTCAAGAGCTCGAGCAGCCGCGCGTCGCCGATCTTCACGTTCACGTCCCGCTGCGGGTACGCGACCTCGATCCCCGCCCGGCGGAACGCCGACTCGATCGCCCGATTCAGCTCCGTCCGCGCCGCCAGCCCGTTCTCGATCTGCACGATCACCCGCAGCTCGAAGTCCAGCGTGCTCTGCCCGAATCCCATGAACAGCACCTGCGGCGCCGGATCCTTGAGCACATACTCGCAGTCGGCCGCGACGCGCGCCAGTGCCGTCCGCGTCGCCTCCACGTCCGAGCCGTATGCAACCCCCACCGGCAGCACCAGCCGCAGCGTCGTGTCGCTCAGTGTCCAGTTCAGCACCCGGCCCGCGATCAGCTCCTTGTTCGGAACGATCAGCTCCTTGCGGTCGAAATCCGTGATCGTCGTCGCCCGAATCCGGATCTTTGTCACCGTCCCCGATACGTCCCCGACCGTCACCAGGTCGCCGACGCGGATCGGCCGCTCGAACAGCAGGATCAGACCCGAGACGAAATTCGCCACGATCTCCTGGAGCCCGAACCCCAGACCCACTGTGATCGCCGCCGCCAACCATTGCACATTCGACCACGCGATTCCCAGCGCCCCGAACGCCGCGACGATGCCGATGATGCTGATCACGTACCGCACGAGCGACGTGATCGCGTACCGCACCGAAGGCTCCAGCGGCAGCCGCGCGAGGATCGCCATCTCAAGCAGCGCCGGCAGGTTCTTCCCCAGCACGATCGAGACCACGATGATCACGAGCGCCACCACCAGGTCCGCGAGCGTTACGCCCTCGGCGACCGGCGTCGCCCCCTCCGCCACGGTCGCGCCGGCCGCGCCTTCCGGCGCAGCCACGACCGCGCCGCCGTAGTCCAGTCGGTACGATTTCAGAAACTCAAGCGCGGGAAGCGTATCCCGCCAGATGAACCACGAGCCGAAGAAAAACGTCATGGCCACGAACGTGTAGAGCAGTTGACGGGTCTGTGCGCTGAGCGCGAGGATGTTCAGCTCGTCCGGTTCGACGATCGGGGCGGCCTCGACCGGCGCATCTCCGGCCTTCTCGGCCTCGGCCTCCGCGGCCTTCCGTCGCTCCGCCTGGTCGATCGCGATCTTCCGCTGCGCCACGAAGAGCCAGCGCAGCGTCACCGCGCTGACGACGAAGAGCACCGCGACCAGTTCGAGCGTCCGCGTGAAGCGAATCGAGAACTGAAGCGCCGTGTAGTCGTACCCCAGGCCCGAAACCACGCCCAGAATCGCCGGCACGCCCACCGCCAGCGAGAACCAGACGTACCGCAGTCGGCTGAGCCAGCTGTTCTTCGAGCGGTTCAGCAGGTTCGCCACGATCCCGTTCTCAGGGTGGATGACCCGCCACGTGAACGTCGCCAGCGCGAACATCTCGATCATGAATGCCAGCCGCCCCAGCGTCTGCCGCGGCGCTTCCTCGTCAAACGCCTGCGTCGTGTGGCTCACAAACGCGCACGGGACAACGAAGAGCCCAAGCCAGGCGAGATTTCGCCGCATGATCCGGATGCTCGCCGGCCGCCAGCGGAAGTGCGCTTCCGCCAGCCCCTGCGGCCGGCAGAGATGCATCAGCAGACCGATGAACGCCCACGCCAGCGCCGCCCCGAGCAGACCCGCACTGATCGCATTCTGCCACGAGCCCGCGTCGATCGACTGCCCGAGCCGCCAGCCCGCGAACGCGAGGATCACCGGTCCGCCCGCGGCGAGCAGCACCGTCGCCACGAGCGTGTGCAGCGTGTAGGAAAACCGGTCCGTCGCCGGCTTGGCCACGCGCTCGCCCCGGGCCCGCACGAAACTCCGCAGCCAGCCCTGAAGCCCCAGCAGCGTGAGGACGACGACGCTGAAGCCGACGTAAACACCCGGTTCCCGGATGATGTCGGTGACGAATACTTCCCACGTCTGCCGCCAGTCCGCCGGCTGTGCGAATTTTCCCGCCCCCGCGATCACACCGGCGACGATCCCCGGACCGATGAGCGGCGCGCTGGGAATCCAGAACACATGCCGGTCGATGAAATTCTCGTAGTCACGCGACAGCCGGACGAGGTCCGACAGCTTTTCCCGCAGCAGCGTCACTTCGTTCGAGTACGTCGGCAGCCGGTTGTCCTTGAGGTCATCGACCAGCTTCTTCTGGTCCGCCAGCGCCCGCCGCACGGTTTCTTCGATCCGCCGCCGCTGCTCGTCATCCACGCGCGGATCGACGAGTTTCATCGTCGCCTTGACCACTTCGTCGAGCACGCCCAGCTCGCGGCTCCGCGCCTCCATCTCGATTTTGCGAAACTCCGCATCCGCGCGCCGGCGGGCGTTGGTCGCGATCCACACCTCGTAATCCCGCGTCGACGGCAGGCTCACGCGCTGCTGCCGCAGCCGCCCGCCGATCTGACGGTCCGCGCCGAGCTGCGAGACAATGTCGCGCATGCTCCGCGACTCCAGCTTCAGTTGAGACAGCCGCGCATCCGTCCGCGCTCGGTAATTCTTGATCGTGTCGGTTTCAGTCGTGTACTTTTCGACCTCCGACGCAAACTTGGCGTTGTCGACCAGCAGTTGCTTCACCGCGGGATCGGCGGCCGCCGCCTCGGCGAGCGCCTTCTCCGCGGCCATCGCCGCCTTCTCGGCTTCGCGGCGTTGCAGGCTTTGCAGCGCCGCCTCGCGCGCTTTCAGCAGCCGCTCGGCGATCAGCACGTCCCGGGCCGCCAGGTCGCGCCGCGCCGTCAGCGACTCGGATTGCCCCGCATACGCCGGCAGCTCCGCCGCCAGCATCGCATTTTCCGCCGCCAGCGACGCAAGCCGCGCCTGCCGCAGCAGCCGCCGCGCCTCCTGACGCAGCGGGCCTTCGTTCTTGTCGCCGGGCAGCGGCGCGGTCGAAAGCTCCGCGATTCGCGCCCCGATCGCCGTGACCTCTCGCGGATTGTCCGCGCGGCGCTGGTCGCGACGCTTCTGCTCCGTTTCGATCTCCGCGAGCGCCCGGGTTCGCTCCTCGAGCCCGGTCTTCGCCTCCGCCACGAGCCCCGTCGCCACCGCAATCGTTGCGTCCGGGGGTATGCCCGCATCAATCTCCCCGATGGGCTGCGTCGTCGGCGCACGGAGCGCTTCGAGCTCCTCCGCCTTGGGTGGGGTTGAGTCCGCCTTGTACTTTTCCGTCCGCTGTGCAAACTGCGCCGCCCGGTTCAACTCCGCCAGCAGATCCTTGTAGATCTTGACCAGTTCACCCCGCGCCGCCTCGTCGAGCGCCGTGTTCGCCTCCGCATCCGAGATCCGCTGCTGGATTTCCTCGACCGTCGGCACCGCCGTGGTGATCGACGGCTGCGATGCGGGCGCCGTCTGCGTGGCAGGCGCCGTCTGCGTCGCCGGCGCCGTCTGGGTGGTCTGCGTGGATGCCGGTTGCGTTGCCGCGGGCTCCGTCGACTGTCCCGCGGGTTGCGTGACGGGTGGAGATTCCGGCCGGTCCTGCCCCGGCGCGCCAGACGCGATGAGCGTCAGGAAGATCAGCGCGGCGACGCTCGTACGGGCGGAATATCGCATCAGACTCCAGCTCAACGGTTCGTATGAATCTCTGACACGCCTGAGCAAGCAATGGTAGTGCGGTGACTCCCGCGCGGCTACCCGCTCGCCCGCGCAGCGCCGACAAAAAAACGGAGAGCCGGAAACTGGTTCCAGCCCTCCGCACAGCCCAGCTTTGTCAAACCGGCGCGCTACGGATTCAGCGGAATCACAAGCGCTTCGGTCTGCTGCGTCGTGAACGCCCGGATCTGCTCGATAATCTCCGCCTGCTTCTCGCGGCTGTACTTCGCGCCGCGCAGCGCCATGTCGTCAACGCCGCCGAAGAACCGCAGCAGCGGAATGCCCGCCGCCAGATCCTCCGCATACCCGCCGAAGATCGCACTGCGCTGCCGCAGCGCCTCGCGGTCGCGACCGTTCCGGTCGTTTTCGGCGAAGTCAAGGCTCACCACCGGCTGGAAATCCGGAACAACGTACGTCACGTCGCGGATGTCATAGATCGCCGCGTACCACTCGCGACCGTCCTTGTCCGTCCAGCTCCGCGTCCGCGCGACCTCGCCGCCCGCCCACTTCGCGCGCCGCGCCACCCGGTCCTTCCAGTCGGACGGATACGCAACCTCACCCTGCGGCGCAACGCGGGCCTCATGCGCCTCGATCAGGCGCCGCGTCTCATCCGCGGAATACGCCTCATACAGCGCTCCCTGATACGCGAGCCGCGCCTCGTCCTGCTCCACGATCGTCGGCGTCCGCGGCCCATCCGGCGTAGCCGGGCTCGCGGCCGCGGCCGCCGGCGCGGTCGCAGCCTCCTGCGGCGAATCCGAGAGCGTTACCCGCGCCTGCGCACGGGACGCCCGGGCGAGGATTCCCTCCGCCTGAAGCTCCCAGACGCTTACATCGCCGCCCGCCGGCTCCAGCAGCACGAGCGCGGCGCGGGCCCGCCGCGCGGCATCCGCCGCATCGCCCGCCTTCAGCGACTTCCGTGCCAGGACCAGCTCGAGCCGCGCCTGCGCCAGCGCCGCTTCCGATCGAGCCTGCGCCTCCACCGCGTCGAGATCGGACGTCTTCGCGGGCCCGGCGTCGGCCGGCACGGCAACGGGCGCGCGCCGATCGGCCGCAGCCGCTTCGATCAGGTCGCGATCGTCTCCGCCCGCAGCCCAGGCGACGACCGAAAGGCTGCCAGCGCATGCCAAGGCGAACGCAGTCATCTTCTTCATGGCTTTCGCTCCTGATACCAGCGGCGCCAGGCCGCTTCTTCAAACCCGAAATTCTCGCCCGTGATCGCCACGAGCGCCTGCTGCACCTCGGTCCGAAAGACCGTGACGTCCTGCATCTGCATTTCCGTCTCGCCCGACACGAACGCGCCCGCCGCACCCAGACCGATCGTCGGCACGTACCGAACCCGGTTGCCGCGCGGGAGCGTGACTGTCGTGTCCCGGCCGAAATCCGTTTCCATCGCCCCGAAGTACCGGCGCACCGTCACTTCGGTCAGCTTGCGCCGCTGCACCTTCAGACTATCGATGAGTTCCGGAACCGCCGTCATCGCCTTCAGCCGCCCAAGCGCGACCGCGGCGTTGCGGATGAGCGCGTCACTGTTGCTCTGAAGCGCCTTGCGAAGCTGGGCGACCACGCGCGGATCCTCGCGCCGCACCAGTTGCGTCACGGCGTCGCGCCGCAGCGCTTCGTCCGGCTCCACCAGCGCGATCACCGTCAGGTTCAGCGTCGATTCGTCGGTCTGGAACCGGCCCAGCGCCTCCACAAGCACCTGCCGCGCAGCGAGAGTCCCGTCGCCGAGAACCTTCGCCAGCGGCAGGACCGCCAGCGGGTCCTTGATGTCGAGAATGCGCCGCCGCCCCTCCTCGATCAGCTTCTCCGACTTCGCGTCCAGCAGCGTCTGCCGGATCGCCCGAATCTGCCGCGTCCACTTCCCCTGGATCGCCGCAACCTGCCGATCGCCATCCGCCGGCTTCGCCGGCTTGCTTTCGGCTTCCTTCTCCCGCTCGGGATCGCGCACGGCCGTCCGGCCATCGACCCAGACACCGTTGACCTTCACAAAGCCGAGCGCCGTCCGGGCCGGCTCATATTCCGGATCGAGCTCAATTGCCCGATTCAGGTGCTTCTTTTCCTGCGCGGCAAGGCCGTTCTCGCCGCACCACACGCCGAGGTCGGTCTGGTCCTTCGCAGTGTCCTTCGCGGCCGCCAGTCGCCGGTCGTACTCCGCAAAAGGCGTCGGTTTTTCCTCGATTGACTTGACCGTGTCAGCGGGAACAACCAGCGTGCCGAAGGAGGTGCGAACGCGGTAGCCCGCGTCCGTCTTTTCCAGGATCTGCCCCTCGATCTGATTTCCGTTGGTCAGGTGGAGAATGTCCGCGCGAACCGGGGACGCCAGCACCACCAGAAGCGGCGCAAGCACCCACAGGGCCGCCCTCCCGCGGCATCGTTCGACCCGATTCAGATCCATGGCAGCCCTCAACCGGGGGGAGGTCGCCAACCCCCCATAATCATAAGTCGAAATCGGCCGGATGGCCAAGAAAATCTGAGTTCCCGTTCACGGCGGGCCGACTAGGCCCATCCCGCGACGCAGGAAACTCCCTGCAGCCCCGCCGGGCCGGGAACAGGCGGATGGCAGCCCAGAAACGGATCGTTCGGATCGACCAGCGAGCGCCGTCAGGCCTCCGACTCCTCCTTGGCCTTCGTTTCCTCCTCCCGCTTCTTATCGACTTCCTTCCGCTTCTCGGGCGTGTACTTATTGTCGATCAGGAACTTCCGGATGCCCCGGGCCAGCGCTGCCGAGAGAGCCTCCTCGTCGCCCGCCCGAAACGCATCGCTCTCCGATCGCACCACCGAGTCGATCACGACCCGGTCACCCTCGAGCATTTTCACCCGCGCCAGCGCCTCCGCCCCACTCAGGATCCCCTTGGACTGAAAATAGATCAGCGACGTTTGAATCGTCAGCGTCGGATCCCCGCCCGGATAATCCGCAGCCAGGTCCCCGGCGATCTCCCGCGCACCGTTGTCGAATCCCAGCAGCAGCGCCGCCGGCGTGATCCTCTCCCCCACGTCAGTCGTCGCTGGCCGGAACGCGACGCCGTTGAATCGCTCAAGCTCCCCGGGCCTCACCTCGCGCGTCGGAAACACCTCGCCGGTCGCTCCCTTCGCCTCCCGGAGCGCCTGCTTGATCGCCGTCATGCAACCCGTGAGCGGCATTGACACTACCGCCACCAGCACGACCATCGGCAACGAACTCCTGCGCATCTGCATCCCTTTCTGTTTGTTGAATCCGCTTTCGCCCGCGGCCGGGCCGTGAACCCGATTCTCACGGATTCGGCTGCGATGTGCCACACCCCGGCCCCAGGAGAATCGCGTTCAGGAGCAACCGCTGTGTGCCGCGCCACGCCCCCCGAAAGTTCGGGTCATGCGCGAACAGAATCACCTGCCCGCTCCCCACCGACTCCACCGTCGCATACGCACTGCCCGCCAGCCGCACATTCGCCTCGGGCCAGAGCAGCCCGCTCAAACGCAGTTCCTTCGACTCCGCAAACCGGACAGCCGTCGTCACCGGTGGCTTGGAGAGCAGCACCGTCGAACCCGCGGCGAAGAGCGGCATTTCTTTCGGGCAGCCGAACGTCAGCCAGTGATCCGTGTTGAGCGTGCCCCGGACGATCAGACCCTGCGGCGAGAAGATCTGCCGCCATTCCTCCAGCGCCTCGTCGCTCAGTTTCGTCTCCGGCTTGGCGGGCACGTCCGCCGGCGGCGTCTTCTCGACAACGTCGTCGAACAGCTCGTCGACGTTGACCTCCGTCTGTCCCACGCTCCGCTCCACCGCCGCCCAAGAGAGATACTCGTCGAGCGACTTCAGCACGTCCGGCCGCCTCCGGACCGCGCTCAGCCCCGCCTTCTCGTCGGCGAGCACCGCGGCCGCCCCTTCGATCGCAATCAGCGTCCCGCCGCCCCTGACCCATTCGGCCAGTTGCTCGTTACGGGCCGGTCCCGCCGCGCCGGGCAGAATGATCACATTGAATCGCCGCAGGTCGACGCCGCGAAGCGACTCATCCTGGAGCGAAACTGCAAGACCGATCTCCCGGTCCAGCACGTGCCACATCGCGCCGTAGTTCGACGGATCGCCGCCCCCATCGCCGACAAGGGCGATGCGAGGCGTCCGCAGCAGCAAAAAATGCTCCCCCCCAAGGTCCGGCGTGTCATCCGGACTGCGCGCCGTCCCGGCCACGCGGATTTTCGCGCCCGAAGCCGCTGCGGCCTGCTCGATCCGCGCAGACACGTCCCCACCATGATCGTGACGGCGGATGAGCAGGCTGCCGCGCGGGAGCAGTTCGCCGCCGACCCGAAATTCCTTCTCCGCCACGCGAACGACTACCCCCGCCTGAAGCAGGTGCGCGGCCGCACGAAGCACCGAGTCATCCCGCCCGTCGATCGCCCACGCATATGGGTTCGTCGGCGTCGGCGCCGGGGGCGCGCCGCCCGCCGGCCCTGCATACGCCGTCGTCGCCACCGCAACTTCCGCACTCGCCCAGTAGCTCTCGACATTCCACGCCATCGGCGGCGACCATCCCGTGATGTCGTAGGACCGTGTCTGCCGCTTGGTTTCCAGTTCCCGCCGCTCGGATTCGAGAAACTCCTTGTCCATCCGCGGATCAAAGCCGAGCGCCGCCTCGACCAGCGGCGACAGCGGCTGGGCCCGCTGAACAACCAGCGTCCCGGCCGGAAACTCGCGGGTCGCGACCGGCCGGCGAAGCTGGCTGATCAGATCGGTTGCCGTGAACGCCGCCGTCGCCGCGCCGACCTCGATGCCCTGGTTCGCGAGATACGCCGCGAACGCATGCACGCGCGTCGGGTTGTCGCCGATCGGAAGAATGAACGTCCGCGGCAGCGATTGGTCCGGCTTGAGCGCGGCCCGGCGCATCGACAGATAGTCGGTCAGGATCGCCCGCCGGTTCGCGCGCAGAGATTTCAGATTGGACCAGGAAACGAGAACCTGGTGATGCACCGCCTCGCGATACGTCAGAATGCGCCCGGTGTTCAGCCGGATCGCCCGTCCGCCCGTCCGCGCCTGTTCATACAGGATGCCGATGACGCCGTGCAGCGTCGCCCAGCCGTCGCTGTAGCCGGGATACCAGAAATCCGCCCACTCACGCGTGTAATAGCTCCAGCCGTGCGCGTCGAACGCTTTCCCGGCGTCGTCCGCAAACGTCATCCACCACTTCCGGATCGTCGGCGACAGTCCCGGGTTGAACGGCTCCCGCGCCGGGTTGAAAAGGAACGTCGTGTCCGGCCCCATCTCATGGCCGTCGACCATGAGCTGCGGCGTCCACGCCGCGATCGCCGCGTGCCGCGCCCGCGTCTCCGGCTGCGTTCCGTAGATCCAATCCCGGTTCATATCGAAGAAGTAGTGGTTCGTCCGCCCGCGTGGCCAGCGGCCGGCGTGCTGCACGGCGTCGCTGTCGAGATTCGGCGTATACCCGGCCGCTTCGTCGCACATGGTGATGAACCGGTCGCGGCCGTCGGGGTTCTGCAGCGGGTCGACGACGACGATCGTCTCGTCGAGGAGCGTGCGCGTCTCAGCGTCGGTCGCCGCGACGAGGTGGTAGATCAGCGCGAGCGCGGCGTCGGTGCCGGATAGCTCATCCCCGTGGATGCAGTACGCCATCCACGCAATCGCGGGCGTCGACTCAATGATCGCCTTCGCCTCGCCGTCGTTCTTCAGCTTTCGCGGATCCGCCAACGTGCCGATTCGCTCACGGATGTCGGCCAGTTTCGCATGGTTGCCGGCCGACGTGATCACCGCGTAAACCTGCTCGCGCCGCTCGTGCGTGTAGCCGAACACGGTCGATTTCAGCCGCGGCGACTTCGACCACGCCGCGAGGCAGCGCTGCACCTCCGCGTGCCGCACCGGCCGGTCGCCGAGATCGAATCCCAGAATCTCCCGCGGCGTAGCAATGGCCGCGTCATACGTCGCCCCGTCAAAGAACGGCGCGGTATACGAATACTCCACCGGCAGCCACGCCGGCGCGGACGTGGGCACCTGCGCGTGACTGACGGCGACGATGCACGAAAGGCCAAACCATACGACGAGCGTTCGCATCACGGGATTGCTCCGGAATCGAGTCGGCCGATCACGACGGGGCTGCCTGTGCAAATCCGGCGACTCAAAGCGAAGCATTCTACCGGCTCAGCACCCGTCTGCTCCGAGCGCAGTTGCCTCGCAAGAACCTCCCCGCGCCCCCTATCCCCTTGTCCCCTTGTCCCCTTGTAACCTTGTCCCGTTGTAACCTTGTCCCGTTGTAACCTTGTCCCCTTGTTACCTTGTCCCATTGTTACCTTGTTACGCCTTCCGCCGCTCGCCCCTCAAACGCGTTCTCGACATTGTCGACGCACGCCGCGATCGCCAGATCCCCCGTCACGTTCACCGTCGTCCGGCACATGTCCAGGATGCGATCGACGCCGAGGATGATTCCGATCGCCTCGCCCGGAATGTTCACCGACTGAAGCACCAGCACGATCAGCGGCAGCGACCCGCCCGGCACGCCCGCCGTACCGATCCCCGCCAGCAGGCACATCATCGCCACCGTCACCTGCTGCCCGAGCGTCAGGTCGATCCCGAACACTTGCGCCAGAAACAGCACCGTGACGCCCTCGAACAGCGCCGTCCCGTTCTGGTTCGCCGTCGATCCCACCGTCAGCACGAAGTTCCCAACCGCCGGTCGCAGTTTCAGCTCATCCCGGGCCACGCGGATTGACGTCGGCAGCGTCGCGTTCGACGACGACGTGCCCAGCGCCGTCAGGAACGCCTCGCTGATCCCCTTGAAAAACCGGTACGGCCGGATCGAGCTGAAGAGCAGCAGCGCGACGGGATAAACGACAAGCATCTGCACCGACAGGCCGCCAAGCACCGTCGCCACATATCCCCCGAGCGTCTTGACGATGTCGAGGCCCAGTTCGGCCGTCAGTGCGAACATCAGGTTCGCCACGGCGAACGGTGCCAGCCGCATCGCCATGCCGATGACCGTCATCGAGACTTCGTAGAGGCCCTCCAGCGCCGAAATCAGCCCCGCCGCCTTCTCGCCCACCATCGTCAGCGCAACGCCGAAGATCAGCGAGAAGACCATGAACGCGAGCATCCCGCCGCCCGGCGAGCTGCCGTCAAGCGCACCAACGGCCTCCTGGAGCGGGTTCGCCGGGACAAGGTCGACCAGCGTCTCGCGCAGCGGCTTGGCCTTTTGCGCGTCGCGCACCGCCTTGATATCCCCTCCGGCATACTTGTCCCGCAGCTCCTCCCGTCGCTCCTGCGAGAGCAGATCGCCCGGCGTCAGCGTGTTCACCAGCGTCAGGCCGATCGCCACCGACGCTGCCGAAAGCAGCACGGTCATCCCCAGCGTGACCAGTCCGATGCGCCCCAGCCGACGCACGTCACCGAGCCCGGCGATCCCCAGCACCAGCGCGGTGAAGACCAGCGGAATCACGATCATCAGGATCAACCGCAGGAAAATCGTCCCGATCGGCTTGGCGATGTTCAGGACAAACCACGCAAGCCGCTCCCGCGAAAGTGCAGTCGGGTCGCGCGGGATCAGAACATCGCAGATGAGACCGGCAACGATGCCCACGACCAGGCCGATGAGGATCTTCCAATGCAGCGCGAGCCGGCGTCTTGTCATCGCGTCTCCCTGAAGTGCGACCGTTCCGAAGTGTAGCGGCCGACGCTCACCGTCGGCCGTCAGCGGGAACAAAGATTTGAGGGGGCGCAGACTCGGGCCCCGGCGAGGGTCGGCGGGGCCGCGAGCCAACGTCAGCCAGATGTGGCTTGTCGAAGCCGAGCTTCAATGAGCGACGCCGCGATCTTCGGATCGGCCTTTCCCCCCGAAAGCTTCATCACCTGCCCGGCAAGGAACCCGCGGGCCGCCTGGAGTTTCTTTGGATTTTCGACGGCGTCCCGCACCGCCTGCCCATTGGCCGCCAGCGCCCGTTCGACCCAGGCGGCGATCTGCCCCTCGTCTCGACTCTGCATCAGCCCCAGCGATTGCGCCAGCGCCCGCGGCGTCTGCCCCGGCCCGTCTCCGACGATCGCCTCGGCAATCTGCGCCGCCGCCGTCGCACTGATCAGGCCCTCGGCGGCCAGCGTTGCCAGTTCCGCCATCGCCTGCGGTGCGACGCCCAGCCCCGCGATCGTCGTCTTCCGTTCGTTCGCCAGCCGCGCCCAGAAACTCAGAAAATGCTTGCCGAGCGTCACCTTGTCGCCGCCGGCCTCGCCCGCGTGGTCGAGCAGATCCGCGCTCGCACGATCCTCGATCAGCGCCGGCGCATCCTTCGGCGGCAGCTTGTACTCGCAGATGAGCCGCTCCGTGCGCGGGATCGGCAGCTCGGGCATTTCCTCGCGCAGGTGCTGCACATGCACCGGATCGGGCAGGACCGCCGACAGATCCGGATCAGGCAGGTATCGGTAATCCGCCGCCTCCTCTTTCTCCCGCTGCGGCAGCGTGATCTCCCGCTCGTCGTCCCAGCCGCGGTTCGATTTGTTCCCCGGTGCCGCCGTCCGCCCCGTCTCGCGCCACTCGTCGAACTGCCGCCCGATCTCGTACTCGACCGCCCGCTGCACCGCCCGGAACGAGTTGAGGTTCTTCACCTCCACGATCGGCGTCACCGCCTCGCCCGCCGGCCCGCGAATCCGCAGGTTGATATTCGGCTCGAACCGCATCTGCCCCTTCATCATGTTCGCTTCGCTGATGCCGAGATACGCCACGAGCCGCTGAAGCTGCACCGCAAACTCGCGCACCTCCTCCGCGCTTCGCATATCAGGTTCGGTCACGATCTCCAGCAGCGGCGTCCCCGCCCGATTCAGGTCGACCGCCGTCACCCCCGAATCGAGGTGCACGTTCTTGCCCGCATCCTCCTCCAAATGCGCCCGCCGGATGCGAATCTTGCGGATGCGCCCGTCGAACGGCAGCTCGAAATGGCCGCCCGCGCAGATCGGCTGGTCATACTGCGAAATCTGGTAGTTCTTCGGCAAATCGGGATAGAAGTAGCTCTTGCGGTCCCACTTCGTCGCCGTCGCAATCTGGCAATGCAGCGCCAGCCCGGCCCGGATCGCCAGCTCGACCGCCTCCCGGTTGATCACCGGCAGCGCCCCCGGCAGACCCAGGCAGGTCGGGCAGACGCGGCTGTTCGGCCGGGCCGCAAATTCCACCGCGCAGCCGCAGAACATCTTCGTCCGCGTCGCAAGCTGCACGTGGATTTCGAGGCCGATGATCGGCTCGATCGAATGCCCGTCTCGTTCGATCAACCGCATGCCCCGACTCACCAGTTCCCGTCGCCCGCCTCGGGCAGACGCAGCGTCGGGATTGTACCCCCCACGCAAAACCCCGTCCTTTTCAGCAGCGCCTCGATCTGCGGCCCGCTGGCGGAATCTCGCGAGAACTGCGCACAGATGTACCGCAGCCCCCAGCGGCGCGCCGTCCGAATCGCCGTCGCCGTCAGCCCTGCCGCCACGCCCCGCCGCCGCATCGCCTCCGAAACGAATAGGTCGGAAAGCCGGCCCACCTCGCCCGTCTGGTAAAGCCCCATCACGCCAGCCGGCCGTTCGTCGATCATCGCGACGAACGGTTCGTACTGCGCCGAATCCAGCTTCTCCAATTCCGCCGCAATCGCCGATTCGCCCGCCACCCCTTCGCCATGCCTCTCCGCGAGAACCTCCCGGTACGCCCGCGGCATCGCACGGCCAGACAGCACCCGCAGCGCCGGTTGATCGGGCAGCGGCGCTTCCGTCGGCAGCACCGCCGTCGTCCAGTCGTCGCGCTCGAAACCCGCCCCGCGCAGGACCGCGGCGAGTCCGTCGATCGATTGCTCGACGGCCGGAATCCAGCGCAAACATCGCACCCCGCGCGCCGTGAAGAACGCATCGACGGCCGCCAGATCCGCGGCGCCAGACGCAGCGTCGCCCGATACGTCAAGCAGCACATCCGCCATGAACGCGGCCGCAGCGCTCGTTGCGGCGCCTGCCGGAAAGCGCGCCTCGCCGATCGACATCGGCTCGCGCTGCGTCGTCAGGTCAAAGAAAGTCCGGTTCGCCCGGCGCACGGAAGCCACGGCCAGGGGTGCGAGGTCCATGCCGGATCATGCGAGGTTTCGCCTGCGCGTGCAAGCAGATTGACGTGCGAATGAACGACTACGCCCCCGGCGCAAACCACTTCACGCACGCCACCACCCACAGCAGCGCCAGCACATCCACCACGATCCCCACCGCCAGCATCAGCCGGATCGGCACCAGCCCCGTCCCATACACGATCGCATTCGGCGGCGTCGAGATCGGCAGCGCAAACCCCAGGCTCGCACACAGCGCCACCAGCCAGATCGCATCCACCGGCGTCATCCCCAGCGCCGGCGCCAGCGCCCCCGCGATCGGCACCAGCAGCGACGCCGTTGCTGTGTTGCTGGTGAGTTCCGACAAAACTACCGTCACGCCGCCCAGCGCCAGCATCAGCAGCAGCGGCGGCGCCTGCAACTGCTCCACCGCCCGCGCCAGCGCCGCCGCCCCGCCGCTGTCGTCGAGCGCCTTGCCCAGGCACAGCCCACCCGCGATCAGAAACAGCGTATCCCAGTCGAGCGACTGAAAATCATGCCGCTCCAGCAACCGCCGTCGGCTCGGCCCCACCGGAATCATGAACAGCGGCCAGGCCACAATCAGCGCCACCAGTGATTCCGGCAGATACCGGTCGATCCACTTCGACTCGGGCCCGCCCGGCGCGACCACGCTCTTGATCACCCCGATCGTCAGCCACGCCGCAACCACGATCAGCGCCGCAACCACGGCCGCCCAGCGCCCGCGCCGCAGTTCGTCCGCCGGCAACCCCTCCACGCCGCGCCGCCGCGCGTCCAAACCCGCATCGGCGTCACCCGCCGGCCGTACCGCCAGCGGATCGAGCGCCGGCCGGCCCGCCATCCAGCGTCGGGCGAGCACACCCGTCAGCGTCAAAACCCCGGCCGCAAGCACCGTCGTGCCCAGCCACACCGGCACACCGACGCGCAGCCACGTGATGAACGAAAAACCCGCGTCGAGCTCGCGAATCTTGCCGTAGCCCAGAAAATTCGGCGCGGTCCCCACCGGCGCGGCCATCCCCCCGAACGTCGCGCCCAGCGACAGCGCCAGCAGCGGCAGCGCCGGCATGTTCGTCCGCCGCGCGATCGTCACCGTCACCGGCAGCAGCATCGCCGTGACGGCCGTGTTGTTCTGAAACGTCGAGAGCGCGCCCGAGATGAGCAGAACGATGAGGCACGCGCGCAGGTTGCTCGCCGTCCCGCTCTTGCGAAGCGCCGCCCGCCCCACCCAGTCCAGCGCCCCGAACTTGTCCAGCGCCCGCGCCAGCAAAAACGCGGCCAGGAACAGGATGATGATCGGGTCGCCCCACGCGGTCAGCGCCTCGCGCCAGCTTAGCACGCCCGAGAGCGTCGCGGCCACGGGTATCAGCAGCGCAACGACTCCAAGCGGCGCGCACTCCGAGATCCACAGCACCAGCGCACCGACGACGATCGCCGCCCCGGCCCGGATCGACTCGCTCTCATGCCAGGGGATGAACCGGACCGCGCAGCCCAGCCCCACGGCGACGAGCGTCGCGAGAATCGGAGCGGGTACGCGCACGTCGACCTCCGCGGGGCGGCGCGCGGCTAGTCGCGCATTAGCTTTTCAACGTCATCCTTGATCGCCGCCGCCCACGCCGCGTAACCCTTGGCGTTCAGGTGCAGCAGGTCGGGCATGATCTCGCGCTTCAGCATCCCGTCCTTCTCGACGAACTCCGCCCCGATGTCCTTGTAAAACACCTTCTTGTCGTCCGCCAGCTTCTTGATGATCGCGTTCGCGCCGTCGTTGAGCTTGCGCAGCGGATCGTCCGCCTTCTCCCCGCGCGGAAAGATCGCCAGCAGCAGGATCTTCGCGTCGGGGCATTTCGCCTGCACCTTCTCGACGATCGCCTTCACGCCCGCCGCCGTATCCTCCGACGTATCCTGCCGGTGGCCGGTGTTGTTCGTGCCGATCATCATCACCACGAGCTTCGGCTTGAGCCCGTCGAGGTTCCCGTGGTCGAGCCGCCACAGCACATGCTCCGTCCGGTCGCCGCTGATGCCGAAGTTGGCGGCCGCGTGCTTCTCGAAATGCTCCGACCACGCCTTCTTCCCCGCGCCCTCCCAGCCCTCCGTGATCGAGTCGCCGATGAAGACCAGCTTCGCCTTGCCCTCCTTCGAAAGCTCGTTCATGCGCTGGAAACGCGCCTCGGTCCCCTCGTGAAATTCCGGCCGCACCGCCGCCGGTTGCGTCGTCGGCACCTGTGCCTTCTCCTTCGATTCCGCAGCGGCCTGCGGACCGGGTTTCGTGGTCTGGGCGGCGGCCGGAAAGGCCGCGGCAACGACGACGCCGAGCGTCATGAAGAATCCTCGCATGGATCAGCTCCGGACGGGTAAGCCTGTGTGGATGACTACCGACCGCGGCCCGCAGTATAGAACCAAACCGCCCGCCCCGCGCTTCACACCGCGAACGGCGACGCCCCGACGTCCGCGCCGCAGTACATGCACTGCGGCGAGCGGTTCGTCGTCGTCCGGCCGCATTTCGGGCAATCCATCGCCCGCCGGCGCACCTGCCCGTCGAGCTTCCCGTCGCTCAGGTCGATCGCCTTCACGCGGTTGAGCAGCTCCTCGTCGCTCATCTTGAATTTCTCGCGCAGGATCGTCCACAGCGCCTCGCAGATGAGCAGCGCCTTGTTCGCGCGGGCCTCCATCAGCGTGAATCGCGCCGCCAGCTCATTGGCCTTCGTCTGCGCTCGCCCCGCCGTCGACTCCGCCGACGAAATCCGCTGCTGCTGATGAACTTCCCAGAACAGATCAATCACGTCCGGCCTCCTTGGCCGCGGCTGTCGCGTTTCAGCGCATGCGGCGCCGCCGCATGGTTTTCGCGCTTCGCTATTCCGCCTTCGGAGCGTGCGACGAAAACCGATCTTCCGACAGAATCGTACCCGGCATGAGTTCACAGAGCGATTCCCACGTCGCCGCCGCCCGGTCGACCATGCCGATGTTCTGCAGCGATAGCATCAGGTTGTGCTGGAAGCTCCGCACGTCCTCAGGCGACTTGGCGCGCCCCTCGAACTGATCCATCGCGATGTCGAAGTAGCTCCGGGCCGAGTAAAGCAGCCCGAGCTGGTAGTGCACTTCCGCGTCCCGCGGCTCGAGCCGCAACGCACGCTGAAACACCGGCAGCGCTTCTTCCGGCCCCTCACCGCCTCGCAGTCCTACCCCGAGCTTGATCAGCGCCTTGCAGTAGCCCGGACAGATCGTCGTCGCCCGGCGCAGCGAATCCAGCGCGCGGTCGAATTCCCCCAGTTGCCCCAGCAGCAGCGCCTGCCGGTAGTGCAGGTCCGCTCGCACCGGCGCTTTCAGGATCGCCTGCTCGTGCCGTCGAATCGACTCCCCGAGCAGTCCGTCACCCTCCGGCTCATCCGCGAATTCGCCCGTGCCCGGTTCGAACCGCCGGCGCCGGCTCTCGCACTTGAGTTGCAGCCGCGCCGTCTCGCAGAACAGCAGCGTGCTGTTCGGCGCAAGCCCCGCCGCCAGGTCGAATGTCGCCTCGCCCTCTCGAACGCGGCCGGCCGCGTGCTGCGACACGCCCAGCCCGACGAACGCCGTCAGCAGCCGGTCGTTCAGCTCCACCGCCTGGTTGAAGCTCAGCGCCGCGTCCGCAAACCGGCCCGCCCGCAGATGCTGCGTGCCCAGCTTGACCGTCGCTTCGAGAAATGTCGGATGCAGCTCCAGCGCCGTGCGGTATTCGCTCACCGCCAGGTCATCCTTCCCCGCCTTCACGTAAAGATCGGCCAGGTGCACGTGAAATTCGCTCACGCCGGGATACTTCGCCACGAGCTTCTCGAGCGTCTTCACCGCGCTCGAGAGCTGCCCGTCCGCGTGCAGCGCTTCCACCTTCTCCAGCGCCTCCGTGCTCGTCTCCGGTTCGATCAGCAGCGCTCGCTGAAACACCTCGATCGCCTCCGCCGGCCGGTCCGCATGCAGCAGCAGCGCCGCGAGCGAAAGCTGCACGTCCAGATCATCCACTTCCAGGTCCGCGAGCTGCTGATAGTGCTCCGTCGCGTCCGTCCAGCGCTGGTCGCGGATCGCCAGCGCGCCCAGCCGCTCCAGCCCGTTCCGCAGCCGCGGACACAGATCGGTCGCCGTCGCATACCAGCGCCGCGCCGCTGCATCGTCCCCGTTGCGCTCGTGTACGAACCCGAGGCCGAACGCGATCGCCGGGTCCGACTTGTCCGCCGCGTGGGCCCGGTTCAGAAAGCGCAGCGCCTGCCCGACGTCGCCCAGTTCGTGGTACGCACACGCCAGTCCGAGCTGCGCCCGATGAACCGCGCCCGGCAGCGCCAGCGCACGCTCGAACGCGCGCCGCGCATCGCCCAGACGCATTTCGTGCAGATACGCCGCCCCGGCGCGAATCGCCAGATCGACCGAAGTGGACGCGAGCTCCTGCTGCCGGAGCAGCGATTCCATGTCCGCGCCCTCGTCCACCGGCAGATGCCGTTCAAACGCATCCGCCAGCCGGCCGAGCAGCCCCCGGCCCAGCGATTCAAGCAGATAACTCATCCCTTGTCCCCCTCCAGCGACAGACGCTCCCCGGCGGTCCGGTGACGAACCGCGATCGTGTTCTTTCCCTGCGTCGGACCGGTTACTTCTTCTTGCCGGCGGGCGCTGCGGCGTCGACGCGCTCCGGCTCCCCCTGCGGCGGTGTCCCGCCGGACATCGGGACGCGGAACGGCGTCTGGCAGTATGCACAGCGCACCGTCATGCCCCGCGCTGACTCCGGTGCGGAGACCGCGCGGCGGCACGCCAGGTTCGGGCAGATCATCGTTACCAGATTCGGCTCAGTCCTGGTCGCCATCGTCGACCTCCGGTCTTCCCCCGCGCGGCCGAGTCCTCTGACCCAGACGTCGCGCTTCAACTCATTTGGTGGAAGCATTCAAAACCGGCTGCCTCACCGCACGTCATTTTCCGGAGGCAAAGCCCGCGCGTCGGCCCGCGCAGCGGGCCGGGCAGGTTGTTATCGGCGCGGCATGAAAATCCGCTCGCGCCGCGGCGTGTTTCATTTGACTACTTGCGCGATTTGCGCGGCGGCGTCGCGGTCACCGGGCGCCGCGCCGCCGGCACCTCGATCGCGCGCCGTCCGGAAAGGTATGCGCCCGTCGCCGATTCGGGATGAGCCGCGACCGTCTTCAGATCGCCCGCCGCCAGCAGCCGCCCGCCCCGCACGCCCGCGCCCGGGCCGAAGTCGCAGATCATGTCGGCCGCTTCCATCGTGTCGCGATCGTGCTCGACCACGATGACCGTGTTGCCCTGATCGCGCAATCTCCGCAGCGACGCGAGCAGCTTCCGATTGTCGCGCGGATGCAGCCCGATCGACGGCTCGTCGAGTACGTACAGGACGCCCACCAGGCCGCTGCCGATCTGGCTCGCGAGCCGGATGCGCTGCGATTCGCCGCCCGAGAGCGTCGGCGCAGCCCGGTCCAGCGAGAGATAATCGAGCCCGACGTCGAGCAGGAACCGCAGCCGCGCCCGGATCTCCTTCAGCGGCTCGATGGCGATAATCGTCCGCACCCCGTCGAGCTCAAGCGTCTCGAAGAACCGCAGCGCCGCGTTCACCGGCAGGTTGCAGATCTCATTGATATTCCGCGGCGCGCACTGCCCGTCCGGTCCGATGCCGGTCAGCGTGATCGCCAGCGCCCGCGGGATCAGCCGCGCTCCGCGGCACGTCGGGCACGGCACCTGCCGCATGTACTGCTCGTAGTAGCTCCGCACCATCGCCGACTGCGATTTCCGGTACTTGCCCTGAAGCTCCGCGATCACGCCCTCGTAGGTCCCGCCGTGCTTCCAGATGCCGCCCCGCGTCTTCCATTCAAACGTGATGTGCTCGTCGCCCGTCCCCAGCAGCAGCGCATCGCGGGCCGGCTTCGGAAGCTCGTTCCAGGGCGCTTTCAGATCGAAACCGACGTGCCGGGCCACGCCCTCGTAGATATGCCGCCGCCACTTGCCCGGCGGCGTCCGCAGCGGCGCAACGCACGGCTTGAGAAAATTCTGCGTGGCGTCCGGAACCATCAGCTCCGGGTCGAAATCCACCTTCTCGCCCAGTCCGTCACAGTCCGGGCACATCCCCTGCGGGCTGTTGAAGCTGAAGAGCTGCGGATCGGGCGGCTCGAAGCTGAGCCCGCACGCCGTGCACGCATAACCGCTCGAAAGCAGCAGGTCGCCCGCCGCCGCCCGCGATTCCGGCCGCACGCGCCGCCGCCGCCGCGCGGTCGCCGGCGCGGGCGCTTCTTCGGCGACCTCCACCGCCTCCCCAGCCTCGCCATCCGCCGGCGCAACGATCGCCACACCCCCACCCACCTTCAGCGCCAGATCCAGCGCTTCGGCGATGCGCGAACGCGCCGCGGTCTTCGCCGCCAGCCGGTCGATGATCACCTCAATGTCGTGCCTGCGATAGCGATCGAGCGGCGGCGGATCGGTCAGCTCGATCACCTGCCCGTCGACGCGGGCGCGGATAAACCCCTGCGAGACCAGCTCGGCGAAGAGGTCCTTGTGCTCACCCTTCTGACCGCGGACCTTCGGCGCCAGCAGCAGGAACCGCGTCCCCTCGGGCAAGGTGAGGATCCGCCCGATCATCGCCTCGCGCGTCTGGGCGCTGATCGGCTTGCCGCAGTTCGGGCACTTCGCATCGCCCGCCCGCGCCAGCAGCACGCGCAGATAGTCGTGAATCTGCGTGATCGTCCCCACGGTCGAGCGCGGGTTCCAGCCGCTGGTCTTCTGCTGAATCGAGATCGACGGCGCAAGACCGGTGATCTGGTCGACGTCCGGCTTCGGCAGCTCCCCGATGAACTGCCGCGCATACGAGCTCAACGACTCGATATACCGCCGCTGACCCTCGGCATAGAGCGTGTCAAAGGCGAGGCTGCTCTTGCCGCTCCCCGAAACGCCGGTGAAGCAGATCAGCTTCCCGCGCGGCAGCGTGACGCTGACATCCCGCAGGTTATGCACCCGCGCCCCAGCCACCCTGATTTCGTCATTCGCCTTCGCCATCCGCCCCATCTCGATCCGTTCGGACCTCCCGCGCCGCCGCCGCTCCGTCGCGCAGGAAGCCAATGATATCCCGGCGACGCCCCCGGTGGGCGCAAGTGCGAACCTGCATCATGGGTGCCAGCGGCGTGGGTAGCGGCGGCAAGGGCAGCGATTGGTGGCATGCTTTCGCGGTACGCCGCGTAAGCATGCCTGCCGCGCATCGGCCGTGCGAAATCCGAAGCCACCACGCAAGTGATGGCCGAGTGCCATGTCCACTCAACCCGGGTGAGAAACCTCGCCTGCCCGCCACCGCCGCGCCTACAAATATCTCCACGCCCGCTGTCTATTTCCGCCCCGACATCGGCCCCGTGCCGATCGAAACCGCCCGCCGGGACGATGGCCGGCTCTTCTGCTCTTAATCTGCGCAGATCTGCGTCAATCTGCGGATCCCTCTCTTCGAACCCATTCGCGCCAGAATCCACCAAATCCCTCGCGCCAGCCGGATTTCAGCGCCCCCTCGTCCACCGCGCCGCCGCCCATCTAGAATTGCTACAAATGACGCCCGCGCCACACGCCGCCGCTACCATCGCCCCCTTTGTGCCGCGGCCGCCCTCGGCCCGCTTCCCCTCCAACCTTCCCACGTTCCCGCCTTCCCACCGCGACCCGCAGAAGTGTCCGATAACGAAGGTGATCAAACCGGCACAGACAAGAAAATGAGCATGATCACCTTCGGCCAGCGTGCTCAAAACGCCGTTCCCAACGTCCTGATAACCAACATTGCCAACCCACCACGCGCACAGAAAAAAGGTTGGCACCCTTCCGCCAGTTCGCTCCAAACGCGGTTCCGCCCGCCCCGAACCGCCGTTCAACGTCCTGATAACTTAGATGGCCAACCCGGCACACACGAAGAAAAAAGTTTGGCCACCTTGGGAGGATTCGCTGGAAACGCGGTTTCGGTCGAAATGAAAAACTGTGAACTACCGTTCACCATGCCGAAGCGGCGCGGCGAACCGCGCCAGGCGACCGGGTCCGAATTGGCAGATCTGACGCACAAGCCGCGACGGCCTCGCACGACCTCCACGGCCATCAACGATGCCGCTGCAACCGCGCTACGCCTTCGCCCGCTCCAGGTATTCGCCCGAGCGCGTATCGACGCGGACGACTTCGCCGATCTCGATGAACGGCGGCACCTTGACCATCAGCCCCGTCTCGAGCGTCGCGTCCTTCGTCTGGTTCGTCGCCGTCGCGCCCTTCACCACCGGTGGCGTGTCGACGACCTTGAGGTCGACGGTGTTCGGCAGTTCCACCGCGACGATCTTGCCGTCGATGAACTGGCAGACGATCTTCTCATTGCCCTTGAGATACATCGACGCGTCGCCCATGATCTCTTCGGTGATCTGCAACTGCTCGTAGTCGGACTGGTCCATGAGCACGAAGTCCTTGCCCTCGCGGTAGAGGAACTCGAACTCCTTCGTCTCCACGAACGGCGTCTCGATCTTGTCATCCGTGCTGAAGCGCTGGTCGGTCGACCGGCCCGTCTTGACGTTCTTGAGCCGGACGTTCATCGAACTCCGCCAGTTGCCCTTGGCCACCATCGACACGTCCTCGACGCGCCACAGGTCATTCTCCCACTTGATGACCTTGCCCTTCTTCAGATCGAACGCCTTGATCATGGCTCTGCTGCTCCTTGGCGAAACCCATCCACTGCACTTCCGGCTGCCGCCGTCCGGCCCCGCGGCCGAACGAGATTCGCCAGAGGGGACCGCCTGCCGGCCCGGGCTCAAACGGGTCGTCCAGTATACCGACGCCCCCGCCAACTCCCAAATCGGCTGTTTTTGCGACCGGGCTTCGGCCGGGCCGGCGGCGAGCCACCGGCCATTCGCGTCGAATTGGCCGATCCACGGCCGGGCGTGCTAGACTTCGGAAGAGATGCGAACCCGGGCGCTTGTGGCCGTGTTGCTGTTGCTCGCCGTCGGCGGCTGCTCGCACATCATCACGGCCGACACGCCCTACTACAACGACGGGCCCGAACAGCTCGATCCGCCGCAGGGCGACGTCGCCAAGGGCACCTGGTGCCTCGTGATCGGGGAGCGCGGAACTTATTACCACATTCTGACGGGCGACGGCGTAAATGCGTACGTCTGGAAGGCGGCGGTCGAGCCGCTGCTGGACTTCCGCCGCAAGGAAAAGGAGCGCGCCGCAGAGGCGGAACGGCAAAAGCGCCTGGAACGAGCGGGTCTCACACCCCCCGCCGAGCAGCCGGTCACGGCCCCACCCGAGCCCCAGCCGGACTCGCCGCCCGGCCGGCTCTGACGCGACTACTTGATCACTTCGACTTCGCCGCCCTCGATTTTGGCGGGCTCGGTGAGCGTGGTGCCGCCCTGATCGATGCCGCCCACGTTCGCATAAAACTCCCCAGTCGTCGCGTTGTAAAGCCAGCCCTCGCCGCCGGTAGAGTCCGGGACCGGGGGGCTGTTTGCGTTGTCAATAAGAATCGCAGTGCTGCCTTTGTTCACACCCACGGGACATGGTGGGATCGCAATGAGGTAGGGGCCGAATTCGTACCCCGGCCCGCGGATCTTCGACGCCGCGCCGGAGCGCGACGTGTACTTCGTCAACTGGTCGATCGCCGCTTCGGCCGTCGGACCGGGAAACTCCCCGCCGTGTTCGGCCGCGTAGAGGATGATCGCTTTTCGGACCACGCTGAGGTCCGCGTCGAGGGTCGCCCCATACGCGGACCGGGCGCCTTGGGAGATGCGCGGCACGGCCATCGAGGCGACCATCCCGACGATCATGACGACCATCAGCATCTCAACGAGCGTAAACGCCCGATATTGGATTCGCTTACGCACGGCAGACTCCGAAGCCGGCGACGAGCGCCGGCATTCCCATCGAAGCCTGTGAAACGCAGGGACCGCGGGCAAGCGCGGGCTACTCGAACGTCGAACCGAAATGCTGTTCGCGGATTTTGACGAGTTCCTTGAGGCGCTGCTCATGTTCCTTGCGGCAGACGAGCGTGGCATCGCCGGCATGAACGACGACGAGATCGCTGACGCCGAGCAGCACGATCAGGTGGCCGGAGTCGCTGACGACGATGTTGTCTCGGGCGTCGAGCGTGATCGTCTGGGGCGCGACGATGATGTTGCCGCCGGCGTCAGCGTCGCGGGTGGCGGCAATGGCGGTCCAGGAGCCGAGATCCTGCCACTTGCACGGCATTTCGACGACCAGGACGTTGCCGGCTTTTTCCATCACGCCGAAGTCGATCGAGATCTTCGGAACGGCGGCGAACATCCGGGCCGCGCGCTCCGTGCCGGAGAGGGTCTTCCAGCCGGCGGCGAGTTCGCCAAGGGCGCGGTAGTTGTCGGGCAGACAGCGCTCCAGTTCCGCGAGGATCGCCTGTGTGCGCCACACGAACATGCCGCTGTTCCACAGGTAGGCGCCGGATTTGACGTAGCCTTCGGCGACCGCGAGCGAGGGCTTTTCGCGGAACTCCAGCACGCGGCTTACGCCGGGGCCGGCGTCGTCGCCGCGGTGGATGTAGCCATATCCCGTATGCGGCGAGTCGGGCGTGATTCCGAACGTGACCAGCGCGCCCGGCTGCTGCTCGGCGGCGGCGAGGCCGCGGCTGATCGCGGCCTGGAATTCCTCGATCGGCGTGATGATGTGATCGGCGGTGAAGACGGCCATCGTGCCGTCTGGGTCGCGGCGATGGAGGAGATGCGCCGCGAGGCCGATCGCGTTGGCCGTGTCGCGGCCTTCGGGCTCGCCGATGAGGTTCTCATGCGGCAGATCGGGGAGTTCATTGCGGACGAGGTTGATATAGCTCTGCGACGTGATGACCCAGATATTCGCCGGCTCGAAGAGGCCGGCGAGCCGGCGGCGTGCGAGCTGGAGGAGTGACTGGTTCTCGAAGAGACGCAGGAGCTGCTTCGGGCGCTTCCTCCGACTGAGAGGCCAAAGCCGAGTACCCGCTCCGCCGGCCATGATAAGTGCGTGCCGCATGGTGCGATTTCACCCGGAACGGCCGCGGTTGGCAATCGCGGATGGGGGCGGATTCTGAAAAAGGAGGTGGGCGAGTCGAGCATGGGCGTTGGCGGGACTCGACTCGCCCTTCATCAGGGGAACGGAGATTGAAAGAAGGCCCGCAAGCACGAACCCGCCGCCGAGGGCGCGACATCCATCGGAAGCGGTCCGAGGTCGTCCTCCATGAACGCCTCGCGAGCCTTTTGTCCATGAACACGGCGTCGCATCAGGTCCGGCGGTTCCAGCGTGGCGCAGATGGACAGACGCCTGCTGACCGCGACACCGCCTTCGATGGTCCTCCTTGCCTAGACTGCGCCGGAGGGTGCTTCGGTTCCGGGAGCATCCGCCGCCGTACGGACGGCGATTGCATCGTCGGACAGCCCCCAGGCCATCAGTTCGTTTCGAATCAACTCGGCGACGAGCGCCGTGGATACTACGTGGTAGCCGAGTGCGAGCAGCCGCTGTTCGATCTCACCCGCGAGAAATCGCGACACGTCCGGTTTCACCTGGTACCGGCGTTCGAACGTCTCGACGATCCGGCCCTTCGACCAGGCGCTGGGCGGCCGCTGAGGGCGCCGCGGATCGATCACGGAGATCGAGGATCGACGGCTCGCCCGGTGCCGGCGGTGGCGGACGATCGCCTGTGCGACGTCGCCGAGACCCGTTTCCTCCAATACCGAACGCACGCAGGTAAAGAGGTACTCCGTGGTCGGGGGATCGTGCTCGTCCCACTCGCGAACGTGGATCGCGACAGCCTTCGCGAGCGCGTCCGCGTACGCGGGGTCATAGCCGGTCGCTTTCATTGCGGCCGAGACGCTGCGTCTGAGCTTGCCGAAGTCGAAGGCTTCCGTGTTTCCGTCCCGCTTGACGACTCGGATGAGCTTATTTCTTTTCACGGTCCCCGCCGCCCTCCTCGAAGAGGTTCTGCTGCCCCGGGATGTCGCCAGCAGCCTGTTCGATGACGCTCTGAGCTTCCTCGATGAAGTCCCCCACGTCTTCGAACCGGCGATACACGCTGGCGAACCGCACATACGCCACCTTGTCGATCTTGCGCAGTACGCTCGCGATCTTTTCGCCAATCGTCTGGCTCGACACCTCCCTGTCGAAATTCGCGATCAGGTATTCCTCGACTTCGTCGACCACCTGTTCAAGCCGCTCGGCCGAAATCGGCCGCTTGTACGCGGCGGCCTTGATTCCTTCGAAGATCTTGCTGCGGTCGTACGGCACGCGAGACGAGTCGCGTTTGATGACGACCAGCTTGACCTTGTCCTCGGCCCGCTCATAGGTCGTGTACCGACGGCTGCAGGCAAGGCAGTGACGCCGCCGCCGAATACAGCGGCCTGCATCCGACGCGCGGGAGTCGATGACCTTGTCGTCGTCGGCATTACAGAACGGGCACCGCATGCCGCCATCCAGGCTCTTCCACGTTCCGGCCTTCCGCGCCAAGACTCAAGACCGCTGCCGCCGACCGGACGTGATACCCCTCAACCGGTCGGCTGATGGCACAACCAATTGCGGATGGAAGCATCATAGATAACTAGGGATGGGGTGTCAATGCCAAAACACCCGGATTCGCGAGACTTCTTTGAAATTTCCGGATATAAGGTCCGTTGCGCTGCACCGGGCCGGGTGGCCTCGCTGCACCGGCAATCGATCACCAGGTAGTTTCGGGTTTCAGGGCGGGCCGTGATGTCGCGCAGCGCAGAGTTCGAGTACGACAACCTGCGGATCCTCGGCCGTTCGCTGGCCGGGGAAGAGACGTACCTCGTACTTCCCGAATACGGCGTGGCGTTCGACGTGGGGCGCGCGCCCCGGGAGATCGTGCACGCCGATCACGTGTTCCTCTCCCACGGGCATATCGACCACTCGGCAGGGATCGCCTACTACTTCGCGCAGCGCTGGTTCCTCGATAACACCCCCGGCAATCTTTACGTTGCCGAACCGCTGCGGGAGCCTGTCGAACGGCTTCTGCGCGTCTGGGGCGACATCGACGGGAACCCACCGCCCGGCAACGTGCACGCCGTCAGGGCGGGCGTCGACGTCCCGCTCCGCAAGGACCTGATCGTACGGCCGTTTGCGGTGAATCACGGAAGCCGAAGCCTGAGCGGTGTTTCCTGGCCTGCACTCGGCTTCGCGCTGATCGAGGTGCGGCACAAGCTCAAGGACGAATTTCAGGGGCTATCGGGACCGGAACTGGTCGAAATCAAGAAGCAGGGCCGGGAGATTACGAGGCGCGTCGAAATGCCGCTCGTGGCGTTCTGCGGCGACACGGCTCCCGGACCGTTTCTCGGGCTGGACTTCGTCCGCCGGTCGAAGATCCTGTTGATCGAATGCACGTTCATCGAGCCGGATGACATCCGGCGCGCGCGGGCGGGCGGGCATATGCACCTGCGGGATATCGCGGCCGCTCTACCGGAGCTGGAGAACGAGCGAATCCTGCTGACGCATCTCTCGCGGCGGACGCTATTGCCTGATGCGATTCGGGCGATGGAGGCGGCGCTGGGCGACGCCGCGCGAGAACGGGTGACTTTCCTGATGCAGCATCGACCGCGCCGGCGCGGGCCGCGATCCGGGGGCGACTAACCCAACTTTCGCACTTTGGAAAAATTCAGTGCGATTTTTCGGCTCTGG
>BTUU01000021.1:0-96765 GCA_045863555.1 Planctomycetota bacterium | reverse complement strand
GAGAAAGACGCCGCCTGATCACGGAGCGATCAACGAAATTTGACAATATCTCGACTCAATCCCGTAGCGAGGCCAAGACGCTTGTATCGATAGCTGTTCATGTTCTTTCCTCCGGTTTCACGGCCGAGCCGTCCCCTCGACCGAATCGCTCCAATCGTGCACCGGCACGTCGTTGTACACGTACCGCGCCCGGCAGTAGGAGAGTTCCGCCCGGTCTTCGACCAAGCGCGGCGCGAGAATCGGTGAACCAGACCACCAAGTCGGCTTCGGTCAATGGAATGTAGTCTGCCATGCATGTCGCTCCGGACGTGAACACAGATTGTAAGGCGGGTCACGCACGCCGCAAGCGGAATTCGGCGGCGATTTCCACGCGGAGGGCGGTTTTCGGACGTTGCACCGGTTCGCGGGCTGCCCCGCGTTTCCTTCGCGGATTTCGAGCAGCCCGGTCTCTTCGGGAAGCTACTCGGTGAAGAAGTGTGGTCGCAGATCCGCCTCGGGCACATACTCGCACGCCTGGCGGTAGATAGCGAGGAGCGTTCCGGTGCGAAGTTCTCGATGTAGAGGGATGTGAAGCGTCTGGCGCAAGCCCTGCGGCGTCGTCCGCCGCAGTTTGACGTGGCTTCCGCGCTGCGTGACCTGCTCGAAATCGAACCGTCTCAGAATCGCGACTACGTCTGCGCCGCTGAGGCGACGGAGCTTAGACGGCATGAGAGAGAGGTCCCAGCTCGATCGTGACAATCAGCGACGGATCCGGAGCGAGCCCGAATTCGGCGGGGTTTTCACCATCCAGCGCGAGCGCGATCGCTTCCTTGGCATTTGCGAGCGCATCCTCGATCGTGTCGCCTTGCGTAACGGCTTTCACGTCGGGTATCTCGACGACATACCCGTCGCCGTCCGGATAGATGAGTGCGCGGATGTTCTGTTTCATGGGCCAGCTCCGTCAGATTCTCGTAGCATCGATCTTACAGGCTGAACAAAAGCTCATTATCCCCCGTCCGCATGACCTCGCGCACTCCGCCCCCGAGCCGAGGGTCGTCGATTACGAACCAGAGCAGCGCATGCGTGTCGATCAACGCTTTCACTCTGCATACTCGCGAAAGTCATCGAGCGGCGCATCGAAGTCCGGCGCAATGTTGGTAATCAACCCTTTCGCGGACCCGGGCACCCGGTCGCGCTTCCGCCCGCCATTGGGACTCTGCTCGGGGATCAAGCGCGCGATCGCTTTCCCGTCGCGGGTGATGACCATTTCCTCGCCCGCGGCCACCTGTTCCAGAAACTGCGCGAGTCGGCGTTGCGCTTCTTCGACGGTGATCGTCATGCCGAATTCCCCTGGCTCACCAACCGGGCGCCCTCAGACACCGGTTTCGATAAACGAACGACGCTCATGCGCGCATCCTACAGTCACGGATGGCGAATACAATTCACCTCTCCTGCACTTGGCCCGGCGTGATCTGACAGTTTGATTCTACCATGCGAACCCGGTGGTTTCTCGCGTGTAGAAGTCACCGGACCTGCTCGAAGCGAGACCGGCATGGCGAACCTAGCCCGTTGGCACGCACGCCGCAGTGCCATGACGCTCATCGAACTTCTCGCGATCGTCGCGGCCATCGTACTGCTCGCGCTTCTGATCGTCCCGCAATTCGTGGGCTCGCGCAGCGTCAACAGGCTTGATTACACCCGTTCGGCCATCACAAGTACGGATAACGACCTGGAGCGATTCAAGCTCGATACCGGCCGATACCCATCCCGCCTGAGCGACCTCATCACCCGTCCTGCCGACCCGATCATCGCCGCCCGATGGCAAGGTCCCTACGTCAGGCGACTCCCCGTCGACGAATGGGGCACGCCGCTCGGGTACGCCTGCCCCGGTGGGAACAACCCGCAGACGTTCGATCTTTGGAGCTTCGGGCCTGACCGCGTCAGCGGCTCCGCCGACGACATCACGAACTGGGACTGACGATTTGCGGCGGGGTTGGCAACCCGGAAGGTACCTGCGTGTAGAAAACGCGATAGCGATGCGAACGGACGATCACATGGCGAACCGTCGACGCGCCCGACGGGCCTTCACGCTTATCGAGTTATTTGGGATCGTTGCGGGGGTCGCGTTGGTCGTATTTCTGATCGTCAGATATTGCGTGCACGCGACCTGCAACGATGACGGAACCGGTCACGCCCGCTTCCTCATCGAGCAAACTGGAAACGACCTGGAGCGGTTCAAGATTCACTGCGGTCGCTACCCAACTCAACTCTCTGATCTGATGGTGCAGCCAAACGACGCCGATATCGCCGCGAAATGGCAGGGGCCCTACGTGAAACGCCTTCCCACTGACCGCTGGGGAACATCCCTTGGATATCTTTGCCCCGGCCGGCACAACCCGCGAACTTTTGATCTTTGGAGCTTCGGGCCTGATAGCACAGGCGGCACCGGCGACGACATCACGAACTGGGATTAGGTTGTGCGTCGGCGGCGCGGCGCCGTTGTCAATCTGCGAGATCGCCTCGCGGCCCGTCGCGGAGATCTCGGAACCCCCCGACGGCGCGAAGCCCGCCATCGCCGCGGCTCTTCGACGTCGCCCGCGGCCGCAACGTGGGGTGGCGGGCAGGGACGCCCGCACCACTGTCACCGGCTCTCGCACCCGACCGCATTTCGCCGCTACACTGGCTGGATCGACGCTCAGACTGAGGCGGTCGCATGTCCGACGATCAAAACGCATCAAGCAGGCCCGACCACCTTCGCCGCGTGCGCGACCTCTTCGGCCGGGCCATCGAGTTGCCGCGCGGCCGGTGGGCGGAGTTCCTGGCGACGGAGTGCAACGGCGACGCCGCGATTCGCGCCGGCGTCGAACGGCTCCTCGCCCAGCACGCGGCGACGCGCGATGACTTCCTCGAGGCCCCCGCCGTCTCGCTGCGGGTCGCGCCGCTGCACGCCTGGGCGGCCGGGCTCGTCGGGCGGCGGATCGGCAACTACTCGCTCCTCCGGGTCATCGCGGTGGGCGGGATGGGAAGCGTCTTCGAAGCCCGGCAGGAACACCCGGATCGCCTCGTCGCGGTCAAGCTGCTGTCGCCCGGCAGCAGCGCCACCAGCGCGCTGGCCCGCTTTCGCATGGAACCCGAGCTGCTCGGCCGGCTGCGGCATCCGAACATCGCGCAGGTCTTCGAATCCGGCGTGCACGACGGCGAAACCGGGCCCGTTCCCTACTTCGCGATGGAGCTGATCCCCGAGGCCCGCTCGATCGTCGAGTACGCGGTCGCGCGCGGCCTCGACACGCCGCGCCGGCTCGAACTCTTCGCGCAGGTCTGCGACGGCGTCCACCACGGGCACCAGAAAGGCGTCATTCACCGCGATCTCAAGCCGGCGAACATCCTCGTCGGCGCGGACGCGGCGCCGAAGATCATCGACTTCGGCGTGGCGCGGGCCACCGACGCGGACCTGATGCTCACGACGCAGTGCACGCACGTCGGCGATCTCATCGGCACGATCCGCTACATGAGCCCCGAGCAGTGCGACGGCGATCCGGCCCGGATCGACACGCGCAGCGACGTCTACTCGCTCGGCATGGTCCTCTACGAACTGCTCACCGGCCGGATGCCGTACGACACGGGCACGACGAACGCGCTCGGGGCCCTGCGGGTTATCCAGGAGAACGCTCCGACGCCGCCGAGCGACGTCGATCGATCGCTGCGCGGCAACCTCGACGCGATCGTCCTCAAGGCGCTCGAAAAGGAGCCGGCGCGGCGATACCAGTCGGCCGCGCATCTCGCCCAGGACATCCGCCGGCACCTGGCCCGCGAACCCATCGAGGCCCGCCCGCCGACGCGCTGGGTGCGGCTCACGCGCTGGATCGCCCGGCGGCCGGTCCTATCCACGGCGATCCTGTGCCTCGCGATGCTCGCGACGGCGGGGGCGGCGACATTCGGATCGGCGTGGTATTCGTGGCGGTCGTACTGGCGGCCGGATCGTCTGCGGTATGACCACGAAAAACGCGCGACGGATGTGGTTACGGTGTCGGGGGTCAGTCTCTGGCGGTGGGAGAATACCAATGGGAACATCGTGGAGTCGCTCATTGCCCGGCCGGCTCAACTCGGGGGTGGGCGGCTCGCAATTGTGTCGTTCCTCCGGACCCTCAATCAGGAAAATGATTCCGCGTTGAAGGCCTTCGATGTCGACGCCAGCTTCGACGAGCCGGTCTGGACCCTGCGTATGGAAGAGGATGACCTGAACGAATACTGTCGACGTCGCGGATATGCCCCGCGCTCATTCTCGCCGACCGTGTGCGGCGTCGCTGACATCTTTCCGTTGGTCCCCGGCGTTGAGATCGTCATCGGCTTTCAAAATTCGCCCAACTCACAATGCCTCATTCGAATCTACGACCTCCAAGCCGAGCCGCTGTATCAGGTCTGGCAGGATGGCGGCATCAGCGATGTGCACTGGATGAGCGAGGCCGGAATCCTCGTGTTCAGCGGCAGCAATGGCGTCGTTCCATTCGAGAAGCGCGACAGTCCGGAGTGCCGCGAGCTGCCGCTGGTGCCCGAGGTGGGTGAATCCGGTCATCCGTCGGTGGTTTTCGGGATCCGGCCGCGCCAGGGAGCGATCGAGAGTGATTTTCTCGCATCGTCGCCGACAGCGGCGGCCCCGCGCGCCGAGTGGTACGTCTGCGCCTGGCCGCCCGCCCTGACGCTCACGCGCTGGCGCAGCGGCGGACTCTCGGCCCCGGTGACGGGCCCGCCCGGCTCGGCGGTCGCCTTTCATCTCTGCGACACGGTGACCGGTTCCACGGTCTACTGGGAACTCGATCCGACAGGGAAGATCATCCCGATGACGTTCCGAGCCTCCGACCGGTTCGGCCGCGATCCCCGACTGCCCGACCCCGGCGTCTTCGACCTCCGTCCGCTGCCTCCGGTGCGGGGCTTTGCGGAGGAGCCGCGCGTCACGCCGATCGATGAAAACGGCGTGCCCATCAAGATCCCGTAGGCCGGGCGAGCGCCGCGCGGTTACGGGGCAATGCACATCACGGCCGACTTCGTGCGCCAATACAGCCGCCCCTCGGAGATCGCCGGCGTGGCCATGCAGATGTCGTCGAATGCGCTTCGGGCCAGCACGCGGAACTCGCGCGCCGTGCCATCTACGACCGCCACGTCGCCCGTCTCGCTGGTGAAGTACACCTTGCCGTCGCCGGCGACGGCCGAAGCGGTGTAGCCGCTGTCGCCCGTGCCGAGCCGCTCGCGGTAGATCGGCTCGCCCGTCTCCGCGTCGAAGCTGCTGACCACGCCGTTGTCGTAGCAGAGATACGCGACGCCGCGGTAGATCAGCGGCGTCTGCATGTAATTGCCGCGCTGCGTGCGCAGCCAGGCCACGTCGCGATTGCCGGTGCCGTCGGACGGGATCGCGAGTTCGCCCTTCGCGCCGAGTCGTACCGCGAAGACCGGCTTCTGCGGGTCGCCCGCCTTGATCGGCCGGTGATTGCTTGTCAGGTAGACCAGCTCGCCGCTGACGACCGGCGTCGGGACGGGGATGCCGCCGCCGCCCGACATGCGCCAGACCTCGCCGCCGTCGCCGAGCCGGTACGCCCCCATGTGCTTGCAGCCGTTCACGAGGATCTGCCAGTCGTCGCCCACGCGGGCGGCCGTCGGCGTCGACCAGCCCGGCACGTCATCCCGTGCGACGCGCCAGATCTCGCGGCCGTCGCCGACGTCGAGCGCCGCCAGGAACGGCTTTTCCTTGACGTCGCACTGCACGATCAGCCGGCCTTCCGCGATGATCGGCGAACTCGCGAAGCCCCATTGCAGCTCGGCCGCGTCGTGCGGGCCGACGTCGAGCGGGCCGAGTTCCTTCTTCCATTCGAGCTTGCCGTCCATGTCGTAGCAGAACACGCCCTCCGTGCCGAAGAACGCGACGACGCGCCGCCCGTCCGTCACCGGCGTCGAGTTCACGTGCGTCGCCTTCGTGTGGCGCTTGAATTTCGGCGTTGTCTTCAGGGCGACGCGGTCCCAGAGGATCTTTCCGTCGCGCTTGTCGAGGCAGTAGACGCGGTACTCATGCTCAACCATGTCGTCGGCCGAGTCGCCCGCGCCGTACAGCCCGACTTTCAGCGATGCCTCGCCCGTCAGCGGCACGGCGGTCGTGACGAAGAGGCGATCGCCCCAGATGACGGGGGACGAGTGGGCGAGGCCGGGGATGGGCGTCTTCCACGCGACGCCATCGCCCTTCGCGGCATTCCATTCGAGGCGGAGCGGCTTGCCGTCGGCGATTCCCGTCGCGGAGATGCCCCGGAACTGCGGCCAGTCGACGCCCGGCCGCGGCCCGTCGGCGAAGGTGATCCCGGTCAGCGCAAGAAACACGATCGAACGCAAGTGGCGCATGTCAGACCTCCCTTGGGGCGAGATGATACCCGTGCGGCGATACACTGCCCGCAACATTTTGCGGAGTTCACCATGTCTCAGCGACTCTTCGTCATCGCGACACTGGTCGCCGCACTTTCCGGTTGCTCGCGGCCCGAACTCGCGACGTTTCGGGAGATTCTCGATCGCCAGGCGACCGCGTGGAACCGCGGCGACATCGACGCGTTCATGGGCGACTACTGGAACTCGGAGGAGTTGAGCTTCAGTTCCGGCGGCGAGACCACCTATGGCTGGCAGGCGACGTACGACCGCTACCGGAAGCGCTATGACTCACGCGAGAAGATGGGCCGGCTCACATTCGGCGACCTCGCATGCCGCGCGCTCGGCCCCGAGGCGGCGCTCGTTCGCGGAAACTGGCAGCTTGTGCGCCCGGTTGGCGATGTCGGCGGGAATTTCTCGCTCGTCTTTCAGCGGATCGACGGCCGGTGGGTCATCATCCACGACCACACGTCGGTTCGGCCGGCGGCGGGCGACTGACCCTCGTCAACCGCGCGGGCCGGCCAGCCAGATCCGCTCGCCGATGAACGTTCCTTCGCCGGCCGGAGCGGCGGCCGCGAGCAGATTGTCGCGGGTGGCCGCCTGCCAGGGGAAGTTCGCGAGGCCGGCGAGCATCCGAACGGGTCCCGGCGCGTCGATGCCGAGCCGTTCGAACGCGTGCTCCGCGATGGCCCGCTCAAGCCGCTCGGCCAGCGTGGCGACGGAACGCGGATGCTCGGAGTCGGTCCTGCGCCGGCGGCCGTCGTCGACCAGGAGCACCGCGAATTCGTCGTCGGCCCAGCGTGCAACGACATCGCCCTTTCGCGTGCAGTGCCGCAGCAGCACCGCGATCTCGCCGAGCAGCCGGTCTCCGCTGGGGCGGCCGTTGCGCTCGTTGTAGGCGCGGAAATCGTCGAGATCGAGCCGTATGAGCGTCAGACGGCGGCGCTGCGCGGCGGCCGCTTCGAGCCGCCGGGCGAGCTCGGCTACGAAGCCGCGGCGGTTCAGCAGCCCGGTCAGTTCATCTGTGAGGGCGAGATCGACCCAGCCGCGTACGCTGCGATCCTGGTCGATCGCCGTGGCGACGAGGCCCGCGTATGACTCGAGCCGCGCCAGAAGGTCCGCCGGGTAGCTGCCCGCAAAGGCGCGTCCGAGGCGAAGCCGGCCGCGCGCGCCGCCGGCGCCGACGATCGGCTGCTCGACGACGAGTTCATCGTCCGCAGCGCCGACGAATCGAAGGTCGTCGATCTCGATCGTCACGGCCGACGCCTGGAACACGCACATGAGCAGCGACGCGAGCGCGCTCAGGAGCGACTCGGGCCCGTGGCCGATCCGGGCCAGGACGTGGTTGGTCAGTTCCGCCTGTGCTCCCGGGAGGGGCGGCGGCGGATGCGACGCCGGTCCTTCGGGCGTGCGCGGCTTTCGCAGCGCGCGAAACTCGTCCGCCGTCAGCGGCGCGACCGCGTAGTCATCCGCCCCCGCGTCGAGCAGCCTGATGGCCGCGGGCTCCTCGTGCGGATCGCAGACGACGACGATGCGGGCATCCGGCGCGGCATCGCGCAGCCCGCGGAGGGCCGCGCCGGTCCGCCCCAGCGAATCGAGGCCGACGAGGATCAGCTCATACCGCTCCGTACCCGCGTGCCACACGCCTTCGAGGAGCGACGGGGCGACGGTCGGCTCGACATCGCGCAGCGCCGCAACGACACGGTCCGCAAGACCGTCGCCGATGAGCAATGCCCGCGAACCGATGGCCAAAGTCCCCCCCGTCTCCAGGCGGACCGGATCAAAGACGATCATCCGGCGCCCCCGCCGAGCAGCGCCGCGATCTCGCGGGCCGAGAGCCCGCCCGCCCCCGAGGGGCCGCCCGCGTTCGATCGATCCGCACTCCCGCCGCGAGGCCGCGGGAGATCCACATTCACCGGCCGGGCGACGTCATCCGGTTTCAGACTGCGCACCGGCTCCCGCGGCGGCGGTTCAGACGCCCGTTCGGTCGCGGCGCGGATGACCTCGCGCAGGCCGCCGGCCGCCAGCACCGACCTCACGGCGGGAGCGTCGGCACACTGAATCGCCGCCGCCGCGGGCATTGCGCCTCCGGCACACTGTCCGTAGGCGACGATCGGTGAACCCGGCCAGGTCTCGTGCAGGTATGTCAGGATTCGAAGCTCGTCGGCGTGAAGCCGGTCGAGGCCGAGGAAGACGAGTTCGGGAACGGATTGCGGCGACGTGACCAGCAAGGCGCAGGCGCGGTAGGGGTCATCGGTCACACGAGCGTCGAGCGCGTGGTGTGCGATCCACTGATCCACAACGCGCGCCGACCCGGCATCGCCCGTGCGAATGTGAAAGACCATCATCCGTTGAGCCCAGACAAGCCGCCGGAGCGGCCACCACTTTCCCCCGAATCCGGTTCGAGTGTACCCGTTTGGGGGCGGCAGGGTCAAAGGCGGTACGTCCCGGATCCTGTGCGAATGCGCTGCCGAATTCGGACCTACCAAGGCGGTGCGATCGAGCGATGTTGACCGACCTAAGAGCTACTCCAGATACCCCAGCTCGCTCAGCCGCTGCTCCAGCGTGCGGCGCTCGGCGTCGGTGTATACCGCTGCGTGCTCTTCCATGACCTTCTTGACCGGCGGCTCGCGCTCGATCGTCGGCTCCGTCGTGAACGCCTCCGAGATCACGCGGCCCTCCATGTCCACGGGAACGCGCAGGCCAAGCGCCGCCAGGACCGTCGGCGTCAGGTCGACGATGTTGCCGTCGATCTTCGCTCCGCGGCGGACGTTGCGGCCGTGCAGGGCGAAGACGCCCTCAAGGCGGTGCGTGCCCTCGAGGCGCGATTCCGGGCTCCAGCGGACCGGGCGGGCCCCGCGAATCTTGCGGATGACCGCCAGACCCGGCTCGGGCGCGAGCAGGAGGTCGGGCATGTCCGGCCGTTCCTCGCGCGAGCAGCCGTACAGCTCCTCGGCCTTGTGAATCTCGGGGAAGATGCGGCGCGTCTCGCCGGCCGGCGTGACCATCGTCTCCGCGGAGAGGCGCTCGATCAGCTCGTCGCGCAGGCGGTCGTAATCGGCCGGATCGACGATGCCCACCGGGCCACGGCCCTTGAGATTGACGTATAGAAAGCCGTAGATGCCCGCGTGCATGACGCAGGCGCGCGTCCGGCCCCAGTCGACGGCGAGATCGCGCTCGATCCCCCGGCTGCCCTGCTCGAAGCGCGTGGCCTTGCCCTTGGTCAGCCGGTGGGCCCAGTAGCTGAGGCGCTGGCCCACCTGGGTCATGGGATTGCGAAGCGTCAGGTAACCCCACTTCTTCAGCAGCAGGTTCGGCTGGGCCTTGCCCTCCAGGCTGCCGTGGCCGTGGTCGGACATGATCAGGACGGTCGCGCCGTTCCGCTCGGCATAGTCGAATAGCTTCCCGAGGGAGGCGTCGAGCGAGGCGAAGACGGCCGCCGTCATCTCGCGTTCCTGCGGGTAGCGGTGGTTGTACCTGGGATCGAGGTACTTCCAGGCCTTGTGCTGGAGGTTGTCGACGAGCTTGAAGACGACCATCAGGACATCCCAGCCGAAGCGATCGCCGCAGTGTTGCGTGAGCTGCCAACCCTGCTCGAAGCTGCCCGCGATGTAGTCGAGATTGTCCTTGAGCAGCGCCAGGCCCCCGCCCGCGCCGCGCCGCCAGTTCGTCTTGTAGCTGTAGTTCGGAATCTCGCGCAAAATCTCCTGCTTGAGCTCGCGGGGCCAGGTGAATTCGGCGTTGATGCTCGGCGTCTCGAATCCGCTGATCATGAACCCGTTCACCGGCCGGGGCGGATAGGTCATCGGCACGTTGATGCTGCCGACGCGGAGCCCTTTTTCGCTGAGCAGCTCCCAGATCGTCTTTTCGCGGATTTCGAACGTGCTGTTGAAGGACAGCTCGTGCGCGAGGGGGTCATACTTCTCGAAATCGACGATGCCGTGCTTGCCGGGCCCCTTGCCGGTCATGAAGGTCGTCCACGCGGCCGGCGTGATCGGCGGCTTGGTCGAATTGAGCACGCCCGAAACGCCCGATTCGATGAGCCGGCGCAGGTGAGGCATCCGCCCCGCGTCCATCATCGGCGTCAGTACGTCGAACGTCGCACCGTCCAGCCCGATGATCAGGAGTCGCTCGGTCAGCGGCTTGAACGGCCTCGCGCCGGCCCCCGCAAGACCGGGGCGAACCTCGGAGGCAACGGCGGATGCGTTCATCAATTCGGTCCTCAGGAATCCGGGGCCGCTCGGCCAGCCGCCCCGAAAACGCGCCAAAATAGAAGCCAGGGGGAGATCATACCCCCCCAATCGCCGCAGGGGTACGCTGGCGGCCGGGGAAAACGCGAGAAATGCCGGGGGGAAAAAAAATAACCGCCGGCCGCGAATCGTCGTATGATTGAGAGGGGCGGGGGCAGGCCGTGACTCGATTCGGGCCGGACTTCCGGGGAGTAGTGCCGGCTTTGCGCCGATAAACAGATATGGAATCGCGCCGCGCGTGCGGTGCGGAGGATGCCGCGGATGAATCTGAGTGAAATCCGAGACCGCTTCCCGATCACTCGGAACTTCAACTTCCAGAACCACGCCGCCGTCGCGCCGATCTCCGCGCCGGCCGCGGAGGCGCTGGCCGGCTACGCCCGCGAGCTCAGTGAGTACGCGTATCTGCGCGGGACCTATTACCGCACCGCGGAGCGGGTCCGGGCGGCCGCGGCGAAGCTGATCAACGCGAACGCGGACGAAGTCACGTTCGTCAAGAACACGTCCGAGGGGATCAATTACATCGCGAGCGGGATCCAGTGGATCACCGGGGACAATGTCGTCTCGACCACGATGGAGTTTCCGGCAAATGTCTATCCGTGGATGGCGCTGGAATCGCGCGGAATCGGCCTGAAGCGCGTCGCGGAGGAGGACGGGCGAATCCCGTTCGACCAGATCGCGCGGGCGATCGACCGGCGGACGCGGCTCGTCGCGATTTCGTCCGTCCAGTGGTCCAACGGCTTCCGCACCGACCTGACGCGGCTGGGCGAACTGTGCCGCGACAAGGGCGTGCTGCTCTTCGTCGATGCGATCCAGTCGCTGGGCGTCCATCCGCTTGACGTACGCGCGATGAACATCGATTTCCTGTCGGCCGGCGGCCACAAGTGGCTCTGCGCGCCGGAGGGGATCGGCGTGTTCTACTGCCAGCGCGAACTGATCGGGCACATCAAGCCGACCGAGATCGGCTACATGTGCATGAAGCACGGCTACGAGACGGAAATCACGCGGATGCGCGTCGAGGACTTTCACGACGACGCCCGGCGGTTCGACAGCGGCGCCTACAATCTGGCGGGGATCTGTGCCCTCGGGGCCGCGCTCGATCTGATCGCGACCGTGGGCATCGACGAGATCCAGGTGCGTGTGAAGCAGAACACCGACCTGCTCGTCGAGGGACTGCGTTCGAAGGGGTGGCGGATCCACAGCCCGCGCACGGCGAGCGAGTGGAGCGGGATCGTGACGTTTTCATCCGACAAGCACGACACGGACGTGATCCGCAAGCATCTGCGAAACGAGTTCAAGATCATCATCGCCAACCGCTTCGGGCGGCTGCGGGCCAGCCCGCACTTCTACAATTCGACGGACGAAATGCACCAGCTCGTCGACGCGCTGCCGGCGCATTGAGCGGCCTGCACCAAGGAATTAGTGCGGATTTCGGGTTGCCCTTTTTCGCGGCGCTTCCGATTCTTAAAGAAGAGGGATTGTGGAATTTGGAAACGGCAGCGGGCGCGTTTATAATCGATTGCGCAGAGCGAAGAGAAGAATCGATGAGCGGGTTCGGCTTCGCGGCAGGGTAGAAGCAGATGCGAAAGACGCTGACGACAATCCGATGCGTGCCGCGATTCGGTTACGACTTTGCCAAGGTTCGATCCGTCGACCTGGATCTGCCTGAGGGCTGGGACGAGCACAACCTGCAAACAGTGCTTACGCGCTGGTTCGCCGAGCGATCGGTGGCAGACGCCGTCTATGACATCGAGGTCGACGATGACGGGTTCTTCGCCGTCGTGAACGATGAGGCGTTTCACGAGCAGTGGGGCGAAGAAATCTTCTGAGGCGGGGCGGTCGATCGGCGACCACCCGACAATTCAGCTTCCGGCGAGGGCCGCCCGATAACGGGTGGCCCTTGCGTTTTTTTTTTCACCGCTCCGGCGGCCCCCCTGCGAATCCGGACTCCCCGCCGCAGCCCCCGCGTCGCCCGGTCGATAGCACTGGAGGGAGCGCTGCCGCTCGCCCCGCCTCCGGAGTCCGGGCATGCACGCGCTGCGAAACGACATCCTCACCGATCGGCTGATCGCCGCCCAGCGGCCGTCCGGGGCGTGGGCTTACAGCGCTCGCGGCGCCGGCGCGGCCGAACCGACGGCGCTCGGCACGCTCGCACTGCTCTCGAGGCCCGACATGGAAGCGCGGCCGGCGGCGACCCGCGGCGCGGAGTGGCTCGCCTCGATCCAGAAATCCGGCGGCGAGGTGCCCGTCAGCGCGGAGTTGGCGGGCCCCTGCTGGCCGACGTCGCTCGCGGTCCTAGCGTGGCTCCGCGCAGACGCCGGACGCTTCCGCGACTCGGTCACGCGGGCCGTTCGATGGATGCTCGCGTGCACGGCGAAAACCAGCTCAGTCCGCACGGCCGAGCATCAGCACGACGCGTCGCTCGTCGGCTGGGCGTGGGTGGACGGGACGCACTCCTGGGTCGAGCCGACGGCGTATGCGATGCTCGCGTTGCGGGCGGCCGGACATGCGGCGCAACCGCGCTTCGACGAAGCGCAGCGGCTCATCGTCGACCGGGCGATCCCTTCGGGCGGATGGAACTACGGCAACACGCAGGTTCTCGCGAACACATTGCGGCCGTTTCCGGAAACGACGGGCGTGGCATTGGCCGCGCTGGCCGGCGGTCCGAGACTCGCGGCCGTCGAACGGGGAATCGAATTTCTTGGCGCAGAACTTCCGCGAATCCGCTCGCCGCTCGCGCTGGGCTGGGGCCTGATCGGCCTCGCGGCGTGGGACGCCCGCCCCGCCGCCGCCGCCGAATGGCTCTCCGAGGCGATCGACCGCCTGGCGGAGCGGCCGGCCAATCCGCAACATGACGCACTGCTGCTGATCGCCGCCAGCCCGCCGTGGATCGGCCGATGGGGAGAGGCGGCATGAACCGGCAACCTGACCCCCGGATGACCCGCCGGCATCTGCTCGCCTTGGGCGGCTCGATCGCGCTGGGCGGCGGCGCGATGATGGCCGCGCGGGCGTATCGGCGCAATGAGGGCGGCCGGAGGGCCGAAGTGTTTATCGCGCGGGCGCCTGCGTACGACCAATCACTCGTCGCGGCGATCGGGTCGGGACTCGATGCGCTCGGCGTCACGCGCGGCGGCGTCAAAGGCAAGCGCGTCCTGCTCAAGCCGAATCTCGTCGAGACCGCGCTGGGCCACTCGCACATCAATACGCATCCGGCGGTCGTCGCGGCGGCCGCCGAGGCGTTTCGACGGCGCGACGCGGCGTCGGTCGTCGTCGCCGAGGGGCAGGGCCATCGGCGGGACAGCGTCCTCGTCCTGGATGAGTCGGGGACCGAGCGGATGCTGCGCGAAGCCCGGCTCGATTTTGTAGACCTGAATCACGACGACGTTGGCAGCGTGGGGAACGCCGGCGGCTGGACGACGCTCGAACAGCTCCTCTTGCCGAAAACCGTGCTCGCAGCCGACTTCGTCGTTTCACTTCCGAAGCTGAAGACGCATCACTGGGCGGGCGTGACGTGCAGCATGAAGAACTTCTTCGGCGTCATGCCGGGCATCGTCTACGGCTGGCCCAAGAACGTGCTGCACTGGCACGGCATTCCGCAGTCGATCCTCGACATCAACGCGACCGTGCGGCCGCACCTGGCGATCGTCGACGGCGTCATCGGCATGGAGGGTGACGGGCCGATCATGGGCACGGCCAAGCCGGTGGGCTGCCTGATCCTGGGCCGTAACCTGGCCGCGGTGGACGCGACGGCGACGCGCGTGATGGGCCTGAACCCGCTGGGTGTGGAGTACCTCGCACAGGCGTCAGGGCGACTGGGGCCGATCTATGAGCACAACATCGAGCAGCGGGGTGAACGCATCGCCAGCGTCCAGACGCGCTTCGCGATCCTCGATCTGCCCCACCTGAAGGCGGTCGCCGACGCGTAGGTTGGGAACGGCCTGCCGTCGATGGGAACGAGAGTCACCCGGCGAGGCGGACACTAGGATTGCGCCGGCGTCTCTCTCTTCTTTCCCGTTCGCCGCTGCCCCGGCTCCGATTTCCAGCGCCGGTGGGCCCAGAGATACTGCTCGGGGTGCCGGCGGATCGCCCGCTCAAAGTCGTTCGCGAACGCCGTCGTGATCCACCGCAGCGGATCATCCTGCGCGTCCCACTCTTCCGGGCGAATCACCCGATCCACGTGCATCCGGTAGTGGAAGCCCTGGCGCGCCCGCGCCATGTGCCCGACGATCACCGGCACGCGGCTGTGCATCGCCAGCAGGCCGATCGACTTGTACCACGAGGCCGGGCGGTTGAAGAAATCGACGAAAATCCCCCGGGAGCCCGCGTCCTGGTCGGCGATGAAGCAGAGCACGCCGCCCGACTCCAGCAGCGGCGCGGCCGACTCCACCGCCCCCTTCTTGTAGAGCAGCGTCAGTCCGCCCGCCTCGCGCGAACGCTCCACGTAGCTGGTGAGCAGCGCGTTGTCGAGCGGGCGCATCACCGCGCTGAGCGGAAAGCCGAGCTTGGCGATGAGAAACCCCATCAGCTCGAAGTTGCCGAAGTGCGGCGTGACCATGATCACCGGCTCGCCGAGGATCAGCCGCCGCAGCGCCGGCTGCACCGAGTCGTCCAGTGTTACGTATCGCGACCATGTCCACTCATTCACGAGCCGCGGCGTCAGAATGGATTCGACGAGATAGACCTGCGCCCAGTGCTTGAGCGATTCGCGGGCGATCTTCTCCCGCCGGGCGTCGTCGAGATCCGGGAAGCCGAAGCGCAGGTGCTCCATCGAGCGCGTGCGCGAATTCCGATGCAGCCACCACCACATCGTTCCCATGAACCGTGCCGAGCGCAGATTCACTTCAACGGGAAAGAGGCTGATGAGGGCCGCCCAGAGCCGGATCGCGACGTATTCACCGATGGCTCGCAGGGCCTTCAGCCCGCCCCCCGCTTCGCGCCACGCCAGCTTCCAGCGCTCCAGTCGCGCGGCCGGCGGTTTCGTGCGCCGACTCACGGCCGGCCACCGGCGGCCTGGGACGCGGGCGCGGAAGCGGACGATGGCGCCGGCATCGACGCGCCGGGGCCTTCCGGCGAAACCGCCTCCATGGAGAACCCGTTCTTCGTGAGCGATTCAGCCGGGAACGGAAGCGCCGGCTCCGGCCACGGCGGGGGCTTGTTCGAGAAGAGCACGAATCGATGATCGAGCCGCCCCGTGCGGGCGACGAGCCAGAGATAGGTCTTCGGACGGTAGACACGCTCCGCCCGCATCGCGTCCGCGGCCTCGGCTGAATGAAAGCGGACAAAGCTCAGCGGATCGCAGACGAGCAGCACCGGCGCATCGCCGCGCAGCCGCTCGATCATCGCCTCCGCGACGATTCGCTCCTCCGCCGCCCGCGTCCGCGCGCCGCCCTGCTTTTTGAGCAGTTCGATCTGGTCGACGATGCGCGGGAAGCGAACATCGCTGTGCCAGGTGATTCGCGGATCCTGCTGCGCGACCTGGAAGATTGAGCCGCGCATCTCGACCGGCACCCGGTCGCGGAGCTGGTGGCCGAAGTCCGTGAACGCCGGACTCGCACCGATGATGGGCATCAGCGCCGGCCGAACCCAGAGCCACCCGGCCCACATCATCGCCACCAATGCTCCGAACGACGCCGAACGCCGCCCCCCCGCATAGAGCCAGGCCGACGCAACGATTCCGGCCGAGAAGATCGCGAGCGTAACCACCAGCGGGAGCGCCAACTGATCCCACGCAAAGCTCATCGCCTCTGCGTGCCTGCCGATGAAGCGTCGCACCACGAAAAAGCCCGCGACCGCCCCGACGAGGGTGAGCACCGTCGCCGCGATCGCCCCGATCCGCTCCAGCCGCGGATTTCGCCACCCCTTCGGATCAAAAAACGCCGCCAGTTCGATCCCCAGCAGCACAAACAGCGGCGGCATCACCGGCAGCAGGTAGCGCGTTTCCTTCCCGGCCGCGGCCGTGAAGAACGCGAAGAGCGACAGAAACCAGAGAGTAACGAAGAGCTGGCCGCGCCGGTCGACCTCCCCGCTTCGCCGAAACCCGCGAACCAGGGCCCCGGGGATCGACAGGCTGAACGGCACCGCGAAGACGAACGCGACGCCGATGTAGAGGAAGTACATCTGCCAGTCGCCCGCCTGGTCCTCGACGCTCGGCAGCGCGCCCGTGATGCGATCCCAGTACTCCGCACGCCACTTCTGAAGCGTCGTCCAGAGATCGACTCCGCCGCCGGCCGCCGCGGCCCCCGATTCGAGCGTGTTGAACGCGATCAGCCAGGGCAGCCATGGGACGAGAAACAAGACCAGGCCCGCGAGATGCCGCCAGTCCTTCAGCACGCTCCAGCGCCGGCCGATCAGCAGATACGCCAATACCGGAATGCCGACGCACGCGAGCGGCATCGGCATCTTGTAGAGCATCGACAGGCCCGCGAAGAGATATCCCGCGAGCAGGATGAGCGTCTGTCGCCAGCCGCGCGGCTCGGACTCCAGCGCGATCCAGAGGCACGCCAGCGACGCGGCCATCAGGCTCGCCGTGCCCAGGTCGCTCGCGCCCCGGTGCGTCCAGTAGAGCAGGACGCCGCTGGCCGCCGCCGCAAAGCCCGCAAAGACGGCCGCGCGGTCGCCTGCGATCCGCCGCGCCAGCCAGAACACCGACACGACCGTCAGCAGGGCCGCAAAGCCGTTGGGAATCCGGACGGCCGCCTCGTCGATCGGCGTTCCGCGAATCCACGCGACGAGGCACGCCGCCCAGTAGGCCCCGGGCGACTTCTGAAGCCGCAGCTCCCCGCTGAAGTGGGGAACCACGTACCCCGTCCAGTCCTTCGATTCGCTCATCTCGCGCGCGGTCTGCGCGACCCACGCATCGGTCGGTTCGAAATCCGCTCCGCCGTAAAGCCCCGTGAACGCGATCAGCGAAAGCCAGCCGACCATCGCCGCCAGCCAGGCGATCGCCCAGCCGGAGATCGGCGGCGGTTGGCGGAGATCGTGCGGGGGGAGCGGATCGTATGGGGCGGGCGTGGGCGAATCCGTCACGAAGTCGATCTCCCGCGAATCGTCAGGCGTGCGTTCCGCCGAGCGATTCTTCCATGGCGCGATTGACCTGCGTCATCAGCTCGACGTAGTCAGCCTGCGACCGCATGAGCGCCTTGATCGCCTCATTTCCGGACATCTGAGCCTCCAGGTCGCGGACCCGGTGCTTGTCCCCGACCTCGATCGGCTTGTTCTCCGCTTCGAGCTGGTGAATCTTCTCGACCGCCTGCTGGTAATCGACCAGCATCTTCTGCGCGGCCGGATCGCGGCCGATCTGGTCGCGGGCGTCGAGAAACGCCTTGACCCGGGGGTGTGCGGCGATGGAGCGGCCGAGTGCTCGGGCCTGGTCCAGGAGTGCAGCGGCGTCGTTCATGTGCAAACCTCGCAGTTTCGTGGCGGGATTCTACGACGTTTGCACGCCGCATGCGACTCGCGGGAACCCGCTGCCGCGTCACTCGGGCGGCGGGTGCAGGAAACGCCGGCCGATCCACCCCCGCCGACGGAAGAACAGCAGTTGCCCCGCGGCGATGCACAGCATCACGACGCACACGAGCGGGTACCCGATCGCCCAGCCGAGTTCGGGCATGTTCCAGGGAGACGCGGTGCGGTCGAAATTCATGCCGTACACGCCGACGATGAACGTGAGCGGAATGAAGATCGTGGAGATGATCGTGAGCACCTTCATGATCTCATTCGTGCTGTTGCTCAGGTTCGACAGGTAGAGATCGGTGAGCCCCGCCGCCAGCTCGCGGTAGCTCTCCAGCAGGTCCAGAATCTGGATCGTGTGGTCGTGGCAGTCGCGCAGATACACGCGCGTCTCCACACCGATGAGCGGACTCTCCTCGCGCAGGAGCGTGTTGAGGGCGTCGCGCAGCGGCCAGATCGCGCGGCGCACCAGCCGCAGGTCGCGCTTGACGTCGAGAATCTGCTCCATCACGCCCGGGTCCGGCCGGCCGAGCGCGCGCTCCTCGAGCGTGTCGAGCCGCTCGCCGCATTCCTCGACCAGCGGGAAGTAGTTGTCGATGATCGCGTCGAGCAGCGCATACATCAGGTGGCCGGGCAGCGCCGCCTTGACGCGGCCCATCCCGGAGCGGATGCGGGCCCGGACCATGTCGAGGCAGTCGCCGCCCGGGCGCTCCTGAAACGAAACGACGAAATTCCGGCCGATGAAGAGGCTGATCTGCTCCGTTTCCCAGACCCGGCCGGCAAGCGGCATCTGCGCGACGACAAAGAGCACATCGCCGTAGTGCTCAGCCTTCGCACGCTGGTGGACGTGCACGACGTCTTCGAGCGCCAGGCGGTGGAACCCGAACAGCGAGCCGATCTCCTGGACCATCGCCGCGTCCCCGACGCCGTCAACGTTGATCCAGGTGAGCGGCCACTTTTCGAGCAGCGGCCGCAACTCGGCGACCTCGCTGATCACCTGCTCCTGGCAGCCCTCGGCGCCGAACGCGATCGCGGTGACATGCGGCCGCGGCGCGCCGGGATCGCTGACGAGCACGCCGGGCGGGGCGCCGGGCTGCGTGCGACGCTTGAAATGTCGCCGATGACGACGCCGGGATGAGGCGGACATGTGCGGCTCCTCGCGCGAGAGTTTCTCCGATCGCAGCGACATTATGCAAAAGGGACGCGCGGGGGGCGAGCCGCGTGAGGAACAGCGAGATTCGAGGTGAATTTGGCAGGCGTCGCGAGGGCCGACGGCGGATCAGAGCGGCTCGTCGGGCTCCGCCGTGCGCGTGATCCGGATGGCCTTGTGGCCGCGCACCTGGCCCAGGCGTCCCGCGAATTTGTTGCGGTCCCCGATCCGGACAATCAGCTCGCGGCCGACGCGCTTCTCGAGCGGGATGAGATCGCCCGGCTCCAGCGCGCGGAACTCGCTCATGCGGATGCGCGTCTGGCCGAGCCACGCGGTCAGGTCGACGGCGCCGCGATGCAGGTTGCGCACCAGCCGCGCCTGGTGCTCCTCGTTGGCCGGCTTGGGCCGGTAGAACCACGACTGCGACGTCAGGCGGCTGAGCACCGACTCGATCGTGTTGTAGGGGATGCAGAAGCTCATCGTGCCGGCGTGCTTGCCGACCTTGATTTCGAAGGTGATGAAGACGACGACCTCGTTCGGGGCGACGATGTGAACGAGTTCGGGGTTGCTCTCGGTGTCGACGATCTCGAACCGCGCGTTGACGAGATTGCGCCAGACTTCGGCCAGGTGGTCGAGCCCGCGCTCGACGATCCGCGTCACCAGCCGCCATTCGATCGACGTCAGCGGCCGCTGCGGAACGAAATCGTCACCGCTTGCGCCGCCCAGCAGCCGGTCAAGAATCGGGTAGATGATGAGCGGGCTCAACTCCATGCACATCTGCCCTTCCAGCGGCGGCGCTTTCAGCGTGATGAAGCACGTCGGATTCGGCAGGGAATGGATGAACTCGCTGTAGGTGAACTGCTCGACCGCGACGACCCGGACGTCGATGATCGTTCGAAGGTACCCGGAGAGCATCGCCCCGAAATTACGGGCGAAGACCTCGTGCACGCTGAAGAGCGCCCGGATCTGCTCTTTGCTCACGCGCTCCGGCCGCTTGAAGTCATAGGGAATCGCGTCGTTTCGAACGAACGCGATTTCGCGCAGTTTCTGCTTGCGGTCGGGGGCGACGGGCTCAGCCCCGGCCAGCGGCTGTTCGGCGCCGACGGCCGCCAGGAGCGCGTTAATCTCATTCTGATCAAGGACTTCGGACATACGGACTCCATCGCTCCACGGCGCGGCCGTGGCAGAGTATCCCCCTGATGATCGGCCCCGTGTCCCGCTCCGCTTGACTCCAACCGGACGGCGTTTCCAGCGCCGTAGACCGCCTCCCCGTCCGGCGATCGAATATCCTTCCCGTCGACCCGGAGTTGGACGCCGGTCGGCGTGTGGAGACGGAATGGCGAACCTGCGAGAACCGTGGCAGTGGTGGCTCTGGATGCAGGGGCTGGTCGGCAGCCGCTATGACGGTCTCCGCCATTTCGCCGTCGTGTCTCCCGGAGTCCTTTTCCGCTGCGGCCAGCCGCGCGTGAGCGATCTCGAGACGATCCGGCGGGAGCATGGGCTTCGAACGATCGTCTGCGCCCGCGGGGGCACGCGGCACCCCCTGCGCGGCCGCTGGTTCCGCAAGGAGCGTCGCTACTGCGAGCAGACCGGCATCCGCCTCGAACACATGCCCTTCTCGGACAAATCTCTCCCTCCCGAGGGCGTCTTCGACCGCTTCCTGGCGATCATGGCCGATCCCGCGAATCACCCCGTGCTCGTCCATTGCGAACAGGGGTTCCATCGAACCGGAATCCTCTGCGCCGCGTTTCGCATCGGCTGCGACCGGTGGCCGCTCGAACGGGCGCTGGCCGAAATGCAGGCCGCCGGTTTCGACCCGGAGGACGGCAAGCGGGCGACGCTCCGGGACGCGCTGATCCGCTGGGATGAGCGGCCGCGCGCGTAAATTCTTCTCGGAAACTGGCGGACGTCGCGCTCCGGAGCGTCTACATCCGAGGGCCGGACTTCAACCGAAGGGATTTGCCATGAAATGGACACGCCGCAGCCTGTTGTGCGCCGCGCCGGCCGGATGGGTAACCGCGGTCGCCGCCGCCGATCCATTCCTGATCCAGCATGTGGCGACGCGCCCGGCCGATTCCCTGTCGGCGTCGTATCCGGCGCAGGACCCCGACCTTGTCCGAGAGACCGTCGGCGCCGCGCACGGCAGGATCGACCGCGTGCGGGAACTGCTCGGGCTGAGCTCCGCGCTTGCGAAGGCGACGTGGGACTGGGGCTTCGGCGACTGGGAGACGGCGCTCGGCGCCGCATCTCACACGGGCAACCGCGAGATCGCGGCGCTGCTGATCGAGCACGGAGCGCGGCCGGATGTCTTCACATTCGCGATGCTGGGGCAGCTCGACGTCGTCAAGGCCCTGGTCGCGGCCAACCCGGGCGTCCAGCGCCTGCACGGGCCGCACGGCATCACGCTGCTTCAGCACGCACGCGCGGGCGGGGCGAAATCGGCGGGCGTGGTCGAGTTTCTGACGTCACTCGGGGATGCCGATATCGGGCAGATTTCCGTCGCACTCGACGCCGACTGGGCCAAAAAGTACCCGGGCGACTATTCACTCGACGCCGCCGGGAACGATCGGCTCATCGTTGCTCCGGCCCGCAACGGCGGCCTGACGATCCAGCGCGGCAAGACCGGAACGCCGCGCAACCTGCTTCACCAGGGACAGCACACGTTTCACCCGACGGGCGCTCCGCGGGTGGTGATTCGGTTCGATGTCGCGGACGAACGCGTGTCCACCCTGCGGATCATCGACGCGGGCATCGAACGCACGGCCGCGCGCGTCGCCGCTGGCGGATGAGACCCGGCCGTTCGCTACGGGCGGCTCTTTCGCGGCGTCTCCGGCAAGACGCTCACCGCGCAGCGCAGCGCCCCGAGGCGGCGCTGCGTCTCGCCGGTGAAGACCGGGACGACCTCCACCGCCGAACCGAGTTCGGCCTTGAATGCGGCGGCAGCGGCTTCGTCGACGGGACGGAGTAAACCGCCGATCGCGGGCATGTAGTACCGCTTCGGCGTCTGGATGCCGTTCAGGTAGTTGAGGCTGCGTTCGCCGTTCGAGATGCTCGGAACGGGCGCCACCTTCCAGCCTTCGTTTTCGAGCGCCTTTCGCAGCATCGCGAGATCGGCGACGTAGCGCCGCCACGCCCGGATGTACCCCCCGGGCCGGTCGGCGGGCACCTGGTCGTCCGGCAGCGACAGGTTGAGCAGGATGTCGAGGGCGAGCAGGATCGATTGAAAATTCGCCACGCCCGACTCCCCGCTCGCACCGGACGCGAATTTCTCGGCGAATGACTCGGCGTAGACGCCCGCGCCGATCGCGCGGCCGATCAGCGCGCCGCCGAGGAGGTTGACGAATTCGAGATTGCGCCCCGCGTCGAGATGTTCGCGCGCGGCTGCGGCGGTCGCCGCGTCGAGCACTTCGAGTCGAATCAGCGGTTCGACGCTGGCACGGGCGATGATCCGCGCCGCGGCGAGCGGATCGTTGACAAAGGCGACCATCCTCCCGTCTACCGCGCGGAAGCTGACTTCATAGTCGATGTGGAATGAAAGCGTGGGCAGGACCACGCAGCGGTCCGCGCCGAATTCCGCCTGGTACGCCGCGAGCACCTGTTCGCGCGTCAGGCCCAGGCCCCGGTTCCGATGCACCTCCGCCTCGCCCATGACCAGGACATGCTCGTTCTTCGCCGGGTCGCGGATGAAGAGCATGTCGCCGCCCTGGAAGAGCAGCGGCGACTGGGCGCAGGCGTGGCCGGCCGCTGCGAACGTGTCGAGCAGGCAGGTATCGCCGTGCGCGAACAGCGCTCCCATCTCTCCGCGACTGGCGTAGCGCGGCGCGAGCGTGACGACGTCGCCCTTTCTCGCACCCGAGACGACGACGCCGTTGCGGGCGTTGTCCTGAGCCCATTGCGAGATTTCCAGCGGCTCCACGGCGACGACGATCGGCCCGCGGGGCGCCTTCACCCAGTCGGCGAGCATGATCGTGAATTCATCGACGTCGGGTCGCTGAACGGAGACGAACATCGGCGCCATCGGCAGCGCCGCGGAAAGCTGCCGCCCGATGTCGATCGCTCCGCCGTCACCCGGCCCGATCCAATCCCCGCCGCGGCTCATTTGCAGCCGCAGGGAACCGATCTCGTCGCCGCCGTCGTCGCGCGTCGCGCGGAAACCCTCGATCGTCGGCGAATACGCGAAACGCCAGGACGCCAGGTCCTCCAGGAGCGTGTCCCGCGGCGTCGATTGGAGACGCCGCGCAATCTCGACCACGGACGGCGGCGTATCGTCCTTCGGTGATCGGAAGTGTCGCAGCAGGTCGACCGGCAGGCCGATCCGCGCGAGCCGTTCGACGGCCGGACTCGGCCATCGCGCGGGGTTTCCGAGAAATTCGTCGGATCCGACGATCTCCACCGTCGCGACGAGCGTTTTCAGCAAACCCTCCTTCGCGAGAGCGGTACCCACGTGGGCTGCGGCGCGGTCCCACGCCTCGTCGCGCGGATACTCCGTCGGACGCAGCGGCGTATGGCCATCAAAGACCGGGGCGCCGGAAAGTGCGTCGGGCCGCGCCCGAAATCCGAGCACGGTTTCTTCGGGCTTCTCTGGCGCTCTCGTCGAGGGTGGAACCGCGGATTCAATAAACCGGACGAAATCCGGCAGCACCGGCCGCGACGCCGGCCGGCTCGACGAACGGATCCCCGGCGGCGCCGGCGGCCCCTCGACCTCCGGCGTCTCGTCCGGGTCGCGAATCACGGCACGAAAGCGCCGTTCGAACGACGCCCGAATGATCCGGTCGGCGTAGCGGCGAACGTACTCGGCCGGGTAGTCGAGATCGGCCAGCGTGCCGCGGCCGCATCGCTGCGAGAGCACGTCGGCCGCGACCTCTTCCTCGATGGAGCGATCGGGCTCCTGGGCGACGACGGCGGCGCAGAATATCGCCCCCGCGATGCCGACGATGACGGCCGCCCGGCCGGTCAGTCTGAGACCATCCATCGAGTTCCCCCCGATTGGTTCACGCGGATCGGGCGCGCCGCGGCAATGCCCGAACGCCGCTTCCGGACTACGAGCGCCGCTTGTACGTGATGCTCAGCGTCGAGGTCGCGCTGCTGATCGTGATCACGAAGGAATTGTCGTCCACCTGATGATCGGTCGCCGTGAATTCGAACGTCCCGCTCTCGGTTTCGAGTTTCGCCGCATACACGACGGTCTTTCCGCCATCCTCGGACTCACCGAGCAGCCGCACGAGGCCGGTCGAATTCGTATCCGCCCACGCCGCCTCGTACTTGCCGGTCGCGTTGTTGTATCCGGTCATCCGCAGGCCCGTGAAATTCCGGCCGAGCAGCACGCCCGAGTTCTCGTCGATCAGAAACCGCCCGTCGAGCGACATCCGCAACTCGGCCTCGCCGCTGGTGGTTATGTCGCCCGTCGGCGCCTTGGGCTTGTAGACGATCGACGTCTCGTACTTACCGACGCGCCGGGCCAGCCGCGCGTGCGCCTCGCCGGGTCGCGTCGAGGCCTGGGCGGCCGGGCGCGTGGCGGGCCCCGCGCCCGCGGGGCGAGAGTCCTGTGCTTCGACCCGCAGCGAGACCGCCAGGAATCCGGCGGCGCTGATCACCAATCCCGCAAGTACCATCAGGGGCGTTTTCACGTTCGGAATCCTCCACATTTCCGCGCGGGCGATCGCGTCACACGCGCTCCAGTTCATCAAAAAACGTCGGGTAGCTCTTCGCCACGCAGCCCGCCTCGCGGAGGATCACGCCGTCGATCCGCAGGCCGACCACCGCAAAGCTGAGCGCCATTCTGTGATCGTCATACGTCTCGACCGTCGCGGGCGTGACGTGCCGCGGCGGGTGAATCGTCAGACCGTCCGGCCGCAGTTCCACTTCCGCGCCGAATTTCGTCAGTTCCGCCTCCAGCGCCGCCAGTCGATCCGTCTCCTTGATCCGGAGGTTCGCGACGTTTGAGATCGTCGTCGGTCCCTCGGCGAAGAGCGCGACTGCGGCGAGCGTCTGCACCGTGTCGGGCATCTCGTTCAGGTCGAGCGTGACGCCGCGCAGCCGGCCGTTCGCCGGCCCCAGCACGGCCAGACCGCGATCATCGTCTTCGATCGCGCAGCCCATCGCCGCGAGCACGTCCACGAATCGAGCATCGCCCTGGTGGCTCCCCCGCCTGACGCCCTCGACAACCGCGCGCCCGCCGGTGACTGCCGCCGCCGCCCACCAGTAGGTCGCCGCGCTGGCGTCGGGCTCGATCTCCACCTCACCGCCCGCGTAACGCTGCCCCGCGGCCACGACGAACCGGCTCCCGTCGACCGTGAGCACATCGACGCCGCGCGTCGCCATCGCATCGAGCGTCAGATCCAGGTACGGCCGGCTCGGGATCGCCCCGTCGATTCGCAGGAACACGTCCTCGCGCGCGTAGGGCGCGACCATGAGCAGGGCACTGAGAAACTGGCTCGACGGCGGATCTCGGAAATCGGCCGTTCCGCCGTCGAGGCCGCGGGCCATGATCGTCAGTGGGGGATAGCCGGGAATATCGTCATACCCGATGGCGGCCCCCAATGCCGTCAGGCCGTCCACCAGCGGGCCGATCGGGCGCTTCCGCATTCGCGCGCTGCCGTCGATTCGAAACGCGCCGCGCCCGAGTGTGCAGAGCGCCGTGAGGAAGCGCATCGCCGTCCCCGCCGGCCCCGCGTCGATCGCCGCCTCGTCCGCAGGCAACTGGCCGGCGCAACCGGAGACGCGAATCAGGCTCATGTCTTCGGTGACTTCGACGGCGAACCCGAGGCGGCGCAGACCGTCGATCATCCGAAATGCGTCGTCTCCGCCGGATGCGCCCACGAGCGTCGATTCGCCATCCGCCAGCGCGGCCATCAGCAGATGGCGGTTCGTCAGGCTCTTGGAGCCGGGCGGCCGGATGCACACATCGATCGGTCCGCCGGATCGGATGCGGATGTCGCTGCCCAGGCGTTCGATTCGCACGCGCACCCCCAAAAAGCCGCCGCCCGCGCGACCGCCGGGCGGGCCAGCCCACCGATCATACTCATTCGCTACAATCCCGTCCGTCCGCGCAGCCGCGTTTCCGCGCCGCTCTCCGGACGACGAGACATGCGGCACACGTTGCTCGGAATCATGATCCTGGCGTACTCGGGCGCGGCTTCGCAGGCCGCCCCGGCCCCGGCCCCGTCGTGGACCGCCTTCGGGTTCACGCTGCTGCTCCAGCTCGTGCTGCTCGGGCTCTCCGCCGCGTTCTCCGGCAGCGAGACCGTGCTGTTCTCACTTTCGCCCGCCCAGCGTCAGCACGACCGCGTCGGCGGCACGCCGCTTCGCAAGCTCGCCGCCGGTCTGATGGACAGGCCGCGCGAAACGCTTATGGTGATTTTGCTGGGCAATACCGCGGTCAACGTCCTCATCTTCTCGACCGCCGTGACATTCTCCGCCCAGTTGAGCGGGCTCTTCGGCGCGGCCGGCGCGGTCGGCGGCGCGCTCTTTCCGATCGTCGGCGTGATGTTCGTCGGCGAGGTCTTCCCGAAGGTGATCGGCACGCGGTTCGCGGGCAGCCTCGTGGGGCCCGTGGGGTTCTTCGTCCACTCCGTCAGCCTGGCGCTGGGGCCGGTGGTCCGGATCCTCGACCGCGTGCTCGTCACCCCGCTCACGCGCGTGCTCTTCGGCCCCGCCGCGCATCGCCGGGCCCACGCTCTCTCGACCGAAGAAGTCAAGACGCTGCTCGAAATGAGCCGCCGCGGCGGCGTCATCGATCAGACCGAAAACGAGTTCCTCCGCTCCGTCCTCGACCTGAACTCGCTCCGCGTCCGCGACGTCATGGTGCCGCGGGTCGAGGTGACCGCCTTCGACGTGAACGGCTCGCCCGACCGACTCCGGGAGCTGATGCGGCAGACCCGCCGAAAGCGCGTCCCGGTCTACGACGGCTCCATCGACAACATCGTCGGCCTGGTCTACGCCAAGATTCTCTTCCTCGGCAGCGTCAAACGCCTCCGCGACATCGTCATGCCCGTGCGCTTCGTCCCCGAGACGGCTTCCTGCGAACAGCTCCTCGCCCATTTCCGCGCCACGCGCACGCAGATCGCGGTCGCGGTCGACGAATACGGCGGCATGGCCGGCGTCGTCGCGCTCGAGGACGTGCTCGAGGCGATCGTCGGCGACATCAACGACATTCGCGATACCCCGGACGCCCCCGAGGTCGTCCAGATCTCGCCGCACGACTACGACGTCAGCGGCCGGCTGAGCACGCACTACTGGGCGGAGACGTTCGGCCAGCCGCGGCTCGCCCGGATCGCGACGGTCGGCGGGCTTGTCGCGGCGCGGCTGGGGCGTCCGCCGCGCGTGGGGGATACCGTGCGCATCGGCAATGTCGAACTCGCGGTCATGAGCCTCGACAAGCGCCGCGTGAACCGCCTGCACCTCCGGCTGCTCGACGCGGAATCGGCGGAGGCCAGCCCATGACGACCGCCCTGCTGCTCTGCCTGGCCGTCGCCGCGCTCGGCGCGTCGTGCGTCATCTCGGCGTCGGAAACCGGCGTGTATGTGCTCAACCGGGTGAAGCTGCGCGTCCGCGAGTCGCGCGGCGACGCGGCCGCGCGGCGGCTCGCCGCGGTGATGCAGAAACCCGAGGACCTGGTCATCGCGATCCTCCTTGGCAACACGCTCGCGGACTTCGCCTGCACGACCGCCGTGACGCTGCTGCTTACGCAGCCCGGCCTCGAACTCCCGGGCGAACTGCTCACCACGCTGATCATGACGCCGCTCGTGCTGATCTTCGGCGGCATCATCCCCAAGGACTGGTTTCAGCGCGAGGCGGACCGCTGGATGTACACGCTTTCCCTGCCGATCTACCTGGCCGTGCGAATCGGCACCCGAATCGGAGCGATCCCGCTGCTCCGCGGCGCGACGCGCCTGATCGTGCGCTGGATCACCGGAAACGCCGGCCGCGCCGACGACGCGCTTCTGCCGCGCATCGCGGTCCGCCGCCTGATCCACGAAGGGGCCGCCCGGGGCGGTCTGTCCGTTTTTCAGCGCGACATCATCGATCGCGTGATGAATATCGCGCAGGTGCGCGTCGCCGATGTGATGATCCCGCGCGCCCGGGCCGCGATCATCTCCGCCGACATCTCCCGCGACGACTTCCTGCGCATCGCCCGGATGGCGCACTTTTCGCGGATGCCCGTTCACGCCGCCGGCGATCCGCGCCGGATCATCGGGATCGTCAACGTCTTTGACGTCCTATCCGATCCGTCGCCCCAGCCGATCTCGCAGTACTTCCAGCCGGCAATCGCGATCCGCGAGACGGAGCCCGTCCCGACGGCGCTCGTGCGGCTCCAGAGCGCCCGCCGGGTCATGGGCATCGCCGTGGATGCGCAGGGCCATTGCGTCGGCCTCTTCACGATGAAGGACCTCGCCGAGGAGGTGGTAGGCGAACTCGAAGTCTGGTGAGCCGGTCGAAGTTGCACCGCACAGGTCCGGCGCTCACGCGCCGCCGGCCGCGGATCCCGCGGCCCTCATTCGCACGCCGTCCCGAACTCCGAAAGCAGCAGACTCAGGTCGATGATCGAGATGAACCGGTCGCCGTCCAGATCGCCGCGTTCGTACGCCCGCGGGACGTTCAGGCCGAAATTCGAAAGCAACAGACTGAGATCGCTGATACTGATCAGGCCGTCATTGTTTACATCGCCCAGGCAGGGCGTGTAGACGATCGTTACCGTCGCCGTCGCCGACGAACCGGCCGGGCTGTCGACGCGAAACGTCATCGTGTCGCTGCCCGAAACGCCGCTGGGCGCCGAGATCATCCGGTGCGGCCCACTCTGCCCCGCGGGAACCGTCGCCTGCGCCGGCGTCGACTGCACGACGTAGCTGAGCCCGGAAAGCGCCCCGCCGAATGTGGCCGGCAGCTCCACCAGGCAGTTTGAATTCCGCCGCACGCGCTTGGTGTAGCTGAACGCGACCGGCGGCTGCGAACCCGCTCCGCCGCTGCTCGCGACCTGCAATTCGACCGGCGCACTGCGGACGGCGTTGCCGCGAATGTCGATCGACTCCGCCTGCACCGAAACCGGACCCGCCCCGAGCGTCTGCCCGAAGACCGACGCCACGCCGGACGCCCCCGGGACCGCCGCCAGCACCCGGCTCCCCTGCACGAGCCGCGTTTCCACGGCCGCCGGGTCCGTCGACGAAAGCGAGAATTCGAACAGGGTCCCCAGGTCGCCGCTCGTCACGGAAGGCGCTGCGCTCGTAGCCTTGCCGTCGTTATCGACGACGATCGACCCGCGCCACCGCCCGACCGATTTCGCGGGCGTGTTGTCATAGGCCAGAACCCGCAGATCGTGATACCCGTCCGTCAGCGCCGCCGTGTTGATCGTAAACGCGCCGCCGGGCGCGATCGTCGCCACGAGCGAACCGTCGATCAGCAGGTCCAGGCTCGCGATCGTCCCCGTCGGATGCGTCGTCGTCGCCTGCGGGTGGATCGTCACCGTTCCGCTCACCGCGCCGCTCGGGGCATCGGGAACCGTCACGCTGGGCAGATGGGCGAAAGGGCGAGTCAGCGGATCGCCATACAGAAGACCCTGGAACGGCGTCGCGGCCACGCTGCGGAACGTCGCCTCTCCCAGCGACAGACCCTGGAAGTAGTAGACGTGCATCCGGGGATGCGGGAATTTCTGCGGATAATTGCAGGGCTCCTCAACCGTCCCCCACGACCCGCTCGCTCCCTGCGTGATCCAGGCCGAGACCTTCGTCTGGTCTGCGGCGTCGAAGGTCGCCGCGAAGCTCGTGAGGTGATCGCAGAACGCCCCGGGCACGATTCCGATATTCGCCCCGAAGATGTCCGGATACGCCGCGCCGGTCATGATCCCCAGGCAGTCCTGGCGGTTGTTCGGCAGAAACGCGTTGATGATCTCCGCCTGGCCGCCCAGCGACTGGATCGCACTGACCGCCCCCGGAAACTGGCCGTCCCGCGGGCCGGAGCGATTGGGGTCGGACGTGTGCATGTAATAGAACGTCCCGGCCGGCCGCGTCCCGTCGACCGCGACGCTCCGATCGATCATGTCGAAGATCTCTTCGAGCGTGTTGCCGCGCGGGCCGGTGTAGCCCAGTGCGGCCCCGATGAAATACCGCCGCGCGCCGGTGCCTGTCCCGACCGCGCCTCCGAGCCACGTAAACGAGCTGTCAAAGGCCGTCGGCGTCGTCGAGGTCGAGTAATAGCGGTTCGGGTTGGTCGATCCCAGGCCGCCCGCGGCCACCTCGTTGGCGATGAACGCCATCGTGTAGACGCCGCTGATCGAAAACCGCGTCACGGGCGAGCAACTGTCCGTCACCAGCCCCGGGGCCGGCACGTAGAACGTCGGCGGGGCGGCCGCGATGACGTAATCCACGTGATCCTCGATCCGCAGGTTCTCGATCGTGCCGCGAACCGCGAGTGCGTTCACGGCCGCGAACTGGGCGAAATTCGTCGCGCCGGGAATCATGTAGAGCACATTCGAGTCGGGGATCCCGCGCGCCGCGCGGTAGTAGTTGCCGACGTAGAGCGAGTCGGGGTTGGTCGGGTCAATCAGCAGTAGGGCGTTCTCCGATGAACCGCCGCCAAGCACCGGCAACGCCAGCGCGAAGCCGGCCGCAAGAACGCCGGCACGTCGCGTGGAAAATCGACTGGTCATTTCTTCCCTCCGGTCCGATAATTGCGCTGTCGACCGAGCGCGCAACTCGGCCACCGAACTATATGCGTCCCGGCCGCGCCGAGAAATGGGGATTTCCACTCGTCCCGGAAAACCCACGGCGGCGGCCCTGAAGTCGGTCCCGAGCGAACGCGGGTTTTCGGCCGGCCTTGGCTTTTTGGGGGGTTCGGGGGATAATCAGGGGTCTGCGGAGAATACCCCCGGCGCGGGGGGCTTCGCCTGGACTGTGAATTGTGTCATCTGCAACCGATATTTTGCGCTCGCCCAACGCCGCGGACACAATCCGTGCCGAGAATGGCGTGAAATGGGGTGACCGGATGACACGCCTGCTCGAACCAGCGCTGGAAATCGCCCGCGAGACTCGGCCGCAGTCGCGCACCGGGGAGTGGCGACGCCTGGCTACTACGCGGATCGACCTGCACTGCCACTCGACGTTCTCGGACGAGACGATCAAGTACCTCCCGGGAATCGTCTATCACCCGCTCCTGGAGCCGTGGGAGATCTACGACCTCGCCCGGAAGCGCGGCATGGACTTCGTCACGATCACCGACCATGACACGATCGACGGCTGCCTGGCGCTGCTCGACCGCCGGGGGCCGCTGCCGGACTTTATCGTGGGTGAAGAAGTCTCCGTCCGCTTTCCGGAGGATGGAACGGTCATCCACGTCAATGTCTACGACATCGACGAAGCCCAGCACCGTGAACTCCAGCGCGTCCGGGGGAACCTGTACGACTTCGTCGACTGCGTGCGGCGGTTCGACAAGCTCTACGTTCTGAACCACATGACCTGGACCGAGCAGCACCGCGTTCTCAAGACGTGGCAGATCGAGAAGATGCTCGAGCATTTCGACGTCTTCGAAGGCATCAACGGCACGCGCAGCTACGCCCACAACGCCTTCGCGTGGTGCGCCGTTCAGGGCCATGGCAAGACGCTCGTGGGCGGCAGCGACTCGCACACGCACCGCGTCGGCACGACCTATACGCTTTCCGCCGGGCGCACTGCGGACGAACTCATCCGCAGCATCCGCGCCGGCGTGGCCGAGCCGAAGGGCGCCTTCGGCACGCCCGAGAAATTCCGGGAAGACGTCTGGCTTGTCCTCTCGAAGAGCATGGAGCGCCGCGTCGCGGACGCCTCCAGCGCGTGGGAACGCCTCTTCTGTCGAAGCGTCCGCCGCTTCGGCCGCCTCGCGTACCCGCTCGCCTGCTTCGGCTACCACACCCGCCAGAACATCCTCATCCGCCGTTTTCTCCAGGCCCTGCCCGCCTGAAACCGCCCCCTCATCCAGTTGATCTAGCCCCAAGGCCCGGCGCGTGAATTCCTGTTTCACTGAGTGGAGGCGGTTGGTGCATCGTCGCCATAGATCGGGTCGGACTGGATCGGCCCGACGTCATCTGGGAATAGGAACAGTTTCATGTCCTCGGTTCTGGCGGTGGCTTCGAGTCTGGTCGGCGCGCTCGCAACACTCCTTATGCTGACGCTGCTGCTCGCCTCCGCGCCGAACAGCACGCCGCAGCAGCTTTCACAGATCAACTGGCTCATGCTTGCCGTCGGCCTCATCGGACTGGCCGGACTCGCCGCCGCCGTGGTCGCGCTCATCGCCGGCCGTCAATGGCTCGCGGCCGGAGCGGGACTCGCCCCGGCCGCGTCTTCCGTTGTTATCCTGATCGTGCTGCTGATCAGCGAGCGGTAGCCGGAGCATCGAGCCCGATCAGCTCGACGCTTGGGCCATTGAATCGGTCTATCGACTCATGCGCCATCTGTAATCCCCGTTCCGCGTTCTTCAGTTCCTCCCGCAGCCGGACCAGCTCTTCGGACAACCGGTCCGCTCGATCCGCAAGGTCGATGCGGCTTGAAGGTTCGTTGTCTGTTGGCCTGAACTTAGAGTACGCGCGAAATTGCGACAGTTGGCGTTCGACGTACGCGCGCCGAGCCTCCGCCTCGGCCGCCTCGACGGAGAGGGTCACCAGATCCCCGTTCATTCGGGCAAGTTGCTCCTGGAGCCCGGCCCCGGCCGCGCTCCGGGCACGAAGCACCTCCACCCGCGCCAGCGCGACCTGCGACATTCGTTCCATGAGCATCTCTCGCGATGACTGCCCCGCCTCGACGCGCTTCTGCTCCATCGCCAATTCAGCCTCGCGGCCTTCCAGCACCCGCGTCAGCTCCGCCGCGACGACATCGTTGTCCGCAGCCTGCTTTATCGCGGCGGCGAGCTCCGCGATCCGTCGCGTCAGCGCCTCCGTGCGAGCCTGCTGCCCCGTCAATTGCAGATCCAGCGCGTCCTTCTGCGATTGCAGTTCCTCGGCGAGCCGCCGGACGGCGTCGCCGCGGGTCGAGAACTCCGCTCCGGCGCCGCGAAGCAACTCTCGCCGCTCCGCCTCCCGCGATTCGATCTCCTGGAGCGCCATTTCGCGTCGCTTGGCAAAGCGGTCGATCTCTTTCGTCATCCGTTCACGCTCGCTGCCCGTCAGTCGTTCGACCACGACCTGGAGTTGCGTACCCAGGTGCTTCGCAATGTCCCGGAGCTGCGCGACGCTGACCTTCTCGCTTCGGGAGATCAACGTCACCGTCCCGAAAATCTGATTCGGATTCCGCGAGCCCTCTCCCTTCGCTCCCGGCTCCGGCGCCTCGATGAAGTGGAGTTGAATCTCGCCGGGCTCGGGGTCGCGTTTCAGGACGTGCCGGCTCGCCAGACCCAGCACGCCCTCGCTCGCAAGAATCCGCTGAAACCAGTCCCCGCTCATCGGCATGTCGCCATCGCCGCGCGAAACGCGCATCAGGACCGAGACCACGCGTTCCGGGGCGGCCTCCTGCCCGGCCGCCGTCGCCGCCGATGCCAGCAGGGCCGCGCCGATCAGGATCGCTCGAAGACACGTCTGACTGTTCATAGCGTTGCTCCACGAAGAATGTCCGTCTGAGTCGTCCGGCCCCCGCGCCGCACGATCGGCGATTCGCCGCGCTGCGATCGGCCGCTCGAATCCAGCAGCCGCCGCGCTTCCTTCGCCGCCGCCGAATCCGGAAACGCGGCGAGGATCAATTCACACCGCCACCCGGCCGCCGATCGTAGCTCGGGGCGTTCCGCGAAAACGCGGGCCTGCCCGAGCAGCAGATTCGCCGCAATGTCCGCCTCGACGCGCGCCGCCTCTGCCGGGGGGCTCGTCGCCGCCAGGCGGGCCCGCTGATCTGCCTCACGCCGCGCTCGCAGTTCCCGGACGACCATCGTGGCCACCTCCGCCTCGCGGCCGCTCTGGACGACCAGCCGTTGGAGCGCCACGTCGCCCGTGCTGACATTCGCGGTAACGGGCGCGATCGGCGCTCGATTCGGAATTGAAAGCGTTACTGCCAACGCGGCGGCCGCCAGCACGCCCAGGGCGTCCCGGCGTCGATCAGCCCGTCGCCGGCAGCGCCCCCGCACCGCGGCCGCGATTTCCGCCGCCGCGGGCGAAGTCTTTTCGACCGCCTGATCCGCGTCGCGAAGCAACGCACGCAGCCGGGTCTCGTTCATCGCTCCACGCTCCCATCCGATTCAGCATCGGCCCCGCCTGCAAACTCCGGCAGCGCCGCCCGCAGCATCGCCCGCCCGCGGGAAAGCCGCGCCGCGACGGCATCCACGCTCACCCCGGCCAGCGACGCGATCTCGCTGATTTCGAGTTCTTCGAGGTATCGAAGCACGATGACCTCCCGGTACGACTGGGGCAGGCTCGCGACCGCGCGCCGGGTCCGCTCGCTTCGTTCGTCGGACTCCAGCCCGGTTGGGTGAACCGTGCTCTCCTCGATCCGCCGTCCGAGCCACCCGACACAAGCCTGCCAGAGGGCGTTTCGCCGATGCCGCCGGCGACACGCATTCAGGGTGAGCGTCGTGAGCCACCGTTCACGGTCTCGGATCTCCGCGAGCCCCGTTCGCCGCTCAAAGACCGACAGGAAAACGTCCTGAACCACATCCTCAACATCGCCCCGCCAACCCAGAAGCCGCCCTGCCAGACGCCTGACACGGTCAAGCTGACCTGCGACGAACGCCTCAAAGGCGGTCTCCACCGCGGATTCTGCGCGCGCCGGCGATAGCGTTGCCTCAAATCGGTCCGCCATCGCTCCGCCCGCGACTGCCATCCGGTCGTTCCTGTCTCAAGGAACCGCAGGAGTTCGCGGCCTGACACGAATTTCGCCACTCCCCGGCAAAATCGTCGCGAATTCCGCTCAAAAATGTGTTGTATCGGACGAAAGGCCGATGGTATAGTACGCTTCCGTTGGTGGTTTGACGATGCGATGCAGCATGCGCGACGGCTTGGCGTTTCATTCCCGTCTCTCTGCCTCTCTCGCCCTCCTACCACATGGGCCGGTCGGCCGGCCCCTTTCGCGTTGACCCGGGAAAGTGAAACTGCGGGTCCGTTCCGTTCCAAAGGGTGCTCTGCAAGGTCAGGTTCAGGAGTCTGATGCAATGGGTACGAGGCTGTATGTCGGGAATCTTCCTTACTCGGTCAGCGACGGCGAGCTTCAGGAAATGTTCGCCGCCCACGGGAGCGTCCGCAGCGCGCAGGTCGTCATGGACCGCGAGACGGGCCGCAGCAAGGGCTACGGCTTTGTCGAGATGGGTTCCGAGGAAGAGGCTCAGGCCGCGATCAACAACCTCAACGGCAAGGCCATCAACGGCCGGGCTCTCACCGTCAATGAGGCCCGCCCGCGCGAACCGCGGGCCGGCGGCGGCGGTGGTGGCGGCCGGGGCGGCTACGGTGGCGGCGGCGGCGGCCGCGGCGGCTACGGTGGTGGTGGTGGCGGCGGCGGCGGATACGGCGGTGGCGGTGGCGGTGGCGGCCGGCGCGACCGCGGCGACTATGGCGGCGGCCGCGGCGGCTACTAACGAGTAGCCCGCCAGACCGCCTTCAATCGATCGAAATCCACGTGGGTTCGGGAACTGCTCCCGGACCCACGGATTTTTTGGGGGAGGGCCGGGAACCGGCTCGGTGCATTTCGTCCATGTGAAAAACGGGAACGCCCGTCGCGCGTCAGACGCCGAGCATGCGGACGAAGGCGAGGAACAGCGCGAAACCCAGCACGAGCGCCGCGGCGAATCGCGCCGAGCTGCGATGCTGCGAATCGCGCAGCGGCTCGTCGCGCGGATCGTCGAACGCGAGCACGCGCTCCCGGCCGAATTGCGTCTGGGCGATCAGCAGGTGCGTGTGGAAATCCGACAGGCCGCGCCGCCGCCCTTCCGCCAGGATCGCCTCGCGTCTCGAACGCCGCAGCAGCCCGTCTTCGAGCGACGCGGCGATCATGTGCTGCAACCCGGTGAGCGGATCGGCCGGGCCGCGCGACAGTTCGCGCTGATGGTCCGTCTGCGCCTCGCGGTCACGGAGCAGCGCGTACGCGACGTGCAGTTCGTCCAGGGAACGATGCACCTCGGAGGGCGCGCGCCGGCGATCGGAAAGCAGTTCCCGGCGCCGCTCGACGAACCGCCGCGCCAGTGCGGACGGATCGTAGCGGTCGGGCTTGAGCCCCAGGATGGCAAAACAGTCGCGCATGGGTATCGACCAGCCTGACGCTTCACTTTAGCGCGGGCCGCCGCGAATTGCCACGCTCCAGCCCGTTTTTTGCAGCTCCGATCGTCCCGTCCCCGCGCAGCAACCGCGCGGTCCGAAAATGAACGCCTCTTCGGCATCCCGAGCGGTCGATCCGCCGTGCCGGCCGGCAAAAAGGCCAGTCCGGATTTTGGACTGTTTCCGCTTGCATTCTCGGCTCCGGGGCGTCATTCTTCCCGCTGATCACTCCGGCCGTCCGAAGGCGGCGAGGGGCGATCACCAAACGGTTAGGTCGGCCACCCCCCCCCGGGCGGGCTAGCGACCCGGAAATGCGGCGTACCGCTTACTTCGCCGCGAACTCACCCTCCTTCGTCGAGGCTTCCCCAAGAGGCACCCAATGGAACAGACAGACAAGACAATCGTGTGCGCCGACTGCGGCCAGGAATTCACTCATTCAGTCGAGGACCAGCAGCGCTACGCCTCGCGCGGCTTCACCAACGACCCCAAGCGCTGCCGCCCGTGCCGCGAATCTCGCCGCACGGATGGCGGCGGCGGCGCGGGAGGTGGCGGCGGCGGCGGAGCCTCGCCCGGCAACGAAGCGCGGCCCCCGCGCCGTGAAGGCGGCGGCGGCGGTCGTGGCGGCTACGGCGGTGGCGGCGGCGGCGGCGGCCGCGGCGGGTACGGCGGCGGCGGTGGTCGCGGCGGCCCGCCCAAGCAGCTCTATCCGGCCGTCTGCGCGGAATGCGGAAAGACAACCGAGGTCCCGTTCAAGCCCAGCGGAAACCGGCCGGTCTACTGCCGCGACTGCTTCAAGGCACGCGGGTAGCCGCACGCTTCGGCAGGACCGAGCGAAAAATCAGACGCGGCCCGGACAGGCGAAAGCACGTCCGGGCCGCATCGTTTCTGACGTCAGCAGGTCGTTCCGAACAGGCTCAGGAGCAGCGACAGATCGCTGAGGTCGACGTCGACGTCGCCGTCAAGATCGCCGTCGCCCGCGCCCGCGCCGCCGGGCGTCCCGAAATTCGACAGCAGAATCGCGAGGTCGGAGAGCGCGACCGCCTGATCGCCGTCCAGATCCCCCGGACAGTCGACCCGCGGCGTGCGATACGCGCGGACGTTGGACCCGTTGCCGCAGATGACCAGCGTGCCGTCGCGCCCGATCGCCGGCGCGCCGATGTTGATATTCGCCACGGGCAGGCTCCAGCGCTCCGTGAGATCCGCGTTGTAGGAATAGAACCTCCCCAGCGAGAACGAGCCGTTCGAGAGATACAGCCGCCCGAGGTCGTCGCACGCCATGCGCGGCTGCGCGTTGAAGTCGCTCGCAATCGGCGCCTCCGTCTCCGCGAGCAGCGCACCGTCCACGCGCGAGCGAAGCTGGATGAAATCGCCCGGCGCCATCATGAACACGTCGCCGGACGGGTTCACCGCGAATTCCGACACGACCGACCAGCGCGCCGGCACGCTCCAGCGGATCGTCATCGCCGCCCCGTCATCGTTGATCGCGTAGAAGAAATCCACCGCCGTGTTGTTCTGCGTCCGCGAGAGATAGACCGTGCCGTCCGGCGCGACCATCGGCGTGTTCTGAATCGTGAACCCAGCCATGACCGGGCTCGTGTACTCCAGCGCCCCCGTCTCGGCGTCGAACCGCTTGATCACCGTCCCGCCCGGCGCGGCGTCCGCGACGTAAAACGCCGGCCCCCCGGCCGCGGACTCATTCAGGCAGCCGCCGCAGCTCCCGCTCACGGAAGCGAGCCGATCGACGCGAAACGCCGTCGTGCCGTCCGTCGCACGGATCCGCGTGATGTTCCGGAAATCCGCGACGAGCAGGTCCCCGTTGCCCGCGAAAACCACGCCGTCATAGGCCCCTGCGCTCGTCACGTCCTGCGATGTCCACACCGTGGCGCCCGTCGCGGCATCCAGTGCATACATCACCGCCGAAACGGACGACCCGTTCCCTGACCGCGCCGCGTAGACGCGGCCATCGCGCGCGCCGGCGATCCACGTCGTCCAGTCGCTCGCCGCGGCGGGAATGTGCCGGAACCAGAGTTCCTGCCCCGTGTCGAGATTCATCGCGACGACCGGCGATTCATCCGAGTTCGGTTCCGGCGGAAAACCCGTCTGCCGGACCATGAATACGCGGCCGCCCTCAATCACCGGCTGCCAGGCGATGATCGACGACCGCCCTCCCGACCAGAGCAGATCGCTGAGCGAATCGGGGCCGATCTCGGTCGTCAGTCCGTTGCGGCCGGCATTGCCGCCGGCGTTGTTCCAGTCTGCGGCGAGCGCCGCAGGACCCGCGAAGGTTGCGATCAGAATCCAGAGAATGCGTGAACGGGACATGGCTGCTTTCCTCCAGGAATGGGCGACGACGTGAGCCGCCGCTGAGTTCAATGTACTCAGCGGCCATGCGGGGGTGCAAGCAGGTCCGAGAATGGAGCGGGCGCGATCGCGGGCGGGCGCGCGCCGGCCGGTCAGGAATCCTGTCGGCGAAACACCGAACCGAACATCTGAAGCGATGCCTGCGAGAGCCGCCGCCACCACGGCTCACCGACGTCCGTCGGAAAATCCGAGCGGAACCGCCGCACCGCCGCCGCGATCACCGCCGGCCGGCACGCGGGCATGTCGATCCCCGCGGCGTCTCCGTGAAACTGCTCCTCGCCGCGCGTGTGAATCCACCCGCTCGACCGGGCCAGATCCGTCGCGCCCGTCCCCGGAAACGGATAATACGGCCGCACATCGACCAGCCCCGGCTTCAGCCGCGCGAGCAGCGCATGCGTCTCGTCCAGCGAGGCCTCGCTCTCGTACGGGCTGCCGAGGTAGACAATCGCGCGCGTCCGGATGTCCGCCGCCCGCAGCGCCTCGAACGCTGTCTCGATCTGCGCGCCGGAGAGGTTCATGGCGAAAATCTCGTTGCGGATGAAGTCGCTGCCGCTGATCACCTCGATGTCCGCCGCCCGGCAGCCCGCCGCGGCCAGACGCCCGGCCAGCCCGTCGGTCATCGAATTCGGCCGGATATGGCAGCGGAACGGCAGCGGGCAGCGGGCGCGATACTCCGCGAGCAGCGCATCGAGCCAGGCCGGATCGAGAGCGAATGAGTGGTCGAGAAACCGGACCGTGCGAATGTCCGCCCCGTACGCGGCGCGAAGCTGGTCGATCTCATCCAGCACATGCTCGGGCGAGCGCCGGCGAACCCACGCCCCCCGCGCTTTGTAGATCGCCGCGACGCCGGGATTGATGCAGTACGCGCACGCCTGGGGGCAGCCCCGGCCCACGCCGACCTCGACCTCGCCCGTTCGCTTGAGCTGCGCGGCGGTCTCAAACAGCTCGCGCTCCGCCAGCGGCAGCGAATCGAGATCCTCGACGAGCATCGGCATCTCCGGCCGCGCGAGCCCGCGTTCATCGCGCAGCCAGACGCCGCGCACGACCTGTCCGATCGCCGGATCCTTCATCCGTTCGAGGTAGGTCACCAGCGTCGCATCGCCCTCGCCGATCGCCGCGGCGTGTACGCCGGGCAGGCTCAGGCTGGCCGCGGGGTCGATGGTCGGGTAGACGCCGCCGACGACGATCGGAAGCTGCTCGGTCTCCTGGATCACCTGGAGCGTCCGGCGCGCGAGATCCACGCAGACGGGCGACAGATCGGCGTAGATGAGCTGCGGGAGCGCCCGGGCCAGCGCCGACTTGATCGGCGCCAGTTCGAATTTCGAAACGCCGACCAGCGTCAGCGTGTGGCCGCGCTCCTTCATCAGACTCAGGAGCGTCGCGAGCTGCGGATCAAATCGGGGCAGCGGGCGGCTCGCGGTTGCGGGTCGAAACTGGAGCACGAGAATTCGCAAACGCACCACCTCACGCCGGCCTCGGGCGTCTTGGGTGAGCAATGTAGCACAAGGCCGGGACGCGCGGGCGGATCGCCGCGGCATCCGGGAAGAACGCGAGGCCGGCCGCGGCGTGCGACCGACCTCGCAGAACCGATCCGGCGGCCTGGAAAGCCGCTACTCGCGCGAAGCGAGGAAGATCCGCAGTACATACCAGAACATGATCGCGACATCCGCAAAGAGCTGGAGCGCCGCTCCGATGTACCGGTCTTCGCTGTAGGTGTGCAGGATCGTCGACGTGCTGTAGAGGACCGACGCACCCGCCAGCGCCACCATCGCGACGCTGAAGAACATGCCGAGCTGGAACCCGAAGAGCACCGAACCCACGATCAGCAGCAGTGCGACGATGAATCCCCAGAAGACGACTCCGCGCAGAAACGAGAAATCAGCCCGGGTCAGCAGGACCGTCGCCGTCAGCAGGCCGAAGCCGCCCAGCGTCACGATCGCGGCGCTGGCGATGACCCCTGGCGCGACCCGGTTCGCGTACCAGAGCAGCGGCACGAAGATAATCGCGTCCGCGACGACGTAGAGCGCGAGGCCGGCGGCCTGTGCCAGCTTGGACGTCGCAGCGTGAGCCATCTGCGACGCCAGCCATCCGACTACCATGAAAGCGCCCAGCACGATCAGCCACGACGTGCCCGCGAGCGCAGCGATGATCTGGTCCGCCACGCCGCTCTTGAACATCGCCACTTCGAGCAGCACGAACGCGACGATCGCCCCGAAGAGCGTCAGGTACGTCTTGAGCAGGAAATCGGCACGCGACGGCGCGGCCTGGTAGGTCTGTACGCCGGATTCATACGAGTACCGGTTCATCGCGGGTCTCCACGCTGTCCACTGGCCCAGGGCGCGGCTTCAGCCGCGGCCGAACACTACTCGGAATTATACGGTCCCGCCCATTCGGCGGAAGCGGCTTTGCGCTGATTTTGCGCGCGATTGTCACCCGGCCGGCCGGGATCGGCGCCGGGCCTATTCTCCCGGGCCGCTCCCCCTGATCGCGATCACCTTCAGCTCGATCGCGATTTCCGTCGGAAGCGCCGTGACTTCCACGGTCGTGCGCGTCGGGTTCGGCTTGCCCGGTCCCGCGAAGAACTCGGCGAACACCCGGTTGTAATCGGCGAAATCCCGTTTCAGGTGCGTCAGGAACGCCGTCACGTCGACAACGTTGCTCCACGGAACCCCGGCATCCTCAAGGATCATCCGGATATTCTCGAAGCAGCTCCGCGCCTGAACAGCGATATCGTGGTCGACGACCGCGCCCGAGGCGTCCCGCGTCGTACCGGGGATATCCCGCTGCCCCCGCTGCCGGGGACCGATCCCGGACACAAAGATGAAATCGCCGACCTGTTTGGCATGCGGATAGGGTCCGACCGGCTCCGGTCCGCGCTCGCTGATGATGTTCCGTGTGGGGAGCATGCCCGCCATGCTACGCGGCCCCGCGCTCTCGGGGAAGCTGTGCGGCCGGCGGATCGCTAGCCCGATCACCACGACGCCATGTTGACCCGTGAGCCCGTTGTCCCCCTGTTACCTTGTCCCTTTGTCACCCGCGCGCCGCTTGCTACGCCGTCTGCACCCGATTCCGCCCGGCGCGCTTCGCCGCGTACATCCGCTGGTCCGCCTGCTCGAGAATCGCGCCCAGGGTCGCATCCTTCGCGGGTGCCTGCGCCACACCCAGGCTCGCCGTCACGCCCAGCGTCTTCCCCTCGAAACGGACCTGCGTCCGCTCGATCACCCGCCGAACTTCCTCCGCGATCTCCGCGAGCTTCCGGGCCGACTCATCGAGCGCGAGCACGACGAATTCCTCTCCCCCATATCGCGCCACCAGACCCGCCCGCCCCGCCACCGACTGAATGCACGACGCCACGGTACGAAGCACCTCATCGCCCGCCCGGTGCCCATGCAAATCGTTGAACTTCTTGAAGTGATCGACGTCCAGCATGATCACGCCGATCGACTGGCCGGTCTCGCGCGCCCGCGTGTGCTCTTCGGCGATGCGCTGATCGAACGCGGCCCGGTTGGCCACCTTCGTCAGACCGTCGGTCGAAGCGACCTCGAGGATCGTCTTCTTTTCCTCCGTAAGCCGCGTCGCCTCCGCCCGCGCCGCCTGCTCCCGCGCCGCGGCCTGCGCGCGCTCCAGCTCGGCCTCGACGCTCATCTCCGCGAGCTGCGCGGCCGCCGCCGCCTGGAGTTCCGGGTAGGTGACCGTCGTTCCGATGTCGAGCGAGAGCAGGCTCGCGGTCTGGCGCACGTGGGTCGTCAGTGCTTCGAGCATCGATTCGATCTTCGATGCGTCGACGCCCAGCGAATCGACGATCGCCTGCTTCACCTGCCCCAGTTCACTGGGCGGCGCCTCGCCCGCAAACAGCGCCGCGAGCCGTGCGGCGCAGTGGACGACCTTGGCCATCGTCTGATCCGGACCCGCAAGCTCCGCGATCCCGTCGCCATGGTGCGCGCCGACCGCCCGGCACACGAGATCCGGCAGACTCCACTTTTCCAGAAGCGCCCGCCCCAGCTCGGCGTGCGTCGCCCCGAATACGCGCTTTTCCGCGTCCACGAGCGCGATGTTCTCGGCGTGACAGAGCCGGGCGACCTTGCGGTATTCCTCCGGGACGCAGCGAGCGCCCACAAACATGCCGATGTCCGCCAGCAGCCCCGAAACGAACGCCTCCTCGGAGAGCCGGCCGTTCACCGCCCGCGCCAGCAGCCGGGCCGCGACCGACGTCAGGACCGATCGGCGCCAGAACGCGGCCAGGTCAAACTCGTCCGCATCCGACGCGCGCAGCGCCTCCACGAGCGAGAAGCTCAGCGCCATGACCTTTACGGTCCGCAGCCCGAGAATCACCATCGCCTGCTTGATCGACGCAACCTCGCGCGCCACGCCGAACAGGGGCGAATTCACGACGCGCAGCAGCTTCGCCGACAGCGCGGGGTCGTTCTGCACGACCTTTGCGATCGCATCGACGGATACGTCGTCGCTTTTGGCGAGTCGCAGCACTTCGATCGCCACGGTGGGCAGCGACGGCAGATTGGCCGCGTGCGTAAGCCGGTCGATGATGCTCATAGTCTCGTCCTCCCTCCATCCTTCGCCGATCGCCCGGCACCGCTGCGCACGCTGGATGCGATCCTGTCCGCGTGGCGCTCCGATCGTTCGCCGGCGGCACGATTTGCGCGTGAGCCGAAAGCGGTTGCACCGATCTAGTGCGATTGAATCATCGGCAGATGCGTTTCGCGCCTTCAGGTGTTTACCCCTGGTCGAACGACTTCTGAACTCCGCTCACCGCCGGTGCTATCGCGGCCGATAAGAGGTCTGACCCTCCGCAATGGGCCGGAGCGGCTTCGACACAAGGAGCATGAGCATGAATGACATGGCGAAGGGCAGTTGCTTCATCGGGTTCGGCGTGGTCTGCCTGCTGGCGGGCTGTCCGCAGCAGCAGACGGGCTCGTCGACCGGCACGCAGCAGGTCAGCGGCGGCCAGGCAGCCGCGATCGAGGCGGCCATCCAGTCGATCGAATCCCTGACAGGCTCGCTCAACACGACGCAGAACGCGACGGGCGGCGACGCCCAGGCCTCGCGCACGAGCTCGACCTGCCCCGAGGCGAGCTTCAGCGCCGACACCGCCGACGGGCTCTCGCTCGCGGTCGCGCTCGACTTCGGCGACGGCTGCGACGTGCTCGGCTCGACCGCCTACTCGTGCAGCGGCAGCGTTTCCGGAAGCTTCAGCCAGTCGGCCAGCACCATCGACGCCCAGTTCGGCGCGCTGACGTGCAACGGCTACGCGCTCGAAGGCTCGCTGTCGTTCACGTACGACGTCACGCCGACGACGATCAGCGCCCTCGGCGCGTGGGACATCACCTACAGCGACGCCGCGTCCAGCGTCTCGACGACGGGCTCCGGCCAGGCGAGCTACGACTCCACGTCCGCCGCGACCACCTTCGCGTCCTTCGAAGGCGACGTGACCGCCGACGACGAGACCTACGGCGTCACGCTCGTCAACGTAGTCACGTCGCTCGCGAACAACGGCAACTTCATCCCGCAGGGCGGCACGATGACGCTGACCGGCCAGACGTTCGACAGCATCGCCGTCACCTTCACCGCCACGTCGCCGTCGACGGGTGACGTAACCGTCAGCATCAACGGCGGCCCGTCGTTCGGGTACAACCTGTTCGCCGTGTACCCCCGGGGGTGGGTGCTGGGGGGTGGGGTGTTTTCGACCGATCTGGGGGGGTTTTAAATCAGCACCCTAACCGGGGGGGGGGGGTATCGCTGACCCCCGCCCCGCCCGTGTTTCTGACTCCGGCTCTGGACAGCCCGTGGCCTTACTTCGCCGCCTGCTTGTCCTTGCGGGCCTTTTCGATCACCGCTTCCTGGACGTCGCGCGGCGCCTGCTTGTAGTAGCCGAACTCCATGCTGAACGTGCCGCGGCCCTGCGTCTGGCTGCGCAGGTCCGTCGCGTAGCCGAACATCTCGCTCAGCGGCACGTCGGCGAGGATGTTCGTCACCGTGCCGCGGCCTTCCGTGTTCATGATGATGCCGCGGCGGCCGGTCAGGTCGCCGACGACGCCGCCCTGGAACTCCGACGGCACCTCGATGTCCACCTTCATGATCGGCTCGAGGATCGCCGGCTTGGCCGCGAGGTACGCTTCCTTGAAGCCCTCGCGCGCGGCGAGCTGGAACGCGATATCCGACGAGTCGACGTCGTGGTAAGAGCCGTCCTCGAGGATCATCTTCACCCGCACGACCTCGTAGCCCGCCAGGGGACCGTTCATCCGCGCCCACTGGAAGCCCTTGTCGCACGACGGGATGTATTCGACCGGGATGCGTCCGCCGAAGATCTTGTTCTCGAACACGTAGACGTCCGGCGAATCCTCGGGCAGCGGCTCCATCGTGCCGACGACGTGGCCGTACTGGCCCGAACCGCCGGTCTGCTTCTTGTGCTTGTAGTTGAACTTCGCCGTCCGCGTCGGGGCTTCCTTGTAGTTCACCTTCGGCGCGCCGACGACGACCTCGGCCTTGTATTCGCGCTTGATGCGCTCGACGTAGACCTCAAGCTGAAGCTCGCCCAGCCCCGAGATGATCGTCTCGCCCGTGTCGCGGTCCGTGTGGACGTGGAACGTCGGATCTTCGCGGTTGAAGCGCTGCAGCGCCTTGCTCAGCTTGTCGCGGTCGGCCTGCTTGGCCGGCTGGATGGCCAGCGAGATCACCGGCGCGGGCGCGTAGATGCTCTCGAGCGAGTAGTTCAGCTTGTCGTCGCAGAACGTGTCGCCCGTCGCGCAGTCGACGCCGATCATCGCCACGATGTCGCCCGGACCGGCCTCGTCGATGTCCGACCGGTCGTTGGCGTGCATGCGCACGAGCCGGCCGATGCGCTTATCGCGCCGCTCGCGCGTGTTCGTCAGCGTCGCGCCCTTGCGGAGCGTGCCCTGGTAGATGCGCGTGTAGGTCAGCTGACCGAACGACTCGTCAACCAGCTTGAACGCCATCGCGACCAGCGGCGCATCCGGGTCGGCCGTCATCGGCACTTCCGCGCCGTCGTTGTCGTTGTCCTTCGCGTAGTACACGCGGTCCACCGGCGACGGCAGATACCGGACGACCGCGTCCAGCAGCGGCTGCACACCCTTGTTCTTGAACGCCGTGCCCATGAGCACGGGCACGATCTCGCGGCCGATCGTCAGCCGGCGGATCACACCGTGAATCTGCTCTTCCGTCGGCTGCTTGTCTTCCAGCAGCATCTCCATCAACTGGTCGTCATACAGCGAAAGCGCATCAAGCATCCCGTGCCGGGCGTGATCGGCCGCGTCCTGGTAGTCCGCGGGAATCGCCTCGATGCGCACGGTCTGTCCGCGATCGCCGTCAAAGTAGATCGCCTTCATGGCGACCAGGTCGATGACGCCGGCCATGTTCGATTCGACGCCCATCGGAAGCTGGATCGGAACGGCGTCGAGCCCGAGCTTCGTCTCGATCTCATTGACGACGCGCGCCGGATCCGCACCCACGCGGTCGAGCTTGTTGATGAACGCGAGCCGCGGCACGTTGTACCGCTTCATCTGCCGATCGACTGTCAGCGACTGCGACTGCACGCCGCCGACGCCGCAGAGGACGAGAATCGCGCCGTCCAGAACCCGCAGCGAACGCTCGACCTCGACCGTGAAGTCGACGTGGCCGGGCGTGTCGATCAGGTTGACCTGGTGGTCGAGCCACTCGACGGTGGTCGCGGCCGACGTGATCGTGATGCCGCGCTCCTTTTCGAGCTCCATGTGGTCCATGGTGGCGCCATCCCCGCCGCCGTGGACTTCACCGATTTTGTGGATGCGGCCGGAGTAGTAGAGAATCCGCTCGCTGAGCGTAGTCTTGCCCGAGTCGATATGGGCGGAAATTCCGATGTTTCGAATCTTCTGGATGGGGTTCATTGTCGTCCGTCCATAACCCTTTTTTGTGTCGTTACTTACATCGCGACTCGGGCACGACACGCGACCCGGAGGTAGTCCTTACCCGCGACCCGCGGCGTCCCGCCGCGAGCATCTTTCCCAACTCCTGTTCACGGTCTGCAAGGGAAAGGACAATCGCTCGTGAGCGCCGGCGTTGCGACGCCGCGCGATTGACCCTCGACTTCGGAAAGCTCCCCGGCGGGCGGGCCGGCCTTCCGCGACCGAACGCGATCACAACCCTTTGCTTGCAAAGGGCTTCCGGCGCCACCACGCGGCCCGCCGAAAGCGCGTACCCACACCGGTCGCCCGATGTAGAGTCCTACACCATATCGACCCGCGGGCGTGTTTTCAACAGGATTTTTCCTTTTCGACCGTTTCGCGCTAATCCCCGCACCCCCGCGCAACTCCGGCCGCCCACGATCGCCCGCGCCCCGCACCCCTCAAATGAACGATCGTTCACGTGCAACCTTGACCATTGGGTAAGTCCGAGTAGACTCCGTCGTTGCTGAGCAATCCTCCAAACGGTGTACGCAAGGCGCGAATCCCTATGAACGATTCCCCCCTGGTGCGGGTCTGGCTCCTCGTGTCACTCGCCGCGACCGCGCCGGCCCAGCCCGGCGGCCCGACGCAGGTAATCGTAGGCCCCATCGTCGAACGCGATATTCCCCCGACGATCCGCCTGGTCGGGACCGTCAACGCCGACAAACGCGCCGTCGTCGCCACCGAGGTCAGCGGCATCGTCGCGGATTTTCCGCCGGTTGAAGGCCGGTTCTTCAAGGCCGGCGAGGTCGTCTGCCGCCTCGACCCCGAGGTGCCCGAGCTGCGCCTCCGCGAGGCGCAGGGAGAGCTGGACGCACTTCAGGCAACGCTCGATGAACTGCTCGCCGGAACCCGCATGGAGACGGTGGCGCTGAAGCAGGCCGCGTTCGAAGCGGCGGCGGCGCTCGCGAGCAAATGGCGCTATGAGAAGCGCCGCGTCGACGAACTCGCCGAGCAGGCCCGCAGCAACGAAAAGGAAGTCCACGACACGCAGATGGAGTACACCGCCGCCGAGGCCCGCCTCGCGATGGCCAAGGCGGAACTCGACGAGGCAAAGAACGGCCCGCGGAAACAGTTGATCGACAAGGCCCGCTACGACGTCCTCGCGCAGAAGGCCGTCGTCGACCGCCTCGCCCGCGAGCTTGCCAAGACGCAGATGAAGGCTCCCTTCGACGGCTTCGTCGTCAGCCGCCGCACCGAGGTTGGGGAGTGGGTCCAGGCCGGCAACCCGATTTACGAACTGCTCTCGCTCGAAAAGGTCCGCATCCGCGTCGACGTGCCCGAGACCGCGATCCCCTTCGCCCGGGAAGGCTCGCCGGCGTCGATCGTCGTCGAAGCCCTCAACCGGTCTTACGAAGGCACGGTCACGCGCGTAATCCCCCTCGCGGCCCCCGCCGCCCGGACGTTTCCCGTCGAAATCGACATCCCCAATACCGACCACACCCTCCTGCCGGGCATGTTCGTCTGGGCCCAGGTCGCCAGCGGCCCGCCCGGCAAGCGTCTGCTCGTCAGCAAGGACGCGGTCGTCGCCCAGGGCCTCTCCAAGCAGATCTTCGTCGTCATCCCGGGCGCGGACGGCGCAAAAACGGCCATGCCGACGCCCGTGACCACCGGCCTGGAGACCGGCGGACTGATCGCCGTCGAAGCGCCCGGCCTGCGGCCCGGCGGCGAAGTCGTGATTCGCGGAAATGAGCGGCTCTTCGCCCCGACGCCCGTGATCACCCTTCCCGCCGCCCAGCCGTCGACCTCCCCGGCATCGCAACCCGCGGCCGCATCCGGCGGCTCGCCCCCGACGCAGGCCCGGCCGGCCGGAGGTCAGTAAGTGGGTAATTTCATCCGCATGTGCATCGAGCGCCCCGTCGGCGTCAGCGTCGGCGTGCTGCTCGTATCGCTGTTCGGTCTCCTCTCGCTCTTCGCGATTCCGATCCAGCTCACGCCGAACGTCGATACGCCCGTCATCAACGTCAACACGGTCTGGCCCGGCGCCAATCCGCAGGAAGTCGAACAGGAGATCATCGACCGGCAGGAGGAGATGCTGCGCAGCGTCAAGGGCCTGACGAAGATGACGAGCAGCGCCCGCGACAACCTCGCCAGCGTCACGCTCGAATTCTATCCCGACGTCTCGCGAGCCGAGGCCGTCCAGGACGTCAATGACAAGCTCCGCCAGGTCAGCGGCTACCCGATCGAAGTCGAGGAGCCGACGATCCAGGTCGGCGATGCCGAAATCGGCACGACGATCGCCTGGCTCATTCTCTACGCGCCAGAGGACAGCGACGAAGTCCGCAAGCTGCGCGACTTCGCGGAAGACTACATCCAGCCCTACCTCGACCGCGTCCCGGGCGTCGCCGGCACGAATATCTACGGCGGCTTCGAGCGCGAGGTCCAGGTCCGCGTCGACGCCGGTCAGCTCGCCGCGCGCGGCATCACCTTCTCCCAGGTCGAGACCGCCCTCCGGCGGCAGAACACGAATATCTCCGCCGGAACCGTTACCCAGGGAAAACGCGACTACGCCCTGCGTTCCGTCGGCCAGTACCAGTCCCCGGACGAGATTCTCAACACCGTCATCGCGCACACGCCCGGCGGACCGGTCTACGTGCGCGAAGTCGCCGATGTCGAGGTGGCCTACAAGGACCCCGAGGGCCTCGTCCGCAGCAAGGGCCAGTATGTCCTCGCCTTCCCGGTCCGGCGCGAAACCGGCGCGAACGTGATGGAGGTGATGGCCGAACTCAAGAACGCCATCGCGCGCGTGAACAAGGAAGTCCTCCAGGCGCGCAGCATGTCGCTGGAGCTCGTGCAGGTCTACGACGAAACCGTCTACATCGACCAGTCCATCGCGCTGATCAACAGCAACATCGTTTTCGGCGGCGGCCTCGCCGTCATCGTCATGCTCGTCTTTCTCCGCAACTGGCGGGCCACGCTCGCGGTCGCGCTTTCGATCCCCGTGTGCGTCGTCGCGAGCTTCCTGGTCATCGTCGCGATGGGCCGCACGCTCAACGTCGTCTCCCTCGCCGGCATCGCCTTCGCCGTCGGCATGGTCGTCGACAACTGCATCGTCGTCCTTGAGAACATCTACCGCCACCGCCAGATGGGCAAGGACGTCGCCCGCGCCGCGCACGAAGGAACCAGCGAAGTCTGGGCCGCCGTCCTCGCCGGCACGCTGACCACCATGGCCGTCTTCATTCCCGTCATCCTCGTCCGCGAGGAGGCCGGCCAGCTCTTCCGCGACATCAGCGTCGCGACCGTCTCCGCCGTCGGCCTCTCCCTCCTCGTCGCGATCACCGTCACGCCCGTGCTCGCATCTCGGCTGTTGCGCACCCGCGCGCGGGGTCGGGGCGCCATCAGCGACGCCGAAAAGCACGTCTCGACCGGCTGGATCGCGAGCGCCGTGGCCGGCGTCGTCGACCGTGTGATCGGCTGGCCCGCGTCGCTCCGTACGGCCCTGGTGGTCGCCGTCGCCCTCGGCTCGCTCGTGATCGGCTATCTGCTCATCCCGAATTCCACCTACCTCCCCGCCGGAAACCGCAACCTCGTGTTCGGCTTCCTGCTTACGCCGCCCGGCTACAGCACCGAGGAATACGCGCGCATGGCGCGAACGATCGAGGCCCAGATCGGCGACTACTGGCGCATTAAGGACGAGAATTCGCCGGAGAAGGCCGAACTCGACCGCCGCTGGGGGCAGCAGATCGAAACGATGCTCGCGGCCGGGGCCATCCCCGACGTGAACAACGAAGCCCTCAGCGCCCTCGAACGCGACCACGCCCGGCGCGAGTGGCTCACGCCCCCGCCGCTCATCGACAATTTCTTCTTCGTCGCCTTCAACGAGGGCTGCTTCATGGGCGCGGCCAGCAAGGACCCCGCCCGCGTCAAGCCGCTCGTCCGCCTGCTCCAGACCGCCGGCCAGAGCATTCCCGGTACCTACGCCTTCTTCCAGCAGGCCCAGCTCTTCAACTTCGGCGGCGGAAACAACGCCGAGATCCAGATCCGCGGCGATAACCTCGACCACGTCGTCGCAGCCGCCTCCGCCGTGCAGATGGCCTGCATGCAGCGCTTCGGGTTTCCGCGCTCCGACCCCGCGAACTTCAACCTCGGCCGCCCCGAGCTGCGCATCGTGCCCGATCGCGAGCGGGCCGCCGAAATGGGTCTCACCGCCGCTGAAATCGGCCGCATCGTCGAAGCCTGCGGCGACGGCGCGTACGTCGGCGATTACCGCATCTCCGGCGGCGACACCATCGACATCTCCCTGTACGTCAAGGGCCAGAAGCAGCGACCGACGCGCGACGTCGCCAACGTCCCCATTTACTCGCCCCGCGGCCAGATCGTCCCGCTCAGCGCCGCCGTGCGCCTGCTGGACACCACCGCGCTCGAACAGATCAACCACACCGAGCGGCAGCGCTCCGTGACGCTGACGGTCACGCCGCCGGAATCAATGGCCCTCGAATCCGTGATCGGCCAGATCACCGACCCCGAGACCGGCATCGAACGCCAGCTTCGCGACGCCGGGAGGATCGACCCCAGCATCACGATCTCCCTCACCGGCAACGCCGACAAGCTCGTCAACGCCCGCAACGCCATGCTCGGAAAATGGGAAGGCTGGACGCTCAACAGCCTCATCAACCTCCTGAGCGGCCGGTTCTTCCTGTCGGTGCTGATCACGTACCTGCTGCTCTGCGCGCTCTACGAGAGCTGGGTTTACCCGTTCGTGATCATGTTCAGCGTTCCGCTCGCGATCTTCGGCGGCTTCCTCGGCCTGGCGATCTGCCACTGGGGCACGCTTCTCGCCACCAACCAACCCGTCCAGCAGCTCGACGTGCTCACGTTCCTGGGGTTCGTCATCCTTGTCGGCACGGTCGTCAACAACGCCATCCTGCTCGTGGACCAATCGCTTCAGAACTGGCGGCTGCACGGCATGGACCCGCACGCGTCCGTCCGCGAGGCCGCGCGCACGCGCGTCCGCCCCGTCCTCATGACCAGCCTGACCACCTTTTTCGGCCAGTTGCCCCTCGCGCTCATGCCCGGCGCGGGGAGCGAGCTCTATCGCGGCCTCGCGGCGGTCATGCTCGGCGGCTTGCTCGTGGCCACGATCGGCACGCTGATCATCGTCCCCATGGCGCTCAGCGTCGTCATGCAGATTCGCGAGTCATTCGCGCGAGCGCGCAATCTCGACGAAGCGGGGGCAGTCGCGTCGAACCTGGCGCCCGTTCCGCGCGACCATTGAGCGGACCGGCAACCGCTGACTGAATCGCAGCGATTCGTTTGAGTACTGACGGATTCGCTACTTCAGCTCCGCGTCCGTGGGCATCGTCAGGATCGAGTGCCGGATCCCCCACAGCCCGATCTTTGCCCCGTCGTCAAAATCGCGCATCGGCTGATCGTCGATCCCATAGCCGCCGCGGGCTACGAACATCGTGTTGATCTTCCAGTCGTGGTGATCGCCCGGGTCCCAGCGGAATGCGTAAAACGCGCCCTCCGGCCCGTCCGCAAACCCCAGCGCCACGCGCGACCGCGTCCATTCGTCATACAACTGGCTCGTCAGCCATCCGTCGTCGAGCGACTTGTTGCCCACCCGGTTCGTCCGCCACGCCGTCCACGTCCCGCCGCCGTCCGCCCAGCCCGTGTGAAAGATCGTGAGCTGCGGCCGGCCGCCGAAATCGGGGTATACCGGCACCGGCCGGCTCGTGCAGTGGCACAGTCGCCCGCCGTGCGTCCATTCCGCCGGCGTCTCGCCGATCTCGTCGCCCTCGATCGTCAGCGATGAGATCTGCATGCAGAACGGCCCGTTCTTCTCGTGCCGCGCCGAGGAGACGACCGTGATTGTGCCGTCGGCCGGGTTGATCGCGAGGCCCGGCGGCACCTGTGAAGTGAGCGTCAGTTTCTTCGTCTCGCCCAGCGCGGGCTTTTCCCCGAGCGTCAGCCACGCCGCCGCCGTCTCGCCGGTGTCGTGCCGCGAAAGCACCAGCACGCGCTCGCCGACGCGGATCGCCGATACGTCCGTCGCCGTCAGCGCCGGCAGCGGCGTCAGCGCTGAGACCGCCGGCGGATCGTCCGCTTTCTCGCCCGGTTTCACCGTTGCAAATGCCCAGCAATCGAACCGCCGCACGAAGAGCACGCCGAAATCCGGCCCGCCGATCAGCACCGGATCAAACCGCGTCGCCGAAGACGCGGCCTCGCTCTCGGCCGTCCACTGCTCGTCGCCCTTGTGCATCCGCACGCCGACGGCCGTCTGCTTGTGCGTGGCCGCGGCGATGAAGCACTTGCCGCCGATATACGCCAGCGACGGCGCGGAACCGATCAGCATGTGCGTCTTCCGCAGTCCCGCCTGCGTCGAGCCGCCGTAGTTGATGTCCGCGATCACCTCGCCCTCGTCGAACTCCCCGTCGTGGTTCCAGTCGATGAGCGTCGTGCCATCCTCCGCGGCCTTCAGCGTGAACCGGAACGGCGGTTTGGCGAGAAAACCCAGCCGGTCGATCGGAAATGGCAGCTTTTCCCGCAGACGCCGCTCGTCGAGCACGGCCGCGCGGAATTCGCCGCTGCTGAAGTGCGGCTTCGCGCCGTCACCGTCGAAGCTGTAGCTGTACGCGTAGTTCATCATCGACGTGTAGAGCGGGCACCAGCCCGGCGCGGAATCGCCCGTGTGCGAAAGGGAAAGCTGATGGCCGAACTCGTGTGCGAACACCGCCCAGTTGTTGCCCGCCCCGCCCATGTCGCCCGTCTCGCTCGACTGACCCCCGCCCCACGGCGTCACCTGGAGCCAGTGCATCAGCCCCCGCTCCGACCGCGCGAAATACTTGTTCCCAACGTCCCACCACGGCATTTTCTGGTCGTCCGTCCCCACCGCGGCCGTCAGTTCACGCACGTGGACCCACACGCCCTGCGACCCGTCGGGGTTCGCACACGTCAGCGCCCGATACGCCGCCTGCACGCGCGGAATCTCGCCGCCAAACTGCTTGCGGTCGACTTGTTCGAAGTACGAGACGTTGACGATCACATCCTTGCGCCGCGGGTTCAATTGCTGATCTCTCGCGTCCCCTTCCGCATCCGCTCGATACAGCGCGACCGCCGGCCCGCGGTCACTGACTCGCCCCGCGGGCATGCCATTGACCTCCCAGCCGTCGAGCAGACCGTCGCCGTCGGTGTCCCGGTCGCGCGGGTTCGTCTCCAGCTTCTCCTCGTCGGCGTCGGAAAGCCCGTCGAAGTCGCTGTCGCCCGCGTCCGGGCTTTCGACCACCGCGTTTCGAACCACGACATGCGGATGCGGCCGCGCCGTCACAAACGCCGCCCACGCCAGCCGCCCGCCGCTCGGCGCAAATCCTGAATCGAAGCGCTGCATGATCGACGCGTCCGGGTCGTACGGTGGCCCGGTGACCGTCGCCACATCAAGGGTCCGCTCCGGGGGATCTTCCGCCACGGACGCCTGTCGCCCGTCGTCACCCAGCCGCCAGCGCTTCCCCGCGGCGTCGCGGACAACGCCCTCGCCTCCGTCGTCCAGCCCCGAGAACACCTGACCATCCAACGCCGCCACGACGATCCGTTCACCCGCCGTCGCGCCCGCAACCAGCGCGATCGCCACCACCCGGCCGCTTTCGACGACGACGACCCGCCGCTTCCCATCTCGAACCGCCATGCCCAGCCCGACCGCCTCCGGGCTCAGGTCATTCGCCAGCACCCGCCAGCCGCCGGATTTCCACCCGTTGACCGACGGCGCCCAGCAAAGATCACGATTGCCGTTGATCGTCAGCAGGTCGGCAAACCCGTCCCCATCCACGTCGCCGGCTGCGAATCGCTTGCAGTCGACGCCGGTCGTGATCCAGTCCGACGCGGGCAGCGGCTCGCCGGCATGGAGCGGCGAGAGAACCGCGCAGAAACCGATCCATTGCAGCAGAAATCGCATGAACAGCCCTCGCATTCTGATATGTCGTCGGCGTAGGCTACGCGCCGGGTGTCACGATGGCAAAAAAACAAACGCGGCGACGTGCGTCAACGACCGGCCGGCGCGCAGGAAAGGGCGCGGACGGGCCGCCCCCGCACGCAAAGCCCACACCCGGCCCGCACGACGCCGCCCGCCGCGAGCAACTCGTCGAACTCTGCCGCTCCCTGCCGGAAGTCACGTGCAAACCGTTTGGCGAGGATCACCTCACCTTCGTGGTCGGCAAAAAGACCTTCGGCTACTATCTCTTCCATCACCACGGCGACGGGATCGTCGCGTTCTGCGCGAAAGCGGCCCCGGGCGTGCAGCAGCGGCTCGTGACGGGCGATCCGAAGCGCTACCGCGTCCCCGCGTATCTCGGCCCGAGCGGCTGGGTCTCGATCCGCCTCGATATGCCGCAGGTCGACTGGGGCGATGTCCTGGAGCGCGTCGTCGAGGCCTATCGACTCCAGGCGCCCCGGCGGCTCGTCGCGCAGATGTAGAGAATCCGTGCGGCTGTCGATGCGGGGACGCGGCCCTCTACCGCGCTGATTTCGCACGCGACCGGGCGGCCTTCGGGCGTTTTGCGGCCGGCTTCTTCACCGCCTTCGCGCTCTTTGCGGCGACGGTCTTCGTGTTCTTCTTTTCGGTTGCGGCCAGTTTCGCCCGCGCGGCCCGGTCCGCCGCCCTTTTGTTCCCGGAGAGCAGCGCCGACTCGTAATGCTCGATGCACCGCGCGACCGGCACCCGCCGGATGATCTCGCCGATCACGTCGAGCGGCAGATCCTCCAGCTTTTTGAAGCGGATGCAGCATTTGCCCATGTCGAGCTTCTTGCCCGCGCGGGCGAACCGCTCCCGGACCCAATCCTCCTCGGACCGGTCGGCGTAGACCGACATCGCGTAGAACGACATGTAGTTCTTCTGCGAAGCCAGCCCCGCGAACGGCAGCGGCAGCTTCGGATTGCAGTGATACCCCGGCGGATAGATCCGGTGCGGCACGTAGTAGCCGATCATTCCGTAGCTCATCCCCTCCTCGTAGCCCTTGTCGAGGTTCTTCAGGATGACGTCGCGCACCGCGCTGAGCGCCGCCCTTCGTTCCGGCGGCATCTCGGCCAGGTAGGCTTTCACCGTCGTCGCCTTCGATTGCATGTTTCGCTCTCCACGAGTGACGCCCATTCGGCCCCGGTTTCGCCGGGATGATAACCGACCGCTTCGCCGCCGCGCCGCGGTGGATTCGCGCCCGGCGGCCCGCTATGCTCAGGCGTGTGGGGTTTGCATGCGTCCGCGTCGTTCACCTCGTCCGGCCTTTACACTGATCGAGTTGCTCGTCGTTATCGCCATCATCGCCCTGCTCATCAGCATCCTCCTGCCCACGCTCCACCGCGCCCGCGCCCAGGCCCGCGTCACCAACTGCCTCGCGAACTTGCGCCAGCAGGCCCTTGTCATCACCCAATACGCCGCCGACCACGCCGACGCGCTCCCGCCCCGGCACGTGATGTGGACAGTCGAGGATGAATCCCCGACGCCCTGGCTCATCAACCGGTTCCTCGCCCGCTACACCGGCCATCCGTTCGTAGTGGCCGAGAACGACGACCTGCACCGCCCCGAGGGCGTCTGGCGCTGCCCCGACGTGCCCGTCAGCGACGACGGAACGCGCCACACGCATTCCGGGTACCTGCACTACGCCCCCAACCGCTTCCTCTTCAATTCCGTCTGGTGGGATGACGTAAACGACGAGCACTGGACCGCGGCCGACGTCGCCCCCGGCTGGGAAAACTCCCCCGACGCGACCACCTGGCGCCGCGCGGCGAAGATTCCCCGCCAGAGCGAGATCCTCGCCCTGATCGACAATGTCAACTTCTTTTTCGCCGCCCACGGCCACTCCGAAGCCCGTGAGCAGGTCGGCCGCGCCTTCGAGGTCGTCCAGGCCGACGGTCCCTACGGTGCGCTCCTCAATGAGTTCGCCCACGAAGACCTCAACGTCCGGCCGGCCGCCATGCTCGACGGCCACGCCCGGGCCCTGCCCGCTTCGCCCGGCTGGTGGATGGATCTGGAGAGTCGCTGGCAGCCGGTCGGAGTGGCCTCCCCGATGACCTATTGGGCGCGCGAGGTCCGGATTTTCATGTGGTTTGCCCGCCCCGGTGACGCCCTACCCTAGGACGGAGGTCCGATACGCCCGGCGTCGGGCGGATCGCCATCCCCCGGGCAAAATCTCGGGACGGTGGGGCGCGGCACGGGCCTTGCTATAATGAAATGCGGCGTATTGATTCGCCCGAAGCGAGTCGATACTGTCAGGTCGAGAGCACTTTCTGCCGGGCCGCAGTCGTGAGGTGTGCTATGAGTCTTCGAAGTCCGGGGCGACGCGCGTTCACGCTCATCGAGCTGCTGGTCGTCGTCGCCATCATTGCGTTGCTGATCTCGATCCTGCTCCCCTCGTTGCAGAAAGCCCGTGAACAGACCAAGTCCGTCAAGTGCCTGGCGAACCTGCGCTCGCTCGGCCAGGGCGTCGTGACCTTCGCCAACGGCAATAACGACCGACTCCCCGGTCCGATCCACCCGGCCCTGTACCGCAATCAGGGCATCGACTACCTCATGAACAACCCCATCCAGACCATGCCGTATAACACGGCCGTCTGGTACCAGGGCCGCCAGTTGACGTACGTGCTTCGAAACACGCTGAACGACAGCGCCTCGACCGCGGACAGCTCGACTGACCAGGTCAGCACCTGCCCGACGATGCTCCAGGTCAACCCCGACGAGAACTTCGTCCGCGCCCGCTCGACGCCCGGCTACAACCCCGTCTTCCCGACGAGCTACGTGATCAACAATGTCGGCCCGAACGATCCCGACTCCGGCCCCGTCGGCAACGTGCGCTCGACCGACCCGACCTACTACTTCGGCTACAGCTCCAGCTCGGCAAACCCGCCCCCGGCGGAACAGGCCGTGATGGACGCCAACAAGCCCAAGCCCTTTACCAAGGTCAAGCGTTCCGCGGAAGAGTGGATGATCGCCGACGCGTGGTACCGCGCCCGCGCGAATGCCTCGGCCCCCGAACTCCAGCAGGAAGGCCCCTACCAGTGGGGCTGGTCAGGCAACACGCTCCCGAATTTCGCGCCCCATTTCGCCAAGACCAGCTACGCCATCAGCGATGTCAACACCCGGAATTCCGAGGCCTCGCAGATCACGCGCGGCCGGATGGACGGCGAAACCAACACGGTCTTCTTCGACGGCCACGCCGCCCGCATCCGCTCGAAGGTGCTCCGCTTCAACAACTTCGAGCTCATGTACGGCTTCCCGGGGACCGTCAATCCGAAGGTCGCCCCCAACAGCCCGCTGCTCAACGGCGCGTACTGGGATTAACCGGGAATCAGCCCCACATACCTGACCCGCAGGCGACCGGCTCGCACGTCGGCCGCCGGCGTCGGATCAGGTCCCGCCGCCCTGGTCATGGCCGCCCTGTTCACGGCCGTCCCGTTTTCTTCTCGGCCGCTCGCAGCGCCTTCCTCACAGGATCAGACCGGTCGGCGGCATCGACACGTTCCTTCACCTGTCCGTCCGTCCCGTCGGCGTAGACCAGCACGACCGACTTTCCCCCCGCGGGCAGCGATCCATCGGGCAGCACCGGCCCGCCGACGCGCGGAAGCTCCTCGGACCGCAGATCGAGCACCACCGCACCCGTGGTGAAGTCAACCAGCGTCTTGTCGCCCGTTGCATTCGCGTCGGCGACCGCGACTTCGCGCGTGCCTCCGATCGTCGCGCCAACCTCGGCCTCGAAGTACTGTTTCAGCCACGCCCCTTGATGCCACTTCCACACTTCGACGATCGCCGTTTCCGTGCCCGGCTTGAGCCCGGCGAGGAAGAACTGCGTGCTCGGCGCGGCGACGACCGGCTCGCTCGGTACGGACCATTCGCCTTCCAGCACCACCCGCTTCGCATCGTCCGCATCACGCACCGCCTTGAGTCGCCCCAGATACCGGTTCCAGAGATTCACGCGCAGGCGATACTGATACGTCCTGCCCGTTTCGACCGTGTCGTCATGGAACCAGACCGCGACTTCAGAATCCGCCGACGGCGCAGTCACCGTCGAACCCTGTGAGGCAACCGCACGCTCCGGACGCGCCGGAGCCCGCTCGCGCCGGTTCAGATCGGCTTCGATCGCCTGCGCCTGGGCGCGAACGGACCTGGATGCGTGTTCATTCGCGAGAATCGCCTGAACAAGCTGCCGCGCCGTCGCGAAGTCGTCCCGCGCAACGGCCTTCTTCGCCGACGCCAGCTGCTCGGCGGCCGCGCGCCGCTGCTGCGCGGGATCGACCTGCCGGTTTCGCACCCGATTGAGCGTGTCGATCGGAAGCGGCCCGGATTCGACGATGGCCGTCGATTCGCGAAGCGGCGGCGGCTCCGCGGCGGGCTCGAACAGCGGCGGCAACGCCCACGGGCTGCCGACCGCCACCGTGTAGAACGGCGGCTGCATCAGTCGCGACTGGTTTTCCCGAATCAACTGCCACGCATAATCCAGCTTGTCACGATTCAGCAAACGGTCGCGATCGTCGAACACCGCCACGGGCATGGGCCCGCGCTGCATGATGTCGCCGCCCTCGACCAGACTCCATTCGCTCCACTCACCGCCCGCGAGGCGCTCGCGCCGCTCGACCTGCGTCCCCGCAACGTACGCCCGGCAGCGCTCGGGAGCATGGCCCGCTTTCACGTTCGCCGACCGCTGCGCCGCCAGATCGAAATACCCGCCGATCGAAATCCACGAAATCTCCTTCGTCGGCGGTGCGCCGATGCATGCGTTCGGATTTCCACTGCCGGTTCGCATGCCCCACTCGACCAGATTTCGCCCCGTCGACACCGTGATCGACTTCGGCGGCAGCGGCCGGACCAGTTCAATCGGCCGGCCCGGCTCGTCGTCACCATCGAGGCCCTCGATCTCAATGGAGCGGCCGCATCGCGTGGCCACGACGGTTGATTCCGGCAGCGTCGGCATTTCCTCGATCCGCCGGAAAAATTCGCGCGACGCCGCATCGTCGGGCCGCGCCGGCCGCGCGGCGGACATCCCGCCGCGCAGTTCCGCCGCCTGCTCCAGGATCGCGCCGCTCAACTCCGCCGGCGTCACCTCTTCGCCGAGCATCACCCGGTTCGGAGATCGAACCCCGAACAGGGCGACCATCGCGCCGAGAAGACCCACGGCCGTCCACAGGGCGAACTTTTCCACGTGTCTTTCGAACAGGCCTGGAAGGCTTCGGTTCATGGCTGTCCCCTTTGCATCCGGGCGACGGCCGGCCGCTGCCGCGGCAATCGGCGGCCGACGCGGGCATGGAGCCTCCCCGGGGGCATCGGCGGCCCTTTCGCCGCCGACGCCCGAAGAGACTCGTTCCGTTCTCAATCAACGCAACGGAGAAGCGGTGGCAGGCGCGCTACTTCTCCTGGGCCTGAAGCAACTTCCGGATCGGATCGGTGCGGTCAAAGTCCTGCACGCGCTCCTTCACCTGGCCGTCCGCCGGATCGAGATACACCAGCACCAGCGACTTCCGCTCCGCGAGGTTGTACCCGCCGCCCTTCGCCGGCAGGCGCATCTGGATCGGTTCCTCGACCCGCAGGTCGAGAATCACCGCGCCGGTCGTGAAGTCGACCGTCGCCCGGCCGCCCTTCGCATCCGGATCGTCAACCTTGATCTCCTTCTCGCCGCCGATCATCTCGCCGACCGACGCCTCGAAGTTCTGCTTGTGCCACGTGCCCTGGCGCCACTTCCACACTTCGACGACGGCCGTCTCCGTGCCGGGCTTCAGGCTCGTCACGAAGAAGTGCGTGCTCGGCGCGACGATCACCGGATCGCTCGGCGCGGACCATTCGCCCTCGACGATCGCCTTTTTGGCGTCGTCCGCGTTTTTGAGCGCCTTGAGCCGGCCCATGTAGCGGTTCCACAGGTTCACGCGCATCCGGTACTGATACGTTTTGCCCGGCTCGACCGTGTCGTCGTGGAACCACACGGCCAGTTCGTTCTTGTTCTCGGGGTGCGTCACCAGCTCGACCGCGCCCGCCTCCTGCGGCGCTGCGAACATCCCGCGCGCCCCGCCCATGCGCGGATCGTCGCCCATCGGCATCGCCGCGCCCCGCGGTCCGAATTCGCCGATCGGGCCCGCGCCGCGCGGACCGAACTCGCCCACGGGGCCCGCCCCGCGCGGCGCCTCGGCCATCTTCTTCTCCGCGTCCGCGATGATCCCCTCCGCCTGCCGCTTGTCGCCGGCGCTCGCGTGCTCATTCGCGGTCACCTGCTGCGCGGCCGAGATCGCGGCGCCGTAGTCCTTCTTGCTCATCGCCTCCTTGGCTTCCTTGAGCTTCTCGGACGCCTCCTTCTTCGCCGCCGCCTTGTCCGCGGCGCTCATCCCACCGCCCCCGCCGGCCGCGCCGCCGCCGCGGCCGCCGAACCGGCCGCCGCCGCCGCCGGAGATGCCGATCTCGCCGCCGCCGCCGCCGCCGCGGGCTCCGCCGATCATCCCGCCGCGCCCCCCGCCGCCCGCCGGCGCACGTCCGCCGGTGTTGCGCGTCGGACGCGTGCGCTCCTCGGTCCGCTTGACGGGCCGCGGCCGCTCCTCCGCCTCCTCGACCGGGTCTTCGTGCCCTTCGAGCGGCGGCATCTTCCACATGTCGCCCGACGTCACCGGGTAGAACGGCGGCTGCATGATGCGCTGCTGCTCCGCCTTGACCGTCGACCACGCTTCGTCGAGCTCGGTCTTGTTGATCAGGTTGCCGCGCTCGTCAATCGCCGGCTGCGGAATCGACAGCTCCGGATTGGCCTTGCTGTTGTCGATGCGCTTCCATTCCGACCATTCGCCGTTCGAGAGCAGCTCCTGCCGCTCCACGTCGACGCCCGCGACGTAGACGCGCGCCCGGCCGGTCGAGTAATTCGCCTGGTGCAGCGCCGCCTGCTGGTTCTGCTTGTCGAAATACGCCGCAACCGTCACCCACGACAGCTCGACCGGCGCATCCGCCTTTGCATCCGCCGCGGGAGGCTTCGCCGCCGCGCCCAGCACGATGGGCTTGCGCTCGACGAGGTTGCGCCCCGTCCGCACGACCGGCGAGGACGGCGGAAGCGGCGTCACCAGCTCGATCGACTTGCTGATTTCCTCCGATTCTTTCAGGCCCTCGACCTCGATCGTCTTGCCGGGGATCGTCGTCACCACTGCGAGCGGCTTGAGCGGCGGAGGCGATTTGCCTTCCGCCGCCGCGACCGGCCGGTTCTCGCTGAACAGCACATTGGACTGAAGGTCCGTCAGGCGCTTGGCGAAGTTCTGCGTCGTCTTCTTCGCCTCGTCGTCCGGACGGGCGCCGCTCATCGCCGATTTGAGCTGCTTGGCGCTGTCCAGAATCTCGTTGCTCAGCTCGCCGGCCGAGAGCGATTTGCCGCTGAACTCAACCGTGTTCGGCGAACTCAGCCCGAACATCCACACCGTCAGCAGCAGCACGACGGCGGACAGGCCCAGCACGCCTTTTTCGATATGGGCTTCGATGAGCCCGAGGAAGTTCTTGTTCATGTCTCATCTCCGATTCAGTCGGGACGCACCCGACGCTGTCTTACTCGTTCGGCTGTCCCGTGATCGCCGCCAGCACTTCCTTGGGCTTCCACGGATCAAACACTTCGCGGAGCATGTAGCCCTCGAACTCCATCTTCACCCGCACCACCGGCGCGGTCCCGTACAGGTACCCCGCCGCCTCATCGACGCTCCGGTCGACCGAGTCATACCCGATCGACAGCAGCCGGTAGTAGTTCACGCGGTTGATCGCCTCGATGAACTGGAGCACCTGCCGCTGATCCACGACCGCGGTGACCGAAAACCGCACGATGTCGAACAGGTCGTCGCTCTTGCGCTGCGTGAACGACTTCTCCATCGGTTCTTCCTGGCCCGCGCCGGTCGCGGACGACGACGGGAACGGCAGGAGCTTGCCGTCCGCCTTCACATAGCCCTGCACGCGGACGGAGATCAGCCGCTTCACGGGCATGTGCTCGACATACGCCTCGCTCGCGTCGCCCGTGGCCCGGGCCGCCGTTTCGTTCAGGTTGCGGATCGCGGTCGCCACGTCGTCCTGCACCCACAGGCCGACCTGGGCGTACCACATCTGGTCAACCGCCGGCTTCTCCGTCTGGTCCGCCAGCGGCGCGCGATGAAACGTTCCCGGATCGACATAGCAGCGGATGCTCTTGGCTTTCTCGACGTTCGCCCGCAGCAGCGGATTGAACCGCGGCTCCGTCGACGTCATGTCCATCCCGCCGCCGCCGCCCCGGATGCCCATTTCGCCGCCCGGCATCACCGGAAATCGCCCGCCGCCGGCGCCGAATCGGCCGCCGCCGCCGCCTTCCGGCATGATCGCCCCGCGCGGACTGTCCACCGGAGCAACCGGAGCCGCCGGCGCGTCGGGCGTCGCCGATTCGCTGCCCTCCGCCTTCTCCTCGCGCTTCTGCTCGGCCTCCGCGGCCTTCAGGTCGTCCACGAGCTGCATCTGGTCCTGGATGTCCGCCTCCGTCGGCAGCCCCTCCGCCAGCATCTTGCCTGCCAGCCGACCCAGCGCCTGCTTGTATTCTTCCTTGAAGTTGAACGCCGTGGCGTCCTTGTCCGGCTTCGGAAACGCGCTCGGCAGGATCAGCTCGCGCCGGTTCGTGCCGCTGACGATCTCCTTGCTGGCCTTGAAGTCGATCTCCGCGGCCCGCGTCTTTTCCTTTTCCGCCTCGATGATCTGGTCGTTCTTCGGGCTGCTCCGCAGGCTGCCGATGCTGGTGGCGCTCGTCTGCTGGATCACGCCCTGCATCTTCGTCACGACCTCGGCATTGCCGGTCCAGCCGAGCGCCGCCCCGACGATCGCGACCAGCCCGACCACGCCGCAGATCAGCGAGATCATGTGCGTCTTCATGAATTCCATTGCCGCTTGCATGACTGATTCTCCTCGCGTGCTTCGCGTCAGGGTTGGGGTTGTCCGCTGTTTGCATCCGCGGGCGGTGCCGGGGGCGCTTCGCCCATCTTGATCTTGAATCCGATCGTGATCCGCCAGTCCGTCGCCCGCTCCTCGCCCGTCAGCGGATCGGGGTCGCGGACAATCTCCGCCTCGCCCCCCTGCGGCGCGAATGCCGACCGCATGTCGCCCCCGCCCACGCTCGCGTTCGACGGCATCACGTTCATCGGCGTCGAGTAGCGCAGGTTGCGCTTGTTTTCCATGTTCTTTTCGTCGGTATCGGGGATGTACCAGCCGAGCCCCGGCGTTTTCGCGAGCTGCTTGAGCCGCGGAAAGAGCTGCTCATCCAGGAACGACACCAGCGTGCCCTGGTTGTCGCCAAACAGAATTCGCGTGTTGATCTGCACGTAGAATCCCGGCGATCCCGCGCTCGCCTCACCCTCGCCGCCTTCGGTCGTCGGCTGAGCCACCTCGCCGCCGCCGAACGTCGTCCGCGGACCGCGCCCGCCGAATTCTCCGACCATCGGCCCGCCGGTAGCAGCGCCGGGCACCGCGGACACCGCCGCGGACATCCCGCCCCCGATTGGCGTAAAGCCCTCTTTCGGCTCGTAGTTGTCGATATCCGGAACGAACGTCACGCGCAGGTTGTCGATCTGGATCTCCTTGCGGTTCGTCCGCTTGTAGCCCGGGTTCTGCTTGAGCACCTTCTCCTTGAACTCCTTCGGCGTGCGGATCTGCTGGAAGAGCGGATCGGGCGTCGGCAGCGCCTCGTGCACGAGGTTGTAAATGTGCGCGATCAGCGTCCGATCCTGCTGAAGCTCCAGCAGCTTCTTCTTCTTCTCCTCCTGCCCGGCCGTGTCGCCCTGCGCCGCGCTGAATTCGCTGTTCTTCGTCTGCGCCTCGGACACGATCGCCCGGGCCTGGTTCTGGGCATCCGTCGCCGACTGCGATCCCAGCGCCGCGCTGTCCATGCTGATCCGCAGCCACGGCATCAGCGACGCGACCGCCAGGCACGCGGCCGCACCCACGAAGTGCCACTGCTTCCGCTTCCACATCGCGATCCGGGCCAGCTCCGGCGGCAGCAGGTTCGCCGAGACCGGCGCCATCCCCAGTCCCTGCACCGCCAGCCCGTACGCCGGTCCGAAGCTCAGGATGTTGTCCGCGAACTGCGGCGCGTTGCTCGTCGCGGTCTGGACCAGCTTGTTGAACGTCTTCAACTGCGAAACCGTCGCGCCGATCGTCAGGTTGGTCTCGAGGTACTTCTCGAGACCCGTCAGCCGGAACGCGTTGCCGCAGACCAACACGCCCTTGAGTTCCACGTCCCGGTGCGTCGACGCGTAGAACCCGAGCGACCGCTGAATCTCCGCCACGAGGTCCGCGAACACCGGACGCATCGCCTGGAAGATCTGCCGCGCGTGCTTGCTCTCGGCCGCCGTCCGCTTGAGCTGTTCCGCCTTCGCGAACGACAGCTTGAACGCCTTCACCAGCGCTTCCGTGAACGTGTTGCCGCCCAGCGGGATGTTTCGCGTCCACGCCGTCGACTTGTGCGAGATGATCAGGTCGGTGTTCAGCGCCCCGACGTCCACGACGACCGTCGCCCCGTCCTCGCCGGCCCCCTGCCCGTCAAAACGGCACATGTTGTAGAGCGCCGAGGGGATCGTCTGGATCGCAATCGGCGCCGTGCCGAGCGCCGCGAACTGCTCCAGGTAGCGTTTGATGAGGTCCTTGCGCATCGCGAAGATGCCGACCTCGACGTCCGGTGAGTCCTTCTCCTGGAAGACCTCGTAGTCCCAGACCACGTCCGACATCTCGAACGGGATCTGCTGGCTCGCCTCGAACTTCACGATGTCCGGGATCTTCTTCTGCTCCACCGGCGGCAGCTTGCAGAACCGGGCGAACGTCTGCTGGCCGGGCACCCCGATCACGAACGGGTCCTTCTGCCAGTCGTTCCGCGAGACGAATTTCTCCACCGCCGCGCGGACGATCTCGTCCGGGTCGGCATCCGGCTGGCTGAGCAGCTTCGGATGCTCGATCAGGTCGAACGCCACCAGTTCGACCTTGCCCCCCTCGACCTCGCGCAGCTTGATCGCTTTCAGGCTGCACTGGCCGACCTCGATGCCCCAAACGCCATTTCCGGCTGCCATGACGGAGCCTCCTTGTCGAAAACTGCCCCGACCTTGGATCCCATCCTGAGCGGCGGGTTCCCGGCCGGCGTCAAATCGCGCATCTCGCCGCCGCGCGCCGAATTCACGCGCGGGGGCGAGCGGCGCAAAAGCCGCTGAGGGCCGCGACCCCGCCGGCGCTCTGCGACGCGCGTGAAAGCCACAAGCTTCCACGCCGCGCAAAACCACGCACGACGAGTCCCAGGCACGGACATTATCTGGTTGTCAGCTTTTCAAGGTACGGACGCCTTCGCCAAAGACGTCCGGCTGCGTGGACTACCACGTCAGCGTTTCCGGGTGGGATGATGCGTATAGATGAGGAGAGGTCCGTCGACCCGTCCAGCGCATCACGCGGTAGTTGATGGCATGCCTTTACTGGAATGTCAGCTTCGTTCGACTCGCTCGGTTGTGCCTCCTTGTCTTGCAAGGGTCGGATGGGCGGCTTTTGCGCCGCCGGGGCCCCTTTTTCCGGGCCTGTTAAAAGCATAATTCCGGTTCGGGCAAAGTCAATCCGCCGATCGAAAAACCCCGCCGCCTGTCTACGATTCCTCGTGCGACTCAGAAAGCCAACCGTGCGCCGCGTCCAGCAGCGCCGGCGGATAACCCTCGCGTTCCAAAATTCTTAGCGCGTTCCGCGTCGTCGCCGGCCCGTCATGCAGCCGGTAGTCGAACACCATCCCGTCCGCCCCGAGATTCTCCCGGAAATGGTAGTTCACCATCGCCGATCCATCGGCCAGCAGCGTCAGGTTCCGGTCATGCGTCGCCAGCAGCACCAGATGCCCCGCGGTCAGCAGATGCTTCACCACCGCCACGCTCGCCGCGCTCTGATCCTGCGAATTCGTGCCGCGGAACGGCTCATCAATGAGCCCCAGCAGCGGTTCCGGACCCGCGGGCGGCAGGATCAGCCGCCGCAGGTGCCGCACCTCCGACAGGAAATAACTCTCGCTCTCCGCCAGGTTATCGCGCGCCCGCAGATCGGTGATCAGCCGCATCGGCCGCCATTGCATCTCCCGGGCCGTCACCACGCCGCCGAGCTGCCCCAGCACCACGCTCAGCCCGGCCATGCGCAGAAACGTGCTCTTGCCCGCCATGTTCGAGCCCGTAATCAGCCAGATCCGGGTGCGCGAATTCACGCACAGGTCATTCTCGACGACGCGGTCCGGTGCTACAAGCGGGTGTACGCCGCCCCGGATGACCATTTCCGGATCGGCCCCCGGCGTCGGGTAGCAGCGCACGGGTTGTTCCGCCGCAAAACACGCCAGGCTGCACAGGAACTCCGCCTCGCCTACCGCCGAAATCGCCGCCAGCAGCCGGTCCCGGGCGGGCAGCGCGAGTCCGATGAGCGAATTCGCCACGTGAAGCTCATGAAACGCGACGATGTTGAACAGAAAGTGGACCATGCCGCCGCTTTCCGTCCACCCCGCCCGGGCGCTCATCCGCTCCAGCCGCCGCCCCTCCGCCCCGGCCGCCGCCGCCGCTTTCAGCTTCCCCAGCGGCCCTTCCGCCGGAAGCTCGGCCGCCATGCGCCCAATCGCATCCGCAAAACCCGCGATCGCCCACGAGGTGTCTTTCCATCGCTCCAGCGCGGCCGCAAACGCCCCGCGCATCGAGACGTAAATCCCGGTGTTGATCGGCAGCAGCCCGCCCAGGAGCCAGCCGAGCTGCGTGTCGATCGAGACGGCCAGCACCGCGACCGTCGCGACCGCGAGCGCCGAGAAAACCGACCAGATCTGCGCAACTCGCAGCGGCACCGGCAATTGAAGCGGCGCAACCCCCGCCAGCGCCTCGATGAACCGCTCGGCCCGCTTGTCTTCGTCGCGCAGTCGCGCAACCGCTCCCATGATCCGCACGCGGGCTTCGTGATTCTCCGCCAGCCACCGTACACAGGCCTGCCGCTCGTTGATCCGGTCCGCATCCAGCAGCAGCGCATCCAGCCGGTCGCGCAGCCGCCGCGCCCCCAGCGCCGTCGAAGTCCGGTTCAGCAGACCGAAGAGCCCCACGGGCCGGGCAAAGAGGTCGAGGTCGTCGCGCTCCTGGTCCGTCAGTCGCCAGACCGGCGAGTCCGGCTCCTGCGGCGGCAGCACCGCGTCGATGTCCGCCCGATCCGCCGGGCGGGCCCACTCCCGGACGCAGACGACGCGCCCGCCGATGCGGTTCTCGGATTCGGTTAGCATGAGCAGGATGCGGTCCGCCTGTTCCCGCCGCAGTTTGAGGCGCTGATGCACGCGCACGATGACCGCGAACGCCGCGATCCCAGCGAGCAGCGTCGCCCCCACGGCCGCCGGTGCCGGCCAGACCGTGACGATCGTGATGACCCAGGCCGCAAAAACGGCCAGCCGGGCCCAGGAGGCGGTCGCCTCGCGTGCGGCAAGCTGGGCCTGCTCAACCTGGTACCGGCCTCGCAGGGCTGCCGGCACGGCCCGAGTGGATTCCAACCTGACCCCCGTTTCGTGAAAATAGTTGAGACGAATTCACGCGCCGTGAATACGATACTACGGAGTCCGTAGTCTGAGGAGTCGTGCCATGCTAGACGTCCAGAACCCCCCCTCTACTCCCGTTGAAACGCCGCCGGCGGCTCGCAAGGGTGATCGCACCGAGCGCCGCGCGGAAATTCTTCGCCTCGCGCTCGATCTGTTCTCGAAAAAGGGCTACACCGGCACAACCATGGCGGAAATCGCCACCGCCGCCGGCCTCGCCGTCGGAACGCTCTACAAGTTTTTCAAGGACAAGAACGACCTCTACCAGGCGCTCCTCTCGGAGACCGTTCACGATTTCGAGAGCCGCCTCCTCGCCGTCCTGAAGGCCGAGGGTCCGCCCATCGACCGGCTCAACCGGTTCATCGACGTGGGTTCGCAGCTCTTCGTCGAACACCTGCCGATGACCCGCGTCTACTTCAGCCAGACCGCCGCCGCGTTTCTCTTCGCCAGCGCCGGCCTGGAGGATGAGTCGTACCTGAGCTATCGCCGCATTGTCGACGCCGTCGCGGAAGTGTGCGCCGACGCGGTCCGCCGCGGTGAGATGGTCGACCTTCCGCCCGCCGTCCTGGCCCTCGGCCTCGAAGGCGTGCACAACGGCTTCCTCGCGGCGCTGGTGCGCGATCCCGGCTGCTACACGCCGACGCAGATCGCGACCTACACGAAGCAGATGTTCTTCGCCGCGGTCAGGAAATAGTCGCGCCATCACCGGCTGCACCCGTTCGGGCAATCGCCCCGCGCTGACGCTGCGCGCCTCAGTGGGTCAGTGACGCCGGGGCCGGCGCGCCCCGGGCCAGCCCCGGGCCCTCGACCTCGATCTCCAGCGCATCCGCCCCGCCCGCGTCGAAATACTCGAGCGAAAACGGATGCAGCCCGGCCCGCAGCAGCACCCGGCCGCTTTTCCACGTCGCCGCGTGCTCGCCGTCATGATCCACGACCCGCTCGTCGTGCACCGTCAGCCGCGCCCCGTCGTCCGAGCGAACGTGAAACGTGTAGATCCCGTCCTTCGCCACCGAGAGGAACCCGCCGAACCGCAGCGCGAATTTGTCCTCCCGCGTCCGCACGCTCAGGTCGATCCGCTCGGCCGTCCCCTCCTTGACCGGTGTGAGCGCGGAAAAATCCGGCAAGCGCCGCCAGTCGCCCTCATAGCACGCCCACGCGACGCCCGGCGCGCTGCGCAGCGTCTGCACGCCGCTGTGCCACGTCAGCTTGCGGAACTCGCTCCGCGCCTCGGGGCTCGTGTTACCGCCGGGAAGAACGATGACCGCCCGCACCGTCGCACTCTCGGAAAGCCGGATCGCGGAGTTCGACTTCACCGGCCCCGACCGCGGATCGCTTCCGTCCAGCGTGACCCGAAGGCCGCCCTCGCCGTCGTGGATCACCTCCACGTCGAGCGTATCGACGAAAGTCGAGTCGACCGCTCGAATCCGCGGCGGGGCGACGTAGTACCGCACGCCCAGCGACTCGAGTCGCTTCGTGTGCGTCCGCAGTCGCGTCTGGAATCCGCCCCAGTTGCGCGAGTCGCGCGGCGACCAGAAGACCTCCGCCAGCGCGGAGAGCCGCGGAAACGCCTGCCGATCCAGCAGCGCCGGCGACGCATGCTCCGTCCACAGCGCCCCCTCGCCGCCCAGGATGTGCCGCGCCTCCGCCGCCGACAGCTCCGGCGGCAGCGGCTCGAATTCGTACACCCGCTCCAGCGGTATGAACCCCATGAACCGCGGCTCGCCGACGCCGTCGCCCTGCGCATAGTCCAGGTAGCAGTGGCTCGTCGGCGACATCACCACGTCGTGCCCCGCCCGCGCCGCTTCGATCGCACCCCGGGTCCCGCGCCACGATTGCACGATCGCGTTCTCCGCCAGCCCCCCCTCCAGAATCTCATCCCAGCCGACCAGCCGCCGGCCGTTCGACTCGAGAAACCGGCCGATCCGCCGCACAAAGTAGCTCTGAAGCTCCTCTTCGCTCCTGAGCCCCTCCGCTTTCATCCGCGCCTGGCACTTCGGGCACTTCTTCCACCGCGCCTTCGGAGCCTCATCGCCGCCGATGTGGATCAGCTCGCTCGGAAACAGCTCGATCACCTCGCTCAGCACGTTCTCCAGGAATTCAAACGTCGCATCGTTGCCCGCGCAGTAGATGTCCTCGTGCACGCCCCACGCCGTCACGACTTCGAACGGACCGCCCGTGCACGACAGCTCCGGCCGCGCCGCCAGCGCCGCCCCGCTGTGCCCGGGCAGCTCGATTTCCGGCACCACGCGGATATGCCGCGCCGCCGCGTAGGCGACGATCTCGCGCACCTCCGCCTGCGTATAGAACCCGCCGTACCGCCCCTCCGGGTCGCGCGGCTGCTCGCTTTCGCGCGTCGCCTTCCGCCAGGCCCCGATCTCCGTCAGCTCGGGATAGCGCCGAATCTCGATCCGCCAGCCCTGGTCTTCCGTCAGATGCCAGTGCAGCACGTTCAGCTTGTGCAGGGCCATCAGGTCGAGGTACCGCTTCACCATGTCGATCGGAATGAAATGCCGGCCCGCGTCCAGCAGCAGGCCGCGATGGCCGAAACGCGGGCCGTCCGTGATCGTCCCGCACGCCATCGAATGCGCGGTCCGCTCCGGCCGCGGCTCGGGGACCGGCAGCAGGTCGAGGAGTTGAAACAGCGTCTGCGCCGCGTAGAAGCAGCCCGCCGCCGACGCGCCGCGAAGCCGGACGCGCTCGGGCGTCGCGGAAATCTCGTACGCCTCGGAGCCCGCCGCGCCCGCGACGGCGCCGATTTCTACGACGATCGGAGCATCCGCCGCGTCCCGCACCGCGCGCCACGACCCGCGGGTCGCCGCTCCCGCCCGCCGGGCGATCTCATCCGCAACCGCCGCCGTCAGGTCGCCCAGGTATCCCACCTGCCCCGCCGGCGGCAGGCCGAACCGCCCCGCCGCGGGCTCAAATCGCTTCGGCGCGGGAACGATGTCGAGAACGTCGTCGGCCCGCACGCCGCCGATTCCGAAAACAAGCGCCAGCAGGGACAGGAGTCGTGTCATGGGCCGCCTCCGCGAAGGGTTGCCCAAGCAGCGTACCCTCGAAGCAGGCCCGAAAACAGTCGACCACGGACCGCCTTGAGACGGTCCGTGGTCATGTTGCTGGATCCCGGCAGCGAGTATCAGGAAGCTGTGCCCCCGGGAGCGATCGAATCGCGAACCGAGTGCGAGCTTAGTACGTGTTGTACGCCTTGCCGTCCGCGTCCGTCGCGCTGCTGTTGGCGATGATCTCGCCCGTGTTCGGGTTGTACACCCAGCCTTCGCCGTTGGTCGTGTTGACCTGCGGCGGGCTGTTCGTCGAATCGATCAGGATCGTCGCGGAATTCGCGCCGCTGATGACCGGGCACGTCGGAATCTTGAGCACGTACGGACCGTAGATGCGGGTCGCCGTCTTTACGCCGGCATCGCCCGCCGCGTCCGTGTACTTCGTCAGCTTGTCCGCCACCTGCGCCCCCGTGCCGCTCGGGAACGTGTTGTTGTGCTCCGCGGCGTACAGGTTGATCGCGTTGCGCAGAATTGACAGATTCCCGCCCAGCGACGACTGGTTCGCGCCGGCCGCCCCGCGGCTCAGCCGGGGAATCGCCATCGCGGCGATGATCCCGATAATGACGATGACGACGACGAGCTCGACCAGCGAAAACCCGCGCTTTCCGATGCGACTGTTCATGGGCCGTGATCCTTTCATTCGGTTCGCATTCCAGGCTTCGCCCGCCGCAACTCCCTGCGGGGGGCGTCAGCCGAGTCATCGTCTCCCCGTCCGGGTGGCTTCAATATCCGCTCCCCGTCGCCCCTCCCGCCGTCCCCGGATCCCCCGATCAGACGCCCCCCGGCGGCCGCGCGGTTTTCGCGCCTCGACGGCCCCCGCCGGAGCCCCCGCTTTGTCCGCCGCTGGCGAACGCTTTATGATGGGCTCTTTGTCCGCTTTCCGACCCGCGACCGAGGGAGCACGGTGCATCGGTTTTCTTTCTTCAAGACGCCGGCCGGGCGCGCGGGGCCGGACCTCCGCGGCGCGCACCTGATCGGCGCCGATGGCATCCCCATTCGCGGCGAAGTCCGCGTCGAAGGCGGCCTCGTCGTCTGCGAATCGCGCAATCAGGAAGCCCTCGGCCTCTCCCTCCTCTGGCGCGTCGCCGGCCACGGCTTCATCCAGCTCGAAACGACCCGACTCCTCGCCCGGCCCGAGCCTTACCATCTCCACGTCGAACTCGCCCGCCACCGCCTCATGCGGCTCTCCGTCAAGCGCGAGGAGTGGGGGCTCTACGACTATCCCGGCATGGAGCCGATCGCCCAGCTCATCGACCAGGCCCGCGACCGCTTCGTCGACGCCATGTCCGCCTCCGACGAACCCGAAAAGGCCGCCGCCTTCGCCGATGAGTCGCTTTCTCTCTCCATCCGCGCCTCCGAGGAGATGTGCCGCTTCCACGCCTCCGTCTTCCTCAGCCGCCGTCAGCAGGCCGGCGGTTTTTCCCGACCGTTCCTCGGCGTCCTCCTGCCGCACGCGCTGCCGAAGCCCGCGGCCGCCGCGAAACTCACCGACGTATTCGACTTCGCCCGGATCCCCTTCGTCTGGCGCGAGATTCAGCCCCGCGAGCAGGGCGTCAACTACGACGCCGCCGACGCCCTCGTAAAATTCTGCTCAAAGCAGGGCCTCGCGATGCGCGGCGGCCCCCTGCTCAGCTTCGGCGTCAGCTCCGTCCCTGACTGGATGTACATCTGGGAGAACGACTACGAGGCCATCGCTGAATTCGCCCGCGAGCACATCCGCCGCACGATCCAGCGCTACTCCGGCCAGATCACAAGCTGGCAGATCGCCACCGGCCTCCACGCCGACAGCGTCTTCCCCTTCACCTTCGAACAGATCATCGACATGACGCGGCTCGCGGCCACGATCGCGCGCCAGACCGCGCCCCGCGCGCAGCTCATCCTCGAACTCACCCAGCCCTGGGCGGAGTACTACGCCCGCAACCAGCGCACCGTCCCGCCGCTCCTCTACGCCGAGATGGCCGTGCAGAGCGGCATCCCCTTCGACGCCTTCGGCCTCCAGCTCATCTTCGGCCTCGATTCCGACGGATTCCACTTCCGCGACATTCTCCAGGTCAGCTCGCTCATCGACCGCCTCGCCAACCTCGGCAAGGCCATCCAGATCACCGCCGTCTCCGTGCCCAACGCCGGCGGCACCGGCGGGAGCTGGCGCGAAACCTGGTCTGACGCCACCCAGGCCGACTGGTGGGTCGCGCTCGTCGAAACCGCGCTCTCCAAGCCCTACGTCGAGAGCATCACCGCCCAGTGCCTGATCGACGGCGCCGCGGCGCTCGTGCCCGGCGCGGGCGTGCTCGCCGAGTCCGGCCACGCAAAGCCCGTCTTCGCCAAGCTCGCCCGGCTGCGGACGAATCTCCAGGAGAAAAAGTGAACCGCGCCGGCTCCGCCCCCCTGCCGCGCGCCGCGCTCGCCGTCGGCGGCGCGTTTCTCCTCGCCCAGGCCATCGGCCTTGCGACCGCGCCGCGCGAGACGACGCCGCCGTGTGCGATTTGCATCGAGTACAAACTCGATCCCAACACCGCCTCACGCGGCGAACTCGAGCTGCTCCCCGGCATCGGCCCCGGAATGGCCGACCGGATTCTGGACTACCGCGCCAGGTCCGCCTCGCAGCCCGCATTCCGCCGCGCCGAAGACCTCGATGCCGTCGACCGCATCGGCGACTTGACGATCGAGCGACTCCGGCCGCACCTCGTCTTTCCACCGAAAACGGACGATCAACCCTGACCATGGCCGCCTCGTCGCCCAGCGCCGCCCCGCCCCAGCCGCTCGTCTTCGAGCCGATCCTGAAGGCCCGTCCCTGGGGCGGCGATCGACTGGCGAGCCTCCTGGGCAAACACGCCGCCGATGCCGCCGATGCGCGAGCGCCGGTCGGCGAATCCTGGGAACTCGTCAGCCTCCCCGGCGAGGAATCGCGCGTCGCCCGCGGTCCGTTCGCCGGCACGACGCTCGCCGACATCGTCGCCGCCTGGGGCCCGCGACTCACCGGGGCGGCCGCCCTCGCCGACGGCCGGTTTCCGCTGCTCATCAAGTTCCTCGACGCCCGCGAGAATCTGAGCATCCAGGTCCACCCGAAGCCCGCGCCGACCCGCCCTGCGGGTGCTCCGGCGATCAAGCACGAAGCCTGGTTCGTTATCGCCGCCGAGCCGGGATCGAAGCTCTACATCGGCGAAAAACCCGGCGTTACGCTCGCCGACTTCCGCACGGCCGCCGGCACGGCCGCGATGGTCCCGCTGCTCCGCGCGTGGCCCGCGAAACCCGGCCAGTGCTACTACCTGCCCAGCGGCACGCCGCACGCCCTCGGCGCGGGCGTCCTCGTCGCCGAAGTGCAGACGCCCAGCGACACGACCTATCGCCTATACGACTGGGACCGCCCCGGCCTCGACGGCCGGCCGCGCGAGCTGCACGTCGCCGCCGCGCTCGAAAACCTGCTCCTGGGCGTGCCGGAAAGCGAAATCCTCCAGCCGCGCCGCCACGTCGGCTCGGCGCTGACAACGGTCACGCACATCTGCCGCTGCGAGCGCTTCATCATCGACCGCCTCCGCATTCTCGAAGGTACGCGCCAGCGCATGCCGCATCTGGAAATGGCCATCTGGATCGTCCTCGCCGGCCGCGGCATCCTCCGCCGCAAAACCGCCGATTGCCCCTTTCAGACCGGCGACGTCGTTCTCATTCCCGCGGATAGCGCGGACATCGAATTCGAGGCGACGGCGGATTGCGATGTGCTGGAGGTGCTGATTCCGATCGCGAGTTCCGCGTAGCACTTCCGGGTACCGCTCGACACGGGGTTATTGGATAGCGCGCGCGTGAGGAGCCGGTTTCATGAGTTTCGATTCTGAACAACCCTTCGATTCATACCCGGCATTTCAGCAGCGCACCGTGGCGGCAGCCGTCTCGGAACTCGCGGAAGCGGTGGAGTACACGAAGATCAGGTGCGTCATCGAACACGATATCGAGCGCGCCTGGATACTGCTGCAACTCCGGAGAGACCTCGAAGCCGCCGCAAAGCAGTACCTCGAGCGTCTCGAAACGCGCGATGGCGGACCCTACGACGATCTCCCACTCGCCGACGAGTCTCTGTAGAAACTCGGCGGACCAGTCCGGCAGAAACGCCCGATACCTGTTTTCGCCTGACTTCTCGGAGTGCCTTCCGTCTCTACTGATTTGAGTGCCGATCGGCGACCTTCTGCAATTCCGCCGCGAAGCGCTCACTTACCGGCGGCAGCGCCATCCGAAGCAGCGATCCTGGCACCGACTCCGCGCCGAACGGCCAGTTCACGCGGAAAACACTCCCCTCGACTTCGAGATTTGCGAAAATCTTCTCGCGTTCGCAGAAATCGGTCAGCGTCTTCCAGAGATGGCCGTACTCCCGCCAATACTCGCGCCCCTGAGTTCGCGTTGTCCACGTTGTACGCACCTTCCACGCCCTGTCTCTCGCCACCGTGCAGAGCGTGAACAACTCCTGGAGGTTATGCAGATCCAAAAGCGGAAATCGAGTCACGCGTATGAAAGGAAACAAGGTTCCCCCCGCCGCGTACGAGATGTACACGCCGGGAGCGCACAGGTCTACGCGCGGTGCATTCAAATTGACTCTCTTTTCCGTCTCTCGCCGCATCGTCGATTCCCGTTCAGGTTTCGGCGACCCAGATTCGCTGCTATTCGTCCGCCAGCATCCCCGGCACCTTCGAGACGTTCACCTCCGAAATCAGCAACTCCCCGCCCCGCGACTCCAGCCGAAAATCCGCCCCGCCGTTCTGACGATTCGCACACCGCGCCTTCGTGAGCGTGAACGTTACCGTCCACCACTGTCCGCTGTTGACCCGGGGAATCCGCACGCCTTCGCGGTACGCGCCGTCCAGCGGCCCGGCCGGCTCCGACGAGTCGTATTGCACCACGATGTCGCCCGTCCCCACGTCGAGATAGCGGATTCGCAGCGTCAGCGGCCCGCTGTGGTCGTAGTAGTACGGGTCCGCGATGTCGAAGTAGATGTAGCGGCCGCGAGAGTCGCCCGCCTGCGTTTCGATGCATGCGACGCCTTCGCGCGTCGTCGCGCGGACGACGCCATCCGAAACGCCGCGCACCAGCCGAAGCCCCTCTTCAACGAACTTCCCATCCGAGCCGACCCGAAAGCCGAGCACGGGCCGCCCCGCGAACTCGCGCCCCCACGCCGACGAATTCCTCGCCGAGAGCAGCGACCGCAGCGCCCCTGCCCACTCCTCCGCCGCCGGCGCTTCCCGCGCCTTGAATCGGTCCGCAAACCGCCGCGTCAGCTCGATGTACGTGCGCCCATCCTCCAGCGTCTCGCAGATCGGCGTTCCTTCGTGCATCTCGCTCCACGTCTCGACAATGATGATGCGCGGCTTGTGTTGGATCGCCAGGAGCCAGCTTGCCGCGTAGAAGCCGCCGCCGAGCCGGTCGCGCGTCGGCGTCGTCCGACCCGGCACTGGCGAATCGTCGTAGCCGGGGCCCACCTGGGCGGCGTACTCGCCGAGAATTGGGCCGTTCAGGGCCGCCCCCCAGCCCGTCCGCGCATCCGCCTTGAAGTTCCACGACGGCCCCGCGATCACATAGGGCCGCCGCCCCGCGAAGTCCTTCTGAAACTGCTCGTACACGTAGTCGATCGTCGACTGGTCGTGCCCGGCCGCGAACGCAGACTCATACAGCGCCACGATCGGCCGCCCGTCGAGGCACGCCCAATGCCGCGGCGGCACCAGCCGGAAGAAATCGCGGATCGTGCGGTAGAAGATGTCCTTTCCCTCGTTCGTGCGCAGGTCGGCATTTTCGCGCCGCTTGTCCCGGAACGCGTGCCCCGCCAGCAGCGTCGACGTGTCGAAGAACAACCCGACCCGCGGCGGCGTCCGCCCCTCGGCTGCGATGTCATCCAGTGCCGCAACCAGCGGCGGCAACCCTCGAACGGAGAAACGGATGTCGGGCTTGTCGTAGTTGTTCGGCGTGCCCCAGTAGACCGGCAGCGCCACGTCGATCCCCGCCGCCAGCAGATCCTCCATCTGCCGCCGGTGCCACGCCTTCGATTCGTAGTCGACCTGCTCCGCGTCAGGAAAATGGTGCCGCAGGATGTCGTGTTTCCGCGACTTCGCGTCGTCGAAGAAGTGCTCGTCCGGCCACTTGTACCAGTAGAAATAGTGCGTGGCGACAACGCGCTGGTCGGCCGCAAATGTCGGCGCGGCCGCGATGTCGGCCGCACTCGGTACGGACGGGATGGTCGTCGGCTGGGCGAATGTGGCGGCCGCCGCGAGAACGACGACGAGCGAGATAGGTAGACGCATGGGCGTATCTCCGCCGGACGCGCCGATGCGGCCAAGATTTGATTTCCCGCCGGCGCGCGGTAACGTCGCCGGCGGTCAGCCGTCCGCCGCGTCCGTGATCGACTCCGTGCAGAATACCGGCACCGGCCGCGGCGGTCGCAGACTCCATCCGGGGGATTCTAATGTCGCCGTTCCGCATGCTTGCCGCCGCTCTCCTGCTTGCCGTTTCGCCGCTCATGGCCCAGACGCCCGCCGCCAAACCGGCGCCGGCCGCCGCGACGAAACCCGCGGCCTCAAAACCTGCGGCCGACCTGCCGGCGCCCGAGGGATTGAAGGAAAATCCGTCGATCTGGCCGAATCTGGCGAGTTTTCGCAACTCCGACAACTGGCTCTGGCAAAACCACGACCAGATCCGCCAGATGCGGCCGCGCGTGATCGTGCTGAATTTCGCCAACGACGTCGAACCGGCCGACACCCGCGCCCACGCCGAGGCGATCACGAAGGCCTTCGCCGAAGCGACGCGCTACCACGGCTATGCAAACAAGGACGCCACGCCGTTCATTGAGTACCAGATCGTGAAGGTCATCGACCTGCGCGACGACGACGCGAAGGAGAATCCGCGCCGCCAGTCGAGCAAGCAGATGCCGCGCAAGAAAGCCCCGCGCGACGACGAGCCGCAGATCGATTACGCGGCCCTCTTCAGCGACGAATTCGCACCGAATCTCGGTTTCGCCGACCCGCGCACGCCGGGGCGATTCCTCAATCTCCGCGAACTCGCCAACGCCGGCTGGGTGCATGAACTGTGGTTCTACGCCATCCACGACCCGCGCGACCCCTGGCCGGGCCGCGAAACGTGCGAAATGAAGCAGTTCTACGACGACCAGTGCCGGCCCATCGCAGGCAAACACGGCTCCGCGGGCAACGGCGAGGACAGCACGATGCCCTGGATCGGCCGCAGCTTCCGCATCGCGTTCTTCAACCCGCACCGCGGCCCCGGCTGCTCGATGGAGAACTTCGGCCACACGATGGAGTGGATCGCCAACAGCCGCTCGATCGCGTATTACCGCAAGTATTTCTACGAATTCGCCGATTTCGAGCTGGACAAGCGCGGCCTGCCCTTCGACAAGTTCTACGAGACGTCGTACGACCGCAAATCCGGCGACAAGATCGAGTTCCCCAAGCCCGACCGCCTCGAAGTCACGTGGAACGACAAGCAGTACACCGTCGATCCGTTCTTTATCACCGGTGGCAGCGCCCACTTCCCGCCCGGCGCCCGCTGGCACTACGACCTCGAGAGCCCGTTCACGGCGCTGACGACGCTCGAAACGTACCGCCTGCGCAAGTCCCCGACCGACAAGGACGAGCTACGCGAATTCAACCGCGAAAAGTTTCTCCGCTACAAATCGGTCGCCCCCGACTGCATGGGCCAGTGGATCGTCTATTGGTTCCAGTCCATGCCCGGCCTCGACAACAAATGCATCGACGCCAACGGCCGGCCCATGAAGAACTGGTGGCCGTTCCTGTTCTATTAGCAAGCCATGCATGACAGCCGCGGTTCGATAGAATTCGAGATGCAACTACACTACGCTGTGTGGTCGCTTTGCCCCGGAGCATAGCGAGGATTCAGAGTGGGATTATCATTTCTGGAACTGGCCTACGAGACACTGCGCCATGCGTCAAAGCCCTTGACCTATCAGGAGATCTGGAACCTCGCGACTGAACGGTCGCTGACGACCCAACTCGGAACGACGGGCAAGACTCCCTGGCAGACGCTTGGTTCTCGGTTGTACGTCGATGTTCGCGACAATCGCCAATCCCGGTTTGTCACTGTCAGCAAGAACCCCGCTCGCTTCTTTCTGAAGGAAAGGATCAGTGAACTTCCAGCGGATGCTGCGCTCCCCTTCGAGTCAGATACGGCAGACAAACCCCGAATGAAGGCGGCCTATCATGAGCGCGATCTGCATCCATTGTTGGTTTATTTCGCCTATGCCAATCCTGGCTTCAATCGCGGCCGTTCCATATTCACCAAGACGATTCTCCACGAGAAATCGAACAAGTCCGGCTATAGCGAATGGATTCACCCCGACGTCGTCGGATTTTACCTGCCCCTCGATGACTGGCACTCAGATGTCATCGAAATGAACCGCTTGTCCGATAATGACTCATTGAGATTGTTCTCATTTGAAGTGAAGAAGAGCCTGTCTAGAGGGAACTACCGTGAGTCGTATTTTCAGGCAGTCTCCAACTCTTCGTGGGCACACGAGGGGTACCTGGTAGCGGCAGACGTCCTGCAAGAGGATGAGTTTCTTGGCGAACTTGAAAGACTCACGACATCATTTGGGATCGGACTCATCCACTTGAATCCATTCGATATCGATTCATCGAGCGTCCTTTTTCCCGCGCGCCCGCGCCCGTCGCTGGACTGGGAGACCATCAACAAGCTCTGCGAACAGAACTCCGATTTTCGAAAGTTCCTCCAGGACGTTCGGATTGATTTTGAGAGCAAGCGCGTGCATCGTTCGGAGTATGACGAGGTCCACACTGATATCGTCGCGTACATTCGATCTCAACTCAAACTTGAGGTTTCGGAATAACGGGGGATTCGTCGATTACGACGCCGCGAGATCTCGCATGCCCGAGCACGACAGCCCGAAATCCTCGCTCATCCTCTACCAGACCGACGACGGCCGGACGCGCATCGAGTGCCGGTTTGAAAACGAGACGATCTGGCTGACACAGGCGCTGGTCGCGGAACTTTTCGATGTCACTCCGCAGAACGTAACGATTCACCTGAAGGCCATTTACGAGGAAGGAGAGCTGGACGAATCCGCAACTTGTAAGGAATCCTTACAAGTTCGAGTCGAGGGCGCCCGCCGTGTGCAACGAACGCTCCGCTATTACAGCCTCCCCGCCATCCTCGCCGTCGGCTACCGCGTCCGCAGCCCGCGCGGCACGCAGCTCCGCAATAGCCTGCGGCGTTCACACGTGCATGCCGCGGGGCTCACCCGCCGCCCGAGCCGGCGTTGATTCGACGGTTCCGCCCGCGCTCGTTCCGGCGTGCGCGGCCACGCCCCCGTCCCTATGCCTGTGCGAGCGACGCTTCACGGCCGAAGAGCCGTTGCACGAGCCCCGAAAGCAGCGGCAGCGGCCGGACGCGCCCGTTCCACGCGTTCATCGCGCCGACGACGACGAAGCCGAGCGCAACGGCCGTGAAGGCCAGCGAGAGAATCATCGCGACGACGCCGAGCTTGATGATCGCGAAGACAAAGAAGATCCCCCACAGCGGGATCATCGCGGCCACCGCCGCAACGAGCAGCGCCACGGCCTGCCGGGCGTGATACAGGCTGTACGCGTTGTCTTTCTTGATCAGCGGCAGCAACGCGACGGGCCACAGAACGTAGCCGATCGTGGCAAGCATCTTTCCGCTCTCGATCGTCTGCGCATCAACGCCGATCGATTCATCCTGCGTGGCGGTCATCTTTGAAATCCGGTCGAGCATGGTCATCTCCTGTTTCGTTCGCTCAGGAGAGGAAACAGGAAGCCCGACCCCGACCCTTGAGAAATCCCGGTTCACGCGGCCGGCCCTTGCCCATTCACACGGCAGATCGGCCGGCTCGCCAGAACACCGATCAAACCAGATCGGCGATCCGGATCGTCGCGACCCGGCCGTCAGAAAGCACGTGAATCCGATCCGCCCGCGCCCGCATGCGATCGACCGGAATCGGATCCTCATCAGCAAAGGCCAAGCGGACCTTCGCCACCAGTTCCAGCATGTGTTCGCCCGCGAGCTTCAACACCGATACCGTGTACTTGTCGTCGTAGCTGCCCAGGAGTGCCACGAACGGCGGCCGCACGGCGATCCCGCTCGCCCCCGACACGGGCGAGGCCCACCACTCAACCGGCCGCCCGGGCCGGATACGGACGACGGGGAAGTCGGGGTGATAGCACGCCCACGCATCGTTGTCTGAAACGGCCGTCATCGCATAACAATCGAGGATCGCGAGCTTCGCGGGCGCGAGGTACTCGTAGTCGCTCCCGCCCCGGAGATCGAAACGCCGAATCCCGCATGCCCCAATCGGTCGACCTCCGCCCCACACGCCGAACGTGCCTTCGTCGAAGTAGGAGACCCAGATTCGGTCTCCGGTCAGGTGAACATCTGCGATCCCATCGCCCAGCGTCAATTCGCCCACCGTTTCGCCATCCGGGGAAAGGAGCGCGGCGTTCGGCTCCGGAGACTCTCCAGCGAATTCGCACCGTGCGCCGACGAGCAGGATGCGACCCTCGCCGTCGATCTGCACAAAGTGGTCGTTTCGCGTACGCCGCTCAATTCCCGTCACCGCCACGAGTCCTTCGCGAATGTGGAGGACGACGTAGTTGTGATCGCGCGAAACAGCCTTGGGAAAACAGCCGTCCCCGCTTCGATAGTCCGCAGCGCCGACGTGAAGCAGGATCGCGACGCTGCCGTCTTCCTGCGGGCAATGCGCAATCACCTCATGCCGCTTCAGATACGGCCGAAGCTCAACCCGGTCCGGAATGACTGTGTACGTGCGGATCTGCATCGTCGCGCTACCGACCGCCTACGCCCGGCTCAGCGGCGCCTCCCGCAGCCACGGCATCGTCGCGAAGTACAACTCCCCGATCGACTTCAGCCCGTGGATCATCATCGCCAGCCGCTCCAGCCCCAGCCCCCAAGCCAGCACGCGGTCGCGGATCCCCAGCGGCTGCGTCACCTCCGGCCGGAAGATCCCCGACCCGCCCATCTCCACCCATTCCTGCCGATGCTCCAGCCAGAGATACACCTCCGCGCTCGGCTCGGTATAGGGGAAAAAGCTCGGCCGGAACCGCACCTTCGGGAAGCCCATCTTCGCGTAAAACGCCCCCAGCGTCCCCAGCAGCGTCGCCAGGCTCGCCTTCGGATCGACAATAATCCCGTCCACCTGGTGAAAAACCGGCAGATGCTTGTAATCCACCGTCTCCCGCCGAAACACCGGCCCGATGACGAAGTACTTGCCGGGAGGGGAACAAGGTGACAAGGGAACAAGGTGACAAGAATCAGCCGCGGCGGCCGCTTGTCCCTTTGTGACCTTGTCCCCTTGTCCCCTTGTTACCGTGTCCCCTCTACTTGCATGCTCCGCCAGCGCCCGAATCGTCGCCGCCGTCGTGTGCGTCCGCAGCACCGGCTTCGTCGCCGTCTCGCGCGACCAGCGGTACCGCCAGCCCGTCGACCCCGTATCCCCGCCGTCCTCGTGCACCCGCCGAATCCGCTCGACCAGCGCCTCATCCGGCAGCCGGCATCGGTCCGGCCTGGCGATATAGAACGTATCCTGCATATCGCGGGCCGGGTGGTCCTGCGGCTGAAAGAGCGCATCGAAATCCCAGAAGCTCGACTCCACCCACGGCGAGACGACTTCGCTGAAGCCCATCTCGAGGAACACGCGCCGCACCTTGTCGAGCGTCCGCTGAAACGCGTGCTCCTTGCCCGGGTGCACCGTCTTCGCCGCGAGCGTCACGTCATACGGCTGAAAATCGACGTCCTTCCACGCCCCCTCGCTCATCAGCTCCGGCGTGAGCTGCGTCACCGCCCGCCGCCCCGAAACCCCGCCCGCCAGCGCCGCCCGCCCGGCGTCCGTCAGCGCCACCCGCCGCTCGGTCCGCGGCTTCACGTTCAGCACACCCTTGCGACCCGCCAGGAGCTTCACTGCCGCGCCGACATCAATCCCTTGCCCGGCCAGTTCATCCGACCGCGCCGCCCGCCCGCCGGCCAGCGCCGCCAGCAGCGCCTCATCGGCCGTTTTCGCCTCGGTCAGCCCCCGCCCGCCATCCTGGAGCACGAGCGTGTCGCCCTCCTTCACCGCCCACCCGCGCTGCGCCAGCAGCCGCAGCGACTGCCCCACCTGCCCGGCATTCAGCCCGCAGTGATTCGGAATCTCCGTAACCTTGCACCGCCCGCCCTGCCCCGCGAGCACGCCTACGATCACCCGCTCCGGCAACGGCTGCCCCGCGAACGCCTCGCCCTCCTTGCCCAGCGAAACCTCGTCGTACGCCGATTCAGCGATCGTCACCCACCCGCGCTGCTCCAGCTCCACGCACGCCGCGGCCACCGGCGACTGATCCAGCCCGATCGCGGCCGCCAGGTCAGGAATCCGCGGCGGCTCGCCCGCGGTACGAAGGTGATTGAGGACGTCATATTGCGTCTGCGGCAGTTGCATTTTCAAGCTCCGGAATTCAGCGGGAAGGTGTACCCCAACCCCGCCGCCCCCTCAAGCTGCGATCGGCCGAGCTCATACCGCAACGCGTGAAGTTGGCGTCGCAGGCCGTCAAATCGGAGCCTGACCCGCAAGCGGAGGCGAGGCGGGCGCGTGACATACTTGGCGGACAAAAGCGCTCCCGCGCTCGTGGTTGACTTCGCGCGACGCAATCCGGGCGCGGGGCGGGCTCCGCGTGACACGAGCCGGCCGCGTGCACTCCGCGCGACACGAGCCGGCTGCTGCACTCCGCGCGACACGAGCCGGCTGCTGCATTCTGCCCCAAAGGGGCTCAATAGCCAGAGCCCGGGGCAACGCCCCGGGACCTGGTCGCGCAGCGCCAAAGCCCTGAAGGGGCGCCCCAACGCAGCCGTTGGAGCGCCCCTTCAGGGCTTTCAAGTTCACCGATTTGTACCCCAGGGCGTTGCCCTGGGCTGGGGCTACGCTGCACCGTTGGTGCGAATCAGCCGCTCCAATCATCGTGCCCGAAATTCCCCCTCCGCCCCCGCGCCGCGCGTTACCATAAACCACCAGCCGCTCTCCACGCGCAGGAGAAAGCCATGCCGCCTCGATTCGCCCTCATCGCCGCCCTCGCCACCCTCTCCACCGCCGCCCACGCCCAGACCTACCGCATCCACGACCTCACCGAGCGGGCCGCCCCCTTCGGCGTGCTCCAGTGCGAAGGCCGCGGCATCAACAACGCCGGCGTCATCGCCGGCTTCGAGGTGCTCCCCGAATTCCTCGCCCGCGCGATCGTCTGGCGCCCCGACGGCAGCGTCGAGTTCCCCCCGCTCCTGCCCGGAGACAACGCCTCCTACGCCTGGGCCGTCGCCGCCGACGGCCGCGTCTTCGGCGAGTCGCAGCTCGTCACCGTCGAGTACATCGGCCACCAGGTCCGCATCACGATCGACGCGACGGCCGCCGCCTGGCTCCTTGCCGAAATCACCGACCTGAACTCCCTCGTCACCGGCGGCGATCCCCTGCAACTCCGCGCCGCCACCGCCGCGAGCCCGGGCGGCCTCCTCGTCGGCACGGCCACGCCCCCCGGCCAAACGCAGGTCCGCGGCTTCCTGCTCGATGCCGCGGGCGTCGTCAGCGATCTCGGAATCCTCACGAACCCGACCGGCGTGAACGACAGCGCCGTCGTCGTGGGCTACGGCTTCAACGCCGGCGGCACCCACGCCCTCCGCTGGCAAAGCGACGCCGTCACCGATCTCCACCGCAATCCGCCCCTCACCGGCGTCACCAGCCGCGCCTGGTCCATCAACGAAGCCGGCGCCGTCGTCGGCGAAGCCCAGTTCCACATCAGCCAGCCCGAACAGGCCGCGCTCTGGAGCGGCGCGGAGATCACCCGCCCCGTCCCCGAATTCGTCCGGCCGCAGGGCGTCGCCACCGCGATCAACCGTCGCGGCCAGGTCACGGGCTTCTACATCAACCTCGACGATCTCAGCGACACGTTCCACGGCTTCCTCTGGCAGGACGGCGTGCGGATCGACCTGCTCGACCACGTCGTCGACCTCAGCGGCTGGCAGTCGATCCTGCCGCTGGCGATGAACGACAAGGGCCAGATCGTCGGCGGCGGCGTCCGCAACAACGAGCTCGGCCACGGCTTCCTGCTCACCCCGGTGATCCCCGGCGACCTCGACGAAGACGCCGACGTCGACCTCCAGGACCTCGCGACGCTGCTCAGTTGCTTCAACGTCCCGCTGCCGCCGGACTCGCCCTGCGACGTCGACGGAGACGCCGACGTGGACCTCACCGACCTCGCGACGCTTCTCTCAAACTTCGGCGCGGGCGCGGGTTGAGGAAAAGTGGCGCAGGCTCGCAGTCGCCGTACCACTCGCTTTGTGAGCAGTGTTCCCGGGCGGGAATGGCGGCGGGCGCGTGCGCCGAAGCATGTCGACTCGAGCGGAGGTGAGAGAATTCGAAGCCGCCGCCGCGATTCAAGGTGCTTCGACTTCAAGCGCGGCACCGCGAACCGCTCGCGTCGAGATGCCACCCGGCCACCCGGCCACCCGGCACCCGGTACCCCGTACCCGGCTGATGGTGATCGACCTTCGAAGCGGCTGCGGTATCATCTCACCAATGGCCTCGGCACGGTCGCGTCGAAAACAGAACTCCGGAAGCACCCTCCGGTTGATTGATGACGTGGAGACGCTTGCTCGATACTGCTTTTGGTTGGACGGGCGGTTCAACGACAAAATCGCGAAGTGGCGCAGATCCCTCCAGAGCGGCGCGGTTTCAACGCGAGAAGCACGGGACCAAATCGAGCCAATACTCGCCAAGCTAATCAACGAGAGCGGCGCGACCGCCGATCTCGGAGAGCTACGGGCCGAGTTGCTCAAGGTGCCGCCAGAGTCGTCCGGGGTATTCCTTCAAGCCTGGGACCATAAGCGTCGCTTTCCACGGCTCTATTCGGTTTCCGAAAAGCTGCCTCCGTACGCACTGATTTTCGTGAGAGCAAGGGGATTCTACGAACGACAAGCGCGCCCGGAGGTGTGGACCGCCGAGTCAGCCATGTATGAAGACATGGCGATGGCAGTGAATCATTTGCTAACACAGACGCGGCCGGAGGAGCACAAATGCGAAGCGTGGCTTGTTCGTTCAATTGTGGGATCGGCGTATTACTTCGTTGAGTCGTACTTGAATGGAATTGCCGTCGAGGCGCTGTTATCCAAATGGGACGCGCTCACGCCATCGGAGCGGGGGTTACTCGCCGAGCGTAAGGCGGATGGAAGCACGAAGTATGTCAAATTCAAGGACAAGCTTCTGAAATATCCCCGCGTGGCTTCAGGTGCACGATATCCCGAGCTTACCGACCAAGACGAAGATGTGCGGCTATTCTTGACCGACTTCAGAGATATTCGCGATGCGATTGTCCATCCTTCGCATCACTACGAGTTCACGGAGGATAGATTCATCCCGGCTAAGGTCGAACAACTGCTAGGGCTTCACTCCAATTCAAGCGCCGCGCTTCGGTGTTGCGACGCTTCGATTACGCTTGTTCGAAAATTGTGTAAGTCCGCCGGCCGCGATCAGAGTTCCTTGCGATGGCTCTACGACCGATCGGTCGAGACGGGCCTATTTCCGCCTGCGGCGTTTGAATAGCGCCGAAGTTCCGAAGTTCCGTAGGGGGCGTCCCTTGACGCACCGTCGTTGATCGCCTTTACGGGCTTCGGGGAACGCGCTTGTCGCTACTGACCTTCTCCGAGCGCCGCGGGAGGTTTTTCACGGAATTCGTCAAAAAACGCGGCGTCCACGTCGAAGACAGTTCTCGGTCTGACTCCCAATCGCAAGTTCTCGAATAGAGCAACAAGGCGCTCGCCATCAACCAACTCGATCGGCGGGGCGCCTTCGCGGCCCGCCTCACGCCGCGCTTCGGTCGAGAATGTACCCGTGGTCAGGAAGATCCCCTTGTCGGTCCGCCCGGTCATCGCTCCACGGAAGTCGCGAAGTTCCTTTGGAGGGACTGCACCCCCATATCGCTTACACTGAAACAGCACGCGAAAAGTGACCAGCGCGTTGATCTGGAGCACCCCGTGCCCGTCGATCCCGCCGTCTGAGCTCCGACCGGTTACGTGAACCTCCTGAAATCCCGATTCGCGCAACAGCCGTTGACAAAGCCGTTCGAACCCGGCCGGGGGGAGCGACTTAATTACTGAGAGAAGATCGACCGGCAAATTCGGGGGGATGCCGCCATGATCAGGCTCGATCGACGGATCGCCATCCTCAGCGGGATCACCGTCGCGTGCTAGGCGACGTTCGCGGTGGATTTTCACCCATCTCCGCACGATTTCGTGCGCTTCGTCGGCCGTCAAAGTCCTAGTCCGAGATTCGCCCGAGAGCGCCCATATGCCGCGCTCCGAAGAATCGACGAGGCCTTCGTAATTGAGATAGTTCCTCGCCCACGCAACGTCATTACGAAACACGCTACGCCCTGACTTCGGATGTGCTTTGGCGAGGTCCGCTTCCTTCAGCGCGAGCCTCCGGGCGACGGCGTCCGCGACTTCAGCCGGCGTCCCGGAGCCGCCGAGATCGCGGAGCGCGTCGAGAAGCGCTGGCATGTACCGAACAAACCGAATCCCGCCTGTCTTATTGGCCTTTGTCATTTCGGCAATCCTACCTCAGCGCCGGGTCCATGTGCTATCGGCCCGCTCCACGGTGCTTGTCGGCGGTGGCGGTTCGTCATCCCTTGAATCGCGGCTGTGCCCTCGAGAATCACGCCAGTGCCCGCAACCGTCGCGCCGGTGGCCACAGGAGTCACGCCAGCGGCCACAAAAAGAGCGCCAGTGGCCACAAAAAGATCGCCAGTGGCCTCAAAAATCGCGCCGGTGGGCACTGGCGCGGCCGTTTTTACCGCAGCGATTGCGCTGCCCCGCGATGGCGCAGCGTCGCGGGTGATATTCTCGGAACCGGTGCGGCGCTGACCGGCCGCGCTGCGGGACGGGGTGCGGGCAAGGCGCGCCCGTGCGATTCAGCGGCTACTCGCGACCGTGCCGCCTTTTATCCGACCGTTACGCAAGTCGTACTCCCGCCGCGCCGATGCACGTCTCGGCGCGCCCGCGCCGGCGATTCGTGTCGCGGCGGGTGGAGGCGCGCGGCCACGGGCACGAGAGCCCGCAAGATAAGGGAGGCCGACATGGCCACGTTTCCGACCTCGCCCCGCGCGGCGTTCATCCAGTGGTGCCAGACGCATGCACCGATCTTCTCCGCCAACGCGGCCGCGATCGGCCTGACGCCGGCGCAGGCGACCGCGTTCACGACCGCGACGAACGATGCGGTTACGGATGTGCAGGCGCAGGACGCGGCCAAGCAGGCCGCCAAGGTCGCGACGCAGGAGGCGAATGGCAGCGTAGGGTCGCTTCAGACGATGGCCGGCGATCTGGTGCGCGTGATTCGCGCGTTTGCCCAGACGCAGACGAAGCCCGACGTCATCTACAACACGGCCCAGATCCCGCCGCCGGCGCAGCCGTCGCCGACGCCGCCGCCGGGCTCGCCGACGGAGTTCCGGATTGAGCTTTTGCAGACCGGGCCGCTCAAGCTGACGTGGAAATGTCCCAACCCGCCGGGCATCGGCGGCACGACGTACGAGATCATGCGGCGGGTCGGCGCCGGTTCGTTCACGTACGTCGGGACGACGGGGTCGCGCGAATTCCTCGACGAGACGCTGCCCGCGGGCTCGGCCAGCGCGACGTATCAGATTACGGCGACGCGTTCGACCTCGCGCGGCGTGCCGGCGCAGTTCACGGTCAATCTCGGCGTGACGCCGGTCGGCGCGACGTATATCGCGGGCGTCGAGGGCGATGCGCAGGTGATGGATGCGAGCCACGCTGCCGCACCGGCGAGCACGTCCACGGTCAACGGCCGCGCGGTGCAGAAAGTCCTGCCGAGCAACGGGCAAGCGAAGACGCGCTCGCGCTGACCCGCAACGGAAGTCTCACGCAGAGGCGCAGAGGCGCAGGCAGACGTGAATTCGTGAAAAGGTGAAGACGTGAACCGGGCCCGCCCGCACGTTTTCACCTTTCACTTTTCACCTGTCACCTATCACGCGTCGCCCGGCACCCGATTTCAGCACCCCGCCCCATACTCCGCCAGCAGCACACTCAAATCCGCCAGATTCACGCACCCCGACGCATCCACGTCCGCCGCAGCATCAAACCCCGCATCGCCGCCGCACAGCCCGAACGACGACAGCAGCCGCGCCAGATCGCCGAGCCCCACGCACCCGTCCCCGTCGATGTCCGCCCGCGGCGGCCGGGGCAGGTCGATCGTCCGCGGCTCGTCTGTGATCGGAAACAGCCCCCGCAGCGCCTCGTCGAACCGCCGGTTCCACGCCGCCTCGTTGTGCTGGTCCCCATAGCCGATCTGAAAGTAGAAATTCCGCTCCAGCACGTGCCCGGCCGCGAGCACCGCGTCCCGCGCCGCGATCGTCGCCGCTGCCCCGTCCTGGCTCGTCCCGCTGTCGCCGCAGTCCAGGTACAGCACGCTCTCCTCGGCCAGCCGCCCGGCCGCGAGGTCGTCGTCCAGCGTCGTATACGAAAACGACGTCGACATCGCCCCGATCCGCCCGAAGACCTCGGGAAACTCCAGCCCCAGCGACAGCGACGCGATCCCACCGAAGCTCGACCCGCAGACGCCCGTATCCCGCGCACACGTCAGCGTGCGGTAATGCGCGTCGATGTACGGCTTCAGCTCCTGCACGACGAACGAGTTGTACTCCGCGTTCAGCGTGCCCGACCAGTCCGGGTTGTACTCCGCCAGCCGGTTCGGCGAATTGTCGATGCCGACAATGATCAGCTCCCGCACCAGCCCGCGCCGGATCTGGTCCGCCGCGACCACCTCGGCGAACCAGCACCCGAACGGCCCGCCCGGCGTAAACACATTCTGGCCGTCGTGCATGTACAGCACGGGATAATGCCGCTCGACGTGCTGGTCATACCCGCGCGGCAGCCACACCTGCACCCCCCGCCCCGTCACGCCGCCGACCGTCCGCGTCGAGACGACGTTTGCCGACGGCAGCGCAAACGTCTCCCGCCGGCCCGCGAACCCCGCGACGCCCGCGTCCGGCACGTAATTGAACACCTGCTCGCCCCGCCGCAGCAGCGTATGCAGCGGCGTCCGCACGGCCGTCGCGCCGACCGTCGCACTCGTCCCCGGCCCGAACGGCTGCTCGCGACAGACCGCGGCCTTGAGGTCAGCATGCCCCGGCACGGGCGCAAAGGGCACGACCACCGGCCCGCCGGCCGTATTGAACGTCACGGCCGACGCCGGATCGCTTGCGTTCTGATAGAAAACAAGATCAACCTGCGCGGGAGTCGGTATGGGCGTCTGCGAAGTCACCACGCCCGTCAGCGCCGTCCCGTTCGCCGCGTTCGACAGCGCCGACACCGCGTCATTCCGCAGCACATACCGCCACGCGTATGTCGTGTTGTACGGGATCGCGATATCGATCGACCACGTCAGGTGCGGCGGCGGCCCGGGAACATACGTCCCCGGCACGAGCTTCACCGCATACCGCATGTCCCCGCCGCCAAGCTCCGGAATATCACCCAGCACAAAGACGCTCGTGCCCAGCGTCGTGACGTAGTCGATCTCGAACCGCACCGTCTCGTGCGGCACTTCGCTGCCCGACGCGGCAGCGCGACCCACGAGCAGCGCGATCGCGGCAAAGAATCCAAGGCGTGAAGTTCGCGTGGTTGTCATGAGGCGGTCTCCGGAACGCTCCGCCCTTCAGCCCCGCGCTCGATTGTACCCGCGTCGACCGCCCGCCCCTCGACCAGGCTGATCAGCGTGCTCCCCGGCCCCGCCGTCGGCATCGGCTCGTTCGACACGATCGGAATCACCCGCTTCCGGTCCGTGAGATACAGCAGCGGCAGCGCCGCCCCGCCCGCCCGGGCCAGAAAATCCGCGAGCGTAAACTCCGCCGTCAACCGCGTCGCCTTTACCACCGCCCCCCGCTCCATCCGCTCGTCGAGCGCCGCGAACGTCGCATCCCGCGCAAACAGCGGCCGCCCTTCCGGCTCGATCTGATCCTCCCGACGGCTCTTGAACGGCAGCCGATATGTCTCCGCCCGTCCGAACGTGCGGCCCAGCCGCTGGAGCGCGAGAATGTTCACCTCCGTGTTCGGCGTCAGCGCAAGCGCCCGCCCGATGCCCGCCAGATCCAGCCGCTCCACGCCGTCATCCTCGAGCACGTTCTCCATCCGCGCCGGCAGGCCCTCCATCGCCGCCGCCGCGACCTGCGCCCGGTTCGTATCCACCAGCAGCACGCGCACGCCCTGGTCCGCCAGCGTCTTTGCCAGTCCCCGCGCAAACGCCGACGCCCCGACGAACAGCACCCCCTGCGGATCAGCCTCCGACAGCCGCAGCCGCCGCGCAACCAGCGGCGCGGTCAATCCGTACACGATCACGCTCACCACGATCACCGTGAACATGATCGGCAGCAGTTGCTCGCCGCCCGCGTAGTCCGCCCGCTCCAGACCGATGCCGAACACCGACGTCATCGCCGCCGCCACGATCCCGCGCGGCGCCATCCAGCTCACGAACGCCCGCTCCCGCCACGTCAGCTTCGACCCCAGCGTGCTCACGAACACGCACGCCGGCCGCGCGATCAGGATCAGCAACGCCACGAACGCCAGCGTCCCCAGCCCGATCTCCCGGAAGACATCCAGGCTCATGCGGGCGCTCAGCAGGATGAACAGCGCCGAGAGCAGGAACGTCCCCAGGTTCTCCTTGAATTCGACGATGTGCCGGATGTCCGCCCGCCGCTGGTTCGCGAGCACGATCCCCATCACCGTCGTCGCGAAGAGCCCCGATTCCGCCTGCACCGAATTCGCCCCCGCGAACGACGCGACCGCCAGCAGCAGCGCCACCGCGCTTTGCAGGTGATCCGGCACCCAGTAGCGCCGCAGCGCCGCCGCGAGAAGCCACGCCGCCGCCGCCCCCAGCCCCCCGCCCACCACGACCGTCAGCAACGCCGCGATCGCGATGTGCCCCGGCGAGTCGCCGCCGCGCGTCCCGCTGATCGCCTCGAACACCAGCACCGCCAGCAGCACCCCGATCGGGTCGATCACGATGCCTTCCCACTTCAGGATCGGCCCCGTCGGACCCGCCGGCTTGATCTCCTTCAGCAGCGGCAGCACGACCGTCGGCCCGGTCACCGTCAGGATCGCGCCGATCAGCAGCGCCAGCGGCCAATCCAGCCCGACCGTGTAGCGGCTCGCCACCGTCGCGATCAGCCACGTCGCCAGCGCCCCGACCGTCACCAGCCGGACGATGACCCCGCGAACTCCCTCGATCTCCCGAAAATTGAGCGTCAGTCCGCCTTCAAAGAGGATCAGCCCCACCGAAAGCGACACAAACGGCAGGAGCAGCTCGCCGAAGAGCGCGTCGGGCTGGAGCAGGCCGGTCACCGGCCCGGCCGTGAAACCCGTGAGCAGCAGCAGCAGAATCGACGGCATGCGCAGCCGCCAGGCCACCCATTGGGCGAACCCGCCGAGCACGACGATCAACGCAAGCGATTGGGCAACTGTCAGCGACACGCACGGAGTGTAGCGGGTCGATCGGGCGCGAGCCGTCGCCGCTGCGCCGGTTTTTTCGCCGGCGCATGCCTCCGCGCTTGTCGGAAATCGTATTCGGCATATAACGGCGGCTGCTGGACGGGGTGCTGCCATGACCAATGCCGACGTCGCGCGCGTTTTCGAACAGGTCGCCGACCTCATGGAGATCAAGGGCGAGGACGGCTTCCGCGTAAATTCCTACCGCCGCGTCGCCCGCACAATCGAGGACATGCCCGGCGAAATCGCCGACGTCGCCGCCCGCGGCGAACTCAATACGCTCGCCGGCATCGGCAAGGCGTCGGCCGAAAAGATCCAGGAACTCCTCTCCACCGGAAAACTCACGCTCCGCGAGGAACTCCTCGCCGAAGTGCCCGAGACGCTCCTCAAGCTCCTCGAAATCCCCGGCGTCGGCCCGAAGAAAGTCGCCCTCCTCTGGAAAGAGCGCTCCATCACCTCCCTCGACGACCTCAAAGCCGCGATCGACGCCGGCCGGCTCGACGGTCTCAAGGGCTTCGGCGCCAAGAGCATCGAGAGCATCAAATCCGGCATCGAATTCCTCTCCAAATCCACCGGCCGCACGCGCCTCGGCGTCGCCTGGGATGTCGCGGCCCACTTCCGCGCCGCCGTCGCGTCGCTGCCCGGCGCCCAGCGCGTCGAATGCGCCGGCTCCCTCCGCCGCGGCGTCGAGACCATCGGCGACATCGACCTCCTCTGCACCGCCCAGCCGGAAAAAGCCGCGGCCGCGATCATCGAGAAATTCACCAAGCTCCCCGGCGTCGCGAAGGTCCTCGCCCAGGGCGATACGAAAGGCTCCGTCCTCGTCGAATACGCCCCCGGCAAAGTCGTCCAGATCGACCTGCGCGTGGTTCCCGCGGCATCCTTCGGCGCGGCCTGGCTCTACTTCACCGGCAGCAAGGAGCACAACATCCGCATGCGCGAACGCGCCGGCAAGCGCGGCTGGACGCTCAACGAATACGCCCTCTCGGATGAAAAATCCGGAAAGGTCATCGCCTCCGAAACCGAGGAGTCGATCTACACCGCGCTCGGCTGCCCCTGGGTGCCCCCGGAGCTGCGCGAAGACCGCGGCGAGCTCGATGCGAAGTCGTTTCCCGCCGATCTGCTCACCCTCGACATGATCCGCGGCGACCTGCACATGCACACCACCGCCAGCGACGGCCGCAACACCGTCGAGGAGATGATGGCCGCCGCCCGCGAACGCGGCTACGAGTACATCTGCATCACCGATCACTCGCAGAGCAGCACGATCGCCAACGGCCTCAAGCCCGACCGCCTGAAAAAGCACATCGACGCGGTCCGGAAGATCGCCGCCAAATCAGGCTTCCTCCGCGTCATGATCGGCGCCGAGGTTGACATCCTCGTCGACGGCCAGCTCGACTACGACGACGACCTCCTCGCCCAGCTCGACTGGGTCGTCGCCAGCGTCCACGCCGGCCAGGGCAAGGACATCGAAAAGAACACCGCCCGCACGCTCGCGGCCATCCGCAACCCGTACGTGAACCTCATCGCCCACCCCACCGGCCGCCTCCTCGGCAAGCGCGACGCCATGCCGCTCGACATCGACGCCGTCGCCCGCGAAGCCGCCCGCACGGGAACGGCCCTCGAGATCAACGCCTCGAACTACCGCCTCGACCTCCGCGACCAGCACGCCCGCCGCGCCGTCGAACTCGGCGCGATGATCTGCATCGACTGCGACGCCCACGGCACGGAACAGTTCGACCAGATGCGCTTCGGCGTCTCCACCGCCCGCCGCGCCGGCCTCCGCCGCGACAACGTCCTCAACACCCAGAGCGCCGATCGCATCGCCGCGTTCGTAAAGCAAAAACGCGACCTGGCCGCAGCGGGAAAACTCTGATAGATGCACGGTGGAGCGGGGTGCCCGGTCGATGGCTGTTCGCATCGACCGGTGCCTGGCATGCTTTCGCATTGGGTGGCATGCTTTCGCGGTACTCCGCGTAAGCATGCCGGCCGGTACGAGAATGCCCCCGCATACGCCAAGCGCGGAAACCGCTCCCCGCTCACCAGCCGCTGACTTCGACCCGCTCCAATCGCCGCTCAGAACGAAAACCGTGCCTGCACGCGCGCAAACGGCCCGTCGCCGACTCCGAGCCGCCCCTCCTTGCGGTCCGAGTACTCGTCGCCCACGAACCACTGCGACTGAAACGCATAGCCCCCCTCAACTTCCAGCCGCACGACGCCGTCCAGAAACGCCGGCGACCGCAGCCCGACCCGCACGCTCTGTTCATAAAATTGCAGCCGGTCGTCGTCGTCGCGCCGCTCGCTCCAGAGCCACTGGTCGTTTGTCCACGCATAGCCCGTGAACAGTTCCCACCCGGCCACCGGGACGGCAAGCTCGGCGTCGAGCGAGCGCGGAAACAGGTAGGAACCGCGAACCGACAGCCACTCGACCGGCTGCCAGCGCACGCGCGAAAACGGAAAACCCGCGACGCCGCCAAGCTGCGGCCCCGCCTCGAATTCATAGCCAAGCCCCGGCAGCGGGATGTACGGCGCGAAGTCGCGCGTGTTGGACCAGTTCAGGTAAATCAGCCAGGCATTCGTCGGGCCGTGAGGAATGCGAAGCGATCCGGTGACGTCGACCGCCACCTCATCTCCGCTGGCGAAGGGCTTGTCGCTGGGCGAGCCGATCGTCAGCACGCCGCCCGCGATCCAGTCATTGGCCAGCTTGCGGCGATAGGACGCACCCACCTCAACGTCCCAGAGCTCATCCGGAAATTCCACGCTGCGGGATCGCTGCCACCAGCGGCGATCGGGCAGTCGCGCGTCGCCGTAGAAATCGAGCACGCCGACATTCGCGAGGAAAAGCCACTCGTTGACCGCGTCCTGGTACAGCGGCGCGGAAAGCCGAAGGTCCTGCCCGCTCCACCCCAGCTCGCCGCGCGGCCCGGCGGATTGCTTGAACCGCATCTGCGGCTCATAGGTCAGCGTGAGCGTCTGCCGGCCGAACTCAGCCCGCCCGCCGCGACCGCTCGCCCGCGTCACATCCTTCGCGGTCGCATCCTTCGCCGGCGCGTCCCTACCCGTCGCGTCCTTCGCCGGCGCATCCTTGGCCGGCGCATCGGTGGCCGGTGCGGACTGCGCCCGCGCGGGCTGCGTGGTGCTTGCAGGGGCTTCGAGCCCTGACGGCGCGGTCGGCGATGTCTGCGCCGCGGCACCGCAGCCCACCGCGACGGCACCCACAATCAGTCGGACAGTGAACGACATCCCAAAGACTCCACGGACCATGAAGCGACTCCAAACGGACCCGACAGACAGCTTCCTCGCGCTGCGCAACCAGCCGCCCGCCGACAAACCACCGGCTCATTCAGGAACGGCCATCGAGTGTAGACGCCGAACGCGCCCGGACAAGGGCCGGGCCTGTCCGGCACTGTTACTGTCAAAGATGATCAAGTGCTACACTGCTCGCCGGGTGCCCCGCCGACGGCCTTTCGCGTCGGCATGGCTTTCTCGTTCCGAACCCACCACGCCAGTGGTGGCCCCGGTCGCGCGGCGACCGCCCGATATTTTCCTCTACCCACCACGACGCCTGGACGTATAATGACCGCAGCGAGCTGACCGGCACGACCCGCCGCGCGGGCACGACGGTCGGCAGCGGCACGGAGACCACGGGAGCCCGCCGCGTGTACGCCTACGACAATATCGGCAACCGCGACACGTACACCAAGGGCACCGGCGCCCAGACCACGTATCAGAACCCGCTGCGCCAGCAGCCGGTTACTCGACGGCCGCCAGGCCCGCTCCCCGCCGCCGGCCCCCGGCAACGCCGCGCGATCGTCGAAACCGCCAGCAGCCCCGTCACCGGCCAGAACATGATCTACGACGCCGACGGCAACGTGATCGAGTCCTACGTCGTCGGCGACTTCGACGGCGACGGCAGCGTCGGCTTCAGCGAC
>BTUU01000020.1:0-101610 GCA_045863555.1 Planctomycetota bacterium | reverse complement strand
GAGGCGCGGTGGTTAAGCATCGGCGTTCGTCCAGACAGCACTCCCGGCAACTGCGGTGATGAGGCAGGTTACACGAGCCTCCCACCACGTCAGCGGCTGGCTCCCGCGCCGTTCAGCATTGCCACCCGCGGCGTAAGTGTCGATGGCATGGGGAATGTGGGGATAGGCACAAACAGCCCATTCCGGCGGCTCCATCTCTCGGGTGAGGGCGGCACCAGCATCAACGGAATTCGCCTGACTCACCCCGTCGAAGGCAGTAATTGGGATCTCGTCATCGGAGGCCCCGCTAACAGCTTCGCGGGCGGTTTTGCGCTGGCTGACGAAGGCGCCGCAAGGGTCGTTGTTAATTCGACCGGGAACGTCGGAATCGGTACGACTAACACTCCGACTCGCCTGACGGTGCAGACTCCTCCCGGCTCGTACGGTATCAGCCACCAGGACGGGACCGTGCAGTTGAGCACCTATGTTGCCGGCACGGGAGGCTGGTTCGGAACGCGCTCTAACAATCCGCTTCATTTTTACACGAACGACAGCGCGTCGCGGATGATGATCGCCACAGACGGCAATGTCGGGATTGGTACATCAACGCCGGGCTTCCCGCTCACGTTCACCAACAGCTTCGGTGACAAGATCAGCCTCTGGGGGCAGTCGGGTAACCACTACGGTTTCGGAGTCCAATCCAATTTGCTTCAGATTCACTCTGCGACGTCGCTTAACGACATCGCGTTTGGCTTCGGCAGCAGCGGCGCGTTCACGGAGCGGATGCGCATCAAGGGCAACGGCAACGTCGGCATCGGCACCGCGAATCCATCTTTCCCCATGCACATCGTAACGACTGCACCGAACGTCATGCTCGCCGAATCCTCAAACACGATCGGAACATGGTCGCGGCTGCGAAATACGTCGGCGGGGGGCCATGACTGGATCACAATCTCGTCCGGCAGCGGCAACGGGGAAGGCGCTGGAAACCTAATGTTCTACGACGAGACCTCCGGCGCGACGCGCATGATCCTCACGGACGACGGCAACGTCGGCATCGGCACGACATCGCCCGTCGCCAAGCTGCACGTCAACGGCACCACCCGGACGAACATCCTTCAGATCACCGGCGGCTCCGATGTCGCAGAGCCGTACAACATTGCACCGGCCGGAAAGGTCGCCGCCGCGCCGGGCATGGTCGTCAGCATCGATCCACATCACATCGGCCAACTGCGCGTCTGCGGCAAGGCCGCTGATTCGACCGTGGCGGGCATTGTCAGCGGTGCGAACGGCATTAATCCCGGTCTAACGCTCACGCAGGAAGGCTCCGTCGCTGACGGCGCGCTGCCCGTCGCCAGCGTGGGCCGTGTCTGGTGCTGGGTCGACGCGGATGCCGCGGGGCCCGTCGTCCCCGGCGACTTGCTCACGTCGTCTGACACGCCCGGGCACGCCATGAAGGTGGTCGATCGCGGCGCGGCCAACGGCGCGATCCTCGGAAAGGCGATGTCCTCGCTCGACAGCGGCAGGGGCCTCGTTCTGGTTCTGGTGGCGCTGCAGTAAATAAGGGCCAACTGAGATGAAACCAAGACTGCTTCTCATAGTCTGGATCGCCGCCACCTTCGCGGTGAGCATTGCAGCCGGTCAATGTGGTGACCATGGAGAACCTTGCTGCCTGGATTGGGACGGAAGTTGCGACTGCAATGGTGACTGGTCGCAGCCATATTTCGGAATCTGTGGACCGTGCGGCGGAGAGGGCGAACCGATTTGCCTCGATAACGATCCTAGTCAATGCCAACCTGGACTTACGAATGTCGGCGGGATTTGCGTCGCATGCGGCCACGAGGGTCAGTTTCCATGTGGTGTGGATTGTGAAGACGGTCTCTACCCCGATCCACCGCTCGTCGGCAGATGCAGCTATTGCGCACAGGGAAATCCGCCTTATTACTGCAACTGGGACGGGCGGGGGCAGGAGGGTGAGCCGCCGTTCGGCATCGGCGGCATCGAGCATCTCCGCAATCAGTCCATTCACCTATGCGATCGCGGGCTCAGCTTCGACGGGAGTGCTTGCGTGAATTCAACGCGGCATAGTCCGTACGTTGACACGTTCGTGAATAGCTGGACTTATCGAGCGCTGCGCTTGCAGCGCGAAATCAACAAGCACATGCCGCTGACGCAGGGACTCTTTGCAGGCAGTCACAATGCGTTCAACACGGACGCCGATGGTTACACATTCTATCAGCACACATATTCGCTGAGCGATCAACTCGACCTTGGCGTGCGCGTTCTGGGCCTGGATGTGCATTGGTTTCCGCCGCTGGATCCGATTCCGGATCTCAGACTGAGCCACGCGTTTGAAAACCACGCGGGCTTCTCCCCATCCGACCGGCCGTATCGATACGCGATCGAAGAGGTCTACTTCTGGCTGCAGAGCAATCCCGATGAGATCATCATCTTCGAACATGAAAATCGTGGCGACGATCACGCCGCTGACATCCTCCCTCCACTTAGGGACTACTTCGGAAGCTGGGTATTCGGGCAGAGCGATTTGCAGGCCGCGCCGTTTTATGGCGCGTGGTACAACGTAACTCCGGCCGCGCTGTTAAGCCGGGGCAAACGCGTCATCGTTATGAACGGCGGTAGTCGCGTACCGGACAACGTCGATTTGGTACATCAGGATGTCCCATACGTCCCCGGGTATGGAACCGACGGCGATAATCTCGTGTCGCGGTTTTGGGATGAAGACGCAGGGTGGCAATATGATCCCGAAACGCAAACGTCCGGCATGCACCCGGCGGATTTCAATCAGTTCAGCGGCGACACCCAGAATCCGGCCAATCCCGGCGGCGAAATGATGAATCCGCCGGCGATCAGGGCGATGGTAAGGGCGGGCGTCAATTTCATTTCACTCGATCCGATCGGCGACTCGAACGGCATTCCAACGATCCCGCAGACTCAGGACGCCGCGGCGCTGATGGATGCATTCGTGTGGAGCTGGGCGCCGAACGAGCCGCCTGTCGACGGCCTGGCAAAGGGAGCCAAGCTCGTTCAAATCGCGCCCAGCACCTACCGGTTTCGGTCGGCTTCCCCAAGCGAGACGCGGCGCGTCGCGCTTCGGCCCGATCCATGTTCGCCGACATGGACCATCTCGTCGACAGCGATGACGTTTGCCCAGGCCCAAAGCCAGCCCGGTTTTGCAGTCCCCGGCAATGGGATCGACATGGCTCGGCTGATCCGGGCGTTCATCGCGCATGATATCCAGGGCGAGGGTGTGTGGGTGAACTACTCGACCACAGCCGGCGCGCCGAATACATGGAATTCAGTTGTCGTCCCGGAGGCGATTCCGACGATCTACGTCGATTGGGTCAATAGCTCGCCGCCATTCTGGGGAACTCCTCCGAATCCGTTCTCGACCGTCCTGGCGGGCGTCAATGCCGCGACCGGTTGCGTCAACGAACTGCGCATCAACGGCGGCGAATATCCGGAAAATGTGACGATTGATCGAAGTCTGACCCTCGTGCCATACGAGGGATCCGGTATCGTGACGATCGGCGACTAATTATAGGTAAGCACTGTAGTGTTCTATGATACAGTAAATGGTATGCATAGGCCCAGACCCCGCTTATTTGAAATCTGTCCTGCAAACCCCAGATGGCTTTTCGAGGTGCGGTCAATGAAATCAGCCCTGTCACTGAACACGACGGCAGTGGTTGCGATCGCAATCACGCTTCTCGCCCACGGTTCCGCAGTTGCCCAGGACTACGGCCTCTCCTGGTATTCGATCGACTCCGGAGGCGGCTCAAGCACGGGCGGCGCGTTTGTTCTCGAAGGAACGATCGGCCAATTCGACGCCGGGAGTATGAGCGGCGGAAGCTACGAGCTAGTCGGCGGGTTTTGGGCTGGTGCGTCTGCTTCCACGCCGCTTCCGTGTCCCGGCGATACCAACGGTGACCGCCGGGTTGATCTGTCTGACCTGTCAGTCCTCCTCGGCCACTTCGGGACACCCTCCGGCGCCACGCTGGCCGATGGCGATATCGACGCCGACGGCGATGTGGATCTCAGTGATCTGACCTCACTTCTCGGAAACTTCGGACTCAATTGCGATTGAGACGCCGCTAGGCAGTGCGCTGCTCGACCCGGCCCGGTGCTTGGCTGGCACCGGGTCTGTTCGACCATCCCGCGAGTTCCCGCCGCTTCCGTCACACCCGTTCAGCCGGCCCAAACCGTCGCGCGCTCCACGTTTCGATCGGGGCTGGGGCCCCTCTGCTTGAACGGTTCAGGGGTTCACAGCGACTGTGAATCAATGGTCGGCGGAGCGCAGCGGTACGGTACCGAAGAAAACGAGCCCGACAAAAAGGATCCGGAGGGCGGGCCGCTTACGGCCCGCCCTCCCGGGTAGTTCACGGCCTGGCGACGCGATCCACGCCGAAGCGACGAGTGGGTCATCAACCGGGCAGCCCTTCGGTGTCCGGAATGACCCGCGGCCGATCAGCACTCAGTCCCGAAGTTCGAGAGCAGTGCGGCCAGATCGGAGAGATCCACGTCGCCGTCGCCATCCAGGTCGCCGTCATCATGCGAGGCGCCATCATCGCCGAAGTGCGCCAGAAGCTGTGCAAGATCGGCGAGGTCCACGTCGAGGTCCTCGTCGACGTCCCCGACACACCCGCCGCAGGTCGAAACGGTCAACGTCGCCGCCGGGCTCACATCGCCGCCGCAGGCGTTGATGACCGCGCACGAGTATTCGCCCCCGTCGGCTGCGGTCACGCCGGAAATGACCAGCGTCGGCCCGGACGCCCCCGAGATGACCGATCCGTTTCCAGTGGGGCCGTCGCTCAGCGGTGCGCTTCCGTGATACCACGTGAACGCCGGTGAAGTACCGGTCGCCGTGACCGAGAAACTCGCGGATGCACCGATACAGGCGCTCGCGGGCGCCGGTCCGGTGAAGATCGCGGCCGGCTGGGCGATCGTCAGCGCGGCCGCCGCGCTGGTGGCGCTTCCACAATCGGCCGTGACCACGCAGTCGTAGCTACCCTGATCGGAATCCGTGACGCCGTCGATCCAGAGTGCGGCGCTCGTCGCACCGGAGATGATCGACCCGCCGGGCGTCACGCCGTCCACAAGCGCCTGGCCGTTGAACCGCCACTGATACCCGAGTATGCCGGTCCCGCTCGCCGCGACGCTGAAACTGGCCGAACCGGCCGGACAGGGTTGTGCCGGCGCAGGAGACTGCGTGATGCGCACGCACGGGGGCGGCCCGCCGCCGGGACCGAAGTACTTGAGGTCGCAGCGGTGTGTCAAGCCGTAGATATCGATAGCGAGATAGGACGCGTGCGTCTGCCCCGTCTCATCGACCGCCACGCTCGTTCCGTATCGGCCGAGGATGACGTGCGGATCCGAGGTCCCGTCGCCGTCGATGCGCGTCATGACCCAGCCGCCGGGCTCGCGGCGCGCGAGGTACATGTCTTCATTTGCCCCCAGGCCGAACGAGAGCACGGGAACGTCGGTATCGCTCAGCGCCATCGACACCGAGCTGCCCCATTCGCCCGGTGCGACCGTCTCGTACTGCCAGGCGCCGCCGCTTCGGTACGCATAGGTCAGTCCTGCGTCCCCGTTGAACGCAATCCGCGGGACGCCGTCGGTGCCGATCGCCAGCGACGGGTCCACGCCCGAGACGCCGAGCGCTTCGGTCTGCCAGGTCCCGTTGGATCCGCCGACCAGCGTCGCGTACTGGATCGGGCCGTAGGCGTTGATCGCATCCGACGGCTGCGCGAACGCAATGTGCGGCGTCCCCGCCGCATCGAGCTTCAGGTGCGTATTCGAGAAGCCGATCGTCGGCGTCCACAGGCCCGTGCCGACGATCCCGCTGTTCGCGCCGCCCGGCACCCACTGCGTACCGTCGAAGTACGTATACCGCAGCGAACGATCGCCGCCGTTCGCGAAATTCATGTACGCGACGTGCGGCCGATTGGCGGAATCGAGCACCATGGAGATGTTCGACGGCGCCATGGCGGCGGGAATATCCACCGCCGAGACATTCCACGTATTGGCGGAACCGGTCGCCCAGCCCATGCCCGTCCAGGATGCGTAGACGATCTGATACTGGCCGTCAGTCCCGCGGGCCATCGACGTGTCGCTGCCGGCCCAGTAGTCGACGGTCGTCCACTGCCAGGCGCCGCCGCTGACCCACGCGAAGCGCAGCGTGAACTGCGTCGGCGGATCGTTCTGCATGTCATCTTCGCAGTAATAGCTGATCGCCACGTCGCCGCCGCGTGCGACGACGGAACTCCAGTAACCGACTTTGCCGAAGCGCGAGGTCCCCGCATCGTCGACGATGGTCTGAGAAAGAGCCGGACAGGTCGCGGCGGTGAGTCCGATCAGGAGCATTCGCATTCGCATTCGCATGGGTACTTCCTTTTTCGTGCTGCAATTCAACTTCACTCACGGGCTGCGGATGACGCCGGCGCCGGGTGCATCAACGCCGCGGCGACTCGCCGCAACCGCGATGCACCCGGCCCCGCTCGAACCTGCTCTACGGGCAGTTCGATCCGAAATTCGAAAGCAGCGTCGCCAGGTCGCTCAGGTCGACGTCGTGGTCATCGTCCGTATCGCCGTCGACCGGCGTCGCGCCGTACGGCGTGCCGAAATTCGACAGCAGCGTCGCAAGGTCGCGCAGATCAACTTCCCCGTCGCCGTTGATGTCGCCCGTGCACGGCGGCTGACCGATTCGCAGGTACGCCGTGTTGCCGACCACCATGCCGCAGCCGTTGCGGACGACGCACGTATACGCCCCGGCCGTTTCCGCGTTCACAGTGTCGATCTCGACGAACTCGCGGTCCTCCCCGACCATGTCCACGCCTTCATGACGCCACTGATATTCGAGAGTGCCGTAGGCCTCCGGGTCCGGCCCGGCGGCCGCGGCCGTGAACGTCACCAGCCCGTCGCCCGGCGGCGCCCAGGCATCGACCGGGTGCGCGGTGAAATAGGGCATGTAGGGCTCGGGGCAAGCCGTCGTCTGCGTGACGGACGCCATGAGCATCGTGTTGATCAACTGTCCCGGTGCGCCGGCGGCGTCGGAGAACACTTCGTACACCATCACGTGGCTGCTCAACTCGGCGAGCGAGTCGGCGTCCTCGTCTTCAATCATGAGTTCGCCGGGGTGCAGCCGTTCGAACTCGATGTCCACGGGCGTCGTGCCGCCGATGAGCGGATCGTCCGGCATCAACTCCTCCAGCGCGACTTCGCGGTCGACAGTCGTCTCGCTGCGGCGGATCCAGATGGAGCGCCCGAACTCGTCGACATTCTCGACGGTCTCGCGGAGCACGATGCCCGTCGGCGTGAAGAGGACTTCCGACGTGATCACCGGCAGCGGAAGCGGCGGGGGAGGTGGGGGCGGCGGAGGAGGATTGGGTACGCCGACGGTCCCCGGAATCCACTGAAAGCGCCGCGCGGTGATCTGCACGCCGCCGCGGAGCGACACGCCGAAATGCTCGATCGCGCCGGCATGTGTCGCGTGCTGGGGGTTCCGATAGACGACGCGAATGCCCACATTCCCAGGCAGCGGTTCGATCGTCGGCGACCCGTAGTTGTAATTCCGATACGTGTGATAGACGTCGTCGCAGTGCGGACCTTCCAGTTCGATGTCGAACTCGTTGCAGTCATCGCCCGTGTTGTTCGGCGTGTCGAAGTTCCCGAGCCCGCCGATGATGATCACGTCGGCCTGTACCGCGCTGACGCCGCCGAGAAATCCGATCGCCGCCGCGCTGAGCCAGCGAATCCACCTGCGCGTGTTCAAGTCATGCTCCTTTGTTGATTGCATTCATGCCGCGTTCGACGGCGGTCGCGCGACCACCGATTCGAGTGACTTCCGCGGGCTGCCGGCCGCGACCGGATGCCGCGGATCGCAATCTTGGAGCCGTCGCGCTCACAGAAAATACGACATTGCGGTGGGTTCGCATCGACTTGCAACTTTTGCAGTTTTGCGGGTGATCCGTGTGGAATCGCGCAGTGCGGTTTCGCGCAGCCCGGCCTCGATCCGCACTCGCTTATCTCGAATGCGGAGTGAATCGGACCGATGCGCCAAAAAACCCGGCCGTGATTGCGGGGTTTTGCGCACGCCGCTTACGGACAACCCACGCCGTATGCCGCCAGCAGCGCCGCCAGGTCGGAGAGATCGACGTCGGTATCCCCATCCAGATCCCCGTCGGCCGCCGTCGCACCGCCCGGCACTCCGAAGTGCGAGAGCAGCGTCGCGAGATCCTCGAGGTCGACGGCTCGATCCCCGTTCAGGTCGCCGGGGCACCGCGGCGGCGTCGCCGCGAGCGCGACGATCATGTTGTCGGCCAGAAAGATCGGGCCCCAGTCCTGGCAGGTTGGCGGTCGTGCGTCGTAATGCACGACGACGCGGTCGAACGGCGTTGCCGAATCGAGGCTGAGCGTGCCCGTGGGCCAGGTCCCCGGTACGGGAACAGTCGCGGTGTTCGTCGCGACCTGCACGCCGTTCATGAAGCCGGTCGCGCGCATCGTCGCCGAGTCATCGCAGCCCAGCTCCTGCGGGCAGTACATGATCGAGAAGCTCGTCAGCGCCGCTGAGAAGTCAACAATCAGGTCCGCCGCGAAGACGGAGTTCGGGTACACGCACAGTCCCGAAAATCCGGCGGGCGTGAAGCCGAGCGTGTTTGCCGGCTGGATCGAGTATCCGCCGCCGGTCGCCGTGAAGTGCGCGGACAACCCGCCGGCCGTGAGATTGATCGGCAGCGACGTATGCACAGGCGCGTTGTCGAAATCAAAGACGCGAGCCTGTGCGTCGAGCGTGAAATTCGCCGTCAGGGCGCGGTTCGCGCTCGCGGCGAACGAGTAATTCGGGGATACGCTGACGACCGCGCCGAATTCCGTCCAGCTTGTGAACGTGTAGTTCGCGTTTGGCGTGGCTGTCACCGTAACCGTCTGCCCGCTGTTGAACGTCCCGCCCCCGCCCGTGACGCCTCCATACGTCGGACTCGCCGCCGTGGTGATCGTGTACGCCGGTACGAAGTTCGCCACCAGCGTCCGATCGGCGTTCACCGTGAAAACGTACGGATTATTCGTGCTGACGGTCGAGCCGTCCTCGGTCCAGCGTGAGAAGCCCCATCCGCTGTTCGCGTTCGCCAGCAGCGACGCGCTGGACCCCGCCGGGTATTGCCCCGCCCCCTGTACGTTGCCGGCGCCGGCCGGCGAGGCCGACGCGTTGATCGTGTACGTGGACGCATCGGATGAGATCAGGCGGAACGCCGCGTCGCCCGGGGCCGACTGATACATATGCAGCCCGCGCACATAGCGGAAGTAACTCCCGTTACCGCCCGTGGCCGTGCAGAGCCCCCATTCGGGAATCCCGTTCTGCCACGCGAGGATGTAGACCCAGTATCGCGTTCCCGCCGCAGCCTGGAACGGCGACGGAAGCGTGAAGTGGTAGTCGTACATGGCCCGGCCGCCGAAATTCCCGGCGAAGGTCTGCCCCGCATTACCGCCGGTGGTGTATTCGACGAGCGGCCCGCCGACGACGTCCGGCTGCGAATTCGCGGCGATCGACGGGTAAATCGCGACCGTGAAATCCACGACCGTCCCGCTGTAAGCGCCCCCGTAGATGTACCCGCCGCGCCAGTGCACCTCCGTGATCGCGTGGCTGGCGCCGAGCGTGAAGCTGTCCCAGGAATAGATGTCCCAGTCGCTGTCGTCCGGCGCCCACCAGGAGGACTGGATGAGCGCGCCGGTCGTCATCGGTGGCTGCTCGTAGACGACCGATGCCACGGTCTCGATGGAAATGGAGAGCAGAAGCAGCAGACGCGTCAGCGTTTGCATCGGGTGCATCCTTCCAGCGCCGACTCGCTTGCCGGCGCTCATCGCCTCCCTATGGCCCGCGCAGTCCCCACCGCGCGGGCGGCCCGTTTCATCGCCGATCTTCAGCCGCAGTCCGCCCCGAACGCCGATAGCAGTCCGGCCAGATCGGGAAGATCCACGTCCCCGTCCCCGTCCAGATCACCATCAGCAAACGTCGCGCCAGCCGGCGTTCCAAAGTGCGACAGCAGCAGCGCCAGGTCGGAAAGTCCCACGTCGCCGCTTCCGTCCAGGTCCGGGCAATCGCGCGGAACCAGCAGAAACGCGCGCGGGAACCCCCGGTAGCGCCCCACGCCGACGATGCGTCCGGCATTGTTGATCGCATACGCCGCGTCCAGCCGCCAGCCGAGGTTCGCGGGGATCGTAGTGTTCAGATCGGTCATGAGGCCATCCTGCCAGACGAACGCTCGCGCCGCCGACGTGCCGACGACCTGCCGGCGTGCGTTTACTGCGTAGGCATAGCTGTAATCGCCGGGCAGCGAGCCGAGGTCCGTGCGCGAAATCACGCCGCCGGATGAATCCGTGGCGAAAAGAAACGCGTGCGGAACACCCGCGGTTGTGTTCGACCAGCCGACCACGTCGCCGGCCGCGTTCATCGCATAGGCCTGCGCACCGGCGCCTCCGAGCGTCCCCAGATCGATGGGAGCGCCCCCTTGCCAGAGCGTTGCGTGCGGCTCGCGATCGCTGACCGTCGTGGCGGATCCGACAATGCGGCCGTCAGGTGAAATCCCCAGCGCGTGGCTCGTGTGGCCGCCGAGTGTCCCCAGATCGATCAGAACTCCGCCGCTCCACCGGCATGCATGCTCGACCCAGCCGTAATCCGCCTGGAGCAGGGTCATGTATCCGACGACCACGCCGGCATCGCTGACGCCGCGCGGCGCAAAATTGCCGAGAGCGGTCGTCGCGCCGCCGGCCCACGAAAACCCGTGCGGCGTCATCTCTCCCAGGTCGTAGGATGTGCCCACCACCACGCCGGCCGGGTTGATGGCGAACGCGTGGGCCTGCCGATCGCCCGCGAGCGGCGCGATCGCCGTAATGCCCTCATCCCAGACGAACGCGTTGAGATCCGCGTCCGCGCGCGTGGATGTCCCCACGACGGTTCCGAAATCGTTCAGTCCGTACCCGCCGCTCACCGGCCCGCCGATCGTCCCCAGGTCGATGAGCGAGTACTGCTGGGCGTTTGCGTGCATGGCGAGTACGAGAGCGGCCGCAGCCGGGATCCAACCGGCGGGCCCGAGCGTCTTCGCGAGTCGATTCATCTCAGTTTCTCCACTGGAACGGGTCCAGATATTGATCTCAAATCAGCCGCTGATAGGACTCCCGGCGTTAGTCGTCGCGCGAGTGGAAGAACTCATCCGGCGGGCCGCTGGCGCCGTGACAGACCGTACAGTCGTTGATAACGCCCGCATGGCCCTGCAGCAGATTGGCCTGGACGTTGTCCGTCTCCGTGATCGCCGGGCCCATCGCGTGCGGGCTCCCGTGGCACGCGGAGCAGTGCACCCCGCCGTGACCGACGGAGTCTCGATAGAGCTTTCCTGGCTCCTCGAACTGGAAGCCGGGCCGCGAGTGACAGTCGCTGCAGCGCGGTTCGTCGATCCACGGCCGCCGCGCGGGGCTGCCCACCGCGTCCATTCCGCCGTGACACTCCGTACACGTGATTCCGCGCGCCGCGTGAACGTCGCGCTGGCAGTTCGTCCGGACGCCGGGATGGCACGCGTAGCACTTTTCGACCAGATCGATCTGATCCATGCGCCCGGAATGCGATCCGTGCATCGCCGTGGAGACCTGGTCCAGACCCGGCTGACTCGGCAATCCGAGGGCTGCGGAGCCGTGGCAGCCCGCGCAGAGCACGGGCGTCTGGTTGGCGAGATCGGTCCCGTGCAGCCGATCGTGCGCCAGCAGAATGTTCTTCTCGGTCGAAACGCCGGCCGTCTGGTGGCAGAGGTTGCAGCTGATCTCGGTCGAGACGGGCACGACCGCCTGCGTCCGCGCGACAACGGTGTTCGTGTCCCGGCGGCGAACTTCGATCGTCACCAGCGGATAGGGATTCTCCCGGCCCGAGTCGTCCGTCGGGACGATCGGGATTCCCGTCACGATCCAATCCCGCTCCGGCGTGGGCGTCATGGTCCCGGCCAGTCGACTGCCCGTCAGGCCGACGTTCGGCGGCCGGGGCGGACCGAATTCCGGCGGCTGATAGGCCCAGTAGTTCGTCTTATCCGCCGAATGCGTGTTGCCGGGGAACCAGTATCGCATTTCAAAATCCCCCGTGCTGGTCTCCACATCCGGCGAGGTCCCGCGGCGGATGAACTGGGCGCGGAGCGTGTTGTACGGCGGTAGGATGACCAGCTCCGAGAAGTCCCCGTTCATGCAGTGCATACCGAGGTCGTTGTAGCCGATCACGACATACGGCGTCGTGATCTGCTCACCGCCACCGCCCGCGGCCTTCGCCCGCGGCGACGGCGATACGGCCACCGCGAGTAGGATCGGCGCCAGCAGCGCTGACGCGAAAATTGCCTGGCGTGCCAGGCCGCGACGAGACCGGCTCTCCTTCGACGTGCTCATGGTTCGCTTCCTTTCCATTGCGCCGGGCTCGTGAGCCGCCGGCGCTGCGGCGGGGAATGGTCTTCCAGCTACATTGGAGCAGTGTCGCTCCGCTTTCGGACTCAAATTCACATTTGCAAAAATTGCCGCGTGTGTGCGCGATTCCGCGCACAACTCGCTCTCGGCCGACGGTTCAGTCGCAGCGGCTCCCGAACACGCTCAGCAGCCCGGCGAGATCGCTGATATCCACATCGCCGTCGCCGTCCAGGTCGCCGTGCTCAAACGTGGCCCCGGCCGGCACTCCGAAGTGCGAGAGCAGCGTAGCGAGATCGGCCAGGTCGACGGCTCGATCGCCGTTCACGTCGCCCGGGCAAGCCGGGCGCGCTCGTTCGTACGCCCCCATGTCCACGAGCGGCGGAGTCCCCAGACCGGTGTCCGGCACGTCCGGATCGTCAGAAAACCGCGGGTCCCCATCCACGTCGGTCACGACGCCCGCGGGTACGTCCGAATTCCGCCCGGCATCGATGCACGGGGAGAGATCGCTCAAACGCAGGTCACCCGGCGCTGTCAATCGCGGATCGACGACGATGCACCCGGGAAAATGGGACGGATCCGGCGGATCCTCGCCGGGCACGGGCGTGAGCAGATCCTGGATGCACGAGTAGTACGCCGTGAAATCACCGCGGAGCTGTCGATCCAGCGGGTCCACATCCTCGCCGTTCGCGATATTCCCCCAGACAATCGTGTTGCGGAGGTGCATCGTTCCATTGAACGTCGGCGAATTCGGATCGCTGATCTCCAGAAGGCCTGCGCCTTCCTGCCCCGAGTTGCTCACGACTGTGCTGTTGATCAGCGAGACATCCGTCCACTGCGCCGCCAGGCCAGCGCCGTCGCCGCCGACGGAGACGCCACCCTGCCCCGCGTAGACGAAGGCCGTGTTTCGGTCGAAAACGCAGTTGATGACCGTCGTCGGATTCCACACGAAAACACCCGCACCGTACGCCGCCCGGTTCTGGCGGAAAACGCAGTCACGGATCACGGCGGGTGTCTCAAACGCAAAGCTGCTGATGCCCCCGCCGCGCGGAATCTCATACGAGCCGGCGCTCAACGGCCGAGCCTCATTAAACTCGAAGACGCAGCGTGAGATAGCAAACGCCGATGTGGAGCGATTCTCAATCGCGCCGCCCTGTCCTTCCGACCCGTTGTACGACGTCGCCACGTTCTGTCGGAATGTGCATCCCGTGATCTCCGGCTCACTCGTGCCGCCGAGGTAGATCGCTCCGCCGCTGCCGAGGTGAACATAGTTGCGCTCGAATGTGCATCCATCGAACGCGGCGTTTGAGTTCCACAGAAACGCGCCCGCCCCCGGGCCAAAACCCGCAAGGTTGTTGATGATCGTACATCCCCGGACCGTCGGGCTGCCGTCCACGATGTACAGCCCGCTCCCGTAGAGCAGCGGATCCCCGGCCGGCGTTCCCGGCGGCCCATAGGCGCCCGCAGTGATGACAAACCCGTCGAGTACCGCGCCGCGTCCGACGCCGCTTCCGACGACCACGTGCCCGGAATTGGCCGTCTCCAGTCGGATGTTGTTGGGCCAGCCCGAACCGGGCGCGACCCAGTCATCCCGTCCCACGTCGCCGGAAAGAACCGTCGGATGAATGCCTGGGTTCCGCTGCGTCGGAAACTCCTCAATCCCGGCAAATCCGCCGTAGAGGGCGACCCCGTCGCGCAGTTCGAAGCTCGCGACCGAGTCCCCCGGCGGTGCGGGTGTATAGACGCCCTCGGCCACCCAGATTTCATCGCCCGACTGGCTGGCCGCCAGCGCCGATTGCAGATCGGTGAACGCATCCGCCCACGACGCCCCGGTTCCTCCGCCGGTCGCGTCCCGATCCACGTAGTGGACGTCCGCACTGCCTCGCCCCACCCCCGTGAGCAGTGCGACGCCGAGGGCGAGTCCCTTTCTCATCATCTTGTTCATCCTTCCGCGCCGCTCGGCGTTGCAGTTTTCCGGACGCGTCGCTCGACAGGCTCGCGCGTAATACCCTCGGCGTCCGTTCCCGGCTCCTGGTCCTAGAGGCGCGCGATGCCAATTTCGGACACGCCAGCGAAGAAATGTGCCGAATCCAGCCACCCGAGCGTCGACCCATCCTCGGCTACACTGTTGTTCTCTTGGGGAATGCGATTGACGCCCTCGGATGCCGAACTCATCGCCCGCTGCCTCGCCGACGATCAGGACGCGTGGCGGCGGCTCGTCGAGCGATACAGCGCGCTCGTGCACTCGGTCCCGCGCCGCTACGGCCTCTCCCGTGCCGATGCCGACGACGTCTTTCAGACTGTCTTCGCCCGGCTGGTGCGGCGCCTCCCGCTCATTCGAGATCACACCCGCGTTTCCGCCTGGCTCGTTCAGACCGCGTCGCGCGAGACCTGGCGCGTCCGAAACCGCGGTCGGCGCACCGCCCCCATCGACCCCGCCGCGCTCGATCCCGCCGCCCCGGACGCTCCCACCCTGGCCGAATTCGAAACCGAGCAGCACGTCCGCGAAGCGCTGCTCGAACTCGACCCGCGCTGCCGAAACCTCCTGACGGCGCTCTTCTCCGAATCCCCCCGGCCGAGCTACGACGAAGTGGCCGAACGCCTGGGTATCCCCGTCGGTAGCCTGGGGCCGAATCGCTCCCGCTGCCTCGAAAAACTGGGCCGGCTTCTCCAGGAGCGCGGAATTTGACGCACCCCTGTGGAAAATCCAGCAGGCGTGTACGAATCTCGCCGCAGCAGGCTCTGATCACCCGGAGTCCTTGAGGTACCGATATGTCCGGTCCGGTGACACAACACATGATCGAGGCGTACGCGGCCGGTGAACTCGGTCCGGCCGACCAGGCCCGCGTCGAACAGCACCTGCTAGCCTCGCCGACCGACGCGGCCACCGCCCGGCGATTGCAGGCGGTCGTGCGGACGCTGCGGACCGACGCCGACGCTCCGTCGCGAGCACGGGTCGACGCGGCGATCCGACTTTTCCGGCCACGCTCGCCGAGCCTCCTGGAGCAACTGCTGGGCGGCCTGCAGGCGACGCTGGCGGCCCTCGTGCACGACAGCCGCGCGGCCCCGGCGCTCGCGGGTTTCCGCTCCGTGCAGGAGGTCGTGGAAGTGGCGTATTCCGCAGATTCGGCCGAGGTCGAAATACGCTGCGAGCCGGTCGTAGCCGCCGGCGTCGAGAAATGGCACATCGTCGGCCAGGTGACGCTCGCCGACGGCGGCTCCGGCGACGCGGTGCTCCAGTTCGCCGCGGCAGACGATGGTGCGGAGCTGGTCGAAGTCCAGGTCGACGCCGCCGGGATGTTCTCGGCCGACCTCAAGGGCGGATGCTACGACGTGGTGCTGAAGATCGGCGGCCGCGCGGTCGTCATACCCGAGTTGGAGCTGTAGATCAGCCGCCTCGTGCGGGCAGGGCTCGTGTCTGCTGAATCGCAAATGACCCGGTTGCTCGGCGAATTGCTCGCGCTCGCTCCGACGGCGCGGGCAGCGCACCTGAGCGCCCGCGGTGCGCCGCCGTCGGCCGCGCTGCCCGCCCTCATCGAAGCGTGTGAGCGACAGACGCTGACGCGAGTCCAGGACGCGCTCCCGATCACGCAGATGCTCGTCGCCTTGAGCGATGAATTCGACATCCCGGCCGCCCGGGCCCGGTCCCGCCGTGCCCGGGCTCAGGCACTCGCCTACGCGGGCAGATTCGACGATTCACTCGCCGCCTGCTCGGACGCGATCGCGTTCGCCGTCCCTGCGGGCCTGCCCATCGAAGCCGCCCGGGCCCGACTCGCGTCGATGCACGCCCTGGGCGAGCTCGGCCGCTATGACGAGGCGATCGCCGCCGGCACAGCGGCCCAGCAGGAGTTCACCCGCGCGGGCGAGACGTCGCTCGCCGCCTACGCCGACGTGAATCTCGGCATCATTCACCAGAATCGAGACGATCCGCGCACCGCCCTGGTACATTTCGACCGCGCCCGGCTCGCCCTCGCGCACGAGCCGATCCGCGTGGCCTGGATCGACAACAACCGCGGCGAAGCGCTCCTGCTCGTGCATGAATTCGACGCCGCCGAAGCCGCGTTTCGCTCGTCCCTCGAAACCTCCGCCGCCGCCGGAGCGACGCTCGCCGCGGCGATCGCCGAGGGGAACCTGGCCGACCTGCTCGCCCGCCGCGGCGACGCGCAGCCGGCGCTGGACCACTTCGAACGCGCCCGACGCCGTCTCGAAAAAGACGCCGCGCGAAGCCATCTCGCGCGCCTCGTCGCCGAGCAGGCCGAAGCACTCGAACTCCTCGGAATGAGCGAACAGGCTGCGACGACATTCGAGCGAGTGCTGCCCGAGCTCGATTCGCTCGGTCTGACCGCCGAGGCGGCGCGGGCTCGCGCGGGTCTCGGCCGCGCCCTGATGCGCCTGGAACGCCTCACGGACGCGGAGGCACCCCTCGCCGTCGCGTGTGCCGCGTTCGAGCAGCTCGGACAGGCGCCTGCGGCCGCACGCGCGAATCACCTGCGCGCCCGGCTCGCTCTCGCCGCCGGCCGGTTCGACCTCTCCGAATCACTGATCGAGTCGGCCGCGCACGCGCTCCGCGACCGGCCCGCCGATACCGCCGCACTGGACTGCGACCTCGCTGCGCTCAAGCTTGCTGCCGGCGCTGCCGACGACGCGGCTCCGCTGCTGGAGCGCGCACTGCCCGTCGCAGCGTCGCTGGGGCTCCGCCACCTCTCCGCCGATCTGCTCCACACCCGCGCCCGGCTGCACACGCTGCGCGGGGATTCGACCGCCGCGATCGTCGATCTGCGCGCCGCCGTCGACTGTGTCGAGCACGCCCGAGCCTCGCTGCACGCGGAACGATTCCGCGCGGCATTCCTCGGAAGCCGCAGCCGATTGTTCGAGGATCTCGCGGCGGCATTGCTCGATCAACCCGCGCCGGCGATCGCGGAGGCGTTCAACGCCGTCGAGCGCGGCCGCAGCCGGGCTTTGCTCGACGTGGTTCGGGGGGCAATCAATCCCGCGGAGTGCGTCACCGCGACCGAATCGGGCGTCGACAGCCCGCTTATGGACGAAATTCGGCACGCAAGCGGCGAACTCAATCTCCTCTTCAGCCAGTTTTCCGAGGGTCGCATTTCGACGTCTCCCGCCGCGGCCGCAGACTGGCGCGAACGGGTTCGGGCCTGTGAAGCCCGCCTGCAAGCGCTGGAAAACCGGCTCGCTGCGACGGCCGCCGGATCGGGCTCAGCGGCCCGCGTCGAGTCAGCCGACCAGATCGCCGGATGCCTCGACGTTGACATCGCTGTGGTCGAATATGCATCCATCCGCGAGGAGTGTGTCGCCTTCGTCATCCGGCGCGAGGGCTTGCAGTGCGTTCGCGGCCTCGCGAGTCTCTCCGAGACGGATCGCCTCGTCGAGCGCGTGCGCTTCCAAGTCAGCCGGGCTGCTCGAACGAGCGGTGATTCCCGCGCCGCGGCGCTCGTCGCCGACGCGCAGCGGAGCCTGCACGCACTCTACGACGCGATATTCCGCCCGCTCCTCCGGGCCCTGGCGGGCACGACGAGGCTCGTCTTCGTTCCCCATGGCTCGCTGCACCTGGCGCCGCTGCACGCGCTCTGGGATGGTGAGCGCTATCTCGCCGAAACTCACGAAATCAGCTACGCACCCAGCGCCAGCCTGCTCGCGCATTCGCTCGCCCGCCGGGAGATCAGCGACGCCCGGCCGCTGGTGATCGGATTCGGAGACGCCGCCGCCCCGCAGATCGAACGCGAGGCCCTCGAAGTCGCCGATCTCCTGCCGCAATCCCGCCGCTTTTTTCGGGCGGACGCCACGACCCGGACCTTCTTTGAAACCTCGGGCAGCGCGAACGTCGTCCACTTCGCCTGCCACGGCCGATTTTCCGCCGCCAGCCCGCTCTCCAGCGGGCTTCGTCTCGCAGACGGCTGGCTGACGGTGCGCGATGTGATTCGGACCCGCCTGCCCGCACGGCTGGTTGTCCTGAGCGGCTGCGACACCGGCCGGAGCCTCGTACAGGGCGGCGATGAGCTGTTCGGGTTTCTCCGAGCGTTTCTTTCCGCCGGCGCGGCCGCGGTGATCGCGAGTCAGTGGATTGCAAATGATGCAAAATCGCGGCAATTCATGCGGGATATTTATGTCCGGTGGTACAATTCGCGGGAGCGTGTTCGGCTGTCGGCGGCCGTTTCGCAGGCGTACCGCGACTTGATCCGCGACAACCCGCATCCGATGTTCTGGGCGCCGTTTATTCTCGTGGGGACAACATGAAACGCCACGCCGCCGCAATCGGTCTTTTTGTGCTTGGGTCGTTCGCCCCTGCGGACGACTTTCGACCGCACGAGGCGATCGTCCGGATCGCTCCCGGCTCGACGGTGCAGGATTTCCTCGCGTTGCTCAACCTGCCGGGCGTGACCGTCCTTCGGTCCGTCGACTCGCGGCAGATCTACCTGCTCGGTCTTCCCGCCGATCAGAGCGAGACCGAATTCGACATCGAACTCGACATGTTTGAGAACCCCAATCCCGCCGTCCCCGATCCCCTTCGGCCGCTCATCTGGGGAGAACTCAACTACGAGCGCGAAGCGTCCGAGGGTCAGACCGGGAGCATCTACTTCTCCCGCGTTCCCGGCGGGCGGGCCACGTACCAGCAGCAGTATGCACTGGCCCGGATCGGCGCGCCGGCCGCGCAACTCCTCTCGACCGGCGAAGGCACGCTGGTCGCCATCGTCGACACCGGCATCGCCGCGGAGCACGAAGCCCTCGCCGGGCGGCTTGCGGACGGGGGCTGGAACTGCGTCGCCGATTCGCCCATGACCGACGACGTGGGCGACGGTGTCGACAACGACGCGGATGGGACCACCGACGAGATGGTCGGCCACGGCACATTCGTCGCCGGCCTCGTTGCGCTGATCGCGCCCGAGGCCCGCATTCTGCCCGTCGTCGCGCTCGACAGTGACGGCGTCGGCGACGGCTTCATCGTCGCCCAGGCGATCTATCACGCGATCGACGCCGGCGCGGACGTCATCAATCTCTCGCTGGGTTCAGCGCACGATTCGCGAGTCATCCGCGACGCCGTGGCCGATGCGCGCCAGAGCGGCGCGGTCGTCGTCGCGGCCGCGGGTAACCTGAATCGATCCGACCCGGCCGAGTATCCGGCGATGGAAGGAAACCTCCTGGGCGTCGCCGCCGTTGACGATGCAGACCTCAAGACGGCGTCGAGCAATTTCAGCCACGAACTCGCCCTGAGCGCCCCCGGCGCCAGCGCGGATCTCCCCGGCGCCCCGGGCCTCGCGGATCCCGCGCGATCCATCTTCAGCGCCGTTCCCGGTGGCGGCCTGACCGACTATGCCGCATGGGACGGCACCAGCATGGCCACCGCCTTCGTTTCCGGCGCAGCCGCACTCGCCAGGGCGCGCGTCGCGGGCTGGCCGGCGTGTCAGCAGACGACCGAGGACATCGAGCATGCGCTGCGCTCGACCGCCGCCGATATCGATGCACTGAATCCCGACTACGCCGGCCAGCTCGGCGACGGTCGCCTGGACATCGCCGCCGCGCTGAATCGGTTGACGCCTAGCCCGCTTCCCGGCGACGTCAATCGCGACGGCCGGGTCGGGCTGTCCGACCTCAGCGAGCTTCTCGCCGATTTCGGCACGCAGGCCCGATGTTGTGATGTCGACGCCGACGGCTGGGTCGGAATCTCCGACCTGGTCGTACTGCTCTCGAGCTTCGGGTATTGAGGTTGTCGTGCATCGCGTCCGGCGATCGCGCGATCACGCATGGTCCGGCAGCGTCTCGATCTTCCCGGACCGGACGGAATAGCGGGTTCCCCGCCACTCGACCATCCGGCCGCGTACCGCGTCCCACCACGCGCCCACCAGGATTGCGAGCACGCCGGCGACCGAAAGTGGATACAGCCAGAGTCGCCGGCGGTCGCACTTCGCGAGCCCGAAGAAACGGATGCTCACGCTCGTGAGCACCGTCAGCTGAGCCGCGGCGCTGCACAGCCAGAGCGTCGCCCAGGTCGACGCGCCGCCGAAGATCACCATCGCGAGCGCGATCGGCAGCAGCACCAGCGGCAGGACCGAACCCAGCATCAGTGAACCGATACAACCAAGTATCTGCATCGGCGTGAGCACGCCGACGAAGATCCGCCGCCAGCCCCGCGTGACTTCCGCAAGCGTCCGGTACATACGCACGCCCACGAGGTCGGGGCCGGGCGCCGAACCGACAACGCCCCCGCTTCGGGCGACGACGCGCGCGAGCGGAATGTCCTCGATCAGGCAGGCTTGGACCGCCGCGTGGCCGCCTACCGCTTCATAGACGCGCCGGCGAATGAGCAGAAACTGCCCGTTGGCGAACGCATCACCCCGTCTGTTTGATCGCGCGGCCACGCGACCGTACCAGATGACGATCATCGCCCCGCACAGCGGCACCAGCAGCCTCGGCCAGAACCCGGCACTGTCGTCGCGCGGCCAGAGACTGAACAGGTCGAAGCCGTCGAGCCGCGCCCGGGCGATCGCCGCCGCGGCCGCGTCCCGATCGAGCCGCACGTCGGCGTCGGTGAACAGCAGCCACTCGGAAGCCGCTCCCGCCGCCCCGCGCCAGCAGGCATGCGACTTTCCCATCCAGCCGTCGGGAAGCTCGCGATTGTGAATGACGCGGCAGCGCGCATCCCTCCGCGCCACCTGTTCCGCCGCTTCCCCCGTACCATCCGTCGAGCGATCATCGACGATCACGAGCTGCAGCTCCACGTCCCGTTGCGAGAGAATGGCCGTTGCAGCGTCCTTCAGATCGGCAGCCTCATCCTTGGCCGGCAGCACCACGGTCACGCTCGGCCTCGGCCGCCCCGGCCTCTGCTCCTGTGCCGCCGGTCCGCACATCCGCCGCCTGGCGTCCGAAATCTGGAAATGGCAGGCCGACCACGCGAGCGTCAGGGCCCAGTGCGCGGCGTACGCAACCCAGAGCAGCGCTTCCGTCACTTGATTCGCCCTTGGGCCCGGTACGCGTTCAGCTTGTTGTAGAGCGTTCGAAGGCTGATTCCGAGCGCTTCCGCAACGCGGGGTTTGTGGCCGCCGTGCTCCTGCATCGCCGCAAGGATCTGCTCCCGTTCGAGGTCTTCGAGCCGCCGCGGCGGCGCGGGCGAATTCGGCGCGGCGGCGTGCCCTGCCTCCGGCGCATCGCCGTCTTCGCCCGCTTGGGCCAGGTGCGCCTCACGCCGGCTCCGATCGATTCGCAGCAGCACCGATTCGATCTGGTCCAGACTGCACGGCTTGGTGAGATAATCGGTCGCTCCCCAGCGCAGCGCCTGGACGGCCGTATCGAGCGACCCGAAGCCCGTCAGGATCACCACCGCCGTTTCCGGCCGCGCCGCGTGCACGCGCTGGAACAGCTCCATCCCGCCGATCCCCGGCAGGTTCAGATCGACAAGCAGCGCGTCAAACTCCCCGCCTTCCAGCGCCGGCCACGCCTCCTCGGCGCTGCGAAATCCCGTCGCCGCGAATCCCATCGTCGCGATCTCGCGGACGAGCAGTTCGCGGAGCCGCACTTCGTCGTCGATCACGCACACGCGCATCGGAGAGGGGGTCACGTCGCGCTCCTGTCCTGAGGCAGCCTCATCGTAAACACGCTGCCGCGTCCCGGACCGTCGCTGGCGGCGGCCAGCTCGCCGCCGTGCCGCTGCACGATCGCGTGGCTGATCGTCAGGCCCAGCCCGACCCCGCCCCGTCCCTTGCGGCTGCTGAAAAACGGCTCGAAAACCCGCTCCATCGCGTCCGGCGACATCCCGCAGCCGTTGTCGCGCACCTGGAGTTCGACCCAGCCGTTTGCCCGCCGCGTGTGCAGCTCGACCGTTCCCCCGTCGGCGCCCACCGCGTGCACGGCGTTCATCGTCAGATTCAGCACAACCTGCTTGAGTTCCGGTTCCGACCCGGAGACCACGAGCGGATCGTCCGCCTCGCTCGTCATTTCGATCGATTTCCCGTTGCACAGCGGTGTATCACGCAGGATGCCCGCCACGTCTTCGATCACGCCGCGCAGCGACACCGGCGTTCGTTGCGTGCTGCCGCCGCTCGACAAATCGAGGAGCTGGCGCGTGATTTCCTTCGCTCGAAACGCCTCGTCGCGGATGATCTCCAGGTCGCGCGCCAGGTTGGCGTCGGGCGCGCCGCCGGTGCTTCTCGCGCGGCGCAGCGCCGATTGCGCATGTCCGCTCATGATCGCAAGCGGGTTGTTGATCTCGTGCGCCACCCCCGCAGCCAGAAAACCAACGCTCGCCAACCGTTCCGACACCGCCAGTCGTCGCCCCTGATCCGCCACGCGCTGCTCCAGGTTGTGGTAGAGCGACTCCAACTCCTCGGCCATCGCGTTGAAATCGGATTGGAGGTCGGTGAACTCCGCATCCCCGCGCGGAGCCAGCCGCGTCGCCAGACCGCCCCGCGCCACGGTCCGCACGCCGTTCCGAACATATTGCAGCGGACCGATCACCGATCGGTAGTGAGTAAGGCTCACTGCCGCCGCGCCGAGCGTAATCCCCACGAATCCGATGACCAGGCCGATCAGTACATACTGAAATCGCCGGGTCGTGCGCAGATGAACCTGCGCCACTGCCAGTTCAAACTCGTCGACCAGTCCGCTCAGGTGGCGCCGGGCGCCCGCGAGCAGCGCCGCCTCTTCGTCGGGGGCGTTCGACTCGCCCAGAGCCAGGCGGGACCGAAGCGACTTCACCGCGTCGATCGTCCCCTGCGCCAGTTCCTGCTCGTCCGACGCGTGGTGCGAATCGAGGCGGCTGAACCCGGTCTCCTGCTCGGTCGAAAACTCCGTCAGCCCTTCGATCACGCGGTCCAGCGCCGCTGTCGCGGCCGGCCGATCGCCGTTTCCCAGATGAATCGTGGCGTCCCAGAGCGCCTGCTCAATCGGCCGGATCTCGCGCAGCTCCTCGAATTCCTCGCGCGTCACGCCGCTCAGCCCCTGCAGCATCAGCAGGCACCAGATCGCCGCGGCGCCGGCGGCCAGCATCGCGCTGGTCAACGCGGCAAGGCGGATCATCGTTTTCTTCGCGAGCGTCATTCCGATCCTTGGCTCAACCAACCGCGCAGGCCCGATTCTGCATATCTTGCCAGAGCGCCGGTGGGAGAAGAACTCGCTGCAAAAAATGCAAGTCGCGTCGAATCACGCCGTTGCCGCGTATTGTAGCTGTCCATGAGCATCGCTGGTTCGGGCCCCGCGGCGCGGTGCGAGCGACTGTCGCCATCCGCGCTGCGAATACTGGTCGCCGTGACATCGGCGATCCTCTCTGCCTTTGGCTGCTCCGGGCCGCCGAGTCTTGCCCGCGCAATCCTCCCACAGGACCGCGACGACTATTCGCGCGCTCTCGCCCACCAGCCATCCAGCCCAAAACGCGCGTTCCTGGATTGGCGGGCCGCGCAGCGGGGGGTCTCGGTCGACAAAACAACTCGAGACGACGACGCGCTGAGCACAACCCGGAATCCGTTTGACGCCAACCGCGACCGCGCGGCCGTAAGCCTCGGCGCGGTTGTCTACGCCACGCACTGCCAGCGCTGCCACGGCCAGGCGGTCGACGGCCGCGGAGCCGATGTCCTGCCGCAGGCTCCGTGCAGGGACTTTCACGCCTTCGACAAGCGGTTCGCGGTCACGCTCCATCGCGGCGCTCCGAAGGCGTGGTTCGCCAAGATCCACGACGGCTACGGCGAGATCGTCCAGTACCCGGACGGTCCATCAACAGCGATGCCCGCGTTCGGAAAGACGCTGTCAAAGGAACAGATCTGGCTGGCGATCACGTACCTCCAGAGCCTGGACATGTATGTTCCGCCGGCGGGCGGGGAGTCGGATCAGCCGCGATGAGGGGGAGTTGGACTTTCATCACCGGTGCCAGCGGCTTCGTGGGACATTACGTCCTCGCGGAATTGCTCCGTCGCGGCGTCCCGTGCGTTGTGCTCGTCAGGAATCAGGGCGAGAAACGCATCGCCGGGTTGCTCCAGGAGATCGCGCCGGAAGTCCCGCACGATGCAGCCTCCCTGCGCACGATGCAGGGCACGCTTCCCGACGACCTGCCGGAATGGGACGGTCCGAAGATCGAACGCGTCGTGCATGTCGCAGCCAGCACGACGTTTCGCACCGAGGGCGAGGAGCCGGCGCGGACCAACGTGAGGGGAACCGCGCGGCTTCTCGCCTGGATGGATGCCCACGGCATCGCCGACCTTACGCATGTCAGCACCGCGTACGTCTGCGGAACAGCCCCGGGGTGCGCGGTCGAGCGAATCGAGCGGCTGCCTCCCCGTTTTCAGAATGACTACGAAGCGACCAAGTGGCTGGCCGAGCAGCTCGTTTCCGACTGGGCAGCCCGTGGACGCCGCAGACTCGTAGTCGCCCGGCCGTCGATCGTCACTGGCGAGCACGCGACCGGCCGGGCGACCGAATTTCGCGGCCTCTACGTGATTGCGCGGGCCGTCGAACAGCTCGCACGCAGTTATGAAGGCCGGCCCCGTGCGGATCGATTGAGCATCCCGCTGCGACTCCGCGGCGCCGCGACCGCTCCGAATCAGATCGTTCCGGTTGATTTCGTGGCCCGCGCGATCGCTTCCCTCGCCCTCAACCCCGGCGCGTCGGGTGTCTTTCATCTCACCCATCCCCAGCCGCCATCCAACGACGACATCAGGCGGATGCTCGAGGCGATCTTCGACGTCGCCGGCGGCCGGTTCGTCGGTGACGGGGACATCCCCGCGTCGTCTCAGAGTCGCGAGGAGCAGGCGTTCTATGGCGGGATGCAGCCGCTCGCGGCCTACTTCTCGCACAGCCCGCGGTTCGATTGCTCCCGCACCGTCGCGAGCCTCGACCGGTCGCTCCTGCCGCCGAAAATCGACCTTCCGTACCTGCGCCGCTGTGTCGCGTACGCACAGGCCCGGCGCTGGGGGCGACCGCGGCGGGAAATCGACTCCGATGTCGCCCATTTCGGCGCCGCGTATTTTGAGCGTTTTCTCCCCTCGTACCTGCCTCAGTCTCTCGTGAGCCGCGTGCGGCCGATCCGCGCGACGATCCGCTTCATCGTCGACCAGTGCGAGTGGGTCTGCCGCTTCGCCGACGGGCAACTGCATGCCGTGCAGCGCGGCTGCGGCGACTCTCCAGAGCAGTTCGGCTACCGAACCTCGGCCGCCGGCTTCTGGCGCGCGATCAGCGGCCGCGTCGAGGGCGAGGAGCTGTTTGCCTCGGGCGAAGCGGACGTCTTCGGCGACGTAGAGACAGCCCTGAAGATGTCCGCGATCCTGCGCGAGTTCACGCGCGAGTTTCCCTGCGATCGCGCACGGCTCGAATCCTTCGTGGTGCGAGCATGAGCACCGCGATTCGCGAATCGGTCACGATCTTACGCGGCCGCCGGCGCCTCAGCGGCGAACTCAGCTATCAAGCCGACGCCGACCCCGCATTTGCCGCGCTCGTGATCGGGCCGCATCCCTACATGGGCGGAACCATGCGGAACGCGCTCGTCACGGCGATCGCCGGGACGCTGGCCGAGGCCGGCGGCCTGAGCCTGCGTTTCGACTACGGCGGGACGGGCCTGAGCGAAGGGCCCCGGATTGATGTCGCCGCTTCCATGAGCGCGTTCTGGGAAACCGGTCACGCACCGGAAGACCCCGACCGGCTGGAGGACGCCCTCGCGGCCTTCGACTTCCTCGATTCCCTCGCCGTGCACCCCCGGATCCTTGTGGGCTACAGCTTCGGCGCATCCGCCGCGTGGCGTTTGGCCTGCCGCGAGTCCGCGACGCTCGCTGGCGTCGCCCTCATTTCCCCGACACTCTCGCGGCATCCGTTCCCGGCCACCCGGCCCCCGCGCGCCCGCCGGCTGCTCGTCATCCACAGCACCGACGATTTCTGCACGGCGGAATCCGCTGTTGCTGAGTGGGTCCGGTCGCTGCCCGCGGGTGTCGAGTACTCTCGACACGTCGGCGGCAATCATTTCTTTCGCGGCGCTGAGCACCGGATCGGTCAGGAAGTGGCGGAATTCATCACCTTGCGCTGCCGAAGTTCCCCCGAGGTCGCCGCGTGCTGACGCCGTTGCCCCAACCGCCTTCGGTTACAGACAGCGCGAGTCGGGCGGATGCGCGCCTGCGCGAGGTCTTGGCGCTCCACCTCGATCCGCGCGACGGCTCCGTCTATTGGCTCGATCGCCAATCCGCGATGAATTTCGACATCCGCCGCGAAGTTCGATCCGTCGCCGACCTTCAACGCATCGGCCCGATGGCGCCCGCCGCGCTCGCCCGGCGGCCGCTGCTTGATTTCGTTCCTCGCGCGCTCCACACCGACCGCAACGACTGGATTCTCGCCCAGACCGGCGGCGCGACCGGCTGCCCGGTATGGACCGTCTATGCGCCTCGGGAATTCGAAGAGGCGTTCGTCGCACCGTTCACGGCCGCCGCGGCGCATGTCGGCTTTCCGCGCGGCGGACTTTGGCTGTATGCCGGTCCGAGCGGGCCGCACATCATCGCCCGCGCCGCGCGTCGCCTGGCGCGGACGTGTGACGCTCCCGAACCCTTCAGCGTCGATTTTGATCCGCGTTGGGCCCGGAAAATGCCCGCGGGCAGCTTTGGCGCGCAGCGATACCTCCAGCACGTCGTCGATCAGGCCCTCGCGGTCATCGAGTCGCAGGAGGTCACCGTCCTCTTCACAACGCCGCCGCTGCTCACGGCGCTCGCCCCGCACATGACGCCGCCGCAGCGCGATCGGATTCGCGGCATTCACTATGGCGGCACACACCTCAGCGCGGCAGCGCTCCGTGACTTTCAGACGCGCTGGTTCACGCAGGCGGTTCACCTGTCGGGCTACGGGAATACGCTCTTCGGTTGCTGCCTGGAACTCGATGTCTCCCCCGGCCGCGTGCCGGCGTATTTCCCGCACGGGGATCGTCTCATTCTCACCTCCGCGCCCGGCGCTGCGCCGAACGCGGCGCGCGTTCCGCTCTGTTTCTCTCGGCTCGACGCGACGATGCTCCTGCTGAATGTCGAGGAGCGTGACACCGCCGAATTCGTTCAACCGCCGGTCAGCGCGCCCCGCGGGTTCAACGTCGCCGGCGCGCGAGATGTCGGGCCGGACACCGGTACGCAATTACCCGCGGCCGGCCTCTACTGATGGGAGCTTGCAGCGCGATGATCGTCGAACTCGACAGCAGCACGGGAACCACGCCGAAAGCAAAGCCCCTCCGCATCGCCTATACGCCCGACAGCGATGATGCCTTCAACTACTACGCCTGGGAGCACGGTCGCGTCACCCTCTCCGGATTCTCGGCCACCTTTCATCGCGACCACATCATCGCCCTCAACCGCCTCGCGGCCGACGACGCCGCGGAAGTCGTCGGAATCTCCTCCGCCTTCTACCCGTCGGTCGCCGACCGCTACTGGATACTCAGTGTCGGTACGAGCGTCGGCCGCGGCTACGGCCCGGTTCTCGCGTCGAAAAACTACGCGCGCATCGAGGATCTGCGCGGAAAGCGCATCGCGGTCGGCGGCATGCCCACGACCGGCGGCGCACTCGCGCTGATGTACTGCCCGGGCGCAACGCTCGTGGAGATGCGCTACGATCGAATCGCGGACGCAGTCGTTGCCGGCGAGGTCGACGCGGGTGTGATGATCCACGAAGAACTGCTCTTCTTCCCGCAGAAAGGCCTCACGCGCGTCTCCGATCTCGGCGCCGCCTGGTGCGAGGAAACCGGCCTTCCCCTGCCCGTGGGTCTGAACGTCATCAGCCGCCGCGTCGGCCGGGATGCTGCCCGCCGGATCGCCGCCGCCTGCATCCGGTCGCTCCGGTGGGCCCAGGACCACTTCGATGAAGCGTTCGCATTCGCCCAGCAGTTCGGACGCGGCTGCGCCCAGCAGCACATCGCGATGTTCAGCAACGAGGACACGGCATGTCTTCCCGACGACGTGCGGCGGGCGATCCCGCTGATGTGCGACCGGATTGCCGCCCTGGGCATCGTGCCCCGGATCGCACCGCCGGAGATCATCGATGCATGATGCAGCGCACGCTCCCGCAGCGGAAATCGTCCGGCTCAAGGCTGAGTACCTCATGCCCTGCGCGTTCCACTTCTACCAGCGCCCGCCCGTCTTCGCCGCCGCCGAAGACTGCGACCTGATAGACACCGCCGGCCGGCGTTATCTCGACCTGTTCAGCGGCGTCACCGTCGTAAACGCGGGTCACTGCAATCGCGAAATCGGCGCGGCCGTCGCGGCGCAGGCGCAGCGCCTCGACCACACGACCAGCATCTACCTCACGGAACCGGTCGTCCGCCTCGCCCAGCGGCTCGCGTCGATCACGCCTCCCGGATTGAAACGCAGCTTTTTCTGCGTCAGCGGTGCGGAAGCCAACGAAGGGGCGCTGCTCCTGGCCTCGCGCTACACCGGCCGCGCCGACTTCATTTCGCTCCAGAATTCCCTCCACGGCCGGACGAAGGCGGCCATGGGCGTCACCGGCCTTCCGATGTGGCGCTGCGACCCCGCGCCGCTCGGCGGCTGCTACCGGGTCCCGCACGGCGCGACGCCCGGGGCGATCGACCGGCTCCGAACCACGCTCGAAACCGTCGGCCCGCAGCGGATCGCCGCGATCATCGCCGAACCCGTGCTCGGCAACGGCGGCATCGAAATCGCCGACGCCGGTTATTGGTCCGACGTCCGGGAACTCTGCCGGAAACACGGAATTCTCCTCATTCTCGACGAAATCCAGACCGGCATGAACCGCACCGGCCGGTGGTGGGCCGCCCAGACCTTCGGCGTGACGCCCGACATCCTCACGACGGCCAAGGCGCTGGGGAACGGCTATCCGATCGCCGCGTTCGTCACGACCGACGCGATCGCCGCGGCGTTCAATCAGCCCTACGCGTCGACGTTCGGCGGAAATCCCGTTGGATCCGCCGCCGCATTGGCTACAATCGACTTTCACGAACGCAACGACCTGGGTCGGCGCAGCCGCCAGGCCGGCGCGCGGCTGCTCTCCGGGCTCCGCGATCTTGCAGCGCGGCATGCGTGGCTGACGCGCCCGCGCGGCATCGGCCTGATGATCGCCGCCGACGTCGTCGACGCGGACGGGGCTGCGTCCGGCCCGCGCCTGGACGCGTTGCTGGAGGCGCTCAAAGACCGGAGCGTGCTTTGCGGCAAAACAGGACCCGCGCGAAACGCGTTGACCTTGATGCCGCCGTTGACGATCCGCGACGGGCAGATTGACCGCGCGCTCTCCACGCTGGATGAGGTGTGCCTTGAATTGTCGTGATGTCCACTCGCCGCGATCGATAATCGCCGCGATCCTGTCGCTTGCGATTCTGACGGGCTGCGCACCGCGTGACTTCGATCGGGCGATCGCGTATTACGCCGAGCGCGAGAACATCCGCGACGCTGCCGCGCGACGAACCAAGGCCGCCTGGTTCCTTCGCTTCGACGCCGGTGCAATTCACGACCTCGACGCGGCCATCAGCTCACCCGACGCTGCTCAGGCCCGAAAGCTCGCAGCCGAATCGCTCCAGCGCGCGGATGCTCTCGCGATCCGCTCGATCTGCGATGAGCTTTCGCGCCTTTCGCCCGCATCCGTCGCCGAACTGGCCCGCCGCGCCGACTGCCCCGCGTCCGCGGCAGCGCTGACCGCGGTAGTCGAAGCCCGAGCCCGGGCCGCGCTCACCACGGAACTCGCCGCAGAGGACGCAATGTCAGACCAGGCATGGCGCCGGAGAATGCGCGAAATCCGCGCGGGTGTTGAACCTCTCCCTGACGATCGCGACCGCGCCCTGCGCCAGGTGCTCCTGGCCGGATTCTCCCCCGCCGTCACCGTCGGTATCGAGGAGAAGGAAAAGGAAGTCGTCGCCGCCGTGCGCGACCGAAACGAGAACAGACTGCCGCGCGCCGCGATCTGGAATCCGTCCTCCGATGCCGATGACGTGATCGCGCGCTGGGCTCCGCGCATCGCCGTCGAGTGGCCTTCGTCGCGCGACTATCCCGACGACTACGACCGGATCGGCGCTGTTTCGCTCTCCGGCACGCGCGATGCGATCCGTGTCTCCGTCGATCCCGCCCGCCCCACGATCTATGCGTACCAGTCGACGGCCCAGATCCACGGTCGGCGTTGCCCGCAGCTCAACTATGTCTGGTGGTTCTCGGATCGGCCCCCGATGACCGCAGACGACGCGGCCGCCGGCCACATCGACGGCGGCACCCTCCGTCTTACGCTCGACCCGTCCGGCCGGCCCGCCATCGCTGAGATCATCCTCAACTGCGGCTGCGGCCACGAGGTCTATGTAGCCGACGATATCGAAGCTGCCGCACGGAATGAGTTCGGGCCGCCGTTCGCCGGCGCGCGTTTTTCCTGCGAGGCTGGCGAGAAGAACCGACGTCCCATTCTTGTCGCCGACACCTACGACCGATCCGCCGCCGCCGCACGCCCCGTCATCCTGCTTGCCGCCGGAACCCACGAACCTGTGCGGTTCGACCTCCGGAGCGATCCGGCCGCGTCGATCGACCGAGTCATCGAGTCGCGCGACTGCGCCATCGCGGATTACGACACACTCGACCGCCTGCCGCTGGGCGACGGCGTCGCCAGCATGTTCGGCCCCGACGGCCTGGTTCACTTCGCCGGCCGCCGCGAGGGTTTCCTGCTCGCCCCGAGCGGCATCCTCAGTGCGGGTCAGCCGCGCAAGCGGGGCACGCAGCGGATCCGCTGGGATGAATACCTCTTCGACGATCCCACGCTGCTCGAGCGAACCCTTCGCCTCCCGACCGAGCCCTGGCGTCGTGCAGCCGGGACGACTCTACCCGTCCGTCCAGTGCCCTGACGGATAGACGACATCCGAAGGATAGAGGTAGCGTAGAAAGTTGAGGCCGTCGACGCCTACCTGAAACCGGCGCTACGCGGAGCGCGCCTTAATCGTGCCCGGATCACGAGCCATCGCGCATGCGGTGTCGTAGCTGATGTCGCCGCGCTGGTAGTGGTCGAGCAGGCTGTGGTCCATCGTGACCATGCCGAACTTTCGGCCCGCCTGCATTTCCGAATAGAGCTTGTGGATCGAGTTCTCGCGGATGTTGTGCCGCACGCCCGCCGTACCGACCAGCACTTCGCAGCAGAGCACGCGCCGGCCACCGGAAGCGCGCGGCAGCAGTTGCTGAGCCACGACGGCCTGAAGCGTGTTCGCCAGCATGAACCGTATTTCGTTCTGCTGACCCTCCGGAAACGCCGACACCATGCGCTGGATCGACTGCACGGCGTCGGGCGTGTGCAGCGTGGCGATGACGAGGTGGCCGGTCTCCGCGGCCATCAGTGCCGTGTGCATCGTCTCGCGCTCGCGCATCTCGCCGACACCGATGACGTCCGGATCCTGCCGCAGCACATGAATCAGCGCCTCCTCGAAGCTCCGCACATCCGTGAGCAGTTCCTGCTGCACCACGATGCTGCGCTTGCTCGGGTGCGTGAATTCGACTGGGTCTTCGATCGTGACGATCTTGCAGCGTTTCTCGACGTTGATGCGATCAATCATGTAATGGAAGGTCGTGGTCTTCCCGACGCCGGTCGGACCCGTGAGGATGATCAGGCCGTTGGGCCGTCGGACGAGGTCGTCCACAATCACCGGCAGCCCGAGGTCCTCGCGCGATCGGATGGCCGGTTCGCTGAGCCGAATGGAAAGCTCTGGACTCCCATTCCGCATGTAGATCGTGACTCTGGCGCGGTCGAAGTCGCCGAACGTCGTCGAAAAGCAGAGTTGCCAGGTGGTCTGGAGCGACCGGGTTTGTTCTTCGTTCAGGTGCTCGGAAACGAGTGTTCTGCACGCCTCGGCCGTCATCGGCTCGCCCTTTGCGACGACGATCTCTCCGTCGATCCGGAAGATGGGCGGCAGTCCGACCAGCACATGCACATCGCTCGCGTTGTGCCTTCGGCCGTTGCGCAGCAGCGTCTCGATCGTCATGTCATCGCCCCCGGAAACCGAGCCGTCGAAGCAGGCCGCGTAGGATCGAGGTGCTTCCGCAATCCTCCAGCGCGTGTCGAGCCTCGACCAAGTCAGGTTTCAGTTCGAGCGCCCGGCTGATGCTGACTCGTGCCGGCCCCGAGATTCCCAGGGCGGCCTGGCACTGCCCCAGTTCCAGCCACCCCTGAGCATGGCCCATCTCGATCGCGACAGCCTGCTTGAAGTACTCCGCAGCCGCGACGAGCCGGCCGTGGAATTGGAGAATCCGGGCGATGATCACGCGGTCGAACCAGTCGGCCGCCGGTTCGGCCAGCGCCGTCCGGAAGCACTGGTCGTACTGCCGCTTGCCGTCCGCGAGGAGGAGCTCGCCGCGCACCTGCCATCGCCAGGGGGAGCTGCCGCTGCCCTGCATCGCCCCGTCACTCGCAACGTACGCGCCGCGCAGGTCGTGAATTCGGATGCACGCCTGCGCCTTTGCGGCCAGCAGGTCCGGATTCCCCCGAAACAGGTCGAGCGCCTTGTCGCTCCAGACCTTCGCCTCGTGATACTCGCGCAGCGCGACGAGCATCTGCACCTGGCCGACCCACGCGGGAATCAGCCGCCGATCGACTTCGAGGCAGCGGGTGAAATAACGGAGCGCCGTCTCGTAGTGCGCCCAGTGGTGCTCCTCGATCGCCCGGGCGAGATGATCGGGCGCGGCGGATTCGCCCCGCAGGCCCAGGCGTTGCGTCGCCTTGAGCTCGACTCTCTCCTCGCGCTCCTCGTTGAACTCCAGGTTGGCAAACCGTCCCGCCATCGTCAGTTCCTCACTCCACGCGTCCCCAGCGCGACCACGGACGCACCCGCCACAGGACCTTTCCGCGAATCTGCTCCCTGTCCAGGTGCGCAGCCGTCTCGATGAACTCGGGTCGCAACTCCATCTGCGGCCCGAGATACAGTCTGAGCGTCGTCGGGAGTACGAATACTCGGTCGGGCGCCACCGTGCAGGAGAACGACGCGATTGGCGGCACCGCACCCAGCGGGGCCATTCCCTTCGCGACCTCTGCACCATTTACGCGGAGAAATCCGTTGGTGATCTCGATCCGATCACCGGGCAATCCGACGATCCGGTCGATCCCCACGCCTTCGCGAACATACCAACCATTCCCACTGTACGGTGTCATGTCGTAGAGGACGATGTCCCCGCGGCACGGCGCGCTGCGCAGCCAATCGCCCTCGCAGACCAGGCCGTCTCCGGACCCGATGGTCGGGTTGAGCTGAATATCAGGCAGGTAGACCGCCCGGACGAAATGCCCGCAGAAACCGGCAATCGGGTTGTAAAGCAAGTAATTGAGGGCCAGAAAGAGCAGTGTGCCGAACAGGGCCCGGATGATCCACGATTCGTAACCCAGGTTCGCGGCGAGCAGCGACGCGAACGCGAGCGCGTGAACGATTACGGCGATCGAGAACAGCCACGGCGTCCACGGTGTCGCCAGTGAAAGCAGCGTCAGGAAGATCGCGCCTGCCCAGATCCCCAGCAGCCACCAGCCTAGCGCGCGGTGTCGAATGTAAAGGTGCCCGACGCCCGGGGCGAGCAGCGTGAGTCCCACGGCCCGCCACGGAATCGGCTCGTACGTTCTCGGTGTCCATGGCCGGAGCCACGACCAGTCGACTCGCCACCCGCCGAAGCAGCGGTACCAGAGCGCGAGCAGCCGGGTCGTCAGTCGCAGGGCCGAAGCCCGGCGCGGCGTCACCACAAGCGCGCCGCCCTGCAGCGCGCTCTGGCAGCGCACACAGGTCGCCAGCCCGGGCATGTTCTCCATTCCACAGTTCGGACACTGCATGCGACTGCGACTCCCGCATCAGAACGCTCAGGCACCGCCGCGATCACGCACGTGAACGTCGATTCGCACCTTGCTGTCCGGCGTGTAGTACTCGCTGGTCAGCGTGCGCTCGTCTTCCCGTCCCAGGATGTCCTTGAGCAGATCCGCCAGTTCGAGGCACTCGGGGCCGCCGCTGCCCTTCACCTCGACCGTCACGCGGCCGGACTTGTCGATTCGAATGTCGAATTCGGGGCGTTTCATGCGCACACCTCACAGGCGGATTCGAACGTGCACGGATTCGTCGGCCAGCACTTCCTCGCCGATCACGGTGAACTTGCGGGCCTTCAGCTCGGTCATCAGCTTGTGATAAGCGAACTGCTGAACCACGCGGCCGGCGACCTCCTCGCCGATCTTGCGAAGCTCGAAATCGCTGTGCCCCTCGCCGGTAACACAGACCGTGCACGCGCCGCGATCGTTCTGTCCGAATTCGATGGTGATGTCGCCGCGCTGAACCACGATCTTCTGCGACGGCCCCATCGCTTCACCGACGACTTCGCTGTTCGGCACCTCGGTTTCGACGGTGCGCTTGCGCGGCGCGTCCGCCTGGATCCGCTCCGGTTTCACGGCAAAGCCGAGGCTCGCGGCCGCCCCGAAAACGGCGGCGGAGATCGTCGGCCAGGAACTGATGACGATCGGTGTCAGGACGCAGACAGCACTCATGGAACTCTCCTCGCAGGATTCACATCTCCAGCTTGCGGCGCGCCTGGGCCTCGGCGTCGACGTCCCGCCGTGACGCCAGCCGGGCGCGGCCCTCGGCCCAGCTTCGCAACGACGAAATGCCCTCGGCCATCGTGCGAGACAGCGGAACGGTCTGGCTGATGCAATTGAGCAGATCGGCCGTTTCGAGCGGCTTGTCGAGATAAAAGACGTCGTAAAGCGCGCTGATCACGGCCTCTTCGATCTCCGCCCCGCTGAACCCCTCCGCCGCCCGACTGAGCGCGTCCAAGTCGAATTTCTCGGGCTCACGTTGCCGCTTGCGCAGGTGAATCTCGAAGACCTGCCGCCGTTCGGCGCTGTTGGGCAGATCGACAAAGAAGATCTCGTCGAGTCGCCCTTTCCGCAGCAGTTCCGGCGGCAGCTGCGAGATGTTGTTCGCAGTCGCGAGCACGAACACCGGCTTCGTCTTCTCGCTGAGCCACGTGAGAAACGTGCTCATCACGCGGGCCGTGGTTCCGCCGTCGGTATTCGCCGACCCCTGCGACCCCGCGAACGCCTTGTCGATTTCGTCGGCCCAGAGGACGACCGGCGCGATCGACTCGGCCACGGCGATGGCCCGGCGGACGTTTTCCTCGGAAGAGCCGACGAGACTCGCGAACATCCGGCCCATGTCGAAACGCAGCAGCGGCAGGCGCCACATCGTGCTGACCGCCTTCGCGCAGAGGCTCTTTCCGCAGCCCTGCACGCCGACGAGCAGCACGCCCTTGGGCGCGGGTAGTCCGAATTGCCGGGCCTTGTCCGAGAAGGCGAGCGCCCGCTTTCGGAGCCACTCCTTGAGCAGATCGAGCCCGCCGACGTCCTCTGCCGCGGTGCTCGATTCGTAGTATTCCAGCAGGCCGCTCTTCCGGATGATCTGCTGTTTCTCGCTGAAGACCACCGACACATCTTCGGCGCAGAGGTGGCCGTCGTTGACGATCGTCTTGGCGAAGACGTTCTCGGCCTCCTGTAGCGTCAGGCCCAGCGCGGCCTGGATGAGCTGTTCGCGATCGTGGGCGGTGAGTGAAATCCGTAGCTTCGTATTCGCGGCGACGTCGGCGCAGATCCGTTGCAGCAATTGATCGAACTCGGGCGGGCCGGGGAGCGGAAAATCGACGACCGTCACGTCTTTTTCGAGTTCGGGCGACAGCTCCAGCACCGGGGCGCAGACGACGAGCGTCTTATAGCTGTCGCTCAGCGCGAGGGCGACTTCCCGCAGTTTGCGGAGCACCGCGACATTGGAGTCGCGCTGGCGCATAAACGGGTGAAAGTCCTTGAATAGGTAGATCGCCGCCTCTTTGTGCTCGATCACCGCGTCAAGCGCTTCGACTGGGTCCGCAAGGCCGCGGCTTTTCGGTGCCGACGTGGACTGCGTGCCGGACTTGAGCAATCCGGTCGTCACAGACCAGCAATAGAGCTGCTTCTGCCGCTTGGTTGCGATTTCGCGCAGGTGGCGCTCGACGCGGGATTCCTCCCAGCTCACGACGTAGATGATCGGGTACCGGGCACGAATGAGGACCTCGATCTCGCTTCGCGCCGGGCGTTCAGCCTTCGCGGCAGCCGGGCCACTCATGACGCTCCCTCCGGGCGGCAGACGATCTCGCCGGCCGTTCGCCGCTGGGACAGGGCCGGCTCATCCGGGCATAGCGCGGTCAGTACGTCGACGAGCTCCGGCGTGAGATCGTGGCAGTAGATCCGCCCGTCAACGCCCAGTGTGATGGCCGCGAAGCCCGGTTCCGGAGACCGTGAGTTCGATTCGCATTCCGGCGGTTCCATTTCCATGCGTCTCCCAAAGCAAACGGGATGCCCGAAGGCGATTCTCCGCTGCGGCGATCTCCTCGGCGCGGTTCAGACGGCCCAAGTTGACGTTGCCCGCCCGATAACAAGGCACGAATCCTGGGTAGAGCTGAAAGCGTACACCCGGCTGATGTGTGTCGAGCCAGTCGACGATCGGGTGAAAGCAGCAATCGAGATGCCCGGGCAGGAGCAGGTGCCGCACGATGACGGGCGTTCGCGCGGCGATGCGGTTCAGGTTGCGCGTCGCGATATCGACGTACGGCCGCACTCCGGCGATCCGCTCCGCACATTCGTCATTGCCAAACTTCAGATCCGCGAGGTAGGTCGTCACGACGCCATCCAGCAGGTCAATAACCTCCGGCGTCATGTAGAGGTTCGTGTTGATTACGAGCGGAAGCCGTCGAGGGGCGGCCGCGGCGGCCTCCAGTAGCGTATGCGGACTCAACGTCGGCTCGCCGCCGAGGATGCTGATGGTCCGAACGCCGCGCTCGATCTCGTCCGCCCACTCGTTCGCCAGCTCAATGGGGTCGCAGCGCCGGCCTCGATTCGGAATGAAGCACTCGGGCGCCGTGTCGCAGAAGCCGCAACGGAAGTTGCAGCCGGCAAGGTAGACGCGAAGTGCCGGAATCACCTCGATCTCTTCCGTGACGCTGACGTACGAGCGGAAGATGAACGAATCCGCCGTCAGCCGGCATTCGCCAGCCTCGCCGTTTTCCCGATCAACGCCGCAGCGGTGCTCGCAGGCTTCGCAGCAACGAAGCAGTGCTCGCGCCGCGTGCACGCGCGTCTCAATATCCGGGCACCTGCTGGACACGTGACATCCCACGCCTCCTCTTCAGGAGAGGTTGCTGTTGGTCCTTTGGACTACTGGCTAAGAGTCCCGAAAGACCCCCTCGCGCAACACATCGATCACCCCGCGCTCGCGTGGAATCTGGTTTGTCTGGCGCAGGTCGACCTGAAACGCGGCGATTTCGCGGAAGCGGAGCGCATCTGCCGTCCGGCGCTCGACGGTTACATCAGGAGGCGCGGTCCAAAGCACGAGGACGTCGCCGATTGCCAGCAAATCCTGGCACAGATTCTCGACTCCCAGGGCCGGTACGGTGAGGCCGAAGCGTGGTGGAGCGCGTGTTTGGAGACGCCGCAAGTTGTTGACGGCAGAGCAATCATACCTCGCAATTGCGGAAGACGGACTGATTCAGAACCGGGCGGCCAGGAATCGGGCGACCCGGAATGACGCTGTGAACGGATCCGGCGGGTCCGGTACGTCGTAGCGACGGACTCGCGCAAATTGTTCCGGCGCGGGGCAGGTATGTCGACGGAGCTCGAGTTTCGCCTGAATTCCCGGGTTGAAGGGGCGAATTCGACTGCGAATAGCGGCATTGGTGATGCGCCCCGCCAGATCTGGTGCCACGAGGTTCACGGGCATCTCCCGGTAGAACCTATTGCCCAACTTGTACGGCGGCCGCAATGGCATGCCCGAGACGCGCCCACAAGTAAACGAGTCCATTCGGCGCGTTAGGATTGACACGCGAAGGGGCGCTGCCGGGAGGCTGACAGAGTAAGGGGCGGCATACGCCCCCAACAGGTCGCCAAGCCGCCGCTGTTCGATCAAGAGATCGAGTCACGCCGCGCAGACCTCCAGCAGTTCGCAGCGCGGCCGCTGGCCTGTCAAGGCCAGGGATCGGAGCCCAAGCGGAGAGCTGAGCGATGCGGTCAAATTCCGCTGTTGTTGGGGAAGACCGATGAGACGGCTACTGACGAGTGCATTCGCGATCACCATGGTTTTCCGCGCGTTCGCCATCGAATATCACGTCGCCGTCACGGGCAACGACGCCAATGACGGTTCGAGGTCCAGACCGTTCAAGACCATATCCGCCGCCGCAAGCATCGCCGAGCCGGGCGATGTGATAACCGTGCACGAGGGGGTCTATCGAGAGCGGGTGAGCCCGCCGCGCGGCGGCGACTCCGATGTGCGCCGAATTACATACCAGGCGGCGCCGGGGGAGAAGGTCGTGATCTCCGGTTCGGAGCCCACGAGCGGTTGGCAGAACGTCGTCGGCGACACATGGCGGCTGACACTGCCGAATTCGTATTTCGGCTCGTTTAATCCCTACGCCGATCTCATCCGCGGCGACTGGTTCTCGGATAAGGGCCGTCGACACCACACTGGCTGCGTCTACGTTGAGGGCGAGTGGTTGATGGAGGCGGCGAAGCTGGACGACGTATTGAGGCCGCCGGGCTCGGAGCCGCTCTGGTTCGCAGTCGTGGACGGCGTCGTCGACGAGGGCCCGCGGTACCTGCTCAACGTCGCGTGGCTAAAGCCCGAGGAAGGCGCTCGCCATTCAGCGGACACGATCGCGGCCCGGAAGGGCTGCCAGTTGGCGGACTGCGCCGAGGGGGGCAAGTGCCTCGGTTACATCGGAAAGGGCGACTGGGTCCGCTTTGACGGGGTGAACTTTGGATCGGGAACGACCCGCGTCGAGCTGCGCGGCGCCGCGCCGCAGGACGCCGGCGGGTTGGTCGAGTTGCATCTTGACGGACCCGAGGGGCCGCTCCTCGGCACATGCGAGGTCGCCCCGACGGGGGGCTGGCAGGATTGGCGGACGTATTCCGCATCGATCAGGAAAACCTCGGGCGTTCGAAACTTGTGTCTGGTCTTCAGGCCCAAACCGGTCCAGATCAAGGTTGCCCCGAGCAGCACCGAGATCTACGCCCAGTTCCCCGGCGTGAACCCGAACAAGGCGCGCGTCGAGATCAACGTGCGCCCGACGGTATTCACGCCCGCTGCGCCCGGTATCAACTACATCACGGTACGAGGGTTCGATCTTCGCAACGCCGCCACGAACTGGGCTCCGCCCACGGCTGCACAGTACGGCGTCATCACCGCTCTCTGGTGCAAGGGCTGGAACATCGAGAACAACGAAATCAGCTATTCGAAATGTTCCGGCGTAGCCCTCGGGAAATATGGCGATGAATGGGACAACCGCGCCGAATCCGCCGAGGGTTACGTCGGCACCGTCACCCGCGCCCTCGAAAAACGCTGGAACAGGGAGGCGATCGGCGGGCACCTCATCCGCAACAACCACATCCACCACTGCGAGCAGGCCGGTGTGGTCGGCAGCCTGGGGTGCGCGTTCAGCGAGGTGATCGGCAACGAGATCCGCGACATCCACGTCCGGCGGCTCTTTGGCGGCGCGGAGATGGCGGGCATCAAGTTCCACGGGGGGATTGACGTCGTCATCCGCCGCAACCACATTTATCGTTGCGGCGACGTGGCCGGAATCTGGCTGGATTGGATGGCGCAGAACGCGCAGGTGGCGGAGAACCTCCTGCACGACAACACCGGCGGCGCCGGCGACCTGTTCCTCGAGATGCAGCACGGGCCCATTCTCGTGGTCAATAACCTCTTCCTTTCGCCCGGGGTCTCCGCGGAGCTGAACTCGCAGGGCGTGGCGTTCGCGCACAACGTCATTGCCGGGCGGATGACGAACATTCGGGGCGACACCCGCAGCACGCCGTATCAGCCGCCGCACGCCACCTCGATTGCGGGAATGCACCCAGCACAGAAAGGCGACAGCGGCGACCATCGTTTCTATAACAACCTGTTCATCGGAGAGAGCGGCCTGAGCGTGTTTGACGATGCGATGCTGCCGTGCTTTGCAGCGGGGAACGTGTTTCTGGGCGGCGCGCGTCCGTCCAGGTTCGATACCGGATACTTGCTGCTGCCGGATTTCCAGCCGGGACTAACGCTCGACCGGCGGCCCGACGGGTGGTACCTGACACTGGCCGGAGACCGGGCTTGGGCGTCCGCGTCAGTCAGAAAGCCGGTGATAACCGCGCTGCTGGGCAAGGCCTTGGTATCGGGATGCGCCTATGAGAAAGCCGATGGGACGCCGCTGCAGATCGACACCGACTATCTCGAGCGCGCCCGGGATTCGGCCAACCCGTTCCCCGGACCGTTCGAAGTCAGGCTGGACGGAAAGCAAACGTACAAGGTCTGGCCGAGGGATTGAAGACGAAGACGCCGCTTCCGAATAGGCGAATGAACCCCATGTCGGAAGGTGGCCGCGGCCCGCACCCGCGACTGGCGAAGTCGATCGGACGCCGAACGAGGCCATCCAAGCGGAATCCGGATGGCGAATCCTTATCGTGCTGCGTCGTCCGCGCTCGAGTCTCGCGACAATCCTCGACATGCAATGAGGATCACGGATCGCACCGCCCACGCGGAGCGTTGCGAACGCGGCCGGCGGCTCACTGTCTCTCATCGAGACGAAGGGTCCCGGTGAGTTCCTTTGGGAAATCTCCGTACCCGCGGGTACAACCAGTGTGACGCTGCCGTCGTTCAACGTGGGCGATCTTGCGGGCGCAACCGCGTATAACCGGCACGTCGGGGATTTCGCGATCCCCGGGTTTAGCTTCAACACGTTTTCGCTGGATTTCCGCAACGTTTCCGAGTCGGCGACCGAATCGGGACCCCGGACATTTACGACGGCGCGGTGGAGACTGGCCTGCTGTTGCGGAAGACCCCAGGTTTGTCGGCCGATCGGCCTTCATCCGCCTGTCGGCACCAGTTCGGCGACTCGTGCTCGCCATTGCTCTGCCGAACGTTCCGCGTCCTCGGAGGGCGTGATGCTGCGGTAGGTCTCATAGAGCCGCACGAGTCGACGGGCCGCCGTAGCGAGGATTCTGGTCCGACGGGTTTCGTCGAATCCGCGGCTCGATTGTTCGAGCTGTTCATATCCCGCCAGCAGTGCGGATTCCGCCTCTCGGATTTTCGCTACTCTCTCCGGCACCTCTGCTCCGCGATCGAGCCCCAGCAACTCAACCTGCGCAGCAATGCGGATTCCGTCCGCATTCACGATCCGCCAGTCGTCGGGCGCCAGTAACTCGCGCCGCAGGCGCAGACACTCCTCCGCAAGCGCTTCGGCTTCTCTCGCGTTCCGAAGACTGGTGGCTTCGTCCGCCCCCGATTCCGCTGCGGCCGCGGTCAGCATCGCGGATGCCAGGTCGGCAAGCGACGCGGAAATCAGCAACGGATCGGCATTGACCTGACGCCGACGGATCTCAAGTGCCTCGCGCAACGGAGCCACGGCTTCGCCGGCCCGCCCAGCGTCGACCTGCGAGGTTCCCGCCGCAGAAAGCGCGTTTCCCCGCAGCGGGTGGTCGGCGGGCAGCACCCGCCGCTGGATTTCAACTGAGCGCAGAAAATAGTCCACGGCATCGGCATTGCGACCCCGATCGCGAAGACTCGTGGCGATATTCATCAGCGCGAGGGCCGTCGTCTCGTGTCCCGCGGGGTACAAACGCTCGCATTGCGCGAGTGCATCGCGCGCCAACGACTCTTGTAGATCGGACTGCTGGCGTGTTCTGGCGAGATTGGCGTAGTTAAGCTGCGTGGCGATCAGGTCGGCGCTGAAATGCGGTTCGAATTTCCGCAGGCACTCAAGCGACTCCTTGTAGCGGCGTTCCGATTCTTTGAACTCGCCATGATCCTGAAGTGCCCGCGCCAGGTTGTGCAGGCCGATGCCCAGATGGGGATGCCCGCCGGGATAGAGTCGCCGCTTCATCTCAACGGACTCGCGGAGCAACTCAATGACCCTTTCCGCCTGCCCCTCCGATTCCGCCAGCATGGCGGCGAGATTGTTCAACGCTTCCGCGAGATGCGGATGATCCGCGGAATAGGCCCGGCGGCAGTGCTCCAGCGCACTTTCGGCGGCGGCAATCGCCCCGGCGCGGTCTCCCAACATTCCGAGTGGTTCGGCGAGGTTGGTGAGTACGTTCGCAAGAGTCCCGGAGTCGCCGGCGTGTTTTGCGATTTCCAGGGCCTCATTGGAAACATCCACCGACTCCTGTATGCGTCCCTGACTCGTCAGGTTCGTTGCGATGGCTGCGAGGGCGATCGCGACGCGCTTGTCCTGAGCGCCATACAGGCTTCTTCGTAACGCCGCGAGCTCACGAAATCGGGCATTCGCTTCGTCGAACCGCGCCACGATCGATAGCGCCATTGCCTGTGCATCCACAAGCCGTTCGCGAACCGTGTCGCTTGCGTTGATGATCGAAGCAAGTTGCTCATCGAATGGAGCTAGGAGCCGCAACGACGTTGCGCCGTCGCCGATCGAGTGATACGTATTCGCGAGGGTAATTCGAAGGTCTGCCTCGGCCTCAGGAGAATCACGAAGCTCGCCGCGTTCGATTCGTTTGACGGCATCGTCGAGGAAGACTCGAAAAAGCGACGTGTCCTTGCCCGCGGCAACCTCCGGCGCGGCGCCCGAAAGCATCTGTTCCAGAAAGCTCGAAACGCGCTGGGCCGAAAGGCGCTGCTGTTTTTCGCCGTCCTGTGCCGCGCGCGCCGCGTCACGTTGTTCCTGTGCGATCGTGAGTCCGTAAGCGGCCGTAACGAGTCCTGCCGCCAGGCCGACAATCACAATTGAACCGGCGAATACGCCGATACGGTGTCGTCGAACGAATTTTCGAAAGCGATAGGCGGCACCTAGAGGCGAAGCAAGGATCGGGACATCAGAGAGATACCGCTCAATGTCGTCGGCAAGCGCGTCGACGGACTGGTAGCGCTGATCCTGCACACACTCCAGGCACTTCATCACGATGCAATCCAGGTCGCCGCGCAGGGCACGGGCCAGCGTGCCTGCATCAGCGCCGCGCAGTCTCGCGGTGTCGGTCGGCGCGTCGGAGGGGCCAGCCGCCGTCTTGATCCGAACGGCCCCGGAAGAACACCTCTGACTGGGCCGCAGTGGCGATTCTTTCGCCAGAACGCGCTGCCACTCTGCAAGCGTCGCATCCCGAAGCCGATCGGCCTCGTATGGTGTCGCGCCGGTGAGCAATTCATAAAGGATGACGCCAAGCGAATAGATGTCGCTGCGTGTATCCACACCGCCCAGCGCAGACTGCGCCTGTTCCGGGCTCATGTACTCCAGGGTTCCGAGCGGGTGATGCGCTTCCGTCACCGAGGAGCGTCCGTCGCGGGGAGCACGCAGCGCTTTCGCGATTCCGAAATCGATCACCTTCGCAACCGGCCGGCCGTTTTCGGTGGTTACGAGGATGTTCGACGGCTTCAGATCACGGTGAATCACGCCTTTCTGGTGAGCATGCCGGATCGCGTTGCAGATCTCCAGGAAGAGCAGCAGGCGCTGGCGGATCGACATCTGCTCACTGTCGCAGAATCGGGTGACCGCCTCCCCGCGCACATGTTCCATCACGAGATACGGGCGGCCTCGATCCGTCATCCCCGCATCGAACACGCGGGCGATGTTCGGGTGGTCCATCAGCGCGAGCGCCTGTTGCTCCGTGGCGAACCGGGCCAGAACCTGCCGGCTGTCCATCCCGGGCCGGATGACCTTCAGGGCGACCCGTCTTTCGAGCGGGGCGGATTGCTCCGCAAGGAACACGGTGCCAAATCCTCCCTGGCCGATGCGCTCCAGCAGCCGGTAGGCCCCGATCCGGTCGCCCGGCGCCTCTTCCACGAACCCGCCTTCGATGTCGATACCTGTGCTCGGCGCGCTCAGGAACCGATCCTCGATCTCCATCGCCGCAAGCAGCCCATCGACCCGTTCGCGCAGACCCGGCGCGCCGGCGCATCGGCGACTGACCAGCTCGGCGCGAGCGCGGCCGTCCAGCTCCACGGCTTCGTCGATGATGGACTTGGCGATCACGTCCAGAGAATCCGACATGCGCTCCTGCTCTGCCAACAGCGGTATCGGCGTTCGTCCGGCCGATCCCGCGTTAGGACTGTTCCCGTTCCAGCGCATCGCGGAGCCAGCCGCGGGCGAAGGACCAGTCGCGGCGAACCGTCCGCTCGGAGACCCCGAGCGACTCCGCGGTCTCTCGCTCGTTCAGACCTGCGTAGAACCGCAACCGGACGATCGCCGCAGCCTGCGCGTCTACCCGTTCAAGGCGCACGATCGCGTCGTCCAAGGCCAGAATTCCGGCGGGTTCCGCGTCGGAGGCCAGATCCGCCACCCCGGAAATCGAAAGGGCCGCCTTCCCGCCTCCGCGCTTGTCCGCGTTCCGGGCCCGCGCGTAGTCGACCAGGATCCGCCGCATCGCCTCCGCCGCCGCCCGAAAAAAGTGCTCCCGGCCCGTCCACTCCTCGGCGGATCGTCCGAGAAGCCGAACATATGCTTCGTGAACCAGCGCGGTTGCCTGAAGCGTGTGGCCCCGCCGCTCACCGGCCATCCGGGCCCGCGCCAGACTGCGAAGGTGGTCATAGATCAGGTCGAAGAGCCGCGTCGGTGCGACCGGATCGCCGGCGGCGACGGCCGAAAGCAGCCGGGTCACCTCTCGCGAGGAGGGCTCGGCGGCGGGGGAGTCCTCGCCCGGCCTGTTCTCGCCATCGACCATGAGCCAATTCTAGCTGGCTGACTCACCGATTGTCCCCCCGGACCCGGCCGAACGCCTGAATTTGAGCGATCTTGGCCGGTTTTGGCGCGGTCCTGCGCATTACTTTCCGGCCGTTGGCTAGGGGGGGCGAGATGGAGCCGGACCGGTTGTCGCAAACCTGGTGAAGGGAATGGCGTGGCGGCGGACAAGGAAGATAAGCGGCTGACTTGCCCCGTGCCCTGGTGCCAGGCGGCGATCTGCAGCGCGCCGGCTCGGCGGATGATCGCTGCCCGGGATGAGGTGCCGCCCGGCTGTGCGAATGTGATCAGCACGCTAGGGAGCGAGTCACCGCGCCTGCACGACATCCGCGACGCCGAATGGACTCCGGCTGCACGGCAGGTGCTGGCGCTGGGCGGCAGCGGGGATTGCCGAACGATGCTCGCGAAGATCGCGGAGGGTCGACTCGTGTTCTTGGAACCACGCACGCCGCGACCGCTCCGCTCGACGCCGCCGATTCGTCGACGGCCCGAGCCCGAGCCTGCGATACCGCCCCTTCGCCCGACGGAAAAAACGGCGTGGATCCGGTTTCGCGTCGTGGATGATGCGTCAAGCCGGCCGCTTCCGGGCGTCGTGCTCAGCGTCACGGAGCCGAACGGCAAGACCTTCGAATTCACCACGCGGCCGGATGGGATGATCGACATTCAGGAGATCGACCCGGGTACGTGCAGTGTCGCGTGCGGCCTCGAAGAGGCACGGCTCACCGACACGTACGGCTTCGTCGCGATTGGTGACCGCCCCTCAACCACTCCGCGGCAGGACGACGAAGCGGATCAGGCGGACTCGGAAAGAAACGGGTCGGTTCAGCCGATCGAAGGCGATGAGGTAATCGCGCCGCCGCCGTCGATCCGCGGTGTGCGAATTGCAACCATCGAGACACACAAGGTCCGCACGGGCGAAAGCATAAAGAGCCTGGCCGAAGCGAACGGGCTGACCTGGCAGCAGCTCGCGATCTTCAACTGGAATACGGATGTTCCCGACGAAATCAATGTCCATCTGCGCGACGACGTGGGGTGCACGGAGAGGGCACATGATGGCGTCAATTTCCGGTTCGATGACAGAGATGATCCGGGAATCGTCTACATACCCACGCCTTGGAGCGTGAAAGGTCTGGCCACGGAGCGACTCTATACGCTCCGTGTGCGATCCCTCCGCGGCAACGCAACCGGGATCAACTACATTCGTCTATGCGTCTTCGACGATGCCGAACAGCCGGCGCCGGACCTGGCCTATGCGATCCGCGACGTCGACGGCGCCGCCGTTTGCGACGGTAAGACCGATGCGTTGGGCCGCATCCGTTTCGATAACGTGCAACTCAGGGACTTTGAGCTCGTCGTCGCCGGGCATGTGCGGACGATTCCGTCGGTGGCATATGAGGACGAGTGGATCGACGTCTTCCTTCCGTGGCTTGGTTACATTCGCCTGATCGTTCGTGATGATCACAAACAGCCGGTCGGCGCGCTCGCATATGCGATCACCGACGCAAACGGCAGGGCGGTCGACTCCGGGTCAACGGACGCGGAGGGGAGGATCCGCGTCGAACGCACGCCGCTGAGCGACTATGTGCTCGTCATCGGCGAATTCGAACGGACGATTCCAGCTGTCGGGTACGACGACGAATGGGTCGACGTCTTCCTGCCGGCCGAGGAGGCGAACCATGGGCGCTAGGTGGTGGGCGGTGTTCACGACGCGCGGGACGATGGACGCCTCGGATGTACCGCCGATGCTCGCGATCAACGAAGCGCCGCTGAAGAAGGTCGGCGAGAGCAAGAACGTCATCATCACGATTCGCGAGGTGGACGAGCACAAGGATCTGCCCAACGAGAAATCAAAAGACGATCCGGTCGCGAACTTCTACGGCAGGATCGTATGCAAGGGCCGACGGGAGTGGTACTTCGAGCCGTCGAAGGTGGAGCACGTCAAGACTAATGCGAAGCCGGGGCCGGAGATCGCGCTGCGCTTCAAGGCCCCCAGGGGACAGACACCGCCCGAGTTCAAGATCATGCTCAGCGGCGATGAGATCGAACGGGGCACATGGGAGCTTGGTTGGGCGATCACACTCGACCCATCGCCGCCGCCGTTCACGCCCGTAGCGACCAGCAAGGCGCTGCACAAGGTGAAGACGTCGGATGACAACACCAGAGCGGCGCTCGGACGGCTGAAGACGGAGTGCAGACGGTACGTCGATCGCATGTACAAGCGGCTCGACTCCGCTGCGGGCTACTGGCACTCGCACGCGATTCGATACGCCGGGGCGTATCACTCTGCCTATACGACGGTCACCGCCACGCTGAAAGAAGCTGCCGAGAATGCAAAGAAGGAGTCGTTTCTCACAAGCCTGATCTTCCAGTTGCTCGAAATGGCCAGCGTCGGAGCGCTGGGGTTCTTCTTCGGCGTCGCGAAGGGAAAGATGGCTCGGAAGGTCGTCGAAGAGCTTTCCGACGAGGATAACAAACTGGCCAACATTGGAAAGTTGCCGGAGTGGTTCTTTGATCATTCCGAGGACTTTGCGAAATTTCTGGACGGGAAGCTGCGCGACAAGATTAAGGAATGGTACGAAAATGACCCGAACCTGAAGCTGGATGAACTCGATCCGTTACGGTTCCACCAGGACCTCCAGGTACGTGTATTCGACGTCTTCGCCTACTACAAGAAGAAGCTCAGTGACACGCTTGATGCGCTCGACACAAAAACCAGCGAGGAACAGTACACGAACCAGGACCTGGAGGCGCTGAATCGCGCTCAGCAACACTTCCTGGTGAAATTGGCCAGGGAGCACAAGGTTCCTTTTCATGTCATGAGCCCGCCGGCCAGCAACATTCCCTACTTTGCAGACGCGAAAAAGCCGGAACAGCCCAGTTTTCAGAGATTGCTGGAGACGGGGCTCTGGAGCCTCTGGCTGCCGCGTCTGGCAAGGACGATCGAGAGCGAGAGTGTGCTCGTAAACGGCACGATTGAATATGCACCGCCGCCGCCCGAAGTCGCGCTGCGGCTGCGTGAAATCGGCGTACTCAAGCGGGCACAGGTGGATATGGCCAAACTCGACCAGGCCATCGCCCAGGATCAACAAAACCGCCGCATCGGCAGTGCCGGCGGCGGGGGGCAGGAGGACCACTTCTGGGCTTGGCAGGGCGGGTCGAAGAAGCTCGTGGACTGGGCCACCGGCTGGAAGGCGAAAGAGGCCGTCGAACACAGGAATATCTTCGCCCAGACCGAGCCGCCGCCGGGAACAAACGACGCGCCGGCCGGCATCTGGGCGCCGGGAGCGGCAAAGTGACGGGCGCATTCGCCACTGAATTCGAGCCGCCGCCCTCGGCTCGCTTCGAGGCGGCCAGGATACGCCGCGCCCAACGAGGAGCGCCAGATGTCCGCTGAACCCATCACGCCTGCGAATGTCGCCGACTTCCGCTTCCGCGCCGCCGACTTCTCCACCGACGACCTGCGCGTGACGGCGTTTTCGGGTATCGAGGCCATCAGCCGGCTTTTCAGCTTCCGAATCCGGCTCAGTTCCGAGATAGAAGCGATCAATCCCGAACAGATTCTCGGAAAAGACGCGACGCTTGAAATCGATGGCGAATATGGCACGCGGGCCGTTCACGGCATCGTGCGGAGCTTTGGACGGATCGGCGAGGGCTCGCACCTCGTCCATTACGAGGCCGAGCTTGTCCCGCCGCACTGGCTGCTTTCCCGACGGATTCAATCGCGCGTCTTCAACGCCAAGCGCTGCCAGCGGATGGACGTAATCGGCGTCGTCAGCAAGGTGCTTGCGGATGCGGGGCTGACCGAGGATGACCTGAAGCTCGCAATCGCCCGCGACTACGAACCGCGCGAGTTCGTCGTGCAGTATCGCGAATCAGACTGGGATTTCATCTCGCGCCTTCTCGAATCGGAGGGTATCTACTACCACTTCGAGCAGACTGCCGAACGGTGCAAGCTGGTTCTCATCGATTCGAAGGGCCTCTGCGGCGTTTTTTCATCGCCCGGCGATGTGCCGTTCCGCAAGCCGACGGGGATGATCGACGATCAAGAGTGCATCTACGCCGGCGAATTCGCCGATCGCGTGCAGATCGGCATGGTCTCGCTCGACGATTTCAATTTCCGCCAGCCCGATCAGCCGCTGCGTCAATCGTCGGCCGGTCGGCAGTTCACGAACCTCTCCTTGACCGAACATCCCGGCGGATACGACGAAAGCGGCCGCGGCAAGCGGCTCGCGGAAACACGTCTCGAAGAGCAGCTCTGCGAGCAACGGATACTGAACCTCGCTTCGACTGTACGCGCGTTCTGGCCGGGAAGCCGCTTTTCCCTGACCGGGCACCCCGAGCCCGGCCGGGATGGCGACTACCTGGTTCAGCAGTTGAATCACCGCGCGACCCAGTCGCAGAGCGCAGAGGAGGAATCGCTCGGCGACACGGGTTGCCGCTACGAAGCCGAAATCCGCGTGATCCCGGCGGCGACGCAGTTCCGGCCGCCCCGCGCAACGCCCCGTCCGACCGTTCTTGGCAGCCAGACAGCGCTGGTCGTCGGGCCGCCGGGCGAGGAGATACACGTCGACGAATTCGGCCGGGTCGAAGTGCGGTTCCACTGGGACCAGGAGTGGGGGCACGACGTCGGCGCTTCGTGCTGGATCCGCGTAAGTCAGGGCTGGGCGGGCGGGCAGTATGGGATGATGTTCCTGCCCCGCGTCGGCCAGGAAGTCATCGTTGATTTTCTGGAGGGCGACCCTGACCGGCCGATCATCACCGGCCGCGTCTACAACAAGGACCACATGCCGGCGTACAAGCTGCCGGACCACCGCACGATCAGCTCGATCCGCACGTGCAGCAGCCCCGGCGCGAAGGGCGGCAACGAAATCCGGTTTGAAGACGCAAAGGGCGCCGAGCAAATGTTGCTGTACGCGCAGAACTCGATGCACTTTCGGGCGCGCGGCAGCCGGTTTGAGAGCATCGGCGGCGATGCGCACAAGACGATTGCGGGAAACGTCGTTTCGCTGGTGAAACGGGATAAGTACGAAGCCGTCAACCTCGATTTCTGGGAAGAGGTCAAGGGCTCGTGCTACCGGTACGTCAAAGGCGATCGAAAGGAGCATTGCCAGGGCATTAAGCTGGAGACCGTCGACGGTCGGTATTGCCTGACGAATGAGCGAGGTGGGATTCATATCAACTCGGACGAGAGCGTCACGCTCAGCTGCGGGGGAAACTTCATCAAAATCGATGCCGAGGGAGTTTCGATCGTCGCCAGCCGGATCAACCTAAACAGCGGCGGAGCGAAAGGACCGGCCGAAGCCTTGAACCTGATGATCCTGGACGATCCGCCGATTCCCGCAGCGTCCACAGAATTCGGCCACAACACGCACTATTCGAGCGAGTCGCACGTCACCCCCACGCCGCCCCCTGCCGAGTCACAGCAAGAGACCTCCTGGATCGAGATTGAACTCGTCGATGAACTCGGCCAGCCGGTGCCGGGCGAGGCCTATACGGTGATGCGCCCGGATGGCAAACAGGTGAGCGGGACGCTCGATGCGACGGGCCAGGCGCACGTCGCCGTGCCCGATCCAGGTTTGTGCAAGGTTACGTTTCCCCGTCTCGATGCGGCGGCGTGGGAGCCGGTGGGATGAGCGACGCACCCGAAAACCTCAATCCGCACGACTCGTTTGCCCGGCGGCTGAGCAAGGCGCTGCGGAAAGACGGCGCGTTGAAGGAGCCAGCACCCGCCCCTCCCGCGGGCCCGCCCGAGGCATCCAAAGCGGATGAAGCGCCGGCGTTATTCGATTCCTATGCGGGTCGGCTGGAGAGCGCGCTGAAGCGGCCGCCGCGCACGACCGCCGAACCCGCTCCCGAATCGGCGTCGCCGGCCGCGAAGAACGGTGCGCTTGTCGCCGCCCCGGCCGCCCAGCCTCCCGCTCCATCGGCGGCCTACTCGCCGATCCCAGCGCCGGCCCAGGCCCTGACCCCAGCGCCGGCCCCGCCGCAGTCCGAAATTGCGCCCGGGCAGCCGCCCGCGGACGAGACCGCCGAACTGTTCGACTCCTATTCCCGGCGACTCAGTGCGGTCATGCGCAACTCGACTACCGCGCAGGAAACCGCCGTGACGCCTGCGCCGCCGCCGCCCGAGTCGCAGGGGCCGGTCGGATCGGGTGAGCATGTGGTCAAGCCCGGTGAGTGCGTTTCGAGCATCGCGAAGGAGGCGGGGCACTTCTGGGAGACGATCTGGAATGATCCAGCGAATGCCGAGATTCGCACCGAGCGGAAAGACCCCAACGTGCTTCTGCCGGATGACAAGCTGCATGTCCCGGCGCTGCGTGAGAAGTGGGAGCCGCGTCCGACGGAGCAGCGACATCGATTCCGGCGGCGCGGCGAACCGGCGATGCTTCGGCTTGTGCTTCAGGTGGACAACGTTCCGCTCGCCAACAAGGCGTATACGCTCGAAGTCGACGGCAACAAGTACGAAGGCACGACCGATGCGATGGGGCAGCTTGTTCAGCCGATTTCCCCCAATGCAAAGCACGGGCGGTTGATCGTGGGCGAGGAACGCTGGGAATTCGAAATCCAATTGGGCTACACCGATCCGGGTGAAAACCTGGTTGGTGTGCAGAAACGGCTGGCGAACCTCGGGTTCTACTGCGGGCGGATCGACGGTGAGTGGGATGATCTCTGCCGCAGCGAGCTGCGCAAGTTTCAAAAGCTTCACGGCCTGGCGGAAACCGGCGAACCGGATGCGAATACGCGCGAAACGCTGAAATCGGTGCATGGCTCGTAGGCCGCGTGGACAGGATTCGAAATGGCGACGCCTCAGGACACGCTGACAACTCCGGCCGGCCCGCTGCCGGCCACTCCGACGACAACGGCCGCGCCCGCGCAGGAAGTCGGCCGCTCGAACGAACTGAAGGAGGGCGTTCTACATATTCGCGTCGTCGACGAAGCCGGCGCGGAGCGCGTGCCGAAGGGCGGCGACGCCGTTTACATCAGCACCGGCAAGTTCGTCGTCGTCGGCGGCAAAACGCTCCCGGTTCGGAGCCGGCTTGCCTACCAGGGCGCGGATGGGTTCGTGCTTTCGCTCGCGGGAATCGACGACGTGCTGCTTTCCGTCGAATTCGATGGGTTCGAGAGCATTCAGCAGCATTTCCACTACGAAGCGCCCGCCAAAGCGCCGGCGCTGATTCCATTCTGGCCTGAATCCGACCGCGATACTCCGGCAAACAAAAGGCGGAGCGGCTATTTGCTTGCGTGCATGGATTTGAACCGCGCAGCGGGAGGGATCGGCGATCAGCGCTCGCCGAAGGTATTCAACCTGACCGTGGTTCTTCATGCGACGCGGATTTACGTCGCGGTGGCCGGCGCCGAGATCTGGGAGAACCCGGAGACCCCGGGCGCGGTTCGGCGGCCCGCGGACTTCGTGTCCAGCGCGCTGACGTTTGCAGGTTACCTCGGTGCAAAGGGAACATTGAATCTCAGCTCGCCCTTCTACCTGCTCGATTGCCAGCGCGGCCGCGTGGAGCGTTGGGATCGAATCAAGGGCGGCGGATTTCGTCCGCATCTGATCGTCGAGCAGCGCGAACCGGCGCCGTCGTTCGCCCGGGCCGCGGATTTTTCCCGTTGGGTCGAAAAACTCCGCGCGACACGCGGCGAAGAAGACAAGTATCTCGGCGCGAAGGCGATCTACCGTTTCCTGTCCGATCTGGCGCAGCGCATCCCGAGCACGGTCGCCGATTTCAGCATTTTCAGCCACATGGGCCCCGGCGGCCCGCTGCTATTCAACACGTCCTCGTGGAAGGACCAGACGCAGTCGACGCGTGCCGAGGGAGACCTCGATATGCACGATCATCAGGATTTCGTCGAGCCGAATGTCGGGCAATGGCGCTCGATTCCCTCCGCGTTCACACGGCGCACGGGCCAGAAAGTCGGGACGATCACCGGGACGATTCACGTCTGGGGCGGTTTTTCCGACAAAGAGACGACGGCGATTGTGGAATACCTGGCGAGCAAGTCATCGAAACGCTTCAAGTTCGGCGATCGCGACTTCGATCGCCCGGCCGCGCTCGCAGAGCTGAAACAGATTGTCCAACGTAGCTCCTATTTGCGTCGGTTGGCGACATTCTGCTTCGGCGCCGCCACCTACGGCGCGCCGCCCGGGCTCGGCACGGTGGCCGGCCCGATCGAGGCGCTCAAATCGGGCCCTGACGCGGGCGGCGGGATCTCGGGGCCAATCCCGCATGTTCCAGCGACGGTCAAGCGAGGCGAGATTCGCAGCCTCTATGAGTCGGCAGAACTCGGGTCGGGCATTTTCGATGAGTTTGGTTATCTGCTTCATCTGCCCGACGGAATGCGCGCGGGCAAACCCGTGGGTGTCATGCAATGACCAGTTTCATGCAGCTTCCCGGTTTTCAAGGGGACTCAACCGACCCCGAGCACGTCGGCTGGATCGAGATTGTATCGTTCAAAGCCGAGAAGCGCGACGGCCCAAGCGGCGAGGACAAGCGACGAATCGCACGCGTGCAAAAACGCAGGGATGGCGCCTCCGAAAGGCTCCTGACGGAGCGCGTTGTGGATTATGCATCCGTGATGTTTGACGTTGCAGACGCAAAAGGCATGGAGCGAATCACGCTTCAAAACGTGGAGCTTTGGCGCGTCTTCACGAAGGCCGTTGGGTCGGATGGTCACGCAGAACCGGGCGAGGAGCTGGAATTTGTATACGAAACAGCTGTTTTCGGCGGCCACAAACCCTGGAAGAGAGCGCCGAGCGCGAATTCCACCGCGCTTCCGCAATTGTTCCTGAGCATGCCCGGCATCGCCGGGGCGGCGACGGATCCCGCACATCGCGCGTGGATCGAGTTGAAGCGAATTCTGCGGCTCACCGCCGACGGCAGCTCCCATCCGAAATTCCTCCATACAGGCCCTCGGTTCCCGCAAGTCGTGCGAGCCGTCGAAGCAGCGTCGGGGTCACTCAGTGTTCTCAAATTCCGGGATGCCGCGTCCGACGCCCTTCAACAGGCGCTCCTTGCAAACAGGGAATTTGACGTGGTCATACTGGACCACGTGCACGTCGGCACAACCCGGCGGTTCCAGTTCGAAAAAGTCCGCCTCACGCAATTCAGCCGTTCGTCCGCGGACGAGGCAATCATTCGCAAACCCGCGGAACGCGCCGGCGATGAATTCACGTTGATCTACGATCGTTATCAGCGCCGGCCGCCACCCAGCGGAAAGGCGCCGACCGTCCACCCGGTCGCCCGCGCCCACGCCGCCGCGACGACGGAACGAACAACGATCAATCTCCGCCCGCCGAAATTCTTCGAACTGGCCCTCCCGGTCCTGACGGGCGAAGGCGGAAAGCGCATCCATCCGCCGACGGACGCCGCGCTGCGACTCGTCTCGAACCGCGGGTACGACCGGAGCGTCCCGATTGCAAAGGGAATGATCACCGAAGACGGCTTCTGCTCGATCCGTTTCGACGACATCTCGGAGAAGGCGACGGACGAACTCTTCACGGCGACGCTCGTGCGCGGACTCGAGATCGAGACAATCTTCAAGGACCGTCGCGTCGCCACGTACATCGCGGCCGCCCGAAAGAACGGACCCTACGAGCCGGCCTTTCCGCCGGGGCCGGAGAGTGCGAACTTGTCTCAATAGCCAGGCTCCGGCCGCAACTCTGCGGTGATTTCGCGAATTCTGGCCGCCTTTTGTTGCATCCTTCGGCGATTCCACCCGGAACAGTCGGCGCAGTGTCGACGGCGAGCCCGGGCCGGGTTCGCGCAACCGAGACCGACAATGCACTGGAGCGGATACTTGCAGGTGACGCAGATCGGTCGGTCTGGACGCAGCGCCGTGGCGCGGTCATCGGACGCGTGCCGGTGCATCCCCCCGTATGCTCCGGACCGCTTACTCGTCTGAGTCGGCCGAAGCGGCAGGGGCGGCGTCGGGCGCCGGGCGCACGGCAACCGACCTGGCTCGCCAACGCGCGGCCTGATCGGGCTCGTTCCGTTTCTCGTAAAGGTCGGCCAGTGTCGTCGCCAGCCAATACGCGCGCCACTGGTTCATGGGGTAGTGCGCTGAGGCGATCTCCTGAGCTTCGAGCAGCGCTCCTTCCGCCTCGTTCAGCCGGGTCATCCCACCCTCTGACGTGTCGCCGTATTCGATCAGCAGACGTCCGAGGTCATAGAGGCGCCGGCCCAGAATCCAGTGGTCGTTCGTTGTGAGTGAACGCGCACGGCGAATCGCGTCCCGCCACACATCGACCGCCGCGGAAATATCGCCGGAGGCGGCAAGGTACGATGCGACCGCAACGACACCCGTCGTCACCTTCTCATGCGATTCCGGATGCATGCGCCGGCGCATCTCGAGCGCTTGCCGCGCCGAGTCAGCCGCCCGTGCCGGTTCACCTCTCGATGCCAACAGAAGAGCGTAATTCTGCAGGCAGACTGCGATACTCACCGCATCGCCCACGTACGCTTTCCGGTAGATGGCCAGCGCCTCCTCGAAGGTCGCCTCGCCCTCGTCGAATCGGCCCTGGCGGTGACGCAGATTCGCGATGCTGTTGAGCACGAGGGCGACGTGCGGGTGATCCGGGCCCAGCAGCTCGCGCACCCCCGCGAGCGACTCCTGATAAAGCGTCTCGGCCTCATCGTAGCGCTTCGTGATCCGAAGGAGCGCCGCGAGGTTCTTTTGGCTCATGAAGACGGCCGGATGACGCTCGCCAAAGCGCCTGCGGTTGTGGTCGAGTGAGTTGCGGAAATAATCCTCCGCTTCGGCGAAGCGCCGACCGGCCCGGGCGATGTACCCGAGCCGCTCCAGGCACGCGGCGATTCCCGGTGCGTCGTCGCCGTCGATCGACCGATAGATGCGAAGCGCTTCATGGCACAGGCTCTCTGCCTCACCGTGAAATCGCTGATCCGACTTGAGTCCTGCGAGGTCCAGCAGGACATCCGCCACCTGTGAGTCGTCCCCCTTCACCAGCGTGCGCCGGATTTGCAGGGCCAGCTGAAATAGCTCCTGGGCCGCGTCGAATTCGCCGCACTCCGTAAGCATTGACGCTAGAGCGTGCTGGCTGTCAGCAACTTCGAGGTGGTTCTCCCCGAAAAGCTGCCGACGGAGCGAGAGAGCGGCCTGCAAGTGCGGGCGGGCCTTTTCCACCAATCCGATCGCCCGGTACGTTTTGCCCAGCGTGGCGTGCATGGCCGCTTCGGTCTCCGGCTGGTCCCGGAAGCGCTGGCTGACCTGTGCGGAAACCTCGTCCAGCAACTCGCGCACGGTGAAGCCTGGTCCACGAACCAGCTCGGGATCCGGGCTGCGAACGACATCCAGCAGCATCTGCACGACGGCGTCGGCCCTGGCCGCGGCGGCTCGAGCACGAGCCTCATTGCCCTTCGCGATCTCCGCGCTGCTTGACGCCCGCCACGCGAACGTCGCGGTGGCGATCGTGCCGATGATCAGGGACGCCAGCGCCAGCGCGGCGCCGATTACCAGGCCGCGGTTGCGGCGGGAGAAACGGGAAATGGAATAGAGCACAGTGGGCGGCCGTGCGGTGATCGGTTCTCGCCGCAGGTAGCGGCGTAAATCCCCGGAGAATTCGCCGACGGATTGATAGCGGCGTACCGGGGCCTTCTCGATGGCCTTGGAGACGATCGTATCGAGATCGCCGCACAGGTCACGATCGACCGATGCGAGCCTCGCGGGCGCCGCTTCGCAAATCGTACGGATCGCCTCGTGAAGCGGAAGCTCCGCGAGGTCGTGAGGGGGAGACCCGCTCAGCAATTCATAGAGGATGATGCCCAGAGAGTAGATGTCGGTGCGGGTATCCACCTGCGCTTGATCGCCGCGCGCCTGTTCCGGACTCATGTATCGCAAGGTGCCGATGAACTGACCCGCCATCGTCTGTTGAGTCGAGATCTCGCTTTCCGGCGTCAGGATGCGCGCGACGCCGAAATCAAGGACCTTGGGTTGACCCGATGGATCTACGAGGATGTTGCCGGGCTTCAGATCCCGGTGAATGACGCCGTGCTGGTGGGCGTGCTGAACGGCGTCGCAAATCTTCAGAAAGAGCTGGAGCCGTTGCTCAAGGTCGAGACGTCCAGCCGAAGCATGGCGAATCAACGTCTCACCCTGTACGAGCTCGAGGGCAAAGAAGGGCTGCTGTGCATACTCGCCGGTGGGATATCGGACATCGGCGAAGCCCGCGTCGTACACTTGTGCGATTCCGGGATGCTGAAGGCGCGCGAGCACGTCGGCCTCAAACGCGATCCGGTTGCGCGAGCGCTCGGTCGCCGCACCGGGTAGAAGCAGCTTGATCGCGACGCGGCGTCGAGGCTGATCCTGCTGCGCCTCGAATACAACGGCCATCCCGCCCTGCCCCAGGCGTCGCTCAACGCGGTAGCGGCCGATCTGAACGGGATCGCCATTGGCGGCATGCGCGGGACGCACGAAGAGCGGCTGGTCGAAAGCAGTCCCCGCCGCTGAATGGCACCGCAGCAGCGACTCGACCGCGCTCCGAAGCACAGTGTCCGTTCCACAATAGCGGGTGAGAAATTCCGCGCGGCAGTTCTCCGGAAGGTCCATGGCGCGCTGAAAGGCCCCCTCGACCTGCCGGTAACGATCGCTGGATTCGTACGAACTCATTCGGATCGCTCGTCGCCCCTTAGTTCCTGATAGAGGCGCGCCACGATGTAGCGCCATTCACGATCGACCGTCGACAGTGAAATGCCCAGCGCCGCGGCTGCCTCCTCACGCGAAAGTCCGGCGAAACACCGCAGCGTGAGAATCTGTGCCTTGCGCGGGTCATCCGCGCGCAAGCGTTCGAGTGCCGCGTCCATCGCCAGCACATCGTGCCCGGACGAAACGAAGGGCACGTCGATCGTGTCGATATCAATACGTTTTTTCTCGCCGCCGTGCTTCACTCGATCTTTTCGGCGGGCCTGATCGACCAGCAATTGTCGCATCGCCTCGGCGGCAGCGCCGAAAAAATGCGATTTACCCTGCCAGCCGGGATCGCAGTCCCCGATCAGCTTCAGGTAGGCCTCATGGACGAGCGCCGTGGCCTGGAGCGTGTTCCCCGGCGGCAGTTGGGAGAGCCGAGCCTGCGCCAGCCGCCGCAACTCGTCGTAAACCAGCGGCAGCAGCTCAGCCGCGGCCTGCCGATCTCCCCCGCGAGCGGCTTCGACCATCTGGCGCAGCGGGTACAGGGGTGAATCGGCCATTCCGCGCGCTCCGGACGATTTTGTGACAGCCCGCGCAGCGCTGCATCGTATTGCCGACGAATCCTGCGGCCTGATGCGGCGCCAGCCGCCGATTCTAGCCGTTTGCCAGTTCAAGTCGTTGCGAATCCGGGGGGAATGTCCCCTCCCGATGCACGCGCGAATGTGAGGATGGAATATGCGGCGAGATCCCATAACCAAGGAAACCTCAGGCCGGCGGCTTGCCGGGGGCCTGGACACCCTGCTCGCGGTCGCCCTGCTGGTCGCCGGTCCCGGAGTCGCGCCCGCGGACATCGGTCCGCCGGCGCTGATCCGGATGCCGGTGGACCGCACGCAGGCCGTCAGCGGGCAGGTCTATGACGGCGAGTTCGCCGTTGAGTTCTTTTCAGCGGGCACGGTGACGGGCTTCGAATTGGTCGGCGAGGGGTGGACGACGATTCGGCTCGAATCGCCCACCAATCCGCTGAACGCGACGCCGGGGACGATTCAGGTTCCATTCCGCGCGCTCCCGGCGGATGCCGATCAGTCCGTCGGCCTGCGTTTCAAGTTCAACGGTCGGGATGTGCAGCGGAAGTTCCGCATCGGCCCGGCGGCGTTTGCCGGGAAGGGCAAGCCGCGCCTGCTGGTGAGCGCGAGTGGCCGGGCGGCCGCGGAACCCACGGAAGCGGCGGTTCAACTTCCGTCTGGTCCGGACACGCGCGGCGGAACGATCGTCGTTGAAGGCCGCATCGTGTTCGACCGCACCGGACGTGATCGGTCCATTCCGCCGGACGGCGACTTCAACGATCCGGGCGACATCCAGCCGGTGACGGTCGGTGCGGATGGGGCGGTTGTCCAGCTCTGGGACGTGGACGACCTCAGCGCGAACGACCTCATGTGGAGCGGCGTAACGGACGAGTTCGGTCGCTTTGCTTCTCCGGCGCTGGACACGAACGTCGATGACGGCTCAGAACCGGATCTGAAACTGGTCGTCATCGCCAGGCGACCCGACGAGACCGGCGTCATCGATCCGAACGAAGACGATTTCTACTTCTGGGAAACACCGGAAATCGAAAACTACGGCGGCAACTCGTACGACTTCGGAACGCTGCGCCCGCAGAACTCTGCCGACCAGCACGTTCTGCACATTCTGACAAACATCGTGCGCACAAGCCGGTACATCTACGAGATTCCCAATTACAGCACGCCGCCGGTGCGCGTGATTTCGCCGGTGGAGGAATGGTCGCATTACCAGCCCGCGACGCAGGAAATCTACCTGTTTAGCGAGCATTCGTGGAACGACGACACGATCATCCACGAGTTCGGCCATCACTTCGTTCTCAGCCTGCACGTCCCGCCTCAGCCGGACTATGGAAACGGAATCTGCGACGCGGGGACGCCGGAGGGCGACTGCTTCCCGAACGGAGGCACGTGGCCACCGGGTAATGGGCATTGCGGATGGTGTCGCGAGAATCCGAGTGATGCGTGGAATGAGGGCTGGCCGAACTGGCTGGCGGACGTCACATTGCGCTATTTTGCCGAACGTTATGAATTCGAGGTCGGCGGCCCGATGTACGTCCCGCTGTTCCCGAGTAATTATGACACGCCCTTCACCTGCTGCGTGGACGGCATGCCGCACGATCCGCTGCGGACCGAGGGGTTCGCGGCGGCGCTGCTGCGCGACATCGATGATGAGACCTGCGACGATCACGACGCCGATGGCGTTCGCGATCTGCTCTGCGTCGGCGTCGAGCCGATCTTTGACACGCTCGCGAACGAACTGCCGACGACCGTGGCGGAGTTCATCAGCGCGTTCCGCACCCGATATCCGCAACAAGCCGGGAGTCTCTACGCCACGGCGTTCAACGTCGGCGGAGCGGCGTACGTGACCGGTTTTCCGTCCGATTCCCAGCCGCCGGGTGTCGTCGCGGTGTGCGATTCCCCGTCCCACCCCCTGGGAATCGGCGGGGCGTTGCCCTGCATGCGCATCGAGTGGGAGCCGGCTCCCGATGCGGCCAGCGGTGCGACTCACTACAGCTACACGTTTTCGCAGTCGCCTGGCGGCCTGGAACCTGACGCGTCTCCTGACGCGGTTGTCGAGGCTGGCGACTGCCGGATCGCCGCCCTGTTCGGCTGGGCCAGCCCCGGCGATCTGTATTTCAGCATCAAGGCCTGCGACGCTGCGGGAAACTGGTCCGATGAATTCGTCACCTTCGGCCCGTTCACCATCGTTGATTGCAACGGTAGTGGATTTCTCGACCTGTGCGACCTGGCCTGCCAGAGCGACGGCATCCCAGGCTGTTCGTTCCCGCTCGTCTGCGCGTTCCCACCAGGGAGCGGCTGCGCGCAATCGCTGGACTGCAACGGCAATTACGTGCCGGACGAGTGCGACGTCGCGCAGGGCACCAGCCAGGACTGCAACCGGGACGGCATCCCGGACGAGTGCCAGGCGGGCATCATCAAGCACTTCACCGGCGCGGAGTCGCAGGAGTGGGGCGCGACGGCGAACTGGCAGGAGGGCGCGGAGCCGGTGGACGGCGATCACGTGTGCATCCCGACCGGGACGCCGCAAGCCGAGGTGACTTTCAGTGAGGATTTCCGCCGCGTCTCCACGCTGAACTGCGACATCGACTTTCGGATCCAGGGCACGTCGGCCGAGCTGCGCGTCGATCAGCCGTCTTACGTCAGCGGCGACCTGTCGCTCTTGGTCGGCTCGACGCTGCGTTCCATGACTTCGCTGGACGTCGGCGGCGAACTGATCTGGCAGGGGCACGAGATCCACGGGCCGGGCACGGTCAATGTCCTCGGCGGGCTGCATCTCAGCTCGCCGGTCGCGCGGCCGGCATTGCGAAACAGCGCGCACCTTTCCATCCTCGCCGGCGACGTGTTCATCAATGGGAACGAATACATCGAGCTCTACGATGCATCTTCCTTTTCAATCGGGCAGCCGGTCACGTACACGTACGACGGCAATTTCAACATTTTCGTCGGCGGTCCGACGACCGTGGTCAATGTGGCGGGAGCACTGGTTCGCGCCAGCGGCTCAAATACAGCCAATATCAGATCGTTCGTCCTCAATTCGGGGCTGATCCACAACCGCAGCGGCGCGCTGACACTGACCTATGGCGGAATTCATGCGGGCGAACTCCGCGGCGACCCGGACACGGCGATTCGACTGTACGCGCAGTCCGGCACGACGTACTCGTTTCAATCGAATTCGACGATCAACGCACATGACCTGATCGTCGGGTTTGGACCGACGATCATCACGGGCAGCCTGAACGTCCTCGATGGATTGACGCTCGTCGAAGGCGGAACCTGCACGGTGACGAGCATTGCGGACGTCGCCAGTTATGGGCGGCGGCTCGACGTAGACACCGGCTCGGCGCAATTGAACGCGCCGGTCAGCGGATCGTCGCCGAACTTTGATACCGTGCTGATCGGTGAAACCGGCCTACAGGGTGGATGCGAGGCGCGTTTCAACACCGGGCAGACGATCAGCGTGGATTGGCTCGAACTGCGCAAAGGCGATATTCACGGCGCCGACCCGATCGTGATCAACGACGCTTTCACCTGGGGCACCGGCGGCGGACAGGTCGGAGCCGGCGGCACCATCACCTCCAACGGAGCCGCCACGATCCAGGGCAATGCCAGCTCGCGCTCGCTCAACCGTACCTTCAATAACACCGCCACCGCGACGTTCCTCGGCGCTTTCGGCGGGAACGGCACATTCAATAACCTCGCGACGGCAACGATGGAGCTGCGCGGTGATTCAACCGGCATCACTTCGGGCATCGTCAACAATGCCGGGTCCATCACCAAAACCGTCGGGACTGGAAGCTCGACACTAAACCGCATCAACAATACGGGCGTGATTCGGGCCCAGGTGGGCGAAATCGCGTTCAACGGCGCCGGCGGTTTCACCAGCACGAACAACGGCACGATCATTGGCGATCCGGGCACGCTGCTGCGCTTCAGCAACATTCACGAGATGACGCCCGCATCCAGCCTGACCGCCGACGCTGTCCGCTTCTCCAATGCCGCCACGAACATCCGCGGTGCGGTGAACATCGCGGGCACGCTGACAATGGACGCGGGCACGTGCACATTCACAAATGAAGCGGACGTCGCCAGTTACGGCCAGCACTTGTTTCTTCGCACGGGCACCATTCGCTTCGAAGCGCCGACTACCGGTCCAGTCCTCGCGTTTGACACAGTCATCGTCGGTGAGCTGAATGCCGAAGGCGACAAAGTGGCCCGATTCGGTTCCGGGCAACCCGTCAGTATTGGAGCACTGAACCTCGTTGAGGGAAACATCGAGGGCGTCGATCCGATCACGATCTACGACTCGTTCGTCTGGGGCACCGGCGGCGGGAGCATCCTCGCGGGCGGCGCGATCACCTGCAATGGACCGGCGACCATTCAAGGCGCCGCCAGCTCGCGAAACCTGTTCCGCGTGTTCAACAATGCCGGCTACGCCACGTTCCAGGGTGGCTTCAGCGGCGGAAGCGGCGCGGCATTCAATAACATCGCGACTGGTACGATCGACATTCGCAACACGGGAACGGTCATGGGCCTGGGAGCGAGTGCGACGCTCGATAACGCCGGCGCGCTCATCAAGTCCGCGGGCAATGTCAGTACGATCTCGAATCACTTCAGAAACTCCGGAACGGTCGACCTGCGGACCGGAGTACTGCAGCTCACAGGGACAAGCGGGATCACGAACATCCAGACCGCCGGACAGACGATCCTGAGTGGCGGCGGGCTCGCCATCACCGCGCCGGGGAGCTACCAGGTGCAGGGCGGCGAGCTGACCGGAACGGGAGTCGTGACCGGGAACGTGACAAACTCCGGCGGCCGGCTCAAACCGGGCCTTTCCGCGGGAATACTCACGATCAGCAGCGCATACGTGCAGCAGGCGCCGGGTGCGATGGAGATCGAAATCGGCGGGGCGGCGCCCGGCCTGTTCGACCTGGTTCACGTCGGCGGCGCAGCAGCCCTCGGCGGCGAGCTGCATGTGAAGTTGATTGATGATTTCGTGCCGGCGACGGGCAACACGTTCGTGGTGTTGACAGCCAGTTCGATCAACGGGACGTTCGCGACCCTCACCGGCGCGCCCGGGTTCACGCTCAGTTACACCCCAACGCAGGTTGTGCTGACGTACAACGCGCCGAACCTGCCGGCTGACCTGGACGGCGACTGTGACGTCGACATCAATGATCTCGCGACGCTCCTGTCCAACTACGGGACCGAGTCAAGCGCGACGCACGACATGGGCGATGTCGACGGCAACGGCAACGTGGACCTGTCGGATCTGGCGGCGCTCCTCTCGCAATTTGGAACGGTCTGTCCTTGACGGCGCGTGGCGACGCCGTGTGCCATTGCACACGCCAGTAACGCGGCTCCCTTTCTCCGCCGCGAACCGGTCCGCACGGGAGCGGCCGCCTTCTGCGGCGGGCTGCCAAGCCCCCAGCTCGGACTGAGGCGGTCATGTCTCCCGTTCGTCGCGTGTCCGGCACCGCGCCGCCAACCCGGTCAAGACAACCGTCTCCGAATGGTCGCCCGGTTCTCCACAGGCGCCGCCGAGCCCGCTGCGTCGACTGAGATGCGCTCCACCGTCCGACACGTGAATTTCACCCATTCCTGGATCATGCAGCCGCAATCCAGCGCGTCGGTCTTCATCAGGGATGCCGGTCGTCCCAACGCTCCGCCGCGATCAGTGTCGAATCGCCCCCGCTGAACGCATCGAGACTGTTCTCGCCGGCCCGCGACAGGGTCCGCCTCGCGCACTTTGCAGGCTCCACGGCCTCCGTCACGCGAGACTAACACGCTGCTAATACCCGCCCGGTCGGTTCGAACAACGAGCTAACACGCAACTGGGTACATTCCAGAGAGAGGCGACGGAGCGCCCGATCTGGAGATGGGTCATGGATATCTGGTTCCTGCTCGTGGGCGTCGGCTTTTTTTCACTGACGATCCTCGGCGTTCAACGGCTCTTTCCGAGGCTGACGAAATAACATGCTCTACCTCTTCTGCACGGTACTCGCGCTGCTGCTGTTGATCTACCTGCTCGCCGCCATGCTCAAGCCGGAGTGGTTCTGATGTCCGCCGCCGAGTGGATGCAGGTCATCCTGTACGTCGTTCTCCTGATCCTGATTGCGCAGCCGCTCGGCGCCTTCATGGCCGCGGTCTATGAGGGCAGGCTGCCCCGATTCATCGCCTGGCTCGCCCCCGTCGAGCGCGGCGTCTACCGCGTCTGCGGCATACGCGCCGACGCCGGCATGGACTGGAAGCTCTACACGATCGCGACGCTCCTCTTCAGTGCGATCGGCTTTGTCGCCGTCTACGGCCTGCAGCGGTTTCAGGCGCTTCTGCCTCTCAATCCCGCCGGCCTTGGTGCGGTCTCGCCAGACTCTTCCTTCAACACGGCCGTCAGTTTCGTAACGAACACGAACTGGCAGGGCTACGGTGGTGAGACCACGCTGAGCTATCTCACGCAGATGCTCGCCCTCACGGTCCAGAACTTCGTCAGCGCTGCGACCGGCATGGCCGTGCTTATCGCGCTCACCCGCGGCTTTATTCGAAAACAGACCGCGGATCTCGGCAATTTCTGGGTCGATCTGACGCGCAGCACGCTCTATATCCTCCTGCCGCTCGCGCTCGTCCTGGCGCTGATCCTGGTGTCGCAGGGCGTCGTGCAGACATTCTCCGCGTACCAGACGATCCCGCTGCTTCAGGCCACGACGGACGCCGCGGGCGCCAAAGCGAACGAGCAGACGATCGCCCTCGGTCCGGCCGCGGCGCAGATCGCCATCAAGCAACTCGGTACGAACGGCGGCGGTTTCTTCAATGTGAATTCCGCCCACCCGCTCGAGAACGCGACACCGCTCAGCAATTTCCTCCAGTGCCTCGCAATTCTGATCATCCCGGCCGCGCTCTGCTTCACGTTCGGCCGTATGGTCGGCGACAAGCGCCAGGGGTGGGCGCTCCTCGCGGTGATGACCGTCGTGTTTCTCGGAGCGCTGGCCTGCGGGCTTTGGGCCGAGCAGTCGACGCATCCCGAGATGGCGGCTCACGGCGTCGACGCAACCGGGAACATGGAAGGAAAGGAAGTCCGGTTCGGCGTCACCAATTCGGTGCTGTGGTCGGTGGCGACCACGGCCGCCTCCAACGGATCCGTCAATTCGATGCACGATTCCTACACCCCGCTTGGCGGCCTTGTCCCGATGGTGATGATGCAGCTCGGCGAGGTGATTTTCGGGGGCGTCGGCTCGGGTCTGTACGGCCTGCTGGTCTTTGCGGTCGTGGCGGTTTTCATCTCGGGGCTCATGGTGGGCCGCACGCCCGAGTATCTCGGCAAGAAAATCGAAGCCTTTGAAATGAAGATGGCGTCGATCGCTGTCCTGGTCCCTTGCTTCTGCGTCCTCGTGGGTACCGCGATCGCCGTGATGCTGCCGGCAATCTCGGCCTCGGTGACCAACCCGCTGCCGCACGGGTTTTCGCAGGTGCTCTATGCCTTCTCATCCGCCGGAAACAACAACGGCAGCGCCTTCGCCGGCTTCGGCGCCAACACCGTCCCGCACAACCTGCTGCTCGGGCTCGCCATGCTCATGGCGCGTTTCTGGATCATCGTCCCCGTGTTGGCGCTGGCCGGTTCGCTCGCCGCGAAGAAGCAGGTTCCGGTCACGGACGGCACGCTGCCGACGCATACACCGCTATTTGCGACGCTCCTGATCGGCGTGGTGCTGATCGTCGGCGCATTGACGTTCGTTCCCGCACTGGCTCTCGGTCCCATCGCAGAACACATGGAGGTTTTCGCGGCCGGTCGGTAACGACATGGACGCGAGTCGATTATGTCAACCGCAAGTTCAATCAAACCCGCCGCCCTGTTTGACTGGCGGATCGTCCGGCCGGCGCTGATCGCGAGCTTCGTCAAGCTCAACCCGAGACATCAGATTCGCAACCCGGTGATGTTTGTCGTATTCGTCGGATCGGTTCTGACGACGGGCCTCTTTTTTGCAGCCCTGGCGGGCAATGCGGAAGCGTCTCCGCTCTTCATCCTGGGAATCTCGGTCTGGCTCTGGTTTACGCTGCTCTTCGCGAATTTCGCCGAAGCGATGGCGGAAGGGCGCGGCAAAGCCCAGGCGGACACGCTGCGGAAGGCCCGCCGCGAGATTTCGGCGAAGCTGCTTTCCGAGCCCCGGCACGGCGCTGCGACGCGATCCACTCCGTCGACGTCGCTGAAAAAGGGCGACGTGGTGCTGATCGAGGCCGGCGACTTCATTCCACTCGACGGCGAGGTTATCGAAGGCGTGGCGTCGGTCGATGAATCGGCCATCACAGGCGAGAGTGCACCAGTCATCCGCGAGAGCGGCGGCGACCGCTCGGCCGTTACCGGCGGGACGCGGGTCCTTTCCGACTGGCTGGTCGTGCGCATCTCCAGCAACCCTGGCGAGAGCTTCATCGACCGCATGATCGCGCTCGTTGAGGGCGCGAAACGTCAGAAGACTCCCAATGAGCTCGCCCTCGCAATCCTGCTGGCGGGTATGACGATCATCTTCCTGATGGCGGTCGCGACGCTGCTTCCGTTTTCGCTCTATACGGTCAATACGCTTCAGCGCGGTGAGGTCGTGACGATCACGGTCCTTGTAGCGCTGCTCGTTTGCCTCATTCCCACGACCATCGGCGGGCTGCTCTCGGCCATCGGCATCGCTGGCATGGATCGAATGATCCGCGCCAATGTCATCGCCACCAGCGGCCGGGCCGTCGAGGCGGCCGGCGACGTGGATGTGCTGCTGCTCGACAAGACCGGCACGATCACGCTCGGCAATCGCGAAGCAGTCGAGTTCATCCCTGCCGCCGGCGCCCGCGCGGAAGACCTCGCCGATGCCGCTCAGCTCGCCTCGCTGGCCGACGAAACGCCTGAGGGTCGGAGCATCGTCGTGCTGGCTAAGCACAAATACGGGCTGCGCTCGCGCGAGATCGAGAAAATCCATGCCCAGTTCGTGCCGTTCACCGCGCAGACGCGCATGTCCGGCTGCGACATGAACGGCACGCGCATTCGCAAGGGCGCGGCCGATGCGATCCAGCGCTTCGTCGAAGCCGCGGGCGGGCGTTTCCCGGCGGCGGTGTCAGAAACCGTCGCGCGCGTTGCGAAGGACGGCGCGACTCCCCTGGTCGTCGCGCGGGGCACGCTGGTGCTCGGCGTGGTCCGCCTGAAAGACATCGTCAAGGGCGGGATTCGCGAGCGCTTCGCCCAGCTTCGCCGCATGGGCATCAAGACGGTCATGATCACCGGCGACAACCCGCTGACCGCGGCCAGCATCGCCGCCGAAGCCGGCGTGGATGACTTCCTGGCCGAAGCGACGCCCGAAGCCAAGCTCAAGCTGATCCGCGGGCATCAGGGCGGCGGACGCATGGTGGCCATGTGCGGCGACGGCACCAACGACGCACCCGCGCTCGCCCAGGCCGATGTCGCGGTGGCGATGAACACCGGCACGCAGGCGGCCAAGGAAGCGGGGAACATGGTCGACCTCGACAGCAATCCCACCAAGCTCATCGAGGTCGTCGAGATCGGCAAGCAGTTGCTCATCACACGCGGGTCGCTCACCACGTTCAGTATCGCCAACGACATCTCGAAGTACTTCGCGATCATCCCGGCCACGTTCGTCGGCACGTATCCGGCCCTCGCCAATCTCAACATCATGGGCCTGGCTACGCCGCAGAGCGCGATCCTCTCGGCGGTGATCTTCAATGCGCTCATCATCATCGCGCTGATCCCGCTGGCGCTGCGCGGTGTCCAGTACAAGCCTTCATCGGCCGGCTCGCTGCTCGCACGCAATCTGCTGATCTACGGCCTGGGCGGGCTTGTCGTGCCGTTCATCGGCATCAAGTTGATCGACATGCTGCTCGTCGCACTGGGACTCGCCTGAGCGAAAGGACCGCGCGAATCGCGGATGTGAAAGGTCGGTATCGTGCTTACGCAACTTCGCATCGCAGTCCTGAGCTTTTTGGCGCTGACGCTGATCACGGGGCTCGTCTATCCCCTGCTCGTTACGGGAATTGCCCAGATCGCCATGCCCGGCCCGGCGAACGGGAGCATGATCGTGCGCGATTGCAAGATCGTCGGCTCAGCGCTGATCGGCCAGCCGTTTGACGATCCGAAGTACTTCTGGAGCCGTCCCTCGGCGACCGGCCCGACGCCCTACAACGCGGGCGCTTCCAGCGGCAGCAACCTGGCGATCGGCAACCCGGCCCAGCTCGACGCCGTCAAATCGCGGGTCGAGAAACTCCGCGCGGCCGACCCCGGAAACAGCGCCCCCGTGCCCATCGATCTCGTCACGGCCTCCGGCAGCGGGCTCGATCCGCACATCAGCCCCGCGGCCGCCGAATACCAGGCGGGCCGCGTCGCGCGCGTGCGCGGCATTTCGATCGACCGCGTCCGACAACTGGTCGCGGCGGCAACCTCCGGCCGACAGTTGGGCCTTCTCGGCGACCCGGTCGTCAACGTTCTCAAACTCAACCTCGCGCTCGACGCCGAGCCGGGCGCCCGAGCAACCCCATGAGTGAAACACCGCATGCCCGGCCCGTGGGTTGTTTCCAGTCGCGATGGCGCCCCGGTCGCGGCTCAACGCCGCGCGTCTGCGCGGGAAAAGGTACAATTATCGCAGCGACGCCGGAACGCCTCGTTGAACTTCTGTTCGAAGACCTGCTGGCGATCGAGTGGCAGCCCCGCGGCCCATCCGGGAAAACACACGTGTGACCGAAAACCGGCCCGACCCCGATGCTCTGCTCGCCCGAACGGCGGCCGAAGAGCCGCAGCCTCGCCGGGGTCGGCTGAAGCTCTTCTTCGGCGCGTCGGCCGGCGTCGGCAAAACCTACGCGATGCTCTCGGAAGCGCGCGAGCGGCGGGCAGCCGGAACCGACGTCGTCGTCGGCTACGTGGAGACGCATCAGCGCCCCGAAACCACCGCGCTCCTCGGCGGACTCGACACTCTGCCGCCGCGCTGGGTGGAGTACCGGGGCGTACGCCTGCGCGAGTTCGACCTCGACGCCGCGCTCGACCGAAAGCCTCAGTTGATCGTCGTCGATGAACTCGCGCATACGAACGCCGAAGGGCTGCGCCACGCCAAACGCTGGCAGGACGTCCTCGATCTGCTCGACGCCGGCATCGACGTTTATACGACGGTCAACGTGCAGCATGTCGAATCGCTCAACGACGTGATCGCGCAGATCACCGGCGTCGTCGTCCGCGAGACCATTCCCGACTCGATCATCGAGCGCGCCGACGAGATCGAGCTGGTCGACCTGCCCCCCGACGACCTGCTCCAGCGGCTGCGCGAGGGCAAAGTGTACATCCCCGAGCAGGCCGAACGGGCTGCGCAGCATTTCTTCCGCAAGGAAGTGCTCGTCGCGCTCCGCGAACTGGCGCTCCGACAGACGGCGCAGCGCGTCAGCCAGCAGGTCCAGGTCGAAAAGGCCGGCCGGGCGATCGGCGGAACCTGGGCAACGAATGAGCGCCTGCTTGTCTGCGTCGGTCCGAGCCCGCTCTCCGCCCGCGTCGTGCGCACCGCACGGCGGATGGCGGCGTCGATGCACTGCGAGTGGCTTGCCGTCGCGGTGGAGACGCCGGGGTTCACCGCCACCGGGCGCGAGCGCACGCGACGCACGTTGAAGCTCGCCGAGAATCTCGGCGCCGAGACGCTCACGCTCAGCGGCGAGCGGATCGCCGATGAGATCATCGCCTTCGCCCGAAAACGCAGTGTCACGAAAATCATCATCGGCAAACCCGCCGCCGGCGGACCCTGGGCCGTATTTCGAAAGCTCCAGGAGTTCGTTCGCGGATCGATCGTCGAAGCGTTGATCCGTCTGAGCGGGGATATCGATGTACACGTTGTAAAGGGCGAGGCCGATCCCGATGTGGAGTCGATCGGCGCGCCGCATCTCTTCCGCGCCCCGTGGCGCGAATTCGCGTTTGCAACCGCGATTGTCGCGGCTTCCACGCTCGTCGCCTGGCCGCTTTCGGAGGTCCTTTCGCCCGTCAACGTCACGATGATCTTCCTCGCGGGCGTCGTCTTCGTCGCCACGCGGTCTGGACTGGGCCCCTCGGCGCTCGCCGCGGTGCTCGCGCCGCTCGCGTACAACTTCTTTTTCACCCAGCCCTACTATTCGCTGGCAATCCGTGATTGGCAGTATGTGGTGACGTTCCTCGCGCTGCTCGCGACCGCGCTGCTGGTCAGCGGCCTGGCACAGCGGGTCCGGCGCCAGGCGGAGGCGATTCGAACCCGCTATCACCGAACGGCGGCACTCTATTTCATGAGTCGCCAGCTCGCCGCCGCCCCCAACCGACAGACCCTGGCGAGCGTCGCGGCGCGCCACGTCAGCGATGTCTTCGCCGGCGACGCCCTGGTGCTTCTGCCGGACCGTCCGGGTGTGCTGGCGCCGATCCCCGCGCCCCCGGCGTGGTTCGCGGGAAACGAGCCGGCCGCCGCCCAGTGGGTGTTTGATCACCAGAAATGGGCGGGCCGCGGAACGGACACCCTTCCCGCGTGCCGTGCGATCTACCTGCCGCTGCTCGCATCCGGAAAGCCGCTGGGTGTCCTCGCTCTGAACCAGCGCGGCAATAGTCCGCTCGAACCGGATCAGCGCCACATGCTCGAGACCTTTGCCACGCAGCTTGCCATCGCCCTCGAGCGTTCCGCATTCGCCGAAGATGCCGCCGCCGCCCGCGTCGCCGCCGACGCCGAGCAGACGCGAAATGCACTGCTTAGCAGTGTGTCGCACGACCTGCGCACGCCTCTGGCGACCATCGCCGGTACCGCCAGTATGCTCCTGGAACCGGCGACGCGGATCGACGCGGAGCAGCGCAATGACCTGATGCGCTCGATCGCCGACGAAGCGGCGCGCATGAACGACCTGGTCGCCAAGCTGCTCGACATGACCAGGCTCGAATCCGCCGGCTTCTCGCTCGCGCTGGACGGCTACCCGATGCAGGAACTGGTTGGAGCTGCACTCACCCATCTCGAAAGCCGACTCGCGCGCCACGTGATCACAACCGACCTGCCGGCCGATCTCGTCGTCCGTGTCGACGGTCCCCTGGTGGAACAGCTTCTCTCGAATCTGCTGGAGAACGCCGCCAAATACACGCCCCCCGGATCGTCGATCCACATCCGCGCTCGGCGCGAGGCCGGAGCGGTGATTCGCATCGACGTCTGCGACAACGGGCCGGGGTTGCCGGCCGGGGCCACGCGGACGATCTTCGAGAAATTCGAGCGTCAGCGGCCCGCCGGCGACCGTTCCGGAGTGGGTCTGGGACTCACGATCTGCCGCACGATTGTCCGGCTCCATGGCGGCGAGATCGGTGCGGAGAATCTCGCTTCCGGCGGCGCGCGGTTCTGGTTCACCCTGCCGGCGGCCGAGGTCCCACTCCTCGCGGGAGCAGGCCGATGACCGCCGCGGCGGTGATTCTGGTCGTCGAAGATGAGCAGCCGATCCGGCGCTTCCTGAAGCCTGCGATCGAAGGTGCCGGGTACCGGCTTGCGGAAGCCGACTGCGCGCAGGCGGCGCTGCTGCAGGCTTCCCAGCTCCCGCCGGATGTGATCATCCTGGACCTGGGTCTGCCCGACATGGATGGTCTCGAACTCATCCGCCGGCTTCGCGACTGGTACCGCGGGCCGATTCTCATTCTGTCGGCGCGCGGCCGGGAGGATGACAAGGTGAACGCGCTCGACGCTGGCGCGGACGACTATATCGAAAAGCCGTTCGGCGTCGGCGAACTCCTCGCCCGCATTCGCGTCGCGCTTCGCCATGCCATGGTCCAGTCGGCGAGCGCACCGAATACGGTGGTTGAGTTTGGCGATATTCGCGTCGATCTCATTCGCCGGGAAGTGTTCCGCCGCGGCGAACTCGTCCATATGACGCCGCTCGAGTACAAGCTGCTCGCCCTGCTGCTCAAGCATGCCGGCATGGTGCTGACCCACCGCCAGATCCTGAAGGAAGTCTGGGGTCCCGGACACGCGGAGGACTCGCAGTATCTACGGCTGTTCATGCATCAACTTCGGCAAAAGCTCGAGACGAACCCTGCGCAACCCAGGTTCCTTATTACCGAGACCGGCGTTGGATACCGGCTTCGAATATGAGGGGCATAGTCCCGTGTATCTGCCCTTGGGGGTCTGCTCGGCCGAGATCAAACCAGCCCCGCACAAGGATACTCCTGAAGATGAAAGGCGGCCGGCAGATCGCGAGGGATCGCCGGCCGCCGTCCAGCGGGTTGCCCCGCTCACTCCACGCGAATAATCCCTGCTCAGTTGCAGGCCAGCCCGAAGCGGCTCAGCAGCTCCGCGAGGTCCTGGAGATCGACATCCCCGTCGCTGTCGATGTCACCATCGCGCTCATTCGCACCCGACTGCACACCGAAGTTCGAAAGCAGGATGGCGAGGTCCTGCAATCCGACCTGAAGATCCGCATCGATGTCGAATCGGCAGGTGACGACCAGCGTCGCACGATTCGCCTCGTACCGCACGCGCCAACGGCTGTCGCCCCCGAGGGCTGGAGCGATGATGTCGGAAAACTCGCCGTTCAACGAACCGCAACTGATGATCTGAAACTCGCTGCCCGATGGCGGCGTGTAGGCGTTGACGAGGCCGACGAGCAGGACGCCGTCGAGATTTACGGTCGCGTTGCCGGTGATGCGGTCAAACTCGCTCGCGCCGCCGAGATCGACGGTGAATTGTGAATCCGGCATTTGCGACCAGGTCGTGCCCTGCATGTCGATCGTTCCGATTCGGATCGCCTGTGAGCCCGGGGAAAGCCGGCCGTGGTTCAACGTCTGAACGCGGACGCGGCCGTTACCGCTGAGAGTCTGGGCCGGGCCGAGCGCGAGCTGGTAGCCGCCGTTGAGCGTCGCCAGATGGGCGGTGTCCAGATTCGCGGCGTTCGCGTTCAGCGCGATCTCACCGTTGCCGTCGATCGTCGCAGCCGGGACGTTGAGGCGAAAATGGGTTACTGCGTTGACTCCCGTCGGGTTGATCGTGAGCACGCCGTTGTTCGTAATTCCTCCCGCGTTGAGGTACAGAGCCGTCGCGGCGTTTAGATAATGCGTTCCGCTCAGCGTCACATCGTCAAACGTGCTGTTGGAAATGCTCGACTCGCCACCATTTGTCGTCGAAATGCGGCCGCCGCCGAGCGACATGCTGTTGAATCCGATGACCGAGGACGCGCCGTCCGCGATGATCTGGCCGCCGGCGTTGTCGACCGAGACGGCACTGAAGCTGAGAATGCCGCCGCTTCGCGCCCGCATGATCGACCGGTTTTGCTTGAGATGTTCATGGACTTCCAGCGTTGCGCCGGAGATGTTCGCCTCGACGAGGCCGTTGTTAAGCATCTGCACGCGAATCCGACCCGTTCCGTCGATCGTGTGCCCCGCCGCATTCGTCAGCAGGTATCCACCGTTAAGCGTCGCCAGATGGGCCGTGTCCAGATTCGCGGCGTTCGCGTTCAAGTGAATCGCGCCGTTGCCGCCGATCGTGGCCGTCGGCGAAACGAGCCGCATGTTGGTAATGGCGTTGGCACCGCTTGGGTTAAGCGTGATCGCACCATTGTCCGTGAGACCGCCCGTCGTGACGTCTAACGTCGACGCGGCGCTGACGACCAGCGGCCCCGAAATCGTTACGTCGTCGAAAGTGCTGTTCTGGACAGCGTTAGAACCACCGTTGATCGCCGCGAGCTCGCCGCCGCTCAGTGAGGTGTTCGCCAGGTTGACGACGGAACCCGCGCCTTCGGATTCGATTTGAGCGTTGTTCGTAACCGAAACGCTTGAAAAACTGAGCGTTCCCCCGCCGCTCGCCCGCATCAGGCCGTTATTCGTCTTCGGATGTTCGTTGATTTCGAGCGCGCGACCCGATACGTTCGCGTCGATCGTGCCCTGATTGATCAAACGCACGCGAATACGTCCGGTGCCGTCAACGGTCTGGTCAGCGCCGAGCGTCAGTGCATAGCCGCCATTGAGCGTCGCGAGGTGCGACGTGTCCAGGTTCGCGGCGTTCGCGTTCAGATGCAGAGTGCCCGTGCCGTCGAGCGTCGCGCTGCTCGTGTCGAGCCGCATGTATGTGTTGGCGTTGACGCCGGTCGGGTTGATTGTGAAGTCTCCATTGTTCGTCACGTTCCCAGTCATGTAAGCCGCGGAATTTGGATTGACCTGCAACGCGCCTTCCAGCGTCACGCCGCTGAACGACGAGTTGGCGGCGGCGATCAACCCGCCACCCGCGCCGTTCAGTGTCCCGCCGGTGACCCCGGCACTGACGAGATTTACTGTGGACCCGCTCTCCGCGCGGATTTCGCCGTTCGTGTTCGTCACGCCGATGCTGCTTACCTGGAGTACGCCGCCGTTTATGGCCCGAATCAAGCTGTTATTCGTTTTCGGCTGGTCGGTAAGTTCGAGGACCGCGCCATTGACATCGGCCTGAATCGTGCCCTCATTCGTGGCGCGAGTGCGAATGCGCCCCGTTCCCCGCACGGTCTGCTCCGGCCCGAATGTAAGGGTGTATCCGCCATTGAGCGTCGCGAAGTGCGCCGTGTCGAGATTGGCGGCGTTCGCGTTGAGCACAATCGTTCCCGATCCGCCGATCGCCACGGTCGGGGAGTCGAGCCGCAAATACGTTGTCGCGTTCGCGCCGGTGGGGTTGATCGTGATCGTGCCGTTGTTCGTCAGATCGGTGCCGGTCAGGGAAGTGCCGGTATTGGTGTAGAGATTGAACGGCCCCGCGATCGTGACGCCGTTCAGCGTGCTGTTACCCGATGCCGCAATGCCGCCGTTGGCCGCCGCGATCGTTCCCCCGCTCACGGAGGAGCCCTCAAAGCTCACGACGGACCCCACGCCGTCGGCGACGACCTGTCCGCCGCTATTCGCGAGCGCGGTGGCGCTGAGTCGCAGCACGCCGCCGGCGACGGCCCGCATTGTGCCGGTGTTTGCCTTGCCGGACTGGGTCAATTCGAGCGCCGCACCGGCCGCGTCGGCGCTGAGCATGCCCTCATTCGTCAACGCGGTACGAATCCTGCCGGTGCCGGCGATCGTGTGACCGGACGCGTTGGTGAACGTGAAACCGCCGTTGAGCGTCGCCAGATGGGCGGTGTCCAGATTCGCGGCGTTCGCGTTCAGCCGAAGAACGCCGTTGCCGCTGATTGTGCATGCGCCGGTGTCGAGCCGCAGATAGGTTGATGCATTTACGCCGGCGGGATTGATGACGAACGTGCCGTTGTTCGTCAGCGTTGCGCCGGAATAATACATCGCCCGGTTGTCCAGGAAGTTCAACGTGCCATCCGAATTGGCGATCGAGAGACCGCCGAGCGGGGCGGTAATGTCCCAGTTCACGGCGTAGTTCCCGGCGACGCCGATCATCGCGGATTCGCCGGCGGTGTCCGGAACATTCGCTGGAGACCAGTTTGCGGGGTTCGACCAGTTGCCGCTCACGGGATTCACCCAGGTTGTCTGGGCCCCGGCGGAGGCGGCGGTCAGCAGCATTGGAGTGAGCAGGAATCGTCGCATGAGGGCCCTCCCGGAGGCTTGCACTTCGCCGCCGAGCCCGGCGCTTCGTCGCCTGATCATCAGGCGATGGATGCGAAACCGTCGAGGCTCATTCGTTCGGTTGCGGATCGAACGTGCACACAAGGTCCTAGAGGGATGGGGGGTTGGTTCTGAAGAAATCCGTGGGCCGAGAGGAAAATCGCGTTATCAGCGCTCGGGGCGCGAGGTCGCGGCGGGCGCTGGGCTGGCGGACTTCGACTTGAATTCGGCGAGTCTGGCGGCGTCGCCCGTCTTTTCGTAGAGCTGGATCATGAGATCAATGCAGCGCTTCGTTCGCGGGTGGTCGTCGCCGAATGCATCGTGAAGGATCTCATACGCCGCGCGGAGCGACGCGTCGGATTCGTCAAACCGCCCCGTGTTCATCTCCACCCGGCCGAGACCGCATCGGACAACCGCGCCACGCCACGTTCCGGCCCCGTTCAGTTTCGTCATGGCGTCAAGTGCAGCCGAATAGGCCCTTTCGGCCTCCTCCCAGCGCCCGGCATCGGCATACACGCCGCCGAGATTCGTCCGCGCGGTGACGATGGGTGTGGACGTCGAGCCGAACACAGGTTCAGCGACGCGGACAATCTCCTCCCATTGTGCGGTCGCTTCCGCTGTCTGATTCAGCTCATTGAGCACGGATGCCAGGTTGCCGGCGGCGACGAGCGTACGGCTGTCCTCCGGACCGACCGTTCTTGCAAGCTGTGCCTTCAACTCGCGGGCCATTGGCAGCGCGGCCTTGTAGCGTTTCAGTTCGATCAGTCCGCAGACGAGCTGGTTCTTGCGAAGCAGCGCGACGGGGCTCTCGGCGCCGGAGAAACGGACCGCTGCGTCGTAGGCGGATTGATAGAGATCCTGGGCCTCTTCGTATCGGCCAAGCGTGCTCAGCGCGGATGCGAGATTGCCCGTGCAACTGTTCAGTAAGGGATGATCGGCGCCCAGAGCCGCCTCGATCTGCCTCCGGACTTCCCGGAGCATCTCCGCGCCTTCCGCGACGTCGCCGCGGTCCACGATCTGCTGCGCAAGGTTCATCCGGGCCTGGAGCGTCTCGGGATGATCCGGCCCAAGAGTCTCCGCGCGACCGGCGATCGCCTCGCGCATCAGCCGTTCGGCATCTTCGCGCTTCCCGACCGCGGCGTACGCCACCGAGAGGTTGTTCTTCGCGTGCAGCGTGTCGATGTGATTTGGTCCCAGGATGCGCGTATTCCCCTCCAGCGCCCGCTCGTAGTACGAGATCGCTTCGGGCAGCCGACCCTGCCAGTCGAGGTCATATCCCAGGTTGTTCAGGGTCTCGAGCGTCTGCTTGGCGTCAGGGCCGAGCACAGCCATCTCCGTTTCAAGCAGCGATCGGAAGAGCAATTCCGCCTCTTCGTGTTTCCCTCGATCGGTAAGCACGCTTGCGAGGTTGTGCTTGGCCTCCATGGTGCGCGGGTCGTTTTCTCCGGCTGTGTCCTTGTAGAGCGTGTACGACCGTCGAAGATACCTCTCGCCCTCGTCGAGAAGCCCGAGTGTCCAATAGTCGTTCCCCAGCGTGCCGGCGAGTGAGGCCTCGACGTCGGGTTGATCCGGGAACGACGCTTCGAGCCGCTTCGCCGCGGAATCGAGCATTTCGCGCATCGGCGTGATGTCGCGGCCGGGGTGCTTCCATGGGTCCACAAACCGCAGCGTCGTATCGAGGAACTCCGCGATCTTTTTCGCCCGCTCCGTCTCCATCAGCGTCGCCGCGTGCGCCGCTTGCTCCGCCGCGCGGGCCGTCTCGACGCCGTGCAACCGCTCGGCCGCGAGCTTTTCCGCGGCGGTCGCGCGATTCCACAACAGACCGAGCCAGATCGCCGCAGCGATCGCCGCGACCAAGCCGACCGCGATAATCCGTACGGTGTTCCGGTAGCGCGCAAGCGTCTTGCGGATCGCGTACCACGCGCTGTCGCGACGCGCTTCGATGGGCTCGCTCGCGAGATAGTGCCGCAGATCCCGTGCGATCTCGCCGGCGCTTTGGTAGCGCCGGTCCGGCTCTTTCGCGAGGCACTTCAGTACGATCGTCGAAAGATCGTCATCAAGATCCGGCCGGGAACGCTTCGGTGGCGTGGGTTCGAGTTCGCGGATGTGATTGAGCACATCCGAGAGCGCGCCGACGACGGGGTAGGGAAACGCGTCCGTCAGCACCTGGTACATCATTACGCCCAGCGAATAGACGTCCGAGCGCGTGTCGATCTGGTCCGGCGTTCCCGCGGCCTGCTCGGGGCTGGCCCACGGCAGCGAGCCCATGAAATCGCCGGTCATGCTGACTCGCGTGTGCTCCGGCGGACCGAACGTCGCCTTCGCCAGGCCGAAATCGAGGACGTGCGCCTCACCGGTCGCGTCGATGCGCACGTTGCTCGGTTTGAGGTCGCGATGAATGACGCCGCGCTGGTGGGCGAATTGCACCGCGTCGCAGATCTTAATGAATAGACGCACAACGGAATCGACACCGCCGAGCGCACCGCCGCCCGCCGAGATCAGCTCATCGAGGGACGCCCCCTCGATGTACTCCATGACGCAGAACAGCCGCCCGTCCTCAGTGACGCCGCTGTCGTAGACCCTGACGACGTTCGGGTGCTTCAAGCCGGCGACGATATCGATCTCGCGCTCGAACCGCCGTCGTCGATCGGCATTGGTGCGACCGCCCTCCAGGAGCACCTTGATCGCGACCCGCCGCTTCGTCGACGCCTGTGTCGCGACATAGACGACTCCCTGCCCCCCGCGCCGGTGTTCGATAAGGTCGACGTATCCGCGGATTCGCGGCGCCTCACCGCGCGGCCGGCTCGCGGCGCGAACCTCGCCGAGCAGGGCGATCTCATCCTGAAACCAGCTCGAATCGTCCATGGGGGTATCTCGATCGACACCGCTGAGGACTGCGGAGAACCGGGGCGCACGCTACCCCTCCTCGGCCACCTGCCCCGCGATCAACTCGCTCAGCCGCTTCACCATGCGCGACTTCGCCTGATAGACGGCGGCGACGCTCAGGCCCAGCCGCTGAGCGACCGCCGCTGCGTCCTGACCCTCGACCGCATACGCCTGAAACGCGGCCTGGTCCGCCGAATTGAACTCGGCGGAGAGCGTGCGCATCGCAAGGCGGACGTGGTGCTGCCGCCACTCGGCTTCCCAGAAGTCGTCGACTTCCGGGTCTGTCGATGCGGCTCGCGTCAGGTCCTCAATCCCCTCTAGGTCGACCTCGGCGCCCTTCTGACGAGATTTTCGAAAAATCGATCTCAGGACGATCGTCTTCAGGTACGAGCGGAATTTGCCCCTCGATGGGTCGTAGGTGAATCCCGGCAGCGCTTTTGTCAAAGAGATGAGCACATCCTGCAGCAGATCATCGCAGTCCGCCTCTTGGACTCCCTTACGGCGGGCGAAACTGCGGATCAATTCGCCATAACGGTCGCAGAATTCGCGCCAGGCCGCAGGATCCGCGCCCTCGGCGACGCGCGCAAGCAGCTTGGCTGAAGTCGTTTGGGCGAACATGCGTCTATCCTACCCTTGGCACCGTCCCTTCCAAACACGGTTGCTCCTTGCCCGCCGGGTCAGAAACCGCCAACCGTCGGCAGCGGCCCCGCCAATTCTCACTTTCCCTGCCCAGACCGGCAGGTTGATAAACCCGTCCGACTTCACATTTGGGACCATATGTGAACACAATCCGCGTCCGGCGCCCCCACCCGCGAGGGCCGGCGGCGGCCGCGAGGAGGCAATTCCGCAAATGTGAAATCCCTGTCCAAAACCCCGCAATACGAACGTTTCGGTGAGACGATCCGCTATCTCACCGTAGAGGAGCTGCAGCAGTTCTTCGATGCGGTCGAGGATTACCGGCACAAGTTGATGATGCGGGTGATCTACGAACTCGGCTGCCGAGTCGGCGAGTTCGTGCGCATTCAACTCCGGCACATCGCTTTCGACCGGTCGACGGTCTATTTCCCGGCCGAGAACACGAAAACCCGCCAGCGCCGGGTGACGCAGGATGGAACATACCGCGACGATCGGGGCGATCCAATGCGGAACCAGCCGCCGTGTCGGGTGTTCACCTGAGGAGGTCGGTGAATGATCTTCATTTTTCCTTGACGACCGCTGTCTCATAGTCTAAATAGGCGAGGTCGTGTTTGGGCTATAGGGGGATCCTCACGTCCTGGAGGTGTTCAATGCAGATCCTGCCGTATCGACACGTCGTGGCGAAGTCGCTGTTAATTGGCCTCACTCTCCTCTCCTTCGCAGGATGTCCGGCGCGACCAATTACCGCCACGGTCGACCCGAAGCTGACGTTTCGCGGCGTCGCAATAATAAAAACGGATGGGACGACGGTCATTATCTACGATCGCGCCAATCAGCAGGATCTGCTGATTGCCGCAGGACTGGCTGAAGAGGATATCGCATTGCTCGACAATTTCGACGATCCCTGCGACGCACAGAAGTGCGTTGTCAGCGGAGGAGTGTGCATCGGCACCTCGGAATGCAAGGACTGTGCGTTCAAATCGTTCACGAATTCGATAGGAACGATCGCATATGGCTGCTGTTGCCAAGAAGGCACAGGGTCGCGCTGACCTAGCGAACTCTCTGAAGCAGTTCCCTGGCCTCGGTCACGATCGCCCGCGATTCGGCGGAGATGCTCGGCAGGGAATCGACTGATGCAGCGGCAGCGGCTGATTCCTCAAGCCGGCCAGCGCGGTAGTACGCCATCGCCAAGAAGGACAATTTCGACGCCTTGTTTCTTTCGCTCAACTCGAGTGACCGGGAGAGCGCCGAAATCGCCGGACCATACTTGCCGACACGATACAATGCAGCACCAAGGCTATGTTGAATTGCGTGATCACCGCCGTCCTGTCTCGCGGCTTCCTGAGCTCGCGCCAAAGCGCGCGCATACTCGGTGGCCGTCGCGCCCGGCGTGCTTGCAACCAACCAGGCCTGATACTGAAGCATGTCCGGTGTGCAATAGTGCTGTACAAGGTCCGTTGCGATAGCACCTGCGGCCGGTAAGAGAGTAAGCGAGTTCAATTGCTTGGAAATCTCCGCCGCGGATGAGAATTCCGCGAGCAGCGGATACGCGACAGCGCCTGCCTGACGGTACAGGTCCGGGCGATCGTCGCCGACGAGCGTGGATCCGGAACCGGCGACGTCAAGGAACCGTTCGAATCGCGCGTTGCGAGCGGCCACACGCGTCGATGTGCACTCAACCCAGAGTGGCAGATTGACGAGCGTCTCGGGGTTCGCAGAACACAGGATGACGGCGACCGGGATGCGCGCGACGGCCAAGAAACGGTCTCCCTCAATTCTCGCTTCATCTCTAATGTTGTTGTATACGAGCACAGGAGGGTGATCCCCAGACGAGGGTAGCACAAACATCTCAGTCGAGGTGTGGAAACCTTGGCCTCCACGGATCGAGATTTCTAGTGCAAGCTCCAACGGCGGCGGGGGAAAAGAGACCGCCACACGCAGGATGTCCTTAGGCGGTGTTTGACGTGGTTGCGCTCCTTCCTGCGAAAGGCAGGCACTTTCTACTCTGAACTCGGCGGAGAACGTCTCTTGATACGGGGGAATTGGAATCATCGTCGGATAGTCGGATGGGTGTCCGGACACCGCGGCGAACTCGAACGTCGGTGCGGTAAGAGTCACCGGCGATGCGATCGCGACTCTCTCTCTCGACCCATCAACGTGAATAACCCGCGAATACGGGGTGAGGTTCAATCGAACGTTGATTGTGTGCAAGCCGACCGGCACCGGTGGCAGCAGAATGGCACTGGACAGCCGTCGCGTTTCTGAACGAGGAATGCCGCCGACCTTTGCAACCGGTATGCCATCCACTATGAATTGCGGTTCGAATTTGAATCCAAGGCCGTCCGGACATCCGTACACGCTTGTCGAATAATGAAAAACCAGTGTCCCATCCTCTTCGGTGTGAGACAGGACATCGTAGATGCGCGATTCGGCATACTCGAATTCGAAGCTCGCGCCGGCGAGTGCGTCAATTTCCGCTTCGCTCGCATCGCCGGATTCGATCCGGCGCCACACCTCGCGCGCAGCGTTCGCCGCAGCGCTCCCTACGAGGTCAAGGTCTTCCCGTCGTGACTTTGCTGACTGTAGAATGGCAACCCTCTCTCGGCGGTCGATTTCCTCGCGCGACCAAGCCTGCTGAAGCAGGATTGACGAACAAGCGACGATGAGTGCGAAGCCCAGAGAGTAGGTGATTGCGGCAACGTAGTTACGAGAAAGCCACTTTCGGAGCAGATAGCCCAGCTGCGCCGGTCTCGCCTCGATCGGCTTCCCTGCCAGAAAATTCCGAAGGTCATCAGCGAGCGCGCCGGCACTCTGATACCGGTTCGCGCGCTCTTTCGCGAGCGCTTTCGACAGAATCGTCTCAACATCGCCTCGTAAAGATCGGTCCAAGCGACCGATCGGCTCGGGCTCGTGTTCCTGGACCAACCGAATGGCATCGGCCAGCTGGCGATCGCGAATCGGGACTGGGAGTCGTCCGGTCAGCAGCTCGTAGAGAATGACGCCGAGCGAGTAAACGTCGCTACGCACGTCGACTTCACCCCCGAAGTCGCGCACCTGCTCGGGGCTCGCGTAGGCGAGCGTTCCTCGGAACGTACCACTCATGGTCAGACGAGTTTGTCCAGCGTCCATATCCAGGAGTTTCGCCAGGCCAAAGTCGAGTATCTTCGGCACGCAATCCGCAGGGCGATGTTGTTCGGCGGAATCGTCCGGAGATTCCTCGTCGTGATCGGCGTCCCGTACCAAAGGGACCATTACGTTTGACGGTTTGAGATCCCGATGAATGACGCCGCGCTGGTGTGCGTATTGAACGGCGTCGCAGATTCGGGAAAAAAGATGGAGTTTGTCGCGGATTGAGAGGCCGAATCGAGCGGCATGCGCGATAAGCTCCGAACCGATAACCCGCTCCATCGCGAAGTAGTACCAGCCTTCCTCCGTGGCTCCCGCCGAGTAGATCGCGGCAATTCCGGGGTGCTGGAGCCTTGCCAACGCCTGAATCTCTCGCGCGAATAGTTGAGCCGCGACGTCGTCAAGCCAGGGAAAGCGTCGCATCACCTTCAGCGCCACGATCCGGCGCGGGTTATCCTGCTCGGCTTCGTAGACGACACCCATGCCGCCTTGTCCCAGGACACTTTTGATCGTAAAACCGCCGAGGATGAGCGGATGGTCGAACTCACGCTCGCGCTCCCTCGGCTTCACGTGGGCGGCGAGCAGGGATTCCACCTCCGACCGAAGTGATTCATCCGCCCCACAGTGACGTTCAAGGAGCGATTGTCGGTCCTTGCCATCGAGGTCAACGATCGCGTGAAACAGCTCGTCGATTCGACGCCAGCGCTCTTGGTCCAAGGCGTTTCTCCGATGAGACATGTTGCCGGAGGCTCATTCAGACCTAGGGTTCTCTCGGTCGAGCTCTCGCAACAGCCACGCCCGGGCCAACGTCCATTCGCGCTTGACGGTAGCCTCGGACAACCCGATCGCCTCAGCAGTCTCTTCGATTGAAAGACCGCCGAAATACCTCATCTCGACGATTCGGCTCTTGCGCGGATCGATGGCCGCGAACTTCACCAGCGCGTCGTTCATCGCGAGGAGCGCGACGCCGTCAACTGAAGGGGCGACAGGTTCCTCCAGAGAAACCGCTGCCTTTCCCCCGCCTCGTTTGGCTGCGCAGACGCGCCGCGCCTTGTCAATCAGCGCACGGCGCATCGCCTTTGACGCGAGGCAGAGAAAGTGCGAACGGTCCTTCACCTGTAGTCCGCGTGCGGCAAGTCGGACATAGGCATCGTGTACTAACGAAGTCGTTCGGGTGGAGTCGACGGGGCGGCGCTGCCGAAGAATCGCGCCTGCAACGGCTCGCAATTCGTCGTAGGCGGAGGGCAAGAGCATGTTCAAATCACTGAGGACCCGGGCGTCGTCGATCGGATTGCCGCCGGGCTCGAACTCCCCTGGATGATTCATCTTGCACCCGCAAAAACCTTCGGAACGTCGGATTTTTCGTGAGCCCTGCTGTCAGCCGATCGCGAGTTAAGGGCAGGTACGGGCGACCCATGTTCGGCGTTCGCAAGAACAGAGCATACCGACCGGCTCCAGCGTGGTCTAGGTGGACCACGGCGCAGCTTGGACCTGCGCAGTTGGCGGGCGCGCGGCGATGGCGGCCATTCGGACTGGTCCGCCTCGGGTTGCCAAGAATACAAGTACAAGGAGTTTCGAAATGGCGTCATGCGACAGCGCGACGAAAGCAGTGGTGAATCTCTGGAATGAGTACGGCGAGATCGCAAAAAAATTGGGTTGTGTCGCCGCCGGCGTAGCGGTCGGTATCGCGACGTCCAATCCCCAGGCGGCGCTCAAGACGATTCAGGAAGCCCTCGAAGCGGCGGACAAGGTTGAAGACGCCATTCGAAAGGCGGAGAGCGCCTATGCCGGTGTAATCGGAAGAACGAGCGGGTTGACGATTGGGCCGCGACTGCTCCGCCTTGATACCTGGGAGAGCGGCACGATCGTCAGTACGGGCGAACGGCTGTTTCTCACCGCGGCTCCGATGAATCGCGACACCGCGACGCTTCGGTTGAGCGAGCAGGGCGGCAAGGGCAAGGTTTCCGTGACCGTGTGTGCGTTCAACGCGGACACGGAGCACAAGAAGCTCGTCGATATCGTCGTGAATGAGGACAAGGATGACAAGCGCGACAAGAATGAACAGCGCACGATTCCGCTCAAGGGCATCGAGGATCGGTGGATTTCGATCCACCTTGACGGAAAGTCCGTGGCAAACACGTTCAAATACAAGCTGATGTTGGATGTCTAGGCCACGAATCACCGCGTCAGCGTCACCGGCAATAGGCACGGCGACGCTGACGCAGTCGTCGATTTGTTGATTTTGAAAACGCGATTCATGAGTCGGACGGACGTCGAGATGACCCCTTCAGAGCGAGATCAAGACCGTCGCGTGGGCTGGGTAGTACTCGGTTGGCGAACCCTCTCAGGCTCGATCGCCCTCGGCGGGCTGGTTTACGTGACGCATCTGGTGATTCAGCAGACGGAAACACGGAGCTTCTTGCAGAGTGCAGTTCTGTTGATCGCGTTTCCCGGAGCGCTCGGCGGTCTCCTCTTCAGCATGCGTGAGCGAAGCGTCGTTATTCCGAGTTTCAGTCACGATTCACCATATACGCTCGATCCCGGATTCCTCGCCGACATTTGGTTCGGAATCGCCGGCGCGTTCATCGCCTTTCTCGTCGTTCCGGGCAAGTTCGACTACGACCCTTCCAAGTCTCCGAGGGTTCCGGCCGAATTCTGGACCTTCGTCAAGATCAGCGGGCTCGCGGTCGCGGGCGGCTACGGAGGACGAGCGCTGATTGCAAAGGCGTTATCCGATATTTCGCGAAGGGCGGACAGTGCCGGGCAAGTATCCGAACAAGATCGGAAATCCATGCGCGACGCCAGACTTACGGACTCTGATCGGGGAGGCGAAGGGTGACGACGGAGCACCGCGCCCCTGACTGGTGGGTTCTCAAGATTCAGGTATTCACCCGGTAGTTTTTGATTCGAGCATGCGGATATGCTCCGTCTGGCCACTTCTGGAGTATGCCATGAATCTCAACGCGTTGATCGCCTTGTGGCTCTCCGTCCTCTCGCTCGGCTGCGCTTCCCAGACGCTGGAGGTCAAACCGGAGCGCACCGCCATCATCAAGAACGCCCCGACCGGCGATGCGTCCCTCGTAGGTGATCCGCTTCCAGCGGGCACACAGGTCGCCGTGCTCGGGTCGGCACCGCGCTACTGGAAGATCCAGGTTCCCGACGGCCGAGTCGGATGGTCGTACAAGGGCAATTTCATCGAAGTCGCCGGCGCGCCGGCCGATCCGGGCACCGGCCCTCCAACGGCCGCCTCGCTGTTAGCGCGACGCGACGCGCTCCAGATCGTGGTGATCGATGTCGAAGTCGGTGACGCGACGTTGATCATCTGTCCCGAGGAGGACGGCCAGCGCGACATCCTGCTCATCGACACGGGCGAGGATGACTCCGACCGCATTTTCGGGGTGCTGGCGGCGTACGACGTCGCGAGTCTCGGCAAGCCGATCACGCGATTTTTCATCACCCACTACGATTTCGATCACTTCGGCGATGCCGACGAGATCATCCCGCTTTCGCAGGTGGTGTACGACCACGGCGACAACATCAAGAAGTCGCACAAGCGCAAGTACCAGCGGCTCGTCAGCCAACCGGGCGTCGATCGACGGCTCATGACGCTCGACTACCTGGAGACGTTCTCGGGCGGCGTCACGGTTGATTGCGTGGCGGTCAACCAGGCGACCGATTGCGATCCGTCCATTGCGGCATCACCGCCCGACGAGGACAACCCGAACTCGATTGCGTTGATCATCTCGTGGCGAGGATTCGACTATTTCACCGGCGGCGACCTGACGTTCAAGCCGGAGACGTCCCTGGCCAACTGCATCCGCAACTGCGACGTCTATCACGTAAATCACCACGGCAGCCGGGCGACGTCCTCCGATCTCGACTTCGTGAAGAAACTCGATCCGGAGGTCTCCATCGCGTCCAACGGAGCGCGGCACGGCCACCCCTCGGCGGATGTCGCAAACCGCCTGATCACTGACGTGCATAGCGCGTTCTTCCAGACGAACTGCAACCTCGATTCGCGAGCCCATCATCCTGATCCCAGGTTCGTCGGTGACGACTCGTTCCACGAAGACGATGAACTCGAGGATGCGGAGGGGGCCACGGGGACAATTACTGTCGTCGTGGACGGCGCGGCGGGGAACTACTACATCGTGATGCCGGGGCTGAACATCAACGACGGAACGTTCCCGATCGAACCTTAGCGAGGAGAAACCTCATGGCACGCCCCTTGGCCATCATCCATGGGTGGAGCGATACCTCGAACTCCTTTCGGACGCTCGCGGCGGCCATCGCCGCGCGGCGGAATGTCGACGTGAAGGTGATCGCCCTCGGCGACTACGTGTCGATGAGCGACTTCGTCACGTTTGACGATCTGGTCGCCGCGCTCGACCGCGCGTGGTTAGATCACGGGTTCCCGCGCCGGCAGGGATCAGTGGACGCGATCGTCCATTCGACCGGCGGCCTGGTGATTCGGGACTGGCTCAGTCGGACGTTCAAACCGGCGACCGCCCCGGTGAAAAACCTCGTCATGCTCGCCCCCGCGAACTTCGGCTCCCCGTTAGCCCACAAAGGCCGCTCGTTCATCGGCCGTGTTGTGAAGGGCTTCACCAACGACGAAGGGACGTTTCAGACCGGCGAGCGGATTCTCAAGGGGCTGGAACTCGCGAGTTCGTACTCGTGGAACCTGGCGTTGCGTGACCGCTTCGGGCCATGGGCGTCGGCCTACGGATCGGGCGGGATTCTCTGCACGGTCCTTGTCGGCGATCAGGGCTACTCGGGCATCCGCGCAATCGCGAACGAGGACGGCTCGGACGGTACCGTCCGCCTCTCGACAGCGAATCTCAACTGCGCCGCGCTTCATGTAAACTTTGCCGACGACCCGATGAAGCCCACGTTCGAGCTGAAGGAGTCCGGCGGGAAGACCGCGTTCGCGATCATGCCCGGCCACAACCACGGGAGCATCACGCTCAACGAATCGAAGCTGCGCAGCCAGGCCGACCAGGGTCTGCTCGACCGGATCATCGCCGCGCTGGATGTTGCCGACACCGGGTTCGATGCGTGGTGCGCCCAGCTCGCGCGCGACACGGCCGATCAGACCAAGGGCCGCACGGGCACCCCAGAGGGATTCCAGAACACCGTCGTCCGCGTCATCGATCACGAGGAACACGGCGTGCCGGATTACCTTATCGAATTCTTCGAGGAGGACGACGACCGCGGGATCATCGCCAAGCTCTTCCACACCACGGCGCTCAAGAACGTGCACGTTTTTTCGGATGACGCATCCTATCGCAGCCTGTACGTGGATTGCGGCCGGCTGGCGAAGACGATCGACAAGCTGCACGAAGCGCTGAGCGTCAGCCTCACCGCCCATCCCAGCCTGAATGTCGATGCCCCGGTGGGGTTTCGCACCTTCAGCGATCGCGACATCGGCGCGATTCGGCTGAAGCCCGACCAGATCGCCAAGGTGTTCCGACCGCACCGGACGCTGCTGGCCACCATCCGGCTGCGCCGTGAACGTGACGCGCGCGTCTTCCGGTTCAAGCCCGCGGGCACATAGCAGCCCGTTGAAGAACCGCCGCTTTGCTACGCAGCCGCCAGTTGCCGCGGATCGGGCATGTAGAGCTTCGGTCTCCGGTTCCGGCGGTGAAGCTGCGCGGTGTGGATGACCAACCCGCGCCACAGATCATTTGCGATGGCCAACAGCGCCGCGCAGGCCGTCGCGGCCCGATCCTGCAGGCTTCGCGGCGTGCCGACCCCGAACAGCTTCCGCAGGAGCACGCCCAGGTTGTGCGCCGCCGCGTGAATCACGTAGCGCTTGGCGACGTTCTCCAGCCCGTAACCAGCTCCGCCGACCCGCGCCGGTCTCGCACGTGTGCGCGAAGCTGCGTTCGCAGAGCACGCGCCGGAGCCGCTGGAGTCGTCGCCCCCGGCGCCCATGAATTCGGCGACGGTTGTTGCGGAAGGCCCGCTCCTGCTCCGCGGGCTTGTCGCCCCAGACGCGCGACTGCGACTCATCTTTCTCGCTGATGTACGTGCGAATGCCCCACGCAGCACACTGCGCCAGCATTTCGTTCTCGTGATACCCGCTGTCGGTCGCCAGACCGCGCATCTCGCTCTCGCTGCCCGCCTGCATCAGGTTCATCTGCACCGCCACCAGCGTCTGCGTCAGGCTCTCCGGATCGCCGCTCACCCCGTCAGCCGACTCGTCGAACTGCTTCCAACCGCCCCGCCACAACCTGATCTGTCTCCCCCGAATCGCGCGCTTTCATCGTGCCCGAGCAACGCCGCCTGGGGTCTACTGGACGCTTACAATGCATCCACCGGCAAAGTGAGGAGTTGCGCATTCCGTTCGTTGAGCCGATGAAACGCTGGGTTGCATGGCCGCCGCGGATGGAGCAAACTCTGAGTTCGAGTTTGCTGGCAGGCCGGCACGGCGCAATCGCGGACAGCCGATGACCGACGTAACGCATCTGCTCGAGGAAGTGAAACGTGGCGGTCGGGAGGCCACCGACCAGCTGCTGGTAGCAGTATACGACGAGCTGCGAAGGCTGGCCGCCAGGAAGCTGGGGCAGGAACGCCCCGGGCGGACTCTCCAGGCAACGGCGCTCGTGCATGAGGCCTATCTGCGGCTCATGGGGCACGGGGACGCCCCGTGGGAGAACCGAGCCCATTTCTTTGGGGCTGCCGCAGAGGCGATGAGGCGTATTCTGGTCGAGGCCGCGCGGCGCAAAGCCCGCCTGAAGCACGGCGGCGGCCGCCCGGTGCGTGAGATTAACGAAACCGACGCGATCATTGCGCCGGATGCGCTGGACATTGTCGCGCTGGATGAATCGCTCGACAAGCTCGCCCGCGAAGATCCCGTCAAGGCCGATCTCGTAAAGCTGCGTTACTTCGCCGGGCTGACCGTTGAGGAGGCGGGACGGATGGTCGGAATCTCGCGTGCGACGGCCGACCGCTACTGGACGTTTGCCCGCGCGTGGCTCCACTATGAAATCATCAAGGGCGACGAACCGGCGTGACCCCCCGCCCGATGTGAGGCGCTTTCAGCCCGCACGGCGCATGGCTACCCAGAGGGCCACGCGTGGGTCAGCAGGTGCCGGGTCGGCTCGTCGTCGTGGTCGAGAGGACGAATGTCGTGGCCACTGCTGAACACGAACGGCTCGAAGCGCTTTTCAGCGCGGCGCTGGATAAGGACTCTTGGGCGGAGCAGATGGCGTACCTCGACGAAGCCTGCGGCGCGGACGCGTCCCTTCGGTCACACGTCGAGGGTCTATTGCGCCGGCAGAGCCGGCTGGGGTCATTTCTGGACGTTCCGGCGGTCGACCTGCAGGCGACGGTCGCAAGCCCGGGGCCGGCGCAGATATTCGGCACCATGATCGGGCGCTACAAGGTCCTCGAGGAGATCGGTGAAGGAGGGTTCGGCGTCGTCTACCTGGCCGAACAAGAGGAGCCGGTACACCGCCGGGTCGCACTCAAGATCATCAAGCTTGGTATGGATACGCGCGAGGTCATCTCGCGGTTTGAAGCAGAGCGTCAGGCGCTGGCGCTGATGGATCATCCCAACATCGCCCGGGTGCTGGACGCTGGGGCAACCGAGGCCGGCCGGCCTTACTTCGTCATGGAGTTGGTCCGGGGCACCCGTATCACGGAGTATTGTGAAGGCCATAAGCTCAACACCGCCGAGCGCCTGAGGCTGTTCATCCCGGTCTGCCACGCCGTGCAGCACGCGCATCTGAAGGGCATCATCCACCGCGACCTCAAGCCGAACAACGTGCTGGTGACTTTGCAGGACGGCCAGCCGGTGGCCAAGGTGATCGACTTCGGGATTGCCAAAGCGACCAGCCAGCGCCTCACCGCCAAGACGCTATACACCAGCGCGCACCAGTTCATCGGCACGCCCGAATACATGAGTCCGGACCAGTTCGACGCCGGGCTCGACGTGGACACCCGCACCGACGTGTACTCGCTTGGCGTGATGCTCTATGAACTGTTGACCGGCGTCACGCCCATTGACCGCGCGACGCTGCATCACGCGCCGTTCGATGAGATCAGGCGGATTCTGCGCGAGGTCGAGCCGCCGAAACCATCGACCCGGGTTCAAACCCTGGCCGCCGACGGCACGGACCGACTCGCGCGCCCGCGTTTCGAGCTGGCCTCGCTGGGTAAGTTGCTCCGCGGCGACTTGGACTGGGTCGTCATGCGGGCGATCGAAAAGGACCGGACGCGCCGCTACGCAACCGCGAAGGACCTGGCCGATGACATCGAGCGGTACCTGCGTCACGAGCCGGTGGTCGCCGGCCCCCCGAGCGCCGCCTATCGGCTGCGGAAGTTCGCATGGCGACACCGATTCGCCGTGCTGACCGGCTCGGTCACGCTGATGGCCCTGCTGATCGGCCTGGTGTTGGCGACCCTCGGGCTGCTTCAAGCCCACCAGGCCCAGCAGACCGCGGAGACCGAGCGTGACCTGGCCCGCCAGGCCCGCGCGCGCGAGCATGAGCAGCGCACCCTTGCCGATGCGCGGGCCGAGGAAGCCCGCAACCAGGCCGCCCGGTCCGCTACGGTCTGCGATTTTCTGCAGGAGATGCTCAGCTCCGTGGACCCCAGCAGGGCGCTGGGGCGCGAGGTCTCCGTCCGCTACGTGCTGGATGAGGCCGCTGGGAAGATCGCCGCCGGCGCATTCGCCGGCCAGGCGGAAGTGGAGGCCAGCGTGCGCACGACGCTGGGTGAGACCTATGCGGCCCTTGGGCTGTACCCGGCCGCGGAAGCCCACCTGCGGGCGGCGCACGCCATACAGGGTCGCCTGCTCGGGGAGGAGCATCGCGAGACGCTGCGGGTGAGCCGGGCACTGGCCGGCCTGCTGCGCGTCCAGGGTCACTTTGCAGACGCGGAACTGCTGTTGCGCAGGACAGCCGACGCGCAGCGCCGCGTGCTCGGCGCGGAGCACCCCGATACTCTCAAGACGTCGAAAGAACTTGCGCTTGCCCTGTGGGGGCCGCGGCGGTTTGCGGAGGCGGAAGCGATTCATCGTCAAACGCTGGAAACGCAGCGCCGAACGCTGGGTGAGGAGCATCCCGATACGATCGAGTCCCTGGGGCATCTGGGCGCGGTCTGCCGGGCCCAGGGAAAACTCGCGGAGGCGGAGCCGCTCCTGCGCCGCGCGCTCGAGCTGAGCCGGCGCGTGCTGGGCGAAGACCATCCGGCCACCGCCGTGGCGTACAGCAATCTGGGGCAGCTGCTCGAGGACCAGCGCGCGTGGGCCCAGGCCGAACCGCTGTACCGCCGCGCGTTCGACACCGATCGCCAGATCCTCGGCCCCGATCATCCGCGCACGGTCATATCCATGAACGACCTGCTCCGCATTCTGCAGGTCCAGGGGAAGAGCGCAGAGATTCGACCGCTGATCGCCGAACGGCTGGCCCGGCTGCGACGCGCCGCTGAGCGGCCCGACGCCGACGCAGCGGCGCTGCACGCGTACGCCTGGGAACTGCTGCATTGTGAGCCGGTTGAGCTGCGCGATTCCCCCGCGGCCCTGTCGGCTGCCGAGCGGGCCGCGGCGCTGCCGGGCGGCCAGGACGTTGATGTGCTTGAAACGTTGGCGCTGGCGCAGCGAATGGCCGGGAATGTCGACGAGGCTATCGAGACTCAACGGCGCGCGGTGGACCGTGCGCGCAGCACCGGAGCCTACAACCGCGCCGACCTCGAAGCCAAGCTTGCAGAGTATCTGCTGGCCAAGGGGAACCTCGCCGAGGCGGCGCGCGTCACGTGGAACGATCTGGGCTCGCGCTTGCTGGGATCATTGATCGGGGAGTCTGTGCCGGATGCGTCCGTCATCGCGCAGAGCGAAACACTGGTCCGCGAGGGCCGCGTTGACGAAGCCGCGGCGATTCTGCGCGGGCTCCTGGCCACCAGAGAGAAATCGCTCGCGCCGGGCCACTGGCTGCTAGCCGACACCCGCAGCCGTCTGGGCGCGGCGCTGGCCGCCGAGGGCATGTACGCGGAAGCCGAGCCGCTCCTGCACGCGGCCTGCGTGGCCCTGGTCGACAACCGTCTGAGTCCGGCGGCCAATCGTTACCAGGCCATCAAACGCCTCGTGGAGTTCTATGAATCCGCAGGCAAATCGGACCAGGCCGCCGAATGGCACCCGCGGTTGCAGGCTGCGCTCAGGGAAGCTGGAGAGGAAAACTGAGCGACTCGGCCGGCCGGCCGGACGCGCGCGGCAGGAATTTCTGAGGCGCGGGACGCGGCGGCGGCGCATGAGTGTGTGTGGAGGGCGTGGGCAACCGGGCTCCGCGACGGCGAGGCGGGGTGCACCACGCTTACCTTCGCGAGCGCTGCGCACTTCGCGTTGGGTGCCGCGACGGGCATCAGACGGCGCACGGCGCGCGACGGATCAGGAGCTGCGACATGAACTCAAGCAAGTGGATCATCGGTGCGGTCACCATCATCGGCCTGAGCCTGTCAGCCACGTTGCGGTTGAGCGAGCCTGCAGCTTCGCTGGCCCGGCCTGCCGCTTTACCGCTGGTTTCGGCGGAGGGGTTCACCCTGGCTCGGTACGTGCCGAATGACGTATTCGTGTACGTCGCGGAGCAGCACAACCCCGAACGGCAGTTTCTCGAGGAATATTGGAACGAGGTGTTCGCCGCCCTGGACAAGAGCGGTATCGGTCAGGATGCTCTGGAACTGATCGGCTCGGTGCTCAGCCCCAAGTCGGCGGCCCGAGCCGAACGACTGAAGGAGCGAGCCAATCAGCTACTCGCCGGTGTCGACTGGCGTCAACTTGCCGGGCGCGAGTTCGCGTTCGCCGAGCGTCTCCCCGCGCCCGCGTCTCTGAGCGGAGCGCGTCCTCCGATCTTCATGCCGGACATGGTCTGGCTGTTCCGCGGCAGCGGCCAGGGAGTCGCGCAGAATTTCGCAGGCTTGGTCGCGATCCTGGAGGCGATCGCGGAGGAAATCAACCAAGCCACGGGCAGCGAGGCGATAGCCGTCGCCAGGTTCGAGCGGTCGGGCGCGCGGGTCGCGAGCCTGAATCTGCTGGCGCTGGTGCCCGGGGCGCCGGAACTGCCGCTGTCTGTCGCGCTGCGGGAAGACGTCATCATCGTCGCCCTGCGCGGCGGCCTATTCGAAGACGTCCTGGGTCTAATGGCGGGGACGGGCACGAAGCCTGCGTTGGCAACTGAGCCGCGCTTCACCGCGGCCTTTGCGCAACTGCCTCCTGCCGAAGACAGCATGACGTTCTTCGACCTCCAGGCGTTCCTCAATCCGCTTCTGGGTGTGCTGCGCTCATTGGTTGAAATCGCCGCCGCGCCCGGCGACATTTATTTGAATACGGCCGCCAGCCCCCAGGGCAGCAAGCTCAACGCTCAAGCGTTGGCCGCGTACCAGCGCGGCGACATCAAACAGGCGCTGGCCCTGACCGAGAAATTCCAGAGCGTCGAGCCGAAGAACGCGATCGCGTTGTACAACCTGGCCTGCTTCAACTCCCTGGCGGGCAACAAGGATGCGGCTCTGGATTGGCTGGAAAAAGCGGTGGATGGCGGCTTTTACGCCCCAACGAAGATCGCCAGCGACGTCGATCTGGACAGCCTGCGCGACGAGGCCCGCTACCGGGCGGCGCTGGCGAGGGCCATCGAACAGGCGAAGTTGTACGCGGTGCAGGACACCATCATCAACTTCGCGGAGACCGGGGAAGCCTCGACGCTGACGCGGCAGGCCCAGCAGGCGTACCATGCCAAGGACTATGAGCAGGCGTTGAAGTTGGCCGAACAGGCCTACGCAGTCGCGCCGAAGGACTCGCACGTCTTGTACAACCTGGCCTGTTTCCACGCCCTCCTGGGTCACCGGGACAAGGCCCTCGAGTTTCTCGGGGTTGCGGTGGAATGCGGCTACTTCGCTCCCCGGCAAATCTCCAAGGATGCCGATCTGGCGGCGGTGCGCGACGACCCGCGCTATCAGGCCGCACTGACGCTGGCCCGCAACAAGGCGGCCCAGCAGACGTCGGAGAAGGTTGGTGACTGGACGGCCTCGGTCAGACTGACGGTCGACAAGCTCGCCGACACCGCGGGAATCATCGACGTTATCGCCAGTGTCGAGACCACCGACGGCCACGCGACCTGGACCGAGACGTTGGTGATCCTGGTGCCGGACGCGCAGCGCCGGCCGATTTACCCGGTCATCGCCGGCAACAAGCCGCTGACGGAGTTTGATCGGTTTCTCCCGCAGGAGACCGCGTCGTTCTCCGTGTCCAGCGGCATCGATCCGCGAGCCCTGTACCAGTTTCTTGAGAATTCGGTTCGCGAGATCGGCCCGCCGGGCGAGGCGCTGCTGGCCAGGTGGGCGGACCTGCAGGAGCAGATCGGTGTCGACGTCCAGCAGGATGTCGTGGGTTGGATGGAGGGGAGCTTCATCAGCGTCGACCTGGCGGACGCCCGCGGCTCGGCATGGCTGCTCAAGGTCACAGACGAGCAGATCGCCCGCGAAAAGGTCGGCGCGGCCATCGAGTTCGTGGTGGCCAAGCTGCCGGAGGTCGTCGGCAATAATCCGAGCCTGGCGCCGCTCGCTGTCATCTCCTCGCTGCGCACCGAGCCGCTGGAGCACGAGCAGCTGCCGGGATTCCAGAGCGTGCAGTTCGCGATGATGTCGCAGCCGGCGGTCTGGGGCGTCGCCGAGGGCCACCTGGTTCTCGCCAGTTCGGCCGACGCAGCGGCGCTGTGCCTGGAAACGGCGCGGGGCAAGCACCCGGGAATCCGCAAGAATGCACGCCTCATGGCCGAAACGGTCATCCCCTCGGGGCCCTTCACGAACGTTTCCCTGACCGACCAGCGTCGGCTTGGCGAAGAGCTGGCCGAAGGCATGGGCATCGCCTCGATGATCACGGGCGTGATGGGGTCCTTCGTGCCCGATCCACACGCGCGGACCGTGCTGACGAAGATCGCCGGCATGTTCATGAAACTGGCGCCCGTGCTGCGCAAGATCGATTTCTACAAGTCGACCGCAAGCTATACCACGTTCGACGGACAGAAGTGGCGTACGCGCCAGGTGACGCACTATCTCTCGCCGACAGACGGCAAGAGCATAAATGACGACCAGCCAGTCGGTGATACCGGGACGCCATAGCCGGCGGTGCGAGGCCATCTGAAACAGCCGGGATCGTCCGCGCGAGAGCGGCTGCGGCCCCCTCCGCATTCGGCCAAGTCCTGGGCTGACTTAGTTCCCGAACGGGAACGCAATCCGCGACCCGCGTCCGGCGTTTTTCGCGCCCGTTGAATTTCATTCGGTCGCTACACGCACCGGTACCATTCGCGCGCGGAACCCACGAGGTGGCGCGATCTCGGATGCCGCCGGCATGCCGACCGACGAGTCTGAAGGCCGGCGGAAGGTCAGACTGCTTGCAGCGTCGGCCGCGGCCGACCGGATGGGTTTTGCAAACGGTCGATTCAGTCGAGAAATCTCGACATTCTGAGAATCCCCCGCCGATAACCCCGACAGTTCGGGGGGTGTGAATTCTGGCACCGATAACCGTGCACGCTCATCTCATTCTGAATTATTCCCGATCGGTAACATTGAGATTGACGCCGGTTCTTCGCGCAGCTACGCTGTCATCGGTGACGGAGTTTTGTCCCGATCGGGATTGATTGATGCCCAAGCAGCTTCCCGGGCGGCCTGACGCGCAGAGCGACCTTGGTCTATTCGTTCGCACGCGACGCAAGGCGAGCAACCTGTCGCAACGCGAGCTCGGCGAACTCGCCGGCGTCGGCACGCGCTTTGTATCCGAACTCGAACGCGGAAAGTCGTCCGTCCGCCTCGACGCCGTGAACCGCGTGCTCGCCGTATTCGGAAAGATGCTCGGCGTGGTGGATGCGCCGCGGACGGACCGAGTCCATGAAAACGCGTAGGGCCATCGTGCGCCTCGACGGCCAGCCGGTCGGCACACTCGTCGAAGCCGGCCGGCAGGTCACGTTCGCCTATGCCGCGCAATGGCTCGCGCGTGCGGATGCAGTTCCGGTGTCCGTGACGCTGCCGCTGCGGGGCGAGCCCTACGTAACGGAGGGGCTGCACCCGTACTTCGAGAGCCTCCTGCCCGAAGGCTGGCTGCTGGAACTGGCGACCCGCAAGCTGAAGATTTCCAAGGACGACGCGTTCGGACTGCTCTTGGCTACCTGCGCCGACTGTGTCGGCGCCGTCGAGATTGTCCCGGTTGAAGCTCCTGCGAGCAGGGAGCAGCAAGAGTGAGCCACGCCTGTCGAATCTGCCTCAAGCCGGTGCGGGAACGTGACTATCACGTGGCTTGTCTACGGGCGCTCTTCGGCGTGGCGAGAGTGCCGCAGCTCGACATCAGTCTCGCCAAGCTCCACACCGCCGGTCTCGCGATGGTCGGTCGTTCGTCGCTGTCCGGCGTGCAGAAGAAGATCTCTGTCACACTGACCACGGACCGTGAGACGCTCCAAGTCGCTGCGGACGGTGGGCGTTACATCCTGAAGCCGCAGACCGAGACGTTCCCGGCGCTGCCCGAAAACGAACATGTCACGACGTGCCTTGCGAAGTTGGTCGAAATCGAGCTGGCGCCGTTCGGTCTGGTCGCACTCCGCGACGGCTCGCCGGCGTTCATTTCAAGGCGGTTCGATCGCCTGCCCGACGGCCGCAAGCTGCGACAGGAGGACTTCTGCCAACTCGCCGAGCAGTCGCCCAAGGACAAGTATGACGGATCGGCGGAACTGTGTGTGCGGCTGCTCCGGAACTACGCGTCCGAGCCGTTGATCGAAACCCTGAAGTTCTACCGCCTGCTGCTCTTCGCCTGGTGGACGGGCAACGGCGACGTGCACCTGAAGAACTTGTCTCTATTCACAGACACGCATGGCATCATGCGGCTGACGCCGGCGTGCGACCTGGTCAGCACGCGGCTCGTCATTCCGGATGATCCGCTGGCGCTGCCTGTACTCGGCAGGACATCCAAGCTCACTCGGAAAACCTGGCTCGAATTCGCGGAGTACTGCGCGATTCCAAAGAAGACGGCGCAGCGTGTGCTCGAGAAGCAGGCGTTGGTAGAGGGCGCTGCGCGTGCCGCAATCGACGCCTGTTTTCTGCCGGCCGAGCAGAAGGTTGCACTGAAAGGACTTCTCGCGGAGCGCGGAGCGGCATTGCGCGACTGAGCCTGGGGCGACAGGGTTGTCGGGCGAGCGGGAATTGGCTGCTTGGGCAACGGGTTAAGCACCCCTTCGGTATGGTCTGAAGTAGGCGGACCAGGATCGCCTGATCCATGCGCTCGCGCGTCATTTTCGGACCGGCAGGTTTATTAGCTCGGTCCCCGTCCCTCCCGCATTCAACCTGACATTCCCGGCGCGCTCCAGGAACTGGATCGCGTCGCCGACCGCATCGCCAAATTTCTCGAGTGGAACGAGCTCACGCAGCAGGGCAGCCGGCACGGGCTTCCGCCGCTGCAGTTCCGGGACCACCTCTCCGGCGAAATCGTCTCTCTATAGCGCCTTCCTCGCCCTCAGCCGCACGGTCCACCGCGTTCTGGATCGCGACCTGCCCGAGCCGCACTCGAACTTCCGGCTTGAGCTCTCACTTCTGGAGGAGCGCGTCGCGAACTGGCAGATCGGCAAAAGGTCTAAATATGGCTGACGGTTAATGCGTGGAGTGGAGTTTACGCGCCATGCGAATCACCGATTTCATCGAGCAGCAGAACCGTCTCCTGGACGAATCCAGCCGCCGCATCCGTAATTTTCGAATCTTCGATTTCAACTACATCCCCGAGCAGCCGCTGACAACGGCCATCCCGCCCCGGCCGAGCAATCGCCGGATGGTGTAGCGCCCGACGCGCTCGCCGGGCTCCAGCTCCATCCCCGCAGGCCGGCGACTGCGGGCCCCGACGTCGAACGCGGGCGACTCGATGAAGCTCGACGAGCGGTCGTGCGCAAGCAGAAGCGACTCAACCTCCGCCCGGAGCGCCAGGTCGATGCCGCAGGCGCGATCGAGGATCGCAGCTCGTTCCGCCACGGGGTAGATGACTGCGAATCTGCTGCCAACGGTCCGTGTTCATGGAGCCTCAGGACGGGGGTTTCGCGCAGCGGCGGGTCTCCCGATTCCTTGTCGAATCGCCGCCAGCCGCACTGTGCTACGAGATTCCGGTTCGAGGTGATCCAGAATGAGGTCGATTAGCGCGAGTTTGGAATTGACTCCCACGGGCTCAGTTGCGCCGCTGGTCGTATCGAGTGCGTCCGCGACGATCTCCGCGAGCTGATCGATGGAAACGGTCGAGAACTCATCAGGGCGCTCAACCAGGTGGCGAGTGAATTCGACCGTCAGCGGAAGTTCTCTCGGCAGGAGAAACGTCACGAGAAACTGGAGCGCCTCTCCTTCGGTAGCCAGGCCATCCCGCACTGTTCAATGAACATCGGCGATGAGAGCGTCAACCCGCTGCTCCTCCGTGACCAGACTGAGCGATCGCATCAGCACGTTCATCCGTCCACGACTGATCGCTCCATTCACGGCGCGGACGATTTCATGCGCTTCGCTATACTGCTCGACAGCTTCCTCTAGCCGATCCTGCTGTTCAAGGAACTGCCCCAGGCCGATCGCAGCGCCGGCCGTCGACTGATGGTGTTCGCCAAAGAAGGCCCGTTTACCTGCGAGAAGCGCGCGCAGCTCAGCTTCGACCTCGTCCGGCGGCACTTGCCCTCGCCGAATGCGCAATCGCTCACCGCGGTGCATCAACGTCTGCCCATGGTCCGGCCCGCGCAACTCGGTGTCGATCTCAATCGCCTCGGTGATCGCCGCATCCGCCTCCTCGACACGCTGGTCGTTCACCAGACACTCGGCGAGCCGGCCGAGCGAGTCCGCGAGCATTGCACGCGTTCGTGGGTCCGGATTCGGGCGAGTTCTGATCTCAGCAATGCTCTGACCTAGCAATTCCGCGGCCCGCGCGAAGTCGCGGAGGTCTGCGTACAGTCTGGCGACGACGTTTCGAGCCGCCACCGTGGCGTCTTCGTCGTTGTCATGCGTTTGCTCGTATGTCATCAACGCAGACTCGGCGAGACTGAGGAGATCATTAATCTGCCGGGCGCGCGATCTCATCTGTGCTCGATCAGTAGGACTCGCAGGGATAATCGTTGTCAGCTCCACGAGATCAATCGTCGCCGCGGTTGTTACCGGATGCTGCGGTCCCAGCGTCGATTGAGAGCGGTTCATCAGTTCGCGCAACCGCACCAGGCTGTCTCGCACCTGGCCGGCAGCGCCCAGCGCACGGAGCCATCGGCGTTCGGCGTCGAGCGTCTCAGCGTCGTCCTCACCCAGTAGGGCTACGCGCAATTCGTGTGCCCGCTTGAAGTGATCTCTCGCGCTCGCGGCGACCGTTAGCGCCTCGTACGCATCTCCGACGATGAAATGAAGGTCCGCCTGCGTGTGCGGGTTCGTTCCCGGTCGGTTCTCGAGATTCGCGGCGGCGACATCCAGAAGCTGCCGTACTGTTTGCTCGCGACCGCCGATTTCCGGCGCCGCCCAGTGGAAAGCGGAGATCAGGAACTCGTTGATGAACTCCTTGTCGGTCTTCTGGCGAATAGCCAAATCCGCAGCCGTTTTCGCCTTCAGCCACATGACAGTCGTCGACAGCGCGCCGCCGAGAAGACAAACCGCCCCCACGACCACGCTTGCCGTGATCGCCGGATGACGCCGCACAAACAGACGGGTCTGGTATCCCAGGCTCGGCGGCCGGGCGAGGATCGGACGATGATCGAGCAGCCGCTGAATGTCGTCCGCGAGGGCGTCCGCGGACGAGTACCGCCGGGATCGGTCCTTCTCCAGCGCCTTCTGCGCGATCGTATCAAGATCGCCGAACATCCCGCGTCGCGACGATCGGACAGGAGGAGGTCGTGTTTCAAGGATGATTCGTCCGGCCTCGACGATGCTCCGCCCGGTCAGGTCGTACGGGAGTCGGTCGGTGACCAGTTCAAAAAGAAGCACGCCGAGTGCGTAGACGTCAGACCGCGTGTCGAGTTGATGGTGATCGCCGTGAATCTGCTCCGGACTCATGTAAGCGAGCGTGCCGATCAGCAGGCCGGGCTCGGTTACGTCCGACGCGGTCTGCGCGTCGCCCGCGATCGACCTCGCAATCCCGAAATCGAGCACCCGCGGCCGGCCATCCTCCCCGACCAGGATGTTCCCTGGTTTCAAATCACGATGGAGCACGGCCTTCTCGTGGGCATGCTGCACGGCTCGGCACGTTTCGACAAATAGCCCGAGCCGCTTACGGAGCGAAAGCGCGCGACCGCGAACATAGGCGGTGATGGGCTGTCCCGCGACGATTTCCATCGCCAGGAACGGCTGCGCGCCCGACGGAGTTTCCGTGGTTCCGGCGTCGAAGATTCGAGCGATGCCCGGGTGGTTGAGCCGGGCCAGGAGCGACGCTTCCCGTTCGAGGCGGCGGATCAGGTCAGGGGCGCCGCGCCCGGGACGCAGCAACTTGAGCGCGACTTTCCGACGGGGGTGTTCTTGCTCTGCCTCGTAGACAACGGCCATCCCGCCCCGGCCGAGCAATCGCCGGATGGTGTAGCGCCCGACACACTCGCCGGGCTCCAGCTCCATCCCCGCAGGCCGGCGACTGCGGGCCCCGAGTTCGAACGCGGGCGACTCGATGAAGCTCGACGAGCGGTCATGCGCTATTAGAAGCGACTCAACCTCCGCCCGGAGTTCGACATCACCGGCACAGGCCTGATCGAGTGTGGCAAGGCGCTCCGGGCCGCTCGTCCGGACGGCGGCCTGAAAGGCTGTCTCGACTTGTCGCCAGCGCTCGGCATTCATTCCGACTCACTCGGCCGGTGTCGCTAACGGTTAATTGCGCAATTCGAGGACGCAGCGTCTCAAAAACCCGTGGAATCGCCCTCCGAGAGTTCGCGAAATAGCCAGGCCCTCGCGAGCGCCCATTCACGCTTCACCGTCGCCGCGGACAGCTTCGCGGCCGCGGCAGTCTCTTCGACAGAGAGTCCGCCGAAAAAGCGGAGTTCGACAATTTTCGCTTTCGTCGAGTCCATTTCGGCGAGTCTCCGGAGCGCGTCATCGAGCACGAGCAGATCAGGGCCATCGGCGGCAGGCACTACGGAGGTATCAAATGCTAGCCCAACTTTCGCACTTCGCCGCTGCGATCGGCGTTGGCGTGGCGGGAGGG
>BTUU01000019.1:0-110969 GCA_045863555.1 Planctomycetota bacterium | reverse complement strand
GTGGTTTACGATGAGCTGCGGCGTATCGCCCGGGCGGAGGTGCGCCGGCTGCCCGCCGGCCAGACGCTTCAGGCGACCGCGCTGGTCCACGAGGTGTGGCTGCGGCTCGCCCAGCATGAGAACCTCGTGTGCAATGATCGGGCGCATTTTTTTGCTCTCGCGGCTCAGGCGATCCGGCACATCGTGATCGACAGCGCCCGGCGAAAGGCGGCGTTCAAGCGGGGCGGCGACCGCCTCCGCGTCGAACTGGAACACATCGCCATTTCGACCGAGGTTCCGGCCGACGACCTGCTCACCCTTGATGACGCGCTGGGCGAACTGTCAAAACGCAGCGAGCAGACCGCAAAAATCGTCAATCTGCGCTATTTCGCGGGCCTCACGCTCGACGTGATCGCCTCGCTGCTCGGGATGAGCAAACGGAGCGTCGAACGCGAGTGGGAATACGCACGGGCGTGGCTTCACGGCCGCATGCACAGCGCCGACGCATCAGTCGGCGACGACTGATTGTGGTGTAACGGCCGCCAACCGATCAACAACACGATGACGAATACCGACCTCGAAAACCGGGCTCAGGCAGTATTTCAGGACCTGCTCGATCTGGGTCCGGACTTTCGACGTGCGGCGCTCGATTCCCGCTGCGACGGTGACGAGGCGCTGCGATCGCGGGTCGAGACGCTGCTCGCAGCGCATCGCGGCGGAGGCATTCTCGACATGCCGATCCTGCTGGGGGAGGTCGACGCGCTGATCGACGGCAGTTCGGAGCGCACGGGGCCGGGCGCGCGCGATGCGGACGCGCCGCCGCACGGGCCGGATCCGCTGGTGGGCTGCCGGATTGGCCGCTATGAGATTCTGCGGCCGCTGGGTGCGGGAGCCATGGGTGCGGTGTACGAGGCCCGCCAGGAGCAGCCGCAGCGCTGCGTGGCGATCAAATTGATCCGTCCGGACGGCGATTCACATGAGCTGCAGCGCCGGTTCACCCGGGAGGCCCACGCCCTGGGCCAGCTTCGACACCCGGGCATCGCTCAGATTTACGAGGCCGGGGTCGCGCCCATCGTTCGGGCGAGAGGCGGACTCGACGACGCGCGCGTCCACGAGATTCCGGGCCTGCCGATTCCGTTTCTGGCAATGGAACTGATCCACGGCCGGCCGATCGATCGATACGTCAGCGAGCAGCGCCTCGAGCTTCGCGAGCGTCTGCGGCTGTTTGCGGCGCTGTGTGACGCGGTCGGGTGGGCCCACTCCCGGGGGATCGTTCACCGCGATCTCAAGCCTGCGAACATCCTGGTCGACGATCAGGCACAGCCGAAGGTGCTGGATTTCGGCGTAGCACGACTTACCGAGGGCGATTCGCCGGCCACGCTTCAGACCGAGGCGGGTCAGCTTGTCGGCACGCTCGCCTACATGAGCCCCGAGCAGGTCGAAGCCCGTCCCGGCGCGGTCGACGCGCGCTCGGACGTCTATTCGCTGGGCGTGCTCCTGTATGAGCTCGTCGGCGGGTCGCCGCCGTACCGGCTCTCGGAGCAGCCGTTGCCGGAAGCGGCGCGGATCATCCGCGATGAGGAACCGACCCGCCTCGGCTCGCTTGACTCGCGATTTCGCGGCGACATCGAGATCATCGTCGGCCGCGCACTCGAAAAGGACCGGGACCGCCGGTATTCGTCCGCGAGCGAGCTGGGGGCGGACCTGCGGCGTTACCTCGCCGATGAACCGATCGTGGCGCGTCCCGCGAGCATGCTCTACCAGATTCGAAAATTCGCCCGCCGGAACCGGGCGCTGGCCGCGGGAACGATCGGCACGATCGCGGCGCTGCTCGTGGGCGTCGTCGCGGCGACGCATTTTGCCCTGGGAGAACTGCACCAGCGCCGCGTCGCCGAAGCCAAGAGCGCCGAGGCGGAACGAATCGCATACAACGCCAGCATCGCCGCCGCAATCGCCGCATACGCGGACGGCGATCTCACGCTCGCCCAGCGGAACGTCCACTCCGCGCCAGCCGCATTACGGGGCTGGGAGTGGGACCATCTCAACTGGGCGTCGCGCCCTGTCGTTTCGACGCTTCAAAACCCCGCGCCGGTCGCGTTTCTGACGCTCTCGCGCGACGGCTCACTCCTCGCCGCGACCGGAGTTGACAACACGGTGACGATCTGGGAACTCTCGATCCCGGCTTCGCGCGCGGCGGTCTCGACGGGAACGGCGCTGGGCAGAATTCGCAACCAATTTCGCGTCTCGGGCTCCATCTCGCCGTTCAAATCCAGGATCAGCCCCGACAACCGACGAATGCTGATGATCGAAACCGGCGTGGGCGTGAGTCTCTGGGATCTCGGGACCGGGACGCGCCTGTGGACGCACCGCGCATGGAGCGGGGATTTTTCGGCGGACGGGACCCAAGTCGTCGTTCCGGCGGGCAGAGACGGCGTTGCCCGGCTCCTCGACGCGGCCACCGGTGAGTTTCGCAGGGAATTGGTCGGCCGTCGGACGGGTGGAACTGACCATTCGGCGGCCTTCCATCCGGACGGTAAGCGGCTGCGGATCGACAGCCTCATCTTTGATGTCGAGACCGGCAAACAGATCGCCGACATCGGACAACCCTACAGCATCGCCCTCGATCCTGACTGGTCGCGGCTGGTCAGGACCGTTCCCGATTTCAAGATCGAAGCGCTGCCCGATCGAAAGGTGCTTGCCGACGCATCCTGGACCGAATCCTGGCGGCCGGAGCGGCATATCTGGGGGCTCGACGGCAAAGCGATCTTCCTGGCGGGCCCGACCGGGCTGACGAGGGTGGTCGACACGTCGCTGAGTCTCGCCGGTGTTCTGCGCCTGCCGCCTGAGTTCTGCCCGGCGCCGAAGATGTCCTGGCTCTTTTCGTGGGAAAGCGAGTCGATCGAACTGCGTGAGCTCTTTGCGTCCGGCGTGTACCACCTGCCGCATCCGCCGCGTTTTGTAGCCGTGTCGGCCGCGCTCTCGCGGGACTGCCGCCGAATCGCCGTCGGCGATTGGGGTCACATTCGCATGCACGATGCGGAGTCCGGGGAGGTTCTCTGGTGCACCACCAGCGACCGGTCCATGCACTCCGCGATCGCGTTTTCCCACGATGAGCGACGTCTGGCCACCGCCAATACCGCCAAGACTCTCATCCTGAGCGATTCGGAGACCGGCCTCGAATTCGGCCGCGCACCGATCGACTTCACACCGCGCGCCATCACCTGGTTGCCGGCCGGCACGTCCGGCGCAGCGGCCTCGCGAGTCGTCGTAGCGGGCTCCGGCGGCGCAATCCACCTGTTCGACGCCGATCGTCCGGCAGATTCTCCGCGCGTAATCGGCCGCCACCTGGGTCCCGTCAACGCGCTTGCGGTAAGCTTCGACGGCCGGCTGCTGGCCAGCGCATCCGGTAATGGCGTGGCGCTGCCCGAAATCGGGGATCACTCGAGCCCTGTGATCGACAATACGGTTCGAATCTGGGACACCCGCAGTTGGAATTGCCTGCACGTCGTCGAGTGCGCGGGCGCGGTTTCCGCGCTGGCTTTTTCGCCCGATGGTGCGACGCTCGCCGTCGCCGCGACGGGCAGCGGCGTAGCTTTTCTTGACGTGACGACGGGGGCTGAGACGGCCGCGTGGAAGGGCATCGGGGGCGTGCGGGGGCTCGCGTACAACCCGATCGGCGACCGCCTCGCCGCGCTTGCCGGGGCGAGCGCGAGGGTGTGGGATGTCGGCCGTCGCGCGCAGGTCGCCGCGATACCGATTCCGAATGGAGGCATGGTTACGGCCGCCTTCACGCCGGACGGTGCTTCGCTGATCGGGAGCGGCCGCAGCACGCTGGTGGTGCGCCTCGACACGGGGCCTGGTAACGTCGACCCGCGCGCGTGGTTTTTCCTCAACTGGGCACATAATCGCGTCGCGCGACACCGGCGCGCTTTGAACGCGGATATTGAGCTATCCCTGCGGGAAGATCCCGTGCTTCCGGACGCCGTTCGCGAGGCCGCGCTCAGGACGATTCACGGCACGGGCGATCACCTCGGGTATCTGGTGAGCGACGGGATCCTGAACATTCGCGGCAGGCACCAGCATGGTGCGGCGGCGATCGCGCGGGCGCTGCCCCGCTTTGAGTGCGCCCGGACGCTGACTCCCGAGGATGCGGGGATCGCGTTCCTGCACGGCGTTGCGCTTTACTACGCCGGCGAGTTCGCGGCGGCGAGGCAGGCCGCGCATGAGTCGCTTGATCTGGCCCGGCGATCCGCGCGGACACCGATTGCGGGGCCGTTCGCTCTTCTTTCCCTGTGTGAGGCACGTCTCAACAATCTGGAACGGAGCCGCGCCGCACAGATGGAGTTGTGTGAAATTCCCCCCGATGCCGACATGTCGCTCGAAGAGCGGGAACTGATCGACCTCGCATTGAATGCGGAGCGGTAAGGGTGGATTGCCGCACGTTGCCCCCACGGGCCACGACTCGACGGCGCCCGTGCGATCGAGGCCTCGATGCTGCAACGGCGCTCCCGGCTGGTGAGAGACACGATCCGTACAAACTGCTGCTATTCGCAGTCGAATCTCGCCGCTTCAACGCGTGTACTCAGTCGAGACTCGGAGCCCGTCGACATACTGACCCGCGCCGGAACGACCCGCGCGGTTTCGTCGCTACGGCGCAACGGACCCGCCGGCCCGGTCCACTGCGTCATTTCGGGTCGCCTGATTACTGGCCGTGCGGCTCTGGATCAGTCCCACTTCCGCAATTGCGAGGTCCGGGTGCTCTGCCGGCAGCAACTTGCGGCGCGTCTCCAAACACGCGCTCCACCACGCTTCGGCCTCACCATACCGACCTTGGGCGTCGAGAATCTGTGCCAGGACTTGCTGGCAATCGGCGACGTCCTCGTGCTGCGGGCCGCGCCTCCTGATGTATCCGTCGAGCGCCCGACGGCAGATGCGCTCCGCTTCCGCGAAATCGCCGCGTTTCAGGTCGACCTGCGCCAGACAAACCAGATTCCACGCGAGCGCGGGGTGATCCGCGGCGAGCCGACGCGAGCGAATGTCGATGGCTTCCCGCAGCGCCGCCTCTTCCCCGGCCAGATCGCCGCGCGTATGGAGCAGATCCCGGAGGTAGGTCAGGCGCGTCGCCAACGAACGTTCATGGTCGCCCGGCAGCCGCCGCACCATCTCGACAGCATCGCGCAGCGCGGTTTCCGCCTCGTCCAGCCGGCCCAATCCCATAAGACACCAACCATAGTTCCCCAGGCTCGCGGCCAGGGCGTCGTGCGGGTCAGCCAGCAGCCGGCGGCGGATGGCGAGGGACTCGCCCGCGAGTTCGACCGCCTCGCGTGCACGGCCTTCTTCGGCCAGGAGGACGCCTTCGGCCTGCACACCGCCCGGCTGGCTCGCGGCTGTCGCCCGTTCATATCCTTCGTCGATGAGGATGCAGGCGAGATCGTGCATGCACTCAGCCGCTTCGAGGCTGCCGGCGCCAAAAATCCGGCAGCGCATCTCCAGGGCCTCGCGCGCGGCCGGCTCGGCCTCGGAAAACTCCCGCTTGTCCTGCAGGACGACGGCGAGGTCTTTCAAGACGTCCGCCAGATCGGGATCGTTGCCGCGGGCCAGGCGCCGGCGCAGCGCTACCGCCGCGCGCAAGTGGCGTTCGGCGTCAGGATAGAGTCCCAGCTTCCGGTAGTGGTTACCCAGCGTCTGGTGTACGGGCGCGGCGACCTCGGGCTGATCGACGAGTTCCTGTTGCACGCGTGCGGCGGCGTCGTCCAGAATCTCGTGGACAGTGAGATCATCGCTGCCGATGTTCTCCGGATCCACACCGGCCAGCATGGTCTGCAGGAATGCCAGTACCTGCCTGTACTTGTCGGCCTCGTGTTCTGCGCGGAGGCGGGCAGAGGCCATGGCGATTCCGAAGAGCGCAAGCATGATCACGAAACCGGCGGCCAGGCCGACCGGCAGGCGATGGCGGCGAAGGCCCTTCCTGAGCATGTACCAGCCGCTGTCGCGCTTGGCCTCGATCGGCTCGCCGGCCAGGTAGCGTGCCAGGTCGCGGGCGAGCTCGCCGGCGGACTGGTACCGCCGCGCAGGCTCCTTATGCAGGCACTTCAGAACGATCGTCTCCAGCTCATCATCGATCTCGCGCCGCAGCGAGCGCGGCGGCACGGGCGGCCGGGTCACGATGACGTCGAGCGTTTCCTTCATCGGTCCCGTAACGGGATAGGGGAACTTGCCGGTCAGCATCTGGTAGAGCAGCACACCCAGCGCGTAGACGTCGGTGCGAATGTCGATGCGCGACGGGCTGCCTTCGGCCTGTTCGGGCGCTGCCCAGGGCAGCGAGCCCAGGAACTGGCCCGTCAACGTCCGCGCCGGCCCGGCCATGCCGCTGCCGTCCGCCTCGTTGTCGGTCAACTTCGCCAGGCCGAAATCCAGCACGAACGGCCGGCCCGCTCCATCCACCCGCACATTGGCCGGCTTGATGTCGCGGTGGATGATGCCGCGGACGTGCGCGGCGTTCACCGCTTCGCAGATCGGCACGAACAGCTCGATCGTTTCGAGGACCGAGCGCGGCCGACCGGCCACGTACGCATCGAGCGGCTGGCCGGCGATGTAGTCCATGACCAGGAAGAACCGGCCGCCGTGGCTGCCGCCGTCGTGAATCGCGACGATGTTCGGATGCTGAAGCGCCGCCAGCACGCGCATCTCGCGCTCGAAGCGGGCCTGCTCGAGCGGACCGCCGAACGCCTGCTCATGCAGCACCTTGAGCGCGACGCGGCGGCCGGTGCTCTGCTGCACGGCCGTGTAGACCGCGCCCTGCGCCCCGCGATGGATCTCGCGCTCCAGCCGGTAGCCCGAGAAGTGATCAGTCGCCAGCACCGGCACGCCGACCGCGCCGCCCAGAGCGGCGGCTTCGGACGCCCGGCGGTCGGCCTGGTCGGACTGAAGGCGGGCCTGCTGAATCCAGGCGCGGTGCATCAGCGTTCCAGACACGTGTGACGACATTCATTTTCCTTGCGTTCAAAACGGCCGCACGCTCACGTCTTCGACTCCAGAATCTGCGATGGGCTCCCCAGCAGCTCGCGCAACCGCTCATGCGCTCGCATTCGCAACATGTAGACCGCTCCGCTGGAGCGGCCCAGCGCCGCGGCCACTTCTTCCACCGGCCGTTGATCCAGGTCGTACAACTGAACCGTTCGGGCGTAATCCGGCGGCAGATACGTCAACGCGAGGCGAAGTCTCTGGGCAGCCTCCTCTCGCCGTACGGACAGGCTGGGGGTGCCCACGCCGGCGGTCAGTACGTCGAACAGGGCCAGCCTCGCGTCGCCGCCACCCGCGTCAATTTGCCGCCGCGGCGATGGGTTTTTCCTGGCCTCCAGGGCACGGATGGCGTCGCGCAGGTTGTTTTCGGCAATCCGACGCAACCACCCGGAAAACGCCTCGGGCCGGGACGGGTCAAATCGGCCGATCTGCATAAACGCTTCCAGATAAGTGACTTGCATGACGTCCCCGGCGTCGAGCAGGCCGCGCCAGGTCAGTCCGATCACCAGCGTCGATTCGACTTGCGGCCCGAATGCTTCCAGCAGTTCACCGAGGGCGTCTTTGTCGCCGCCGGCGGCGCGCTTTACGCATGCTCGGAGTTCTTCGGTCACCGCCACCCTCCAGCCCGGATGCGCCCTGTATTGTACGCGTGCTGCCCTCAGATTCGGCTCAGAAAATCGCCTGTCGCGTGAGTAGCGCTGGTCCGCCTTCGCAATGATCAGTGGGCGCGAACCGCGCCCGGGCAATGTTCGGAGCCGACCCATGATTCGGATGCGCTGGACCTGCACGCTCGGATTGTTCCTGCTCATCGCCGCGCTCGCGGTGCACGCCGACGTGCGCAGGACTTTGACCATCCGCCTACCGCGCGAAACCCTGACCCCGGCCATCAGCGGCGACGAATACGCCGGCACGCTCGAAATCAGAGCGCCCGCGGACGGCGTCATCGAGAGCCTCGAGATCGGCGGCGACGGCTGGCTTCCGCTGGAACTCGAGTTGGACCTTCCGGCCGTGATGAGGCGCGGCGAGACGCAACATGTTCCATTCCGCGCGCGGGTGCTGGATGCGGCCGGCGAGCTCGAGGTGCGCGCGAGCTTCAACGGCGACACGGTGCTGCGGATGTTCGACCTCAGCGCCGAGCATCTCGCCCGAATCGGACGTCCGCGGCCGACGGTTCGCGTCGATGACACGGGGCAGCCCGGGCCGCTGCCCGGCGACGATCTTCCCGAAACGCGCGGTTGCGATGACCAGCAAATCCGGATCCGGGGACGGTTCGAGTACGTCCGCTTCGACGGACAGGAGATCGGCGCCGACGGCGTTCACTTCAAGATCATGGACGATGACGATTTTGACGACGAAGTGATGTTCGAGAGTTACACCGACACCAACGGGTATTTCGACGTCACGATCTGCTGGGACGACTGCGACGCCTCCGGCTGCGACGACCCCGACATCTACCTCTACTTCGATTGCGAGACCGGCGTGGCGATCGTGCGCAACGACGACGCCGGCGAGGACACCTACGCCTGGAGCACGGAAGAGTCGCAGATTTACAACGACTATACAGGCGGCGATCTCGATTTCGGCGACATCCGGCCGGCGAATGCAGGCGACTACACCGCGGTTCACATCCACAACAGCGTGATGCGCGCCCACCGCTTCGTGCTTGAAAATAACGGCTACTACACACCGCAGGTGATCGTCGTCTGGCAGGACCAGAACGGTGCGTTCTACCGGCCGCCGCCGGATCAGGAAATCCACATCGGCCCGGACGAGCAGTGGAACGAGGGCACGCAGGTGCACGAGTGGGGGCACCACCTGCTGCACGACTGGAACGATCCGCCCGATCCCAGTTATTGCAACGGATTCTGCGATGACCCGGCCGTGAGCAACTGCGGCGCGGAGGCGTGCATGAACGGCGGCGGACACTGCCTGTGGTGCAACGAGACCGATACCGATGCCTGGAACGAGGGCTTCCCGGACTGGCTCGGATCGGTCGTGATGCGCGACTGGCAGGCGCGCTACGGCGGGCAAGCGCCGAGCGCGATCAACGACGGTCGTTACACGCTCGAGGCCGTGCAGAACTGCTGCGACGGAACCACCCACAACGCGCTGACGACCGAGGGGTTCGTCGCCGCCCTGCTGCGCGACATCGAGGACCCCCTCCAGGACGCGGGACAGACGAGCTGTCCACAGGACTGCCTGGCGCTCGGCTCGGACGAAATCCTCAGCGTGGTCCGCAACAGCCACCCGCTCCGGATCACGGAGTTCATTACGGCCTTCCGAGTGGCGTACCCGCAATACGAGCACGACCTCCGCAGCACGGCCGAGGCCGTCGCGACCGCCTACGTCGCCGGCTGGCCCATCCCGACGATCGAAGTGCAGACGACCAGCGGTTGCGGCACGACGCGCGCCGGCGGAAACGTTACGCTGCACGTGCAGACCAACGCCTCACCTCTCTCGACCTGCATGCGCTGGCAGCACGACGGCGCGGACGTGACTGACGGCGGACGCATCAGCGGTGCAACGACCGACACGCTCACGATCGCAAACGTTCAGGTCTCGGATGCCGGCCAGTACACGCTGGTCATCCGCTCCTGCGACGGGACGCCGAACGCGTGCGACGCCAATGCGTCGCAGACGGTGACCTCGCCACCGATCCCGGTGCACGTATTCGGCACGGGCGGGTCGGGGCACCGCATCACCGCCTGGGGCTACAACTACAATGGCGAACTGGGCCGCGGCACGACCCAGCCTCAATCGGACGTCAATCCGGCCGATGTGATCAACCTGACGAATGCCATCGCCGTTTCTGCGGGTTACACGCGCACCGTTGCGGTGGCCGCCGACGGCACGGCCTGGTGCTGGGGCTACCGTTACCTCGGCAACGGGACGAGCCAGGACAGCGCCACCCCGGTGCAGGTCAACAACCTGACCGATGTCGTCGCCGTCGCGGCCGGTGGTTGGCTGACCAGCATGGCGCTCGACGCCCGCGGCCATGTCTGGACCTGGGGCGGCGGCGGCAATCCCTGGGGCGCGCTCGGATATCCGACAGTTTCCGGATTTGCGCTGAATCCGGGCCAGGTCAACCTGGAGTGCGTGACGGATATTTCGATGGGTCGCTACCACGCAGCTGCGCTCACGAGCGACGGATCGTTGTGGATGTGGGGCATCAACTCGAACGGCGAGCTCGGGCAAGGCACCTTCGGCGGCTACGCAGAGACGCCGGTACGTGTGACCGATCTCAGCGATGTCGTCGATGTGGAATGCGGGATGAGCCATACCCTGGCGCTGCGCGCCGACGGCACGCTCTGGGCCTGCGGCTGGAACCAGTACGGCCAACTCGGCGACGGCACGCTGGTCAATCGAAATCGCTTCGTGCAGGTGACCGGTCTCGCCGACGTGGCCGGCATGGCCGGCGGGGACTACCACAGCGTGGCGCGGCTCGCCAATGGCCAGGCCTGGGCGTGGGGATACAACGGCAATCACACACTTGGAACGGGCGCGCCGATGTGGGCGAATTACCCGACCCCAGCGCCGGTGATCCGCGTGGGCGCCGTCCGCTCCGTCGATGCGGCAAATTACCTGACCGTCATTACCGCCTCCGACGGAACCATCTGGACCTGCGGCGGCAACGGCTCGGGCCAACTCGGCCGGCCGTTCGACGGAACGGAGTCCGGTTGGTTGCCCGCACCGGTTGATGCGCGCGTTGGCGCAGGAGTGATCGTCAGCGCCGGCTCAGGTTTCGTAATGGCGATCGCCCCCGGCGCGCGGATCACCGCCCCCGTTCAGGACCAGTTGATTCCAGGGGGCGCGACCGTTCAGATGACCGTCCCGCACGTCGGTGAGCCGCCGCTGAGCTTCCAATGGGGTCAGATCGTCGGCGGCTTGTTCGTACCACTCAACGAGTCGGGCGGCCGCTACACCGGCACGACGACTCCCACGATGACGTTCACCAGCACGGAGTGGATCGACGCGGGCATGTACCAGGTTCGGGTGCAGAATTCGAGCAACACGGTGCTCAGCAACCAGATCACGGTATCGACTCCGCCGATGTTCATTGACTTCGACTCACCTCAGAATGCCGACTTGTTCGGCAACGAGCGCGGGGACTGGTCCATCTCGAACGGCGCCTACGCCGCCAACGCGCCCGCGATCTACGCCAACAACGCGTACAGCTCGTTCGACCTGCCGCAATCCGACTTCCTGATCGAGCTCGACGTGGTCAACGCGACGCACCTGAATTTCGACACAAACGGCGGGATCTACCTCCGCTCGTCCTTGCCACAGGGGCTTCCGTATCCGCGCGGGATCGCGCTCGCCTTCGGCGAGGCGTATCCGTGGGGCGGCGGAGACGTGTATTGGCATCGCAACTACGGCAGCGGCTACAACGGTGCTCAGAACGCAGCCCACAGCGTCTACACCGCCGGTCAGACGCTCCACCTGCGTATTGAAGTGCGCGGCGACACCTACACGTGCTGGGCGAACGACTCGCTCACGCCGACGACGTCAATCGTCACGCCTGATTTCCCGGCCGGGAAGATCGCGTTCCTCGACGGCGTCGCAAACGGCACAGCGTTCGACAACATCTTTGTCCAGACACTGACAAACTGCGAGCCGGGATCGGGCCATGAGCCGGTGCGGGTCATCCAACGGCCGCAGTCGCAGACGGTTGCGCCGGGAACCCTGGTGACGCTCGGCGTCGCCGCCACCGGTACCGGTCCGCTCAACTATCAGTGGCTCGCCGAAGGTACGCGCATTACCGGAGCAACCTCGCCTACGTACTCATTCACGGCGACCGCGAACGGCCCTCGCCGCTTCGAATGCACCGTGACCAACGCCTGCGGCTCGGTCGGCAGCTACCCGGCGTTCGTCACACTGGAAAGCGGTCCGCCGGGCGACGTCGACGGCGACGGACACGTCACGATCACTGATCTGGCGCTGCTTCTCTCGAGTTTCGGCATGTGCGCAGGCGACGCGGGCTTCAACGCCAACGCCGACTGTGACGCTGATGATTGCGTCGGTCTCGCGGACCTGGCGATCCTGCTGTCGCGCTTTGGCGAGTGAGCGATTCGCCCTGGATCATCAGGTGGTTGACAGCCACAACGGCTCAAATCACCGAGCGGGCCTGACCTCGGGATCGATTCCGCCGAACGCGATCTGAGGCATCTACTGCCGGTCAGGGACGCTCGTGAGACTCGAGCGCGGACGCTTCCGCCTCGAGGGCGGCGGCTTGCGCGTCCTTCCCGCCTGCGCGCAGGCAGGCGACCCACACATCCCGCGCGGCCTCCAGCGCCTGACCTCGGCCCGGGAGGCTGCGGGACCGGTCGAAAACCTGCGCCGCCAGCGTCTCCGCCTGCTCGAATTGTCCGAGCCGGAGGAGCACGCGCGCGAGGCTGCAGCGCATGGAGAGCGTCGTCTGGTGATCAGAGCCGAGGCGCGATTCCGCGGCAGCCGAGACGAGGCGAAGAATGGCCTCTGCCTCCACGGCTCGATCGTCGTCAAGGAGGATCAGCGCCTCGGCGGCGCGGGCGGACAGCGTCGCCGGATGATCCTCTCCGCCTATCCGCCGCCGTGCTTCGATTATTTCGCCGATCATCGCGAGGGCCTCGCTCGTCCGACGCGTTGCGCCGAGGACGCCTGCGAGCATCTGGCGGGTATAGAGCGTCTTTTCGTGTTCTTCGCCGAACGCTTTGGCTTGCGCGGCCGCCGCGGCCGTGAGAACCTGCTCCGCCTCGTCCAGGCGGCCGAGGCCACGAAGCGCCCGGCCGAGGTGGGTGCAGTACGTAAGCGCATCGGCGTCATCAGCTCCGCGGGCGGCGCGGAGGCCGTCGATCACGCGGCGATACGCCTGCTCCGCCTCGCAGAAGCGCCCCGCCGTTTCGTGCAGGTAGCCGCGGATGATCTCCGGCTCGATCGCCTCGATGCTGTCGCGGCCGAAGATCTCGGCGCGCAGGGCGATCCCGCGGGCGAGGTTCTGCTCGGCCTCCGCCAGCCGGCCGAGATGGCGGTAGCTGTTGGCGAGCGTCAGTCGGATGTCGGCCTCCACTTCCGGCTGGCCGCGCAGGTCTTCGCTCAGCCGATCCGCGACGCGATCCATCACATCCATCACGCGTGCATCCTGACCGGCGCCGAAGAACGGATCGGGCGAGATGAGGATCGATTCGAGCACGCTTCGGATGGCCCGCTGCTTGTCGACTTCCTTCTGGGCCCGCTGGCGTTCACGAATTTCGGCCAGCGCTTTCCAGGTCGTGCCGGCGAGCCCGGCGAACAGCGCCAGGAACACGGACAGCGAGGCGCCAACGAGCATGCGGTTGCGGCGGAGGAATCGAATGGCGCGCTCGCCGGGGCCGGGGGAGCGGGCGAGCACGGGGTCGCCAGCGAGGTACCGGCGAAGATCATCCCCGAGCTGGGTAACGCTCTGGTAGCGGCCGGCCGGCGATTTCGCCAGGCACGTGAGGACAATCGCGTCCAGATCGGCGCCGATCGAGGGTCTGCGCCGGCTGGGCGGCTGCGGATCGATGTGAATGATGCGCGCGATGATTTCGCCGAGCGAGCCCTCGCGCGAATAGGGCAGCGTCCCGGCGAGTGCTCCGTAGAGCATGACACCGAGGGAGTAGACATCGCTGCGGACGTCGACGGCATCACTGCGGCCCGCAGCCTGCTCGGGACTCGTCCACGGCAGCGAACCGAGAAACTGGCCGGTCTCCGTCACCGTCCGGGCCGCCGCCGTATCGGAATCGTCGTCGAGCGTCAGCTTCGCGAGTCCGAAGTCGAGAATGTGCGGCGCGGCCGTGGACGACGGGCCTTCGGCAACCAGAACGTTGCTGGGTTTGAGGTCGCGGTGGATCACACCGCGGGCATGCGCCGCGGCGACCGCATCGCAGACCGCGACCATGAGTTCGACCGTGTCGCGCGGCGAATACTGGCGCTGCGTGACGAATCGGTCGAAGGGCAGGCCGTCGACGAAGTCCATGACGAAATAGTCGAATCCGCCCGCCACGCCGCGATCGAGGATCGTGACGATGTTCGGATGGCGCAAGCCGGCGAGGATTCTGACTTCACGATCGAATCGGGCGATATCGCGATCGGTCGAAAGCGGACCGCCGCGAAGAATCTTGATCGCCACGCGGCGGCGCGTCGAATTCTGCACCGCTTCGTAGACGACACCCTGACCGCCGCGGTGGACCTCCCGCAGGACTTCGTACCCGACGAGGTGCCCGGCGATCCCATGCAATGCCGGCGGAATGGGCTGGCCACCGAGCGCCTGTAACGCTGAGCTGCCGGTTGCGACCGCGGTGGCGGCCTCGCGGGCGTTTTCGACGAGTTCGAGTTCATCGAGGGCCTCGGTGAGGTCGGGTAGGAGCTCCGGCCACCGAGCGGCCAGTTCTGCTCGGTGGACTGTCGCGCCGGCCAGCCGCTGCGAAACGATCTCGTCCAGCGCGGCGAGGATTTTCGCCCGGCGCGGATCGGCTTGCACGATGTTCCTGCTGGCGCGGCGCATCGGTACCTCTTCGCTCATGAACGCAAGAACCGGAGCCCGCGCTCCGTTTCGGCCGAAAAAACTCAGAATCGGGAGAATGAGCCCAATAATTCGCCCAGTCGCTGCCGCGCCTTGTGGCAGAGATTGTGAATCGCCCGCTCCGTGCGCCCCATCGCGGCGGCGGCCTCGGCCACGCTGCGACCTTCGATGCTGACCAGCCACAGCGCTCGCCGGTAATCCTCCGGCAGCCCCTCCATCGCCTTGCGAATCGTCGCGATCGCCTCGTTTCGCGCGAGTGACTTGCTCGGCGACCGCCCCGGCGCAGTGACGCCGTCAAGCAAAGCGATCATCGAATCGTCCGCGGCCACCCCCCCGCCGATCATCCGCTCGCCGCCCCCCCGCCGGGTTGCGCGGCGCAGCCGAAGGGCGTCGCGGAGCTTGCGGAGAGCGATCGTTGCGATCCAGCGCTGGAACGAGCCTGGGCCGCGATATTCGAACCGGCCGATCTCACGATATGCGGGAATCAGGGCATTCTGGACGATGTCCTCGGCGTCGACTTCGCTCTGGAGTCGAGCGGGGATGCGGCTCGCGATGTAGGCGACGAGTCGGCGGCGGCCCTCCGTGAGCAGGACGGTCAGCGCCGCCACGTCGCCGGCGGAACTTCGCCGTGCCAGCTCGGCTTCGCGCTGCTCGAACTCGGACGCGGGCGTCTCCGGCATGCGCGTCGCTCCCGTGAAGTGCCCCGATGCAACCAGTATAGCCCCGGGACGGCCGTCTCCGGCCTCGTTTCATGCGAGTACCTCGAAAAACACGACAGAACCCGGAGTGCGCCGGCCGGAAACGGCGTTTCAGACCTGGGAACACGCCGAAGGAGGCCTGTATGTGCACGCTCGGACGAATTTCGTGGGTGGTGTTTTCGCTCGCAATTCTGGGGGGCTCGAACCGGGCCGCGGCGGACGTCATCGACCTGACGCTGGCCCCCCCCGCCGTCTATGGCACGGATTCGAGCGTGGGAACCGTGACGCTCGATGCGTCATTCCCTCGCGTGCGAACCGTATCGCTCATGAGCAGCCACCCGGCCATCGCCAGCGTTCCGGAATCGGTCACGGTCGCCTTCGGACGCGTGACGGCTACATTCACCGTCACAACCGTGGCCGTGGCGTCGCCGATCAACGTGACGATCACCGCGACCCATGAAGGCGTGTCGCGGCAGGCCGTTCTCACGGTACGACCGCCGATTCTGACGTCCGTTTCATTCAATCCCGACCCGGTGTGCGGCGGGTCAACGTCGGTCGCGACGATCCACATCAACCGGCCCGCGCCGGCGAACTGGCTGTGCTCGATCCAGGGGCCCTACCCTCCGATCTATTTCTCAACCGGATCGATCGTGACGTTTGCTCCGGGATCGATGGTAACGACGAAGGTGGTCAACACGACGGCGGTCGCAGCACCCGTCGCAGCGCTCATCACGGTTCGGCCGCCGACGGGGCAGGCTCCGAACGTGTCGGGCTACCTCGGCGTCGAGCAGGTGCGGGTCGACTCGCTCACACTGACTCCGTCGGGCGTAGAGGGCGGCGGAGCGACGCTGGCGTGCGTGCGGCTGAACTGCGCCGCCCCTGCCGGCGGGGCGACCGTTCAGCTATCGAGCAGCGATCCGCTGGCGGCGATCGTACCCACGACGGTGCAGATCGACGGTGGCGAGCTCGACAACTGCTTTCTCGTCCAGACCGAGGCGCAGGCGTCTTGCACCGCGGTTCAGATCGAGGCGACCTATGGGGGCGCGACGGTCGCGGCGACGCTCAGCATCGGCACCAGCGCGCAATTGACGAACAATGACGACGACGATCGCTGGAGCGACCGGCACAGCGCCACGGTCGACGGAAAGGTGCTGTGGACAGACGGGCGCGACGTTTTCTTTCACGACGGTGTTGCGACGCAGATCGTGCAGCCGCTCGGCGATCTCGAATCGGTCGAGGACTTTGTATTCGGGCTCGGTTCAGGCGCGAGCGCCGGATCGGTCATCGGCGGCTGGCGCCGGGGCACCGATTTTGCGTGGGTCTGGCGCAGCGGCAGTCCGCCCGTCCTCGTGACAGCGACGAACCCGATCGATCCGGGCCAGCCGCTCAATCCCGAGGGGCTCGCCATCGCCGACGGTCATGTGATCATGATTCTTCAGGCGTTCTCGGGCGGGAACGCGATCAAGCACGTTTTTCGCGTCGACCCCGTCACCGGCACCGCCACCAATCTGACGGGCAATGCGGCCGTGCCGGGCGCGGCGCGCGTCGTCACCGCCAACGGAAACGCGGCGTGGGTTTTCTACGATGACTCCGGCAACTCCGAACTGCACTGGTATGACGGCGCGGCGGTCCGCGCGATCGACTCGGGCTCGATTGGGGGGCTTCGCCTGGCTCGCGGCCGACTGGTGTACGCGAAGGCGGTCGGCGGCGTCAGCCACATCTTTCTGTACGACAGCACAGTCGCCGGTGCTCAGCCGGTGCGGATCAGCCCGGACACAGACGCCGCACACGGCAATTTCGCACCCACGACCGATGGGTACCACATCGCCTGGCTCTATGGCAACGCGGACCGGACGAATCTCGACATCCTGCTCGCCGGGGGCGTGCAGTTGAATGACGCCGACAGCCGCCCGCCTTCGCCCCTGCTCTTCGACGAATTCCCGGTGCAACTGAATCGGGGCCAGGCGATCTGGAAGGACGCCGGCGGGAATCTTCGCTCGCTGATCGACGGCCGAATCGAGACCGTCTGCACGACGCCCGCCGCTGCTTTCGATGCTCCATACATCGCGGACGGGTACGTCGCCGGATTCGGCCCGATCCAGGGCGCTTCCGAGACCGACAATGAGGTCATTCTCCAGACGCTCACGCCGCCCACTGACGCGGATACGCCGCTGCCGCCGCTGAAAGTCGTGCCGACCGCGGGCTCGCGACAGGTCGCTCTCCGCTGGGACCGGATCGCCGGCGCGACGGCGTACAACCTCTATCTCGCGGAATCACCCGGCGTGACACGCGGCAATTACGGCTCTCTGCCGGGCGGCCGGCGAATTGCGGGGATCCTCGGGGAGTCGGAAGTCGTGGCCGGGCTCGTCAATGGCCGGCGTTATTACTTCGTCGTCACGGCCGTCGAAGGAACAGACGAAGGTGGTGAATCTGCGGAGGTCTCCGCGACCCCGCAGGAGCCGTGGCAGCCCGTCGTGGGCGTACCTGCGTCCGCGTTCTACGCTGTCGCGGCGCATCCCGCGGACGGCGACATCGCGTACGCCGCGGGCAACGACACGGTCTACAAGACCGTCGACGGCGGATTCACGTGGGCCCCGCTCGGCGGTGCGATCGCCGGTCGCGATGTTCGCGCCCTGGCCGTGTACGGTGAGAACGTCTTTGCGCTCGACATCGATGGAGACGACATTCTTCGCAGCTCGAACGGCGGACTGAACTGGGCCGTGGTTGTCGATGGCGGCGACTTCGGGGAGCTCAACGGCTCGATCGCGATCGACCCCAGCGACCCGCAGGTTGTCTATGCCGGTGACCTTCGCCTCACGCCGGTGTCATCCACGCTCGTGGTGAAGTCGGTCGACGGCGGCGATACGTGGGCCGAGTTGTCTCCGACCGATATTGGCGATCTCCATGCATACGCGATGGCCGTGGGACCCGCCGGCGAGGTGTATCTCGGCGGTTCGGGCGTTCCGATCGCGCGGAGCGACGACGGCGGGGCATCTTGGAGCGATCTGTCGCCGGGGTTTTTCGCGATCCATAGCCTCGCGATCGATCCGTTCAACGCGGATACGGTTTTCGCCGGAACGCAGGATCTGGGGCTTCTGAGAACAACAGACGGCGGCATTAGCTGGACCGCGGTCAATGCGGGTCTTCCCTTGGGGTATTACGAACCCGTGACGTCGATCGTATTCGATGGGGCGTCCGATGATCGAATCGAGATCGCGACGGCCCGCGGTCCGTATGCTTCGATCGATGGCGGGGCGACGTGGGTCGAACACACACAAGGAATGGGGCCGTTGTGGACCTACGGAATGACCCAAACCGCCGGCGGCCGGTTCATCGCGGCGACGTCGAACGGCTTGTTTCTGCTCGACGCTGCGTGTCTGGGTGATCTCGACGGCGACGGCGCGATCGGACTTCAAGATCTGGCGACGCTGCTGGGACATTTCGGAGCCCCCGCGGGCGCGACGAGCGGCGACGGGGACACGGATGGCGATGGGGATGTCGATCTCTCCGACCTCGCCGTACTTCTGGGCCGGTACGGCACGGCGTGCCCGTAGCCGTGGGTTCCGGGCCGCGGCCGCTCATCGACTGCGGGATGCTGCCGCGGCGATGGGCGGTCGCGTTTTGTATCGAACGTCTTCAAGGCCTCGCGCCGGCCGGGTACGGCCGGGAATTGCTTGCAGTCCAAGGCGGATGCACTATGCTGCCAAGGTGGGTGGTGCCGCCGTTCCGGTGTTCCTCCAGCGCGCGGCAGCCCCAATTCTTCCTCCGGCCCTTGGACCGTCGGAGCGCCCGGCGAACCGATCGCGGGTTCCGCTGATCAGTGCTGTCGAGAGTCCGTACGCGAACATGGCATTACGCAGCGGAGACGGACGTGGCGTTTCAGTCGCTGGTCGGCCGTGTTGTGGTTCATTCTGCATCCTGACTTTCCTGCCTGGATGCCACGAGGGGGTCGTTGATGCTACGAGCAAAAAACGAACATGAAGCCGCGTCCGATCGAGTCGCATCATGATGGCCGACGAGAAGCAACTGCTCCTTGATTTCTTCAACACGGCCTCCACCTGGTGCCAGCACGTCGAAGCCCGCGATCTCGGCGCTAATCCCGTTCATTGCGACGACGACGCGGCCGCCGCGTGGGATATCACCGGCGCGATGTACCGCCTCTTCGGGTCAAGGCGCGCCGGCGCACTGTTTGCCCAGCTTGACCGGCACATCCACGGCAAACGGCACGTAAAGGCGTGGCCGGTGCGGAGTCCGGAGCTCGATGCGATGGTTGCCTTACAGGCATTCAACGATGCATCCGACACGACGTTTGAGGTCCTGAGATTGCGGCTCGAGACCGCGCCAGTCTGGTCGGGCGGGAAACGCTCGATCGAATCCGAATCAGCATTGCGCGATTGAGTTCGTGCAGGCTGAAAATCGTGAATGGAGTTTCGATGGCGACAAAACGACCTTCGGTCCAGAAGCGGGAACGTGAGCAGAAGAAGCGCGAGCGGAAGCTGATGAAGGCCGCCCGGGCGGCCGAACGCAAGGCGTCTGCGGAAGGCGCGGCCGATGCATCGCAACGCGACGCGACCGAGGCACGAACCGATATTCCTCCGCCGTCAGCCTGACGTTGACTCGACGGAGTCTCAGCCTTGCTGTGCAACACGTGAGCACATTTACCTATCCAGGCGAGCGATCCTGACCAGCCCCGTCATTGACGATTCGTGTGTTCCCGCGTAGTCTCTCTGCTGCATCCCGTGGAATTGAATGCCATCGGAGCAAGATCAGGCCCGATGGTTCAGTCAGACGCACAGCGCGTTTCAACACATCCGCAGCCTGAAACCCTGACAGAGAAGGTTTGAATGCGCTTTGAAGACTTGCGGCTCAGCGAGCCGCTACTCCGTGCGATCCGCACGGCCGGCTACGAAGTCCCCACCCCGATCCAATCCAGTGCCATTCCTCACGTGCTGGCCGGCCGCGACGTGCTCGGTTGTGCGCAGACAGGAACGGGCAAAACGGCGGCGTTTGCGGTTCCGATTCTGCAACAGCTTGGCAGGGGCCGGGCCGCCGAGAACACAACCGCAAATCGCGGGGCGGAGGCGCGCCATTCCGCGCCGGCGGAGTATCGCCGCGGAGGTGAACGGCGGCTGGAGCCAGCCGCACGGACCGCCGCACCGACGAAGTTTCGCGCCCTGGTCCTTTGCCCGACGCGCGAACTGGCGGCGCAGATCCACGAGAGCTTTGCCACCTACGGTCGCTATCTCGGAATCCGGGTCGGCGTCGTTGTGGGCGGCGTTGGGCAGCATCCGCAGGTGACTTCGCTGCGGTCCGGCGTCGATATCGTCGTCGCGACGCCGGGACGCCTGCTCGACCTCATGACGCAGGGCCACGTGAATCTCACGGGCGTCGAGTTCGTCGTGCTCGACGAGGCGGATCGCATGCTGGACATGGGTTTCCTGCCGGACATCCGGCGAATCCTGGGCCGCGTCCCGGCGCGGCGCCAGTCGCTGCTGTTTTCCGCGACGATGCCGCCTCCGATCCGCGTTCTGGCCGGCGAGTTCCTGCGCGACCCCGTCCCCGTGACCGTGGCGCGCGTTTCCTCCCCGGCGGCGACGGTGGCCCAGTCGGTCTACCACGTTGAGAAAAAGCAGAAGCCGGCCCTGCTCGTGCGCCTGCTCGCCCAGGCGCCAGGAGATCGCGCGCTCGTATTCACTCGGACGAAACACGGGGCCGATCGCCTGACGCGGCATCTGCTGGAGGCCGGCGTGCGAGCCGTGGCGCTGCACGGCAACAAGAGCCAGGGGGCTCGGACCCGCGCCCTGAGCGAATTCCGGTCCGCGGTGTCGCCGGTGCTCGTGGCCACCGACCTCGCCGCACGCGGCCTCGATATCGACGACATCGCCCAGGTGATCAATTTCGACCTGACGCCTGATCCCGAGACGTACGTGCACCGCATCGGTCGCACCGGCCGGGCGGGGGCATCAGGCGCGGCCGTATCCTTCTGCTCCGCGGACGAGCGGGGCGACTTGCGGGCCATCGAACGACTGCTGCGGGCCCCGCTGAAGATCGCGGACGCTCCGTCGGTCGGATCAGGACCCAGCCGCGCTCCGGCATCGGATCGAGAAGAGCCAATGGCGGACGGACCTCGAAACCGGGCACGAGGCCGTCGCAGAGGGCGATTTGCGGCAAACCGGACGCGCGAATACGCGGCAACTGCCGGTTGAATCGACGACGACGCGGGTGAGCGCCGGAACATGAACCCGTCGACCTGCGGGTCGCCATGAACTTGCGCTCCGGGCGAATTCACGTTCTGACCTTTTTCTCGCCGCCAGGCACGAGCCAATGATCACGGCTGCGCTCGGTCGTTTTCGCGGCGGCCGGCCGCGCCAGGATCCAGCGCTCAGATGCCCGGCGATGAGCCGCCTTCGCCAGACACGCCGAATTGCGGCGCGTCCGATCGCGCGCGGCGTCGGTAGGCGGCCGGTGTCATTCCGGTCGACCGTCGGAAGAGTCGGGTCAGGTGCGCCTGATCCGCAAAACCGAGCGAGCTTGCGATCTGAGCGATGGTCTCGTCGGTCGCGGAAAGCAGCCGCTTCGCCCGGGCGATCCGAATCTCCCGCAGGTATTCTCCGATCGTGCAGCCGAATTTCTCGCGATGCGCCCGCGCGAGGTGCACGGGATGCACTCCGACGCGCGCGGCGAGGCAGCGCAGACCGCGAAACTCGGGCAACTCAGCCTGAATGGCCTGCCGCACGGTCCGCAACCATGCGGGAATCGGATAACGCTGATCCACGTCCGGGGGCCGTCCAAACGTCGCCAGTAATTCGAGCGTCAGGCCCTCAAGCGCGAGCGGACACACGTCCCCACCCCGCAGAAGGCTCGCGTGGATCCGGGTCGCGAGAGTCGAAGCCGGGGGAAAGCGGGAGACGCGAACGTCATCCCAGGGCCCAAGGTGTTCGAAGATGGCCGCGGGTGCGCTGGCGTCCCAGGAGACTGCGAGAGAATGACATCCCGCACTGCCGATGCGATTCCAGTGCTCCACCCCAAGCGGCTTGAGAATGAGCGTTCCAGGAAGGCATTCGATCTCCCGGCCGGCCGCGCCTTCGATAAGACGGCCATCAATGACGCAGCAGAGGTGAAACGACGAATGGCGGTGCGCCGGAATCATATGCCCCGGCGCATGCTCGATCGCGCACAGGGTGAATGGGCCCGCGGCGGCGCGCGCCCGCACCCGGCCCAGCGTCGGTTCTGCGTGCGCCGCAATTCTCATCGCCGCGACCCCTTGGTGGTCGTTGTACACCTTCGCTCACGAGAACCCGCACGGGTCGGGACAATCGACTATCCGTCCGCGACCAGTACTAGTATCATATGATACTACTAATAGGAGCCCGGCGATGCAACCCAAACTTGTCGATGCGCTGTCGTCCCTCGGATTGACGCTGGTGGAGGCGAAGGTCTATGAGTGCCTGCTGCGCGACGGACCATCGACCGGGTATCGCGTCGCGAAGACGATCGGACACGCCGTGGCCAACATCTATGGAGCGCTCGCATCGCTGCAGGCAAAGGGAGCCGTGATCGCCGACGGCGGAACGAGCCGGCACGTCCGCGCCGTCCCGGCCGACGAGTTTCTCGGACGTCTGGAGGGTGAATTTCGCGAACGGCGGCGCAGGGCGGCTGAGCTGCTCTCGCAGCTGCACGGTCCCGCGGAGGATCTCCGCGTGTATCGGATCGAGCGCGCGGAGCAGGTGCTGGAACGTGCGGAGGCGATGTTGAAGGGCGCCGAGTACTGCGCGCTGATCGATGCGTTTCCAGGGGTCCTGGACCGCCTTCGGAGGCCGCTCGAGAGCGCCGCTGCACGCTGTCGCGTGATCGCAAAGGCATATGCGCCGGTCACGCTGCGGCGAGTAGCGGTGCTCATGGCGCACGAGTCCGAGCAGCAGTTGGTCGTCACCTGGCTCGGACAGCACCTGCACCTGGTCGTGGACGCGCGCGAGTGCTTGCTCGCGCTGTTCGATACCGAACTGACGAACGCGAAACAGGCGATCTGGACGGCGTGCCCGTTCGTCACTTCGGCACACCACGTCGGACTCCAGTTCGAGTTCATGTACACGCGTCTCTGGACCGGTTCAGACCGGATCCTATCTGACGCTTTGACACAGACTTCACGCACAGGGCTGTTCGCGGAAACAGGGCTCGGAAAGACACCTGGGTACGCGGACTTTGCGAGGATGGTTGGAACCTCGGGCGGCCCAGGCGAAGGCGAGCGCGGCCAGTCGACCCGGGCCTCAAGAAAGCAGCGCCGCCGGAGCCCGTAGGGGCCCCGGCGGCATCGGATGTCGATCGCGAGTCTCTGACCAGGCTCGGCCGGACCTCGGCGGGCGGATCAGGTGCCGAAGTTGGCCAGCAGAATCGCCAGGTCGCCCAGGTCGACACACGCGGAGCCGTCGAAATCCGCGGCCGCGGCGTACGCCGGCTCGCCGGAGCAGCTTCCGAACGCCGCGAGAAGCGACGCGAGGTCGGTCAGGTCGACGTCGCCGTCGCCATCGACGTCTCCGGGGTGCGGGGAGGCTGCGAGCGCGAATTCGGCGAGCAGTAATCGTGGAAAAACGCCGACATCGCCGGTCGACGATCCCGCGACGCGGAGCCCGGTCGACGTGCGGTGGATCGAACGGAATGAGTCCGTTCGAATTGGCCCGCCGTTCTCGGTTGAGTCCACGGCACCGATGTCCAGCAACGTGCCATCCGCACTGGCGTACTTGAGGATGATCGCATCGGCGTCGAGTGTGCTGTCTACGACGACGCTCGAGCGGCTTGAGCCGGCGACGTAGATCACCCCGTCATCTTCGATCAGGTCGAAGCCGAAATCCGCGCGGTTGATTCCGCTCTCGCCGAAGTGCGATTCCCAGCGGAGCGATCCGCTCCCACCGTCAAACGACAGGACGACAAGGTCCTGGTTGAAATTTCCGTCGTCGCCGTCAGGATCGGTCGCACCCGTTACGTAGACGTGGCCGGCGGAATCGGTGATGACCGCGGCCGGCGTCTCGTCGAAACCGGGATCACGGAGGCTGCGCCATCGTTCCGCCCCGGTCACACCGTCGTAGCGCACGACGAACCACTGCCGGTCGATGCCGAACGGGTCCACGCCGAACACGACTACGTCGCCGTCGGGCGCGATCTCAACATCGCGTGGATTCTCGTTGGCGCTGGTCGAGTAGGTCGCGGACCAGAGGACGGCCCCCGTCTGCCCGTCATACTTGAACGTCAGCACGTCGCTTCCGCCGATTGCGGGCGTCGAGAAGCCCGACACGACCACATCACCCTGCGGTGTCACGGCGACATCGTCACCGCTGTCGTCATTGAAGAGAAACCGCCCGTCGCCTGCGTGGTACGCGGCCCAGGCAAGCGATCCGTCGCCGGTGTATTTGACGGTGGCGTAGTCCAGCCGCTCGCCGCCGTTCCAGACACCGCCGGTCACGACTACGCCGCCGTCGGGCGTCGCCGCAGCGTCGCGCGGATCATCGGTGGACGATCCCGGGCCGTTGAAGAATCGCTCCCAGAGCCGGTTTCCGGCCGTGTCGTACTTGACGACCAGGAAGTCAGAATTGTGATTCTGGACCACACTTCGGCCGACCAGGAATACGGACGCGCCATCGGCGGCGATCACCACGTTCGTTGCGAGATCCTGACCCACGGGCCCCGTGTACGTCCGTGACCATTCGATTGCGCCGAGGCTGTCATACTTGATCATCGCGATGTCGCTGTCGCCGGCGGTGGGTTCGAACGTGGCGGCAACGAAGCTCGCGCCGGCCGCATCGACGGCGAAGGCCACGGGCGTGAAGACCGTCCCCGAACCGTGAGTCGCAACCCACTCGGGAACGAGCTGACCCAGCGCGGCCGGGGCGCCGATCGCCAGCAGCGCGGCGGCGGACGGACCGAAGCGGCGGCATCGATGGGCGGAACTGAGACGTTCGGATGGCATTTTCAAACTCCTTGCTCATGGATTCTCGGTACGCGCCAGTGCGAACCATGGAGGAGAGGATTCCGAGACGTGCGGTAGTACCGAATTGTCCACACGAATCGCCGGGCGCGCTAACACCGTTCAAATTGCGCCGATTCGGACGGCGATCACGCCGACGGCGTGTCTCTGCATGTTTCGGACGTTCAATACACCGATCCGTCAAACGTCCTATCCTTGGGGGCGGAGTGCACTCCGCGCCCGGGCACCGGCGAGTCGAATCGGCGCGCTGCAAGAAATGCTGACCGTTTGGGCAACGTGAAGCCGTCTCAATCCAGCGGGGGTTCCCATGATTACGACCACCGGGGAACTCATGGTCGCCGCGGCATATTCCAACGCGAAAGGAACGGGAGCATGAGACTTTCGGCAGGGTCGACGCTGGCGCTCGCCGCCATCCACCTCATGATGACGGCGGGACCCGTTCACGCGCAGTGCGTCGAGGGCTGCGTTGCGATTCACACGCTCATCGGAGAAGCGCCGGGCGATCAGTTCGGTTGGGAGGCGCGCGTCCTGGGCGACGTCGACGGCGACGGGCTTGATGATTTCATCGTCTCCGCCCCGACCAATGACGCGGGCGGTGCGGATGCCGGGCGCGTCTATGTCTTCTCGGGCGCGACCGGGACCGAGTTGTTCCGGATTACGGGAACCGCGGCGGGCGGGCAGTTCGGCTTCACGTCGAACGGCGTCGGCGACGTGAGCGGCGATGGGATCCCGGACTTCGTCGTCGGCGCCCCCGTTGCCACGGGACGCGGGCGGGTCACGGTTCACTCCGGCGTGGACGGATCGGTGATGCGGACGCTCCTCGGTGAACAGAACGGGGACGTGTTCGGCTATCGCGCGGTCGGCGGCGGCGACCTGAACGGCGACGGTGTCCCCGATCTGCTGATCAGCGCCGCGCGGCGCGACGCAACCGGAGTCGACGCCGGCCGGGCGTATGTCTATTCCGGCGCGGACGGCACGCTGCTGTGCTTCGTGGATGGCGAAGATGGCGGAGATAATCTCGGGTCGTCGCTGGCCTTTACCGGTGATCTGAACGGCGATGGACGCAGCGAGTTCATCGTCGGTGCGGACAACGCGGGTCCGGCGACAACCGGTCGCGCATACCTCTATTCGTATGACGGCTCTACCTGCACGCTGCTACACACGTTCTCCCCGGGCACGCCGGCGTTTGCGTACGGACAATTCTTCGCCGATGGCGGCGAGGATGTGGACGCCGACGGCATTCCGGATTTCTACGTGGCGGATTTCAATGTCAACCGCGCCTATGTCTATTCGGGGGCGAACTACCAGTTGCTTCGCACGCTCATCGGCAACAATAACGGCGGCTTCGGAATCGGCGAGATCATGCCCGATATCGACAACGATGGCCGCGCTGACCTGATCCTGGCGGCGTGGATCAGCAACGCGGGCGGGACGCAGGCCGGGCGAGTCTTCGTCTACTCGGGGAGGACCGGCGCCGTTCTTCAGACGATGACGCACAATATCGCCGGCGCGACGTTCGGCTTTGACGCGGCCGGCATCGGCGATCTTAATGCCGACGGGCGGTCGGACTATCTGATCTCAGCCGCCTGGGACGCCGGCCAGCGCGGCACCGTCTATGTCATCGCGGGCGATGTCGAGCCGTTTCTCGACACCGACCTTGATTTCAACGGCTGCGTCGACCTGGTCGACCTGTCTCTGCTGCTTGCCGATTTCGGGTGCGCAAACGGGGCGTGCGCCGCGGACATCGATGAAAACGGCGCCGTCGACCTCTCCGATCTTTCGACGGTTCTGGGACAGTTCGGGATGTGTCGACCTTGAGGCGCCGGCTTGCCGCGTGCGGACGTAGACTTCCAGAGTCGGGCCGAAGTCCGATGCAGATCAAGGAGAGTCCTGTGCTTACGCTGTTCACGTTCGTTGCGCTGTTCATCCCACTGGGCGATGTCCCATTCCCCGATACGCCGGCCGGCCGGACTGCCGCCGCATTCATCCGGAACTACAACACGGGCCGCGCGGAGGCGATGCGGACGTTTGAAGCCGAGTTTCGTGCCGTCGGCGGAACGCAGTCACGCACGATCGACGAGCGAATCGCGATCTTTGAGGATCTCCGGCGGAAGTTCGGCGATCTCACGCCGATTCGAATCGACTCCGAGTCCGAAAGCGAACTCGCTCTCATCGCGAAGACGTCAACCGACGGCGCGATGATGCAGCTCCGCTTCATGTGCGACGCCGAGCCGCCGCACAAGCTGCGCGGTATCGCGATCCAGCCGGCCGAGGAGTCGGGGATGAACCGACTCACGCCGGCGCAGCGGCAGGCGGCCCTGGACGAACTGCTGAAGATCCTCAGCGAGCAGTACGTCTTTCCGGACAAGGTCGAGGCCATGGGGCAGCGGCTTTGCTCCGCGCTTGCGGACGGCGCGTACGACAAGCTGGAGACACCCAGGGCGCTCGCCGAACGATGGACCGGCGATCTTCAGGCGGTCTGCGGCGACAAGCACCTTCGCGTTCGGGTGTCCGACGTCCAGACCGGCCCGCGGATCGGTCCCCGGGGTGATGCGGCGGCCGAGAACTACGGCTTCGAGCGGGTCGAACTGCTTCCGCGCAACATCGGGTACATCAAGCTCAACGGCTTCAGCGGCCAGGGTGCCGCGGAGGCGCCCGCGGCGGCGGCGATGGCTTTCGTGCGACGCTGCGACCAGCTCATCTTCGATTTGCGCGAGAACGGCGGCGGCTCTCCGAGCATGATTCGCTTCCTGCAGAGTTATCTCTTCGACGAGCGGACGCATCTGAACAGTTTCCGCAATCGTGCAGGCGAACTCGTGGACGAATCGTGGACGCGGGACGATGTGCCCGGTGAGAAGCTCGGCTCGAAGATCCCGGTCTTTGTCCTGACGAGTCACTACACATTCTCCGGGGCCGAGGAATTTGCGTATAACCTGCAGGCGCGCGGCCGCGCTACGATCGTCGGCGAAACGAGCGGCGGCGGCGCCCACCCGGTCCGGCCCGTTCCGTTCGGTGAACACTTTGTCGTGACCGTCCCGTTCATGCGGGCCGAGAATCCCGTGACGAAGTCGAATTGGGAGGGCACCGGCGTGGTTCCGGACATGCAGGTTCCTGCAGACAAGGCGCTGGACGCGGCGCTGGGTCTGGCACGCCGGGGGAGCGACGATCGCAGTTCTCCCCCGCCCTCCCCGAGCGACGCGGACCGAACCGCCGTCGAGCGCGCGGTGCTGGACTACTGCGAGGCGTTTTACGAGAACAAGCCCGAATACCTCGAACGCAGCGTCGAGCGCTCGCTCGTCAAGTTCGGCTATTTCCTCGGGCGCGACAACGCGTGGACGATGCACCGCATGTCGTTTGACCAGGCACTCGCGCTCGCGGGCAAGTACAAGCGCCGCGCGGCGGATTCTCCGAAGCGCGTCCGGATTCTCGATGTCCAGGAGCAGATCGCGTGTGCATCGCTGACCGCCGAGTGGGGTATCGACTACGTCCACCTGCACAAGGTCGGCGATCGATGGGTCATCGCCCAGGTCGTGTGGCAGTCGTTGCGTCCGTAGTCGATTGCCTCAGCATAGGTGGGAAGTGTACAAATGAGACCGACCGGGCTCGCCGTTCTCTTGATGCTCGTTCTGGGCGGCGCCGCCCAGGAACGGCACGAGCCGCTGGCAGTGCTGCGCGACGACGTCGAGCGGGCATTTCGGAACCAACCGACGACGGATTCGCTGCTTTCGCTCGCGGAGCGCGCCCGTAGGCTCGTCACTCAATCCGATGATCTGAACGATCGCCTGAGCGGGCTCAAGCTCCTCACGCAAATCGGCTTCGAATCAACTGCCGATGCGCTCGATGGCACCCGCGCGTTTGCGATCCGCGAGTTGTCCCGTGTCGCGCCGAAATCGCCCCGGGCGAGGGCGATGCTCGTCACGCAGTGCCTACCGCCTCTCCACCACGCCGCCAATGCCGCTGAACGCCGGGCACTGGTCGAACGCCACGACGGCGGCGTCGCGCAGCTCCTCCGGGAAACGCGGGATGAATCGACTCGCTGCGATCTGACATTCCTGCGATGCCTCCCGATGATCGAGGCTTTTCGTGCATGGCCTTCCGATTGGACGACGGACGCAGCTCAAACGCACCTGTCCGAACAACTCCAATCGCTGAAACGTCCGAATATCAAGACGGTCGACGTCGCCGAGTACGCGAAACTCGCGGTTGATCTCCAGGAAGAACTCCGCGATGCGCCGTTCGGGCGCGACCTCGCCGGCGTCAGATGCCGTGATCTCGATGGGAAGGCCGTAAGTCTCGGAGACTATCGCGGACGGGTGGTCGTGCTCTCGTTCTGGTCGTCCTGGTGCGTACCTTGTCTGAAGCTCGCGCCGGAGGAAGCGGATCTGATGAGGCGGCTGGAATCGCGCGGTCTCACGCTCATCGGCGTCAACTCGGACGCCGATGCTGCGCAGGCGAGGCGGACCGCCGCCGAACGAGGAATCCACTGGAACCAGATCTGGTGCCCACCCGAAGAAAAGTCGGGCCTCGTCGCTCAACTGCATATCCGCCAATGGCCGAGCCTGGTGGTCCTCGACAGAAATTCCCGGGTTTTCGCGAAATTTGTCGGATCCGCTTACCAACCGAACTGGTCGATCGCGGATGTCGAGCGCGAGGTGCTCCGGGCGCTGGCCGAAGAGAAAACGGGGAGTGATCGATGATCAAGCGTTTCCTGCTCTCCGCCGTCGCCGCCGGCCTCGTGTTGGGAGGCTGCACCGGCGCCAAACCGGAGAGCGCCGCCCCACCCGCGCGGAATTCGACCGAGGATATCCCCGTGGAGTCGCCGAACTCGACGAACGCAAGGTCGGGAAGTGAGGCGGCCAAACCCAGTCCCGAACCGGCGTCCTCGGTCATGCCGGGGTTCACACCCGCACGCGAAGGTCCTTCGAGCGCTCCCGTCGGCGGAGCGCCTCTGACACCGGAGGAACAGATGCGCTACGACGCCGTCGCCCGGGCGTGGCTGACGGCACTGAACGCGGAGGACCAGGACGCGTATCGCGGACTCCACTCGGACGAAGGCTGGGTGAAGTCGATCGACTGGTGGCAGAACATGTTCGCCGGACAGCGGGCAAAGTTCGGCCCGATCGTCCGGGCCTATCCATGCACGCGCGAAGTGATTCGATTCGGGCGATTCGGTTTCCAGTGCGTTGATCTACCGAACGCGGTTTCCTTCGTCGCGATCTTCGAAGAGCGCGTCGGCGGCGTCTTTTCGTCCACACTGGACGCGGAGGGCAAAATCGCGGCGACGTCGGTTTTCATCAAGGAGGAAATCGCCACCTACGACCCGGGCCCGACGGAACCGATCTACTCCCGATGATCGTGATCGGCGGCGCTGCCACCTGCGCCGCGGATCCGATGCGGTCCGGTCGCCATTCCCTTCGCTCCACCCGGAAGTTCATTTCGACCTTCACACGCGGTTCGGTGAGGCTATGGTGCATCCGGATGCGATGCGCGAGACGTGGCGGCCCCCGTGCCGTCGCTATCTCCCCGCGACGATTCCCTGCTGGGCCGCCCACGCGTTGAGATCGCGACGCTCGATTGCGGCGGCCATCATCGCCGGGAAGAGGTCGGGCGTACACGCGAAGCTGGGGATGCCGAGCGCAGTCAGTTTGCCGGCGACGCGGTGATCGAAGGCCGGGGCGCCCTCGTCGCTGAGGGCGAGCAGCGCGACGAACTGCGTGCCGCCGGCCACGAGCGATGCGGCGCGCTTGATCAGTTCCGCTTCCACGCCGCCTTCGAAGAGATCGCTGATCAGCACCAGAATCGTCTCGGTCGGCTGCTTGATGAGCGTCTGACAGTACGCGAGCGCGCCGTTGATGTCCGTGCCGCCGCCAAGCTGCGTGGAGAAAAGCACTTCGACCGGGTCGCTGAGCTTGTCTGAGAGGTCGACAATCGACGTATCGAAAATAACGAGCTGCGTCTTCACGGCCGGGATGGATGCCATGACTGCGCCGAAGATGCTCGAATAGACGACCGAGCTGCCCATCGAGCCGCTCTGGTCGATGCAAAGGATCACTTCGCGGAGCGACGAGCGGCGGCGGCCGTAGCCGATCCGAGTTTCGGGGATGACCGTGCGATATTCGGGCTGATAGTGGCGGAGGTTGGCGCGAATCGTGCGGTGCCAGTCGATTTCGCGGAAGCGCGGGCGTCGGGTGCGCGAGGCGCGATTCAGCGCCCCGGCGACCGCCTGGCGCATCGGACTCGCGAGCTTGCGCATCAACTCGTCGACGACCTTTCGGACGACGATCCGGGCTGTTTCGCGCGTCTTTCCGGGCAGAATCCCGTGCATCGACAGGAGCGTCGCGACGAGGTGAACGTCGGCCTCGACGGATTCGAGCGTTTCGGGCTCGAGGAGCATCTGCTTGAGATCGAGCCGCTCCAGCGCGTCGCGCTGCATCACCTGCACGACCGATTTCGGGAAATACTGTCGGATGTCGCCGAGCCACCGCGGCACGTTCGGGCAGGAGCTGCCGAGGCCGCCGGTGCGGTCGGAGTCGTAGAGTGCGCCGAGCGCCTTGTTCATCACTGAGTCTTCCGGGCCCAGGCGCACGCCCAGCGCGCCGTCCGCGGGGTCGCCGAGAATCAGCCGCCAGCGGCGCAGATGTTCCTCGCGATCGGTCATTTCAGCTCCACTCCCAGGATGCGGGCCAGAATGGGAAGGACCGCATCGGCCTGCTCGTAGTCAAAGTCGGCGGCGACCGGGGCCGCGCCGCTGGATGTCGTTGTCGTCGTGCCGCGAGCGACGCGATCGCCCATCTGCTTGCGTTCCGGGCCGGCGAATGTCGCGAACGTGCGGCGAAGCAGCGGGAGCACCTCGGCGAAATGCTCGGGCGTCAGAGTCGCCACCCACGCGTCGAGGATCGCCCAGAGCGCTTCGTCGTGGATGAGCACCTGTCCGCTGCCGGCGAGCAGGCCCTCGACCCACGCCGCGGCCTGCGACGGCTGGACCGCGAGCGAGAGCGCGAGGCTGAGGCGGCGGCCGGTCTCGACGGGGTCGAAGACGCGGCGATCGTAAAGGATTCGGCTGGCACGGCCGGCGACCAGGCCGTGCAGACCGGCCTGGTCGGTGAGTCGCCGGAGGGCTTCGATCCATGCATCGGTCAGGCTGGACTGATCGACCAGACCAATGGCCGCATGGACCGCGGCCATGCGGTCGAACATCGCCCGCGCAGCGTCATCGTCCAGTGAGGCGCACGCATTGGAAAGGCCGATGCAGATTCGCTGCACGAGCCCGTCCACAACGCCGAGAACCATGTCGACGTCGGTCCTGCGGACGTTGCCGTAGCGCGAGACCGCGGCCATGGGCGTCAGCGAGTCCATCATCAACGGCACATCGGTCGCGACGGCGGCCTGATCGCGGATCGCGCCGATCAGCGACTCCACGGCGTCGGGCAGGTCGGCGAGCAGCGAGTCGTCGAGGAGGCTGGTGAGCGCCCGCAGGTCGGGAGCCTCTGCCGCGGACTCGCGGATGAACCCGGTGGCCGCGTCGGCGATGGTATTTCCCCAGCGGCCGGCCTCGACGAGACGAACGACGAATTCGGGATCCCACTGGACGCGCCAGTTCTCGTGGAACGTGCCTTTGGTCTTGCCGCCCACGTCGCGCGTTTCGCCCCACGGAACGCCGAGGAGGCGCAGGCGGTGCAGGAGGCGGCTGCGGTCGAGGTCGAGCGGCTTGCGGAGATCGAGGTCGTAGTCGGTCTCGACGGTTCGCGCCGGCAGACGGAGCACCTTCTGCTGCCGCTGCAGGTCCATCTGAAGGGGGATCAGCGGGGCGTCGTCGGGCACCTTTCCAAGGCGCTCGCCGATCACGAGCCGCCGCCGGATCAGGTGCATCGGCGGCTGCTCACCGAAGCACATGACGGTGAGGGCCGCTTCGTCGAGCTCGTCCAGGCCGGGCAGTGATCGGCCGCGCATGGCCGCGAGCGCCTCCGAGAGACGGACGGCTTCGATCACGTGTCCGGGCGAGGCGTCGAGGTCCTGCTTGCGCATCAGACGGGCGGCCCGGGTGAGCCATTCGACCGCGACGTGCTCGGAATCGGACCAGAGCAGGTGGTACCACTCGGGCGAGGCGACACCGGCGCCGTAACCGGACTGCATCGCGAGGCGATCGTACGACCAAGGCACCCAGGCGGCGGCGGTTTTGGACTTCGCGAGGCTTTTGAGCAGGGCGGTATCCGCAGTGGCGCTGCCTTTCTCGTCGACGTCGCGCAGCGCCGGCACGTGCCAGGCGCCGCAGACGACGGCGATGCGCTCGAAGCCCTCTCTCTTCGCCGCGCGGATTGTCTTTCGCATCCAGGCTTCGCGCAGCGCCTCGAGACGCTCATTCCGGGGGGTCAAGACGCCCGGCTTTGCCTCCGTATTCGGTATGGCGTCCGCTTCGGCGGCCGGCGCCGGAGCCGGCGTCTCGCGAAGCGCAGTCATCGCATCGGCGATTGCGTCGAAGACCTCCGCGTGTCCGCCACGACGGCTTTCGACGAGGTGATCCCACCAGCGTTCGGAGTCGGTGAAGCCCGCGACGGTCGCAAGTGCGGCCAGTGGATCGAGTTGCAGCAGCGAGACTGAGACGGGCGCGTCACGGTCGGCTGCGGGGTCGTCGTCGCCTTCGGTGACCGCCTGATCGCTTTCTTCGGGCGTTGGCCGGCCTGCCTCGGGCTGTGCGAGCGCGAAGCGATGGCTTTGCGGCAGGTCCATGAATCGGACAGGCACGTTCTTCTTGGCCGCGAGGAGGATTGCCTGCCACTCGGGCGAAAACGCGGCGAAGGGATAGAACACGGCGCGCTGCGGCGATTCTGGATCGTATACCAGGAGCGCGATCGGCGGCTTCATGCCCTCGGCCGCGGCCAGAGGGAGTATCTCCTCTGCGTCGGGCGGGCCTTCGATGAGGACCGCGTCAGGCTTGTATTCGTTCAGCGCGCGCACAAGGCTCCGCGCGGACCCGGGTCCGTGATGGCGAATGCCGAAGACGCGCACGTCGCTCATTCGCTGCCTCTGCGTGCAAACTACCGCGATCTACGTGTCCAAACTCACTTCGTCCCAGTCCGCCGCGTCGCCGCACAGCCAGTTGGCGGCATAGTGCCGCTCCTGCGCGATGCTAATCAACAACTGCCATTCCTCTTTCGTCACCCGTTGATACGGTTTACCGAACACCGGATAGTCGCCGTCGATGGGCGTAAATTGGCCTGATTCGCCCGCGTGGGATGCTGATTCCCGTACGTATTCGAGCAGCTCGTTCGGATCGGAATCCGTCGGGTACATCCCCGTGGCGAGTGCGTGTGTCCGTGCGCGCCAGTGCCAGGATTCCGCTATTTCGCGCATTTCATCCAGTGCGTCACTCTCTCGCAGCTCGGACTTTCGAACGAACCCATGGACGGCTTCCAGGTCGCCTAGTAACGGGACCATGTTGGGAATTTCAATCGTATTCACGGTTGCATCAAACGCCGGCATGACATCGATCCTTCCTATCGCCCAGAGGAGGACTGCGAGCGCTTCAAACCGCCAATGGGCGTTGATGAACGTCTGCCTCGGCCACGATCCAGGAGGTTCGACAATCGACGCCGCCTCCTGTTTCGAAAACCACCGTGCGAGCTCGGATGTCTTGATGAAATCCGCCAGTCGTTTCGCGGCAGTTTTCGCTTCGCCGTTCTTCGGATTTTCCGCCAGCGCGGCCTCGATCTGGCCGCGCATGATGACGCTCGCAAGGCACAGCGCCCGCCACGCGACCTCCGCAGCGGTCGGTCGAGGTATGCCGAGATCAAGATCAGAATCGAAGTCGTCCGTTGACACCTGGGTCTCTCCGCGAGCCTCTGGTTACACCGTCTCCCTGCACGCCCGATAGAGCTCCTTCCAGCCGTCGCGTTCCTTCATCACCGTCTCCAGGTACTCCTTCCAGACGACCACGTCCTGAACGGGGTCCTTCACCACCGCTCCGGTCAAGCCCCAGGCCATGTCGCGGGCGCGAACACGGCCCTCGCCGAAGTGCGTCGCGAGCGCGATGCCGCTGTTGATTACGCTGATCGCCTCCGCCGTCGACATCGTCCCGCTCGGGCTCTTGAGCTTGGTCTTGCCGTCTTCGGTCTTGCCGTCACGCAGCTCGCGGAAGATCGTCACCACGCGGCGAATGTCGTCGAGATGCGCCGCCTCGGCCGCGAGTTCGAGCGTGCGCCCCAGCGCGGCGACGCGGGTCTGGACGATGCGCACCTCCTCCTCGCCGGTCGCCGGCGTCGGGAGGACGACCGTGTTGAAGCGGCGCTTCAACGCACTGGAAAGCTCGTTGACGCCGCGATCGCGGTTGTTGGCCGTCGCGATCACGTTGAAGCCCTTCACAGCTTGGACTTCGTCGCCGAGTTCGGGGATCGGAAGCGTCTTTTCCGAGAGAACCGTGATGAGCGAGTCCTGAACATCCGAGGGGATACGCGTCAGCTCCTCGACGCGGGCCATCTTGCCGTCCTGCATCGCGACCATCATCGGGCTTGCCACGAGCGCATCCCGGGAGGGTCCCTTCGCGAGCAGCATGGCGTAGTTCCAACCGTAGCGAATCTGCTCCTCGGCCGTGCCCGCGGTTCCCTGAACAAGCAGCGTGGAATCGCCGCTGATCGCCGCCGCGAGGTGCTCGCTCATCCACGTCTTGGCCGTGCCGGGTACGCCGAGGAGCAGGAGCGCGCGGTCGGTGGCGAGCGTGGCGACGGCGATCTCGACCAGCCGCCGCTCGCCGATGTACTTCGCCGAGACCTGGAATCCGCTATCCAGCTTGCCGCCGACGAGATAGGTCACGACGGCCCACGGGGACAGCTTCCAGTTCGCGGGTCGTGGCCGATCGTCGGCCTTCGCGAGCGCGGCGAGTTCCTCGGCGAATTCCTGCTCGGCGTGTTGTCGAAGAACGGCTTTCTTCACGATGAGAGCTCCTTGAGGTACTCGCGGCGAAGTTGCACGAACGACAGAAGGCTTGAAATCCAGCGCCGCGTCGACGGCGAATGGCCGACGTCGAGTGACGACCATCCCGGCGTCTCTCGAACGGCCGCGGGCAACGACGCGGAAACCGCGATGTGGATCGCAGCGGCGGTGTCGAGTGCCGGGTCCCAACCGCCGGCGATCCGCTTGAAATGATGGCCGAGGGCCTGGAGCACCGTGGTCGTGAATGCGCCGCTCCAGGCGTGGTTGCAGGCGAGCAGCACTTTCCAGATCGGCGAATCGGTCAACGCATCCCGCCGCTTGGCCAGGTCGCCGCCGACGATCTCCTCGCGGCTCGCAGGATCGAGCGGCGCAATCAGGGCTGAAAGTCGATCCACAAGCAGCGGCAGCGGGGGTGTATCCAACGCCAGGATGGCGCGGGCCAGCTCGCCACACCACACCGCGTTCCGCTGGCGGCCGGCGGCGATGGACCAGCCGCAGAGCAGCGGCTCGACCCATTCCGTCTTTGCCGCCGCCGCGATCAGCGTTGCCGGCGTTGCGCCGGGAATCTCGGCCCAGGTTGCGAGCGGTGTCATCCCGATCATCTGGGCGAGCATCCACGCCTTGTTGCCGAGCGTTTCGTATTTCCGGCTCTCGACGCCGTCGCGGGTCAGTTCTTTGCTCGTTTCAGGGAGCTCCACGGCGAGAACGATCGTGGTCTTGCCGAGAAGTTTTTTCTTCTGCTCGATTTTGACGAGTTCACGCGCCCGCTGCGCCATTCGGACGCCGAGCTGCGAATCCGCGATCCGCGCCAGCAGGTCGGCGGCCCCTGCCCGCACGACCTTGCTCGAATCGTCGAGCGACCGCTCCAGGAACGGCTCATCAGCGACCGAGAGACCGATTTCGAGCGCCGCCAACTGTGCCGCGCGGTCGTCCGCGGCTTCATCCGCAATCGAGGCCATGAGCAGGTCGCGGGCGCGGGCGGGGTCCAGTCGCCGCAGCCAGCGCATGAGCTTCGACCGCGCGGAAGCCGTGGCTTCGGGCCAGCGCCGGCAGAGCGCGTCGAAATCGGCCGCGACGGTCGACCACTCCGGATTCGCCTGTGCGAGCCAGAGGCCGCGAGCCCCCAGCGCGGGGAGCACCTCGTCGACCCAGGTCTCGTGCAACTCGCGGGCACACGAATCGAGAATCACGGGCAGCACCTCATCCGGCACGCGGCGACCCGCGCGAGCCGCAGCACGGGACCAATCGATAAGTAGGGCCGGCTCCCTCGACGCGATGATCTGGTACAGGTGCGAACCGGACTGTACTGAGGCAGGGACCGCGTCGTCGTCCGGGGCCGCTGCGAGGGATGTCGACGCAGTTGTGCCGGGCCGTGAACCGGCAGCGGTGTAAATGGCAACCACACCCGCGCTCAGGAGGAACCGTGCTTCCGGACTCTCAGCTTCCAATCCGCCGAGCAATTTCCCGAGACTGCTGTCAGACGTGGGAACGACGGCCGCCCGGTCCGTCCCCAAAACCGCGGCGGCGGCGAGCGAGTCCATCAGCTGGGCAGGCGACGTGTTCACGGTCATGCGACTCGCACCAGGATGGGTCCCGACTCCTGAGGCACAAACGTGAAAAACCGGTCCCGGGTCGCCGCGCTGAACGGCGACAGCGATTCACCGTCCCATTCGCCGAAGAGTGTGAGCGGCCGGCCGCCGCTGATGGCGACCAATTGCCAGGCTTGCGACTCGTGAGATCGAATCCGGAGTATGTGCCCTTCCGAGTCCCGCGCGACGCACGATACACCGGGTTCGGCCGCGGCCGGCGCGATCACGACGTCGCGCAGCAGCAGCGGCCAGCGCTCGATCCAGGGATTCCGCGCCAGCGTTCCTGCGGCGACCTTGAGCCCCTCGCCCATGGAAAGTCCGAGCGGAAGATTGCCGGCCGCGATCCGGCGGTGCGGCGCACTCAATTCCTTTCTCAACGCCCGAAGCGGAACCGCGCTCGGATAGAAGACGAGCTCATCGTCGAAGCGCGAACCGACCTGGAGGGAGGTGTCCATCGGCTGAGGGCCGGCGGCGAAATGGAGGATGAGGGCCCAGCGACCCGACTGTTCGCCGATGAGCCACGTGCGCTTGATGCGAAGCTGCTCCTCCTGCATGAGGCGTTGGCCGACGACACACCAGATGTCGCGCAGGCCTGGCTGGGCGAGCAACTCGTCCTGGGAGCGGGTCCAGCCGACTTCGCCGCGGACATCGGCGACCAGGTCGTCGGGCAGGTCGTTGGACCGACGGTAGGCGGCGACGAGCAGCGCCAATCGACCGACAGCCACCAGCAGCCGGCGCTGCCAGCCCTCGCCTGAGAAGGCGATCGTCGCGAGCTCACGGACCCGGCGGGCGAGGCCGGGCGCCTGTGCATCCACGAGCCGGGCGGCCATTTTCTCCCAGAATGGGGCAGGTTGCGTTTGGGCCGCGCCAAAGCCGCTGCGGACCAGGTCCTCCATCCAGAGCGAGAGTTCATCGAGTCCCGCAGCGACCTTTGCTTCGCGGGCCGCGATACGCCGTGCCGCCGCCGCTTCATCCCGCGGCGCCGGAGGTTCGGCCGCCGCGGCCACCTTTTCCGCCTTCTTCTCGGAGCGGGTCTGGCGATCGGCGAGCCATTCGCCGACCCAACCCGGAGGCGAACCCGGCTTGAGCGCGGACTCATCGGCCGCGTAGATCAGCATGAGCCCGAGCGCGTGCTTGCAGGGGAACTTGCGGCTGGGGCAGCTGCACTTGAACGCGGGCTCGGAGAGGTCGACGCGCGTCTGGTAGGGCTTCGCGCCGCTGCCCTGCAATTCGCCCCAGATCGCAGCGTCGCTGCGGCCGAGCGTCTTCCATTTCTGTGCGCCGGCGAGGCCGGCACCCGCCGAAGCCGAGGCCGCGTCGGGTGCGAGCGACAGCACTCTTTCCCGTGTCCAGAGTCCAGCCATGCGGTCCCTTCTCTCCGGTCGACGGGATTCTAATCGAGCCACACGGGTAACAGGAAAGGGTAGTCCCCTACCGGCTTTTTGATGCCGCGGGGCCGAGCGCACGCGCAGCGGCGCAGGCGATTTGAGGATGCCGCTTTTCTACGGCTTTTTCACGGCCGATGTCCGGAGTCCCTGAGTACTGCGATTCCCAATAGCGGCGCGCCGGTAAGGGGCAGATTGCACGGATGGTCGGTCGACACGGCCTGCCGTTCAGGTAAGGTCAGCCGGCCGCGTGATACTTCCAACGTCGCCTATCGCTGCTGCGGCTGGTGAATTGCGCGATGTCGGGTCCCATCGCCGCCCGAAAGGTGGCACGTGGACGGCCGTGTTCGCTCATCGATATCGAAGAAAACTCGACGTGGCGGCCCATCCGCGCGCGAGCGTGCGCCCGGCTATTCCTACCTGGCTACGCACTCACCGTCGGCGGTGAAAAGCGGGGCCAGCAACGTTCGCAGCGCCTGGCGCGCCCGGTGCAGTCGGACCTTCACGGCGGCCTGCGAGATGGCGAGCCTTTCGGCCGTCTCCGCGGTGTCGAGTTCCTCGATATCGCGCAGCAGGAGGACCGTGCGGAAGGAGTCCGGAAGCTCGTTGATGCACTCGCGCACCCTCTCGCGAAGCTCGGATGCGTGAAGCCGGTCGGGGGGGGAGTCGCTCCACGCACTAACGCGATGGGCATGATGTCCGGTGTCGTCGAAGGTCGGAAGCAGATTTTCGATCGAGCTGGTCGGTCTGCTCCGGGCGGAGCGCAGTTTCATGAGGCAGGCGTTCACGACGATCCGGTGGAGCCAGGTGCTCAGTCTGGACCCACCCGAGAATTCGTGGATCGAGCGGAAGGCGGACAGAAACGAATCCTGGACCGCATCGGCCGCTTCCTGTTCGCAGCGCAGGAATCGCCGAGCGACGGCGAGCATGGCGCCGGCGTGTCGACGGACGAATTCCTCGCACGCCGACTGTTCGTCGCGCCGAACGCCGGCCAGCAGCGCAGCTTCATCCTTCGAAGGGTCGATCGCCGGGACCCTATCCGGCTCGCTCTTCGTTTTCGGCATCATGGTTGCTCCCGGCGCAGAAGCTCGGTGACGAAATTCGAGGTAAGCGGAAAGCTCAGCCCTTCCCGAGCCAGCTGCAATAGCAGTTGCACACCCTCGCGATCGACGAATGTGACCTCAGAAAGATCGAGTGCCGGCGTATGGCCGCGGGCCTTTTCAAGGGCGCAGGCGGAGCGGCATTCCTCGACCCAATCCGCCGCGAGTTTGCCCTCCAGAATCAGCCAGACCGTTCCCGCTTTGATCGAGCGCGTGATCCTGAGCACCGTGACCTCCTGGGCTTGGCACGGTGGAAGAGCATCCCTCGTGCCGCGCGCGGGCCACGGCGTCTCACGGTCGCAACTTTCGGGTGAGACTGCACTTAGGACGAGATCCGCGGGCTGTGCGAGCTGCTGCTCACGACGGAATGGAGGGCGTCAACCACGAAATCCCGTGGCGGTTACGAACGTTCGTGGGCGGGACGAGAGATGCCCAGCTTCTTCATGCGGCTTCGAAGCGTGTTGGGGTGCAGATTCAGGATCCTGGCGGCACCGGATGGCCCATCGATCACCCACCGGGTTCGGGCGAGCGTGGCCAGGATATGTTCGCGTTCGACGGTCGTCAGGGTCGCATCCGGCGGCGCGGCGCCTGGCGGCGTGAATGTGTGCGGGGATGTCATCGGAGACGAGTCCGGGCTTTGCGGCGACACCGGCGCGCCGGGCGCCGCCGGGGTCGACGGAAGGAACGCGCTGGGGGGGATCTCCAGCACGTCGCCACGCGCGAGGATCACGGCCCGTTCGACGATGTTCTCCAGTTCGCGCACATTGCCCGGCCAGGCGTACGTGCGGAGGCGGTCCAGCGTGTCCTCCGCGACGGAAACAATGCGTTTTCCGACGCCGGCCGCGAATTTCTTCAGCATGAACTGCGCAAGCAGCGGAATGTCGTCGATGCGCTCGCGAAGCGGCGGAACGTGAATCGGAAACACGTTGAGCCGGAAGTACAGGTCCTCGCGGAACTGCCCCCTGCCGGCCGCAGCGCGGAGATCCCGGTTTGTCGCGGCGATGACGCGGACATCGGCCTTGATCGACGAGCTTCCGCCCACGCGTTCAAACTCGCGCTCCTGAAGGACTCGCAGGAGCTTCACCTGCACATCGAGCGGAACGTCGCCGATCTCATCCAGGAAGATCGTCCCGCCGTGGGCCAGTTCGAAACGACCGATGCGCCGTGCGATCGCCCCGCTGAATGCACCTTTTTCGTGGCCGAACAATTCGCTTTCCACGAGTCCGGTGGGCAGGGCGGCACAGTTGACCTTGATCAGCGGTTTGTCCCGGCGCCTGCTCAACGAGTGAATCGCGCGGGCGATCAGCTCCTTGCCTGTGCCGGTCTCGCCCGTGATGAGCACGGACGCGTCGGTCGGCGCAACGCGCTCGACCAGTTGCAGGACCGAAACGAGCGCACCGCTGCGGCCGATGATCTCCTCGAAATTGTGAACCGACTTGATCTCCTCAAGGAGGTACGTGTTCTGAGCACGCAGGCGGGCCTGTTCCTGCTCCATCAGGACTTTCTCGGTGATGTCCACGAACATCGTCCGGGTGAATTGGCCGCTGGGGTCGGGCCTGGACCACCACTGGATCCAGAGCGGCTGGCCGTTGTCCCGCCGGCGAAGCTCCAGGATCACACCGCTCGTGTCGGCCCCACGACCGACGGACGCGAACGCCTCGCGCAGACGACGCTGATTCTCCGGGGTGTCCACCACAAAGGTGCGGCCATAGGTGCCCTCGACCTGATCGGGCGTGATCCCCAGCGCCCGCATGGCAGCTCTGTTGGCGCGGATGAAGCGCGTGTCCAGCCCCTCCTGTACGTAGGCGATGGGCGACTCTTCGAACAGGTCGTGGTAGCGGCGTTCGCTCTCGCGCAGCCGCTGCTCCGCGTGCAGGCGCAGCAGCTCCGCCGCCGCCCTGGCGGCAAAGATCCGGAAAATGAAGAGTTTCCGCGGCTCGGCCGGCATGGGGCGGTCGTCGAAAACGGCCAGATGGCCGAGTGTCTTGCCCTCGGGGTCGCGGAGCGGGACGCCCAGGTAGCTGTCGACGCCCAGCTTGATCAGCGGCTCGTCGGCCGGGTACTTCCGGCTGACGCCGGAGGCATGGTGGCACAGGCTGCCATAGACCACGTCCTCGCAGGGTGTACCGCGCAGGTCCCATTCCACGTTCTCGACGATCGCGTCCCGGTACCAGTACGCGATCGTCCTTGCGCGCCCGTTGCGACTGGTCGTGTCCTGCCCCTCGAGAAATTCGGCGACGAAGGCGTATTTCGCGCCGACCGCGTTCGCCAGGTATCGAACAAGCGTTTTGAAGAACTCGGCTCCGCTCGTAGCGGCCGTCCCTTCCACGATCGCACGCAGCGCCGCGATTTCATCGCTTTCGGGGACCGGCTCATGGGGAGTCGCGGGGAAAGGCAGCCGCTCCGGGCCCGCTCCAGGGGATGAAGTTTCGGCGTTTGCGGGAAGGCGGTCGTTCATCTGCGGTTCGCCGACGAAGATTCCGGTCGATCCGCGTCACGGAACACCACCCAATCGGTCCGCGGTCGCCCGGCAGGACGGCATGATAATGCAGCGGGGACGGAAACGCCGCCACCGGAGAAAAACGCTGCCGGTGGTGGAGAGTTCCACCTGACAGTCAGTCTTACAAGGAAAGAGGGAAACGGCGGTCAGAGGCCCTATACCGCGATCGCAGCGCCGTGGATGGCTCGGCCGGCATCCGTCGCCAGGAGGAGAATCGCATCGGCGAGAGCATCGAGAGCAACCCAGCCGCTGCGATCCGCGTCGGGCATGGCCGCCCGATTCTCCGGGGTATCAAGCGTCCCGGGAAGGACGCAATTGACGTTGACGCCGAGGCGTCTGACCTCGGCGGACAGGCTCTCGGTGAGTCGAACGACCGCGGTTTTTGACGCGGAGTACGCGCTCAGACCATCGACGCCGGCGAGCGCGGCGCGGCTGGCGACGTTGATAATCCGGCCACGGCGTTGCCGCAGCATGGTCGCGAGAACTGCTTTGGACATGTTGAACGTGGTTTGGACGTTTGCTTCGATCAGAAACCGCCAGGTCGCCCATTCGTCGTCGAGGATGGATTTCGCGCCACGAAACGCGCCGACCGTATTTACGAGCGTATCGATCCGTCCGAACCGCTCCAGTGTCTGCGTGGCAACGGCAGCGGCTCCTTCCGGCGTCGACACATCAACGTCGCCGACCAGCAGGTCCATTTGAGTGTCGGCCGCGTCACCGTACGCGCGCTGTAAGCGCTCGCGCTCACGATCGACGAGGACGATACGCGCCTGGTTCCGCCGAAACGTGCGGGCGACGACCGCGCCGAGACGGCCGACCGCGCCGGTGACGATGACGACCTGGCCTTCCACCGTGAACATGATCAACCCTCGGGCCCGTATCGCGAACGTCCGCGTCGCGGATCAGCCAAGGCGCTTCAACAGGTGCTCGCCGACGCGGAGTGCATTGGCCATGATCGTGAGCGCCGGATTCACGGCGCCGCTCGACGGAAAGAAACTCGCATCCACGACGTACAGATTCTCGACGTCATGCGCCTTGCAGTTCAGATCGAGCGCGGACGTTCGCGGGTCCGTGCCGAAGCGGATCGTGCCGCACTGGTGGGCGACGCCGGCGAGGGGGATGCGCTGGCCTACCCAGAGGCTGCGAGCGAGCAGACCCTGGTGGCATTCGTGTCCGTGCACGCCGCAGCGCGTCTTCTGTTTCATCAGCTCCTTCAGTTTCGCGATCAGCCGTCGATGACCCTCCTCGTTGTTCGGCGCGTACGTCAGCACGATCTGGCCGTCGTTGTTCAGGGTGACGCGGTTGGTTGGATCAGGCAGGTCTTCGCTGGTGAGCCAGAAGTCGAGCGAGTGGCGGGCCATCCGGTCGAGCGTCCAGCCGGGCACGAGGGCCGGTGCGCCGGCCCGCAGCGTGTCCCCGTCGAGTTTCCCGACGAACGAGATATGCCCCATGGGAAAATCCCACGCTTCCGAGGGTCCGTAGTAGTCGTTGATCGCGAGCGTTTTCTGGAAGACCGTCGGGTTCGGGCAGAGCGAGAGGGCCATCTGGATCGAGTTGATGTGGCCCATGTAGTGCCGGCCGACGACGTCGGAGCCGTTCGCGAGGCCGCGCGGGTGCTTGTCGTTTCGCGAGCGGAGCAGGAGTGCGGCGGAATTGATCGCGCCGGCGGACACGACGACGACATCGCCGCGGTAGCGCTGTTCGCCGCCGGCGTGCTCGACCACAACGTCCGTGACCTCGCGGCCCGACGGGCTCGTTTCGAGGCGGCGGACGTACGCGCCGGTGACGAGCGTGACGTTCGGGTGCGCGAGGGCGGGCTCGACGCCACACGTCTGGGCGTCGGCCTTCGCCTGCACGAGGCAGGGATGGCCGTCGCAGGTGTCGCAGCGGATGCACTTGCTCGCGTGCGAGTTCTTCTCGTCGATCATGACGCCGAGAGGCGTGTGGAACGGTCGCAGGCCGAGAGCCACAAGGTCGTCGTGCAGGTGCTGGATGCGCGGCTCGTGGCTCACGGGCGGATGCGGATACGCGGCGCTCGTCGGCGGCTCGGTCGGGTCGTCGCCGCGCCGGCCGTGGACGTGGTACATCCGTTCGGCGGCGGTGTAGTACGGTTCCAGCTCGTCGTACGCGATCGGCCAGGCAGGCGAGAGGCCGCCGTGATGGCGGATTTCGCCAAAATCTGCCTGGCGGAGGCGAAACAGCGCCGCCCCGTAGAATTTCGTGTTCCCGCCGACGTAGTAGTTCGTGTGCGGGTGCAGCTCGCGGCCGGCGCTGTCGCGCCAGACTTCCTTCGTGTTGTATTTGCCCTCGAGGTTGACGGCGCGGGTGGACCAGTTGTCCTTTTCTCGCGGGACGAAACCGCCGCGCTCCAGCAGGAGGATCCGTTTGCCGCTGGGGGCGAGCCGGGCCGCGAGCGTGCCGCCGCCTGCGCCGGAGCCGATGATGATGACGTCATAGTGTTCCGCCATGCGTTGACCTCAAGTTGATAGCCAGACCACGGACTGTGCCGCGTCGTCGCGATTCGGGCGCCCTCAGCGGATCTGCTTCAACCGCCCGCCTCAAATCCCGGGTACAGGGTCATCCCACCATCCACGAACAGGCTCGCGCCCGTGATGTAATCCGCCTCGTCGCTGGCCAGCCACACCGCCAGCCTTGCGATGTCCTCGACTTCGCCGATGCGCTTGTACGGGATCAGCTTCAGCAGCTCGGCGTACGCCACCGGCGTCGCCCAAGCCGGCGTATTGATCGGCGTGCGGATCGCGCCCGGGCAAATCGAGTTCACACGGATGCGCCATGGGGCGACTTCCTGCGCGATCGACTTCATGAGCTGGAACACGCCGCCCTTGCTGGCCGCGTAGTTCACGTGGCCGGCCCAGGGGATGACTTCGTGGACGCTGCTGATGCAGATAATTTTTCCGGCCGCGCAGGACACATCGGGGCGGACGCCGCGGCGCTTGAATTCGCGGACGGCCTCGCGGGCGCAGAGGAACTGGCCGGTGAGATTGACGTTGATGACCCGTTGCCACTGGGCCAGCGTCATGTCTTCGATCGGCGCGTCCTGCTGGAGGCCGGCGTTGTTGATGAGGATGTCGAGCGTGCCGAACTCGTCGCGGGCGCGGGCGAACATGTCGACCACGGCCGCCTCATCGGACACATCCGCGCGGTGGGCGATGGCCCGGCCCCGATTCGTGCAGCCGCAATGCGTCGCCTCCTCGACGACGGCCTTCGCGGCCGCCTCGTCGCCGATGTAGTTGATTATCACATCCGCACCGGCGGCGCAGAGTGCGGTCGCGATGCCGCGGCCGATGCCCGAGCTCGCACCGGTGACCAGCGCCTTCTGTCCCTTGAGCACGGGGCGAACCTCGCACTCGGGCATGTGGACGCTGGGAAGCTGATCGACGCGGATATCGCGAATGAGCGTGCTGCTCATGGGTTTCGAACGCGGCAGCGTGGCGGCGGGCATGGAATGTCTCCTCGTATGCTGCCGTCTTCGATGCCTCAAGCCGCGGGGGGTTACGGCAACGCGAATGGGCGGTCGGGAAGAGGCCGCCTCCCCGATCCGCCCGTTTCGATTCGCGTCATTCCTCGGCCGGCGGCCTACGGCACCGTCGTCACCGCCCCCGCCGATACGGTCACACCCGACGCGAGCACGACGTCAGAGAAGTAGTTTTTGAGGACGTACGTCCCCGGCGGAACGGCCCGCGGCGTCCCGCGGGACGCTGGGCGGTCGAGCAGAACCGTTCCGCTCGCATCGTAGATGTCGTACGAACTTTCGCTGCCCGTGTAGAGGATCGCGCCCATCTCGAACGTCGTGACCTGTCCGGCCGCGACGGTCACATTTGAATACGGGAACGCTTCGTTGAAATAATCGAAGATCGCGTACGCACCGGCCGTCAGCGGGACGAGCTGATTGGCGCTCTTCGGCCTGGAGAGCAGCGTGACGCCGTCGGCCGCGTAAACGTCATAAGAGGGCGAGTCCCAGTCCGCGCCCATTCGCAGTTCGAAGGCTCCGAGCGAAATCGTCGTGACCTGCCCGGCGATCACCTGCACGCTCGATGCCCAGACGAAACCGTCGTTGAAGTACTCCTTGAGCACATACGTCCCCGGCGGAAGCGGGAGGATGGTGTTGTCCGACTGGGCTCGCGCGAGCACGGTCGTTCCTGCCGCGTCCCAGATGTCGTAGGTCGCCTCATTCGAGCCGGCGACCGTTACGACATTGACCGCACCGAAGGGCACTTCCGTCACCGCCCCGGCGACGACGGTGACGTCCGTGGCGAAGACGAAGGCATCGCTGAAATAGCGTTTGAGGACGTAGGTGCCCGCGGGAAGTTCCTCGACTTCGCCGGTTCCGAATGCGGCCTCCAGCTTGGTGGTGCCCGTGGCGTCGTAGACGTCGTACAGGCCGGTGACAGCGCCGGCGGGCGTCGAGACAAAAATCCCAGTTTTCGCAGCGTCGCCCGGCGTCCCGCCCTCGCCCGTTGTCCCGTCCTCGCTGCCGCCTGTCGTCGTTGGTGAGCCACCGGATGGATCGCCTTCCGTCGCGCCCGTGTCGACGACGGCCGCACCGTCCGGGCAGCCGCCGGTGAGGAGGGTGGCGAAAAGGGTGACCGGGAGAATCCAAGCGGCGCGCATTGGGCGGCTCCTGCACATGTTCCGGCGGACGATGCGCGGCCGCGTGCCGCGCTCCTGCCGTCCGCTCAGGTAAGCAACGCAGGAATGCGGCGGCGCGCTCCCGGTGAAGGTCGAAACGAGTGGCGGAATCCTGCGAGCCCGCGCCGGGGGCGAGATGTCCGAGCACGACGCCCGTTTTCGGTTCCGGAGGATGACGCGTTGACGGTGAATCACCCGGTGCCGAGCGCACGGATTACACGACACGGGTTGCCAGCGGCGAGCATGCCGGCCGGGATATCCTTGGTCACGACGCTACCTGCGCCGATGGTCGTGTTCGAGCCGACCGTCACGCCCGGGCAGAGGATCACGCCGCCGCCGAGCCAGACGTTGTCCTCGACCGTGATCGGCGCGGCCAGTTCGGGGCCTTTGATCCGCTCGCCGGCGTCGAGCGGGTGATAGCCGGCGTAGAATTGGGTGTAGGGACCGACCAGCACGTTTCGCCCGAGGCGGATCACGGCGCAATCGAGCATCACGCAGCCGAAATTCAGGTAGACGCCGTTGCCCAACTCGATGTTTTCGCCGTAATCGCAGTAGAACGGCGGCTCAATCCAGACCTTTTCGCCGCAACGGCCCAGCAACTCGCGCAGCAATGACTGACGCGCATCCGATTCGTCCTGGCGCGTCGCGTTATAGCGCGCGGTCAGATCGCGTGCCCTGCCGCGCCGGCGAAGCAGATCCGGGTCCCAGGCCTGGTACAGTTCGCCGGCAAGCATGCGCTCGCGCTGCGAACGCGGTTCGTCGTCTTTCACGCCTGACCTCAGGTGGCAACCGGTTTTCGGCGCATTTCACCGGCGTTCTTCCGCATCGCCGGAATTCGCTCCGGCGTCCCGGGCTCGAGCTGCCCACGCTGGCTCCCATTCGAACACGGGCCCAGTAATGCTGCAACCAGACCCGTCCAGCCGCACTGATGCGATGCGCCGACGCCGCGGCCGGAGTCGCCGTCGAAGTACTCATGAAACAGCGGGTAGTCACGGAAATGCGGATCGCGACTGAGCCGCTCCTGGCGGGCCGGCCCGCCGGCGTTCTCGGCGCCCAGCACCGGGCGCTGGCTGCGGGCGTCGCGCAGGAAGATGCTCGCCAGGCGTCGCGCCAGTTCGTCGGCTACCTCCCGAATCGTCAGAAACCGGCCTGAACCCGTCGGGCATTCGACCTTGAAGTCATCGCCGTAGTAATGGTGGAACTTCCGAAGCGATTCGATCAGCAGGTAATTTACTGGGAACCAGATCGGTCCGCGCCAGTTCGAGTTTCCGCCGAACGCGCCGCTGTCTGATTCCGCGGGCTGATAGCGGACGGTAAGCGTGTGGCCGTTCAGCGGGAATTCATACGGACGATCGCGATGGACGCGCGAGATCGAGCGCACGCCATAGTCCGACAGGAACTCGCTCTCATCGAGCATGCGCCGCAGCAGGGCCTTCATGCGATGGCCGCGCAGCAGCGAGAGCAGCCGGCGCTGGCCCTTTCCGGGGACGTCCCAGTGCGAAACGAGTGCCGCCAGGTCCGGGCGGTAGTTCAGGAACCACTCCAGGCGTCGCTTGAACCCGGGCAGACGGTCGAGCAGCTCGGGTTCGAGCGTCTCGACGGCGTAGAGCGGGATCAGCCCGACCATCGAGCGGACCTTCAGCGGCGTGACACGGCCGTCCGGCAGGTTGAGCACGTCGTAGTAGAACTGGTCGTGCTCGCACCAGAGGCCGACGCCGCCGGAAGACCGGTCGGAGACCGGTCCCCCACAGATGTCGCTGCTGCCGATGCTGTTCATCGCTTCGGCGATGTGCAGGAAGTGCTCGAAGAACTTGGTTGCAACGTCCTCGTATACGCGGTTGTGCAGCGCCAGTTCGAGGGCGATGCGCATGAGATTGAGCGAGTACATCGCCATCCAGCTGGTGCCATCGGCCTGGTTGATGAAGCCGCCAGTCGGCAGCGGGGCGGAGCGGTCGAAGACGCCGATGTTGTCGAGGCCGAGGAAGCCTCCCTGAAAGACGTTGCGGCCCTGCGCGTCCTTGCGATTGACCCACCAGGTGAAGTTGAGCATCAGCTTGTGGAAGACGCGCTCGAGGAATGCAAGGTCGCCCGCGTAGTCTGTCTCGCCCGCGCCGCGCCGCTGTTGCCGGTCGATTTCGAAGACCCGCCATGTCGCCCACGCGTGGACCGGCGGGTTTACATCGCCGAAGGCCCACTCGTAGGCCGGGAGCTGACCGTTGGGGTGCATGTACCATTCACGCGTCAGCAGCACGAGCTGGTCCTTCGCGAATTCGGCGTCGATCATCGCGAAGGGAATCATGTGAAACGCGAGATCCCACGCGGCGTACCACGGATACTCCCACTTGTCCGGCATGCTGATGATGTCGGCGTTGTTCAGATGCGTCCATTCGTGATTGCGGCCGAAGTGGCGCTCGATGGGCGGTTGCGGCTGGGCCGGGTCGCCCGCAAGCCACGCGGGCACATCGAAATAATAGAACTGCTTGTTCCAGATCATTCCCGCGAACGCCTGGCGCTGCACGAGCCGTGCGTCGTCGTCCGCGATGTTCTTCTGGATGTCGCTGTAGAACGCTTCGGCGTCGCGTCGCCGGGTTTCGATGATTGAATCGAAATCGGCCATGAGGTCGACGCCGGTCGATCGCACACGGTCGCGCGGTTGAAGTCGCAGGCGAAACTGGACGCTCCCGCCGGCAGGGACGGCAGCGCGGTACAGTGCGCCCGCCTTCGTGCCGGCCTGGCGGGGATTGACCGCGTCGAGCTTTCCAAAGACGACATATTCGTGGAACGCGTCCTTGGGAAAACGTGACCCGTCGTCGGAGCCGAAGAGCCGGCGGGCGTTGGTTTCGTTGTCGCAGAAAAGCCACGTCGGCTCGCCTTCGGCGAACAGGCGAAACTCGCCAACCGCCGGATGGCGGGCCAGGGCGGCTCCATCCTCGAGCAACACCGCAGGCTTGGCAGCCGTCGCGTTCCACGACCAGGTATTCCGAAACCACAGTTGCGGAAGGACGTGGATGTCCGCGGATTCGGGTCCGCGGTTATGGACGGTGATCCGCATCAGAATGTCGTCGGCCGAGGCCTTGGCGTATTCGACGAACACGTCGAAATAGCGGTCGTCGTCGAACACGCCGGTGTCGAGGAGTTCGAACTCCGGCTGGTCCTTGCCGCGGCGGCGGTTTTCCTCGACGAGCCGGGCATAGGGAAACGCGCGCTGCGGATACTTGTAGAGCAACTTCATGTACGAGTGCGTCGGGGTCGCGTCGAGGTAGTAATACAGCTCCTTCACGTCCTCGCCGTGGTTGCCCTCGCTGTTCGTCAGGCCGAACAACCGCTCCTTGAGAATCGGATCGCGTCCGTTCCAGAGCGCGAGTCCCAGACACAGCTGCTGCTGGTCATCGCTGAATCCGGCGATTCCATCTTCGCCCCAGCGATAGGCCCGGCTTCGCGCGTGATCGTGCGGCAGGTAGTCCCACGCCGCTGCGTGCGCGCTGTAGTCCTCACGCACCGTGCCCCACTGTCGCTCGCTCAGGTAGGGGCCCCAGCGATACCAACGGGCGGGTCGGCCGGAATCTCGATCCTGGTTGTTTTCGCCAAGACGCTGTTGCTCTGCATTTGCCATGCGGTGTCGCACTCCATTTACTTCGACCTCGGACTCGGATGCAGAGGACCAGGCTGGGTTTCGCTTCGGAGGCAATTTCAGACTCACGTCCGTGAGCCGCGTCAACGTCGACCCGTGTGTTCATGTGCGTGTTCCCTGCAACCTTCGCCAACACACGAGCATCCAATCCGCCGAAGACGGTCGCTGATCGACGCTCGGGCGGCGTCAGACGACCGGCGGGTAGTGATGTTCACCTCCCGAGCTCAAAGACAGCGACAAGGAGCGAAGTAGATGATGAAGTCCGTTCGTCGTTTTCCGTCAGTGCTGCGCGCCGCAGTGATGCTGCTCGCCGGAACGCTGGCCGCAACGACTGTTCTGGCTCAAAGTGAGGAAAAGAAACCGGCCGCCGGGGCCAAGCAGGTCTCGGCTGCTTTCAAGGGCGCGAAAGTCAACGGCGGTACCGTCACACACGAGCACAAGGACGGCCGGCACGTGCTGACGCTGTCGGACGACTTCAAGACGCCGGACGCCCCCGCGCCGCACTGGCAAGTGATCGATTCCAAGGGCAACGTGTACCTGCTGAATCGACTGATGGTGAAAGGCGGTCTGGTCGGGGGAGACAAGCTCAACAAGACCATCACGCTGCCATCGTACATCGAGGATGTCGCAAAGGTGCAGATCTGGTGCGCATGGGCCGAAGTTGTCCTCGGTGAAGCGTCGCTTGCCGGGCCGGTCAAGTAAGATCGGGCATAACCGTTCCACACCGACTGAGCCCGTCTTCGCGCGGGGCGGAAGCGGATGCGCCGCAGCGACGCCGGCGCATCCGCCCCCGCGAGACAGGCTCAGTTTTTTCGTCCCACCCGTAACCTCAACCGCGACAGTGCATCGAAGGCGATATGACCTGCATGGAACTGGCCGAGTTTCTGATGGACTACCTGGACGGCGAGCTGCCGGCCGAGACTCGGGCCGTTTTCGACCGCCATCTGGGCGTTTGCCCGGAGTGCCGGCATTATCTCCGGTCGTACGAAATGACGGTGACGCTCACGCGCTCATCGGTCTGTGACTCGGGTGAACCAGTCGCGGGCCCACCACCCGCGGAACTCGTTGCGGCAATCCTGGCGAGTCGTCGCGCGGAGAAATCGGCCGCTCCCTTGGATGGCCAGATGGGACGCGGCCCGACCACCGACCCGGCGTAAATCCTCCACCCGCACCCGTAACTCGACGAAAACGCCAGCATCCACATTGAAAACGGCGCGGCGGCGTCTCGGCGCCGACGACGCGAAGCGGAGTGATCACGCAATGGTTAGCCCGGACGATTTCGCCGGCGAGTGGTTGGAGGTGGACGGCCTTGGCGGTTTCGCATCCGGCACGGTCGGCGGCGTTCGCTCTCGCCGCTACCACGGGCTGCTGATGTCTGCGACCAACCCGCCCACCGGCCGCATGATGCTTGTCAACGGTTTCGACGCCTGGTTGGAGACGCCCGCGGGCAAATTCGCGCTATCAGCACAGGAATACGCGCCAGGTGTTGTCCATCCAGAGAATCGGCCGGCGCTCGAGTCATTCGCACTGGAACCGTGGCCGACCTGGGTGCTGCGGCTCGGCGACGGTACTCGGATTCGGCAGGAGGTGTTTATCCGGCACGGTGCGCCGCTCGCTGTCGTCACGTGGAATCTGCTGACTTCACCGGCAGGCGGAACAATCACGCTGAATGTCCGCCCCTTTCTCTCCGGCCGCGACTATCACGCTCTGCATCACGAAAACGCCGCATTTCGGTTCGAACCGGAACGGAGCGACGGGCACCTCGTCTGGACGCCCTACGATGGCGTTCCGTCGATCGTCTCGTGCGCGAACGCCGAATATCAGCATGCCCCGCTCTGGTACCGAAATTTCCTTTATGAACGGGAGCGCGACCGCGGTCTCGACCACGTGGAGGACCTCGCGGCGCCCGGCATTCTGCGCTTCGATCTTGGCTCAGGCGAGGCGGCGTGGATTCTCGCCGCGAGCATGAACGGAGAGCACACAATCCCGAACCCGGCCGATGCGCTCGCCTCGCTGGAGAAGCTCCGGAGCCAGGAGCGAAAACGGCGCACGCGGTTCGCCTCGCCGCTGCACCGCGCTGCGGACGCCTATTTCGCCCGGCGCGGCGAGGGAAAGACGATCGTCGCTGGCTATCCCTGGTTCACCGACTGGGGCCGCGACACCTTCATCGCGCTCCGCGGACTCTGCCTGGCGACCGGTCGATACGACGACGCGAAAGCGATACTGCTCGAATGGGCCGGTGCGGTGTCCGAGGGGATGCTTCCGAACCGATTTCCCGATCAGGGAGAAACGCCGGAATACAACGCCGTCGACGCATCGCTCTGGTACGTCATTGCTGTGCACGAGTTCCTTGCGGCCGTCACGGCCGGCAGGGCGCGGCTCGCACGCGACGAACGCCGGCGGCTCGAAGGCGCTGTGCGCGACATTCTCGCCGGGTATCAGGCGGGCACGCGGTATGGAATTCGCTGCGATGAGGACGGGCTGCTCGCGGCGGGTGAGGCGGGCGTGCAGCTTACATGGATGGACGCGAAGGTCGGCGACTGGGTCGTCACGCCGCGCATCGGAAAGCCGGTCGAAGTGCAGGCGCTCTGGCTCAATGCCCTGTGGTCAGCGCGGCACATGAACGACCACTGGGGGGAGTTGTTCGTTCGCGGTCGCGACAGCTTCCGGAACCGCTTCTGGAGCGACGTGCGCGGCCATCTCTACGACGTGGTCGACAGCGACCATCGGCCCGGCAGGGTCGACGCGCGCTTTCGGCCCAATCAGATCTTCGCCGTCGGTGGACTCCCAATTGCGCTCTTCGAGAACGGCCGAGCCCGGAAGATCGTCGATTCCGTGGAACAGAAACTCTGGACGCCATTGGGCTTGCGATCGCTGGCGCCGGATGATCCCGACTTCGCCCCGCACTACCGCGGCGGCGTCCGCGAGCGCGACGGTGCGTACCATCAGGGCACGGTCTGGCCCTGGCTGATCGGCCCGTTCGTCGAAGCATGGCTGCGCGTGCGGGGCGATACACCGGAAGCGCGCCGTGAGGCACGGCGCCGGTTCGTCGAGCCCCTCTCCGACCATCTCGCACAGTCTGGCAGGGGCCACCTCCCGGAAGTCACGGATGCTGTCGAACCGTACACACCCGGCGGCTGCCCATTCCAGGCGTGGTCGCTCGCCGAGTTTCTGCGACTCGAATACACGGTGCTCGCCGATCGCCCCGAGATCGGCGAGCCGCGCATGACGCACTCGACCGCGGAGACATTCGCGGCTGCTCCGCATGCAACCGCCCGCCATGCGTGATGCGTTTTTCCAGCATTGGCCCGAGTACCTGATGGAAGCCGGGCTGCTCGGCGGCTTCATGGTCTCGGCCTGCGCGTTTGCCACGCTGCTTGAACATCCGGCGGCGCCCGGCCGGCGCTGGATTCGAAGTGCCCCGGGCCGGCGTGCACTCATGGGCATGGCGATGGGTCTCACGGCGGTCGTGCTGATCTACTCGCCCTGGGGCCGGCAGTCGGGCGCGCACATGAATCCGGCGACGACGCTCACGTTCTACCTCCGCGGCAAGGTCGCCGCCTGGGACGCGTCCTTCTACATCGCCGCCCATTTCGCGGGCGCCGCGGCGGGGGTTGCGATCGCGCGGCTCTTGCTCGGGCGGACGCTGCAACACGAATCCGTGAACCACGTCGTGACGGTTCCCGGGGCGCGCGGCATCGGAGTCGCCTGGTTTGCCGAGCTGGCAATCGCGTTCGGGATGATGCTTACGGTTCTCGTGGCCGGGAACAACACCCACCTGGCGCCCTACACGGGGCTCCTGGCCGGAACGCTGGTCGCACTGTTCATCATCCTGGAAGCCCCGTTTTCGGGAATGAGCCTGAACCCCGCGCGGACCTTCGGCTCGGCCGTCGTCGCTCGACAGTGGCGGGCGTACTGGGTCTATCTGACGGCGCCCGTCGCCGGCATGCTGCTGGCCTCGGCCGCGTACGCCGCCGGGGCGGGCCGCATTTACTGCGCGAAGCTCGACCACTGCAATGACCGGCCGTGTATCTTCCCATGCGAGTTCCACAAGCTCCGCCTGCCTGGCTCGTCAACTCACAATCCGTGAAACCACGCGTTGAGCCGTGCATCTCAGGGGGACCGATGTCTTCAAGGGAGCCGCGATGGCTTATCTGATTTCCTGCCGGATTCACCGCCGGGTCGCAGCCGTCTTGCTGTGCAATCTCCTGGTTGTTCAGTCATTGGCGCTCGCCGACGACCGACCGACATCCCGGCCGAGCGCTGTTGTGTCCGTGGCCGCGGCGGGCATCACCGTCTCGGATCTGGATGCTTCGGTCGCTTTTTTTCACGATGTGCTCACGTTTGAAAAGGTCTCCGAGACTCGATTCGCCGGGGAGGAATTCGCATCCCTGCACGGCCTGGCGACGACGGCGACCGCGCGGGTCGCCAGACTGAAGCTGGGCGACGAGTTTGTAGAGCTTACGGAGTACGAATTGCCGAAGGGCCGGCCCTTTCCCGCGGATTCGCGCAGCAACGATCGGTGGTTCCAGCACATCGCGATCATCGTCCGCGACATGGAGCAGGCGCACACCTGGCTTCACGAGAAAATGGTCCGTCACGCCTCGAAGGATCCGCAGCGTCTGCCCGACTGGAACCGGAACGCGGCGGGGATTAAGGCGTTCTACTTTCGCGATCCGGATGGACATTTCCTCGAGGTGCTCCAATTCCCGCCCGACAAGGGCGATCCGAAGTGGCACCGGGAGACGAACGCGCTCTTCCTGGGCATCGACCACACGGCGATCGTCGTCAACGACACCGAAGCGAGCCTACGCTTCTATCGTGACGTGCTGGGATTCCGGGTTGTCGGCGGCAGTGAGAACTACGGTCCGGAACAGGAAGCGCTCAATAACGTTGCCGGCGCGCACCTGCGGATCACAACGTTGAAAACGGAGGCCGGCCCGGCGATCGAGCTCCTTGAGTACCTCTCCCCGCGCGACGGGCGCCCTTATCCCGCCGATGCGCGCGCGAACGACCTGCTGCACTGGCAAACGCTGCTGATCTCCCGCGACGCCGCGGCGCTCGCGGCCGAACTGCGCGGCCGGAAGTGGAGTTTCGTTTCGGATGGCCTGGTCCGCGCCGGATCAGCGGGTTCAGACGCGCGTGCCGGGTTCCTGGTGCGCGACCCGGATGGTCACGCGCTGCGGATCGGCGAGGCGCTTCCCCCGGTGCGTCGTGCAGCCGAGTTGAAGGAATCGCCATGACGCCAGCGACCGTCGCGCGGCCATTCGAGGTACCCCCGGGTGTGCTGCCGTGGGCCCCTGGGGGTCTGCGGGCTGCACTGCGGAATCTCTGCGAGCGCATGCTGGCGTTTCCATCGCTGAACGCGATCTACGCAGACGCGCAACCGTCTTCCGAAACGCCCTTTTGCGACCGAGCCCTGCGATCGCTCGGCGTCGACGTTCAATTCTCCTCGGACGATCTGCGGGCGATTCCGACGAGCGGGCCGCTGCTCGTGGTCGCGAACCACCCATTCGGCGCGCTCGATGGATTGATCCTCACGTCACTGCTCCAGCGCGTGCGGCCGGACGCCCGCGTGCTCGCCAATTTTCTCTTGGCGCGCATCCCCGAAATGCGTGACACGAGTCTCTTCGTCGACCCCTTCGGCGGACCCGCCGCCGCGAATCGAAACCGTGCGGCGATGAAGTCGGCGGTGCAGTGGATCGCGGGCGGTGGGGCGCTGGGCGTGTTTCCGGCCGGTGAGGTGTCGCATTTCACCTGGAAGCGCCGCTGCGTAACCGACCCGCACTGGTCAGACTCGGTCGCGCGGTTGGCGCTGCGCACCGGCGCAACGGTCGTACCCGTCTATTTCGACGGTCGAAACAGCCGGCTCTTCCAGATTCTGGGGCTCATTCATCCGCGGTTGCGAACCGCCCTGCTGCCGCGCGAGTTGCTGCGCCAGCGGGGCAAGACGATCCGCGTGGAAATCGGGACGACGATCGGGCCGCAGAGGCTAGCGGGGCTCGCTTCCGGTGGCGCGAACGGAAACACTCCATCGCGTGCGCAGATCGCGCGGGTCACCGAGTACCTGCGGCTCCGGACGTACATCCTCAAGGGCCGCATCGCCGACCGGACGCCTGCAAAAGCCGCGGTGAAGGATCGGTCCAAGGCTGGTGAGAGCGTCGTGCCGGCCGTCCCGGGCGATCTGCTGGCGGCGGACGTCGCGGCTCTGCCCGCCGACCAGTGCCTCACCGGCAGCGGCGATCTGCGTGTCTGTTTCGGACGAGCCGATCAGCTTCCGCATGTTCTTCGCGAGATCGGCCGCCTCCGCGAATCTACTTTCCGGCTCGTGGGCGAGGGCACCGGACGCGCCATCGACCTGGATCGATTCGACGAACACTACCTGCACCTCTTTGTCTGGAACGCGGAGACGCACCGCGTCATCGGCGCCTACCGGATGGGACAGACAGATGTGATCCTGAAGCGCTTCGGCTCCGGCGGTTTGTATACGAGTACGCTTTTTCGATACCAGGCGCGTCTGCTCGACCAGCTCGATCCGGCGCTCGAACTCGGGCGTTCGTTCGTGATTCCGGAGTGCCAGCGCGACTACGCGCCGCTGCTGCTGCTCTGGAAAGGGGTCGGGCGATTCGTCGCGCTGAACCCGCGCTATCGCCGGCTCTTCGGCGCCGTCAGCATCAGCGATGAGTTCCAGTCGATGACCCGGCAGCTGCTGATGGTCTTTCTGAAGGCCCATCGCGCGGAAGGACACCTGGATGAGCTGGTCAGGCCGAGAACGCCGCCCAGAATAAGGCGCTTCCCGCATGCCGACCATTCCCGCCTCGCAACGCTCGTGTCCGACATGGCGAACGTGGAGGAGCTGGTCGGCGAAATCGAATCGAACCGGCGAAGCGTCCCGGTGCTGCTCCGCCAGTACCTGAAGCTCAACGCCAGGCTCCTGGGATTCAATATCGACCCGGGGTTTGGCGATGTGCTGGACGGGCTCGTGCTGGTCGATCTCGCGACCGTGGCGCCGACGATCCTGAATCGCTATCTCGGCCCGGACGGAGCCGCCCGCTTTCTGGCGGCGCATTCGGCCGATCCGACCTGATCCTGGCAGCGTCGAACGATTTCATGTCGGCGGGAGCACGTCCAGCGCGTGGGCCTTGCGACCGCCGCGAGTCGTCCGCGCTTCGCCGCGGTCCTTTCCCAGAAGCACCGCGGCGACGTCGATGGCACGGGAGACGAGATCGGCCGCGCCTTCGCGCAGCTCCCGGCTCTCGGAGACGAACCGGACATTCCGCTCCATGTCCTCCGCAGCCCAGCCACGCGAATGCGCGATATAGGGGAACGGCGGCAGGTGGCAGCCCAACTCGGAGAAGAACCCGAGCATCTGCCCCGCCACCGCCTGCACGTTGTCCTGGCCGCCGGTGATGATGAACGCGGCCACCTTGTTGTGCAGCAGCACCTTGTTCGCGATGGTGATCTGGTTCTGGATGCAGTTCATGCGCTCGACCATCTTGTAGTAGAGCGAACTCGCGCAGCCCCAGCGGATCGGCGTGGCGATCAGAATCACGTCGGCCCAGTGGACGATCGCCTCGTACACTCGATCAAGCTGATCCGCGGGATCCATCTGCGTGATGCTGCACGGCCATGTGCACGCGCGCGAGCTCTTGCTGTAGTAGCCCTCGCAGTGGCGAAACGCGAGATCATTCAGGCGGATCAACTGCGTGTCAGCGCCGCGGACTGAGGCGGCGTGATCGATCGCCGCGCTCAACAGCGCGTCGGACGTCGAGTAGCGCGGGTTCGCCCGATCCATTACGGTCGTCGAGATGCCGAGCACGCGCGGCGGCCCCTCGCCGCGCTCGACCGGACGGCCCAGCGGATGCGCGGCGTGCGGTTTGCGCGTCCGCGGACTGGCCGGCGCGAGGTTTACAAGCACCCGGCCGTTTTCAACTCGCAAGTCATGCCGGGGGACGGCGTCCTCCTCGTACCCGGGCTCGCCGAGGCCGGTTCGACAGTGGAACTTCCAGTTGTGCCAGGGACATACGACGTACTCACCATCGAGCCGTCCCTCACCCAGCGGGCCGCCGACGTGATTGCAGACGCCCGAGATCGCGCTGAATTGGCCATCGACGCAGGACAGCGCGAGCTTTGTCCGGCCGACGGTGATCGACTGGAGCGGGCGGCGGCTCAATTCCTCCGCCGACCCGACATCGTGCCACTGCTCCGTAGCCATAAGACCTCCGCTGATTTCATTTCCGCACGCCACCGAATACGCTCTCGCGCCGCCGTCGGACGCGTTCGGCTATTTCAGCGCAACGCGGGTGTCAGTCCGACACGAGACTCACCCGGCGGTCGCGATAGTGAGCCCGAACATCCGTCAGGATACTTCGCAGCCGCGATGTCGGGTGACCGAGGCGTCGGTTTTGAGCGCCGATGTCGAAGAGTACCGCCCACTGGCGAAACAGCACGCGATATGCCCGGATGAGCGACCAGCCCGGGTCGTAGAGGTTCGTCGACTCCGACGTGACGCCGTTCAGCTCGAGAATCGAGAAACCGCGCCCCTCCGCGAACTCCCGCGGATCGCTGTAGCGAACGTCGAACCGACCGAAGAAGAATCCCTCAAAACGGCGCGCGATTGCATCGATCGCCCGTTCCAGCGCCGGCGTGATCAGGTGCGCCCCGTCGCGGAACAGCGTCCCCTGGCAGTGATTCCCGGCGATTGTAAGCGGGAGCGCCTCGCCCGGCCGGAGGACCGACCTGGCGAGTCCGTTCATCCGGGCGAGAAACGTATCGGCCTGCATGCGAAGGCGCGGGTGCCTCCAGATGAGCGACTCGACGGTGCTGACGCCGTCTCCCACAACCTGTGGAAACTGCTTGTCTGTGATCGAGAAGATGCGGCCGCGTGCGTCGCCGGGCATGCGGACATAGAAAATCCCGGCTTCGAAGGGACCAGGGTGGTAGGCCTGCGCCACTAGCGTGCCCGGGTGCTCGCGCAGATAGCGGGCGGCCGACTCAGCATCGCGAATGCGCCGAACCCCGGCTCCGCGCTGGCCGGCGTCCGGCTTGAGGATAATCGGAAAATCCCAACTGCGCGCCGCCAGGATGCGGGATAGTTCACTCACCCGCTCTCGCGGCGGGCCCGGCGGAATCAGTGCCGTGGGTACGATCCACTCGGGCGGCAGCCTGGAGAGAATCTCGAACTTCGACTCGCCGACAATCCCGCCGTGAGGCTGGATGCCCGGATTTGCGGCGGTCGGAACCGTCAGCCCGCGATGGCGGATGGCGAGGTATGCGATCCAGGGCGCTAATGGAATGTAGAAGAGCCATGCCGGCCAGAACTCCCAGCGCCAGAGGCGTGAAATGCGCGCCCACTGCCGCGCTCGTCCCGCCGGCGTTGCCGCGCGGCCGGCGAACCGGATAAATGCCCAGGCCAGCAGTCCGGCGGCGACGAATGCCATCCAGCCTGCACCGAGAAATCGCTCGACGGGGGCTACGATGCCGCGTCCGAAGAGTGCGACGCCCGACACGAGCAGCGGTGTCCAGAGTGCCGCGGCCACGAAGGCCGGCAGGGCGAAATAGACCGCGCGACGTCCGAGCATTCCGGCCGCCAGGTACATCGGCAGTCGCGTGCCGGGCAGGAAGCGCGCCGCGATGACCGCTTTCCAGCCCTGCGCAGCAAACCAGGACTCCAGATTCTCCAGACTCTGCGCCGGAAGACGCCGCCGAACCCAATCCCAGTCGAGCAGCCGGCGGCCGACCACGCGACCGACGAGCCAGAGCCCCAGATCGCTTACGAAGATCCCCAGAAGGCAGGCGATAACCCCCGTGGGCCAGTCAATTTCGCGTGCGTGGATCATCAGGCCGGCACCGATGCAGGTGAGATCTTCGGACACGAACGTGCCGAAGAAGAGTGCGATCGCCCGCTCCCAGGCGCTCATGCCGCCGCTTCCAATCGCAGCGTCAATTCGACGGACGCCACGGGTTCATTGGGCGGGGCGGGGTAGTACTGGAGCGAAGTCTCGCGCGCACGCATTTCGACGACTGTGAGGCTCACGGTTCGCGCCTCGCGGCGGGCCATGCAAACGCTGAGTTCCGGATGATCGGGCCACGCGTGCCGGTGAAATGCATCCTGCGTCGCGATCGGATCGCGCGGATGAGCGAACATCTCGTCGAAGAGGCGGCGTCGCGGCGGGTAGACGAGCGCATCGCCCAGCCCCGAAGACGTAAACAGCTCAGGCCGCTCGATCGGCCGGACGGGCGTGATGCTTACCGCACCGCCGTGCGCCTTGAACTCGCGCAGGCAGCGGCCGTCAGTGATCACGAGACTGAACGGAGAAAAATGCATGGAGCGCCGCAATCGGAGGATGCACTCCACGGCCGCGTCGACGGTCGGACACTCCATGAGCGCCGGGACGATTTCGCCGCGGCTGTGCGTTCCCTTGTGCGGCTCACCGCCATGTTTATCGAAGCGGTAGAGGTTCAGGAGTGCGCCCACGAGCCCGGCATCGTTCGCCGCGATCCAGGTGCCGTCGCTGACAGGGTCGATCGGCATGATCGCCTGTCGCCCGTCGCAGGTGCGCTGCACAGGCGGCAACGCCGGCGGTCGCTTGCGCGATTCATCGCGGTTGAAGGCGATCCGGAGGCGGCCGGGCAGCGGCAGCAGGGTCATCGTGCACATGCGGCCTCGGCAGCGTGCGCGAGCGTCGAGGGTGCGTATCCGAAGTCGTCGGGAAGCGGAATCCCCAGCGTCCTGCACATCACCGCCAGCAGTGCATTGTGATGGACCGTGTGGCTGAGCACAAAGACCAATTCCCGACCGAGGGAAGTCACGGTTTCGAGCGACTGCGCGTCGCTGCTGATGACGGATCGGATTCGCAGCGGCATCGGCAGCATCGAGGTATCGAGCCGCTCAAGGCGCTTCTGCAACTCGGCGATCGTGGAGAGTGCAGCCCTGCGACTGGTTTCCACCATCGTCCCGCGCTCGCGGTTGTCGTAGTCGATCGACCCCTTCTCGGCACCCCGGCATAGTGCATTGAAGTGGTCGAGACAGTGACGGACATGGCCGCCGAGACTGCTCGAAACGACGCCGACCGGTCGCTGCGTGTACTGCGAATCCGTGGTCGCTTCGAGGACGCCGGCAAGCTGATCGAGCAGCGCCGCGAGCAGGTCGAACGGCTCATGCCGCCGCGCATCCGCGTCGCCGGCCAATCGCGGCGCCAGTTGTTCGCACATGTCGATCTCCCAGGGCAGTGCCCGAAACTCCCGATCGCCCGAACCCACCCAACCGGGCCGAACTCGCGCTTTACGACCTGCGCGCAGGAATAATTACCCGCGCGAATGCCCGGAGCTGGTTGTGCCGAACCGCGAGCACGACCAGGCTGCACACAAACACCGCGAGTGCGAGAATGAAGAGCAGCCCCCCGTCGTCCTTCACGACGATTCCGAGTACGGTCAGATGACTCACGATCGCGCCCGAAATGACGCCAAGGGAGAGCAGAGCCCCGAGCGGCACGGTACGCGGAGCCAGCAGCAGAACGGAGGCGACCAGTTCCGCAACGCCGGAGCCGATGCGACCCCACGGCTCTATGCCCAGCGCCGTGAAGATGTAGACCGATTCCTCGGCTCCGGTGAATTTGAAGAACAGCGTCTGGCAGAGAATCGCCGCTGCGAGGAGCTGAGACACCCAGCTCACGATCGCGCCACCCGCCGAGCGCCGTGCCTGCTTCGGGGACAAATCTTCCACCGCCGCCATGGACATCGTGGCGGCCTGAACTGCCTCGGACATGGCTCAGTTCCTCCCTTTCGGGTCGGTCGGCGCGAGCTTCTTCCATTGCTCGTCCGCCTTCGCGGTCAGGTTTTTCTCGTCCTTGTTCCAGTCATCCAGCGCGTTGGCAAACCAGCCCTTGTAAAAGAGGAAGAGCCGGCCGCCCGTGATCTTGAAGCTGGCGGGGTCGATCTCGACTTTGCGCCCGGCCGCCATCGCGGTCGCGCACCAGCCGCCGTACGCCGGCACGTATTTCTCGGGGTTCGCCGCAAAGGCGGCCCTCCGCTCCGGCGTGGCAAAGTAGTAGGTGACGCCGCGAAAGCGACTCACCAGCTCAGGCTTGCCTGCCTCCGGCTTTCCCGATTCGAAGTAGGCGACGGGGTCGTGTCCGCTCAGCGCGAGCGTACCGTTCGACAGGTTGGCCTCCCGTACACCCGCGTTTGTCGAGAGTTCCGCCCCCTTGCCGGCCAGTTTGTCGAACGCTAGCCGATCCGTGTTGTCCTTGCCGACGTAGCGGTAGACCTCTTCACCATCGGGACCGAGCAGGACCAGCACGGGGGAGTGCACGGACTTCCCGTGGAACGAATAGCCGCCGGGAATCCGGTACTCCTTTGCGAGCCGGGCTTCGGGATCGCGATAGACCGTCGCGGCAATGCCGGCGTCCCGCAGTTTCGCCGACCAGCCCAGGATTTCCTCTTCCGAGTCCGGCTTGAGGAAGAGGTGAATCACGCCGGCAAGCTCCGGCGCCCGCTTCACGGTCTCGGCGACGTGCTCCTGGCAGTAGGGACATTCGGTCTCGAGGAGGAAGTGCAGCGCGACGATTTTTCCGCGCGCATCGGACAAGCGAAACTTTGCGTCGCCGGAGTGGACCGTGAAGTCCTCCGGCCCCCCGGAAGCGGCTGACACGAGGCCGAGGACCAGGACTGCCATCCAGTTTCGAAATCGATTCACCAAAGCGGGGCTCTCCTTTGCGTTTTTCGGCGGCGTACCGTGCCGCACACGGGCTGGCCGGCGTTTCTGGATTGGATGCGCGCGACCGGCGGGAGTTACGCGAGGATTTAGAGGCGCCGAATGGATGTCGGGTCGATCCGAAACAGGGTCAGATCGTCGCGGATTTCGAGTTCGCCGGTGATCTCGACCGCGTCGGCAACAAATGGCAGGACGCGCTCGCGCAATACGTCGCCGTCCAGGGCGCGGCCGGCCCGATCGGTCAACAGGAAGTAGACGCGCTTCCCCGCACCATCGACCGTTACGAACATGGGCGGGATGCCGCCTGCAATGCAGAGCGTGGCGCATTCCTTGTGCGCCTTGCCCTCGCCCGGCTTCATTGCGCCGGAGTAGCACTTCGGATCGATGATTTCGCCTCGGAGGGTAATGCGCTGCGGTGAGGCGTGTCGTTTTCCCGCCTCGGTCCGCGCCAGTCGGGCTGCGTCTGCGGACGAGAGAGTACCGCCGGGTGTTACGGACTCGTCCCCGGCCAGTTCCAGCAGTCGAACTCCGTCGCGTTCCAGGAGCGTGCCGCGCACCCTGACGATCTGCCCTGCGAGCGATCGGGTACGCGCGCCCGCGCCGTGCTTGCCCTCGGAGACCAGCAGGATCGTCTCGATCGGGCGGTCGGGGCGATTCGTCGGCAGGCGTACGTGCGGGTACGGCGTCGCACCGATCTGCCCGACGTACGTCGCCGAATCTTCGTGCCAGACACCGTCGCCGGGGTTGCTCTGCGAGCCGGACACGTACCATCCGAGCCCAAGCATCGCGAGAATCAGCGTCGGGACAAACCACCATAGGAAAAGGGCAATCCTCCGCGGAGTTCTGAGGTAACCGACATAGAAGTCACCGGCGTCACTCATGGATCATCTCCTCAACGCGGGCAGGAATCACCGCCGTGCCCGGCGGAAGCGGCGCGGGATCGACTTCGATTCTTCGGCCGATGACGCGGACGCGATACGTCGCGATCTTCTCGGTGAACGGCGGCGGTGACTGGCCATCCGCGGGCCGATATTGCCAGCCGTGCCACGGACAGGTGATGCACCCGTCGATGATCCGGCCCTCGCCGAGCGGGCCTCCCTGGTGTGCGCAGACGTTCGTGGTCGCTGAAATGCAGTTGTTGTGACGAAACAGGGCGATGCGCTCGCCGTTTCCCACCGTCACCGTGCTGCCGCCGCCGTCGCGGAGATCGTCGACGCTGCCGACATCGACCCATGTTTGCGCTTCAGACTGGATGGCGGGGCGGCCGGCATGCTGCGCATGCGTGCACCGGCGTCGCGTTGCGGCTCGGTCGTGTCGGTTCTCGCGCCACCCCGAGAGCAGATGCAGGCCCGCGACGGTGAGAAATCCGGCGAAGACAAGTGCGGCGAGCAGGGGGCTGCGCTGGGTCTGGAGGATTCCAAGCGCGACGTGCATCACGAGCAGCCCGTACGCGACATAGACGAGCATGTGCAGGCGTTTCCACGCCGCTGCGCCGAGATTCTTCAGCCAGAAATCGTGGCTGGTCGCGGCCATCAGAAACAGGATCAGCAGCGCAGCGAGGCCGAGAATCTGAAATGGAAAGGCGCTCAGCGAGGCGAAATTCAAATTGCTTGTGAGCAGCGAGACGAGCGGGTTGCCGCTGCCAAACCCGTGATAGAACCCGATCGCGAGCATTCCATGCGCGAGCGCGACGACGAACATCGCCACTCCGAGGTGCCGGCGATTGTAAAGGAGCGGCAGAAACCGCCGATCCAGCCGCGCCAGGGGGCCGATACACAGGATGACATGCAGCAGAAGGTACGCGCACGTTCCCAGCGCTCGAAGGGCGAGGATTTCATCACTGATGGCGTGCGGGGCGGCATAGAGGAGCTTTCCAACGACAAGAAAAACGGCGAGGTAGCCGATGATGCCCCCGGCGATGCACACATCGTAGACGCGCTTGTGGCGGTTCCACTGGACCGCAACGTAGCTGACGCTCACCGCGGTTCCTCCGTTACTCTCGAAGCGGGGCGGGGCGTTTCGGACCGGTGCCGAGAGGTCTCGCTATCCGGAATCAATGCGGGCGGTCGCGCCAGCACCGCAGAGAGCAGCCCCGCTGTGATGAGAGGCCCCAGGACGAGCCATGCCGCGACGTGCCATCGGCGCTGCGACCGCGTCACGACTCGCCTCCGACGCGCAGCGATCGGCGCCAGCGCGAAATCAGCAGCGGCCAGAGCGCGACGGAACCCGGAAAGATCAGCAATCGGAATCCCCGTGGGGCACCTCGCGCAGCAGAATCAACACGCTCGACGCCGCGGCACACGAACGCCGCGCCGACGATGGTTCCGACGGCTGCGTAGAGCGCGACGCCGAGCAATATCAACTCAGCCATTTGCATTCCTTGCGATACGTTGGCGATCGCCGCGCAATTGGCGCGAGAGCGTTGCGGGGCGTTCGGCGTCGCCTTGGAATCGGAGAGAGCCAGCGCCTTCGTCACCCCAGGCTGTGTCTTGGATGCAAAGTGTTTCGTGCGGTTACGCCGGCGCGTCACTCCAGTCGGCAGGATGCATGCGGAATTCGGTTCGCCTTCGGCACCCGAAACGAGTGCCCCCCCGGCCGTGATCTCGCGATACCGGTCCCTTCCTGAACAGTCCCGGCGGTGACCACGTCGGGGCGGATTGTGGCCGCCATGAATGCGCGCGACGAATCGTAGTTCCTACCCGCATAAGGCAGGCGGAATCCGGAGACGACGCCGCCCCACCGACGCCTGGCCCGTTGCCCCGCATCGCAAATCGGGACACAATGCGGTCGCGCATCGGGTAACTCGAAGCGCGCGGCAGAGCGCCGCGCGGACACGGTATGGACCCCGAGCCTGTCTCAACACGCCTCGTCAATGGCCGGCCGCCGCGGCGGCCGGATCTCCCGCCTTCTGTCGTCCGGAATCGTCGGTCAATTCAACTCCCGGAGGCAAGCCAATGCCCGCCGTCCGCCTTGGAATCAACCTGGAATTCGTCCGCCACGAAGACAAGCCATTCGAGTGGGGCGTCGAAAAGGCCGCCGAACTCGGCTATGAGTACGTCGAGCCCATGGTCCACTGGGGCCGCGAGCTGCTGTCCGAGGCCGGGTATTTTCACAGTGTCTCGATGCTCGATGATCCTTACCGCGTGAAACGCGCCTGCGAAAAGGCGGGCGTCAAACTCTCCGGCCTCTCCACGCATTGCCCCCTCTGCAAACCCGAAATCAGCACCGAATATCTGAAGCAGGCCATCCGTTTCGCGGCCGAATGCGGCGCGCCGGTAATCAACACCGACGAGGGCCCGAAGCCGAAGTGGACGACGTCCGAAGAGGACCACGTCCTCATGCGCTACGTGCTGCGCGAAGCCGCGGCGCTCGCCGAACCGCGCGGCATCCTGATCGGCCTCGAACCCCACCAGCAGTATTCGAAACACCCGGACGGCCTCGACCGGATTCACCGGCTCGTCGACTCGCCCGCGATCGGAATCAACTTCGATACGGGCAACAGCTACCTTTGCGGCCACGATCCATATGTCTGGCTGCGGCGCGTCGCGGATCACCTGGTGCACCTGCATGCCAAGGACATCTCGGTGCAGCAGTCCGGGGCCGAGCGCGGCAAGGTGACCGGCACGCCCGTCGGCTGCGCCTGCGGCGAGGGAGTAATCGACTGGAAGCAGACGATCGCAATCGTCCGCGAAAACGCGCCGCGCGACATCGTGTTCAGCGTGGAATGCGGAACGGTCGAACAGGCGCGGCGCAGTGCGGAACACCTGAAACCCCTGATGCGCTGAACTCGCGATTCCGGCGGCAGATTGGTCGGATCGCGGAGTTGAAAGGTGTTGCACAGGTCTAAAACGACAATCGACGGGAGATCACTCGTGACATCCACGATCACCAAACTCTGCTGCCCGATCGCCCTCATAGCCGGTGTTCTGGCCGCTGCGGCCGCGTGCACCGCCCAGCAACCGGCCTCCGATCCGACCCGCGGCCGTCGGCCGCTGAAGGTGAGCGTCGAGCCCGAGTTCATCGTCGTCACGCACGCCGATCGGCCGCTGCTGCGATATCGCTATGAGAAAGGTCCCAAGCCCTACTTCAAGGAGCTTCGTACGCCGGCCGGTGTCCAGTTCCTGCTCGATTCTCCGCCGGATCACGTGCACCACCGCGGCCTGATGTACGCCGTCGCCGTCGGGGGGGTCGACTTCTGGGCTGAATTCGAGAACAGCGGGAAGCAGTCAAATCGGGAGTGCGACGCGAAAATCGTAGCGGCGGGCGACGATGAAGATGTGGTCATCCGTCAGTCGGTCGATTGGCGGTCGGTTGAGGGGAAACTCATGGCGACCGAGCGGCGCAGCGTGCGCGTCCACGACGGCAAAACGGCGGCCGGTGCGACCATGCTGACCTGGCGCACCACGCTCGAGCTTCCGCCCGGAGTACCGGAAGCCCAGCTCTCCGGCAGCCACTACTTTGGTCTCGGACTCCGTTTCGTCCGCGACATGGACAAGAACGGGAAGTTCGCGACTTCGGAAAACGACTCCGGCGAGGTCGTTCGCGGCGCGGAACGGCTCTATTCCGGTCGCTGGTGCGCGTATACCGCGGAAGTGGACGGAAAGCCGATTACCGTGGCGATGTTCGACGCGCCCGAGAACCCGCGGCCCGCGACCTGGTTTACGATGGCCGAGCCGTTCGCCTACCTGTCCGCGACGCTCAAGCTGCACAAGGAGCCCATGACGCTCAAGCCCGACCGGCCGCTGGAGGTCTGCTACGGCATCGCCGCCTGGGATGGGAGGATCGACGCCGCACGGATTGACGAGACCTGCCAGATGTGGCGCCGGCAGCTCGCGGCCGCCACCGCAGCCCAGACCCAGCCGCAGACGCCCGGAAAATGAACAATCACCCACTCGGAGGACCTATTCATGCCGCAACTCGATTCGCCGTCACAATCGGGCGGAGTGACCCGCCGCGACTTTCTCCGCACCACCGCCGCCGCCGGCGCCGTCGTCGCGATCGGGCCGCATGCAGCCCGCGCGCAGAGCGCCGTCGAGCGCATCGGCGTGGGCTTCATCGGCGTCGGCGGCCGTGGAAATAGCCACCTGCAGATGGTGCACTGGCTCAAGACGCAGGGCAACGAGAATGTCGAGATCGTCGCGGTCTGCGACGTGTACCGCCCGCGGCTCAACGCGGCCGCGGAAGGCTACAAGGCCAGGGCGTACACGGACTATCGCGAACTGCTGGCGGACAAGAACGTCGATCTCGTCTGCATCGCCACGCCGGACCATCACCACGGCTACGCGGTTCTCGACGCGCTCAAGGCCGGGAAGGACGTCTACTGCGAGAAGCCCGTCACGCACTGGCGGCAGTTCGACCTCATCAAGCGCGTGGCCGAGGAGGTGCCCAAGTCCGGGCGCGTGTTTCAGCTTGGCACACAGGCGATGTCTGATTCCGCCTGGCGGCAGATGAAGAAGCTCGTCCGAGAAGGCGCCATCGGCCAGCCCCTCTCCGGCGAAACCGGTTTCTTCCGCACGGGCGACTGGGGCGAACGGGGTATGTCCGTCGACGATCCCAACGCCCGGCCGGGGAAGGATCTCGACTGGGAGGCGTTCCTCGGCGACGCGCCCAAACGCGACTTCAGCGTCGACCGGTTCTTTCGCTGGCGGCTGTTCGACGACTACGCCGGCGGGCCGGCCACGGATCTCTACCCGCACTGCCTGACGCAGGTCATCGACGTGCTCGGGGTGAAGTTCCCGGAGACCGTGGTTGCGACCGGCGGCATCCACCGCTATAAGTATGAGCTCCGCGAGGTTCCCGATACGTTCAACCTCCTCGCGGCCTACCCGGAAAAAGTGACGATCTCGGTCATCGGCTCGCAGGCCAACGACTACCAGGGCACCGGCGGGCGCGGAAGCGGCAATCGCATCCCGATCATCCGCGGCTGGGACGGCAGCCTGACGATCGTCGGCAAGGAAATCGTGCTCACCTACAACGGCGATCTGAAGAAACCGCCGCGCACTTTCCCGGTCGACCAGCCCGAGGACAACGTCGAGCACTGGCGCAACCTGTTCGACTGCGCCCGCCGCCGCGATCCGAAGACGAACAGCCCGGCCGATCTGGCATTCTGGACGCAGACCGCGCTGATCATGGCCAGCTGGGCGTACCGGCAGGGAAAGTTTGCCCGTTTTGACACCGCTGCGCAGAAGGTCATCATTTGACGGCAGCAAGCGAACGGCAGATCTGTCGGAGCCGACGCCGAGCGTCATGCGTCGCGACACGCGGCGACAATGAGCGTGCCTCGCGACAATAACGCCCCTTCTCAGCGTCACGTTCGCCGAGGCTGGAACGGCTCTCGGCGCAGGAGCGGCGACCCCGGGCCTGCAACTCAGAACTCGCCGATCTACCGCTGCCCCGCAGGACGTCAGGCTGGCTGCCTCGTCATGCTGCGGCAGGGCTGACCGGCACGTGCCCGCGTGCCTCTACGAAAGCTGCAGCAGCACCAGTTCAACCGTCAACCCGGGCCCAAAGGCCATCGCCACCGCCAGACCCTGCGCCCCGGCGTCGAGGACGCGCTTGAGGATAAAGAAGATCGTGGGCGACGACATGTTGCCATACTCGGTGAAAACTGCGCGCGAATCCGCAAGTGCGTCACCGCCCAGCGAAAGGCACGACTCGACGGCGTCGAGAATCTGCGGGCCGCCAGGATGAACGAGCCAGTGGCGCACGTCGCTGCGCGAACAGCCGTTCTCCCGGAGGAACGTGTCGATCGCCGCGGGCAGGTGCGCGGCGAGGGTTTCGGGCAGATCCTGCGAGAGGGTGAGGGCGAGTCCGTGGTCGCCGGCGTACCAGACCATCTGCTCGGCGAATGCGGGAACGGCGATCGAACGCGCGGCGAGGACCCGCGCCGGCCCCGGACGCGCGGTCAGATGCACCGCGGCCGCGCCATCGGCGAACAGAACGTTCGCAGTCATCTGGTCCAGCTGATCGGTGTACTGGAAGTGAAGGCTCGATAGCTCACAGGCGACGACCAGGCTGTCACGCGCCGTCGCTTCGGCCTCCTTCGCGAGCCGCAGGCCCGCGAGCCCGGCCGAGCAGCCCATGAAACCGAGATTCCATCGATGCACGGCGCGCGGGACAGGAGTATTCGCGAAGATGGGCCGTTCGAGACCGGGCGACGAAGCGTGTGTGCAACTCACGGTGACGAGCGTACCGATCTGCTCAAGTTCGGCCGGCTCGATGGCCCGCAGCGCCCGCAGAACGAGGGGGCCGCTCTCCTGCTCGAAGACGCGTGTCCGCGCGAGCATTCCCGGCCCCTGTGGCTGGACCGTCGCCGGCCGGTACATGGCGTCATCGTTCGGATCGCGGCTCTGGTGATTCAGCGCCGCGAGGTGTCGTTTGCGAATACCCGTGAGTTTCGCGACCCGCTGGAGCAGCTTCGCGGCGCGGGCGCTGACGCAGCCGTGCTGGAGCAATTCACCCGAACCTGTTTGATCCAGGAATGGCTCGGGGACGGCGGTTCCGATTCGCTGAATGTAGCACGCGGCGTTCGCCGTCGAGTTCATGAAAATACTCCTTCATATTGGGCTGCGGCAGGCGATCTCGCAGCGGCGGGCTCGCCGCGACGGCCCACGTGGATTCGGCGAACGAGCGGCCCGAAGAGCGCCTGCGGCGTCCAAGGCAGCGCCCGCGCGGCCAAGTTCACCAGCGGCATGCGGAGCACCCGCCCCACAAGCTGGGTGCGTCGCATGATTTTCCGGTGCCGCGCCGCCATCAGGCGCTCGTACGCTGCGGCGGCCGGTGATCGGCCGAGCAGCGCCGCCGCCGCGCAGGACGCCGATCGAAGCGCCTGACCGATCCCCTCGCCGGTGAACGGTTCCGCGTAGCCCGCCGCGTCGCCGACGAGCAGCAGGTTGCGATCGGCGATGCGCTCGGGCAACCAGGGAAACGACGACGTGCCGCGTGCGCCGTAGCGCCGAGCCGCGTCTGCGGGCAACGCCTGGATGATGGGCGCATCCGGATTCAGTCGGCGAAGTCGATCAAACGCGCTCTCACCTCGCTCACCGGGCTCGACGGCCATTCCGATAACGCACTGTCCGTCTACGGGCGTGCCCAGGCCGATGTAGCCGCCGCGCAGCCAGTGCAGCTCAAGATGACCGAGCGGCGGCAGCGGCGCCTCCGGAGGCTGAATCCACTGCTGGCCAATCAGCGGCGGGCAGGTCGCGCGGCTCGCGATTCCGAGTTTCTCGACGAGGCCGCCGAGCCCCGACGCAACGACCACGGTCTGCGCGCGGACGCGGTCAGCGCCGAGAAAGACAGCCCACTCGTCGCCCGCGCCCTCGCGCTCGAGCCGCGCCGCCTCGCCGAACCGGCACGTCGCCCCCGCCTCTTCGGCGAGACGTGCGAGCAGCGCGTCGTACTCCATCCGCGGGACCAGCCACGTCGCACCCTGCGGACGGCAGCCGATGCGATGGCGGCCGACGACGAAATGGACGGCCAGCGTCGGCGCTCCCGGCGGGTCCGCGTGGTTCGGGAGAAGGCGCCGCGTCGCCGCGAGGGCGTCGCCGGAGAGGCAGCCGCCGCACACCTTGGGCCGGGGAAACCGCTGCCTGTCGACGAGCAGCACGCGCCGGCCCGCGCGCGCAAGCTCGATCGCGGTTGCGGAGCCCGCCGGCCCCGCGCCCACGATCACCACGTCGTAATCGCGGCCGGCGGAGGTCATGCGGTCGCTCCGTCACGCGCCCAGCTTGCGATCATCCGAAACGGGAATGTCCGCCGCACGGACGCGCCGACGAGACCGGCCGCCGACAGCAGGTCTTCCAGTTCCGCCGGTGTAAACGCCGCCCGGACGGAGCGTGGGCCATCCGTGCGAAACAGCCGGTTGCGAGTGACGGTGCGCGTGACGATCCACGTGACCAACCAGCCCAGGCGGGAGCGCGTCAGGTCGGAGATCACAATTCCCCGCCGCGCGACCCGGGCAGCCTCTCGAAGAATCACGACGATATCCGGCGGATCGAAATGGTGGAGGAACAGCGAGGACGTGACGAGGTCCACACTCGCATCGGCAAGCGGGATGGCGCGCGCGTCGGCTCGAATGAACTCGAATCCGTCGTCGTGACCCCGGCGGGCGCGCTCGACGACGAAGTCCGAGAAATCGAGACCCATCAGCCGCGGCGGGCGGTCCGCGGTTCGCTCCCTCAGGAACCGCAGGAACCCGCCGCCGCCACAGCCGATATCCAGTATGGATTCTATTTGTCCGAACCGCCGAACGGCGCGGAACAGGGCTCGGTCACTCCCGAAGAAACGGTTCGTCCGGTCGAGCACGCCGAGCACGTGGTCGTGCTCACGCGGGTCGACCGCCGGGTCGTCCATCAACTCCGGCTCACGAACGCGCAGCACAGCCGAGCTTCCGGTCATTCGTCTCCGAACCGATCGTAGGTGCGCCGGTCGACCACGGCGGCGGGGTCGAGAAGCGGTCGAAGGTCGCGCGGCGTCTGTTCATAGAACGTCAGGAAGTCCTCAAACACCTGCTCCGCCGGCCCGAGCTCGCCGCCCTGCGGATATTGCCAACCGTGTTCATCGAAAAAGAACAGGACTTCCTGTCCCTCGGGGTTCTTGCGCAGCGTGGCGAGCTGGCGCTGCGTAAGCTCGATCTCCGTTCGATGCGTGGCGACGTTGTTGAGGCTCGTCACCAACACGTCGAGATTGTAGCGCGGCGAAACGGCAAGGCGGCGGATCCGGCGCCCGAGGCCGTAGAAACGCTCGAGCGCCGCGGTCGTCGCGCGTGACACGCAGGCGACGTCGGCCTTGCCGAGCAGCACGTCGAGCACGGCGTCCTTTGCATAGCGGCGCAGCGTGACGGACGCGAAAAACGGCTGATCCAGCGGCTGACCGGCCTCGCGGAGCACCTGCGTGAGGAACACGCCGGGGCCGTGCGTGTCCTTCGCCGCGAGCGCCAACCGCGCCCCTTTCAGAGCGGCCGGCGACTCGTATTGCGCATCCGCGCGAACCACGAGCTCGACGTTCGTGCCCTCGATACCGGGCATCGCGCGATCTGTGTCCGTCGCAAGGGGATGCGCCGGCAGCGCGACGCCGAGCAGCACCGCACCGTTACCCTCCTGATCCGCGAACCAGCTTCGAATCAGCAGATAGTCGAACGCGTGGCAGATGACGAGCTGCTCCCGGCCGTCGAGAAGCGCGTAGTACGCCTGGTCCGCCTTTTCGAACAGCTCGGCGTCGGCGCGGACGTTCACCTCGCGCTGCGTGAGGTCGAGAAACGGCTGAATCGCCGAAAGAACCTCCTCGGGCTCGTGCGTGCGAAATGTCGATCGGCCGATGCCGACGCGGATCGTCGGCGCCTTGACCGCGAGCGCTTCGGGCGGCGGGAATGGATCGCGCTCGTCGAGCAGCGGGACCGACTCGGCGATCCGCGCGTCCGGCGGCAGCGGCGGGAGCGGCTTGCGCTGAAACGGCGGGATGCGCGTCGACTCCTCAGTCAGCCGGTCGATGAGCCGAAAGTCCGCGCCGCGCTCCAGCGCAATTCTCTCCAGCCCGTCCCGCGGCTCGATCGGCCGGGCGAGCGTCGTGTCGTACACGGGCCGCGCCGGGCCGGACGTCGGCTGCGAGGCCGGTGACTGCTCACGCGGAGGCGGAGTCGCGCATCCGGCGGACAAGACCATCGCGGCGAGAACGACTGCGGAATATCGCGCATCAATTGACAAGCACGTTCTCCCGATCGGCGGTCACGCGGCGCAGCTTCGCCTGGGCCTGGTGATAGCCGAAGAGCGCCGCCGCGTGCTGCACCCGCGCGATCATGTCCACCGCCAGCGCGGTCGCGACGGTGGATGCGGGCGCGAGATTATGGCTGAATGCCTGGCGGGCCGTGTCGTAGTGCTCTTCCGCGATCTCCAGCGCCCGCGCCGCACGAAACACCGTCGCCAGCGCTCGCTGGCCGTCGATCTTCGTCACCTCGATCTCAAGCGTGATGAGTTCCTCAACCTGCCGCTGGAACGCTTCCGCCGCCTTCTCGAGCCCGAGTGCCTCCCGCAGGCGGGCCCGCCGCGCCGGATCGTAGATCGGCCAGTCAACGATAAGCCCGGCGACGAGGCCGTCCAGCGCGCCGAGGATCGTGTTGTGATTGCCCGAAACGTTGATGAAGCTGCCGAGGATCGCGATATTCGGCGCCCAGGCCCGCTTGGCGAAGTTCACCTGCTCGGATCGCAGCTTCGCGAAGAGATCGACCATCTGAAGCTCCGGCCGCCGGCCGAACCCCGTAACGATCGTTTCGTAGACCGACTGGATCTGTCCTGGCGATAACGCGGGCGGGAGTTGCACATCCGCCAGCTCCAGCGGCTCGTCGCGCCCGACGCCGACGGACTGCCGCAGCGCCGCGTAGGCCTGCCGCCGCCCCGCCTGCATCGCGATGCGGAGCTGTTCGAGCTGCGAGACGAAGAAATCTGCCTGAAGCGTGTCCAGCGCCGCCACGCGAAGGGAGCCGCGGGCGTTCTGCTCGCCGGCGACCTGCCGGAACACCTGCATTCGCCGCTGCGTATCCTCCAGGATTGCGTCGATTTCGCTGGTGAGCAGCACGAGGTGGTAATACGTCGTGACGTCGAGCACGACCGCGTCCTGAAGCCGCAGCACATCCAATTTCTTGATCGCCGCGTACATCTTCGCCTGACGCAGACCGCTGGTTCGCTTGCCGAAGGTCGCAAGGATCTGGCCGATCGCCGCCGTGTTGGTAATGTTGTAGCCGCCCGTGATCGGGACATCGATCGAGACCAGCCGGTACGCCGTCGCCTTGTAGTTCAGGTCGTTGTCATAGGCGGTCGCGGCGAAATTGAAACGCGCGCTCGGAAGCCAGAGCGACTCTACCTGATCGACGAGTCCCTGTACGGCCTCCGCTTCATAGCGGGCGACGTCGAGGCTTGCGTTGCGATGAATCGAGAGTTGGACCAGGTCGTCAAGGGCGTAGCGGTGGCCGCGCTCGAACTGCGGCGCGGGCGGGAAGAGCGCTGGCTCGGGCAATTTCTCCGCGCAACCAGTAGTCAGGAACACGCATGCAGACACAGCCGCCGCGGCCGCGCGAAGAAAGCCCGGCCGGGGGCGGCGGCGCCGGACTCCTGATGGACTGTTCTCCGATGCGTGCATGATCTGTGGCGTCGCCCCCGTCAGCAGCCGAGTCGGTGTCTACGGCCGCCTGGGCGGCGCGGGTTTGGCTGATTGTGTCGCCGCCGGTTTGTCCGCCCTCAGTGCAGCCGGCGGCTTCTCGGTTGAACCGTAGACGGCCGCGCGGATTTCAATTTCGTCGGCGACCTTGAGGCCGATCATCTCCGAGCCTTTCGGGCCCGACACGCCGTAATCGGAGAGCTTGACCTTGAACTCGGCGCGCACCCGCACCAGGTCGCCCTTCACTTTCTTCTGAGTCTCCGGGGTCTCGTCGAGATACGCGAGCGTCGCCGGAATCTCGATGTCGCGCGTCTTTCCGCGGATCGTGCACTGACCGACGAGCTTCAGCGTCGCCGTGCTCGCGCCGGTCTTCTTCACGTCCTCGACCTTTTTCACCTCGATGATGATCTCGGGGCTGGCGGCCGCATCGAGCCAATCGGCGCTGCGGAGATGCTCATCGCGCAGCTCGATCCCCGTCCGCATATCGGCGACGCGAATCGAGAACTTCCCGCTGAAGGTTTCGACGTGCCGGGGGTCGAGCCTGCATTCCCCGGCAACCTTGTTGCACACGCCGGTGATGTCCTCCAGTGGCGCGGCGCTCGTGAACGAGACCTGGTTGCTGCCGGCGACGTCATCGACATAAAAGGCCTTCATCCCCGAGGCCTTCACCTCGAGCGAGGTCTTGGGAGAATCAGCCTTTTCCTGCGCGACGAGGGTCGAGACGATCAGCACGAATAACGCGATCGCAGTGATCCTATGCAGCATGTTCACCCGCTCCTTGCAAACGAGTCCGCATCCGTCGGACGATCCAGGCACTACCGATGATCACGAGCGACGCCACGATGACCGCCCCGACGATATCGAGTCCCAGATAGTATCCACCGAGCGGACCCGGCCGCAGTTCAACGATGTCCTGGGGATCACCGAACGCATCAACTGTGCGGACGGTCACCGACTTGCCCGACTTGGTCAGAACCTCGGCGCCGCTCCACGCCCACAGGCCGATAGCGATCGCGCTCAGCGACCCGCAAAACGCGCCGAGCGTTCTCATCGATGCACCCGCAGGCGCGGCTCTCGCTGGCGACCCTGGCAGCCGCCGGAGGCGGAAGAACACGGGAGACGGGCTTCCCGCGGAATATCCCGGCGCAGAGCGCTTCGTGCGTCGCGGGCGTTCGTAGTCATGATCCCCCCGGCAATCCGCAGTCAATCCACTGGATCAGTTGTACGCGCTCGGCCTCGCTCGGGCGCGGCACCGGTGCAATCCGCGGCGGCATGTCGCCCTGCTCGCCGGCCCGGAGTCGAATGCGGCTCTGAAATCGCCGCACGTCGTCGAGCGTATTGAAGTTGATCCCCGTGGGTGCGTCGGTCCGCGCAATATCTCCGATGAGCATCTCGTTGTGGCAGCGCAGGCAGTACTTCGCAAAGAACTCTGCGCCGAAGTTCCGGTATGTGAGCTCGCCGCAGTCGTCCGGCGAACCTCGCTCCGCCTCCGGCAGCAGTTCCGCCGGAAGCGGGCTGTCCGGGCTGCATCCCGTGGCGCTGGAAACCAGGCCGGCGGGCAGCCCCATGGCTCCCGCGAACAGCCCGAGCATGGCCACGACCCGGGAGATCGATTGTGACTGTGTTCGCATGTCGACCCTCGGAGTCTTCAACAAACCACGCGGCCCCGTTCTTCCCGGAATAAACCGCGAGGTTCAAAAGTTGCCTCTTGAAGACGCCTCCCGGATGTACATCGACACTCGCGCCCGAAGCCGGACCTCGGAGCATTTTGCGCGCCTGGCCTGAATAGCCTGCAACTGACCGAGTGAATCAAATGGGAGTCCGCATGGATTGGATTCTTCATCGATTGATCGTCTGCGCGTGCCTGCTCACTGAAACCGGCGGGGCCGCCCTGGGCGACTCCGTCACGCTCGAGCCAGCCCGCGACAACATGCTGGTTGAGAGCGGAACGGGCGGGCTGAGCAGCGGCCATGGATCCGCGTTCGCGGCCGGCCGCACGGGGCAGTTCACCGGATCGATCCGCCGCGGACTGATCGCGTTCGATCTCGCGGGCTCGATTCCCCCCGGCAGCACGATCACCGGTGCGTCCCTGACACTGCATGTCGTGCGGGCGGCGTCCTCAACCGCGACGCCTGTTCTCCTTCATCGCGTCTCCGCCTCCTGGGGCGAGGGCGCATCCAACTCGGACGGGCTCGGCGGTGGAATCGGAATCATCGGCGACACGTCCGAAACGAATGATGCCACGTGGATTCACCGCTTCTACCCGGCCCTGAATTGGACGACGCCCGGCGGGGATTACGTTCCAGCGGCAAGCGCCTCCACGTCCGTCGCGGGTGTCGGTGACTACAGCTGGGCCTCACCAGAACTCGCCGCCGATGTACAGGCGTGGCTTGACGCACCGGCGACGAATTACGGCTGGATCGTCATCGGCAACGAAACGACCGGCTCGACCGCCAAGGCGATCTTCACGCGCGAGCATGCTGTCGCCGCCGAGCGCCCTCGACTCACGATCACATTCGATCCACCCGCGGGACCGGACTGCAACGCCAACGGCGTCATTGACGCTCAGGACATCGCCTCGAATACGAGCCAGGACTGCGACGGCGACGGCGTGCCTGACGAGTGTCAGCCGGATGCAGACGGCGACGGAAGAATAGATCCGTGCGACGGCTGCCCGGGCGACGGAGCGAAGACCTCGCCGGGCTCATGCGGATGTGGAGCGGCGGACACCGACCGCGACGGCGATGGGACGCCCGATTGCGTCGACGGCTGCGCGGACGATCCGCTCAAGACACAACCGGGCGCGCTCGGCTGCGGCGTGTCGGAAGCCGACTCCGACGGCGACGGCGTACCCGATTCCGTCGATCGCTGCCCCGGGTTCGACGACATCCTCGACGCCGACGCGGACGGGACGCCGGATTGCCTCGACGGCTGCCCCAACGACCCTCGCAAGACCTCCCCCGGCGCCTGCGGTTGCGGCGTCGCAGACGAGGACGCGGACGGCGACGGGGTTTCGGATTGCATCGATAACTGCGCCTCGACGCCGAACCCCGATCAGGCCGATTCGGACGGCGATGGCGTGGGCGATGCCTGCGATGGTTGCCCAGACGATTCCGCCAAGATTGCGCCGGGAGGTTGCGGCTGCCATGCGATCGATACGGACACGGACGGCGATGGCATCGCGGACTGTCTCGATACGTGCCCGCTGACGCCGAACCCAGACCAGGCGGACATGGACGGCGACGGCATCGGTGACGCCTGTGACAATTGCCCCGATCGCGTGAATCCCGTGCAGGAAGACGCCGACGTCGATGGAATCGGCGACGCCTGTGACAACTGTCCGTCGACGGCGAATCTCGATCAGCGCGACAGCGACGGTGACGGTGTGGGCGACATTTGCGACAACTGTCCGTTCACCGGAAACCCGAGTCAGCAGGATCGCGATGGCGACGGGATCGGCGACTATTGCGACGACATCCGGACAATTGGCGGATGCGGGCCGCTGGCGCTGCCGATGCTCGCGGGGATCCCGTTTCTTTACCTGTGCTATCGATCTCGACGCCGCAAGTCACCCTGTTGGCAGTCGCGGCGGCACTCGATCGCGTGCGAGCGCAACTTCTTCTAATCGGGCGGGATAGGCAGTAGACCAGCGTCCGGAAGAACGTGAGACCCGGCTCCATCTGGGTATCCTCCGCCCAGATTACGAACGCGCGGCACGCCTTGATTCTCGCCTGGTACCTCGCAGGCTTACCGAGCACGGAAGCAGCGGTGCCAAGGCACGGGCGCAGCGCTCGGGTTCCTGTGTGATGGTTCGACCGTTGTGCTGAAGCAGCGTATTCCGCGCCGGAACGCTCGAACCGCGCTACAATCCGTCCGCGTGCGGTCAGAAGTCCCGGCATTCAGGGGACGGCACCAAGCCGGGCCGGTACCCATTGGAGCCGCGGCAACGCGCGTTGAACGACCGCGGCGCCACCGCGAACAGGAGCGAGGAATTGGTCAAATCGCGCAGCCCGAGCCGATTCGATTAACCGGAACGAACCCGGCTGGAAAGTTCTCAGCATTTCAATTCGAGTCTGAAACTCATTCGCAAGATAAAGGAAGGATCAGATGCTCTCTTCACGCTCTCCCGTCGCCGCTCTCGCGGCGGCCGCCGTCGGTAGTCTGCTGCTCACCGGATGCTCGACCGCGCTGCCCTGGCCCGCGAGCCCGCTGTATGAGCTGCCTCCGAACGATCCGGACTGGGTCGCGCCGGCAAGCAAGGAAGAAGCGATGGCGGCCATGGCGGGACACTACGCCCACTACGACATCGTCGCGTACGACGGCGAGACGGCCAACGGGCCCCTGGCTACCTTTGTCATCTCGTACGGCTACACGGACCTGGTCATCGAAGGTGGCGAGCTCGTCGCGTACGATTGCTTTTGCCATGCCGAGTACATCGCCAATCAGCCTTTTGACACGATCTTCTCGGACGCCGCCACACAGGCGATCCAGCCTCCGGGTGCGATCTGCGAGGTGTACGAGGAGAACGGGCAGTGGAAGCTCCGTCGTCCGGCGACGCCGACGCTCAATGGAATTGAAGGCGATCCGAGCGTGCCGCTTTCGATGGACCGCAACGACCCCTTGATCAGCGATGACGACAACGACGGTAAGCCGGGCGTGACCGTGTCCGTGAGGCTGTTCGGCTTTATCAATGGCGAGATCTATATCGCGCGGCGCGAGATCTTCGCCAACGAGATGACCCTGTACCCCGACGGCAGCCTGCGCGGCAATGTCATCGATGACTCTGAGCAGCTCGTCCTCGGTGCATCACTCGCGTTTCTGGACACGCCCAACAACCCGCCCCAGCGGCGCGATCCTGGTCTGAACCCGATTCTCCTGATACCCGTCGCAGATGACATCGACACCTGCGAGGAACTCATGTCGCTGCGGGATTCACTGTTTCCCCCAGAGCCTGAATTCTGAAACCGCGCTCCGGGCGTGCAAATGCCCTGCGTGAACGCGCCGGTACCCGCGGGATCAAGGCGGCCTGTGGCCGGAGTCCTTTTTCGGTGGAACGAAAGATGCTCGGTACCGGGAGATTGGTCCACGGTGCTCGCACCGCAGCGATAAAGGCGGAATCAGAGGTCCCCGGTCATGCGTGGCGCTCTTGAAACTTCCGAGTTCAGACCGGTCCGTGTCGTAAAGACGATGCTTCGGCCGGCGATGCTGATTCTGGCAGTCCTCGCGTCGCCGACAGCGTGGGCGGAGCTATCGGACCCGGGGCCCTATGGTGCGGGCTGGGTCGAGGTTTCGGTGCCACGGCCGGGAGGCGGCAGTTTCACCGCCCGGCTCTTTTACCCGGCGGTCGGATCCGGGCAAGGGGCGACCTATGATGCCGCCGGCGGCCCGTACCCGGGCATCACGTTTGGGCACGGCTGGGTCACGGCCGTAACCCGCTACCAAAGCACGCTCGAGCACCTGGCTACCTGGGGTTACTTTGTCATTGCGAGCAACTCCTACGGCTGCCTGTTCCCCGATCATGGCGCCTTCGCCGACGATCTGCGCTGGTGCCTGACGTATCTCGAAGACCAGCATCGCAATCCGGGTTCCTGGCTGTATCAGCAAGTCGATCTTGCGAACTTCGGGGCGTCCGGCCACTCGATGGGCGGCGGGGCCAGCGTCCTGGCCACACAGCGCGATACGCGGATTCGGGCGCTGGCAAACATGGCCGCGGCGGAGACGAACCCATCCGCGATCGCGGCGATCCGGAGTGTGTATGTGCCGGTCTGCCTCATCGCCGGGGACGACGATTCGATTGTGCCGCCGGCGTCCCACACGATTCCCATGTATGACAGTGCCCACGCTCCACGGCGTCTGCCGCTGCTCGATGGCGGCAGTCACTGCGGCTTCCTGGACAGCAATATCATCGGCTGTGACGCTGGCTCGCTGCCTCGCGACACGCAACTGGCCCTGACGCGCGGACTGCTCACGGGGTTCTTCAACCTCTACCTCAAACGCGATCAGATGGTCTGGCGGCAGGTATGGGGACCGGACGTCCACACCGAGCCGCTGATCAACAACTCGCGGGCGGATCCGGGAATTGTGCTGGATCCAGGCCACATCGGGCTGCGCGGGTTCGGCGGGCAAACGGTTCGGGCCGAGTTTCTTCTGAGGAATTCCGGTTCCCTGCCCAGCCGTTACACACTCCTGGCGGAAGGGAACGTCTGGCCGACGACTCCCGTACCACCGCAGACGGTCGTGCTCGGTCCAGGCGAGTCGACGGTCGTGAGTATGGCGGTCGAAATCGCCGAGGGCGCCGGCGGAGGGTTCGACAACGCCCTGTTCAGCGCGCGTTCGGATCTGGATGGCGGAACCCGCGTCTACGCGACGGTGACGACCGAGCGAAGGCGGCGCGGTGACATGAACGGCGACGGCGTTGTGAACACAGCGGATGTTGCCGCCTTCGCCGACTGCCTCGCGGGCCCGGACGTCGCCATTCTCGACGGCTGTACCGACGCGGATCTCGACCTGGACGGGGACGTCGACTTGGCGGACTGCGCGATCTTCCAGCGCAACTTTGGTACGGACTAGTGAATGCAGCCGCCGGCTGAAGACCGCGGAGACACGGGCCGGCCGATTACCGCGAGCAGGAGACGCCTGGTGAAGATCTTCATCGTTCACGCCCATCCCGAACCGCAGAGCTTCAACGGCGCATTGACGCGCCACGCGCGGCAAACGCTCGAAGGCGCCGGCCATCAGGTCCAGGTCTCCGATCTGTATGCGATGAAGTTCGATCCGGTATCAGACCGGCGCAACTTCACGACAGTCAAGGATTCGGCCTACTACAAACAGCAGATTGAAGAGCTGCACGCGAGCGAGTCAGGAGGCTTTGCGCCGGACATCCGAGCCGAGCTGGAAAAACTCGACTGGTGCGATGCGCTGGTCTTCCAGTTCCCGCTCTGGTGGTTCTCGGTACCTGCGATTCTCAAGGGCTGGGTGGATCGCGTCTTCGCCATGGGACGCATCTACGGCGGCGGAAAGTGGTACGACAATGGCGCATTCAAGGGAAAGCGGGCGCTGCTTTCGCTGACTACCGGCGGCCCGGAGTCGATCTATTCGGAAGCGGGCCTCAACGGGAACATCCACGACATTCTTTTTCCGATCAATCACGGTATCCTGCGATTCACCGGATTCGACGTATTGCCGCCGTTTGTCGTCTGGGCGCCCGTCCGGGCCAGTGACGAACAGCGCCGGGACTACCTGGAGGCGTACCGTCGTCGATTGCTGACGATGTGGGATACCGAACCGATCCAGTATCCATCACTCGCCGACTACGACGACAAGTTCGTCCTGAAAAAGCGATGAGTGCCGCGGCGGAAGGCGCGCCCTCGAAGGCGGGATGGAACGCGGTGTGCGCCATGCGACTCGGGTACCTCGCGTCGATCATCCTGCCGCCGCTGATGGCGGGCTGCGCGAGCAACAACGACCGTTTCAATCGGCTGTGGCCGAGTTGACCTCGAAGATACCCAGCGGAGCCCGCCGCCAACACGGAAACTGAGGTACCGCCGAAGCACCGGGGCATCTGTTTCAAAATCGCCTTCCCACCGTCCGACCGACCGGGCGCGTCCCTGACGTCGGAGGACGCGCCCTCATCGAGTCGTCAAGGACACATTGTGCCGAAGGCTGACAGTAGCATCGCGAGGTCCTCGAGCGACGTCTCGCCGTCGCCGTTCAGGTCGGTCGGGCAATCCGGACCTACTCTGACAGAGACGTAATAGTCGGTGCGATGCGGATCGCCGCTGCAACTCACATTTGCCTGATCCGCCACGGTCAACCGCAAGGTGTATGCGCAGGTGCGGAGCCCACGCGTGTCCCAGTCGCCCAGCACGCCGTTGACAACCGAGGCGTTGCCGGCGTTGACAGGAACCCAGCCGGAAGCGTCACCGCCCGTGTACGAGAGCGACCAGGATTGCAGATTGGCGTCTCTGGCCGTTCCGACGACGCGCACGACGCCGCTCACGATCTCGCAGGCGCGCGGGACCGTGATTTCGGCAGTCGGCACTGTATTGTCCACTCGGATCGTGTGAATGACCGTAGCCATGTCGCCGCAGTCATTTGCGCCCTGGAGCCGAACCTGGTAGTTGCCGTCCGCGACGGCCGTCGGGCCCGCGGCCGTGTTCCATGAAGCCAGCGGGTCATTCAAGACGGTGTTGCCATAGGGGGAGCTTGGTGGGTCGACCGGAGCGAACACGCCTCCGACGAGCGGCTTATAGTCCACGGTATAGCGGTCGAAGCACGACTGCGACCACGCGGTGCCGTCGACGCAGACCACGCCGCCGTAGATCCCACCGTCCGCCGGCGCCCGCAGCTCAAGTGTCCCAAAGGTCGTGGGCTTGAAAATGAAGGTAGAGTCGCTCGCGGACAGGGCGCACTCGTTTCGACCGACGATGCGGACGTAATAGAAATCCTGCGGCAGGGCGCTCGTGTCCCAAGTGTAGAGGACCCCGGCCCGCGCGCCGGTTGCCGTGTCCGCGACGATCCAGGCGGCCGCATCACGGCGCCGATACTCCAGCCGGTCTCCGGCGTAGGTGCCGTCGGGGTCGCCGACCGAGCCCGTGATCTGGACCAGATCGCAGGCGCACGAGAGAGTCGCGGGAAGGTCGATCTCGATCAACGGCGGCGTGGTGTCGGCGCACGGCGCTCCGGCGGCCGACGGTCGATCGTAGTAGAGCGTACGGTTATCGGGATCGAGACTGATATACAGTGCGCCGTGGCTGAAAACCTCGCCGGCGAGCGGAGGCACATGGGCGAGTGCCGTATCGCTGCCCGTGAACACGTCATGGTCGCTGTAGACCGTTGGATCACTCCAGACGCCGGGGGCGTAGCTGGCCCGCGTACGGTAGTACATCGGGTCGAGCGCGCCGGCCTCGGCCTGGTAGGTGATCGCGGTGCCGTCGCCGTCGCGCGCATCCACGTCCGGCTCGAAGTACCCAGCCACGGTTGCGCCGTCGGGAACCGCGATCGTGCCCGGAGCCCAGGATGCGCCGCAGTCGTAGCTGATGCGGTAGCGAATGCCCGTACCGTCGGGGTACGGATATTCGAAAGCACAGATGATCGCATCTTCGTACGCGGAGATCGCCGTGGTCCTGAACGCGCCGGCTCCGTTTTCGATGATCCAGTCCGTCCACGTCGGATCGGCCTTGCCCATGACATGGGCATGGCCGTCGCTTCCCGAATAGGAGAAATAGACCAGTTCGCTGCAGTTTGTTCGGTGGTTTCCCCACGTCGCGTCGAGCCCGAATTCGGGATTCGACGTCGCCGGAGATTCGTCGGTGAATGTCGTCCCGTCAGTCGCCACGTCCCAGGCGTAGCGAAGCGTGTCGTTGCTCTGGATCGCGGCGTAGTAGATCCGGTTGTCAAAATCGTCCGCGTTGGACACGAGCGCGACCTCCTCAATCGCGTTCGCTCCCGCGTCGAACACGACCTGGAAGCCGAACCCTAAGTCGACCGCACCCGTGCTGACGAGGCAGCGGCGCAGCCGCGCCTCGCTGGTCGCGTTGCCTGCCACATAGGCGACGTACACGTAGTCGTCGACCACGGCAAGATCGACGTCGATCAGCCCCGCGGAACTTGGAAATGCATAGGTCTCCGACCAGGTGAGCCCGCCGTTGCTGGATGTATTCATCGTCCAGGCGCTCGTCCCGGTGGTCGTCCCCCATCGGACGATCGTGAACAGATTGCCGGTCTGCGCGTCGAAGTCGAGGTTCATCGTCTGCGCTTCGGCGCGCGTTCCGCCGACGCGCACGTCTGCAACCCGCAGACCCCCGGGCGGCAGCGGTTCGCGCCAGGCGATCCCCATTGCGAGCGGCACACCCGACGCTTCCAGTGATCGCAGCTGTTCCAGTGCCCGTTCGTATTGACCGCTGTTCCACAGAGTCGCGATTTCGATGCCCGCAGTCCGGTCGGCGTTCGTCGCGTCCCGCCCAAACTCGAGCTCGATTTCGGCGTTCGCCCGCAGCTGGGCGTCGAGACCGGACAGTTGTTCCGAGAGCGCCAGGGTCGGGGCAGGGGGCAGCGCTTCCTGAACGGTATCGCGGGGGTCGGGCAAATTCGGGCCGGGCAGCGCCCGAGCATTGACCGGAACAAACGCGTCATCGTACTGCGGTGCAGAGTGCCGCGGGATTGCTCCGCGCTGCGAGTCGGCGGCGCCGCTTTCGGACTGAGCGAACGCCGGCAATGTCGCTGCAGTGGCGAACGCCGTCAGCGCCAGCCAGTACATGCAGCGTGAACCGGTTCGGTTCATGGTGCGTCCTCCTTTGTGAATAGGGATCGAAGTGAAGCGCTCGGCGGTTGTTCGCCGGGCGGATGTTGTCGACGCATAGCCCTCGCAGGACAGCGCCGGTGAGTGTTGGGCAGGCGTCGATCCGAACGTATCTGCTCACGGCACGGTCTCCGTGAACCCGGTCGAATATGCTGGTCAGTCTCGAGGAATCAGCGGTTCTCGGCCCGATAGGACCGTCGAGCCCGCCGAGGCTGGCGTGCGAACTTCACTTGAAAAGCATGCTATCTTACGAATCGGCGCCGAGCAAGTGGCGCGGCAGAGAAGTGTCAGTCGATTTCGCGGAAGCGCGGGCGGCACTGTCCGTGTGCGTCGATTCAGCCGGCAAACTGATTGCCGTCGGCTGCGCGCCGACAGACGCGATCGTCTGGGGTGCCGGCCGCAGCGAAGCGCTGCAGATTCTCGTCGGGCATACGAACTGGGTCGTCTCGCTCGCGTTTGCGAAGGATGGTCGCTTGCTCATCTCGGGCGCCGGCGACGGCACCGCTCGCGTGTGGGATCGGAACACCGGCAAGGGAATCGGCCGTATCCGCTTTCCGGGTGAATCCACCTACGTGGAATCGGTCGGATTCTCTCCGGACGCGCGGACGGCATTCGCCTTATCCAGCGGAAGACTGATCATGGCCCGCGTTCTCGAGCCAGACGCAACGCAGCGCTGATCCGCAACGTGCCTTGCCGCTGCCCGAACTAGGGAGCGGATGGCGGGTCAGCGGTCGGCGGCAGCAGTTCGAACTCCGACAGCGTCGGCCCCTCCGTCGCCGAGAGGATGTTCAATCGCACGATGCGCGCTGTCACGGGGCCCACCGTCATTCGCAGCTCGGGGCCGATTTCGCCGGCGGACGCAAATGTCTTCCAGTCGTTGCCGTCCTGATACCGAAGCTCGAACTTCTGTACGCGCCGGCCGTATTCTTCGCGCAACACCACGCGGCCGATCAGCTGCGGCGAACCCAGATCCACTTCCAGCCATGCCGCGTGCGTGCCCTCGTCCGTCGCCCAGCGTGTGCCTTCGTCGTCGTCGACGGCCTTGTCCGGACCGTAGGTCGCCTGCTCCTGAAACACGTTTGAGGCTCGGGCCGGTCGTCCGCGTGCCAGCGATCGGCTTGGGATCCGTCCGGCGAGTGGTGCAATGTCGGTCGCCGGGCCGTCCAGATCGAGCACGACGATCCGGTCGAGTTCCCCGGTGTCACCTGAGAATTTGTGCGTGGCATTCGCGGCCGCACCGGTTCCGGCGCGGGCGGCCGTCCGGTTCGCGGCCGGGTCGGGGAGGAGCGCGTCGCGGTGGCGCCACTGGAAGTTCCTCCCGAGACCCGGCTGAAGAGCGCTTCCTTTGAGTAATAGGTTACGTCCTGCACCAACAGGGTGCGGCCCTGGTCGTCCACGGGGAACTGAAGTCTGGGGATCTTCGAGTAGACGACTCCGCGTGCGTCCGGAGCATCGAAATGCGGCACGGTGTTGATTTCCATCGCGCCGCCGCCCATCGTGCCCGGGCGGGCATCCAGGCCACGGCCATAGAGGAACGGATCGTTGAACAGCTTGCCGATCTTGCTCCAGGTCTCCGGGATGTAGTACGCGATCGGGCCCTTGAAGTCCGTTCGGAAAGATCGATCCACGCAAGCCTGACGTGCTCAGCTCCCCGAAGAATCGCGCGGCCAAACCATGGCGAGCAACGTGCGCGCGGTCAGCGGAATCGACGCAGCACTTCAGGAGCAGTTTCCGAACGGAACGACTCCGGATCGAACGGCAGACAAACCATTTGCGGCAGGTCTCGTGCTCCGCAGTCGCCTGAATCGGGAATCGCTTCGAACAAGAGAACGCCCCCGCCCGGCAGAAGCGAGCCGCAGGTACGGTGCCCGACAACCGCCGCATGCAATGACGAAGCATCCGCAGGACTTGGCCGGGTCGGTCGCGGCTACCTTCTTCATGGCAATTGGAGATTTTCCGGGGGCTTTCCGCCGGAGGGACAGTCCACGGTGTCGCCGTACTTCGTTGCCGTGGGTTTCATTTCTTCCTTCCCTTCTCGGAGAGGCGTCTTCGTAAAGCCGCCATTCGAAAGGTAGAAACGGCCGTTGACGACGCCGGCACCGTAGTCGCGGCGATCGTCCCTGCCGGTCGGATCATGCGTGAATTTTGCGTGCGTCAACTGGTGCCATTTTTCGTCGACCGTGCGGATCCAGGGAGGGCCGATTTCGACCGTGCGCTGCAACTGGCCGTTGCTGCCCCAGAAGTTCTCGTTGAACGAGTGAAGGCCGCGCAGATACTTGCCGTCCTTCGGCGCCCGGAAGCGTGCAATCAGTCCCCACGCCGATCTCTCGGGGAAGTAAAAGTATGCGGCGTAGACCGTGGCGTCGCCGTCTGGTTCGGCCGTGAGAAGAAATCGATAGGTCTGCCCTGTCTTCCAGTCGAAGACCAGATGGCTGTGACCGCCGGTACCCTCGCCGCCGAAATCGTTCGCGACGACACCCTCGCCCTTGGCGAGCAGCTTCACACGGTTTTCGTCCCTTACCTTGCCACGGTCATTCGCCTCGTTTCCCGCGTCCCAGACCGAAAAGATGATGCGGCGTTCGGTGACGCTGTTGACCTGGATGCCGAAGTAACCGCGATGAAACCCGCAGGCCATGTAGAAGGAATGAACCGGGTCCGTGCGAACGGTCAATTCGTTGTAATACCACTCCACCTGTTCAGAATCAGTCGGGAAACTCAGATGAACCGAAGCCGCGTTTCGGCGGGGCTTGAGATTGAAACGCGCCTGGGCTGCGGCCTGACCGCCGAGGTTCAGGGTCTCGATCCGCCCGAATGTCTCGCCGCTCCGGGTGACACCGGTAAGCTCGAAGCGGTAGTAGTCTGCGCGGGGAATCGTGAAGTCTCCGAACGCCACGGTGACCGGCTGCTCGCTCCCTTCGATTCGCGCTTCACGCGACTGCTCGCCGATGCGCATGCGGAATGTCGCTGTTTCGCGCGGAGGAAGGTGCAGCGCGATTGAAACCGAAAGCGTGCCGCTCTTCAGCAGTTCGCCGTACCAGGCAAGCCGATCGTCGGCTGAGCGCCAGCCAGATACCGGCTTGCCGTCCTCGACACGCATCCCGTCGGCATTGGGTTCGCAGTACGCCGTGAACGCGGGAATCTCCAGCGAGGCGGGCGCTGAGGCGGCCTGCCCCGCGGCGGTTTCCGCTGAGGCCAATACCGCGCTGATGAAGGCGGTCACGACGCTGTACGTCATCATTCCTCACTCCTGGTTGTCAGAGAACCGCGGCCCGGTTTCACCGTCGCGCGAGAAGCGGTGCCGCTCCTATCTGCGACGCACCCGATCACCGGCCGATCTCGATCACGGGCTTTCCTTCAACGCCGAGGATGAGCCGGCCGGTCCGCGCATCGAACGCGTGCGGAGAATCAAGCGGAATATCGTGATCGTTGATCCGCACGCGCGGCGTCGATTTGAGGCCGACGATGAGAATCTGGTATGGATGATCGGGCCAGCCATTCACGGTAAACCGAGTTCGAGCAGCCTCGTCGACCGCGTCGCGGATCGCGCCGGGCGCGTGTACCAGGACGCCGGACCTGAACGCGTGGAAGTCATACAAGGCGGGTCGATCGAAAAACTGGATGGCGTTCGCCTGCACGGTTCCAGGGTTGATGGCGGGATCGTTGCGCAACTGAGCGCGAAGCGTGAACGAATCCGGGAGCAGGCCTTGCCGCTCCGCATCGCCGCTTTGCGGCCACGTCTGCTGGATTCCGGAGGCGGTAATCCCGTCCGCCAGTTGCTTCCAGGGTCCGGTTGAGTCGTACCGCGCCAGGCGGTAGACGGCGTCGGCGTAGACCAGGCCGCACCACTGGACCGGCAGCCCCATCCAGTCCGGCGCCACCCATTGCGTCGCACCAAAAACCGGGATCGTCGCGTACGCGCCGACGGGCTCATTCGCGGGGGCAACCAGGTAGACAAAGGGCACGCCGCTCCACGCCCAGTAACGAGCCTGCTCCAGGAAATGCCGCTCGTTCGTCAACTCGTACCCCAGCGTGTAGGCGCGCACAAGATTGGCCGCGGCGAGGATGTCCGGCGTATGGAGCGGAACCTCCCACGTCTGCGCTCCGCGCGGGACGGTATTGGCGAACTTGTCGATAGCGCGCAGGCAGCGCAGTCCTTCGCTCAGCAGTTCAGAATCGCCTGAGACGCTCGCCAATTCGAGCAGGCTGGCGACGGCTTGCGCCGTCAGGCCATTCGCGTCAGGCGCAAAGTGCGTACGGCCGTAGTCCGGACCCGATGGCGGTTTTCGGTAGCAGACACTCCCATCCGGCTCGAATCTCTTCAGCAACTCGCGGCCGACCTGCCGGGCGCGATCCGCACTTTCGGCGGCGTGACCATACACCAGCGCGGGAACCGGGTAGCGCACGTGGGAAACTCCGGCGTGATTGAGGTCGCCGGGCTTCATTTCCGCCAGCGCGGTTTTCGCCGCTTCGGCGAGGCGCTGCTTGAGGCTCCCCTCGCGCGTTTGCAACGCGAGCCAGTCCATCATGACCGCCGCGTCCGCGGCCGGCTGGGGGTCGAAGTTACCGGGGAGAGCGTGACGGTACCGGCTCCCGGCGCGGATGCCGGAGTCCAGCCACCCGGCCGCCGCCGTCGCGAAGTAGCTGTTCCAGTCGACGCCCTCTGTCGGCGTCGGCGGCAGGCCACGGAGCGCGACGTACTGCTGGACGGCGGGGATGATGCTCTCGCCGCGCCCGCCGACGATGGTGGCGCGCAGCGCGACTGTCTGGCCCGCTTGCAGTGTTTCGCCGCCGTAGGGCAGCAGGCTGCCATCGGCGCGGTTCGTTCCATTCGCGCCGGGGAAGAGGATGCCGATTACGTGCGCGCCGGACTTGAACAGCCGATCCGGCGAGTCAAAGACCGCGGCGAATTCCGGTCTGTGTTCCCACAGAAGGCCGACGTAGCGTCCATCGGCCTGCACCGCTATGAGCGGCAGCGTGATCTTCAGTGTGTCCGGAACCTGCCGCCTGGCGCCCGGGCCGATGATGTCGGCTTCACTGCTGCTGGGCTCGTTCCTGTCCAGGTATTCCAACCCGGGGAAGACGGCCTGGTTTTTGGTCTCGCCGAAGCAGCCCAGCCCCGGCAGAATCATCAGCATGGGCAGGTATACGACTTCGCGCGATCGGCTGGCCGAGACGGTTACCTCGACGTCGATTGCTCCGGGTTTCGCGCCAGGCGCGAAGTGCTCCCGAATGGTCCACGCGGCGCCGTCCTCGTCGTGGACCGTCGCCTGCACGACCAGCGCTCCACGGGCGCGATCGGCCTGGACGCTGGCGCTCTTGCCGAGTTCGAGCCAGCGCAACTCACCCGCATGCAGATAGCCGATCAAGGGACGGTTGTGCCCCGCGGCCATCGACTGTCCGGCCACGCGAAGCGCGAAAGCGCCGATTTGATTCCGGGCGTGCACCAGTTCCAAGTCGCCGGACTGCAGGGATAACGCTTTTTCGTCGAGGGTCGGCGGTGTCGGCACGGGCCAATCCGGCGCTTTGAGCAGAATACGAGTTTCCACGCGCAGGCTGACGACAATGACCCGGTTGCCGGCGCCCCCGGGCGGATCCAGACGCAGCCGGCAGGCCCCTCCCAGCGGCGGCAACGGCACAGAGATGTCTTCCCACTGGCTGCCCCGCACAGCAAACCGCGCCGAGTCCGCCTCATTGGCTGCTTTCTTCGAATTGAAATAGAAGACCTGCCCCATGCCGGCCTGATCGGATTTCAGCCGGATGTGCAGCCACAGCGGCTGCCCGGCGGGGAAATCGCGCGGCGGTCCGTGCAGGTACGGATCGCTGCCGCTGGTCTCAATCTCAAGCCCAGCGGACGTGGCGTTCAGCCGGACAACGTCATGCGCGGGCTCCCAGCCCTTCGCGCCATCCCCCTTCATGAAATCGAATCCGGGGAGGGCCTGGCCGTTGGCCAGGCTCGCGGTGCCTACAACGATCGCCAGGAGCCAGTATCGATGCTGAGCGTTTGTTTTTCGCTGTCGCTGGCCGGAGTTTCCGATGCGTGGGAACACGCTTTTCCTCGTACGAGGCGGCGCCCGGAACGGGCACGATGGAGCCCGCACCAGCCGACCAGAGGATAGCGAGTTCCTCTCGAGCGTGCAGGGTTCCAGTGCGCTCTCTCGATCACGCGGGGGCGTTTCCGTGATTGTGACCGAGAGCAGAAAGGGCTCCCCTTTCGCAAGGTATATAAGGTCCTGGCGCGACCGAATCGGATGCCTGATCCCTGTCCAGATTTCGTCCCGCGATTCGAAGCGCACTATCGTAGCCGTGGCGAGATGACGATTGCCCGCATGCTTGAGCGACATGGACTGCCGTACATCGGACAGCACGTGGTGGGCCTCCTCCAGGATGATGGCATGTTTGAAGGTCTCGCGAATCGGTTCGACCATCCGGCGGTGGTGAATCCAGAGCAGCACGGCCTGAGCGAAAAACACCTTGTCGCTCTGCGTCAGCGCGTCGAGTTCGAGGATCACGGGCCGGGTCAGCAGGGCATCGAGGTCGTCGTGGCCCTGGTTGATCAGCACATCCATCTCGCCGAAGCAGAGACTGGAGAGGGCCCGCAGCGCCGAGGACATCCATCCGGCCTCGCGGCCGACGGATTGCCGGCTCCTGAGCGCGACCTGCACGTCCCGCATGGTCGGCCAGCGCTGGACCCGGTTCTTATAGACGCCCGAGCGCCGATAGACGTCGTCAATCGCCTCCTGGAGCAGGAACATGACGCCGTCCGCGAGCAGATAGGCGTGGGCGAGCACGCCGATCAGCTTTTTCAGCCAGGTCTGCGGCGGCGTCCCGCGCGGAGGAATGAGCGGATTGAACGAAAGAGGTGCGATTGCGCGTCCAATGGTGTAAACGGCGACATTTTCGAAGCCAGGGAGTGTCACCAGATCCCGATAGTTGCGCTTCCAGTCGAAGATCAGCAGCGGCTTGTCGTGCGCGAGGAGTTCCTGAACGACCAGGAAGCCAAGGTTTGTCTTCCCGGCGCCCGACCGGCCGAAAATCCCGACGTGCTGCGTCCATTCGTCCTCGCGGAGCCCGAACGGGTGCAGATCCGCTCCGTTGTACCGCACGGTCCCCAGCACATACGGCCCGGCCGCGGCCCGGGCCTCGGGTGGAAGGAGTGTCGGTTCGTCGGTGGAGAGCGACGAGCGGAGATATTCGGCCCCGATCAGCTCGAGGTAATTCTCGATCTGGGCCTTCCCGGTCTCGTTCTCGGCGATGTAGGCCATCCAGCAGCGCTCTGCCTGATCGCCGATGATCGGCTTGAGCTTCTGGCAGAGTTCGCGGACGCGGGCTGCTTTGCCACGGTCACTGTCCGCCAAGTGGGCCTCCCGAGAGCATGGAAAGTCGTCGCTCCATCGCGTGTTGCTCGATCCGCTCGGTAAGGACTCCCGTACGAAGTTCGACCGTGTCGCGCCAGAGTGTGCGTTCGAGGGCCCGTTTCTGACGTTCGAGATCCTGAATTCGGCGCTCCGCCTCCGTGAGGGATCCATCGGGGTAGTTGCCGGGGCATCGCGGCCGGAGGGGGATCCTCGTGCGTAGTTCATCGATCTCGGCGTGGATGTCATCCATCTGTCGGCGCCCCAGCGAGATCCGTTCCTCGATCAGCCCGGCCAGGTGGTGGGCCTTGGCCTCCTGCTGCGCCTGCTGGTTGCTGAGTACGGTCGCGGCGATGTTGCCGAGGAATTGATACCGGCTTGCGGGCTGCGTGACGGCAATCGCTTGATCGAGCGACTCGAGGTACCGGGCCGCCGGGCTCTTCGGCGGTTCGGAGTAAACGACGCGGATGCGCGGCTCCAGCGTTCGGATTTCCTTCACGGTGCGGTAGTGGATGGTCTGCGTCATGGTGTCACGCGAAAGGGACGACAGTATTTAAGGGTTTCGGTGACATCAGAGGCGCGCCGCCGCCGGGGAAGCTCCCGATCGATGCGGGCATCCGTGGGGACGGGCGGGTCTACTTCCGTCTCAGTTCACCATCGAGGCCGCAGGTTTCCCCGCGCTCGAGCGCGATGTCTACGAGTCTCTCTCCGTAGCGGAGCCTGCACGCGTTGCCCTGCGGACTCCGAATCGCGGCCTGCACCAGGCGGCCGTCACTCCATTCGAGATCCACTTCAAACCCACCCCGGGCCCGCAGCCCGCGCACCGAACCGGACGGCCACGCCGCGGGCAGCGCCGGCAGCAGATGGATCTCCCCGGCGTGACTTTGCAGCAGCATCTCCGCCATGCCCGCCGTACCACCGAAGTTGCCATCAATCTGGAACGGCGGGTGGTCATCGAACAGGTTCGGCAGCGTCGACTTTTCAAGCAGCAGCCGGACGTGTTCGTGCGCCTGGTCGCCGTCCTGGAAGCGGGCGAAGAAGTTGATGATCCACGCCCGCGACCAGCCCGTGTGGCCGCCGCCCCGGCTCAGCCGGGATTCCAGCGACTTGCGGGCCGCAGCCGCGAGGTCGGGCGTTCTCGTCATCGAAATCTGGTAGCCGGGATGCACGCCGTAAAGATGCGAGATGTGCCGGTGCCCCGGTTCGCTCTCCTCCTGCTCGTCGGCCCACTCCAACAGGCGTCCATCCGCGCCGATTCGGGGCAGGCCGAGCCGCGCCAGGTGTTCCGACACCTGGTGCGTGAACTCGTCATCGATGCCGAGGATCCGCGCCGCCTCGAGCACGTTTGTAAAGGTCTCCCAGATGATCTCCTGGTCCATCGCCGGGCCCATCGTCAGGCTCAGCGACTTGCCCTGCCAGCGATAGCTGTTTTCGGGGGAGGTGGTCGGGCCGGAGACGAGCCGGCCGGACTGGGGGTCCTCGACCAGCCAGTCCAGGAAGAACTCGGCCGCCTCTTTCAGAATCGGGTAGGCGCGGTCGCGAAGGAACGCGCGGTCCTGCGTGAAGCGATAGTGCTCCATGAAGTGGGCCGAGCACCACCCGGCCCCCATCGGCCACATGCCGTAAACGGGCTCCCCAAGCGCGGCCGTCCAGAGCCAGACGTCGCCCTCGTGCCCCATGCTGAAACCGCGACAGCCGAGGCGGCGGGCCATCTCCCGGCCGGCGGGCCGCACGCCGTCGATGTACCAGAAGAACGGCTCGCAGCATTCCGAGAGGTTGGTGATCTCCGCGGGCCAGTAGTTCATCTGGAGGTTGATGTTCGTGTGGTAGTCCGCGTTCCACGGGGCGTCGAGATGCTCGTTCCATATCCCCTGCAAGTTGGCCGGCTGATCGCCCGGGCGCGAGGAACAGATGAGCAGGTACCGCCCGTACTGGAAGTAGAGCGCTTCCAGTCCCGGATCGCTTTGGCCAGGACGGAGCCGGGCCAGGCGCCGGTCCGTGGGCATCTCACTCAGCCGTGAATCGCCGCCGAGGTCTAGCACAACCCGCCGAAACAGCGCCCGGTGGTCGGCGATCGAGTCACTTCGCAGCCGTGCATGGCCTTTTACCGCGGCTTTGTCGAGTACGGCGGCAGACAGGCCGTCCCGATCCACCGACAGCGGGCTGCCGGGGTCTGCTCGGTTGTAGTCGGTCACCGCCGCGAGCAGGAGCGTGGCCGTACTTGCTCCACGTACGCGGATCTGGTTTCCCTCCGCCGTGACGGTACCGCCCTCGGCCTGCACGCGGGCACGGGCGCTGAATTTCACGCCGCCGTGCTTGCCTTCGTGAGTCGCCTGGCCGAGCAGCAGCAGGTCCCCCCGCTGATCGATCTGCACGGCAGCGTCCGCAGGCCGAGTCAGTTCGGTGCTGAAGCTGAGCGCACCGGGTTTGGATGCGGAGAGTCGGATGGCGAGCACGTTATCGACGGCCGAGCAGAACACTTCGCGGGTGTACGTCACGCCCCTGATCGCAAATGTCGTGGTCGCGACGGCGGTGTCGAGGTCGAGTTCCCGGCGATACTGCTCGACCGGCGCGGTCGCAGCGAGCTGCACTTCGGCCGCCATCCGCCCGGGCCCCCCAATGTTGGATACCGCAACCGCCAGCACGTTGCGTCCCGGCTGAATCGCGTCGCCCACGGAAAAGATGTGGCTCTCCGACCACGACCGCGTCCGCCCGACTTCCTTTCCGTTCAGGAAGACGACGCCGGCGTCGTCGATCGGACTCAGGCTGAGTTGATTCAGTCCCTGCGCAATCTGCTCCGCGGAGACCTCGAATGTCGCGCGGAAGACCACGGTGCGATGCTCCGGGACGTCCAGACCCGTCCGGTTCGCGACCGTTTTCCACGCACCGTCGTCAAAATCGATCCGCGCGGTGTCAGGGGAGGCTTCCATCTCGACCGGGCCCCTTCGCCAGCCGCTGACCGTCGCGGGCGTCGGCAGCACCAGGTCGGGCACCTCCAGCGTCAATCGGAGGTCCCCGAGCGTTTGATAGCTGCGCGGTGCGATGCGCGGGGCCAGCACGTGCGCCCGGACCAGCGCCTGCCCTTCGTCTGGCTTGCCCTCAAAGAAGAGCCTTCGGGCCTCAGCCAGGAACTTCGCGGCGTCTTCCGGCTGCACCGGCACCGGCGGCCCGGCCCAGACCGTGTCCTCATTCAGCTGGATGCGCTCCTCCAGCGTGCCGCCGAAGACCATCGCGCCCAGCCGGCCATTCCCGACGGGCAATGCCCGCGTCCAGCCGGAGCGAAGGTCCGCGGGCGCGTCGTACCAGAGCGTGACTGCCGCGTTTTCGTTGACAGGCTCGGGATGCGCGCGCTGACCGGCGCAAACGACAAAATTCATGAGACTTACGACGAACGCGGCGACACGTAGCGTCCGGATGATAGCTGACGGCATGCGGCGTCCTCGGATTGAATCGACGTAGACGGCGTCGAGCGACGCCGCGTCGTCGGAGCATCCTATCGCACGCCGTCGCCCCAGCGGAATGACGATCGCATCGCCCGGAGGGGAGCCCGCGCTGATTCACAACGACCCGCGTTCGGTTTGCGACCGACCGCGCATCCCCCGGCTGCACCATGGCTCTGCGTTCCATCCTGCTCCTGCCGCGCAAGCTGCGGCGGGCGACGAATCGTGTTATCGTGCACGCGGTCGGCGACCCTGCCTCATTTGAGAAATCGACATGCTCAACCTCCAGCTCGAACGGCTCCGCGCCCTGCCCCAACAGAAGAACGAAACCTGGCAGGCGGCAGTGTTTCGGATGCCCGGGTGGGTGGAGGAGAAGGGCGAGCCGATGCGCCCGCTCACGGCGTTATGTGTCAGCCTCTCGACCGGCATGGTGGGACTGGCCGAACCCGATTTCTCGTCAGGCCGTTCCTCGGCACAATTGGCACGGGATTCGCTGGTGCGACTGGCGACGGACAAGCAGTGTGGATGCCGGCCGGGCCGACTCGAAGTGCGCCAGCCGGAGGTCGCTGCGGAACTCCGGCCGGTTCTGGCCGACCTCGGGATCGATGTGGTCGAGAAGCCGAGGCTCGAGGTACTCGACGGCGTCCGGCAGCAGATGACAAAGCACTTTCTGGAGGGTGACGACCCCGCGGCGCTGCTCGTGCCCGGAGTCACGATCGACCATCTGCGCGCGTTCGCGGACGCCGCCGCGGAGTTTCACAACGCCACTCCGTGGCGCTATCTCGCCGACGAAGACTCGATTTCCGTCACGTCACCCAAGCCGCCGGCCGGGCTCGGCTGGCTGACCGTCATGGGCTCCGCCGGCCAGGAATTCGGGCTCGCGTTCTTTGACTCGCGGCGCGCGTACGATCGGACGTTTGAAGTCGCCGATCCCGTGCGCGAGCTGACGAAACGCGGCATCTGGTCGTTTACCTTCGTACCGATGATGGAGCTGCCGTTTGGCGATGCGGACGCGTGGGAAGAGCACGGCCTCGCCGTCCCGAACGCCGGCGTCTATCCGTTCATCGGCCGATTCGAATCGGACTCGGAAATCCGGCGGCCAACCCCCAGGCAATGGACATACGTCGAGGGCCTGTTGCGGACGCTGGCCCGGAGCACTGAATCCGAGATGGATCGCGGACGCTGGAGCAAGGTCGTGCCGACTCTCGCCGGGGATATCGAGTACACGCTGACGCTCCCGGAACTCCTGGAACCGGTCGACGCAGTTGCCCGTCGTCCCTCGGGCGGGTTGCCGGATCGTCGGACGCTGGACCGAAGCCTCGTCGACATTTCGCGGGCCATCGCTGAGCTGGATTCGCCCTCCCTTTCGGAAATCAACCGCTACCTGGACGCGAACTTCAACGACAAGCCCGTTGTCCACCGTGAGCCTGAAACGCCTCTCGAACGAGCGCAGGATCTGGTGTACTACGCGGTCGAGGCGCGGGGGCGCCGACAACTGCAGCTCGCCCGCAAGGCGCTTGAGATCTGCCCGGATTGCGCGGATGCGTATGTGCTGCTCGCAGAGCGCACCAACGACCGCGACGAGGCGCGCGCTCTTTATGCGCAAGCCGTCGCGGCCGGGGCGCGGGCGCTCGGCCCGGAGCCTTTCCAGAACGACGTGGGCCGTTTCTGGGGAGTTCTCGAAACCCGGCCGTACATGCGGGCGCGATTCGGGCTCGGACTCTGCTGCGAACTCGACGGCCGCGCCGACGAAGCGGCAGCCCATTTCGAGGAATTGCTGCGGCTCAACCCAAACGACAACCAGGGCGCACGGTATCGGCTCGCGGTCTGCCTCGCCGAGGGTAACGACCTGGACCGACTCGAGGCCGTCCTGATCCGTCACGACGAAGACAGCGCGCTGTGGCGCTATCTCTGGGCGCTATGGTCGTTTCGCAAACACGGGGACTGCGACGATTCACGAAAACGGCTTGCGGCTGCGCACGCCGAGAATCCGCATGTCAGAAAGTACCTGCTCGGCGATGCGCCAGCGCCGAGGGAATTGCCGGCCGGCTACGAGCCGGGAAAGGACTCCGAGGCAGTCTACGTCGCGTCTGAGGTGATCGAATCCTGGCAGGCGACGCCCGGCGCGCTGGACTGGCTGGCCGACAACACCAAACCCGCGAAGGGCCAGAAGCGGCGGCGCCACCGCCATTGAGGTGGCAACCGGGCGTCGAGACACCGTTCTGAGTCGGGATGACCGCCTGGGGGCGACCGGCAACTCGTCCGTTATCGACTCCACCGCACAAACAGCAGAACGCCTAGCGAGAGGATCGTCAGCGGCGACGGCTCCGGGACGATCTGCAAGATCGTCTCGTAGGAAACCGACCCGAGGAGCGGCGGCTCAACATCAGATGAATCCGCCCTGACTTGGGAGAGGGCGCTCAGGCGATATCGCGCCGGCGCCAGCGTTGCGGAATAGCCAACCTCCTCCTCGTACCGCGCCTGATAGAGTGTGACCCAGCTGCCACCAACCTGTCGCTCCAGCAGGAGTTCGTTGGCGTAGTCGGGCGGGCCCATCCCGGGCGGCAGATGGAGGTGGCCGGTCAACTCAACGAGCGTCGGCGTCAGGAGTTCGAAAACAACGTCGAACTCGCTCGTTGATTCTGCGATTCCCGCGGCCGTGCCGCTCTCGTCGTCGACGTGTGCGTACGCGAAACCCCGGCAGGTCACCAAAGCGGGTTGCAGACTCGACTCATGGGAGGCGGTCCCTCCGGCCGCGACAGTGCCCCAGGAAATCTCGTCCTCGAGCGTTGCTGAGAATGGGCTCAGGCCGCTGGTGCTCCGCCGAGCGCTGTACCGATCGTTCGGCGGTGGGGCGTCGGTGATTTCGCCGTAGATCGAGGCGGACGCGTAGCGTTCCAGAAACTGAAAATCAGCGGCCGCACAGACGGCGACGGCGATTGCGATGGCCAGGCTGGCAAGGAGCCGCGGATGCACGCCTTCGTCTCCAGTTGAGATCGAGGCAACCGCCGGCGGCGGGGCCGCACACTTCAGGACCCCGTGTCGAGCTACCTTTGTATTCTATCCCGCCCAGTGCCGCGGGTCCGCCGGCACCGACCCGGCCGCCATCTCGCGCGGCGGGTTCAAGGCGGCTCGAAGATTGCCAACGCGCCAGCCGACATCCAGTTTCGCCGACCGCTGGGAATTCCCGATTCGCCAGTGATAGCACCAGACGTTGCTTCTTCCTGAAGTGGTTTGAACCGGATGTGCCAACCTGCTAGGCTGAGTTCGACTCGACGGAGAACGCGATGCAGAGGGTGTTGGTTACCGGCGGCGCCGGGTTCATCGGATCGAATTTCGTTCGGTACCTCCTGCACGCCGAACCCGGCATCGACGCCTTCAATCTCGACGCCCTCACCTACGCCGGGAGCCGCGCGAACCTGACCGAACTCACCTCGCCGGAGCGCCACCACCTGATCGTCGGCGATATCTGCGATCGGCCGCTCGTGGACCGCCTTCTGGCAGAGCACCGGATCGATACGATCGTCCACTTCGCCGCCGAATCGCACGTTGACCGCTCGATTACCGGACCGGGGGCGTTCATTCAGACGAATGTCGTCGGCACGTTCACGCTGCTCGACGCCGCCCGGCACGCCTGGAAAACCGCCGACGGCTGGCGCGGCGGCGTGCGGTTCCACCACGTCTCGACCGACGAGGTGTTCGGCTCACTGACGCCGACCGAACCGGCGTTCACCGAAGAGAACCCCTATCGGCCGAACTCGCCGTACGCCGCGTCGAAGGCGTCGAGCGACCATCTCGTCCGGGCGTATGCACACACGTTCGGCCTGCCGATCACGATCAGCAACTGCTCGAACAACTACGGGCCCTACCAGTTTCCCGAGAAACTGATCCCCCTCATGATCTACAACGGCCTGAACGGCAAGCCGCTGCCGGTCTACGGCGACGGCATGCAGGTGCGCGACTGGCTCTACGTCACGGACCACTGCGAGGCCATTCACCGGATTCTGCGCCGCGGCACGCCCTGCGAGACGTACAACGTCGGCGGTAACGCCGAGGTGCCCAACCTCGAGATCGTGCGGACGCTCTGCGCGATCCTTGACGAGCTGGTTCCAGCCTCGCCCCACCGGCCGCACGCGAACCTAGTCCAGTTCGTTACTGACCGGCCCGGCCACGATCGCCGCTACGCGATGGACATCCGAAAGATCGCCCGGGAACTGGACTGGCGGCCGCGGCACGACCTCGCGGGCGGCCTGCGCGACACGGTGAAGTGGTACCTGGAGAACTCCGCGTGGCTGGATGCGATCCGCAAGCAGGGTGACTACCAGGCGTGGATCGAGAAGAACTACGACAAGCGGACGGAGGCCGTCAAGTGAAGGGCATCATTCTGGCCGGCGGACGCGGGACACGGCTGCACCCCCTCACGCTGACGATCAGCAAGCAACTGCTGCCCGTCTACAACAAGCCGATGGTCTACTACCCGCTGACGACGCTCATGCTGGCGCGGATCCGGGAAATCCTCGTCATCAGCACGCCCGAGGACCTGCCACTCTTCCGCCGGCTGCTGGGCGACGGCGCGCAGTGGGGAATGCACTTCGAGTACGCGGAGCAGGATCAGCCGCGCGGCCTGGCGGACGCGTTCATCGTCGGACGCAGGTTTCTGGCCGGCGGGCCGGCGGCGCTGGTGCTCGGCGACAACATCTTCTTCGGCGCGGGGCTCCAGGAACTGGTGCACAGGGCCGCCGAGCGGCAGCGCGGCGCGTGCGTCTTCGCGTACCCGGTCAGCAACCCCACGGCGTACGGCGTGGTCGAATTCGGCCGCGACGGCCGGGCGATCAGCCTTGAGGAGAAGCCGGCCAAGCCAAGAAGCCGGTTCGCGGTGCCGGGGCTGTATTTCTACGACGCGGAGGTCAGCGATCTGGCCGCGAACCTGAAGCCGTCGGCGCGCGGCGAGATCGAAATCACCGATCTGAACCGCGTCTATCTCGAACGCGGGACGCTGGACGTCATCCAGCTCGGCCGCGGCGTGGCGTGGCTCGACGCGGGTACGCATGAGACGCTGCTTCAGTCCGCGAACTTTGTCCAGGCGATCGAGGAGCGGCAGGGCCTGCTGATCGGCTGCCCGGAGGAAGTCGCGTTCCGCAACGGATTCATCACGGCCGAGCAGACGCTGGCGTGCGCGAACCGGTTCCCACCCTATTACGCCGAGTATCTTCGGCAGATCGTGGCCGAAAACGGCTGACAAACCGACCCGGGGCCGGATCAATTGCCCGGCCGGGCGATCCCGTAGTAGATCAGTGTCCTCAGGAAATCGCGGCCGAGGTTGATCGCGTCGTTGCCTGCCTCGGCGAAGTCCGCGGCGTCCCAGGGCGACGTGTCGAATCCCGCCGGAATCGAGTAGACGCGCGCCGTCCGGATGAGGATGTCCTCGATCGGCGCGTTTTCGAGATCGCCGCGGGGCGCGGTTTCGACGACGGCGATGCGGTCGAGCACCTCGCGGCCGCTGTAGATCGAGCCGAAGACCGGGAAGCCGAGTTCCGCGCCGCGGGCGTCAAACTGCGGGTTGTTGACGAGGTTCAGGCGGATGCGGGCCGCGTCGAAGATCTGATCGCCGGAGGCCTCGATCGAGATCGACTCGCGGACGTTCTTGAGGCCGTTGAGCGATTCGTTGGGGATGCTGTCGGCCGCGGGCTTGGCGGTGTAGGCGCGGACGAAGCCGCCGCCCTGAACGACGAAGCCGGGAACGACGCGGTGAAAGAGCGTGCCGCGATAGAAACCGGCGTCGGCGTATTGCAGAAAATTGTCGACCGTCGTCGGCGCCGCGGCGGCATCGAGATTCACGACGATGCGCCCGAGCGTCGTTTCTATCGTGACGCCGATGCGGCCTTCCGCGGGTTCGGGCAGCTCGCTGCGGACGACCGAGCGGATCGCCACGTCGCGGATCGGCACCTCTTCATTCTGGCCCTCGGCCGCGGTCGGAATTCCCGCGATCGTGTCGACGACGTCCTGGCCCTCGACGATGAAGCCGAAGACCGCGTAGCCGGGGTTCTCCTCCGACGGGTCGAGCGATGCGTTATCGACGAGATTGAAGAAGAACTGCGACGTCGCGGAGTCGGGGTCATTGGTGCGGGCCATGGCGATGGTGCCGCGAAGATTCGGTAGGCCCGCCTCCAGCGCAATCGGATCGCGCGTCTCCTTCTGCGTCAGCCCGGCGCGCACGTATCCGCCGATCGCGACGTAGCCATCGGGAACGACCTCGTGGATGACCGTGGTGTTGTAGAAACCGGAACTCACGCGGGCGGCAAACGCCGCGCTGGTTTCCGGAGCCACGTCATTGCGCAGCGCGAACGCGAAGACGCCCTCCGTCGTGTCGAACTCGGCGATCGTCTGCTGCTGCACGATGAAACCGTCGCAGCCGGCCGCGAGCGCCAGCAATCCGACCAGAGAAGATCGGCTCAGGCCAGCCGCGAGGCGGCGCCGGCTGCGCGAATAACCCCATCCCATTGCACTCATGGAGTCGCTCCTCACGCGACAGACCGCGTGGACTACGGATTCGTCGGCACCACCACCTCGGAGACGCCACGGCCCAGCACATCCAGCAGCGCCCGGCGAACTGTGTTGGTCGTCTGATTATCACGCAAGATCCGGGCCCGCTCGTCGGCCACGGGGTCGTAGACCGCCGTCACACCGAAGGGACCGATGCGGATGTTCTCCGCGAACCACTGGCGGAACCGGCTGGCGGGCGTGTGCGGAATATCGAGGATATCACCGCTGACGAGCGCCAGATCCTCCGATTCACCCGAGCGGATCGCCATGAGATCGAGGCGGACGCGGACCTGCCGGCCGTCCGGCAGCCTGCGCCAGAGCGTCCCCTCTTCGGGTTCTAGAAAGTCGACGAGGCCGCCGGACGCGGCGATGGTCCGCATGACCGAAAGCTGGCCGTCGCGCGGGACGGGGATCGCCGCCGGTCGATTCAAGAGGCCGGTGACGTAGACGACGCTCTCGTCGGTCTCCTCGACGACGAGAACGTCACCCGATTCGAGCGGTTCGGAGAGCAGGGCCGCGCGGATGTCGTCCACGTTCGTGAAGTCGAACGAACGGGTCGAGCGGCCGCTGACGATCGGCTTGTAGTCGATCCGGCCGCTGCCTTCGCGCAGGAACCCCCCCGCCGCCGCAATCGCGTGGAGCGGCGTTCGCTCGTTGTCGTCGAGCTTGATCAGGCCCGGCTGGCGGACGGCGCCCTGCACGAGGACGGTCGTCCGCTCCGTCTCGCGGAACTGGACGAAGATCGACAGGTCCTTGGCCACGCGCGGCACGTGAACGTCGCGGATGGCCTTTTCCACGCCGTTGGCGTCGAGGCCAGCGACGGGGACGGCGCCGACGATCGGGAAGACGAGCGTGCCGTCCTCCTGCACGCGCAGTTCGAGCTGCGTCGGCTTGTAGGGGCTCTCCGCATCGAGGCCATAGAACGTGGTCGTGATCACGTCACCTACGACCGCGCGATAGCGCGGGATGTAGCGCGACTGATACTCCACCGGCTGGCTGGCCGCGGGAGTCGGAGCGAGCTCGGCCTCCATCCGCTGCAAATCCGCGGGCGAGATGCGCGTGTCCTGGCACGCACCCAGCGCCAGCAGCAGCGCCGCCGCGGCGAGCAGCGCCGAGACGCGGCCGCGTTTCGTGGAACCATCCCCCCTGCAATCCGTCATTGTGCCCAGTCGGATCATTGCGAGGTCCCCATCGATTGGATCACCGCATCCAGCGCCGCACGCTCGTCGGCGGTCAATGCCCGCGGAGGAGCGGTCTGGAGCTGCTGCAATTCCTTGAGCAGCGGGCGCAGCGGCCCATTGTCCTTCAATCGGCTCGCCGGCATCACGAGCTTCAGCAGGTATTGCGCCCGCCCCTCCGCCGGGAGCGTCGGGGCGCTGAGGCAGGCCAGATACTCGCGCCGCGCGCCCTCCGAATCTCCCTTCCGGTCCAGGATGAACGCCAGCGTATCGCGATAGTTGTACTCGCCGGGGGCGGCGGCGACGGCCCGGTTGGCGAGCGCCAGCGCCTCGTCATACCGGGCGAGGTCGCTGGCCAGCAGCCAGGCCAGGTTGTTCAGCGGGGCGGCCGCGGTGGGATCGGCGTCGACCGCCGCCCGGAACGCCTTCTCGGCCGGTTCGAGCTGGCCGCGGCCGTAGGCGATATTGCCGATCAGGAAGTGCGCCGCGGCGTTTCTCGGCTCGTATCCGACGACCTTTTCCGCCAGCCGTACAGCGATGTCGAGCTTCGGCGGCTGCTCGCCGAGCGCCGCGGCGGCTGCCAGAAGCAGACCGGCGGTCTCCGCCTTGTCGAGCCGTGCTTCCGCGAACGCCGCGAGCTCGTCGAACTTCTTCGAATCCGCGTAGTACGCCGCCCAGCCTCGAAGCGTACGAGCATCGTCGGCCGCGATGGCGTCCGCCTCCTTCAGAAACGCTTCCGCCGCGCCGGGGTCCTTCGCGGCCCGGGCACTTTCCGCGGACTCCAGCAGGACCACGACCGATTTCGCGGCGGCGGGTACGGACGCGCGGAATTTCCGGAGGAGCGCCAGCGAGCCGGGGGCGTCTCCGGCGAGGCGCATGACCTGCGCGAGCAGCAGGTGTGCCGGTTCGTTTTCGGGTTGGGCGCTACAGATCAACGCGAGCTGGTCGAGCGGATCACGGAATCCCGCCTCGTCCTTCAGCCTGTCGGCAATGATGGCCAGCAGTTCGATCGCCCGCAGGTTGTTCTTGTCGACATTCAGGGCCGACCGAACCGCCTCGCGAGCGCCGCGCGGATCGCCGCCGAAGAGCATCGCCTCCGCCCGGTTCACCAGCAGCACCGGATCGGCCGGGTAAAAGGTGAGGCCGCGCAGCGCCAGGTTCAGCATGAGCTTCGCATCCCCGGTCTGCCGGGCCAGGTCGGTGAGACCGCGGTAGACGTCGACCGGCGCCTTCGGGGCGCGTTCGGCCTCGGCGAGCAGGGCGCGTATCGGGGCGAGATCGCGCGGGTTGATCCGGAAGAGGTTCGCGGCCCGGACCCAGATGACCTCGGGATCGCCGGGCATGTTGTCGCCGAGATCGGCAAGCAGTTTTTCGACCGCGGGCCGATCTTCGGGCTGGTTGCGCATGATCTTGGCCTTGACGAGGCCGCGCTTCAGCATGACCGACTTCGGGAACCGCTCCAGACCCGCCTCCCAGACGCCGATCGCCTCGTTCAGACGCTCCGTCTGAGCAAAATGCTCGCCCTGGAGCGCGAAACCCATCTCGTCGTTCGACAGGCCCAGGATCTTCGCGAAATCGGCGTCCGCGGCTGCCTGATCGCCGATCGAGGCCAGGAACGAGCCGCGGAGGAGATACGCGTCGACCGACCCGATCTTGGCGACCGCGTCATTCAGCACCGTCCGGGCCTCGGCAGACCGCTTCTCATTCTGGAGGATCGACGCCCGGACGCGGGCGACGACGAGCGGCTCGGCGCCGGCTTTTTCGGCCTCATCGAGCCGGGCCAGCGCGGTCTTCGCATCGCGGCGCAGCGCGTAGCCCAGCTGCGCCCGGCGGATCAGATCGCCCGGTTCGCTCGTTCCCGCAGCGCCGCGGGCCTCCAACTCGGCAATCGCGTCGCCATAGCGGCCCTCGCCCACGGCCACGCTCACCCGGCGGGCGCTGACCGCCTGCTCGGAGAGGCGCTGCTCCATGCGGGCGATGATGTCCTTTGCGTCGCTGAAACGGCGCTGGGTCTGGAGCAGCGCCAGGAGCTGATCGGCGATCGCCGGATCCTGCGTGGCGGCCAGCCCGGCGCGGTAGGTCGCCTCCGCCCCGGTCATGTCGGCCGTGCGCTGCTGCAAGGCGCCCAGGAGCAGGACCGGCGCGGTCCAGCGGCGGTCGGCGTCGATGCAGTAGGCGAGCAGATCGCGCGTCTCCTTGGCCTTCGACTGCCATTCCGGCGACGCCAGCCAGAGCCGGGCCTGGTGGAAGCGCCAGCGAATGCCCGCCGCGCCTTCGACCGCCTTGATCTCGTCCACGAGCTTCTGGGCCGCCGCGGCGTCCTTCAGGGCGTCGGGCAGGTCGAGCAGGAGCGAGCGCACCTCGACATCCTTCGCCGACTCGGCCGCGAGCGCCTTCAGGGCCGCCTCGCCGCCCGCCCGGTCGCCGCGGGCGACGAGCAGCACCGCCCGGCGCTGGCGCAGCCGCCGCTGACGGTCGGGCTCCTTGCCCGCGTCGGACGCGAGCGCGGCATCGAGCGTCGCGAGGGCGTCGTCGGACTTCTCCATTTCGTATTGCAGGCCGGCCAGCGCCAGCCACGCGGAGATCCGCGCCGGCTCGCGCTTCGTCGCGTCGCGGAGGAGTTCCAGGGCACGATCGCGGTTGTCAGAGGCCGCTTCGAGGCGGGCTAGGGCGATGAGCGGCAGATCGGCCGGCTCGCACTCGCGCGACGCCCGCTCCAGCTCCGCGCGGGCGGCGGGCTCACGGCCGGCGTTCTGCTCGACGCTCGCCAAGAGGATCGCGACATCGGACCGCTTCGGGAATTCGTCGCGCAGGGCCCGCGTCTCGGCCGTCAGCGCGTCCAGTTCGGGTTTCGGCCTCCGGGTTGCGAGCGCCAGCTCCAGCCGGGCACCGAGGCCGGCCACGCGCAGGTCGGGATCACCCTTTACCGCGTCCGGCGGCAGCGTCGCGATGGTCGAGAGGACCGCGTCCCACGCGCCGCGCTCGGCGAGCGCCTGTACGACGCGGCGGGCCTGCGACACCGCGATCACGCTGCCGCCCTCGCCCGCCGCCGAACCGGCCGCCGCGATGCGGATCGACTGGTTGGTCGCGACGTAGGCTTCGTTCAGGAGGAGCGCGGCCAGCGGCGGGAAGGTCGAGCCGCCGCGGAAGGGCTCGAGGAGGTTGATGACCTCGTACGGCTTATCCTCGGCCATGGCGACGACGGATTTGAGCATCGCCACCTGCTGGTCGGAGAAGGTGCCCTGCGGGAGCGGGGCGATGAGCTTGAGGAATTCGTCGAGGACCGCCCGGGCCTCGGCGACGCGCTTGGCGCGGTCGGCGTCGGATTCGTTCTGAATCCCGCCGCGGGCGAGCAACTCGATCGAGAGCGGGAGGATTTCGAGGCGGGTGCGTTTGTCCTTCAGGTTTTCGAGGTACTCGCGGGTAAGCGCGACCGCGCGCTCGGGCTGGCCGCTGACCGCCGCGAGCGCGCCGGCCCGCTGGAACCACTCGGCGTCGAAGGCGGCGGGGTCGATGAATTTCCGGGCGATGAGCGCGGGGTCGAGGGCGCGGGCGTGTTCGAGGATGGTCTTCGCACGGTCGAACTCGCGCAGGATCATCGCCCCCTCGGCGAGGGCCAGGAGCACGCGCGGATCGTCGGGCAGCGGGTCGCACGCGGCCGCGAGATCGGCCTGGGCGGCCGCACGAAGCGGCTCGGCCCCGGGCCCGGTGGCGCGGACGGCGCGGGAGATCGAATGGCCGGCCCGCTGGGCGAGCAGGAGCCGCGCGGCCGGGAACCGCTGGAGGGCGGCCGCGAGCACGTCGTCGGTCGCCTTCCGGGCCGTCTCGGTATCGGCCGAGTTTTCGAGTTCGACGAGGGCGGCGAACGCCTCGACGAGGACGGGCTCCGGGGCGGCCTCAGAGACCGGCTGGTCGACGAGTTTCCGGAGCCTCTTGAGGGCCTTGTCGGGCTGGCGGAGGGCGGCCTCTTCGCGGCCGATGGCCAGCAGGGCCCGGGCGTCGTTATCACCGGCGGCGGTGAGGCGGGCGCGGGCGATCTGGCCCAGTTCCGTCACGTTGCCGGTCGACTGGTAGATCAGCGCGAGCCGCTCGAACGTGTCCGCGTGGGTCGGCTGGATGCGGAGCATGCGGCGGTAGGCGCTGGCGGCCTGGAGGATGTTCTCGATCGGCAGCGGGCGGCAGTTGAGCTGCGCCTGGGCGTAGAGGCCGAGGGCGTCGAAATCCTCCTGGAAGCGGCCGATGTACTTCCCGAGCTGCTGGCGGGCGGTCTCCCAGTCGCCTTTTTCAAACGCGGCCTTGCCATCGACGAGGGCCTGCTGGGCGAGGCGCTCGCGCTGATACTGGCGCAGGACCCACGCGCCGCCGGCGAGGAGCGGGAGGGCGACGAGAATGGCGATCAATATCCAGAGTCGACGCCGGGAGCGGCGCGGACCGGGCCCAGTACCGGACATGGCGGCACCTCAAAGCGAAATGTGGATCAAACGTCATTGTGTGCCGATTGGGCGGCGATCGCAAGCGGGAAGGGCGATCCAACCGAGGCGTTTTCACTCGTCGATCGAAAAAAAAGAGGCGGCGCGATACTGACTCGCGCCGCCTCGGGTGTGTGCTGCTGGACCGGATGTCGAGCTAGGCCGTCCGCCGCTTCGCCCAGCCAGCAATGCCCAGACCAAGAACAGCGAGAAGAGCAGCACCCGGCACCGGAATGATCGTCAATTCGACCACAAGGTCGTTGTAATCCCAATCCGCCCCCGAATCGCCGAAATTCTTGTCCTCGAACATCAGCACCCAGCGCTTCGGGCCGCCGCTGGTTGAGGTGATCTCATACGTGATCATCTGGTCGCGGAGCGCCACGTTTCGCGACTGGTCGGACCACTGCGGACCGTTGGTGCCATTTCGGGCAAAGACGAAGGGGTTCGCCGAGAGCGAGAAGTTGCCGCCACCGGACACGGCGAAGCCACTGCCCGATACGTCGAACAGATTCACGTACGAACCACCGCTAACGCCGGCATCCCAGCCGAACCGCTGGCTGAACCCAGCAAACCGAGCCTGTGCACCAACCATCACGGTCCCGTCCCGCCACAACTGATCGGCGGCGGAGCCGCCAGCGAAGCCGGTGGAGAGGTCCAGGACGCCGTTCGGCGAGAGAAAGTCGTCCACGCGCGTAACCGTGAAGCCACCACCGGTGTAGCTCACATCGCCCCACGCCGCTCCGGATAGGCCACCCGCACCGACGCCGGTGATCTCTTCAAGAATGCGCTTCGTGTTCGTTTCACCACTTGAACCTATCGCCGTGAATCCCGCGAGCGCGGCGGACGACGCCGCGAAGCAGAACCCGATGGTCAGGAGTTTTTTCATTTCGGTTTCCTTTTGTTACGCAGACCAGCGATCTGCGAGAAAGTGCCCCAAACAAATTGTCAGGTTACGCCATCCGCCCCTTCACCCAGCCGGCGATGACGAGACCGAAAACACCGAGCAGCGCCGCGCCGGGAAGCGGAATCAGAATCAACTGGCTCTGCTTTTCCGAACCGTCGAGGCCGGTCAGATTAAGCACGCGGACATTGCGGATCGTGGTCCAGTTGGCGCCGGCTGCCAGATCCCACCAAGCGAGCGCCTGCCCGCTCAAATACGCCTGTGCGACCGTACGAGAATGCGGATCGTATCCATAACCAGTTGGGCCACCGTAGGTCGAGCTCACCCGGGTCTCGTTCTCAAGAAACCAGATGACTTGCTGGAGCGCACCGCCGTCGGCCTCGCGAATCAGGTTGGCGGCGCCGAAGGACGGGAGGTAGTCGTAGCTGACCAACTGCCCGGTCGCGAACTGCGTGTATAGGAACGCCGTCCATGGATCGAGCGCGTCACCGGCATTCGTATTGTTGCCGCCGCCGATCGCAATCGCGTCGATCGTCGCGCGGTACTCCGTATCGAAACCGATGAATTCGTCTTTTTCGACACAGAATGTGGACAAGCGCGTTGCCCGCGTATTCCACGTCTTGGTACCGATCGCGGACGAAAAATGGAAATCCGGAACGTCCGAAGTTGTGAACCGGACATCAAACTCGCCGCCCGTACCGCTTCCGTAGCCGTCGAAGAGCTTCACGCGCATCTCGGCGTGCGATTCGGCAACGGAAAACAGGCACAACGGTAATAGCAACAGCCAGTGCAGGCCTTGCATTGTATTTGATTGCCTCTTGGACACTCTGTGCGGACTGCGCATCTGGCCCCGCGCTTCGGAACGGGGCGCGGGGGCCCACTCTGGTTGACCACCCCCCACACAATGTAACGCGGGGGCCAAACAACCCACCCCGCCAACATAAG
>BTUU01000018.1:0-127355 GCA_045863555.1 Planctomycetota bacterium | reverse complement strand
CGAGAGTACGCCGCCTTTATTCACCCGGCCATCAACGAAATTCGGTTATATCCCTCGCGGGCAGCACGGCCCCGAAAAACCAGGGATGGTCGTACTCATCGACCCTGTCTCCCGGCGACCCTTTGCATACTATGCACAGGGCGATTATTACCATCGCGTCCCGCCCGTGAACTGGCGTCGATAGGAGCGCCTGGAATTTCGCGCCGACCCCGTGACACCGCGGCTGCCCTATGGCGGAGGAACCGATGGACGAGGAATTCGAGTTCAAGATTCGCAGAGCGCGGGCCCAGACGATCGAGCAGCGGCTCATCGAGTGTCTGGAACTCTCCGATCTGCTGGCCGACATGGCGGTGGCCGGGCTGCGGGCGCGCCGGCCGGAACTGAGCGACGAGGAGATTCGGCGGATCTTGATCGAGCAGCGGATTGCGAGTCAGGCGCGGAGCTATCGGAAATGACGCTGAGCGAAATAGTCATCCGCGTCGCTTCAGCGCTCGATGAGCTGCGCGTTCCCTGCATGGTGACGGGCGCGGTGGCGAGCAGTGCGGCGCCGTTCGACGTTGATTACAATCGCCGGGAACGAATGAGGAGAACTCATGGATCCGGAGTTCGAAATTAGAGTCGAGCTTGCGCGTGCTGAAACCCCGTCCGAGCGGCTCGAGGACGCGATTGAACTCACTGAACTCATGGGAGAGTTGGCGGCCGCAGGACTCCGGAAGCGGTTTTCCACCGCTTCCGAAGACGAGATCGACGAGATGATCATTACCAATGCAATCGCGAGCCAGGAGCGGAGCTACCGAAGGTGACGCCTCGTGAGATCATCACGCGAGTCGCTGCCGCTCTTGAGCGTGAGCGCGTGCCGTACATGCTTACGGGTGCATTGGCGAGCATCCCTTATGGCATCACGCGAACAACGAAGGACATGGACGTCGTTGTGGCGTTGAGCAGTGACGCAATCGGTGACCTGGTCAAACGACTGGGGCCTGAGTTCCGGCTCGAACCCCAAGTGCAATTCGAGTCCGTTACGGGAACAACGTATTTTCGAATTCGGCCCGAGCGTAGCCGATTCTATGTAGAGGTATTCCTGGTTTCGGCAGATGAATTCGACCAAGAGCGGTTCCAACGCCGCACGCGCGTTTCTGTCTTTGGCAATCCGATCTCCGTCGCGACACCTGAGGACGTAGTGATCCAGAAACTCCGCTGGTGGAAGCTCGCGGCCCGACCAAAAGACCATGCCGATGCTGCGGAAGTCGTGTCCGTGCTCGCAAAAGAGCTCGACTGGGACTACATCCGCCGCTGGTGCACCGTGCACGGCACGCTCGACGAAGCCGAGCGGCTTCGGGCGGCCGCGCCGCCCTGACGCTTGGTGCAGGCACGCCGATTCGCGGGCCTCAACGCCTACGAATACGCCGCGTGAACCGCCATTCACGATATTTCCCGAACTCCGAGAAAGACCCGCACGCCAACTCCGCTTGAACCGATGTCGCCGGCCGCGTGTATGGCCGGCCCAGCGGGTCTCTCGCGGAGGCAAAGCATGTCAGCCAGATCGATACGAATCGCGACAACCGTCCTCGCCTGTCTGCTCGCGGCCACGCACGCCGCCCATGCCGATCGCGACCTGATGACGCCGACCGGGTGGTGGTATTTCACGAACGCGACCGAGGACCAGATCAATGCCCGGCGGGCCGAGGGGTATCGGCTGGTCAACATCGACGTGGTGAACAACAACCCGATGCGCTTCTCGGCCGTGCTCGTGCACAACTCGGGCGAATATTACAACCCGGCCGACGGGTGGTGGTTCGGCCAGACGCCCGCGAGCATCGCCGACCGGCTGTCGAGCGGCAACGTGCGGCTGCTCCAGTGCCAGCCGTATCTCGATGCGAACGGCCAGCTCCGGTACGTGATCATCCTGGTCAACAACACAGGCCAGTACTTCAAGGGCTGGTGGTATCACCCCAGCGCCGACGCGGCCGCGATCAATACGATTCGCGACACGAACAACATGCGGCTCGTCTCGTGGGACCGTGTGCCGGGGCAGAATAACGTCTGGAGCTGTGTATTCATCTCGAACACCGGCAGCGACCAGCGCAACTGGTGGCGGTATCCGAGCACGCCTTATGCGAATATCTCGACGCTCACCGGCCAGCACAACGCGCGCATTACGGATATCGCCTATGTCGGCAACGGCAACTACGACATCGTGCTCGAGGAGCGCCAGGGGCGGACGTGGTGGTGGTACACCGGCGTCACGTCGGCACAGCTCGACGTGCTCCAGGGGAACCGGGCGGCGCGCATTTATGACCTTCAGCAGACGGGAACCGGACCGGACGGCCCGCTTTTCACGTTCCTGCTGCTGCGAAACAGCAACGACCTGACGCACCGCGTCTCGGGCATCATGCGCGGGATCATGGACAACGAGATCTACGTCCGCGTCGGCGCGCTGCTGAAGCGCGTCAACGGCGGCCGGCGGGCGGGGCTGAACAACAGCCGCGTGTTCGACCCCGCCAGCACGATCAAGACGCTGCACCACGTGCACGCCATGCGGCAGGTGGCGCTCGGGAACGTGGCCTTCACCGCGCCGATCCCGGTGCGCGGCTTCGACGGCAGCCCCGGCGGCTGCCCCGCCGAGTCGCCGGTGCAGAACGAACCGCTCGACGACGTGCTGCGGCTCATGATGGAGAACTCGGACAACATCCGCACGGAGGCGGTGAAGGACTACTTCGGCCAGGCAAATATCAACATCACGGCCGATGCGCTCGACATGGCGGACACGGAGCTGGTGCGGCGGATCGGCTGCGGCGGCGACCACAACATGCTGACGCTCGACGACGGGGCGCGGCTGCACGAGGAAGTCGCGAACGGGTACCTCGGGGCCTGGCGCGACGAGTTCTATGACCTGATGCTCAACGGGGCGATGAACTACGGCGGCGGCGGTGGCTATCCCAACGTCGGCGGAATCATCGACGAGGAAGCCGCGAACATCGGCCTGCCGGACGACAAGCGGCTCGATTTCCGGGCGGCGGTCGAGATCGCAGCCAAGGGCGGCAGCGTGGGGCTCGACGGGCTGCGGTACCGCTCGTCGCTGGCGTGGATCAGCATCCCGTACATGGCAAACGGCGTCATCACGCCGCAGGAATTTACGGTCGGCTCGTTCGTGGACGGCGCGGTCGACGATGACCTCGCGGCCGCGGCGGTTGGGGCGGCCGCGTCCGAGGTTCTGCGGGATGAACTGCGGGCGGCGCTTTTGACGTGGCTCGTGCCGGGGACGCTGACGCTGACGCCGCAGACGGGCTTTCAGACGACGGGGCCGGAGGGCGGACCGTTCACGCCGGACTCGATCCACTACACGCTGCGTAACATCGGCGACACGGCCGTGCAGTGGACGGTGACGGAGAACGCGTCGTGGGCGCGGCTCGTGACGGGCGGAGGCAATCTCGCGCCGGGCGGCCAGGTGTTCGTGTCGGTCTACCTCGATGATTCGATCTACGATCTGCCGGCGGGCATCTACAACGGCACGCTGACCGTGACGAACGTGACCAACGGCAACGGCAGCACGACGCGGGCGCTGCGGGCGACGATCGAGGAACGGCTGCCGGGCGATACGGACGGCGACTGCGACGTTGATCTGAGCGATCTGTCGACGCTGCTCTCGCACTTTGGCATGATGCGGGGTGCAACGGCCGCGGACGGCGACACGGACGGCGACGGTGACGTTGATCTGACCGACCTGGCAGCGCTGCTGGCGAGTTTTGGGACGACGTGTCCGTAAACCGCCACTGGTCGTTCAATGCAAACGGCTCCGCCTTGATCCCCCGGTGGGGAGCATCAGGGCGGAGCCTCTTTTTGCGCGAAATTTGGAGGGTGACCTGATGCTCCGCGCGCGAACCAGATCACGGAGTCACGCTCATCGCGAAACCTGGTTACTTTTTGAGTTCCTGCCGCGTCGCGATCGGGACGTAGCCGATTTCGAACCCGGGCGGAGGCGTCACGATCTGCGCCGGATCGAGGTCGGCGAGGGGCCCGGCCGTCGGCGGCGCGAGGTACTCACGGTCTTTCTTCCAGGTCCGGTGGATCTTCTCCACGAGCGTCTGCATGCGCTCGCGCTCGGCGGGCGTCAGATCGGCGTTGAGGAGCGCCGGTTGATCGGCAAACCGGTACCAGGAATACGTGACAACGCTGCCATCCCCCAGCCGCGCTTGGAACGGGCCTGCGACCGGTCCGGGCTTCTTCCAGCAACTGTCCGCGTCCTCCGGCGTCGTGTAGGGCTCGGGGTGCGGCTCGCGGGGCCGCTCGAAGCGGACGGCGGCCAGCCCGGTCTCCGCCGGCACTTCCTCCGCGGGGATCGGGACCCACTCGGTTTTCTTTTCGCTCTTCGACAGGCGGTAGTACTGAGGCAGGACCACAAGCGGCCGGCCGTCTGCGTCCTTCCCGACGTGCTTTTCGTTCCAGCGGAAACCGACCGTGTTCGGGTCGGGCCTGATCGGGGTTACGAATGAATTCCACGCAACCGGCGCCCGTTCCTTTTCCGGCGTGGCGTCATCGTAGATTCTCCACGTAGCGCCTCCCCCGCCGCCGAACGGATGCACGACCGCGCCGCGCGGGTCGATCGTGCCGGTCGCCTCGCGGCCACCCTTGAACCAGGCATCGACGGCGTCCCAGAGCGCAGCCTTGCCATACGACGTGACCTGGTGAACCACGATCGAGTCGCCGTTCGGACTGCGCGGGAAGAGCGTCGGCGCGATCCGGGCGTATCTCTCGCCCTTGCTGTCGACCGCCGAGACGCTCGGGATGTGCTGCGTCTCCATCTGCAGCGCCCGGTTCGGCTCGGAGGGCCGGCTGTCCAGCAGCTTTCCCGCCAGGCGCGGTTCCTCCACGGCGGCATGGGACCAGAAATAGGGCAGGAAGAAGGCGACCGGACCCTTGAAATTCCGCGTATTCAGAAAGAGCGTCCAGCAGTTGCCGCCGGTGGGTATGTCCTTTCCCGCCGTAACGGTCTTTGGTTCCACGAGAGGCAGCGGCAGGTAGCCATAGCCCACCAGTTCTCCGGACGTGCCCTGGCTGATATTCAGGCCGTCGATGGGAAAGAGCAGCCACGGACTGAGCTGCGCCACGCCGTAGAGGCCGCGCGGCTCTTCCCACGTTCCGATGCCGTGCGCCGGGCCGTTCGCGATGGCGCGAAACTCCGGCGCGACGCCGCCCATGATGAACTTCGGAGTTTCGGTGGGGAACCGCGTATCGCGCCACCAGCCCAGGCCGCCCTCGATGTCTGAGTACGCCTTCTCCGGCGCCGGACCGTCATGCTGAGCGAACATCCATGTACCCGGGAGGCCGCTCTGGAACTGATGGCCGGGGTACGTCTTCAGGAGAGGCCACGCGGCGACGTACATGGAGAAGCCGGCGTTGAAGGTCCCGGGCACTCGCTCCGTCGGAAACAGCAGGTAGCCCGCCATTTCGCCCTTGCTGAGCGGATCGTCCGCGAAGACGAGTGACGGGGCGACCAGGAGCAATATCGCGAGGGGGATTGAACGCATTGCGCGACACCGAGTCTGCATCGACTACCTCCTCCAGTCGGGAATGACAACGATTGGGCTGCGTGGCCGTCCTGCGCGATTACCGCGAGCCGATCATCTCGAGCATCGCGGTCGCCATGTCGTTTCCAATCAGGCAGTAAATGGCGGCGCTGCCGAAGTAGTGACACTCCCAGTGGCTCGAAATCTTCTCCCACTCCACCTGCCAGGCCTTGTACTCGTCCGTGTCCCGCACGGCCCGCTCGAGGGCGGCATTTACTAATTTCACCTGTTCCTCGGACGGCTTTCCCTCGAGGTCGCCCTTCAGATCGGCGGCGATCCGGTCCTTGAGTTTTTCCCGCTGCGTCTTGTCGATCTCGCGCTCGCGCGCCTGCAACTCGTCGAGCTTCGGATCCCAGTGCTGCGCCGTGCGGACGAAACGGACCTTTCCCTTGAGCGCGGGGTGATCGGCGATCGCGGCCTGCGCCTTCCGGAGGTCGAGCGAACGGCCTCCGGCTTTTGCGCCGTTGACGCCCATTTCAGCCACGACGCTGGGAAGGCGCTTCAGGCCGAATTCCTTCTCGAGATCCTGGATCATCGTCGCGTAGAGGTCCGGATAGTCCCGCATGATCTGTTCGAACGGGCACCCCTGGCTCGGAAACATCTCGTTCCAGCCCTGAAACCAGACGAACCCGACGATCTCATGGTCTCTGCCGGCGAGCGCGGGGAAATGGCTGCCCAGGTTTTTCAGGCAATCGCGGACGTCGGCCACCATCCGGCGGTAGCACTCGCCGACCGCCGCCGGGCCGCCGCGCTCAGAGAGCGCCTTCGCGTCGATCGGGTACGGCAGCTTGCCGGCGCCGGGCGGGCGAAAGTCGAAGTGCAGATCTTTTCCACCCCACGCCGTTTTGATGAGCACCACAGGCTCGTCGATGGCGTCGCCGACGATCGTCCCGAACATCAGTTCCGGGCCGAGACGGTCGGTATCGGCTCCGAAGCCGATGCCCAGCGGGCCGACGGTTTTGCCGCTGCGAAAACTGACGAAGACGTCGTCGCGGACGCGCCAGGCGCCATCGTCGCCGCGAAGTCGCTTGAGCAACGGGGCGTTGCCGGCCTCCTCTCCAAGCCGGGGCAGCGTGCGGACATGGCCGAAACCTTCCATGTTCGACTGCCCGGCGAGAATGAAGACCTTGACCTTTCCACTCTCGTTGCCCCCGGCCGCGTGCGCGACGCAGACAAGCATGAGGGCCAGGACCGCTCGCACGCATCTTTGAAACATGGGCTCGCTCATGAAGGCGAAGAAGGGCATCGCGACGGCCCGGCCGATCGCCTGATCGGGGAGCCCGAGTCGCCGCCGTGATCAGACGCTACTTCAGGTCAAAGCACTTGATCGTGTCCTGGTTGCGGACGTGGAGACGACCGTTCGCGATCGTCGGCACGGTCCAGCAGCGGCCCTCCAGCAGTTGCACGCGCGTCGCCGGCTTGAAGCCATCCTTCGTCGCCGGCGTGACGATCAACTCGCCGCCCTCGGTGAGCACGAACAGCCGTCCTTCCGCGAGGACGACCGTGCCGTCCTTGATGCGCGGCTCCTTCCAGATCTCCTTACCCGTCATGAACTCGACGCACGCGAGCTTGCGCTGGTCGCTTGCGTAGAGGTAGCCGCCGGTCAGGATGCTCGACTGGAATTTGCTGAGCAGCACTTTGTCGATGCCCCCCGCCCAGACGTGCTCGCCCGTGAGTTTGTCGCCCGTCCGCGAGAGCTTGAACACCGCGCTGCCCGTGTCGTAGCCCGACGTGAGGTAGAGGTACCCCTCGTGGAAGATTGGCGCGGCCGCGTTCACATCCCAGTCTGTCTTCCACGGCTCGCGCCACGCAAGCTGGCCGTCTTTCGCGCGGACGATGATCGCGGACTTGCCCGTGAACCCGACGATATAGCGCTCGCCTTCGAACGTAAACGGGTACGGCGTGGAATAGCCGACGGGGTCCTCGCCGGTCTTCCAGAGCTCCTTGCCCGACTTGCGGTCGTAGGCGACGAGCGCGCCGAACTTGCCGCCCGCGGAGACGACGGCCATGTCGCCCTCGATCAGCACCGACCCGCTGAAACCCCACTGCGGCTTGGGCTCGTATTTCTTCTCCCAGACGACCTTGCCGTCGGCCGCATCGAGGCAAAGCATCCGGCCGAGCGCGCCGAGGACGTAGACGCGGCCGTCGGCGACGGTGGGCGTGGAGCGCGGACCGTTGCCGCCCTGCGGCTCCCAGTATGAATCCTCGATCGGCGTCTGCCAGACCTGCTCTCCCGTCTGCGCGTTCAGACAGAAGACGACCTGTTTCTTGTTGGCGGTGCCGCAGGAATACACGCGGTCACCGACGATGGAGATACCGCTGAAGGCATCGCCGACTTGGCGCTCCCAGAGCGGCTTGGGCGGCGCGGACCAGTCGGCTTTCAGGCCGGTCTCGGTGCTGATGCCGTCGTGGTTTGGGCCGCGGAAATTGGGCCAGTCGCCCGCGGCGGCCGCCGCGGCGAGGAGGATTGTGAGCGAGAGTACGGTCAGTTGGCGCATGAGAATCTCCGATGCGAGTGATCGTCACGAATGCGACATGTGGGAGTATAGCCGCAAGCGCGGGACGCGATTGTCCGCGGGCGGTGGCGCTGGTCGCATTGTGCGCGGCCGGTGGATGGCTCGTCGGGGCTGGCCGGCTGCGCTTGCCGAGCCGATGATTCCTGCTCCAATGTCGGGCAGCGATCCACGGGAGAATCTGTGCCAGAAGCCGCCAAATCCGCTGCGCCGCCGCTCGTTTCGATTCCCCTGCACCGCGTCATCGCCATCGTGCTGCTCGTCGGGGGCGTGGTCCGCCTGATCGCGCTAGCATCGCTGCCGCTGATCGTGACGAACGACGGCACCGAATACGCGTACATGGCCCATGGGCTGCGCGAGGGGCGGATGACGGTCGCCCGACCGGATCGCACTCCAGGCTATCCGGCAATGATCGCCGCAACCCATTGGGTCTTGGGCGACGGGGCCGTGCCGATCCGGATCATGCAGCATGTTTTGGGTTTGGCGGCGTGCGCAGCGCTGGCTTGGGCGGCGGCGCGCGTCTCCGGGCCGGTCGCCGGCCTCGTCGTAGGTTTGCTGGCCGCGCTCGATCCGTGGCTGCTGGGGTTCGAGTGCTACCTGCTGACGGAGACGCCGGCGACGGCGGGTTTTGTGCTCATTGCGTCGCTGACGATCGTGCCGTGGCGGCGGCCGATGCTTAGATGCGCGGTGGTCGGGTTGGCGCTGGCGGCGCTGTGCCTGGTCCGGCCATCGTTCCAGATCGTCGTGCCGTTTCTGCTGGCCGCGGCTGCGCTGCCGGGGGCGGGCGTGTCGTGGAGGTCGCTGGGGCGGCTGGCGGTGGGCGGAGCGGCGTTTGTTGCGGGGGTCGCGCCGTGGGCCGTGCATAATTACCAGGCGAGCGGCAGTTTCGCGCTGGCCCGGGGCAGCGGGGCGCATCTCTTCAGCGGCGTGGCGCGAGCCGGACTGCTGGATGAGTCGTTTGAGCTGCCTGCGAACATCCGGGCGGCGTATGCGCCCTACGCGGGCAAGCCGATGGGCGATTCCGAATACTGGGCGTTCTTCAAGGCGATCGGCGGGCTCGATCAAAGCGAACCACTGCTGAAGAACTGGGCGATCGCGAGCATTCGCGCGAATCTGCCGGGGTACCTCACCGCCGTGCGGCATTCGCTGGCGTGGCAGCTCAACGCAGCGTTTGCGGGGAGCCCGATCGGCGATGACGAGCTTCGCGAGTACATGCTCCGCGTGACGCAGGCGGGCGACGGGCGACACCATGAGGCCGGCGAGGGTGTTGGATATCTCGAATCGCTCAGGCAGTCGGCGGAGGGCGGCGGCGTCCGGCCGATCCTTCGAAGCGTCTACGCGCGGGCGCCTCGAACCTGGCCGCAGGTGCCGCTGGCCGCGGCCGCCTTGCTGCTGCTTCTCGTTGCGGCGATTCGGCGGCAGGCGGCTCTGTTCTGGGTGCTGGCGGGAACATTCGCGTTTGTCGTGTTTCACGCGCTGTTTCTATTTCCGAATGCGCGGTACGCGATGCCGGTGTGGATTTTCTGGTACCTGGGGCCGCCGGTGATCGTGCAGTGGATCGTGGCGGCGGGCGTGCGCGGGCGGAGAGCGCGCACGGCGGAAGGTGAGTGCGCGGCGACGAGGGATACGTCGAAGCAATGAACTGGCGCGGGGATGGATGGACCCGCCCTACCGATCCACTTCGCCCATGACGACATCAATACTGCCGACGATTGCCGGCACATCCGCCAGCATCACGTTCCGACAAACCTCGCCGAGGATGCAGAGATTGCAGAAGCTGGGGCCGCGGGCTTTCACGCGGTACGGGATCGTCGAGCCGTCGCCCTGGATGTAGAAACCGAGTTGGCCGCGGGGGTTTTCGCCCTCGAAATAGACGCTTGTCGGCGGCAGCTTCACGTTTTTCGCGCCCTTCACGCGCGTCGGACCCTCGGCGGGCATCTGGTCGAGGCACTGGCGGATGATCCGCACCGACTGCTTCATCTCCAGCATCCGCATGAAGTAGCGGTTCCAGCAGTCGCCCACGCGCACCTCGGGCGGCACGCGGCCCTTGAGGCCGAAACGCTCCAGCGACTCGCCGCCGTCCGCGCCCGCAGGGATCTCGAAATCCATCCGGCTGTAATAGTCGTACGGCCGGCATTTGCGCAGATCCCAGCGGACGCCGCTGCCGCGCAGGTTCGGGCCCGTCACGCCGTACGCGATCGCCTGCTCGGCCGTGATGACGCCGACGCCGGCCGTGCGCCGCAGGAAGATGTGATTGAAGCTGAGCAGCGCGTTGTACTCGTCAATCTTCGGATCGAAGTAGTCGAGGAACTCGCGGCAGCGGGCGGCGACCTCCGGCGGAAAGACGTCGTCGGCCGGCCGGTTCGGGTACCAGGGCCCGCCGGGGTAAATGAACGAATACGTGAGCCGCGCCCCGCAGATCATCTCCAGGATGTCGAGGATGTACTCGCGCTCGCGCATGGCGTAGAGGAACGGCGTGAACGCGCCCATGTCGACGCCGTACGTGCCGAAGCCGATCAGGTGCGAAGCGATGCGGTTCAGCTCGGAGACGATCATGCGGATGTAGATGCCGCGCTCGGGCGTCTCAATGCCCGCGAGCTTCTCGACCGCGATCGACCAGGCGTGGTTGTTGTTCATCGCCGCGCAGTAGTCCATGCGGTCGGTCTTGGGGACATACTGGAAGGTCTGGAGGTTCTCTCCGATCTTCTCGGCGCAGCGGTGGAGGTAGCCGATGTACGGCGTGGCCTCGAGGATCATCTCGCCGTCGGTCCGCAGCACGATCCGCAGGACGCCGTGCGTCGCGGGGTGCTGCGGCCCCATGTTGACGAGCATCTCCTCGGTGCTGAGGTCGGCCAGCTCCTCCTGGGAGAAGTCGAAGTGGATGTCGGGCTTGAAGGCGATCTGCTGCGTGGTCGTCGTAGTGGTCATGGTCGTTCGGCGCATTGTAGCGGCGCCGCTCCGGCGTGGGACGGGCAAGCGGCGTGCCAAAGGAGCTGGAAAAGCGTCGACCGGAGGGACGATGGGCGTATATTCGAGGGCGGAAGCGGGTTTTGAGGCGCGGGGCCCAGCCCTGCGACCGGTTTGTGACGACGGACGAACGCCGTCCCGTTCTGTTCTGACCGTCTATGCGCCTATTCGCCACACTCGTTTCCAAACTTCGACAGCAGGATCGCCAGGTCTTCGAGCGTCGTCTGGCCGTCGGAGTCGAGGTCGCCGCCGTCGGATTCCTCGAAGGCGGAGAGCAGAATCGTCAGGTCCGTGATTGACACGGCGCCGTCACAATCCAGGTCGGCGCGGACCACGCCGAAACGACCGATGGGCACCTGTGCGGACGGCCACTCGGTGTGACCGAAGCGGCGGCCGCCGACGAACAGGGCCGGCCCGCGGCCATCATCAAACGCCACCGATTCCAGGGCGACGGTATCGGTTCGCAGCAGCCCAAACCCGATGGGTTCCCAGGCGTCACCCTGGCGTCGCGCGAGAAACGGCGCGGGCTGACCATCAACCGACGTGAAGCGGCCGCTTGCGACGAGCGTCGGCCCCTCGCCGAGATCGACCGCACGGAGGCGAATCACGCCGTCGGGGAGGAAATGCCCGTAGTCCGCGATCCACTGCGTCCCGCGCCACCCCGCGATGCCCTGCCGCGCCCCGACCACGATGTCGCCGCAGGCAAGCAGGACGGGACCATCCTCGTCGGACCACGGCACGAGTGACGAGACCGTTGGCGCATAGACGATGGGATAGGACTCGGGGAGACCGGCCCCCACCGGCGACCAGTTCCGGCCATCCCAACGGGCGACGTTTCGCACGCGGTGCCCGCCCGCGTCGAGAAACGAGCCGCCGACGTAGAGCGCAGCCCCCAAGCCGTCATCGAAGACCTGAAGCGCGCCCACTCCGAGCGTATAGCCCGGGATCGGCGTCAGCCCGGTGCCGAGCGGTTCAAACCCGGAGGCCGTGAGCCGAGCGATCGCCCGGCCGCCGGGCGGATTACCGGCGATTGTGAACCATCCGCCAACGTACAGCTCAGGTCCGCCGCCGGAATCAAACCATGCGACGTCGTAGACGCCGGACGTAAACCAGCCGGGATCGCGAAGGAGCCCCGGAATCGGGGTCCAGGACACCCCGTCGAATTTCGCAAAGAAGACTGTCGTACCCTCTTCCGCGGAATAGGAGGAACCGCCCACATAGAGCACCGGGCCAGTTTCCTCGTCGATCACCTTGAGCATCGTTACCCGCCGGTTCGCGTCGGAATCGACCGGCGTCCATCGGCGGCCGTCCCAGGCGGCGAGATTTCGGGCGGGCCGGCCTTCGACCTCGTAGAACTCCCCGCCGGCGTAAAGCTTTGGACCATCACCGGCGTTGAAGACGGCGAGAGAAAACAGGATGGCCTCTTCGCTGAACGGTCCGCCGACGGCGCACCAATCCGGTTCACACGGCGTTTGCGCGGCGACGGGCGGTGCAGCGCTCAGGAGCAATGCGGCGAAGACGCCAACCAGGTTTGTTCTCATCGGTCGCATTCCTCGATCGAGTCGTGATGTGATGGCAGACCGCGAGACGACGCCCGCCGACCGAACCTCGACGGGCATTTGACCTGCTCCCTGAGTATTCGCCGCTGCAAGTGAGAAAGCAAGTGTCATTCACGGGTCAGCGGGCAGCGGTGGCCGATCACCAACGGAGGGTCGCCCTGTGCAAGGCTCGTCGGAGGACATTCACCTCTTCCCCTACGCGCCGCAGGCGTTTCCGAACTTCGACAGCAGGATCGTCAGGTCCTCAAGCGTCGTCTGGCCGTCGGAGTCGAGGTCGCCGGCGTCGGAGACGCCGAAGGCCGATAGAAGCACGGCCAGATCGGCGAGACTGACCGCGCCATCGCAGTCGAGGTCGCCCTGGAGACGGCCATAGCGTGCGAGTGGCTGGCCGGCACAGCCGTCGAAGAACGCAGCGCCTCCCGCCAACAACGCGGGCCCGCGCCCATCATCGAATTCGACCAGCGCGTTGATCCCGAAATGCGAGATTGGCTCGCCGACGTTCGTCCAACCAGTTCCGTCCCACCGGGCGATGCCGGAGAACGGTGCGCCGTCAATCGACGTGAATGGGCCGTATGCAATCAGGCCGGGTTCCACTCCCTCGGAGACGAATTTCAGCTTTGCCGGATACGGCTGAAAGTCACCGGGAAACGACGTCCATGTCTGGCCGTCCCAGCGGGCAACGCCACGGATGGAATCGAGGATGAAGTCTCCGGCGGCGAGGAGGACCGGTGTGCCGCCGTCCATGGCCGGCAGAATCGAACGGACGGTCGGAACGATGCTGCCGTCGCGCGTGTCTTCAGGAAGCCCCGCGCCGACGGCGGACCAGTTCTGTCCATCCCAGCGGGCGATGTTCGGCGAGGACAACCCGCCGGCATTCCGAAATGTACCGCCGACGTAGAGCGCGGGGCCGTCACCGAGATCCGCCGGTTGAAGCGACCCGACGCCAACCAGGGAAAAAGTGGTCACACCGCTGATTCCCGAACCAAGCGTCGCGAACCCCGACGGCGTCAGTCGGGCCACTCCGATCGACTGACGAATTCCGGGAAGGCCGATGAAGCCTCCGACGTAGAGCTCGGGACCCGCTCCGGCGTCCCAGATGACCATGTCGGATATGGACGAAAAGGCGTCGGTGATGGGATCGCGCGTGATCCCCGGGATCGGCGTCCACGCGAGCCCGTCGAATTTCGCGAGCAGCGTGGCGGGCATGCCTCCGGCACTCCCGAATCGCCCGCCGACATAGAGGGCGGGACCGCTTCCGTCGTCGAGCACCCGCAGCGCCGTGATTTCCGCATCGGTTCCCGGAATGACCGGCAGCCACTGCCCGCCATTCCAGATCGCGAGATTCTCGGCGGGCGCACCGCCGATCGCGTTAAACCGCCCGCCGGCGTAGAGTTTCGGGCCGGTTCCATCGTCGAACCACGCGAATGCGCGAATGGTGGCCGGACAGGGCGACTCAAACGACGCATTCACGCGGCACCAATCGGGCTCGCACACCGGCTGGGAGTGCCCGGTCGCGACGACCGCGAATACGGTTGCCGCGGAACAGAGAATTCGGTTCATCATGCCTGCCCCCGTCGACTTGGACTTACCATCTTCCTTGAGGATCGCCCGTAGGTATGTCAAAGTCAAGGCGCAGAGAAGCGTTTTTTTTTTCGCTAGGACTGCCGCGCGGGCCGTCCATCGCACGTAAATTACGCGCCGCAGGCGTTTCCGAATTTCGACAGCAGGATCGCCAGGTCTTCGAGGGACGTCGAACCGTCGCCGTTGAGATCGCCTTCGGGGGAAACGCCGAAGGCGGTGAGCAGGATCGCGAGATCGGGCAGCCCGACTTCGCCGCTACAGTCCAGATCGCCGAGGAGCGCACCGCGGCGCGCAATCGGCGTAGACGACGAACCAAAGAGGGTGCGACCGGCCGCGAGGATAGCCGGCCCCCGGTGATCGACGACGTCGATCAGGTCGTTGAGGCCCTGATTCGGGATGGCCGGCCCGACGTTCGACCAGCGGCTGCCCGTCCAGCGCGCGATTCCGGTCGCGGGCTGACCATCGAGGGTCAGGAAACGGCCGTGGGCATAGAGACCGGCATCGGGTCCGTTTTCGATAACCGTGATCCGTCCTGCCCCGTTCGGTGCGAAGTCGCCGGGGAGCACGCTCCACGCAGCACCATCCCAGCGAGCCACGCCCGCGACGCCGCTTACCTCGAAATCGCCCGCGACGAGCAGCGCGCCGGAATCGCCGTCCGGCAGGATCGCCGTCACCGTGGGAACGACATAGCCGTCAGCGCCGGATTCGGCGAGCCCGGGTCCGAGCCCCGACCAGGCGCTGCCATTCCAGCGGGCGATGTTGCGCGCGTCGACGCCGCCGGCCGTTGCGAATGTGCCCCCGACATAGAGCGCCGGGCCGTCGCCCAGATCGATCACGCGCAGCGCGCCGACGCCGATGATGCTCTGGAACGGCGTCGCCGTCAGCCCGGTCCCAAGCGGCTCGAAGCCCTCCCCCGTGCGACGGGCGACGGACACGGGGTTCGTCGAGCCCGCGAGGCCGAAAAAGCCGCCAACGTATAGTTCCGGACCGCCGCCGCGATCCCAGGTCACCACGTCATAAACGGTCGTCCAGCTCGCGAGCGTGCCGGGATAGTTCGCGAGACCCGGCACGGGCGTCCATGTCCATCCGTCATATTTTGCGAGCAGCGCCGCGGGCTGGCCGCCGGCGTTCTGAAAGCGGCCACCGACAAAGAGCGCCGGGCCGCTGCCGTCGTCCAAAACACGAAGCGTGCGCACTTCGCCGTCCGTCCCGGGAAGAATGGAACGCCACTGCCGGCCATCGAACACTGCCAGATTCTCCGCGTAGCGGTTGCCGACGGTATCGAAAACCCCGGCGGCATAGATCTTCTCGCCCGTGCCGTCGTCGAATCGGGCGAGAGCGCGGACCACTGCGGGTGAGCCGTGAAAACTGCCGACGTCGCACCACTCGGGCGGGCAGGGTTGGGCAAGAGCAGATTCGACGACCAGGGCGGCCGCGAGCAGCGAGACGAGTCCGCGTGGCATGGCCATACTCCAGTTGACGTGAAATGATAGTTGCATGCTACTGCCATCACACGAACCCGGGAAGGGCAAATTCGGGGTTCCGCTGGAACCGCATCGCCTGAGAGGCTGTCAGGCCGGAGCGGCCGGATGGCCGACAAAGCGCTTTCAGGGGTGGTTCAGCCCGGTTTCCCGCGCCACGAATGCGTCGTAGAGCGAGCGCCGCGTGTAAACGCTGAGCACGACGCCCGGGCGCAGACCGATGAGGCTGGACTGGTACTCGTCGCGCCGGGCGGCTTCGAATTCGGCGACGAGTTCCGGCCAGACGATCACGACCGGTGCATCGGCGCTGCTCAGCGCGTCGCCGGCGGCTTCGCCCCCCGCCACGGCCGGCGGATGCTCCCAGTAGCCGACGTTCCGGAAGTGCCGCAGATACCACGGCACCGGCCAGGCGTCGGGTGTGTAGACCTTGATGAGCAGGTCGCGGCCGGCGGGGTCGACGGCCGCGAGCTTTTCGAGCCAGCGCGGCAGGTTCAGCAGGTCGTTGACCGGGTGGGCGTAGACGTAGGGGTTGTAGTTGCTGGCGCAGAACTTCGGCGAATTCGCCCGGTCCGCCTGCCACGCGAGGTGCGCCGCAGCCGCGAGGCCGATGAGGACGACGACGGCGCGTTCGTCGCGGTCGCGCGCGGCGCGGAGGATCGCGGCGATGCCGACGCCCGCGAGCAGGATCATGCCGTGCAGAAAGCCGAGCATGCACCAGGTGGTCTTGTACGAGATGACCGTGTACGCGGCGGTCAGGAGCAGCGTGTAAAGGGCCAGCAAGAGGAGCAGGCCCGTGTCGGGAGCGTCGTGCTGGGGTGCGGCGGCGCCTTCCGTCGGAGCTGTCGATTCGCCGGGCGCGGCGGCGGCGGCCTTTCGACGGATCGCCCGAAATGCAACCAAGCCGCCGATCAGCGCGGCCACGACAATCGCCCCTTCACTCCACGCCGGGCCGGGCGACCAGCGGATGTAGAGCAGCCGGTGCAGGTAGAAATACCAGGGCTGGTTGTGCAGGCCGTGATTTCCGGCGCGGTCGAAGTACGTGAGGTACGTTTTGATCGAATCCTCCGGGCCGTCCGCGTACGTAAAGAAACTGGAGTAGAACGCGACGGATGTCAGGACGGCGAAGACGACGCCGAGGAGCACGCCGGTCCAGGTTCGGACGGGTGAGCGAGAGAAAGCGCGAAGAGGAAAGTCCACGACCGCGGGCGACTCGACCGCCGCACTCGCAACCGAGGGCGGCTGCACGATTCGCCGCGAAAGCCGCCACGTGAGCACGAGCGACGCCGCGATGCAGCCGAGCTGGATGATCGCTGTCTCCTTCGTCGCGTGGACGAGGCCGACGGCGATGCCCGCCAGAATCGCCCAGATCACGCCACGCGAGCGGAAAAACCGCCAACCGAACGCAATCGCCGCGAACGTGAAGAACACGAACAGCGGTTCCTGGATGTAATACCGGCCGTAGAAGACGAACGCAGGCGAGACGGCCGTGAGCAGTGCGGCCCACGCGGTCGCCCGGCGGCCGAGGCCGTCAGCGACGAGCGGGAGGAGGGCGATGAGTCCGAGCGTGAAGATGAGCGGGACGGTGCGGTACATCGCCTCGGTCGTGGTCTCGAAATCCTTCACGCCGGTGAGCCAGACGATGGGGAGCGTCGCGTAATAGAGCGTCGGGCCGTGGTATTCCTCGGGATTGTATCGGTAAGTGTTTTCGAGCCAGAGCCGGCGGAATTTCTCCGCGTGCACGGCCTCGTCGGTGTGCATCGGGCGCAGGGAGAGTTCGCCCGCGCGCAGCCAGAAGCCAAGCGCGAGCGCGGCGACAATCAAGGCCCAATAGACGGCGCGAGACATCCCTTCAGAGGATAGCGGGGACCAAATCACCGTGCGCGATTCATTGCCAACCGCGTAGTGCAAAAGCTCCGCTTTGCACGTGCAGAGCGGAGCGTTGCACTACGAGCAGGATATCGGGAATCACGTCGCTCGCGGCTCAGAATCGTGACTTCGAGCGAGTGGGATCGCTCGTGACATCGCAGCGATCCGTGCCTTCGTAGGTGATGACGCCCTCGATGAGGATCGGCCACATCGGCGGGAGGGATCGCGCCCTGGTTATCGCATTCGCGTCAATTTGTCCCAGCGCGCCGAGAAGTTGTTGCACGTTCGCCTTCCGATCCGAAAAAGAGCCGCGGCCGTGCTTCTCGCACCACCCAACGAGAGTCAGCATCGACTCGGCGAATTGAGCGATGCTGGTGTTTACGAAGTTGCCGGCATCCTCGATTTCCCAGTCAAGCCGACTGATGTGCTCGAGTGAGGAATGTACGCAGATGGCGGCATTACCGTTACAGAATTCCTCGTCCGCGATCATGAGCTGATCGGACCACAACTCGTTAAGACGCGCGTCATCGTCGTCGCCCCACTCTGCGCGCCGCAGGAGCTTGGTGAACGGGACGAGTTCCTTCTCGAGTGGGTGAAACCGCCATTCAAACGGCCTGCAGGCGGACGCTCCCTCGATCTCGAAGATCAGGACGCTCGGAAGGCCGTAGTCTCGCGCGAACGCCCGGGCGCCGGGCGGGAGGTCCGGTCGATCGATCGGGCGCATGAGATGCCCCGGCGGCCACGCGCGACGCCATTCCGCCGGGGTCATCATCGAAATCCCTCTGTCCGCTGCGGAACCGCCGGGCTACTTCTTCCCCGCGTAAATGTCCATGATCTTGTGCAGCATCGCGATTGCGTCCGCCCGCGGCCGCTGGAACGCATTGCGGCCGATGATCGAGCCGAAGCCGCCGCCGTCGCGGATACCGCGGATTTCCTCGTAGATTGCGTTGTCTTCCTTCGCCGCGCCGCCGGAGAAGATCACGATGCGCCGGCCGTCGAAGGCGCTCTGGACGACGTGCTTGACGCGCTCGGCGAGCGTCTCGATCGGAATCTGATGTTTCTGGTAGACCTTCTTGGCCTCGGCCTGCTCGACGTTCGGCGTCGGGGGCTTGACCTTGACGATGTGCGCGCCGAGCTGGCAGGCGATCTGGGCCGCGTAGCAGGCGACGTCGATCGCGGTCTCGCCCTCCTTGCTGAGCTGTTCGCCGCGCGGGTAGCTCCAGCAGACGACGACGAGGCCGGCGGTCTTGGCCTCCTCGGCCAGCGCGTTGAGCTGCTCGTACGCCTGCTGCGCGAGAGCCGAACCGGGGTAGATCGTGAAGCCGATGGCGCAGCAGCCGAGGCGGAGCGCGTGGTCGATCGACGCGGTGATCGCCTGCGACGGGTTGCGGCTGGAGAAGAGCGATTCGTTGTTGTTGACCTTCAGGATGAGCGGGATTTCGCCGGCGAAGGTCCGCGCTCCTGCCTCGATGAAGCCCAGCGGCGCGGCGTAGGCGTTGCAGCCCGAGTCGATCGCGAGCTGGTAGTGGTAGAGCGGGTCATACCCGGCCGGATTCGGGGCGAAGCTGCGGGCCGGGCCGTGCTCGAAGCCCTGGTCGACGGGCAGGATGACGAATTTGCCCGTGTCGGCGAGGCGGCCGTGGCCGATGAGACGACGCAGGTTCGCAAGGACGCCGGGGTTGTCGGCTTCGTACCAGCCGAGAATCTGTTTCACGCGATCGGACATCATTTGAAGAGCCTCCACTCAGTGCCGCCGCGGCGCGACGGGCCGCGGCGATGGCGAAAATTCTACAGCAAGATCGGTGCCGCAGAAATTCGCCTCTGGCCGCGGCCGGCTACAATCACGGACGACCGATGAAACACCGTTACACGAAGTTCAACGGCCGCCCGTTTCCCTTCCAGTCCGACCTGGATTTCGCGCAGAACGTGCTCGATTTCGTGCTTGCACACGGCGATGAGGCGCTCCAAGCGCTGCGCGATCTCGAGCGCGATCCGGAGCAGTCGGAGCTTCTGCGCCAGATGCTCGACGAGGGCTTGCTGGAAAAGGTGAAGGGGCGGTTTCGCCTGACGCCGCGGGCCGCGAGCGCGATGCAGCGGCGGGCGCTCATGGAGATTTTCGCGTCATTGAAGAAAGGCAGTCGCGACGGGCACCTATCGCCCGACCCCGGCGGCGGGGGCGAGCGGATCGAGGGTTCGCGCCCGTACGAGTTCGGCGATCCGGTCAGCGAGATCGACCTATCGGGCACGCTGCGGAATGTGCTCGCGCGGGAGGCCCGTGAATCGGAGGTCGGGCCCGCGTCCGATCGGTCGCGGGCGTCGGGAAAGCGGTTCCCCCTCCGCCCCGCCGCGGGCGATCTCGAACGCTTCAACACGGAGAGCCGGACCAGCTGCTCGACCTGCGTGCTGCTGGACATGTCGGGCTCGATGGCGCGATTTCACCGCTTCTATCACGCCAAGCGGACGGCCATGGCGCTGATCGCGCTGATTCGGCAGCGGTTTCCGATGGACACCGTCGACCTGGTCGGCTTCCACTCCGGCGCGGATGTAATCGCGGAAGACAAGCTGCCGCTGCTCATGCCCAAGCGCGTGACGATGTTCGACCCTGTCATCAAGCTCCAGGTGCCGATCAACAAGCTCGACCAGGCCCCGCCGCACTTCACCAACCTGCATTTGGGGCTGCTGAAGGCCCGGCGGCTGCTCGCGCGGCGGGCCGGCGAGAACAAGATGATCTTCATCATCACCGATGGTCAGCCGACCGCGCACGTGCAGGGTGATTATGTGTACCTCCTCTACCCGCCGCAGAAGTCGAGCCACCTGGCGACGCTCAAGGAAGCGCTGCTGATCGCGCGGCAGGGCGTGCGCATCTGCACGTTTGCATTGACCGACGACTACTGGGATATGGACTGGCTGGGCTTCGTCGCAGACCTCGGCCGGCTGACGCGCGGCGTGACGTTTCAGTGCGCGAGCGGCAATCTCGGCGAGTGCGTGATGGAGTCGTACCTGAGCGGGCGGCGGCGCAAGACGTTCATCGCGTAGCGTGGGCGCGCTTCCCTGCCGCCCGGGAAAGACGGCGGCTTCCGGAATCGGCCGCGGCGAGCCGCCGGGGCATCATCCGAAGACGAGCAATCCGAGAACGAGCAGCAGCAGCAGCCAGCCGCCGACGATTTCCAGGAACCACCAGTCGGCGATCGAGTTCCCGATCTCCTCGTCGCGCTGGTCGAGTTCGGCGAGCCGCCGCTTCTCGTCCGGCTGCAACTCGCCCTTCTGGAAGAGCAATCGCTCGTAGTCGAGCACCTTCATGATCTGCCTGCCTTTCGGTTACAATCACATCGCGCGCAGCGCGCGGACAAACATCCCGGCCCGAATGGCATTCCCCGACTTCGATAGGCTACTTCATTCTAGCGCGCGGATTCGAAAAAGCGAATCCGGGATTCGATCAGGGGGCGATTGGCGTCGCCCGGCGGAAGGACCTCGAGCAGACCGCGGAAAATCCGGAGTCCGTCCGGATAACGGCGATTCAACCCATACGCCTCGGCGAGATTCAGCATGACCGTGAGGTCGCCCGGACGGAGGGCTGCGGCTTTTTCCGCATGAACGAGGGCGGCCGCCGGGTCCGTCCGTTCCATGGCAGCGAAGAGATTTGTGTGTGACTGCCAGTCGTTCGGGTCGCGCTCGATGACCTTGAGCAGCGGCTCGCGGGCCTCCGGGCGGCGTCCCGCGACCAGCAGGGCCTGCCCCAGGCCGCGAAGGGCGTCCAGATTCTCCGGGGCCGTTCGGACTGCCGCCTCGTAGTGGCCAATCGCCTCCTGGACACGGCCGCCGCGGAGCAGGCTCCCGGCGAGCTCGAGGCGGGACGAAATATCGGACGGGTCGGCCTGCACGCGCTGCATCAGTTCGTTGAGCCGGTTGGACGCACTCGAGCCGCCGCGAAGCTCATCGAGACCCGCCCGACTCATGAGATCGTTCGGGTTGTATTGGAGCGCGTGCTCGAAGTACTGAGCCGCGCGGCGGAGGTCGCCCTCGGCATACGCGACCAGGCCGACCTGGCGGAGAAGTTCCGCGTGGTTGGGGCGGAGCGCGAGCGCGGTCGTGAGCGCCTCGGATGCCCGCCGCAGGAGCGCGTCGCGCTCGGGGCCGGCGCGCATGAGCTGCGCGCGGCGGAGGTTATCCTTGCCGACGTTGAGGGCGGTCCTCACGCTCTTCGGATAGGCCGCGAGATCGGCCGCCCAGAGGTGTTCCGGATCACGCCAATCCAGTGTTCGAAGCACGGTTCGCGCGGCCAGTGCGGGTAATGCGAGCGCGGCGAGGGCCGCGACGACGCGCGCGGCCCCGCCGAGCCGGCCGCCTGCGCTTGCCTGGGCCGCGCGGACCCAGCCGACGACGATCGTGGTAATCAGCAGGACCGCCCAGACCGAAGGCCAGTAGAAAAGCCTTTCGCCGACGGCAACGCCGATCTGGAGGACAAAATTCGAGATCAGTGCGTAGCTGACGAGCAGAAGCGCGCTGAATAGCCCCGGGCGCCAGCTCTCCGCGCGAACGGCCCGAGGATTGAGCAGGAGCAGCAGCCAGCGAACCGACATCGCGGCGAGCAGCAGGAGCGCCGCGGCACCGAGGATGGCGATGCCATCCACGCCCTGCGCGGGGTCGATCACGGCGTAACCGTAGTCGGTACTCAGACGCAGCGGAGTCATCGTCAGGCGGGCGTAGTGTCCGGCAACCGAGAGCGCGGTGGTGAGTTTGGCGACTCCCTGCGCCTCCGCGACGGGGTTCATTGTCGTCGAGATCGGCGACGAGCTGAAGAGCCGGCCTTCCGTTGCAACATAACGCATCGGGAAATAGACGAGCAGCGGCACGATGAGCAGCGCCGAGCGCAGGATCAGGGATCGGGCGGCGCTGCCGGCCGGCCGGGCGATGCGATACTCATTCAGCAGCAGGATCGCGGCCACGGGCAGGTAGCTGATCGCCGTTTCCTTCGCGAAAAGGGCGAGGAGGAACGCTGCGGCCGCGATACTCACGCGCCCCCAGCCCGGCACGGCGTCGCGCGGAAGGAGCGTCAGCAGGCCGGCCAGCAGACAAAGCGTCGCGATGATCTCGGCCCGGCCGACGACCTCGCAGATCGCCTCGGCGTGAACCGGGTGGACGGCGAAGAGCAGGCCCGCCAGCGCGGCGATCATGTCGTCGCTCAGCAACCGCCGCGCAAGGAGGAACACGAGCGCGCAGGCGCCCGCGTGAAGGATGACGTTCACCGCGTGAAACCCGACTGGGGCGAGGCCGTGCAGCCGGGCCTGGAGTGCGAATGAGGTCAGCGTCAACGGGCGGTAGAGCCGGTCGCGTTCGCTCGGCACTTCGGCCTGCCCGGCGGCGATGTAGGCCCCCCACCAGTCGGTCAGCCAGATCGCGCGGAGGCCGCCGTCGGTGAGGCGGGCGTTCTCCACGATCATCGGGACATCATCGTGGATGAACGGATTGCCGACCGTCAGCAGGTAGCACAGAGCCCCGACGATCGCGGGCGTCCACCCGGACGAGATCCAGCGACGCCACGGCGGGTCGGCGGGAAGGGAACCAGGAGAGGAGAGGTTCGGCGGAGACCCGCCGCCGTCAGCTACGCCAGCATGCAGCGCCACAACTCAGCCTCGCAACGGGAGCAGCATCCGGTGGATCCGCGGCCCGGAGGCCGGGCCGATGGGTGTCGGAATAAGCGAACGCCGTGCCCGTTGCAAGAGCGATGCGGCGCCGGGAGACCCCGGCGCGGCAGGTATGACGCGCGCGGCTATTTCCAGGGATTCGTGACGTGGCAGGCGCGGCCCGTGCGAACGACGTAATCCTGGTGGTAGTCTTCAGCCGCGTAGAAGGTGCGGGCCGGCTCGACCTGCGTGACGATCTTCCGGCCGCCGTAGGCCTTTTTCTCCGAGAGCTCCCGGATGAACGCCTCGGCCTCGCGCTTCTGCTCGTCGCTCGTGCACCAGATGCCGGAGCGGTACTGGTCGCCGACATCGGGCCCCTGCCGGTTGAGCTGGGTCGGGTCGTGCATCACGAAGAACGCCTCCAGCAGCCGGCGGTACGAGATCCGCTTCGGATCGAAGACGACCTTCACCGTCTCGGCGTGGCCCGTCTCGTGCTCGCAGACCTGCTTGTACGTGGGGTTCTCGGTTTTTCCCTGCATGTACCCGCTGACGGCGTCGATCACGCCCGGGCCTTCGTCGAAGTAGTGCTCGATGCCCCAGAAGCAGCCCCCGGCGAAGTACGCCGTTTCCGTTTTCACCGGCAGGCTCGCCTCCGGGACGGGCTGGCCCTTCTCGACGAACGTCAGCGACGCCGAGTTGAGGCAGTGGCGCTCGCCGGTCGGCTTCGGACCGTCGTCGAACACGTGGCCGAGATGCGCGGTGCAGCGGACACAGTTGATTTCGGTGCGGACCATGCCGTGGCTGCGGTCGGATTTCCGGCTCACGTGCGCGGGATCAAACTCGCGATAGAAGCTCGGCCAGCCCGTGCCCGAATTGAACTTGTGATCGCTCGCAAAGAGCGGCAGACCGCAGACCACGCACGCGTAAAAGCCATCCTTCTTGTTGTCGAGCAGCGTGCCGCAGAACGGACGCTCGGTATCGGCCGACTGCGTGATGCGATAGGCCTCGGGGTCGAGTTTCTTCGCCAGCTCGGCCACCTTTTCCCGCGGCAGCGGCGTGATGTCGTAGCCCGACTTGGAATACACCGGCTTGTCCCCGCTGGCGGTCTTCATCGCCTTCTCCTTCGCCTCGTCGCCCTTGCCGCTCTTTCGATCGTCGCCCCAGCCGAAGCTCGTCATCGCCAGAAGCATGACCAGCGCCGCGGCTCCAAATACCAGCATCTGTCGCATGTTCCAACCCTTTCCGGCCGCGCGGTGCGCGACCGCCCGTCGATTGGATCGCGGAGCCGGCCGCGAAGTTACACCGTGCGGGGAAATCGGCCCGTCCGTTTTCATTATAGGAGGCCGCGGATCGTCGTCCGGCCCGGTTATTCCCGCAGCGGCCAGCGCCCCGCCTTGTCGCCGACCTTGCGGAGATACTCGCGCAGCGCCCCGGGCGACCAGCAGGTCACGATGTAGCGATCGGTGATGGTCCAGGCGAGCCCGGCCACGAGCCCGTACTCGAGCGACCAGATGCCGTCGTCGGAGCGCTCGAGTCGCAGCCAGGACTTCTCGTCCTCTTCCTCGCCGTCGATTCCTTCCAGGACGCGGCTCCACGCCTCGCAGGCCTGGTCCACCAATTCCGCCACACGCCGCGCATTGCCGCGTATTTCGAGCAGCCCCGTGAACGCCAGCGGCAGGCGCAGCGGGTGCGGCGGATCGTTGTGGAGGATGATGGTGTCGCCGAGCTGCGACAGGAGGTCTCGCTCGGCGTCGAACTTGTAGCGGACCTGGATTTGCCGCCAGCGCTCCGCGGCGCGGTCCGCGTCCCGCTTGGATCGCGTGGCGTAGTACCCGGAGATGATCTGGGGCAGCACGTCTCCGACCGGGACCCGGTAGATCGCGTAGCGCGCGGGCTCGGGGATCAGGCCGAGCAGGGACGCATCCGAGACTGTCGGATCCGCGTAAATTCGTCGAGCGGTTTCGGCGCCCTGTCGAAATGCGCCGGTGCAGTAGAGCGCCCGCCCCTCAAACCCGAGCGCCCAGTAACCCTGGTCGACGTTCTCCGCCTGCCACGCCTCAAAGAAGCGCGTCGCCCGTCCTTCGACGTGCGGATCCAGCCGGTCGCGAATCCGCCGGAAGCTGCAAAACACCTCGATCAGCGGCGGAGACGTGCGATGCTCCCGAACGCCCGAGACCCACCGATCGCCCGGCAGAGACGACGTGCGATCCTCGGCGGCGGCCGCGAGTCGCGGCCAGACCTCGGGGCCGTAGGTGATCGCGAAGCACCCGTCGATCTCGCCCCACGCGATCGTCTCCTCGAGCCGCTTGTCGTCGAGCTGATGGAACCGATATCGACCGGCCGTCCGCTCCTGGAGCGTGGCGCTGCGGCTGTCGGTGAGTTCGTTCACCGTCTTCTGGATGTTGCGGATGAAGGGCTCGGACTTACCCGCGGTCTGGGCGACGAGCGCGAGCTGGAGCTTGTCGACGCGGCGGCCGCGGTTGTTGTCGGTCGGGCGGGCCTGCGCGTCAAGGATGATCAGCGCGAAGGGGTGGTTCACCACGGTCGTGAACATCTCGAGCGATCGCAGGGCGAACTGATCGCGCGGTCGCAGGGGCGAACCGGCGATGCGCGCGGTGGCGTCGATCAGGGTCTGAAACGGCGATGGGGCGGACGAATCGCCGACCTGCTCATACGGGCGGCCGACCCAGCAGAGCAGCGCATCCGCCGGCGCGAGGTCGATCGGTTCGATCGGGCGCGGCGGCGCGGTCGGCTGGGCGGGACCCTGCGGCGAGGAGCCGCAGCCCGCGAACAGCGCGCCGAAGAGCAGCACAATCACGGTCGCAGCACGGCGCGCGTTCAACAGTACTCTCCCGCCGGGATCGAGGGCTCAGCCGCGGTGCGCGCCGGAGCGTGCACGTTCACGCAGAACTCGCTGCGGGATCGTATTCCCGGCGGCCCTTTCGTGCGAGACGTCGCGCGGCGCAACTCTCCTCCGTACGACGGCGTCTTAGGGGTTGTTCGCGAAGAAGCGGCCGTTCGATGCAGCGGCCGCACTGCCGTATACTCACCGTTCCGGCTCGTCGGCGACGACAGTCCGGTGAGGAACCGTCTTGTATGCCCAATGCCGCGATCGAGCTGAAGAGCGTCCGGAAGGTCTACCACAAGGACCGCATCGAGATTCCCGTGCTCGACGGGCTGAACCTGTCGATCAACGCGGGTGAATTCGTCGCGCTCATGGGCCCCAGCGGCTCGGGCAAGTCGACCCTGCTTCACCTCATCGGCGGCCTCGACTCCCCCACCGGCGGCTCGATCCGCGTGGGCGATTCGCAGCTTGAATCGATGAGCCAGCGCGAGCTGACGACCTGGCGCAGCCGGCACGTGGGCTTCATCTTCCAGATGTACCACCTGGTGCCCGTGCTCACGGCCGCCCAGAACGTCGAGCTGCCGCTGCTGCTCTTCCACATGAAATCGAGCGAGCGAAAGGCACGCGTCGCCACGGCCCTGCGGATCGTCGGCCTCGGCGACCGCATGGATCACCGGCCGAACCAGCTCTCCGGCGGACAGGAGCAGCGCGTCGCGATTGCCCGGGCGATCGTCACGGATCCGGACGTGATCCTGGCGGATGAGCCGACCGGCGACCTCGATGCCAAGACCTCGCAGGAGATTCTGAACCTCCTCAATCTTCTCAATGAGGAATTCAAGAAGACGATCCTCATGGTCACGCACGATCCGAAGGCCGCATCCCACGCCGGCCGGTCGCTGCACCTCGAAAAGGGCGTGCTGGAGCGCGACGAAATCAACCAGTCCCGCCCGCGGGCGACGGCGGCGACGGCATGACGATCACCTATGTGATGATGCAGAACATCCGCCGCAACCCGCTGCGGACGACGCTGACGGCGCTGAGCTTTGCGCTGCCGATGGCTGTTTTCATCATCGCGATCTCGCTGGTCACGCTCTTCGTGCAGACTGGAATCAACGCGGAGAAGCAGCTGCGAATCGCCACGCGCAACAAAGTCTCGCTCACGAACATTCTGCCCGAGGGACACCGGCGGGCGATCGAGGCGCTGGATCCGAACCGTGAGCGGCTGCTGGCCGTGTGCGGATTTCGCTGGTTCGGCGGCAAGGTGCCCGCGACCGGCGAGACGGTGCAGGCGCTTGGGACCGACGCCGACACGCTCCCCATCGTCTTTACAGACCTCGAACTGACGCCCGAGGAGATTGAGGAATTCCAGCGGGACAAGCGGTCGGCGGTCGTCGGCGATCAGCTCGCAAAGAAATACGGCTGGCGGGTCGGCGAACGCTTCACGCTCGACAGCAACATCCCGCCGTACATGTCGCTCGAATTCACGCTGGTCAAGACGCTGCCGCAGGTGCAGCGGGCGCTCTCGGTCTTCTTCCGCCGCGATTACCTCGAGGACTCGCTGAAGCAGCGAGCGCCGCAGATGTTCCGGTCGGGCTGCAACCTGTTCTGGGTGAAATGCCACAATGCGGCCGCACTCGAGTCGATGCGCGAGGAGATCGACCGCCACTTCGCCAATTCGCCGAACGAAACGCAGTCCGACAACGAGAACGCGTTTTTCGCGACGTTCCAGCAAGCGCTCGGAGACCTGCCGGGGCTGATGCAGGCCATGGCGATCGTCGTCGTCGGCATCATGGGCCTGGTCGCGGGCAATACGATGATGATGAGCTTCCGCGAACGCGTGCGCGAACTGGCCGTATTCAAGGCGATCGGCTTTCAGTCGTCTCGGATCTTCTTCATCGTACTGTCCGAGAGCATGCTGCTCGCCGTGCTCGGTTCGCTCGTGGGGATCATCCCCGCGGCCATCTGGCTCTCGATTTCTCCGCTCCAGATCGCCTTTGGACCGTTCGGGCGCGTGGAATTCTCGCCCGTGGCGGCCGGCGCCGCGCTGGCGATCGCGGTGGTCGTCGGGCTCCTCGCCGGGCTCGCCCCCGCGTGGAACGCGCTGCGGCTGAGGACGACCGACGCGCTCCGCAGAGTTGCATGAGTTGAGGTTCGCATGGCGCTGCCGATTGGTTATCACTGGCGAAACCTGTTCGTGCGAAAGACGAGCACGCTCCTGACCGTGCTGGTCGTGGCGGCCGTCGTCGGCGCGCTCACGTGGATTCTCGGTTTCGCCACCGCCCTTTCCGATTCCATGGCGATGGCCAGCGATCCACTGAAGGTGCTCGTCATCCGCCAGGGTTCTGAATCGGAGACGAACAGCGCCATCCAGACCGAGGAATTCAACCGGCTCACGCAGATCCGCGGGGCGGCCGTCGGCACCGACGGCCGGGCGCTCGTGAGCCCGGAAGTGATGGTCCAGATCTCGGTTCCTCGCAAGACAGGCAAGGGGCGGGCGAACGTGGCCGTGCGGGGCGTGACGGATCTTGCATTCGAGGTTCACCGCAACATCAAGCCGCTGGGCCAGCGGTTCTCGACGACCGAACCCGAAGTCATCGTCGGCAAACGGGCGGCCGAGCAGTACGTCGGTCTCGAGATCGGCGCCAAAGTTCGCCTGGGGACGAGCAATAATCGCGAATATCGCGTCGTGGGGTTCTTTTCGGCCGATGGCGGCCCGCTCGAAAGCGAGATCTGGGGCTACCTGCCGTCGATTCAGAACGCCTACGGGCGCGAAGGGTTTTATTCCTCCGCGGCGATTCGTGTCGCCGATGCCGCGAGCGTCGGGCCGCTCGTCGAGCAGATCGGCGCGCCGCCGATCCAGCTTCTCGCGGAATCTGAGGCAGCGTACTGGAAGCGCCAGTCGAAATTCTTCGACGCCTACAAGGCGACCGCGTCGGCGCTGGTCGGTGTCATCAGCATCGCGGCCGTGTTCGCGATCGCGAATACGCTCTACTCGATGGTCGCGGGGCGGGCGCGCGAGATCGCGATGCTGCGGACGATCGGTTTCGGCGGCCGGGCGATTCTGACCGGCTTCGTGCTGGAGTCGATCATGCTCTCGCTGATCGGCGGCGTGCTCGGCTGCCTGGGCTGCTCCGCGTGGCTGGCGCTTGCGGGGAATACCAAGGACATGTTCGGCGCGTCCACGTTCACGGCGCTCGCGTTCGAGATCCGGCTCACGCCGTGGATTATCGCCGTCGCGATGTCACTGGTCGTCGGCATCGGCATCATCGGCGCACTCTTCCCGGCGGTTCGGGCGTCGCGCCTGGAAGTGCTCGCCGCGCTGCGGGAAGCGTGAGGCCGGGCGTGGATCTGCGGCTGGCGTACCTGATTCGCAACCTGACCCGCAACCCGCTGCGGGCGGCCCTGACCTGTCTGGCGATCGGCCTGCCGATCATGATCCTCGTGCTGTCGATCGCCGTGGTCGCGGGGATCGAGCGGTTTCTCGACAACTCGGCGACGCTGCTGCGGCTCGCCGTCACGAACCGAACGTCGATCGTCAACCCGCTGCCGGAGGGCCATCGGCGGAAGATCGAAGCGCTCGATCCCGACCGGACGCGCATCACGAGCGTTTGTGGTCTCCACTGGATCGGCGGCAAGGTGCCGAACGACAGCCGGCCGCTCTCGACGATCGGCGCGGACATGGACACGTTCATCGCAACGTTCCCTGACTACGCCTTCGACGAGGAAGCGGCGCGGCGCTGGCAGACGGACCGGGCGGCGTTCGTCGCGGGTGCGGCCACGGCCCAGCAGTTCGGCTGGAAGGTCGGCGACCGGATCACGATCAAGCCGTCGGTGCCGCCGTACGGCGAGTTCGAGTTCCACGTCATCGCGATCGGCGACAACGCGGCCGACAAGATCACGAATTTCTTCCGCCGCGATTATTACGAGGAGCTCATCGAGGGCACGGGCGTTCAGCAGGGCTGGATCAGCTTCTACTTCGTGAAGTGTGCGACCAAGGCCGACCTCGACTATTTCACGCTCGCGATCGATCAGGCCTTCGCCGGCAGCTCCGATGAGACGCTGACGCAGGATGAGAAGACGTTCATGAACCAGTTCATCTCGCAGCAGTTCGACCTGCCGACGAACGTCACGATCCTCGCCATCGTCACGGTGTTCGTCGCGATCATGGCCGCCGCGAACACGATGAGCATGAATTTCCGCGACCGGATCGGCGAGTACGCGGCGATGAAGGCGATGGGCTTCAGCGGCGCGACGGTGTGCGGCTTCGTCGTCGCCGAGTCCGTGATCCTCTGCGCCGTCGGTGGCCTGGTCGGCGTGGCCGTGCCGTGGTACGCATTCACGCACACGCCGCTGCGCGAGGTGACGATCCCGCTCGTGCAGTACCTCGACATTCCATTCGAGGTCTGCCGCACCGGCTTTTTGATCGCGCTGGGCGTTGGGCTTGTCGCGGGGCTGTGGCCGGCGCTGCTGGCCGTGCGGCTGAAGGTCGTGCATGCGCTGCGGAATCTGGGATAACGCGGTTCATGGGCGGAGCGCTCTGCTCGCAGAGCCGGGAACTCCTGGTTCGTGTATTGGGAATGGCCGCGGGCATAGCCGCCGTGCACCGGTTATCGGCTGGCTCGTTCGTTCGTTCAGGGGCCAGCGGCTGGTTCACGAGGCACGCCGCGAGGTGTTGCGTGCGCGCGGCCTTTGATGTCAGTATCCTCATCCGATTGACTTTCGGAAGCCCGGTCGTCGCGAGGCTCATCCGCGCGGCTCATCGCGTCACGCAAGATCAGGTGGATAACGACCGCACGTCGCGCTAGAATGCAGGCATGGCTTCTCTGAGCGCTTTGGACCAGTTTCTGAATCCAGATTCCGGCTGGCTTCCGCGCGCCAGCGCGGAGCGGCTTATTCACTGGACGGTCGACGAAGAGCTCCGCGACCGGATTGAAGATCTGGGCAGGAAGGCTAACCGCGGCGAGCTGGCGCCGGAAGAGGACGCGGAGTATCGAGCCTACCTCGATGATGCCGAGATCATCAGCCTGCTACAAGCCAAAGCGCGTCAGAACTACCAACTCGACGGCTGATGCGTGGACCCGAGGACTCGCGAGGTTGTCCGGGAGTGAGCCGGGCGGCGCTGCGAATACTGCCGCTTCCCCGAGCGCGGTCTTCCGTACCTCGTGTTTCACGTCGATCACATCATCGCCCGTCAGCATCTCGATGAATGGTCAGATTCCCCAGACTCGCTGGCCTGGGCCTGCAGCGAATGCAACTATCACAAAGGTCCGAATCTGGTGAGCATCGATCCGGATTCGAGGGAACTCGCCGCCTTGTTCAACCCGCGAAGAGACAAGTGGGATGCCCACTTCACCATCGAGCGCGGGATCGTCGTAGGCGTAACGCCGACCGGTCGAGCTACGGCGCGCCTCCTGAATATGAACGCACACCGGCTGGTCCGTCTTCGGCTTGAACTCATCGAACAGAGCGCGTTCTGAGTCGCGCAATACACGCGCTCGGTGGCATGCTTTCGCGGTACTCCGCGTCAGCATGTCCCGTTATTCGAGTGCGTTACAACGACGACGTCCGCGACTCCCCAATTCCACGCAACAGCCACTCATCCCCCGCATCCGCCCCCGCACCCCGACCCGCAACCGCTGCCGCCGTCGCCGGCTCCCCCGTCGCCTGCCACACCGTCGCCGCCTCCCGCATCCCCCGCGCCGGCCTCGCTCGATTCGCCGCCCTCAACATCATGCACGTCAAGCCGGCCGGGCGCGGGCGTCCGATGCGGGCCGCCCGGGTCCGGTGACACATCCGCGGGGCCTTGTGATGCGGTCGTACCCGCTCCCCAAAGTCCGCCGTGAGATCGCCCGCCGCTGCCCGTCCCGCACGCGGCCCCGCAACTGGATCCTCCGTCCCGCCCGTCCTTCCGACCGGCCGGTCCGGCCGCGCTGACGCTCCGGGCGAACAGGCCGACGAAGAGAATCACCGCCGCGGCCAGCGCAAACAGCCCGCAGGCCACGCCGCCCTCGCCGGCCGCCAGGAGCCCGACCGCCAGCGGCGACAGCAGGATGAGCGCCGCCGCAGGTAGAACCGACCGCAGGCGCGGCTTGCGGACGATCCAGCAATCCGCCTTGCGCACGCGCTCGAACCGTCGCCCGGAGTCGAAGCGCTGCTGCGCGGCCGGCCAGATGTCGGCCGGCGGGGCAGCTCCAAACGCGGCCGCGTACGATTCGAGCGTGCGAGCATACCAGTCGTCGAACTTCGCGCTTTCGCTTCGTCCGCCGCGCGTCGGCTCGTGGTGCAGCGGCCGCGGGAGTACGTCGCGGCACAGGCGCTCCCAGTAGCTGCGGGTGTAGACGAGGTGCAGGTGCCAGGCCTGGTCGACTTCGTCCGACGGCGTGACAGGATGGCCCGCGGTCATGGCGAGGTACAGAAACCGCCGGTATTCGCCGATCACCCGCCGGGCATAGTTGAGCGGCCAGTTGCACTCGCGGGCCAGCCGCCGGTCGAAGCCAAGCGTCGCGGGTCCGCCGTCGATGTCGAAACTCATGATGCGATCGAGAAGCGCGGGATCGTTCGTGGCCATCGGAGTCTCCTCTGGTCGTGTGAAACGAAACGGCTGATCGTCATTCGGAGTCGGGAGGCCGTGCGATGGAATATCGCAGAGCATTCACCCCAAGCATATCACGGGGATCGCAACGGGAGGATAGAAAAGGAGGCGGAGATTGGAACGGCCGCCCTGGCCGACGCCCGAACGGGCTCGGCTAACCGTGACCAGCAGGCGCCCGAGAACGCAAGCGATCGATCCGCGGCCGCCCGTGATCAACAGCCGAACTGCGGATCACTCATGTGGGGAGATTCACTCGCCCGCCGGCGGCTCGCCGCCGTCTTCGTCGGCGGCTTCGTCGTCTGATTCGAGCGATTCATCCGTCGCCGTCGGCTTCTCCTCCGCACGCTCACCCTTCGGCGGCTCCGCCGGCGGCTGCCCCGTCGCAGCGGCCTCTTCGTCCTTCTCGCTGATCATCTTCGCCACCGCGACGACCGTGTCGTCGTCCTCGACGCGGATCAGCTTGACGCCCTGCGTCGCCCGGCCGATGTCGCGGAGCTGGTCGAGGCTCATGCGCAGCAGCACGCCTTTGCCCGTGATGAGCATCAGCTCGTCGTCGCTCGTCACCGCCCGCAGCGCCACGACCGGGCCGTTCTTTTCCGTCACGCGCACGTTGATGACGCCCTTGGCTCCGCGCTTCGTCAGGCGGTATTCGTCGATGTCCGTCTTCTTGCCCATGCCCTTTTCACAGACCGTCAGCAGACTCATCCCCGGCGAGATGACGACGAGATCGACGACCCTATCATCCGCCGCGAGGTCGATGCCGCGCACGCCGCGGGCCGTCCGGCCCATCGCCCGGACGTCGTCCTCGTTGAACCGGCATGCCATGCCCAGCCGCGTGCCGATGACGATCTCCTGCTGACCGTCGGTCAGGCCGACGCCGATGAGCGAGTCGTCCGGGTCGAGCGTGACCGCCTGGATGCCGCTCGGCCGGGGATTGCTGAACGCCGACAGGGGCGTCTTCTTCACCACGCCCTTTTCCGTGCAGAAGAAGACGAATTTCTCTTCGAACGCGCTGACCGGCAGGATCGCCACGTGCCGCTCGTTCGTCTGCATCGTCAGCAGGTTCGCCAGCGACCGGCCGCGGCTCGTGCGCCCCATGCTCGGCAGGTCATACACGCGCAGCCAGTAGACGCGGCCGCGGTTCGTGAAGAACAGCATGTAATCGTGCGTTGACGCGACGCGCAGATGCTCGATGAAGTCTTCATCCTTCGCGTCGGTGCCCTTGACGCCCTTGCCGCCGCGACCCTGGCCGCGGAAGGTGTCGAGCGGCACGCGCTTGACATAGCCCATGTGCGAGATCGAGACGATGACCTGCTCCTGCGCGATGAGCTGGTCCATGTGGATGTCGTCGACCGCGGCCTCGATCTGCGTCCGCCGCGGCTCGCCGTACCGCTCTTTGAGCTCGCGCATGTCCTCGGAGATGATATCGAGCACCAGCCGGTGATCGGAGAGGATCATCTCGTAATCGGCGATTTCGTCGCAGAGTTTGTTGTACTCCGCTCCGAGTTCGAAAATCTCCAGCCCGGTCAGCTTGCGCAACTGCATCGACAGGATCGCGTCGGCCTGCGTGCGCGTCAGGCCGCGCTGCGACGCTTCGAGGCCCCGCACGTAGTCCGCCGCGCGCCCTTCGAGCCGATTGACGCTCTCGGGCATCAGGTAGATGCGGACTTCGGTCATCAAGCGCTGCCGCGCTTCCTCGACGTTCTGCGACGAGCGGATGATCTTGATGACCTCGTCGATCGAGCAGACCGCCAGCAGCAACCCTTCGAGAATATGCGCCCGCTGCCGCGCCTTGCGCAGCAGGTACTGCGTGCGCCGGCGGATGACCTCGGCCCGGTGGTCGATGAACGCCTGGATCAGCGCCCGCAGGCCGAGCTGCCTGGGCACGCGATTGACCAGCACGATGTTCAGCATGTGCAGGTTGCTCTGGAGCGGCGTGAACTGCCAGAGCTGGTTGATCACGACATCCGGATTCACGTCCTTCTTGAGCGTGATGACGAGGCGCACGAGCGACTGTCGGCCGGACTCGTCGCGCATGTCGTCGATGCCTTTTATGTTTCCCGATTCGACCGCGTCGTTGATCCGCTCCTTGATCGTCGGCAGCAGCACGCCATACGGAATCTCGTCGACGACGATCTGCTCGCGGCCGTTCTTGAGCTGCTCCACGTGCATCTTGCCGCGGACGACGATCGAGCCCTTGCCCGTGTCGAAGGCGTCGAAAATGCCCTGCCGGCCGTGAATGACGCCGCCGGTCGGCAGGTCGGGGCCGAGGACGTAGCGCATCAGCTCTTCGGTGGCGATGTCGGGCTTATCGATCACCGCGACGATCGCATCGCAGATCTCGGCCAGGTTGTGCGGCAGCAGGCGCGTGGCCATGCCGACGGCGATGCCCTCCGAGCCGTTCACCAGCAGATTCGGGAACTTGCTCGGCAGGACGACGGGTTCCTTCAGCGTGCCGTCATAGTTCGGCTCGAAATCGACCGTCTCCTGGTCGATGTCGGCCAGCATGTCGGCGGCCGGGTGGGCCAGGCGGGCCTCGGTGTAGCGCATGGCCGCGGGCGGGTCGCCGTCGATCGAGCCGAAGTTGCCCTGCGGGTCGACGAGCAGGTGCCGCATCGCCCAGTGCTGGGCCATGCGGACGAGCGTGGGGTAGATGACGCCTTCGCCGTGCGGGTGATAGTTACCGCTCGTGTCGCCGCAGATCTTGGCGCACTTTCGGTGCTTGCTGCCCGGCCGCAGGTTCAGGTCGTGCATGGCGACGAGGATTCGCCGCTGCGAGGGCTTGAGGCCGTCGCGCACGTCAGGCAGGGCGCGGGCCATGATGACGCTCATGGCGTACGTGAGATACGACTCCTGCATCTCCTGCGTGATCGGCGTCACCAGGTTGCCCGGGGCGGGCGCCGGCGATGCAGGCGGGTTCGGCGTCGTGGGGGGTGTCGGCGGTTCGCTCATTCGTGTCCCGTTCCTTGGGAAAACGCGATCATATTGATCAGTATTGGAGCCTTGCGGCGCGTGAAACCAGCGCCGCTTCGGCAATGGCGTAGTTTAGCGGATTTGGGGGGATTCTGCTCGGTTCGGTGGGGGTGAGGCGCGCTGCGACGGGGTCGTCGAGCCACATTCGGGGCACCGGCCGGATTCGTTTCCTGTGAGGTCGTAACCGCAGCTTGCACAGTGACCGCAGTCGTTCTCAATCGGCATCAGCTTCATGTCGGCAAAGCGGAGCATGAGGAACGTCATGATGCCGGCGACGGTTGCAAACGCCACGATGGCTATGTCCGACTGCGGCCAACTGCGGCCCGCGAAAACCGTAACAACGCCGGCCGCGATGACGAACGAGGGCACGAGCGCGAACGGAAACAGCGCTGTTGCCCTTGCGATCCGACTCTGCATTCGCTCGGATTTGCGTAGCGTCTGGGCTGCCAATACTCGACGACGATACGAAAATGCGAATGCCGGACCAAACGTCAAGCAAAAGAGGACGCTGGTCGGTATCGAAAAGAAAAAACGCGCGTTCCACGGCTGGTATTCCCAGTGGTCTTCGCCTACGCGGATTCCCCAACCAGTCGGACGCGGCGGCCGAATGAAGAATGGATCGAGCCTGGCGAAATAGACGCACCCGCCGCCCATGCCGAATTCGTAGCTTTCCTTCAGGTGAATTTCGAGATTGAGAACTCGTAACCAACTTACAAGTGCGAGGACTATGAGTGCGGCCGATGACGCATAGCCGATGAACTCGAAGCGCGTACTCTTCTGGCGGGTGCCCATCAGAAGGGATCATACACGGCGAACCCGATGGACCATCGGGCCGCACGCTCGCTTTCGGCCCGATGAGGGAACTGGACATCGATCGATGTACCTGTCGTCCCACACCGTATCGGTCATGCAAGTTCAGCGAGCTTAAGAGTGGTTCTCCAGTTGCGGAAGGTACTTACCGCCCTGAGCCGCGAATCAAACCACGCGTTCGTCAGCTTCGTGCGCGCGACGCCGTTTGGCACGTGCAGGAAAATCTCGCGGCCGATGATTTCGAACGAATCCCCCGGCGAGCGGGCCGGATCGAGCCCCTTCACGGCCGCTGGATTCGGCATGTCGGCGAGGAAACCGATGTGAAGGGATGATTCGGCCGCGCCCGCTTTCAGAAATGGGTTCGCGCCGATCGTGGCGGCGAGTTCGGCGGCCGATCGGATCACGATCGGCGCGCTGATCCCGAATCGCGATTGGATTGCCTCGGCGACCTGGCGCGCGACGGCGGACGCGGACTTCGCGGGTGCATCGAAGAGTACGTTTCCGCTCTGGATGTACGTCCGCACCGCCTGCGCGCCCGCATCCGTGAAGAGCGCCGCAAGGTCCTTCATCGGCAGCTTGTTCTTTCCGCCGACATTGATGCCTCGCAGTAGCGCGATGTGCGTCATTCCAAGCTCCCCGGCCCGCTCTGCTCCGCCGCGTGGTTTACCGGCGGTCCGGGAAAGGGACAAGGCGGCCGGGAAGACCCCGACCGCCTTGCCTTGGTTCAGAAATCGACGTGGAGCCGATGAGGTTCGAACTCACGACCTCTTCCATGCCATGGAAGCGCTCTCCCAAATTGAGCTACGGCCCCGTGCTTTTTCCCTTCCCTGGGTGCTTCTGCCCCGATCCTTGGGCTTCTCCCGTCCCTACTTCCAACCCTCTCCAAGTGGTCAGGACCGGACTTGAACCGGTGACCCTGGCATTTTCAGTGCCATGCTCTACCAGCTGAGCTACCTGACCGGCCAGCCCGGCCTCGCCGACGCGCGTCGTCATGCGAACTCGGGCGTATCAACCTATGCAAAGAACTCATCGGCGTCAAGACCGGGCGACTGTTGAAGAGGACCGTGAAACCGCACTCCGGCGCGACGACGGTTCATGAAACGTACAGGACGAGTCCGCGGCGCGCCGCGGGCGACCATTGCTTGACAGCCCCCCGCCCCGACCGTAGTGTTGGCGGGTCTCGGCTGCCGCAGCATGACCCCGGCTGCCGTCGGGCCGCCGGCCGGCGTGAATGAGCGGCGGCCGGCCTCGGGATTGGGTGGAGAGACCATGTTACCGGTACACAAAAAGACCAAGCACCGCAAGCGGACCCGCCGCTCGCACCATGCACTCAAGCCCGTGCACCTGATCGCATGCCCCCAGTGCGGCCAGGCGAAGCTGCCGCATTGCAGCTGCGGGAACTGCGGTTACGTGAACACGCATACCAAGATTGAACTCGGCTCGCAGGAGTCCTAGACCCTATGCGAATCGCCCTGGACGCCATGGGCGGGGACCATGCGCCGCGCGAGATCATCCGCGGCGCAGCCCGGGGGATGAAATTCCTCGGCCCTGACGACACGCTCGTTCTGTACGGTCCCAAGGAAACGGTCGAGGCCGAGTGCGGGGCGATCGGATTCAGCGACTCGCGCATCCGATTCGAGCACTGCACGCAGGTCATCGGGATGGACGATTCGCCGGTCGACGGCCTGCGCCAGAAGCGCGACTCGTCGATCGTGCGGATGGCTAATGACGGGGCGAAGGACCTCGTCGACGCGCTGATCTCCGCGGGAAACACGGGCGCGTTCGCCGGCGCGTGCCAGCTCAAGATCGGCGCGATGGACGGCGTCTCGCGGCCGGGCATCGCGATCCTGATGCCCACGTTTCACGGACCGGTCATCATCTGCGACGTCGGCGCAAACGTCGCCCCCAAGCCGCGCCACCTGTACGAATACGCCCGGCTTTCCGCGGTTTACGCCAAGGTCGTGCTGAAGATCGACGATCCGAAGATCGGCATCGTCTCGATCGGCGAAGAAGCCGGCAAGGGCAATACGCTCGTCAAAGAGGCCTTCGCGCTGATGCGCGATGATCCCGCCCTTACGTTCATCGGCAACGTCGAAGGGCGCGACATCTTCGCCGGCGCCGGAAACGTCTTCATCTGCGACGGATTCACCGGCAACGTCACGTTGAAGCTGACCGAAGGCCTCGCCGAAGGCCTCTTCAAGACCATCCGCCACGAACTCCTCCAGGAGAGCGGCCCCGAACTCGCCAAGCAGTTCGAGCCGGTCGTCGAGCGCATCTGGAAGCGGCACGACTTCGCCGAGCACGGCGGAGCGCCGCTGCTCGGCCTGCGCAAGGTGGCGATCATCTGCCACGGCCGCAGCGACCAGCGGGCCATCGCCAATGCGATCCGCGTCGCCGTCGAGCAGGTCCGCCTCGGCATCATCGACCTCATGGCCCAGGATCTCGCCGGAGTGCGCGAGGGGGCTGAATGAAGCTCGACTGGCCGGTTGAGATCGCCGGCACGGGCGGCGCAGCCCCCGCGCAGGTCGTCACCAACGCCGAATTCGCGGCGCGCCTCGAAACCTCCGACGATTGGATCGTCCAGCGCACCGGCATCCGCGAGCGCCGCATCGCCGGTCCCGGAGAATCGACGCTGACCTTCGCCAGGGCGGCCGCCGCGGAAGCGCTCCGCGACAGCGGCGTGCCGGCAACCGACATCGACCTCATCCTCACGGCCACGATCACCCCCGATCACCCCCTGCCTTCCACCGCCTGCGAGTTGCAGGCGGCGCTCGGCTGCGGCTGGGTCCCGTCGTTCGACCTCGCGGCCGCGTGCTCGGGCTTCGTATACGGAATGGTGACGGCGGCGCAGTACGTGCACATGGGTCTCGCGAAGAACGCGCTGGTCGTCGGCGCCGAATGTCTGTCGCACATTACGGACATGGAAGACCGCTCCACGGCAATTCTCTTCGGCGACGGCGCGGGCGCGGCGGTGCTGCGGCGGAGCACCGATCCGGCACGGCGAATTCTCGCGGCCCGCCTCGGTTCGGACGGCCAGCGGGCCATGGCGATCTGGGTGCCCGCGGGCGGCTCGGCCGAACCGGCATCGACGCGTACCGTGAACGAGCGGCTGCACTACATGCGCATGAAAGGCCGCGAGATCTACAAATTCGCCGTGACGCAGTTCTGCGAGCTGTTCGAGAAGACGCTGGAGGACGTCGGCGCGACCGCGGCCGAGGTCAAGCTGCTCATCCCCCATCAGTCGAACCTGCGGATCATGGAGAGCGCGTGCGAGCGGCTCGCATTTCCGCTCGAGCGGGTGATGGTGAATATCGACCGATACGGGAACACGTCGGCCGCGTCGATTCCGCTGGCGCTGCACGAAGCGCTGCGAGCGGGGCGCATCAACCGCGGCGACCTGGTGATGATGGTCGCGTTCGGGGCCGGTCTGACGTGGGGCTCGCTGCTCGTGAGGGTGTAAGCATGCACGCGGCAATCTACCCCGGTCAGGGCGCACAACTCGTCGGGATGGGCAAGGACGTCGCCGAAGCGCATCCCGTCGCGCGGGCCGTCTTCGCGCAGGCCGACCGGATTCTCGGTTTTTCGCTCTCGTCGCTCTGTTTTGACGGACCCGCCGAACGGCTCGAAGCCACGGACATCCAGCAGCCCGCGATCTTCACGACCAGCGTCGCGATCTACCGCGCCGCCGTCGAAGCCGGGCTCATCAATTCGGACGCCATCGCCGCGATGGGCGGGCTCAGCCTCGGCGAGTACACCGCGCTGCACCTGGCCGACGCCATGTCGTTCGAGGACGCGCTCCGGCTCGTCCACCGCCGCGGACAGCTCATGCAGGCGGCCGCCGAGGCCTCGAACGGCGGCATGGTCTCGCTCATGGGCATGGACGAGAATCAGGTGCTTTCCCTCTGCGAGCACGTCGCGCCGCATGGCAAGGTTCGCCCGGCGAACTACAACTGCCCCGGCCAGATCGTCATCTCCGGCGACCGGGCGGCGTGCGATGCGGCCGCGGCCGCCGCCGAGCAGTTCGGCGGGAAGGCGGTCGTGCTGAAAGTCGCCGGCGCGTTCCACAGCGACCTGATGAAGCCCGCGGCCGACGGACTGCGGCCGGTGCTCGAAGCGGCCGAGATCAGGCCGCCGAGATGCAGGGTGATCGCCAACGTCGACGGCGACTATCACGGCGCTCCGGCCGCGATCCGGGATTCGCTCTACCGGCAGGTGTTCAGCCCGGTGCGGTGGCAGGCCTGCTGCCAGCGCTTGATTCGCGACGGTTTTACGGCATTCTACGAAGTCGGTCCCAACCGGGTGCTCACCGGACTGATGCGGAAGATCGACCGCGCGGCGAAGGTGACGAACCTGAGCAAGGCCGCGGACCTTGCTCCGGCGAGCGCGGCCACGGGAGCCTGACGGATCGACGAATCGCCGCGGCTCGCGAAGCCGCGGCCTGACGGATCGAAGAGGTGCAGGATGTTTCTGAAGGACCAGATCGCGCTTGTCTCCGGCGCATCGCGCGGCATCGGCCGGGCGATCTGCGAGTCGCTGGCGCGCGAAGGCGCGCTGGTCTACGCAGCCGCGCGAAACCTCGACGCGATCCACTCCTGGGTGGCGGAAGCGCCTGGCGTGAAGGCGCAGATCGTGCCGGTCGCGCTCGACGTGACGAACCGGGCGGCGTGCGACAAGGTCGTCGACGACATCGCGGCCCGGCATGAGCACCTCGATATCCTGGTGAACAACGCGGGCATCACCAAGGACGGCCTCCTGATGACGATGGAGGACGACCAGTTCGACGCGGTGCTGAATACGAACCTCAAAGGCGCTTTTTATCTCATGCGCGCCGCGTCGCGGTACATGGTCCGGGCGCGCCGGGGCCGCATCATCAACATCTCCAGCTTCTCGGGCCTCTCGGGCAACGCGGGACAGGCGAACTACGCCGCGGCCAAGGCCGGAATGAACGGCCTGACCAAGTCGGTCGCCAAGGAACTCGCCAAGCGCGGCGTGCTCTGCAACGCGATCGCGCCGGGCTTCATCGAGACCGACATGACGGACGTCCTGCCCGACAAGGTCAAGGAGACCGTCAAGCCGCTGATCCCGATGCAGCGTTTCGGGTCGGCCGCCGAGATCGCCTCGGTCGTCCGCTTCCTCGCCGGTCCGGATGCGAGCTACATCACCGGGCAGGTCCTGTCGGTGGACGGCGGCCTGCACATGTAGTCAGCGCCTTGGCCGTCTTCCTGTGCTGAATCCAGTTTCCAGAAGGGCACGCGGCGCAGAGCGCTTCAACAGCCGAAGTGCGCTCTTTTCGACGATCCCTGTATTCGCGCGCCGCCAGTGGCAGGCGCAGATCGTGAACGGGGAATCCGGAGATCAGCAGACGGTACCGAAATTCGCGAGCAGCAGCGTGAGATCGGAGAGATCGACGTCACCGTCGCCGTCGAGATCGCCTTCTGATTCCAGGGCGCCGGACGGCGTGCCGTAGTGGCCCAGGAGCGTGGCGAGATCTGACAGGTCGACGCGTCCATCGTCATCCACATCGCCCGGACACGCCGTCGGGAGCGATTCGAAAGCGCCGCGATCCACCGTCGGTAGCTCGGGCCGCGCGGGATCGATCTCCCCGGAATCCGCGGCGGCCGGGATATCGGCGAAGCGGGCGCTGGCGGCGCAGTCCCACGGGAGCGACTCGTCCACGTCGCCGTCAACATCGCGGTCGAGCGCATCGGCCGGCGTCAGGATGACGCTCCCCGAATCGATGCAGGGTGACCCCGCGGCGAGCCGGTAATCGCCCGCCTGAGCATCGACGAACAGCGGATCAAAGCCGAAATTCGCCGTGCCGCCCAGCACGCCGCTCCACCCCTCCACGCAGGAATACGCGATGGCGGGCGGCGTTCCGAAGCATCGGATCTGGGCGTCCTCGGGCCACGCTTCGCCACTGACGTTCTGCCAGAGAATCGTGTTCGAGAGCGATACCGGCGAATCGTATGCGACAATCCCACCGCCGGATTCAAGCGCCGTGCTGCCGTGAAGCGTGCAGTTCGTCAGCGCGAGCGTGCTGCCGTTGAATGCACCGATCGCTCCGCCGCTGACATGGGCCTCGTTCGCCCGGAAGAGGGCGTTGAGGATCGTGGCGTCCGCGTTCCAGACGCTGACCGCGCCGCTCGAACCGGTCGACGCGCGGTTGAGCCGGAAGACCGCACCGTCCACGGCCACGGCGGCGGCCGACTCCGGCCCGGCGGCGACGGCGATCGCCCCGCCGTCGGCGACGGCAATGTTTCGCGCGAATTCACCCCCGACGATGCGAACATCGGAATCCCAGATCTGCACGGCCCCGCCGGCCAGTGCGGCGTTGTCGTCGAACCGGCAACGTACGAAGTTCATCAATGACCCGGCATTCACCCGGCACGCGCCGCCGTCGCCCGCGGATGCGGAGTTGGCGATGAAGTCGCAGTCGGTGAGGTCGAGTGCCGCACCCCAGACCTCGCACGCCCCGCCGCCGAGGCTGACCATGTTGTCATTGAAGGTGGTGCGCGAGACTTCAACCTCGGCCGCGCTCAGCACGGCGAGCGCTCCGCCGTAGTCGGCCTGGTTCATCCGGAATTCGCCGTCCTGGATGACCACCCCGCCGCCGAAGCTGGCCACCGCCCCGCCGACATACGCGGCCGAATTGCCGATGAAGGCGCAGTCACCGAACTCCGCGACCGCGCCCGAACCGACGGAAACCGCGCCGGCCGAATCGCCCGCGGAGTTTCCGATGAACGCACAGTTCGAAACGACAGCGCCGGCGCCCGCGGCCAGATCCACCGCTCCGGCGATCTGCGCCGCGGAGTTGAAGGCGAAATTGCAGCCGACGAGCTCGAGCGATGAATCCGCCGTCGCGGCGATCGCACCGCCCCACCCTGCGGTATTGCTGACCAGAACGGTCGTCCGGAGCGTGGGCGAGCTGCCGTCAAGCGCCGCAATAGCGCCACCCGACTGGTAGGTCGCGTTCCCCTCGAAGTGGCAGGATTCGATCACGGGGTTCGACCCCTCCAACAGGAGCAGCGCCCCGCCCGCGCCGGCCGCGAAATGATCGCGGAAGCGGCAGTTTCGAATCTTCGGGCTCGCCCGAACGCAAACCAGCCCCGCGCCGCCGCCGGAACCGGAATATCCCCGCTCGATTGTGAGTCCGTCGAGCAGCGCGAACGCATCGACGTCAACGGCTTCGATGACCGTGGTGCAGTTGTCGAACAGCGCGTCCGGGTCGCCAATCTCGCCGCTGAGGACCGTCATCTGGATGATCGGGTTCCGCTCGGCGAGGGTCGTCTCTCCGCCGGTTGGGTGAGACTGGCCCTGAAATCCGCCGTAGATCCGCAGGCCCGAGCGAAGAGTGAAGCGGGCGGCCGGATCGCCCGCGCCCCGCCCAGGGACGTAGATTCCATCGGCGATCCAGACTTCGCTGACGTTCGAACAGGGAATGCGGGCGAGTTCCAGGGCAGTATCGAGGTCCTTCGCGGCGCGGGCCCAGGAGGAGCCGTCGCCGCCCGGCGCGGCGCTGCCGTCCACATAGACGCGGATCTCGCATTCGTCCGGCCGGCAGTCGCCGTTGAGATCGAGGCTCGTTCCGCCGGCGATGTCGGCCGCGTCGTCGATCCCGTTTCCGTTGCAGTCCGCGACCGCGGGGCCGTCCCGGAAATTCGCCACGGCCCAGCGGGCGCGCTCGACGACGAGTGCGTTCGCCGTCGGAAACGGCTCGCTGAAGGGCACGCCCAGCGGCGGTCCGTCCATGTAAAGCAGGAGCGGCGTTGAAAAATAGGGGACCGTCTCACCGACCAGCGACATCACCGATCCAAGTTCCTCGCCGCCAAAGTCGAAATGGTGGCCGAACCCGAAGTGAAAGACCCCGGCGTCCGCGTTTTCGCGGTCGTGCGCACATCCGAAATTGTGCCCAAACTCGTGCGCGAGCGTCAGGCTGCCCTCTCCGGCCGCACGCCAGTTGTTCACGGAGAATGCGGATTCCGGCCAGAACGGGGCGTAATAGGCCTGGCCGCCGGTAAAGCGGGGATCGTCGACAAAGAGCGCAACGAGGTCGGCGGCGAACTGGTTGCGCAGATCGTGCACATCGTCGAGAATTCCGTCCGAGGGATCCGCGACGCGGATCAGGTGGTCGCCCCAGGTCGGCGCCGCCTCGTCATACGCCACCTCGACGAACGCGGCCAGGTGCATGACCGTCGCGCCCGCGCCGCTGTTGGCGATCACGGCCGTTGTGCTGTCGAGACCGTTCTGGACCCGAGCCTGGAGGGCCTCCAACCCCCCCGCGGCCGCGACGGCGGCGGGTGTGTAGACGCACAGGACATCGATCCGCGCGGCGGATTCGCTGCATGCACAATCGCCGCGAGGCGAGCCGCCGCGCCCCGGCAGTGCGGCCGGCGGCACGGCGATCGGAGCATCGGGGGCGTGCGCCCGCGTCGGTGCAGCGACGCCCAGACCGTTTCCACACGAGAGGACCTCACTCGCGGCCCGGCGCGTGATCGCCAGGTTCTCGATCCGGCCGTCCGGGGTGATCGCCGCCGCCAGACCGAATGCCCCGTCGCGCCGCCAGATCGAGCCCGACAGCGCTTCGCCGACCTGCGTGATCACGACCAGGCTCGCGGCGTCGGACGGCACGCGGCCGATCCAGCTCGCGGCCCCCGCGGGATGACGGAGGGTGGTTTCAAATACGACGTCCGCAAGCTCGACCGGCCGAATCCGCCCCAGCGCGGCCAGGGCGGGCGGGGCATGACCGTTTGGCGACGAAACGGCGGGCGTGCTCGCGATCTGCGCGGCGGCGCAGGCCGTGAACAGCGTACACGCGAAGATGGTCGCCGAATGTCTCATCGCACTGATCCCACATTATGCCACAACGGGGCGGGCAAGTCACAGCTTTTTTGCGGCTTCGGGGGCAAATCGCGTTCCGCGAATTGAATTCAGGGTCGCCCTGCCAGCACCGGCGCTATCACGCCGCCGACCGGCGCTCGCGAGTCGCGGGCGAGTGCAGCCCCAGCAGGAGCAGCGCGGCCCCGGCGACGACCGCCGCGGCCGTCCCGAAAACGACGGACCCCGTGGGGAAGCGGTCGAGGAGCGCCCCGCCGAGCGAGCTTCCCCCCGCCCGGCCAAGCCCGAGCGTCGCCTGATTGAGGCCATTGAGCGTGCCCTGACGCGTCTCGTCGACGCTTCGGGAAAGGAGTCCGCTGATGCAGGGCGTGGAAAGGGCGATGCCGACGCCCGTGATCGCCGTCGCTGCGAAGAGTTCGGTCGCCCCCGGGGAGAATCCGATCGCGACGAGGCCGGCGATCGTGATAACGAATCCGACAAGGGCGACGGGCGGCTCGCCGTAGCGCCGCACGAGCGGCCGGATTGCGCCACCCTGCACGAGGACCACGACGAGTCCGAGCAGGCCGAATCCATAGCCGACGGCGCGCCGGTCGAGGCCGTACCGGGCCTTCGAAAACTCGCCGAGCGTGCTGTACACGAAGGACTGTCCGAGCGTCATGAGCAGTGTGACGACGAGAAGAACGACGACGGCCGGCCGCAGGAGCGTGATCATGCCGCCGATGTCGTCACGGAAGGCCTGCGGGAGGGTCGGCCGGGTCGTGAGCGGGCGCGCGAGACTGCGGGCCGTTTCGGGGAGGAAAAACAGGATCGTGACAAGCGAGAGCGCCTGGAGCCCGGCGCAAAACCAACCGACGGCTTCATTCGAGAAACGAGCGCCGATCCAGCCGCCGATGGGCGGGCCCAACGTGAACGCCGCGCCGAAGGCCGCCCCGAGAAGTCCCATGCCGGCCGCGCGGCGTTCGGGTGTCGTGACGTCGGCGGCGACGGCCATGGTCAGGCCCGCCTGGCCGCCGAAGACCCCGAGCACGACGCGGGAGACGGCGAGCCAGTGCAGCGGCGCGAGACCGGACATCCCCGGTGCGACAGCCCAGAGGACGGACGCGGTGAGCGTACCGACCGTATTCACCGCGAGAATGGGGCGTCGGCCGTAGCGATCGGACAGCGTGCCCCACATCGGCGCGGCGAAGACCTTGGGGCCGGAGACAAGGGCGAACATCAGGCCGATCCACATCGCGTCGCCGGCGAGCGCGCCGACGTAGTCGTGCACGACGGCGAGCGAAGTGGTGAAGCACATCGATTCGCAAAAGACAATGAAGACGGACGCGAGCAGCGGGCGCATCTGCGACATGATACGGGCGGCGGCCGCCGGCGCGCGGGCTACTCGTAGCGGAGCGCGTCGACCGGATTCTGGCGGCTGGCCTTCCAGGCCGGGTAGATGCCGCTGAAGAGTCCCACGCACATCGTCACGGTCAGCGCGACGAGGACGACGAAGAGGGTGATCTCCGTCTTGATCATGCCCTGGAGGACCTTGTCGAGAATGTCGGCCAGCATCGTGCCCAGGAGCAGGCCGAATCCGCCGCCGAGCGCGCTGATGATCAGCGCTTCGACGAGGAACTGGAGCAGGATGTCAAAGCCGGTCGCGCCGACGGCCATGCGCACGCCAATCTCGCGCGTGCGCTCGGTGACGGAGACGAGCATGATGTTCATGATGCCGATGCCGCCGACGACCAGGCTGATGCCGGCGATACTGTAGAAGACCGCCTTGAAGATCAGCGAGAATTCGTTCACGCGGTCGACGATCTCCTGCTGCGTGAAGAGTTCGACGTCGTCGGGCTGGCCGCTGCGGACGCGGTGCGCCTTGCGGAGAATGGCCTTCACCTTTTTCTGCATTTCGGGCAGCTTGTCCTGATCCGCGACGGCGATGGTCATCCAACTGAGCCACTTGCGGTTCAGAAAGCGCTTGAGCCCCGATTTGATCGGGATGAAAACGGCCTTGTCGGCATTGACGAAGCCGACATTGCCGCGCTTCTCCATGACGCCGATCACGCGGTAGGTCGAGTTGCGGACGCGGACGACCTGGCCCGTCGGATCGCTGCCGCCGAAGAGCTTCTCGGCGACGGCATGGCCGAGGCAGACCACCTGCGACAGTTCGTCGTCGGATTCGGCGCGGCTGATGGTGCGGCCGACCTTGGCTTTGAAATTGTTGATGGTGAAGTAGCGGTCGCTGACAACGACGACACTGTAATCAGCGGACTTTTCGAAGTACTTGACGGTGGCCTCGCCCAGGGCCTCGGGCGAGATCATCTCGATCGCGTCGCCGAGTTCGCGTTCCAGCGTCTGCACGTCGTCGAGCACGAGCGTCTGCGCGACGCCGACCTGGCGACCCTCGACGCGGGCCCGCGCGGGCGTGACGTAAAGCGTCTTCGAGCCCAGCTTGTTCAAGTCGCGCAGAATCGCATTCTGAGCGCCTTCGAGAATCGACATGCAGGCGACGACCGAACCGACGCCGATCAGCACGCCGACCGTGGCCAGCAGCGAGCGCAGAAAGTGAGACTCAAGGCTGCGGACGGCCGTGAAGATCAGTCGGAGATAGAACATCGGGCTCGGGGGTCTCCTGGTCGGGTCAGTTCAGCGTGCGGCGGCGGCGGCAGGTGCGCTTCATCCCCGCGAGCGCTGCGAGGCCGACGAGGCCCTCGATGCCGAACAGGCCGCACAGACCGAGAGCCGGCGGCTCATCGAAGACCGGGTCGCCGGTGGGGTTCTCGCGTTCCTTGGCGATCTGGTCGACGAATTTCGCGGCGGCGTCGGAGCCGTTCGTGAGGTTGATGACCTGGCTGAGCGTCGAAGCCGGCGTGCCGAGAACAGCGGCGACCCCGACGTTGTCGGCGATGGTGGCGGCGTCGACGGAGACCGTCGCGCGAAGCTCGAAGGGCTCGCCGACCACGGCCGTGTACTGATACGGCACCTGGATATTCGGCAGGATGAGCACGCGGAAGGAGCCGAAATCGGGACTGAGAACGCCGAGATTCGTGAGCAGCAGGCCGCGCGTCGGAAACTCGCCGGAGACGTTGACCGTCGATTCTCCGCCGGGGGCCCCGCGGAGCTCCAGCGCACCGTCGAGGACGCGCTCCTCTCCGGACGAGGTGATCTTGTCGATCGAGACGCGCAGCGTGACGAACGCGCCGGTCAGATCGCGCGAGGCGTCGGCGGCGATAATGGTCAGCGCTCCGTCGAGGAAGAGGCGGCCGGAGAGATTTGCCGTAGTTCCCGTGGTAAAGCGGCGGCCGAGTTCACCGGAGGAGAAGAGGACGCCGCGGGTTTCCTGGCTGAGCGCGGAGGCCGTGAACGTAATTTCGGGCGACACGCTGTTGAGCGTAAGGTTGATCGCGAATTCTTCGGGGTTCGCCTGGTCCAGCTCGGTCGGATCGGCGAACTGGGCGGCTGCGGCCGCCGCCGACGGGAACTGCGTCGAATCTTCACTGCGGATGAGCGCGACGACCTGGAGCGGGAGCGGGCTGTCGGGGTGCGTCAGCGCCTGCGAGCCCTGCTGGCCGACGACGCCGGAGACGAATTCGGTCACGCGGGCGTCGGCCTTGCCGGAAAACGAGGTCACCTCGCCATTGGCAGGCGGGGCAAGCAGCCCGAGGGCGGCGAGGCCACCGAGGGCGCAGGCCGCGAGTTTCGATGTGGATGAGCGGATCACGCAGGGGGAATTCGATGTCAGCATGGCGATATTTCTCCCGAACCCGCCGATTCCGTCGGCGACGTGACGGTGTGGAGCCCCGCGCATAGGAAGAATAGGCGGCGTCGGAAGTCGCGACAAGCGGCGATTCCGATCATGCCAGGCCGAACTGCTTCCGGACGCGGGCCTCGATCCGGGCGAAGACGAGCCGGTCCATGAGCGTGCCGATGAGGACCATCACGGCCATGATCGCGATCACCTGGGCGATGTCGGAAAAATCGCGTCCGACGTTCAGGAGGAAACCCAGCCCCCGCCGCTGAAGCATGAAGACGAGTTCGCCGCCCATCAGCGAGCGCCAGGCGAACGAAAACCCCTGTCGCAGGCTCGCGGCCGTCGCGGGCAGCCCGGCCGGGAGCATGACGTAGCGGTACAGGTTCCAGTGCCGCGCACCGAGCATCAGCGCCGCCCGCTTGTAGATCGGGGGAATCTGGTGCAGCCCGTCGCGCAGGGCGATGGCGATCGCAAAGAAGCTGCCCATGATCAGCACGAAGACGATGCTTGCCTCCGTGATTCCGAGCGTCAGGACGGCCAGCGGCACCCAGCAGACGCTCGGCAGCGTCTGAAGGCCGAGAAACACCGGCCCGAAGAGAGAATTAACGAACTTGTACCGCCACATCAGCAGTCCCAGCACGCCGCCAAGCAGCAGGCTGATGACGAAGCCGATGACGAGGCGCATCCCGCTGACGAGGATTGCGGAAGGCAGCGGGCTGCCGAGAATCGGTGTTTTCGCGGGCGCGGAACTCGGCGCGGCTCCCATCCGCCGCCACGGCCAGCCGTCGTGGAGCGGTTCGCCGAATGCGGTGGCGACGTTCAGCATGTCGAGCGTGGCGTCGAGGACGTGGCTCGGCGCGGGAAAGAGCCACGGCTTCCAGCCGACGATGCGGTAGGCGCCCTCCCAGACGAGGAAGAACGCGGCCCAGATTGCGGCGACCTTAACCGCGCGGGATTTCACCAGCGAGCTCGCTGTTGACACGGTTGACCTCGTCCTCGATCTCGCGGCGGATGATCCCGACCACCTCGCTGATTTCATTGCTGTCGAAATCGCGCGGATGCGGGATGTCGACCCGCACCTCGCGGCGAATGCGGCCGGGACTGGAATGCAGGATGATCACCCGGTCGGCCAGCCGGACCGCTTCGCCGACCGAGTGGGTCACGAACAGCACGGTCTTCCGCGTCCGCACCCAGATATCCTGCATCTGCTCATGCAGCAGCGTGCGGGTCTGGGCGTCGAGCGCCGAGAACGGCTCGTCCATCAGCAGCACCGCCGGGTCCATGACGAGCGCCCGTGCGATCGCGACGCGCTGCCGCATGCCGCCCGACAGCTCGTGCACCAGCTTCCGAGCCGAGTGGGCCAGGTGCACCATCTTCAGGGCGGCGGCGGCGCGATCCTCGCGCTCGGTCCGCGGCAGGCCCTTCATCTTCAGCCCGAATTCGACGTTTTCGAGGGCGTTGAGCCACGGAAAGAGCCCGTGTTCCTGAAATACCATCGCGCGATCGGGCCCGGCCCCGTGCACTTCCGCGCCATCGAGCCACACGCTGCCCGCGGTCGGCGCGAGCAGGCCTGCGGCGATGTTCAGCACGGTCGTTTTTCCGCAGCCGCTGGGCCCGACGACGACGACGAATTCGCCCGGCGCGCACGTGAGATCAATCGCCTCGATCGCCGGCGCGCCGGTCGCATCAAAGCGGCGCGACACGGACCGCAGCTCCAGCCGCCCGCGGAGCGTCGCGGACGAGTCGGAGTGGATCGCAGTCGATGGAAACGTGGCCATGGTGTCTCAGGGCAGCTCGCGCAGCAGGGACGTGTCGACCAGGCCCGTCAGGTCGACGGGTTGTTTGGCAAACCCGACGTCATACGCCCACTGGGCGAAGAGCTTCAGCGTCTCCTCCATCGGCTCGTTCGTGAATTTCGTCCTGGTCAGCGCCTGCTCAAAGACGCCCGCGGGCAGCTTTTTCCCGGTCAGTTCATTCAGCGCCGCCCCCAGCTTCGGCAGCACCTCTTCCCGCTGATGGGTCAGACGCTCCGTCCAGCGTGCATGAACCGTGAGCATCTTTCGAACCACGTCGCGGTGCTTCTGAAGAAACTCGGGCGTCGTGATGATGACCGCGAGCGTGAATTCCTGGTGCGGCCAGAGGTCTTTTTCCTCGCCGATCAGCCGCGCGCCGGTCTCGACAATCAGGCGCGCTCCCCACGGTTCGGGCGCCCAGGCCGCGTCGATCTGCCCGCGCTCCATCATTCCCGCCTGCTCCGCATTCGGGATCGGGAGCACGTTTTCGGTGCCCGTCTGTCCGAGCGTCTTCAGGAGATAGTGTCTTGCCGAGATGTCCTGCGTGTTGCCGAGCTGCGGCGTGGCGATGCGCTTGTTCTTCAGGTCGGCCAGCGTGCGGATGTCCGCATCCTTCCGGGCGACGATCGCCACGCCGTTCGCGGCGACCCCCGCGATGATCCGGAGTCCCTTGCCGCGAGATTTCTCAAACCCGTTGATCGCCGGGCCCGGGCCAATGTAGCCGATGTCGACTTCGCCGGCGAAAACCGCCTCGATGAGCGACGGCCCGGCGTTGAAGATGCGCGTCTCGAGTTTCGCGGGCGCCAGTTCACCCGCAAACTCCCCCGATGCAACGCCCAGCACGGCCTGGGCGTGCGTCAGGTTCGCGAAATAGCCCAGACGGACCTGCGAGACCCCCTTGTCGGTCGCCTCGGGCTGCCCGGCGGATGGCCGATCGCACGCGGCCGTCCCAAGCAGGGCCGAACCGAGCATCAGAATGAGAGACACCGCGCCGAATGGAAGCCTGTGCATGCCGAATCCCGGCTGCGACGCCGCGAACGAGGCGGGCAGCGATCGGACTATTCTCGCATGAACGGGCCGCCGACGCGAGTCGGCGCAGAGGGCCCCGGATCTCTGAAAGCCCAAACGCAAATCGGCGCGGCCGACTTTTCGCGTACGGCCGCGCCGATTGTGATGCTCCGCCGCCAGGACGCGCTACGGGCGCACCGCGGCCGCCGCTAATGGCAGATATTGCCGAAGCGACTGAGCAGGCCCGAAAGGTCGCTCAGATCGACCGTTCCACTCCCGTCGATGTCGCCGACCGGCCCCGCCGTACCGAAGTTGCTCAGGAGCGCGGAGAGATCCGCGAGCGTGATCTCACAGTCATCGTCGAGATCGGCGTCCAGGCCGCCGCTGTCGCAACCGGGCAGCGAACAGCCGGGCGGCGTCACGGCCAGGCGCCACCCTTCGGTATCCGCCCCCGCGCCGTTTGTGGCGCGGATCGTCACCGTGTGCGGCGAGCCGACATCGGTCGGAAGCGGCCAGGTTACGACGCCCGTCGACGCGTTGATCGTCATTCCGGCCGGTCCCGTGTCGAGCGACCAGGTTACGGGGTTCATGCAGGTGGGATCGGTGACGGATGGCGTCGGTCCCGTATAGGCAGCGCCCGCCGGGATCGTCGCATTCGGAATCGCCGTGATGACCGGAGGAATCGCCCCGACCACGACGCTCCAGGGCTCCTCGTCAAACCCCGAGTCATTCGTCGCACGAATCACCACGAGGTGCGGCGAGCCCACCGAGGTCGGCGTCGGCCAGCTCACCACCCCCGTCGCCGGATTGATCGTCATTCCCGCAGGGCCCGTCGTCAGCGACCACGTCACCGGAGTCATACAGGCCGGGTTTGTCAGCAGCGGTGCAGGCCCCGTGTATGGCCCCCCGCACGGATGCGATTCGTTCGGGATGGCGTCGATCGTCGGCGCAACCTGGGATTCACTGAATGTGGCGTGCAGCACAACCACGCCGTCGTCGATCGCGGTGCTGAAGTGAGAGACGCGGATCAACACCGTCTGGTTCGCGGAGAGCGCGACCGAAGCCCGCGAATCGCGAATCAGGCCCGCGTCCTCGCCGCACGCCGGTGACGCGTCATCGTTGCACACGAGCTGATTGCCCGTCGTGCCGGGGCAGCCGGAGTGAATCGAAAGAACCGTGTCCATCCCGCTGTCCTGGGCCAGCCGGTCGTGCGTGCCGCACGTATCGACCGTCAGCGTCCCGCCGCAGGGGCCGGCCGTGAACGTGTACCAGACATCCGGGTTGCTCGAACTCGACCCGCAACTCGCCGACCCGTCGTTCGTCGCCAGCGCAACGGAGCCGTTGACTGTCGCCCCGGCCGTCAGCGCGAACGCATTCGCGCAGGCGTTGTTTCCCGGCGCAAACGGCCCGTCGACGTTGAGCGTGATCGAGCCCGTCGCGCCGGCGTATCCGGCCACGCGGATCCAGTACGTCGTGCCGCTCGTCGCCGCGAACGTCAGGCAGGAATCGACGCCGCACGCCCCGCCGCAATCGTCGTTGCATGCAATCCGGTTCTCGGGCGTGGCCGGACAGCCGGTATGCACCGTCACCATCGTGTCGAAGTCAGATCCGCACGTGTCGATCGACACCGTTCCCGCGCCGAGCGTCGTGATCCGCCAGAAGACGTCGTTGCGGCCGCCGCCGAGATTGCCGCTCAGGGGGCCGCAGCCGATCGCTCCGCCGTCGGTGCTCGAGTTTGCGTTCGTTCCGGAATAGGTGCCGCTGCCCGGCAGGATCGTCGCCGCTGTGCACAGGTCGTTGGCCGGGGGACTCGTCAGGGCCGTCAGGCACGCGATCGAGTCGGCATGCGCGTCGATCTCGCCGGGCGTAAGGCCGCCTGAGTTGCTGAACGTGTTCGTGCAGGTGATGCTCGGATTCATCGTGGAATTCGGGCAACTGCAATGGTGGGCGCCCCACAGGTGGCCGATCTCATGCGCCGCCAGGTCCGTCTGGCACGCAAACGTCGCGCTGAAATCGCTCTGCGAGTAACAGTACGCCCCGTTGTCGAGCCCGCTGGTGCAGAAGCCGTCGTTATCGCAGATCTGGGCGAAATTCGTCGCCTGGCCGATCACCGAACCGCTGATGTCGCGGCCGGTGAAGAGCTTGGCGACGTCGCGGACGATCGCACCCTGGTTGTTGGTCCATTCCGTCACGACCTGACACACCAGCGTATCACTGATATTCGACGTGTACGGGTCCGGCTCGGCCGTCCGCACCAGCACGGTCGTGATCACGTGCGTGATCTGCACGTCGCGGACGTATTGGTGGTTCATCACGTTGATGATCGCGAAGATGCGGTCCTGCGTCGCGTGCGAGCTGCTGCCGCGGGCCGTGTAGTACTCAAAGTCCGCGTCGCACGCGAGCTGCGCCACGCAGACCGAGCCGCCGCAGCCCCCGCGCGGCGCGGCAGTCCCTTCCGGCTGCGCGGCGACAGGCGCATCCGGCGTGCCGCAGAAGCCCTCGCAGAGCGTGTCGACCCCGCGATAGACCACGTGCAGGGCCGGATCGGCGCCCGGAAGAAAATCGGCCAGCGGCTGGACCCACTGCTTCTCGCCGTCGGAGAAACTGACGCAGCCGAGGAACCCCTCGTCCGTCCACGAACCCGCGGCGTATCCATCCCGTTCGCTCGCGATCGTCCCCGTGTACGTGGTCTCCGGGCCGGGGTCGACGATGCGCCATGAACCGTCCGCGAGCTGTTCTCGCAGCGCATAGATCGGATCGCGGATCGAGTTCGGCGTAAGGTTGAGCCGCACGGCCTTGCGGTCCACCGTCTCCAGGTACAGCGTGTGCGCGACATGGGCGAGCGGCCGTTCGTCCATCCGGATCACGATGCCGTCGGCGATGTCCGTCACGCCATATTCGGCGGCGCTGCCCACGCGCACGGCGGAGAACGCCTCCGGCGAGGCGACGTCACGCGAATCCGGTGGTCCCCCGAGCACCGGAACCACCACCCACGGAAGCAAGCAGACGATCAGCGCCGGCCGTACGGTCGCAGCGGTTCCTTGGAGCATCGCGAGCCCTCCGAGCGTAGAGAGAGGTCAAGGAGTGGATGAACTGACCCGAACAGCCCGAGCATACCCGCCCGGGCGCGCGGATTTCAAGCGGTTTTCGGTCTGGATAAGCGGATTGTCGCCGGTCAGGACCCCGCTTGTTCGCTCAACCCGGCCGGCCGAGAACCCGGGAACGCGCAACCGATGCGAGCAATCCGGCCGCGATCCCGAGGCAGATGACCCCCGAGCCGCCTTCCGAGACGAAAGGCAGCGAGATGCCCTTCGTCGGCACGCTGTTGGTCACGACGCCGATGTTGAAGGCCGCCTGGAGCCCGAGGGTGAGCGTGATCCCCGCGGCCAGCAGCCGGCCGAAGCCGGTGGATGCACAGGACGAGATCCGCCAGCCCCGGATCAGCAGCAGGAGGAAGAGGCAGATCACGCAGAGCCCGCCGACCACGCCCAGTTCCTCGCACAGAATGGCGAAGATGAAGTCGTTGTTGTCCTGCGGCAGATAGTCGTGCTTCTGCACGCTGCCGCCGAGCCCCCGGCCCCACCAGCCGCCGCCGGCGATGGCGATCAGCGACTGCGTCACCTGGTAGCCTTCCTTGAGCGGATCCGGCGTGTCGCTGAAGAATGTCAGCAGCCGCTGCGACCGGTATCCGCGCGAGAGGATCAGCCCCGCCCCGCCGAGAATTCCGAGCAGCCCGATGACGCCCAGGTGCCAGAGCTTCGCCCCGGCCACGTAGAGCATGCCGAACATGACGACGCCCAGCAGCGCCGCCGTCCCGAAGTCCTCGATGCCCACGAGCGCGATGAGCGCGCACGATCCGATCAGCGCCGGCAGAACCGTTCCGCGGAGCGATCTCGGATCCGCCCCCGGCCGCGTAAGAAACGCCGAAAGCCAGAGGCAGAGCGTGAGCTTCGCAAACTCGGACGGCTGGAAGCTGACGAACCCGGGGATCTGGATCGCGCGCGCGGCCCCGAGGCGGCGGACGCCGATTCCCGGGATGAGCACGACGATGAGCAGGATGATGGTGAGGCCGAATAGCAGCCAGGCGAACCGCGCGTCGGTCTTTCTCTCCCAGGCGAAGAGCCGATAGTCGACCTGCGCGGCGATCAGCATCAGGACGAACGCGACGGCGACGAAGATCGACTGCCGGAGCGGCGAGGTCCAGAGGTTGGACCAGTCCAGCGCGGGGTCGCTGAGCCGCACCGACGCCGAATAGACCATCACCACGCCGATCGCCATGAGCGTTCCCGCGATCAGCAGAATCCACGGGTCATGCGAACGCTCGACCAGGTCCGGCGCGGCGTAGGGACTGTCGGCTGCTTCGGCCGCCTGCGGCGCGGCGGCCCGGCGGCGCGCGGCCACCCGGCCCTCGCCGGCCACCCCCAGGACATCATCGCTCGGCAATTCGCTCACGGCACTCACCCTGTCACCTCAGTTTAATGGTTGCCAGCGCGAATGCGGCGAAGAGGGCCGCCAGGAGCCAGAATCGCGTCACGGTCTGCGTTTCCGTCCAGCCGCCCAGATGAAAGTGATGGTGGATCGGCGTACAGCGGAAGATCCGCTTGCCGCCGGAGTACTTGTAATACGAAACCTGGATAATGACGCTCAGGGCCTCGATGACGAAGACGCCCCCGACGATGAGCAGCATCGGTTCGAGGCGCGTGACGATCGCGACATAGCCGATCAGCCCCCCGAGCGGCAGCGAGCCCGTGTCGCCCATGAAGACCTGCGCCGGGTAGGCGTTGTACCAGAGGAAACCCAGGCACGCGCCGACGACGGCCCCGCACATGACGGAAAGCTCGGCCGCGCCCTTGATATGGGGGAACTGGAGCGGCGACGCGTACTGCGCAATGCCCACGACGTACGCGAGGATCATGAACGCCAGCGCCGTCAGCACCATGCAGCCGCTGGCCAGCCCGTCCATGCCGTCCGTCAGGTTCACGGCGTTCGAGGTCCCCGTGATCACCAGCACTGCCAGAATGACGAAAACGACCGTCGGCAATGCCAGGTGGTACTTGTAGAACGGCAGGATCAGCACGTTGTACGCCGGCCGATACGCGGCCTCGATGTCGTTCCAGCGCAGGTATTCCGCCTGCCACGCCCCCTCCCGCAGCGCGAAGACGGCGAGCAGCGCCCCCAACGCGATCTGGAAAACGAGCTTCTCCCAGCTTCGGAGGCCGTCGCGCGTGCCGGCGCGGCGGTCGACCGTGAGTTTCAGGTAGTCGTCGACGCCGCCCAGCAGTGCGAGCCAGATCACGCAGAACAGGCCCATGCGGACATAGAAATTCGTCAGGTCGGCCAGCAGCAGCGTTGCGATGAGGATCGCGATGACGATCAGCACGCCCCCCATCGTGGGCGTGTTCTTCTTGCCCTGCGTGAGGCGATTCAGCGCTTCATGGTCGAACTGCGCTTGGTCGCCGAGCTTCAGCTTCGTCAGCAGCCGGATCACGCGCGGGGCAAACCCCCACACGATCGCAAAACCGACCATGACGGCGAGCGTCCCGCGGAAGAGCGGGTCGCCGTATGCGTAGGCCTTGTTCTGGCTCAGCAGCCAGTCGAACAGGTGGTAGAACATGTCTCATCCAACCGCCGCGGGCTCCCGCAGGCGGAGACTTTCCACGACGCGCTCCAGACCGATCGTTCGCGACGCCTTCACCAGCACCACGTCCCCGGGACGCGCCAGTTCGCAGGCGCGCGCGGCCGCCTCCGCCACTGTCGCGACGGCTTCCGCAGTCGGCCGGGCGAGGCTGGACGGCTTGTCACTCCCGAACATCCACTCCGCCGCGCGGCCGACCGCCACGTAGTGATCCACCCGGCTCGAGCGCAGGCGGTCGGCGATCCGCCGGTGCTGGGCGGGCGCATGCTCGCCGAGTTCGCGCATCTCGCCGAACACGAAGATTCTCCGGCCGGCCGCCGGCATCGATTCAAGCATTTCGATCGCCGCGAGCGTGCTGGCGGGGTTCGCGTTGTATGCGTCGTTGATGATCTTCACGCCGCCGGCCTCGACGACCTCCATGCGCATCGGCGGCGGCGAAAACGTGAGCAGACGCGCCGCGATCTCCTCGTGGTCGAACCCGAGCCGCCGGGCGATCGCCACGGCCGCCGTTGCGTTGTAGGCGTTGTGCGCTCCAGGGACGGGCAGTCGATAGGCGAATCGCCCGTTGAGCTTGAACGCGAGCATGCCGTCGTCGTACGCGGGCGGCGTGATCCGCAGGGCGGCGTCGTTCGCGAGTCCGAACGTCACGGTCGTGATATTCGGCGGCGGCAGGTGCTCTCGCATGTGCGGAGCGTCGATGTTGATCGCCGCGAAGCCGCCCGCGGGCAGATGCGGCAGAACAGCGCTCTCCTCGCGCGCGACGCCCTTCAGATCTCCCAGTCCCTCCAGGTGCTCCTCGCCGATGCTCGTGATGACTGCCATGTTCGGGCCGGTGATCTTCGACAGCGCCGCGACTTCACCCGGGGCGTTCGTGCCGATCTCAACGACGACGTATTCATCCGCGAGGTCCGCGGAGAGCAGCGTGATCGGCACGCCGATCGAGTTGTTGAAGCTTTTCGGCGAGCTGCGCCCCTTGAGGCGGGCCGAGAGCACGTGATCGATCATCGTTTTTGTCGTCGTCTTCCCGTTGCTGCCGACGACCGCGATCACGTCGGCCGAAAGCTGCCGCCGGTGAAACGCCGCGAGCTTTCCCAGCGCCTCGACCGGGTCCGCGGCGACGATCAGCGTCGCGCTGGCAAACCCGGCCGCGCTCACGCGCTCGATCGCCTCGCCCGCCCGCACCGCCGAAACGACCGCGCCGGCCGCCCCGCGCTGAAAGACCGCGGGAAGGAAATCGTGGCCGTCGAAATTGGGGCCGGAAATGGCGAAGAACAGCTCATTTTCACGAATCGTGCGCGAATCGGTCGAAACGCCGGTCACGGACCGCGCCGGCGGCTCACTGCGGACGTGGCCGCCGATCGCGTCGATGATCTCCTTCAGAACCAGTCGGATCACTTGCCGCTCCGCACCGCGACCCCGTGCGCCGCCGCGGCGGCCTCGATCGCGGTCTCCACATCGTCAAAATGGTGTTTGGTCTTGCCGACGATCTGGTAATCCTCGTGCCCCTTGCCGGCGATGAGCACGACGTCGCCCGGTTTTGCATCTCCCACCGCGGCGAAAATCGCGGCCCGCCGGTCGGGCTCGACCGTCACGCGCGTGCGATCCGCGGCCGTGAATCCGGCGGTGATTTCTTCGATGATCGCATTCGGATTCTCCGTCCGCGGATTGTCGCTGGTCACGATGATCCGGTCGCCGAATTCCGCAGCCGCGCGGGCCATCTTCGGCCGCTTCGTGCGATCGCGGTCGCCGCCGCAGCCGAAGACGACGATCAGCCGGCCGCGCGTCAGCGGCTTGAGCACCCGCGCCACGTTCCGCAGGGCATCATCCGTGTGGGCGTAGTCGACGAATACGTCCACGTCGCTGAGACAGGGCACGCGCTGGAGCCGGCCGGCGACATTTCGAACGGCGCTCAGTCCGCGCTCGATCGCCGCGGGGGTCGCACCGGCCGCGAGCGCCAGTCCGGCCGCGGCCATGGCGTTATAGACGTTGTGGCGCCCGACGATGGCGTTTTCGAGCGCGAGTTCCACGCCGTCGATCCGCATCCGGTAGAGCGTCCCGCTGATGGAATCGCGCGTGATGGACGCCCGGATGTCGGCGTCGCCGCCGATTCCGTAGGTGAGCACCTTGGCGCGACAGTCGCGGATCATGCGCCGCGACGCGGGATCATCCGCGTTCACGACCGCGAACCCGTCCGCATCGAGCAATTCGAAGAGCCGCGCCTTCGCATCGCCGTAGCGGTCCATCGTCTGGTGGTAATCGAGGTGATCCTGCGTGAGGTTCGTGAACGCCCCGGCGGCGAAATGCAGGCCGTCCGCCCGCTTCTGGTCGAGGGCGTGGCTCGACACTTCCATGACGATCGCCGCCGCGCCGGCGTCGGCGCATTCGCGGACCATGGATGCGAGCGGCAGCGGGCCGGGAGTCGTCATGTCCGCCGTGACGCTGCGGCTGCACAGGTCGTACTGGACCGTGCCGAACATTCCGCAGCGCACCCCCGCCCGGTTGAGAATTTCCCGCGTCATGTGCGCGGTCGTGCTCTTGCCGTTCGTTCCGGTCACGCCGAGCAGCTTCAGGCGATCGCCGATAGGCTGCCCCGGGGCCACGCCGTGCCATCGCGCCGCGATCCGGGCGAGCGCATCGCGGGCGTCCGGAACGGTGACGATGTTCGGCCCCGGCGCACCGCCCGGTTCCGTGATGACCAGCAGCGCCCCGCGGGCGAGCGCGTCTGCAATGTACTTGCGCCCGTCGGCCGCTGAGCCCTTCACTGCGACGAAGATCGACCCCGGCGTCACCTGCCGCGAGTCATCGGTCACCGCGGATGCGATCGTTGCGCCGATCGCGTGCCACTGCGGTGCATCGACAACGCCGTCAAGCAGTTCCGCCACCGTGGACATGTTTCCCTCGCCTCCCTGCGCGGACTTCACTCAATCCCCCCGGCCGTGGTCGGACGTCGGCAGGAGCGCCTCGCCCGGCACGTTGAGATGCTTCAGAACGTCGGAGAGAATCGCCTTGACCGTCGGCGCCGCCACCGTCCCGCCGTAATAGCCGCGCCCCGCGACCGGCCAGTAGATCGTGACGAGGCAGCACACCTTGGGATGCTCAAGCGGTGCGCCGCCGATGAACGAACCCGCGTACGCACCATCAATGTACCCACGGCCGTCGGCGCTCGCGATCTGGGCCGTGCCCGTCTTTCCGAACGCCTGCCAGTCGAGCAGCCGCGCGCCCTTGCCCGTCCCCGTCGCCACCGTCTGCGCCAGCACGTCCTTTCGAAACGACCGCGCGGCGTCCGCCGACATGACGCGCCGAACCGCGATCGGCCGGGAAAGGTCGTACTCCGGCCGGCCGCTCTCGTCGACGACACCGCGGACGATCCTCGGACGCATCAGGATTCCATCGTTGCAGAATGCGGCGAAGGCGGTGACGAGCTGGATCGGCGTCGCAGAAATCTCCTGTCCGATCGGAATCGACTGCGTTGAATAGCTGTTCCAGCGGGCAAAGTCGTTCACGAGCCCGGCGTGCTCACCCGGCAGTCCGATGCCGGTTTCGTCGCCGAAGCCGAACGTTCTGACCACGCGGTGGAGTGCATCATTCTTGAGCCGGTCGCCGAGCATGCCCATCGCGATGTTCGACGACTGGCTGATGACCTCCCAGGATCTCAGCGGCGGATTCGGATGCGAATCCCGGATCGTTCGCGGGCCGAACTGGTGCGTCGGGCCTCGAATCGGCCACACTTCGTTGAGCGTCGTGGCGCCGCTCTCCAGCGCCGGGCCCATGATGAACGGCTTGAAGATCGACCCCGGCTCGTAGGCATCCGACACCGCGCGATTGCGGATGCGCTCCTGGGCCTGCTCGCGCTGCTTGTCGGTCAGGTTCGACGGGAAGGGTTCGTTCGGATCGAAATCGGGGTACACCGCCATCGCGAGCACTTCGCCCGACCAGGGATCGAGCACGATCGCGCTGCCCCAGCGCGCCCCGAACTTCTCGACGGCCCCTTTCAGGTGATACTCGGCGCGCTGCTGGAGATACGTCTCGATCGTGAGGATGACGTTCAAACCGTCGACCGGCGGAACGTAAAGATCCTCCTCGAAGCTCAGACGTCGGCGCTGGCGGTCGACGATCGAAGTCCGCAGTCCGTCCGTTCCCACCAGCACGTCGTCGTATGCCTGTTCGACGCCGGCCAGTCCCGATTGCTCGCCCCCCACAAACCCCAGCAGATGACAGGCGGTTCGCCCGTTCGGATAGATGCGCTCGGGCTCATACTCGATCACGAAGGCGTTGAGCTTGCGCGTCGACCGGACCTGGATGAACGCATTGAGTTCCTCGTCCGAGATGCCCCGCTTGATCCACACAAAGCCGCTCTCGCGCCGCTCCACCAGCAGCCTTTCGAGCGCGAGGGGGTCCAGCCCCAGGACCGGGGCGATGCTGTACGCCGCGAGGCGCGGATCGTCCACCTGCGACGCGTCGACGAAGATGGAGGGCACGCGCTTGCTGCCGGCGAGGATATGGCCGCGGGCATCGAGGATGTTGCCCCGCTGCGCCGGCACCGACATCGTCGCGGTGTGCTGCTGTTCGGCCAGTCCGCGCAACCGCGGCCCCTCGTCGCGCTCCAACTGGACGAGCCGGCCCGCGCCCGCGACGAGCGCGATCCCGGTTAGACCGAACAGCAGGGAACCCGAACGCATGACTCACTCCGTCGAGTCGCGGGCTAGGGACGCTTGGGCCTGGAGCGGCGCGCCGGCGCTGACGCTGCCGCCGGCTGCGTCGTCGAAAACTCGCCCATCGCGATGTCCGTCCAGCGGCTGCGAATCACCGCGGGACTCGTCAGCCGCGCCAGGTCAAGCTCTTTTTCCCGGGCCAGCCGCCGCAGCAGCGCGATCTCCCGGTCGACCTCGGAGATCCGCCGCTGCACGCGCGTCGTCTCCGTGCGCACGACCACCACCGAGAGCATCACCGCGATCGCCGCCAGCAGGAGAACCGCAAGTCGGATCAGCGACATGGACCACCGAATCGTGGCCGCCCGGTCAGAACGCCGTGCGCATCCGTACGCACGAGTCGCTTCAGGCTGCGCGCCCGCGCCCGCGCAACTTCGGCCCGCGCGACGCAGCCGCAGGTATCGTACACGCGGCGCTCGCCGATGTCTCGCACGGCGGGCCGGCTGTCACGCGCGTCCGCCGCGAGTCAATCCGTGCAATGGAGTCGCGGACGCCGTTGCGTCGGGCCGGCGGCGCTTTCGCCCGTCAGCCCGCGTCGATCGATCCGCCGCGCCGCCGCGTCACCGGTTTGGAATCGGACGCGCGATTCGATTTGACCGCCGGCGGCTTCGACTCTTTCGCGACTGCCTTGCCGGGCTGCGCATCCTTCGTCTTCGCACTCGCTGGCGTCGCCTTGGAATTCCTGGACGCGGCCGCGACCTCGCGAGCCGGTTTCGCCTTGCCGGCCGGCTTCGCGGTCCCGGACGGCTTTGCGGCCGTTTTCGCGGCCGGCTTGACGGCGGGCTTTGCGGCCGTCTTCTTCGACGATGCCGACAGGACCGGTGGTTCCTTGGACCGGGCAGTGCGGGAGGATCCGGACGCCAACTTCGAAGCCGTCGGTTTTCCGGCCGCGACGACCGGTGGCTTCGACGGCGCGGCGGGCCGTTTCTCATTTCGGATCGCTGTGTCGGCGCGGGGCTGCGGCCGCTGCGCCGGTTTCGTTGCGTCGGGCTCCCGCCCCGGCCGCGGTACGTCCGCCGATTTTGGCTGCGTCCCGATCGCCACTTCCGGCGGTCCGCCGCGCGGACGCTCGGCCGGCATCGCACCCGGCGTCACGTCGCGGACCGGGTTCGCTGAACCGGCGAGTGCGGGCAACTGCAACTCCTCGCCCGCGTACAGGCAATTCGGCCGCTTCGCGATTTTCGGATTCAGGGCGATGATCGCCTTCCGGACCTCGGGCGAATCCGCACCGTAGGTCCGCGCCGCGATCCGCGAGAGCGAGTCCCCTTTTGCAACCTTGTATGTCGCGGGCTGCGGCGTCACCTGCGGGTCGGTTGCGACCGTCGGCGGTCCGCTCGGCGCCCCCTGCGCGGGGTCGGGAACGGGTTCGGGTGCCGGCGTGTGCGATTCGCCTGCGCCAGTACTGGCGATGACCGTCTCCGGTGGAACAATCGGCGGCAGTGCGACGGCGTCTGGCGCCGGCGAAACCGGAGCATGTTCGAGGTAGATCGCCACGGCGGGCGGGCTCGACGGCACCTCGCGCGACGGCTCGCCGGCACTCGGCCGCTGAAGCTGGTCGGTGGGCGGGACGAATGACGTTTTGGACATCAGCGTTGTCGGCGTGGGCGCGGCGGGCGTCGCCACCCCCGGCTGGCGCGACACCTGATTGACGAGCCAGCAGACGCCCGTCGTAAACGCGATACACGTCAGCAGCGCGACTTTCACGCTCACTCCCATCGCCGCACCGTCCTTGCGCGGTCCGCGCCTCATGCGCCCGCGGTCGGATCGGTTCTCAATCCGACGCGAAGCTTAGCCGATCGGGACCGGGGATTGCGACGCCTTTCGGCTTCGTCGGCAATTACCGGCTCCTTCGTCAGTTCCTTCCACTCACCCGTCCCTTTCCGCTCCCGGAAGAAGCGCTTCACCGCGCCGTCCTCGAGCGAATGGAACGAGACCACAGCCAGTTTGCCGCCGACCCTGACCCCCTCCGTCACGCCGGCCAGGAAACGGCTCAGATTGTCGAGTTCCCGGTTCACCGCGACGCGAAGGGCCTGAAAAACCCGCGTCGCCGGGTGTATCTTTCCAACTGTTTTCACCCGGCCGCTGTGAAAAACCGACTCTACGGCCGCCGCCAGCACCTTTGTGGTCGTGATCCGTCGCTCATGCCGGACCTGGCAGATCCGCTTGGCGATCTTCCGGCTCGCGCCCTCCTGGCCGAACTGATAAAAAAGGTCCGCCAGCTCCGATTCGGGCAGCCGGTTGACCAGGTCGAGCGCCTGCTCCTTCTGCTCGCGGTTGAAACGCATGTCGAGCGGACCGTCGGCGTCGAATGAGAAGCCCCGCACGGGATCGTCGAGCTGCGCCGAGTTGATCCCGAGATCGAGCAGCACATGATCGGCGTGCTCCAGGCCGAGCCGTCTGAGAATATCTCGCAGGTCCGCATAGTTTGCCGTGACCAGCTCCAGACCGGACGTGTCGATCGCCGCCAGCCGCTGCCGCGCCATCTCGAGCATCGCCGCGTCGAGGTCGAGACCGATGTACCGGCCGCCCGGCTGGATGCGCGGAATCAGCAGGCTCGCGTGACCACCCAGCCCGACGGTGCCGTCAACGATGACCTCGCCGGGCCGGGGGTCGAGATAATTGAGAATGGCATCCGGCAGGACGGGCTCGTGACTATGGCCGCGTTCAGACAAGGAGCGCCCCCTGCCGGGCGTCGCACGGACCGCCGCGCCGATTTTCGCGAGTGTGAGCCTTGAAGTGTCCGCACGTTGCGGATACAAAACCGCCTTCGACGCAATGTCGAAGGTAGGCGACCGCGGCGGCCCATCCTTGAGCCGGCCGCGGCCAGGAGGCGAATAAGGATCCGCCTTCCCGGACGCGGGACGCATCCTGCTTCGCTTGAGACTCTCCGGCGAAAAAGAGTCTCAACCGCCATCCGGAATTTCGGTTGGTTGCAGCGGCAAGCGATTGAAGTCGCTGCCGCTGCACCCACCCCTCGCGAAACCCAACCCAATTTCGTTGCGGACGCGGGGCGTTTCAGCGTCACCCACGCGCCGGAAGATTCGATGCTCGATAGGGCGCCAGCTCGGCCTGATTTTCCTCGAAGTTCGCTTCGTAGTTTTCCCACTGCGACTCGAGGAACCGCGTGTACGCCTCGCGAGTCCAGATTTCGTAGTGATCCTGAGCACCCACGAGCGTCACTTCCTTCGTCAGACCCGACAGCTTCATCAGCCGGTCAGGGATTACGACTCTCCCCTGGGTATCCGGCTCAACCTTGGACGCAAGACTGGCTTCCATCCGGTTCCAGTTCCGCGCCTTCGTCGAGAGCTGGGCCGTGGGTGGAATCCCCAGGCGGCTCGCCTCGAATAAGCCCGCCTCATAGATCGCAAGGATGTCCTTGCGGTCGCCCGGCAGGATGTAAATCGTGGCCGAGGGCTCAGCATCCTTGCCGAGCCCTGACTCGGCCGTATCCGGCGGCGTCTTGCCGTCCTGTGTCCCGTTTTCCCCACCGGCGATCCGCAACAGCTCGGTTCGAACGGCGGACGGGAGCGAAAGTCGATTGCGCTGGTCGAAGACCAGGTCGAAGGACCCCGTTAGGAACACTGGCCGTTCCCGATTCATCCTTCGCTCACCATTTCAACCCTTTACGCCCCTTACAGTACCACAGATCGGACGCGATGCAAGCGAAAACTGAAAGAAGTTCAGAAAAAATTGAGCCGGGGCGCGGAAGCTGCGCAGTCTGATCCCCGGTACGCCCCTCGCGGGGTACGCAATGCCCTCACCGCGAGCGCGAATGAGACGTCCGTGTTACAGTCACGCCCCCGTCGCGGTCCGATTCGCCCCGACGCCCAGACTTGGAGACATGCCCCCATGGCCACACCACGCCCCATGAAGCTTGACGACCTGTTCAAACTCCGCGCCGTCGGAAAGCCCGCCCTCGCACCGGACGCCAAACGGATCGTCTTCGAACTGAAGCGCTTCGACCTCGCCGAGAACAAAAACTTCACGCAGCTCATGGCCGTCGACGTCGCCACGCGCGAGACCCGGCCGCTGACGAGCGGCAACCGCAGCGACACCTGCCCCGCCTGGTCGCCCGACGGCCGGCAGCTCGCGTTCATCTCTGACCGCGACAAGGGGGCCTGCCTCTTCGTGATGCCGATGGACGGCGGCGAAGCCCGGCGACTCACCCCGCCCGACGGCTGGGTGCACGACCTCGCCTGGTCGCCGGACGGCCGGAAGATCGTCTACGCCTGGCAGGCGATGAACGAGCGGGAGAAACTTGAGCGGGACGACAAAAAAGATGAAATGAAGAAGCGCCCGCAGTTCAAGCACATCACCCGCCTGCACCACAAGCTCGACGGCGCGGGCTGGTGGAACGGGGAGTACACGCACATCTGGATCGTCGATGTGGCCACGGGCAAGGCGAAGCAGCTCAGCAGCGGCGATTATGACGACCGCGAGCCGCGCTTCAGCCCCAGCGGCCGGCTCGTCTCATTCGTCTCGAATCGCGTCGCCAACCCGGACATGTACATCGAAAACGGCGACATCTTCGTCGTGAAGCCGGGCGGCGGGCCGATCAAACAGATCACACAGGGTCCCGGCTCGGTCACGGGCCACTCCTGGTCCCCCGACAGCAAGACCATCGCCTACGTCGGCAACCCCGGCAAGGCGGGCGAATCGTGGAAGTACAACGACCGCATCTGGACCGTCTCCGCGTCCGGCGGCAAACCGAAGGAACTCGTTACCGAGATCGACAACGCCTGCTGCAACGTGACCCTCGGCGACGTCGCCATCGGCGCATTCGCCCCCGCCCCGCCGATCTGGGCGGCCGACGGCTCGCGGCTCTATTTCCTCGTCAGCGAGCGCGGCTCGTGTCGCCTGTACAGCCAGAGCCTGCGCGACGGCGACCTCCGCTGCGAGATCAACGGCGATATCAACATTTGCTACATGCAGCGCACCGGCCGCGACGGCCCAATCGCCCTCACGATCGGCACCGCGACCAACCCCGCCGACGTCTACATCACGCAGGAACTCTGGCGCCAGCACAGCGACGCCAAGAGCGCCGGCTGGCGCAAGGTCGCGCGGAGCGAAGCGGAAATGCCCGACCGTCTCACGCACGTCAATGCGGCCGCGCTCGATTCAATCGCCGTCTGCGCACCCGAGGAGATCTACGTCAACTCGGGCAGGACGCGCGTGCACGCGTGGGTCTTCCGTCCGCCGAATTTCGACCCGAAGAAGAAGTACCCCGGCCTCCTCGAGATCCACGGCGGCCCCGCCACGCAGGTCGGCCACGCCTTCTTCCACGAAAAGCAGCTCCTGGCGGCCCGCGGGTACGTCGTCATCTCCGGCAATCCGCGCGGCAGCCTCGGCTACGGCCTCAAGCACATGAACTGCATCCACGCCGACTGGGGCAACCTCGACTACCAGGACGTCATGGCCCTGACCGACTGGCTCGCCGGGCAACGCTACGTCGACCGCAAGCGTCTCGGCGTCCTCGGCGGCTCCTACGGCGGCTTCATGACCGCGTGGATCGTCGGCCACACGAACCGCTTCCGCGCCGCCGTCGCCCAGCGCGGCGTAAACAACCTGGAGTCGATGTTCGGCACGAGCGACTACGGCTACGAACTCGGCGCGGAGTTCGGCGGCCTGCCCTGGGAGAAGCGCGAGCGCTTCCGCCAGCAATCGCCGCTCACGTATGTGCAGAACATCAAGACGCCGCTGCTGATCGAGCATGAGGAAGAGGATCACCGCTGCCCGATCGAGCAGGCCGAGCAGCTCTTCACGGCCCTGAAGGTGCTCGGCCGCGAGGTCGATTTCATCCGCTTCGAGGGTGAGAGCCATGGCCTTTGCCGCACGGGCCGCCCGCAGAACCGCGCGGAGCGGCTGCGAAGGATCATCGGCTGGCTGGACAAGTACCTGATGGAAGGAAAATGACGATGCGTATCATTGCCTGCCTGATTGCCTCGCTCGTCGCGTTCCGCGCCGCCGCGCAGAGTCAGCCGGCGACAACCGAGGCCACTGCGCTCTACACGCAGGCCATCGCGGCATACGAGGCGAAGGACTACGCAAAGAGCATCGAGCTTGGACTTGCATCGATCGAGAGAGGCGCGAGGCGCGGCACGGTGCCCTATCACGTCGCCTGCTGCTACGCACTCACCGGGAAGAAAGACGACGCATTCAAGTACCTGAAGATCGCATTCGAGCGCGGTTGGCGCGATCTTGATCACATGACGTCGGACGCCGATCTTGCGACGCTGCACGGCGACGCGCGCTGGAAAGACGCCCTCGCAGCCTGCGACGCGGCCCGCGACGCGTATTACAAGACGCTCAAGGAGCCCGCGCTCGCCCGGGAGCTGATGGATCGCATGGCCCGCGACCAGCGCCTCCGCCGCGAGCTCGAAAAGCGAATGCGCGAACTGCCGGACGGTCAGAAAAGCGTGCCTACGGACTCGCTGCCGCCCGATCTGCGGGGCGACATCGACGGCGAAAACACCCAGTTCATGAAAAAAGTGATCGACCGGCACGGCTGGCCCGGCAAGACGCTCGTCGGGGAGGAAGCCGCGAACGCCGCCTGGCTCCTCGTCCAGCACGCCGATGCCGACCGCGAGTTCCAGAACCGATGCCTCGGCCTCATCAAAGCCGCCTTTGATAAGGGCGAGGTAACCGGCCAGCAGGTCGCTTATCTGACGGATCGCGTGCTGGTCGGACAAGGCCGCAAACAGGTCTACGGGACGCAGTTTCGACTCGTCGACGGCGAAATGCAGCCCGCGCCGATCGAGGACGAGGCAAACGTGGACGTGCGCCGCAAGGAGGTCGGGTTGCCGCCGCTCGCTGATTACGCAAGGATGATTCGCGGACAGCGGTAACCGGGAGGCAAGCACATCGGACAGTGCGACCGGCACGACGGCGCGTGCCGCTGCGCCCACGCCGGCGGCGGCCAACCACCCGGCCGCGCTCCGGGCGGCTGGTCCAATCATTCGCAAGCCGGGGGCGCGTCGCTCCCTGCAAGGAGACGGGCATGCTTCGTTTCGCAATGTGTCTGGCGGTCTGCTTCGTCAGCGGATGCGCGTCGGTGAACACCGCGTCCGGCGACGCGGCTAGCTCGGGAGAAAAGCAGATGAGACTCGGCAATTTCTCGGTCAGCCTGGCCGTCAAGGACCTCGCGGCGTCGCGCGCGTTCTATGAGAAGCTCGGCTTCAAGGCCGTCGGCGGCGACGCTTCGAAGAACTGGCTGATCCTCCAGAATGAAACCAGCACCATCGGCCTCTTCCAGGGCATGTTCGACCGCAACATCCTCACTTACAACCCCGGCTGGGACCGCAACTGCGCCGCGCTGACGGATTTCGACGACGTGCGCGACATCCAGCGCGAATTGAAGAGCCGCGGCCTCGCGCTCGCCTCGGCCGCCGACGAATCCACGTCTGGTCCGGCGAGCTGCATGCTCATCGACCCGGACGGCAATCCGATCCTCATCGACCAGCATGTTCCGGCCCCGAAGAAGTGACGCCGTGCGATGAGCGTTCTCGACTGCATCGGAAATACGTCCCTCGTGTCCCTCCGCCGGGTCGTGCCGCCCGGCTGCGCGGAAATCCTCGTCAAGCTCGAATGGGAAAACCCGACCGGCAGCATGAAGGACCGGATGGCGCTCGCCGTCATCTCCCGCGCCGAGGCGGACGGTCGTCTACGGCCCGGCGGATGCGTCGTCGAATACACCGGCGGCAGCACGGGTGCATCCCTCGCCCTCGTCTGCGCCGTGAAGGGCTACCGCATCCGCATCGTCAGTTCCGACGCGTTCAGCCGCGAAAAACTCGACCACATGGCCGCGCTCGGCGCCGAACTCACGCTCGTGCCCAGCGAGGGCGGCCGCACGACGAAAAAACTGATCCTCGACATGATCGAGGCCGCCCGCGCGATCAGTACCGAACCGGGCATGTACTGGACGGACCAGCTCAACAACCGCGACAGCATCGCCGGCTACCACCCTCTCGGCGAGGAAATCTGGACGCAGACGGCCGGCCGCGTCGAAGCGTTCGTTCACAGCGTGGGGACGGCGGCATCATCGCGCGGCGTCGCCGAAGTGCTGCGGCGTCACAAGCCCGCCGTGCACATCGCCGTCGTCGAACCCGCGGAGTCGGCCGTCCTGTCCGGCGGCGCGCCGGGGCCGCACAAGATCGAAGGCGTCGGCATCGGCTATACCCCGCCGCTGTGGGAGCCGTCGCTGGTGAACGAGATCATTCCCATACCAACCGACGCCGCGAAGGCAATGACCCGCCGGCTCGCCCGTGAGGAGGGCCTCTTCGCCGGGACGTCGTCGGGAGCAAACGTCCTCGCGGCAATCCAGGTGGCCGCGCGGCTCGGCCCCGGTCGCACGGTCGTCACGCTCCTGTGCGATTCGGGGCTCAAGTACGTGAGCATGGATGTGTTTGCGACGCATCACCGAGGATTATCACGATCCGGCGCTAACCTGAAGCGTCGCCAGGTCCTCCCGGAATTCGGCCGAATCATTGTGGATCGGAATTCGCCGGCTCGCGAGGAGTCTCTGGAGGGTCACCCTTGACATTCCGGCAAGTCGTGCGGCACGCGACAGCGTCAGCCGGCCATCGCGAAAGAGAATGATGGCCAGTTCCTGACGGAAATCGTCCTCGGTCATGCCGAGCAGCGCGAGCGTGTCGTCTGTAATGATCACAGCCATGGCGGTACCTCTCTTCGCCGCTCCATTATAGCATTCCTCGGATCGGCCCTTTACCGGGCGCCCGTCAATCCGCTTGCGAGTCCGCCATGCGCAGCATCGTCATCATCGGCATCGCCACCGTCGACGCCCTCGGCCGGCCCGTCGATGACTTTCCCCGTCCCGGCGGCCTGCGTTTCTTTGACGAGCTGACGCTGGCCACCGGAGGCTGCGCGGTGAACTGCGCGATCGCGCTGTCACGGCTGGGCGTCCCCTGCCGACTCGTGACGCGCGTCGGCGGCGACATCCTCGGCGATTTCGTCGTCGCCGAACTGGCCCGCAACGGCGTCGCGACGGGCGGCGTCATCCGCGACAACTCCGTCAACACCTCGTTCAGCTTCGCCGCCGTCCGGTCGGACGGCGAGCGCGCGTTTCTCCACACCACCGGCGCGAACGCACGCATACGACCAGCGGACCAGCCGGCGGATGCCCTCGAAGGCGGCCCCCTCGTCTTCGTCGCCGGCTCGATGCTCATGGATGCCCTCGACGGCCCGCCGACGGGGGCGCTTCTCGCCGCCGCCCGGGCCGCCGGAGCGACGACACTCCTCGACACCGTCTATGTCGATTCCGCCCCGCAGGCGGAATGGGAGCGGCGGATCGGCCCCGCGCTGCCCCACCTCGACTACTTCCTGCCCTCCCTGCCGGAAGCCCGCGCCCTCTCCGGCCTCACCGAACCGGCGGAAATCGCCCGCCAGTTCCGGTCGCGTGGCACGAAAAATGTCATCATCAAGCTCGGCGCGGCGGGCGTTTACTGCCTCTCGGCGACGGGCGCGGAATTCCGCATCCCCGCCGAACCGGTCGAGCGCGTCGTCGACGCCACCGGGGCGGGCGATTGCTGGTCCGCCGGCTTCCTCGCAGGCCTGGCCGCGGGACTTCCGCTGGATCGCGCGCTGCGGGCGGGAAATGCCGTCGCGGGCTGCGGGATCCAGGCGGTCGGCGCGACGGCGGGCGTCCGGCCGATTCCTGGCCTGCTGGCCTGACGCAGCCAACCGCGGCCGGAGTGGACATCGACAGAAAGTATGATCCACAGATGGACACCGATGCACACAGATGAAGGCAAACGCGACGTCGGAAGCCGCCGTCTGGTTTTCGCCCGGCCAAACCAGAGAATCTCCCCAGACACTCTCATCTTCATCTGTGTAAATCTGTGTTCATCTGTGGATATTTTCGTATTGCCTTGCCTCGAAAGGTGCCCATTGCGATGAAACCGCACACACCAACCGGCTGGAACACCTGGGACTTCCGCGGGTTCAATCGACTCGTCCACCTTGACCGCGGCGCAACCGAGCTGATCATCGAAGTCGCGATCTGGGATGAAGAACACCGGCCGAAGGACGAGGTCAAGAACCGCGGCGGCCTGCACCGCGTCTTCCGCTGGACAGATGTCACGCGCCTCGGCGAGCACGCACCGCTCGGCCTGCCCGCGGCGCTCGAATTCACGGCCGGCGGCACGTCGTTTCAGTTCGACGCCCGCGACGAAGCCGGCGAACTCCTGCTGACCGTCAAGCCGCAGGCGAAGACGACCAAGCGCGTCGCGTTCCTCTTTGTCGCCCCGGTCGGTGAGAACCTGACCCGCCACGCGGCCAGGGAATACCGCTTCAACGACGCCAGGATCACCTCCACCACGGCCGCGATGCCCGACACGTATTTCCTCAACACGGATCAACCGTACCTGCTCGGCCGGGCCGGGGCGGCCGCGACGATTCGCGTCCGGCCGGCGTCGATCGGCGCGAAGGCAAAATCAACCCGTGGTCGGACAAAGACCGCCAAATCAGAGCAACCTGCGCTCGTAGGCACCGGGATCCTGGCAGACGTCCCGCGCGCGATGACGACGGCCGTCACGTGGAACACGCTCTACGACACGCGGCGGCGGCTCATTTCGTCGCCCGTAAGTCGCGACTGGTGCACGGACTGGAAAGGTGTGGCCGTCTGGTGCTGGGACACATTCCAGATCGCCGCAATGATCTCGATCGCGTCGCCGGAGCTGGCCCGCCTGAACTTCGAAGCCGTGACGGCCGCGATCGACGACCTCGGCATGGTGCCGAACTACTACTTCTCGCACGGGGCGGCGTCGAAAGACCGCTCGATGCCCTGTCTCGGCTCGTACATGATCTGGAAAACGCAGGCGGCCCGGCCCGACAAGGCGTGGCTCAAAGGGATCTACCCGCGCCTCCAGACCTGGCATCGCTACTGGATGAAGCACCGCGACGGCAACGGCGACGGCCTGCTCGAATGGGGCTCGGACGCCACGCCGAAATACGAGTTCCCGCAGCTTCTCCAGGACAATCCGCAGCTCCGGCACTCGGCGAAATGCGCGATGTACGAGTCGGGCCTCGACAACTCGCCGATGTACGACGACGTGCCCTTCGACGAACGAAAATGCACGCTGGAGCTCGCGGACGTGGGCTTGAATTCGTATTACGCGATGGACTGCGAATCGCTCGCTCGCATCGCCGCGTGCATCGGCAAGCCCCGCGACGCGGCCGCCTATCGCCGGGAATACGAGGCGATCTGTCAGCGAATCAATGACCGGCTCTGGGACGAAGCCGCGGGCATCTACTGCAATCGCCACTGGGACGGCCGGCTGTCGAAGCGCTGGGCCCCGACGTCGTTCTTCCCGCTCATCGCCGGCGTCGCGCCGCGCGAACGGGCCGAGCGGATGGTTCGCGAGCATCTCTGCAACCCGGCCGAGTTCTGGGGCGAATGGGTGATCCCGTCGATCGCCCGCAACGACCCCGCGTTCCCCGACAACGACTACTGGCGCGGCCGCATCTGGGGCCCGTTCAACCTGCTCGTGGCTGAGGGCCTGCGGCGGTACCGCTTCGACGACGTGGCGGCGGAATTCGCCGAGAAGAGCCTCGCACTCTTCATGAAGAACTGGCGCGAAGACGGCGGCGTCTATGAGAACTACAACGCGGTCACGGGCAAAGGCGCGGATGTCTGGAACGCCGCCCGGCTCTATCACTGGGGCGGCCTGCTCGCATTCATCGCGATCGAGGAGCTGATCGACGTCGAACCGGGGGGCTGGCTGCGGCTGGGATCGCTGAAATTCCCGAAGTGCGGCGTCAAGGGCGTGCGCATCGGCGGGGACGTGTACGACGTCGAGCTCGGGAGTGGTCTGCGCGTCGTGCGAAACGGGAGCCTGCTGCTCGAATCACGCGGCCGGGCGATCGTGCGGATTCCAATCGGCCCGCAGCGCGGCCGCCCCGTCGCGATAGCCGCATCCGGCAGCGGGAAGGTAACACTCTGCGGCGACGAATTCCGGAGTTGCACCGCATCCGTCAACGGCGCGGCAGCAACCCGCCCGGCGATTACCCGCGGGGCAGCAACCGTTTCCTGGTAACCGCTCGCGCCACTCCGGTCGGCGCACCGGGCGTACGCATCGAGTATCGTGCCCGCGCTCGCCCGCGCGTGCGGTGCGAATTGCCTAATTATTGCTGAGAACCTCACGATGCTCATTCCCGATGTCGACCTCGCGAAACGGATCGAAGCCTCCGAGACGCGCCTGCTCACGGCCGCCGAGACCGAGATTCGAAGCCGCCGGGGACCGGTCTACGACGGGTTCTGCACGCCCATCGCGGGCGGTGTCGCGACGTACGTCGGCGCCGGCGCGCCGCTGAACAAGGTGGCCGGGCTCGGCTTCGGCGGCCCGCTTCCCGAAGCGGAGTGGGTCGAGATCGAGCAGGCGTACGCCGCCCGCGGATGCGCCGTACAGGTCGAGCTTTCAAATCTCGCCGATCCCGCGATCGGCCAGATGCTCACGCGACGCGGCTTCGTGCTCATGAATTTCGAGAACGTCCTCGGAATCGCACCGGATCAGTCCGCTGGGGTCGGGCGGTCCTCAGACTCACTCTCGGTCGAAGTTTGCGACCTCAGCAAGTTCGAGGAGTGGCTCGACATCGTCGTGACCGGCTTCGAAACACCCGATGACGTCGGCGTCGCTTCCCACGAATCGTTCAGCCGCGCCGATCTCGAACGCATCTTCGGCGAGATGGCCGCGACGCCGGGGTTCGTCCACTACCTCGCCCGGCACGACGGCGTCCCGGCCGGCGGCGGGAGCATGTTCATCGGCGAAGGAGTCGCGCACCTCTGCGGCGCTTCCACGCTGCCCCCGCACCGCCGCCGCGGCGTCCAGACCGCCCTGCTCACGCATCGGCTGACCGACGCCCAGCGACGCGGCTGCGCGCTCGCGGTGATCACGACGCAGCCCGGGTCGAAATCGCAGCAGAACGCCCACCGCCGCGGTTTCCAGTTGCTCTACACGCGCGCCATTCTGGTCCGCTGATCCCGATCAGGCGGGGAGCGGGACGCGCACGCTCCTGCCGCTCGTCAGCATCACATCCTTGCCGGCGATTCTCGCGGGCAGGTTCAACGAACCGTCCATGCCGGCGTGCACTTCCACGCCGCCGTGATCAACGGTGATCCGCAACTGCTCGCCCTGGATGGACAGGTTGAAGCGCAGCCGCTTCCAGTGTTTCGGCAGGCACGGGTCGATTTGAAGCGTGGTCGGTTCACCCGGCCCGGCGACAGGGAACTGCACGCCGCCGAGGCCGAAGACCGCCGCGAGCCACGCGCCGCCGAGGGCCGTACCGTGCAGCCCCAAGTGCGTGTCGCCCCGGCCGGTGAGCGATTCGTCGAGGTCCATGCCCGCCGAGATGCGGAAGTTCCGATACGCCTCGTCCGCGTCGCCGAGCCGGGCGGCGATGATCGAATGGACGACATAGCTCATCGACGAGAAATTCAGGCTGCGGTCGCGATAGCACTCCCAGTTCGCCCGCAGCACCTCCGCATCAAACCGCTCGCCGAAGAGCATCATCCCCATCAACACGTCGGGCTGGTTCATCGCCTGGTATTCCCAGACCGGCTCGAACCACGCGGTCCGGCGAGCGAGGAAGTCCGGCGGCAGCGGTTTCAGCTTGAAAAAACCCTCGCACTGTTCATACAGTTTCGTCGCGGGATCGAACAGCAACCGCATACTCCCAGCGATCCGCCGCCATTGCGCAGCCTCCGCCGGATCAGCATCAATTCGGCCGCTAGCGCACACCTCCGCCGCCCACTCGAGCACGCGGGCGGCCGTGTAATTCGTAAAGAAGTTGCTGCGCGAATGGCAGTGCCCCTCATCCGGCCCCGCGACGTCCTCAAACGTCCACGCATCCGTCGCGGCGTCGTGCGTCGCGCGGGCCGCGAAAAACCGGGCGGCGCCGATCAGCAGTTCGCGCCCGCCGCGATCGAGCAGCCCCGCATCGCCGGTGGCCCGGATGTACTGCATCATCGCATACGCCACATCCGCGTTGATGTGGATATTCGTCCGCGTGAACCAGTACCAGTCGCCGAGACACTCCTCCCCGGCCGGACCCGCCTGCCATGCGAACTTGAGCCCCGGCAGCCCCTGCCGCTCCGCCAGCGCCCGCGCGTGCCCCACCCCGCTCAGCCGAAACTGCACGCACGCCCGCGCGATCTGCGGAACCACGAACGTGTAGAACGGCACGATGTAGAGATCCGTGTCGTAGAACGTGTTCCCCTGGTAATACTGCCCCGTGAGCAGCTTCACCGGCACGCAACCCGCCTCGCCCCGCGGCCCCGCGGCCAGCAGGTGAAACAGGCAGAAGCGGATGTGCCGCTGCGCCTCCGGGTCGCCGTCGATCTGGATGTCCGCCCGCTTCCAGAGCGCCTGCCACGCCTCATGGTTGGCGTGAGGCGCATCCGGAAACGGTTCAACCCCGCCCCGCTCCGAACCCACCGCGCCGGTGGTAGGCCCCCCGCACTCGCGTGCGGCGTTCAGATCAATCGCGATCGCCCGGTCGAGCACGATCCGCCGCCCCGCCGCCCCCGCAAATTCGTACTCAACGTACGCACCATCCGCCGCACATACCGGTCGCACGGCCGTGGGCGCACCATCCTCCACATGATGATCCACCGTCATCCGCACGACATGCCCGCGCGCCGGCGTCCGCACAGTCAGCCCGCACCGCCCCCCCGGTTCGGCGGACCGCTCGTCAACCTCAAACTGCCGCTCGCGCGTCAGGTTCGACCGCACCGTCCCATCAACCCCGCTGAGAACGCGAATCGGCGCATCATGGTCACGCGGCGTGATCACCAGCCGCATGTACACGCGCCCGACGTCGTCCAGCATCGCGAACCGCTGCGATTCCACGCGCGTCGTGCGCCCGGCCTCGTCGCAATAGTCGTAGACGTACGCATACACGCCGCTGCGGAGCAGCAGAGACTGCTCAAACTGCACGATTTTCCCGCAGTTGAACGCAATCTCGCGGCCGCCGACGAAAATTCGCACATGCAGCGGATCCGGCAGCGCCGCGACCGCGGGACTTCGCCCCGCCGAATCAAAAAAACGCTCATCCAGCCACGGCCGCGGCCCCGGCGACGCACGAAGCTGCCCGAACATGTCGAGTTCGTCATAGACGCCGTTGATGATCGTCAGCGGCCACGGCCCGCCACAGTCTCCGATCACGTGCCCCGACAGACCGAGAACGCCGTTGCTCACCGCAAAGACGCTCCGATGCTGGGCAAGCGCGGCCGCATCGCAGCGGCTGTTCGTGATGATCCAGTCGGCATTCGTGGCCATCGTGAGTTCCTATGCGGAAGGCGAATCGGGCGATCGCCGGCGTTGCATCGCATGCTGCCCCAGGAGCAATTCCGGCAGGCCGTCCGAAAGGACGTGCGTCGCCGCTCGAAATTCCTGCCGCCGGGTGTCGTGATTCGGAAGCGCGACCGCGCACCCGATCCCCGCCGCCCGCACCGCGACGATGCCCGGCTCCGTGTCCTCGACGCCGACGCAACGGGCGTAGTCGCGCGGCTCGATGCCCATGCGGTGCAGCGCCAGGCTATACAGGTCGGGATGCGGCTTCAGGCGATGCTCGCAGGCGTCATCCGCGGTGACAAACGCGTCAAAAACACGCTCCCGCTCAGCGAGATTCGCCAGAATCCGCTCTCTTCGCACCGCCGCGACCGGCCACCGCCGCACCTCGTCGGCCATCCGCACCCGAACCTCGTCCATCACGACCGCCGCCTCGAAACCGATCGACGCGGTGACGAGCGCGAGCTTTGCCGGCGACTGCTCGAAACGCGCGGCCGCTTCGATGAGCGCCTCGACGCCCGCATTGTCATCGGACCAGCTCTTTTCAGCCGTCCGATACTGGGAAACCAACTCATCCCGCAGCGCCGCGACATCCCGCCCCAGCCAGCCTTTGACGACCGCCACGAACGCCGCGTACCCCGGCATCGGCTCGATCAGTCGCCGACGCGAATCGCCGAGCAGCTCGGCCGCGAGCGCCGCCGCATCCCCGTGCTGCACGCGAAGGAGAATCGAGTGATAGCGCATGTAGTACACGTCCAGCGCCGCCCGAACCCGCGCCCCCGAGTCATCCGCACGAAACGCCGCGGCGCTCGCGCCGAGCACCGCGCGAAACTGCGCCTCGGAGAGGTCGCAGGCCTGCCGCTGGCCTTGATGCCCGGCCGCGCGAAAGGCGTCCGACAGGATCACCTGCCCGAGCCCGCAGAGCCGCGCCGTCTCCCGCACGTGCCGCGCGCGCGAGGTATCCGGAAGGTGTGCCAGCGTCCACGCCAGCGATTCGAGAAACGCATCCCGCAGCGCTGCGGGCCGAAAATCCGCTTGGTAGCGATCCAGCAGGAACGTCGTGTGATGCTGGTTGCTGTGGCCGATGACGTGGGGGTAATCGTTCACGGGATCGAGGCCGGCCCACTCGCGCACTGTCGGCCGATCGGTGAACCTACGAACCATGTACTCGAGCGAATGCAGGGCAAGCGGCTCGGTAGTCGTGCTGGTCCCGTCCATATCGACGGCAAACGCAGCCACGCCGTCGATTGGCCCCACGACCGGCGGCGCAAGCGGATAGTCCGAGGTACGGGCGAAGAGGTAGTCGAGATTGCGAACCCGAACCGCCGCAGGCGAGACCACCGACGCCGGGTCGATTGTCCCTGCGCCGCTCAGATACTCAATCGTCCGCAGTCGAGACCCGGTCATGCTGCTCCCAATCGTCGCGCGTCCACGACGATCGGGCAAGCGGCGCGCCACGTCGGTGACGGACGTGCGTTCGCGAACTGCGTGCAATCCCGCGCGGTGCGCGATTCCCCGCACCCCGGCCCCGCCGACGCGGGTCCGGGGACCCGCTATTTTGGAAGCTGGTCACACTTCGCGGCCAGGATGAAGTCGCTTTCGGTCAGGCCGTCGATCTTGTGCGTCCAGAGCGTGATCGTCACCTTTCCCCAGGTGAGCAGAACATTCGGATGATGCCCCTGCTCCTCCGCGAGCGCCCCGACGCGGTTGACGAACGCGAGCGCCGTCGCAAAGTCGGGAAACGTGTACGTCTTCTCCAGGTGGTGCTCCGAAACGACCGACCAGCCTTCGACCTGAGCCAGTAGCGGCTTGAGCGCGGCCCCCTTCAGGGGTTCGACGCCCCCGCGACAGGGAACGCACTGTTTCGATGCAAGCGATGACATGCCGGCCTCCCTTCGTACCGGATGATACGTCGCCGCCGCCCGAAAATGCGGGCGGCTCGCGGCAGTGCGCCTTTTTGGTATGCTTGTCGACGATGAGCGCGCAGCCCGCAAACGGACCATGGACGGTCGCCCGCCTGATCGGCTGGACGCGCGAGTTCTTTGAGAAACACCAGGTCGAATCGCCGCGGCTCTGCGCCGAGATCCTACTCGCGCACGCGATGAAATGCCGCCGACTCGAGCTCTACACCCGCTTCGAGCACGTCCCCGGCGAAGACGTGCTCGCGGCGTATCGCACCAGCGTCAAGGAAGCCGCCGGCGGCAAGCCGATCGCATACCTCACCGGAACCCGCGACTTCTTCTCGCTCACCTTCGAGGTCACACCCGACGTCCTCGTGCCCCGGCCGGAGACGGAAATCCTCGTCGAGCGCGTCGTCCACCTCGCCCGGGCGATCGTTCCGCCCGTCGAAAGCCGGTCCGGCGTGCCCGCCGACCGCCCGGCGGACGGCGAACCCGCGGCCGGCGCCGAACGGGAAGCGTCCGCCCCCGTCGCGACCGTCGCCGTCTCCGCGCCGCCGCCGGTGAGGATCGTCGACATCGGCACGGGCAGCGGTTGCATCGCGATCGCTTTGTCGAAGAATCTTCCGAGCGCCCGAATCTTCGCCAGCGACTTGAGCGAGGCCGCGCTCACCGTCGCCCGCCGCAACGCCGATCGCAACGGCGTGGCCGATCGGATCGAGTTCCGCCCCGGCGATCTCGTCGCCCCCTGGGAGGATGTCGAACCCTTCGACATCATCGTCAGCAACCCGCCATACATCGGCACGCGCGAGGCGTCCGGCCTGCCGAAGAATGTCCGTGATTTCGAGCCGCATGCCGCCCTTTTCGCCGGCGAGGACGGCCTGGCGATCCTGCGCCGCCTGGCGGCCGAATGCGGCCCCCGGCTCCGGCCCGGCGGCCATCTGCTCATGGAAGTCGCTTACAATCAGGCTTCGGTCGTCAAGCAGCTCCTGACCGCGGCCGGATGGGTTGACACCCAGACGTACCGGGACGATCAGCGATACGAGCGCGTCGTGCACGCACGCCGCGCATGAAATTCAGTCTCACAATCGGGGCGTCGAACGGATTTCGGCGCCGCTACGCTGCGAGGGGCGGCGCGAGGGATCGCGAGGAGTAGAAGGCATGTCTCTTCCGTATTACCAGATCACCGGCGGCAACCGGCTCCGCGGGAACATCCGCATCAGCGGTGCGAAGAATGCATCGCTGCCGATCATGGCCGCGGTGCTCCTCTGCGAAGGCGAGGTCATCCTGCACGACGTGCCGGTCGTGGCGGATGTGAAATCGCTCGGCGAGCTGCTCGTCAAACTCGGCGTTGAGGTCGACCGGCGGGCCGACGGGGCGCTACGGCTCATGGTTCGCGACGAGATGAATTTCCGCGCCGAGTACGACATCGTCCGCAAGATGCGGGCCAGCATCTGCGTCCTCGGCCCCCTGCTCGCCAAGCGCCATAACGCACAGGTCTCGATGCCCGGCGGCTGCGCGATCGGCGACCGGCCCGTCGACCTCCACCTCCGCGCCATGAAGAAGCTCGGCGCGGAGATCGACCTCGTCAGCGGCGACATCATCGCCAAGGCCAAGCGCCTCCGCGGCTGCGAGATGTTCCTCGGCGGTCCCTTCGGCTCCTCCGTCCTCGGCACCGCCAACGCGATCATGGCCGCAACGCTCGCCGAAGGCGTCACGGTCATCGAAATGGCCGCCTGCGAGCCCGAAGTCGTCGACCTGGCCACATTCCTCAACAAGTGCGGCGCGTCCATCACCGGCCACGGCACGCCGCGCGTCGTCATCGAAGGCGTCAAGAAACTCCACGGCTGCGAGCACCGCGTCATTCCCGACCGCATCGAAGCCGGCACGTTCATGATCGCCGCCGCCATCACCAACGGCGAATTGAAACTCGAAAACTGCCGCGTGGATCACCTCATGGCGTTCGTCGACCGCCTCTCGGCGATCGGCGTCGACGTCGAGCGCAAGCCGGATCACGTGATCGTCTCCTCCGCGCGGCGCCTCGAACCGGTCGAGGTCGTCACGCAGCCGTTCCCCGGCATGCCGACCGACCTCCAGGCCCAGCTCCTCACGCTGCTCTGCCTCGCGGACGGCAACAGCATCGTCACCGAGAAGATCTTCCCCGACCGGTTCATGCACGTGCCCGAGCTCGCCCGCATGGGCGCCCGCCTCCACAAGGAAGGCCCCACCGTCATGGTCCAGGGCGTCAAGCGGCTCAGCGGCGCGCCGGTCATGGCCTCCGACCTCCGGGCCTCGGCCGCCCTCGTTCTCGCCGGCCTCGCTGCCCGCGGGACGACGCAGGTCAACCGCATCTACCACCTCGAACGCGGCTACGACCGGATGGACGAGAAGCTCCGCGGCGTCGGCGCGGCCATCGAGCGTCTCATGGGCGGCGAGGAGTAGCGCTGATGCCCCGCCGCATCTTCACCTGCCTCTGGCTGCTCGCCGCTTCCGTCATCGCCAGCGCCCAGCCCCCCGCGTCGCGCCCGGCTCCGGACGATCTCTCCGATTTCCTGGAGACGCTGCGAACCGATCATGACCTGCCCGCCGTCGCCGCGATCGTCTTCCGCACCGATTCCATCCTCGCACAGGGCGCTGTCGGCGTGCGGGCCCGTGGTTCAGAGCCGCAGGTCACGCTCGATGACCGGTTCCATCTCGGTTCCTGCACGAAGGCCATGACGGCCGCACTCATCGCCAAACTCGTTGAAACCGGCCGGCTCAAATGGGATGACACGATCGAATCCACATTCGCCGATCTCCGCGGCCGGATCCTGCCTGAATACCTCCCCGTGACGCTCGAACAACTGCTGACGCACCGGTCCGGCCTGCCCGAAGACCGCGCCGGCGGCCCGCTTCTGCTCACGCTGCGAAGCCTCTCCGGCTCGCCCGCCGAGCAACGCCAGGAAGCCCTGCCGCACATCCTCAGCCTCAAACCCGCGGCCGCTCCCGGCGAGAAGATGATCTATTCGAACAGCGGCTATGTGGTCGCCGCAGCGATGGCGGAGCACGCGACGAAGCGGAACTGGGAAGACCTCATGGGCGAGTTCGTCTTTGAGTCACTCGGGATCACCACCGGCGGTTTCGGACCACCCGGCACCGACGCCGCGATCGACCAGCCCCGCGGCCACCGCGAATCGCGCGGCTCGATCAAGCCAATGCCGCCCGAGTCGCCGTTTTCCGACAACCCGGTCGCCCTCTTCCCCGGCGGCGCAGCGCACATGTCGCTGCCGGACTGGGTCCGCTTCGGCCGGGACCACCTCGCCGCCGGAAAAACCGGCCGCGCCATGCTCCGTCCGGACAGCTACCGCCGCCTTCACACGCCCCCGGGCGACGGCGACTACGCGATGGGCTGGGGCGTCGGGAGCAGCCCGCGCCTCGGTCGAACGCTCTCGCACGCCGGCAGCAACACGATGTGGTTCGCCCTGATCCGCCTGGCGCCGGAGCGGGATCTGGGCATCGTCATCGCCGCCAATCTCGCGACCCGGGACGTCATGGAGGCACTTCCTCGAGCCGCCGACGACCTTCTGTTCCGCTACGTTCGCCCAGCTGCGTCCAGGCCCGCCGGTTCACAGCCCGCGTCGTCCCAGCCGGCTCGGTAGCCCCCGGATCCTCGCAAGGCCGGGTGCGCGATTTTCCACACCCCCGCGCGCCGCGGAGCCCGCTTCTCGATACACTCCTGCACCGCCGCCGCGGGCGTGCCGTCAAAACCCCGGCGATTCGCGGAAATCGCCGTTTTCGGCGTCCGCCGCACTTGAAGTGAGCGGCCGTTCAGCTTCTGATTCCTCTGGAACGTGTCTTGCCGAATGGGTGTTCGGCGTGTTCAGGGAATCCCCGGAATCCCGGCCGCGGAGCCTCGTGCCGCTCCCCGAGCCCGGATTGCATCGACGACGGGTGCGCGAATGATCCAGCAGCTTACCGGCCCAACCTGGCGGCGGAATCCGCTACTCCGCCTTTTCTCCAGCATCAAGCTGGGCGTGACGCTCATGCTGATCATTCTCGCATACGCGTCGATCCTCTCGGCCCTGCCGCAGGTCCGGGGGGCGATCGAAACCAGCGAAATGCAGGCGTTCGCCCACTGGCTCTTTTCGGCCATGATCGTCCTCCTCTGCATCAACCTGATCGTCGCGACGCTGACGCGCATCCGCTTCACGCTCATCAACGCGGGTGTCCTGACGGTGCACGCGGGAATTCTCCTGCTGTGCGGCGGCGGGCTTTACTACTTCGGCACGAAGGTGGAAGGCGACGTCCTGCTCCTCTCCCCGAGAGTCGAGATCGTCAACGGCGATCGCGTCCTCGCGAAATTCCTGCCCGAGGTCGGCCAGCGCTGGTCCCAGTTCATGCCGGCATTCGGCGGAAACGTCGCCGTCGAGATCACCGCCGCCTCACCGCGCGAGAGCGCCGGCCCCCGCGAAGTCGAAATCACTGGAAATCTCGGCGACACCCCGCCCCAGGTCATCCGCCTGAACTCCGCCAGCACCGTCGCCCAGTTCGGCGACCGCCTCACGCTGCGGCTCGTCGAGTTTCCCGCCGAAACGCAGTTCTTCGACCGCGAGCGGGCCGCCCTCTACGCACGCCCCGAAACGGCCGGGCAGTGGAAGAGCGCCGAACTCGTCGGCCTGCCCATGTTCCGCGAACGCTACACCGACCGCGGGTACAAGCTCGACGACATGAACAACCACGTCGTCGAGTCCAAACGCACCTGGCCGCATATCAACATCGCCGGTGTCTCGATTCCCACCGGCTGGTTCGAGCCCTGGCGGCTTCCGATCCGCGTCGATCTGCCCGACGCGCCATTCGAAATCGAGATCAACGGCTTCGTCCCCTATCTCGAAAACACGCGCATCGTCCCGCGCGAAGACCCCGCGGCCCCCGGCCCCGCCGTCGACCTTCGGATCAGCGAACCGCGCGCCGGCCGGACGCTGCTGGAACGCACGCTCTTCGCTGCGGACGCGACGCGGTGCGTCCTCCCGATCTCGCCCCCGCTGGAATTCCGCCAGCTCGCCGATGACGCCGAATTGAGCGCCCTCCTCGCCACGAAGACCGGCCCCGCGGAACTGAAGATCAAAGTCCTCGAACCGCCGGCTGAACTCACGCTTCCGGTCGAGCCTGGCAAGGAAATCGCCATCGAAGGCACGCCCTACAAGCTTCGCGTGACGCAGGTTTTCCCGAGCTGGCCGCTCATGTCGCCCGGCTTCGAGAACGAAGTCTCCCCGGCCGCACTGGTCGAAGTGACCTCCGACGCGAAGAAATTCACCCGCACCGCGATCGAGCGCTTCCCGCAGCTCTCGCAGGACATCGACGAAGCCGGCGTGCGCCGTCGCGACGCCCTCTACGACCCGAATATCGAGATCCTCTACAGGAGCGCTTCCGGCGATCGCGCGTATATCCTCACCACCCCCGCTCTCGCCGCGAAGAAGGAGGCCCTCTTCGCCGCACCCGCCGCCGATGGCAGCATGGCCTCGACGCCCCTGCCCGTCGGCCGCGCCGCGAACGTGACGCTCGCCGGCATGAGCGTCGACCTGACGCTTACGCGATTCCTCGAGCGCGCCCGCGTCGCCCACGTGCCCGTGATCGAGCCGATGGAGACCCGCCGGCCGAATGTCTCGCTCCGTTCGATGTCGGCGATCCGACTGAGCATCAAGGGCCGCGGGCCGGCCGAGGGCTGGCAGACCGAGGAATGGTGCCTGTTCAGCAGCTACCCCCACATCGACGACCGGCCGATCCGCGTTCAGCCGCCCGGCGGTCCCGCGTGGGAAATCTGCTACTCCCGGCTCGCCCACGATTTCGGCTACGGCCTGCGCCCCGGCAAGCTCGCCGTGAAGTTCTTCCCCGGCCGCCAGGCCGTCGACTCGTGGCGCAGCGAATTCCTCGTCGACAAGCCCGGCCAGCCGACCTATCTCGGCGAGGTCTCGACGAACCGCACGCATACGGTGGGAGACTGGACGTTCTTCCAGAGCGGCGCAGCCACCGACCACTGGAGCTATACCATCCTGGGCGTCGGCAACCGCAACGGAATCTGGCCGATGTTGCTCGGCTGCGTGATGATCACGCTCGGCTGCCTCTACGCGTTCTACATCAAACCCATCCTGCGGCGCCGCGCGACCCAGGCCGCACTCGCGGCCGCGTCGGTGCGGTCGATGGCCGCCGAAAAGGTCGCACTCGTCGGCGCAGGACGCGCCGAACAGCTTGGAATCGGAGGACGCTGAACGTGAATACGATCCGGACACTCGCACTCACTCTCTCCGCCCTCTTCGTCGCGGCGGCCGCCGCGGCGGACCGCGCACCGTCCGCCGTCTCGCGCGGCGCGATCGAGCTGGACGCGAAACTGGCGTGGAAAAACGCCCGGCTCATCGCCGTCCAGGACGCCGGCCGCAACAAGACGCTCCACTCCTTCGCCAGCGAAGCCATGACGGCCATGACCGGCAAGGATCGCCTTCCCGGCCTCAGCCCCGACGCCTCGCTCTTTGAATGGCTGTTCAATTCGCGCGCCTATGCCGATGAGCCGGTCATCTACATCAAGGACAAGGGCCTGCGGATCGAATTCAGCATGCACCTGCCCGCCACTGACCGGCAGTACGTCGTCGAGAAGGGCTACATGACGCCCCGCCAGCTCGCCGACCAGAAGGTGCAGCAGCGCATCGGCGAACTCGAGCCCCGCTTCGAGATGGTCACGGCCATTCGCCGCGTGCGCGACGCCCAGGTCGTCGCATTCAACCTCGATCGCATGCTCAACATCGTCCCCGCGGCTGCGGGACCGGTCGACAGCGCCTGGCACACGCCCGGCGAACTGATCGACAACCTGCCCGCCGACCTCGCCCGGTCGATGGGCGCGGGCGCTGCCCGAAACCCGGTCCCCGGCATCACGCCCGAGCAGGCGACGAGCATCCTCGACCCCTGGGCGGTGCTCCGCTCCGCGTGGCTCGCCGGTGACGCGAGCCGGGCCCAGACGTCGCTCGATCGCCTCGCGGCCGTCCTGCCGACAGTCGCCATGCCCGGTGTCTATCCGACCGAGAGCCAGCGCGCCGCCGAGGCTCGCTACTACGCCATGGGCAAGTTCACCTGGGGCTGGGTGATCTACTTCTTCGGCGCACTCGCCGGCTTCTGGGCGCTCGTCACGCGCTGGAAGACCCCCTGGCTCATCGGCTTCATTTTCCTCGCGCTCGCCGTCGTGCTCCATGCCTACGGCCTCGGCCTCCGCTGGTACATCCTCGGCCGCATCCCGGTCGCGAACATGTTTGAAGCCGTCGTCGGCTCCGCGTGGATCGGCATTGCCCTCGCGATGCTGCTCGAGCTGCGCTTCCGCCGCGCGATCTTCCTCTTCGCCGCCAACGTCTGCGGCTTCCTCGGACTGATCCTGGGCAGTTACGTGATCCCCGGCGGCGGAACGCTCACCACGATCATGGGCATTCTCGACGACGTCATGCTCCGCATCCACACGGTGCTGATCATCGCCTCCTACGCGCTGATCTTCGTCGCCTCCGTCATCGCCGTCGTCTACCTCTTCAGCTATTACTTCCGCCGGGCCCTCATGCCCTCGATCTCGCTCGGCGCCATGACGGCCGTCGCCGGCCTCGGCCTCTGGGCGGTTGCGGAGGTCGCCTTCCAGACGCATGGCGGCGGCGTGATCGCCTTCAAGCCTCCGGCCCTCTTCTGGGCGTCCGCCGGTCTGCTCGTCATCCTCGCGAGCATGATCACCTGGCTCGCCCTCCGCAGCGGCGCGACACCCTCGCTCGGCGCGACGATCCTCGGTGCGATCGCCGTGACGATCATCTTCGTCGGAAACCAGCAATTCGTCCGCGGCTCCGGCATCTCCCTGCTCGCGGCCGGCGGCGTCTGGGCCCTGCTCAACGCCCTCGGCATGGTCATGGGCCGCGTGCAGTTCGGCCCGCGTCCGGCACTGGCGGGCGGCGCATTCACCGACGCACCGGTGGCCGGCCGCTCGCTCACGATGGAACGGCCGATCCTGGCGGGCGGCGCGCCCGGCGACGAAGCCCGCGTCAGCGATCTGCCCAAGTGGCTCCAGGAGATCGACTGGTGCCACCTGATCATCCTGAACATGGTTTTTGTGATGCTCTTCGTGGGCATCATCCTCGGCGCGGTCTGGGCGGATTACTCCTGGGGCCGCCCGTGGGGCTGGGACCCGAAGGAAGTCTTCGCGCTCAACACCTGGATCATCTACGCAATGCTGATTCACGCCCGGTTCATCGTGAAGGATCGCGGCCTGTGGACGGCGTGGCTATCGGTAATCGGCTGCCTGATGATGGCGTTCAACTGGTGCTTCGTGAACTTCTTCATCGTGGGCCTGCACAGTTACGCGTGAGGACGAGGGGGAGAGCGGCCGGAAGCGCCCCGGCCACCGCGCGAAACGTAGGAGCGGGCGAAAGACAGTCTGCCCCGGTGGCAGGCTCTCCGCGCAACCGTCACGCGTGCCGGTGAACCCGGTGCCCCTCGACCGCCCGAAGCCGATACCATGACGAATCGTGCAACAGAGCGTTGAACAACACAGCGCGATCCATCGCCGATCACTGATTTGAGGGTTTTCGAGCCATGACCGTTCGATCCATGACCGCCTTCGCCGCCGCGACCGTCCTCTTCGCCGCCACCGGCTGCGACAAGCCGCCGCCGCCCACCGCCGTCGAGAAACCGGCCGGGGCATCAACCTCCGGCATCACCGACCCCGCCGCGATGCGGGCCCTCGTCCAGTCCGAGCGTGGCGGCCCGACCCCGGCCGCCAACGCGCAGCTCCCGGCCGATCACCCGCCCATCGGCGGCGCGCCTGCCGGTGGCGGAGCCGCCCCGGCACCGGCTGGCGGCGGAGGCGCGGACGCGTTGCCTCCCGGCCATCCGCCGATCGACGGGGGTGCAGCTCCGGCCCCAGCCCCTGCACCGGCTGCTGGTGGAGCGCTTCCTCCGGGCCATCCTCCACTTGGCGGCGCACCTGCCGAACTGAAATTCGACACGCCGGCCGGCTGGACAGCCCAGCCGCCCGCGGCGGGCATGGGCCGCAAGGCCCAGTATGTCATTTCGAAGGTCGAGGGTGATCCGGAGGATGGCGAAGCCGTGGTGTTCTTCTTTGGCACCGGGCAGGGCGGAAACGTGGCGCTGAATCTGGACCGTTGGCGCGGCATGTTCAGCGGACCGGACGGCGCTCCCCTGCCCGCGGAAGCGGCGAAGACCGAGACGTTTGAAGCCGGCCCGATGAAGATCACGCTTCTCGACGTCGTCGGCCGCTACACGCCATCGTCGATGGGCCGGCCGCAGGGCGGGCCGAAGGACAACTACCGCATGCTTGGCGCGGTCATCGAAACCCCGGGCGGCAACTGGTTCGTCCGCGCCACGGGCCCAAACGCGACCATGGAGAAGAACCGCGCGGCGATGATCGAATTCCTGAAGTCAGCGAAGCAGTAACCTGCGGGAAGCGAAAGGTGAAAGGTGACAGCAGCCTGTCCCTTTCACCTCTCACTTCTCACCTTTCACCCGCTCCCGATCTCGCACTCAATCGTCACCGTCACCAGCACCTCGACCTTGCCCGGCTCGAACGCTCCCTCGCCCGGCGGCGGTCCTCCTTCGCCACCGACGTTGCTCTGCACCTGCGCCAGCCGGTTCGCGTAGTAGTACGTCGGTGAAGACTCCGACAGGCTGACGATCCGGCCCAGCTTCGCATCCAGCGCCGCGACCAGCACGCTCGCCTTCCGCTTCGCCGCCTTCGCGGCCATTCCGAGCGCCTCCTCGCGGGCGGCGAGATATTCCTTCAGGCCGAATTCGACCGAATCCACGCGGTTCGCCCCCGCCTTCATCGCTGCGTCGATCAGCTTCGCAACAGCTTTCAGGTCTGTCGTGCGCACCCGCAGCATGTTCGTCGCCTCGTACGACACGATCTGCCGCTCGGCCCCCTGGCGATACTCCGTGTACTGCGGGGACAGGTCCACCGTGCCCGTCTGAAGCTCCGCCCCGGCCAGGTTCAGCCCCTTGAGCGCCGCGACAATCGCCTCCATCCGCGTCGACGCCTCTTTGTGCGCCTCGCCCGCGCTTGTCTTCAGCGTTACTACGCCGAGGACGACATCCAGGTAATCCGGCGTGCGGTACACGCGCGCCGTCGCGCTCGCCGTCACCGTGCCGGGCCGCGGCTCCGGCGTCTGGGCCAGCGCCGCCGAACAGAATAGACACGCGACCAGTACCGAAAATCGAGACATGGCATCTCCTTGTTCCAAATCCGCCTCGTCACCTGCTGTACGACGCGAAAATCGCCCCCGGGTTCCCGCACCGTCGCTTGAACCGGCCGAAATTCACCGCAGCCCCGCCATCAGGCCGAAATGCCCGCACCCCGGCCCTTCGCGCCGAAACGAGTAGAACCGCTCGGTGTCCGTCATCGTGCAGACGCCCGCAACCTCGATGTTGTCCGCCCGCACCCCCGCCTGAACAAGCTGCCGCCGATTCGACTCCCACAGGTCGAACGTCATCCGCCCGTCGCCGTTCCGCCGAAACAGCACATCCCGATCCGGCAACCCCGCCGCGGCCGCGTACACGTCCTCCTGGACCTCGTAGCGGTCCGGCCCCGCCGACGGCCCGACGCCGGCCAGCAAATCCTCCGCGTCACACCCAAAGCGCGACCGCATCGTCTCAACGAGCCGCCGCGTCGAAAACGCCACCGTGCAGCGCCAGCTCGAATGCACCAGTCCGACCACCCGCCGCCGCGGATCGTAAACCAGCACGAGCGGGCAGTCCGCCGAAAACGTCATCACCGGCGTATCCAGCTGATCGGTGAGGATCGCGTCGACGCCTTCGATGCGCCGGGCCGCGGTCTTCGCGTCGATCACCGCCTGCCCCGTCTCATGCACCTGCACGCAGTAGCACAACCGCTCGGGCGACAGTCCGAGGTCCGCCGCCATCATCCGCCGCCGCTCGTCGCGCTCGCCGGAGCGGGCGTCAGTCCGCGCGGACACGTCCATCGGCCGCGTCGAAATCCCGTGAATCAGGCCCGGCTCGGCCGACAGCCGTTCAAACTGCGCATACCGACGGCCGCCACGTTCGACAAAGATCACGAACCAGCCTCCATGCGAAGCACAATCTTGAGCGCCCCGGGCTTCGCGGCCGCCTCAAAGGCCGCCACGCCTTCGTCCAGCGTGTACTCGCCATCGACGAGGCTTTCAACGTCAATCGCCCCGGAATCGAGCAGCCGCAGCGCCTCGCCGATCGGCCCGCAGCGACTCCCCACTACGCGCAGCTCGTCGATCACGATCGGCGCAAGATCGATCTGCGGCGGCTCGGCATACGTGCTCTTCAGCAGCACGACGCCGCGCGGCCGCGTATGCGCCAGCGCCCAGCGGAGTCCCTCAGCCGAGCCCGTCGCGTCGATCACGACGTCGTAGCGCGCCCCGGCGTCGACCGCAGCCGCCTCGCGCGCACCCAGCCCGATCCGCCGGCAGATTTCGAGCGTCCGCGGATTGCGCCCGAAGACCTCCAGCCGCCCGACCCGCGGCGCGACGACCTGCGCACAGAGAATCCCCAGCCTTCCCGTCCCGATCAGCGCCACCCGCTCGGTCCGCGCAAATGAATGATCACGTGTGAGCTGAATCGCCGCCGCGAGCGGTTCGACGAAAACGGCCCGCCGATCGAGCATCGAGTCCGGGACGACGTGGCAATTCACCGCTGGCAACGTGAAATACTCCGCAAACGCCCCATCACGGCCCAATATTCCGAGCACCGTACGCGGCGCGGCGTGCTTGCGCTCGTCCTCGGTCCTCGCGGGAGAATCCGGCGCGACGCAGTTGATTTCGCCCACGACGCGCCGCCCCAGCAATTCAGCCGGCCCCTCGACAACATCGCCCACGAACTCGTGCCCGAGGACGCCGTTGAACCCCATGTACCCCCGCGCGATCTCCAGATCAGTCGAGCAGATTCCCGCGAGCCGCGTGCGGATGAGCACTTCCCCCGCACCGGGCACCGGCCGCGGGCGCGCGGCGACCATCACGCCGCCTCGCTCCGCCGGATTTACGATGATCGCGCGCATTCAATCACCCTCTCGCAGCCATCCGCGGCCCATGCACGCTGCACGTTATACTCGCGAAACAGGGAACGCATGACGCAGTTCAACCTCTTTGACTTTCATCCCGAGCGACCCGCGGCCTCGGCCGACGCGACGAAGGTGCGACCGGCCGCGGTCTCCCCGGAGATCGCCGCGACGGCCGCACGTCTGCCCTCAAACGTCCGTCTCGGCACGAGTTCCTGGTCGTTCCCCGGCTGGCGCGGCATCGTCTATGCGGACGCTACCACCGAAACGACGCTCGCCCGCCACGGCCTCCCCGCCTACGCCGCTCACCCGCTTCTCCGCATGGTCGGCATCGATCGCACGTACTACGCCCCGATCGCGGCCGAGCAGTTCGCCGCCTACGCTTCGGTGACGCCGCCGGAGTTCCGCTTTCTCGTGAAAGCGCCGGAACTCTGCCTGATTCCGCGATTCCACGCCAGAAATCGCCAGGGCCAGCCCACCGGCGTCAATCCGCGCTTCCTTGATCCCGCCTTCGCCGCCGACCTGATCGTCCGGCCGGCCGTCGACGGGCTCGGCGACCGGCTGGGACCGATCGTCTTCCAATTCACCCCGCTCGACCTGCGCGACCTCGGCGGCGTCAACGCCCTGCTGGAGCGCCTGCGCACATTCCTGCTCAACCTCCCGCCCGGCCCGCTCTACGCGATCGAGTTGCGGAATCGCGAGCTGCTCACCGAGCGTTACATGGAGTTGCTAGCCGCGTCCGGCGTCGCGCATTGCTTCAACGTCCATCCCAGCATGCCGAAGATCGACGCCCAGGCGACCTTCCTCGGCGCGGCCGCGGGCCCGGCCCTGGTCGTCCGGTGGATGCTCGGCGGCAGTCAGCGATACGAAGAGGCGAAAGACCGCTACAGCCCCTTCGATCGGATCGTGGACGAAGACGCCGCCTCGCGCGACGCCATCGCCGAACTGATCGCCGCGGCAGTCTCGCGCCGGCAGGCAGCGTACATCATTGCCAACAACAAGGCGGAGGGGAGCGCCCCGCGGACGCTCGAACGGCTCGCCAGTCGCGTGGTCGAGCGAATCGGCTGAACATCCGGCCGCCGTGGAACGCAGCGCTTCGCTCACTCCGCCGCGGGCGTCGCATCCGGCGCAGCCTTCGTCCGCACGCGCCGGTGCGAAACGACATCCAGCCGCAGTTCATCCGGCCAGCCCGAAATGTGGAGTTCACAGCGGCCTTCGAGCAGTTCGACCATCCGCTTGCCGAGGAACGCCTCGCGCCACCCCTGGAGCAGCGCCGGCCGCTGTCCGTTGGATGCGGCGTTTTCGGCCGCACCCTCGCGCATGTAATCGAGCAGTTCCCGAATCCGCTGCGCCCCGCCAACGAGGTCCATGTCCAGGCTCTCCGCCAGGCACGTCGCGCGGGCAAAAGCCGAGAGCACGTCGGTCGCGACGCGCGTATGCGGCGACTCTTCCCGCACCTCCACCTTGGCGGGCAGTTCCTTCTTCGGCGTCGCCTTCGCATCCTCGATGATCTTGAGAATCTGCCCGATGATCCGCGGATTGCGGGCCTGCGGAAAGCCGCGCATGACCTCCAGTTGCTCCGCCCGCGTCGGCCGGCGGCGGGCGATCTCGACCAGAATGTCGTCGCGCATCATCGCCCGGATCGGCCGGTTCTTCTCGCGGGCCCAAGCCTCGCGCCACTCGATCAGCCGCTCCAGCACGAGCAGGCCCAGCCCGTCCATGTTCCGCGTGCCCTTGAAGCGTTGCAGGCGCTCCGTGGGGGGCGGCCGGTAGAGCTGTGCGTCCTCAAACCGCCGGAACTCCTCCTCCGCCCACGCCACCCGCCCGCGGGCCGCCAGATCAGCCGCCAGCTTCGCGTGAATCGCGGGCAGATGGGCGACGTCATCCGCGGCGTACCGGAGCTGTTCCTCCGTCAGCGGCCGGCGCAGCCAGTCCGTGAGCGTCTGCGCCTTGGAGAGCCGCTTGTGCACGATCAGCCCGGCCAGCCGCACGAGACTCAGCGGATAACCGTGGCCGAGAAAGCCCGCGGCGATCTGAACGTCGAAAATGTTGCGCGGCGCGGCGCCGGTCGAGCGTGTGCAGACTTCGAAATCTTCCTTGCCGGCATGGACGACTTTGAGGATTTTCGGGTCGTGGACCAGTTTCCAGAACGCGCCGACATCGACCTCGGCCGTGGGATCGATGAGGACGACGCGATCGTCGCACGCCACCTGGACCAGGCATAGCCGGGCGTCGAACGTGTCGTCGCGGATGAACTCGGTGTCGAAGGCGAAGACCCCGGCGCGTTTGAGGCGTCGGCATTCCTCGTCGAGCCGGGATTGGCTGTCAATAATCTCGGGATTCTCGGTCATCAGTCGATTCGGCCTCTGAAATTGCCGCGGGGGATATGGTATCCGAATCCCGTGACCCGGGCACGGCGGGACGACATTGAATGCCGGAGTGTGCGATAATCATCGAAAAGATGCAGCCGCCCCCGGCTCATCCGTCGACCCGGAGCATTTCCGAGACCCCGTCACGCCGCGCGACCGTCAGCCGATACCGCTCGCCCAGGACGCGCCGATGCGTCCGCAGCGCCACCTCCGGGTGGTTGTTCTCCTCGCTCAGGTGCGCCAGCGCCACCCACTCCATCGGCCGCCCGGGGCGCTCCGCAACCAGCGCCGCCGCTTCTTCATTCGAAATGTGACCGCCGTCGCCCCGGATGCGCGCCTTCAGGTCCGCGGGATAGGCCCCCTCCGCCAGCATCACCGGGTCATAGTTGCTCTCAAGGTACGCCGCGTGGCACGTCGCCAGCGCTTCTCGCAGCCGTGGAAACGGATGGCCCAGGTCGCTGAAGATCCCCAGCCGCCGGCCCTCGTACTCGACCACAAATGCCACGCCGTCCGCCGCATCATGCGGCGTCGGGATCGTCTCGACCCGGACCGAGCCGAATTCGAGCGTCCGGCCGGAGACAAAAAACTGGAGATCGCGGATCTCGCCCAGTTGACCGCGAACGACGCGATGCGTCGCCCGGTTCAGGTATACGGGCACGTGGAACAGCCGATGAAACGCCCCCGCGTGCCGCACATGGTCGACATGATCGTGCGAGATGATCAGCGCATCGACGTCGCGGATCGAGACGCCGTGCGCCGCCAGCCGCTCCATCGCCCGCCGGCCACTGATGCCGGCGTCAAAGAGCAGCCGCACGCCGCCGGCTTCGACGTAGTAGCAATTCCCGTTCGAGCCCGACTGGAGCGAAACCGTCCGCATCCACGCATGATAACCGGCCGCCCAGCCCGGTCAGCACTCACCCGCCGGCCGTGCGCAGTCGCACCGGCTGTTTGAACGGCCGTTCCGTCCGCACGCGCGCCATTTCAACCATGACGCTTTCCCCGGGCGTCACTTCCTCGAGCGCCAGCCCCACATCCTGAAGCGACTGCACGGGCGTCCGGTTGATGTAGAGAATCAAATCGCCCTCGGCGAAGCGGGCCCGGCGTGCCGGATCGCCCGTGACCTCCTCGACCCAGAGCCCCACGCCATCCGGAATTTCATACCGCCGCCGCGCCACGTCCGGAATCGGCGCGATCTTCATCCCCAGAAGCCTGGCCGCCAGCGACCCGCCGTCCGGAATCGGGATCGACTCGATCGGCACTGCGACGCTGACGGACTGATCTCCCCGCGCCAGCGTGAGTCCCACCTTGTCGCCGGGCTTTTTGAACAGGAGCTGCACGTAGTAGTCGATGCCGTCGCGGATGTCGTGCCCGTCGACCTTGACGACCCGGTCTCCGCGGCGAATCTGCGCCTTTTCCGCCGGGCTGCCATCGCGAATCGCCTGCACCTTCGCCTCCGTGCCGCTGACGACGAGCCCGAACCGCACCCGGGCCCGGTTTTCGATGTCCACCATGCTCGGGATCAGCTCCCACAGGTGATCAACCGGGATCGCGAACCCCACGTTCTGCGCATCGCCGCGGATGGCCGTGTTCACGCCGATCAGATCCCCGTTGATGTTCAGCAGCGGCCCGCCGGAGTTGCCGGGGTTGATCGCCGCGTCGGTCTGGATCAGACCGTCATAGACCGACGTGTTTCCGACCGAGATTTCGCGGTTCAGCGCGCTGACGATGCCCGTCGTGACCGTGTGCCCCAGCCCCAGCGGATTCCCGATCGCGACGACCGTCTCCCCGATCATCAGGTCGTCGCTGTGCCCCAGCCGCAGGCGCGCCAGCGGCCGGTCGGAATCGACCTTGAGAATCGCGAGATCGTGCTCCGCGTCGACCGCGACCCGGACCGCGGGCACCGTCCGGTTGTCCGCGAACGTCACCTTGACATCCGTGGCCTGCCCCACGACGTGCGCGTTGGTAACGATGAACCCCGACTCGTGAATCACGAACCCGGATCCGACGCTGTTCACCGAGCGCGAGGGCGAACGTCCGAAGTCGAACAGATCTTCCAGCGGCATGTCAAACCGCCGCATCGGCAGCCGCTCCACGCGCGTCGTGCTGATATTCACGACCGCGTCCCGGCACTGCTCGAAGACCTCGACGATCGGCGTCCGCCGTCTTTCACGCTGCGCCGCTCTCTGCTGTGGGTCGTCACCCGCCGCCGCAGGCAGAACCGCGGCCAGCGCAAGAACAAGGGCTGCGGGAATTCGAAGCTGCATCGAAACCGGTCGGCTCATCGGAATCACACCTCCCAACGGCGATTATATGAGTCGTGGAGAGACGGCGCGGGGGGACGGAACCCGTCGAAAAGTCGCGGAAAATGCCATATTCCGCTATCCTCACCCCCGGTTTTTCGACGGCCGCGCCGCACGGCGACCGTCCATCTGCTTAACGACGAAAGGGTCACCATGGTCACGTTCTTTCGACGCATCCGCGCCGCGGCGGCGGTGAGCGGGCTCGCACTGGCAGGAATTTTCATGAGCACAGCCCCGGTCATGGGTCAGGTTCCGGCGGATTCGCCGGTGGCGGAGCCGCTGAAGAAGGCCGAAGCCGCCGTCCAGGCGATCATCGACGTCTCCGCCGGCAAGCGCACCTTTGACAACACGATCGGCGCGCTGGACGACATGCTCGTCCACCTCGACACCGACACAGGCATGACCATGTTCATGGCCTACGTCTCGACCGACGCCAAGGAGCGCGACTCCGGCATGCTCGCCGAGCAGCACGTCGCCAACTGGCGCATCGACCTCTTCAAGCGCGACGATCTCTACAAGGCCGTCAAGGCCTACGCGGCCACGAACCCGAAGCTGGAAGGCGAGCAGAAGAAGCTGCTCGTCGAGCTGCTGCGCGACTACAAGCGCTCGGGCATGGAACTCAAGCCCGAACAGCGCGAGAAACTCGCGGCGATCCAGAAGGAAATCACGAAGCTCGGCCAGGAATTCGAAAAGAACATCCGCGAGGACAAGACGACCGTCCCGGTGACGAAGGACGAACTCGCGGGCATGTCCGACGAGTACATCGCCGCCCTCAAGACCGACGACGCCGGCAAGCTCCTCATCACGATGGACTACCCGACCTTCAACCCGCTCCTGGAGCAGTGCAAGGTCGAATCGACCCGCGAAAAGGTCTGGCGGGCCTACAAGCGCCGCGGCGGCGAGCCCAACATCGCGCTGATCGAGAAGGTCCTGAAGCTCCGCGCCGAAGCGGCCTCGATGCTCGGGTATGCATCACCGGCCGACTATGAAACCGAAGTCCGCATGGCCAAGAACGCAAAGAACGTGCTCGAGTTCTACGAGAAGCTCCGCCCCATCGTCCGCAAGAAGGCCAAACTTGATCTCGAGGAGTACACCGCCGCCAAGCGCGAGGAGACCGGCGAAAAAAAGGCCAGGCTGCGCCCCTGGGACCAGCCCTATTACGAGGCGTACCTCCAGCGGACCAAATACGCCGTCGATTCCGAGAAGGTCAAGGAGTATTTCCCCGTCGAGGCCTGCATCAACGGCCTCTTCAGCGTCACGCAGTCGCTGTACGGCCTCGAATACCGCGACGTGACCGCGCAGGCCGCCTCGGTGAATCGCCCGCTCTGGCACGACGACGTGCGGCTCTTCCAGGTCTGGGACAAGGCCACCAAGACGCACCTGGGCGACTTCTACATCGATCTCTACCCGCGCGAAAACAAGTACAACCACGCCGCCTGCTGGGGCCTCGTCAGCCGCAAGAAATGGCACGACGGCAGCATCCAGAAGCCGCTGGCCGCGCTCGTCTGCAACTTCCCCAAGCCCACGCCGGATAAACCTTCGCTCATGCCGCACAAGGAGGTCGAGACCTTCTTCCACGAGTTCGGCCACTGCCTCCACAACATCCTGACCGAGGCGAACTACGGTGCATTCGCCGGGACCAGCGTCGCCCGGGACTTCGTCGAAGCCCCTTCGCAGATGTTCGAAAACTGGGTCTGGGACCCGGCCGTGCTGAAGACCTTCGCCCGGCACTACAAGACGGGCGAACCGATTCCCGATGACCTCGTCGCGGGGATGATCAAGGCCAAGCACCTCGGCAGCGGCCTCTTCGCCGAGCGGCAGTTCTACTACGGACTGACCGACATGACGTATCACACGACGCCCGGCGGCGCTGTCGACACGCGCAAGGTCGCCGATGAACTCTTCACGCAGATCGAGCAATACGGCCCGGTCGAGGACATCTACTATTTCGCCTCGTTCGGCCACCTGATCGGCTACCAGGCGGGCTACTACGGCTACCAGTGGTCGCTCGTCTACGCGGCGGACATGTTCGAACGGTTCAAGGATCAGGGCATGCTCAGCCCCGAAGCGGGCATGTACTACCGCAAGAAGATCCTCGCCCGCGGCAGCACGATCGATGAACTCGACATGGTCAAGGATTATCTGGGCCGCGAGCCGAAGATGGACGCGTATCTGGAGCAGCTTGGCCTGAAGGAATAGCCGCAGAATGAAAAGTGACAGGTGAAAGGTGAAAGGTGCGTGAAGCGCCTTCCCTTTCACCTTTCACTTTTCACCCCGCCCCCAAATTCCGCATCATCTCTTCGAACTCCTCGAACGTCAGCGACTGAGGGCCGTCGCTCATCGCCCGCGGCGGATCGGGGTGGATCTCCACCATCACGCCGTGCGCGCCCGCCGCGATCGCCGCCCGCGTCATCGCCGGCACCCAGCGCCGCGTCCCGCAGGCATGCGACGGATCGACGATGATCGGCAGATGCGTCAGCTCGCGGGCCACCGGCACCGCCGACAGGTCGAGCGTGTTCCGCGTCGCCGTCTCGAATGTTCGAATCCCGCGCTCGCACAGAATCACCTGCTGATTGCCGTGCGCGAGAATGTACTCCGCCGCCGAAAGCCACTCGTCGATCGACGACATCATCCCGCGCTTGAGCACGATCGGCCGGTCGATCGACCCCAGCTCCTTGAGCAGCGAGAAATTCTGCATGTTCCGCGCGCCGAGCTGGATCACGTCCGCCTTCGCGGCCACGCGCTCCAGGTCGGACGGATGCATCACCTCGGTCACGACCGGCAGCCCATACTGTCGCCCCGCCTCGACGAGCAGGTCCAGCCCCTCGTAGCCCAGGCCCTGGAACGCGTAGGGCGACGTGCGCGGCTTGAAACACCCGCCCCGGAGCATGTGCCCGCCCGCCTCGCGCACCGCCTTCGCGCTCGCGAAGATCTGCTCGCGCGACTCGACCGAGCACGGTCCGGCAATGATCACCGGAACCGGGCCGCCGACCGTCACGTTTCCGATGCGGAACTGCGAATCCGCCGCTCGCGTGATCCGCGACGCCAGCTTGTAGGGCTTCTTTTCGAGGTCTTTCAGCAGATCCGGCGGGGCAGGACTCGCCGCGATCGCTGGGACACGCGCCGCCGCTGATGCCGCGCTCGACGCCGCCCGCGGCTCCGCCGGCTGTGCCGCCTTCGTCGTCCGCGCCGGATACGACCCCAGCACTTTCAGCAGGTTCGTCTGCGCCGCCAGCGCCTGAAGCGCCGTCTGCACGCCCGCGTCTGCGACATTCCCTTCGAAATCGACGTAGAAAAGGTACTCCCACGCGTTGTTCGGCCGCGGCCGCGATTCCAGCTTCGTCAAATTCAGGTGGTGCGCCGCCAGCGTATTGAGGCAGTTCAGCAGCGCCCCTTCTTCGTGCCGCGTGGCGAAGATGATCGACGTCTTGCAGGCGATCCGCGGGTCATACCGCACCGGCTCGCGGGCCACGACGACAAACCGCGTGTAATTCTCGCGCTGGTTCGCCAGGTCCCGGCGCAGGATCTTCAGCCCATAGAGCTGCGCGGCCTCTTCGCTCGCAATCGCCGCCTGCGAGAGGTCCTGATCATCCCGCACCTTCCGCGCGGCCATCGCCGTATCGGTATACGACTCGACGTGGCAGTGCCGCAGCTCGCGCAGAAAATCCGTGCATTGATCGAGCGCCTTCGGATGCGAATAAATGCGGTGAATCCGCGCCAGGGGAACTTCCTCCAGCGCCAGCAGGCAATGCTCGACCTTCTGAATCTCCTCGCCCACCAGCGACAGGTTCATCCGCGCCAGCAGGTCATACGCCTCGTTGATCGACCCTGCCGTCGTGTTCTCGATCGGCAGCATCGCGTGATCCGCCGCCCCGTCGCGAACCGCCTCGAGCATCTCCAGGAACGAATCAAACCCGCGAACCGTCACATCCGCCCCGCGCGGCCCGAAATGCCGCTGCGCCGCCAGGTAGCTGTACGCCCCTTCCGCGCCCTGGTAGCCGACGACGAGCGTTTTCTGCGCGGCCCGCTGCGGGTTGTCGCGATCGGCCAGGTGCTCGACCTGGTGCCGCACCGAGTGGTCGAGAATCTCCCGAAACAGCCGCGTCACATAGTGCGGGTCGAGCCCCGCCGCCCGCCCGCGCTCCGCCAGCCGCGCCAGCAGCGCTTCTTCCCGCGCTACGTCACGCACGCCGTGCGCGCCCTCCGCCTTCAGGCGCGAAATCTCCGCCACGGCCTGCTCACGCCGCAGCAGGTCCGAAAGTAACTGGGCGTCGATGTCATCGAGCGCCTTGCGCAGATCTTGCAGTGGAGTGTCCATCGAATGATTCAATCGGCTCGGCAGCCGCTCGGCCCTAGTTGGCGGTCAAGCGCTCCGGCGACGCCGCGGCGGCCTCGGCCATCGCCACCGAATCATCGGTCGCCGCCGATTTCACGATCAGGGGCGCCCCGGCCGCCGCTTCAACCTCTTCCGCCAGCGCCCGGTAATCCTCGGCGCCGTGGCTCGATGGCGCATATTCAAAAATCGTCTTCCCGAAGCTCGGACACTCGGCCAGCTTGATGTTCCGCCGGATGCGCGACTTGAAAACCCGCGCCCCGAACCACGGCACCGCCGGTTCCGCCTGGCTCAGGAACGCCTCCACGTCGCTGCACACTTCCTGCGCCAGCCGCGTCCCGCTCTCGCACATGCACAAGACCACGCCCGTGACGCGCAGCCCGGGCTGCACCGAGTCGCGCACCAGCGTGACCGTCTCCAGCAGCCGCCCCAGCCCCTGCAGCGCCAGGAAATGCGGCTGAAGCGGAATGATCACCTCCCGCGCCGCCGCCAGTGCATTCACCGACAGCAACCCCAGCGACGGCGGCGAATCAATGATCAGAACGTCGTAATGCTCGCGATAGGCATCCAGCTTCCGTGCCAGCGTCAACTCGCGATCCGCCGTCTCCGCCAGCTCCAGTTCCGCCGCCGCCAGGTCGATGCTCGACGGCACCACCGCGAGCCGCTCATCTACATATCGCGCCGCCTCCGCGAGCGCCGCGCCGCGCGTCAGCACGTCGTAGATCGTCTTGTCCTCCGGCCCGACCTCCACGCCCACGTGCAGCGTCGCGTGACCCTGCGGATCAAGGTCGATCAGCAGCACCCGCCGCCCCGCCCGGACCAGTGCGGCCGCAAGATTCACGGACGACGTGGTCTTGCCTACGCCGCCTTTCTGGTTGATCACGGCAATCGAGCGCATGGCCCCTCGCGAGCAAAAAGACGCCGAACCGCCGCAAATCATAGCAGGATTTCACAGCTTTCGAACCCGTCGGTCCTCCGGCGACGCGAAATCGACGCTGTCGATCGACCACGCCGGCAGCCGAGCGGCCGCGCAGACCCGCCGGATCGCCATCCGCAGTTCGCGCACCTCCGCGTTCAGCGCGGCGATGTGCTCGTCCGCCTCTTCCAGCCGCCGACACAATTGCTCGATCAGCTTCGCCGCCCGCCCGTCGCGGACCGTCAGAAGCTCGGCGCGCAATCGCCGCGGCAGTGGATACCGTCCCATGACCCGATTCCGATTTCATTGCGGCGAGCCGCCGCGCAGTCGACATGACCCAACCAAAGAATAGCCCAGCTTTTTTGCAGCGCGGCAAAATGTGGCGCAGCGCAATAAAAAACCGCGGGCTCCCCCAACGAGCGGCTCCGCGGTCGAGTCGCCGCGCACGGCCCGCCGCGCGCCACGACGCCTCAATATGTCGTACGTCGGCGCACGCTCGCGCCGATCACGCTGCCCTCGATCACCAGGAGACGCGGTCTCGATCGCCGGCCGGCGATGAGCGCTGCCTCCTCCTCCCCACCACCGGCAGTGACCGATGGCCCGCTCCCGGTCCTGTCTCCGTGAGCGGTTACGAAAAGTCTACTGCGCGGCCGCGATGAACGCAACTAAATTGCTTGTTTCCAGTGACTTACGTCGTGGTTATCCGGACCTGTGCGGCGCGCCGGTGCCGTGCGTTCACCGCGGCAGGATGCGCGTCAGGCCCGCCTGAATCTCCGCCTCGGAGATGTCGCCCACCAGCGCCGGCTGGCCGATTCCGCTGATCAGCACCGCGAAGATCGCGCTGCCCCGGTTCTTCTTGTCCATCCGCGATGCCGCGAGCACCTTGTCGCCCGCGAGCGGCCGCGGGAGCCGCGTGGGCAGTCCGCACCGCTGGATGAGCGTCTCAATCCGCTCGGCCACCCCGCGCGGCAGAATCCCCCGCGATACTGCGATGTCATTCTCCGCCAGCATCCCCAGCCCCACACACTCCCCATGCCGCAGTTCATAGCCCAGCAGGTGCTCGATCGCGTGCCCGATCGTGTGGCCGTGGTTCAGAATCGCGCGCAGATTCTCCTCGCGCTCGTCCCGCGCCACGATCTCGGCCTTGATGGCGCAGTTCTTCGCGATCAGCTCGATGCACGCGGCCGGCTCCCGGGCGAGCACGGCCGTCGCGTGCTGCTCCTGCCAGGTTAGAAAATGCGGGTCGCGGACGACGGCATGCTTGATGGACTCGGCCAGCCCGGCCGAAAAATCCCGCGCCGGCAGCGTGGCGAGGAAATCCGTATCGACGATGACCGCGAACGGCTGATGAAACGCCCCGACGAGGTTTTTGCCGCTGCCATGATTGATCGCCGTCTTCCCGCCGACGGACGCGTCGATCGCGGCCTCCAGCGTCGTGGGGATCTGCACATATCGCAGCCCGCGCTGCCACGTCGCCGCGACGAAGCCGCCGAGATCGCCCGCCACGCCGCCGCCGAACGTGACGATGATATCGCGCCGGCCGATGTGCGCGTCGGCAAGCGCATCGTAGAGCGTGGCCGCGACGGCAAGGGACTTGCTCGACTCGCCGCTGGGAAACGTCAGGACGAGGGGCTCGCCATCGATCGCGCCGCGCAGCGCATCCAGATGCGCCGCCACGCCCTCATCGGCGATGACGACGACGCGTGACACGCCGTTGATCCGCTGAAGCACGCCCGATAGCTGGTTTCGAGCACCGGGGCCGATGAAGATGGGGTACGCGCGCGAGGCAATCTGAACGTCGACGATCCGCATGCAATTCCGCTCCGTGACAGGAGCGCTAGAGGATAGCGGAGCGACGTGAATCGTCCACATGCGGCGCTGGTCGTATGCGGGGGCCGGATAACTGGCGACGCCGGCTATTTCCGCAGCTCGCGTGCCAGTTCCAGAAGGAGCCAATCCTGAATGCGTATGCGTCGCCGAAGTCTCGCGATCTCATATGGGTCGGTGGGTCGACTCGTGGCCAACACCGGGCTGAAATCGATCGCAAACGGCGGCGGAGCGAGCGTGGAGAACCGCTCTCCCGAGCGGGGTGCCACGTTCGATCCGGGTGGAGACAGCTCTACATAACAGGCATCGCATCGTTGCTCGTCGACTCGCGTGATATGCATCATCCCGAGCCGGTCCGGTGCGTAAAGCCGCATTCCCACAAACACCGGGTCGTCGGGGTCGCGATTTAACTCGAGGTCGTAGATTCGGGTCGAAACCTTTCCCCAGTGCATTGCCTGTCGCGCGAATCGCGCGATATTTCCGCGGGTGGGCACGGCGCGCGGCTGCGCCGAGGCAACGCGCAATTCGAGAGGTTCGGCGAGCAGGTACCGGTCAAACGGAGGCGGCAGCTGCGGTGGGTGATCCGCTCGTGGTCGTCCGGCACTCTCGGCAATACCCTCGCGCCCTGCTGGGTTCCGAGTGAGATGGAATTCGTCGAGCGGTTCACCGCCGTTCACATCATTGCAGAAATCGACAAGTTCCTCGTCGGCTACCAGGTAGCGCCAGTCGCCCCAGCGGATCAGTGTCAATTCCGAGTCATACCAGACCGCCTTGGTTCGTAACCAGCGGGACGCGGATCGGTCGACCGCCATGTTCAGTCGTAGCGTTTGGCCGTCAAACGATGCGATGGATCCGATTAGCGTGGGTCCTTGCCCCATCGCCGGGAAGTCCCACATGAAATGCGAATCTGTAAGCAGCAACCTTCGTGCGCTGATCATCCAGAGCATCGCATGGTAGTACTGGCCGCCCCAGTCCGGACCCCTGGCGCGTTGGGCTCGTGCTTCGAATTCGTCGACCGCGTTTCGAGTAGCGAGGCCTTCCGTAAGGAATGCTGCCTTGACGCGCGCATGTAGCGCGGAGTCCGCCCAGTCTGCGCCAACGAGATCAGTTTCATATACCCAAACGAGTGCATAAGACGGTGCGTACCGCGCAGCGAGGCCCGGTGCGTATTTCCACCCCGCAAATCCCAAACCCATCAAAACAAGGAGGATCGTGAGCCGCCGGTATCGGCGAACTACTCGCGGATGACGCCGCCACGGCCGTTTGACGGCTCGTCCACACTCGGGGCATCTGCCGGGATCGATGCGGTAGCCGCACTTCGGGCAGAAACCGGCGGGTTGGTAGTCTGAAGGCTCCAACATTGAGTTCCGACCAGGTTGTGACGTGCGATTTTTCTCCGTGGGCCGCGGCACCTCAAGTGCGTGGTCGGCGGCGACGCGAGATTGGTTTTCTCGTCGAGACGGGGGCGTGCTCGTCCAACCAGCGGATCAACCCTTCAAAGGAATTCCCGGCCTCTTGCCAGATCTTGGCACGAATGCGGCGAACTTCTTCAACGACCGGATCGCGGCGCCTTCTTCGCATGCACCTCTCTAGATGCCGAACTGCTGCGCTACCCATGCGCCGGCAAATAATACTGCTCCGTATACTCCGCCAGCATCCGGTTCGTGCTGAACAGCGCGCAGATCGACTTCATCGAATGCAGCGCCATCTTCACCCACCCCGCCGGCACGCCGTCGCGCCCGCGGCGGTAAAACAGCGGCACGATCTCCTTCTCCAGCAGCTCATAGATGCAGCCCGCGTCGTAGCGATCCTGCGCCGCCTGCGATTTCAACTCCCGCCCATCGCCGATCGCCCAGCCGTTCCGCCGGTCGTATCCCTCCGGCCACCACCCGTCCAGGATCGAGCAGTTGATCCCGCCGTGCAGCGGCGGCTTCATCCCGCTCGTGCCCGACGCTTCCTGCGGCCGGATCGGGTTGTTGAGCCACACGTCGCACCCGCTCGTCAGCAGCCGCCCCATCTGCATGTCATAGTTCTCGAGGATCACGACCCGCCCGCGCAGCCCCGCCGATGCCGCGTGCTTGTAGATCTCCTGCGCAAACGCCTGCCCGCCGAGGTCCGCCGGATGGGCCTTCCCCGCGAAGACAAGCTGCACCGGCCGCTGCGGATCGTTCAGGATCGCCGCGATCCGCCGGGCGTCGCGGAAAATCAGCGGCGCTCGCTTGTACGTCGCGAACCGCCGCGCAAACCCGATTGTCAGCGCGTTCTCATCAAACGTCCGCGCCGCCGCCCGGAGATCCTCGACCGGCCCGAACCGCCGCAGGATCTGCTCGCGCAGCTTCTCCCGGATGAACCCGACCAGCCGCGCCCGAAGCAGATTCCGCACTTTCCAGAACTCCGCCGGCGGAATCCGATCGGCCCCCGCCCACCAGTCCTCATCCGGCCCGGCCTGGTTCCACTTCGGCTTCAGGTACCGCTCATACAGCGGCTCGATCTCCGGCGCGAGCCATGTCCGCGAATGCACGCCATTCGTCACATGGCCGATCGGCACTTCGTCCGCCGATTCCGCGTTGTACACCCGCGTCCACATCTTCCGCGAAACCTCGCCATGCAGCGCCGCGACGCCGTTGCAGTGCCCGCTCAGCCGCAGCGCCAGCACGGTCATGCAGTACGGCTCCTTGCGGTCGTCCGGGTTCTCGCGAGCCAGGCTCAGGAACGTCTCCCGCTCCATGCCCAGTTCGGCCGCGATCGGCCCCAGGTGCTTCATCACCAGGTTGTTCGCAAACCGCTGGTTCCCGGCCGGCACCGGCGTATGCGTCGTGAAAACGGTCGCCGCCCGCAGTTTTTCGATCGCGTCGATCAGCTCGACGCCCCGGCCCATCAGCCCGCGCAGCCGCTGAAGCTGGCAGAACGCCGCGTGCCCCTCGTTCAGGTGATAGACCGTCGGCTTCACACCAAGCTTTTCCAATGCCAGCACGCCGCCGATCCCCAGCAGGATCTGCTGCTGAATCCGCACCTCATCGCTGCCGATGTACAGCGCCTCCGTCAGCCGCCGATCGGCCGGGCGATTCGTCTTCACGTCACTGTCGAGCAGGAAGAGATCGACGCGGCCGACCTGGGCCCGCAGGACCGCGACATCGACCTCGCGCGAGCCGATGGGCACGCCGACCCGCACCCCTGTGTCGCTGATTGGCCACTTCGAAAAATCGAAATGCGGGAAGACCACCCGCGTCGACCCGTCGGCGAGGAGCTGTTGCTGGTAGTAGCCGCAGTGGTAGAGCAGGCCGACCGCGACGAGCGGGATGCCCAGGTCGCTGGCGCTTTTCAGATGATCCCCCGCCAGCACCCCCAGCCCGCCCGCGTACTGCGGCATGCAGTCGTCGATCGCATATTCCGAGCAGAAGTACGCGACCTTCAGCTTCCGCGCGCTGCCAGCCGCCGCCCGCGTAAACCACGGCCTGCCGGTCAGATAGTCGCGCCGGTCCCGCTCGCAGGCCGCGAGCGATCCAAGAAACGCGCTGTCCCCGGCCAGCGCCGCCCAGCGGTGGGCCGGAAGACCTTCGATCACGGCGATCGGATTGCGGCCGGCCGCGTTCCAGGCCTGCGGGTCAAGGCCTTCAAACAGGCGCCGCGTGTTCGATTGCCAGGTCCAGTGCAGATTTCTGGCGAGTTCGAGCAGCCGCTGTTGGATGTCACCGGTATTTGGCGCGGTCCTTGCAGTTCTTGCCATCGGGTCGGCTCCGTCCTTCGGGAAAAGCGCGGACTATAGGCGCTGCGCCGCGCCGGGTCACGCTCCGGCGGCCACGAGGCGCGATCCCGGATTTGTGCCGCGGCCGGCGGCTTCGAGTCGCCCGCCCCAGCGGTCGCCCGCTGACGCTATCATCCCGAACTCAGGAGAACGCCGAATGGCCATTCAGTTTGCATGCGCGGGCTGCCGGAACCCGATCGAAGTCGACGATGTGTTCGCCGGCAAGGCCGCCCAGTGCCCCTATTGCAACCGCGTCGTCACGGTCCCGATGGAATCGACCCTGTCCAGCGATGATTCCGTCCCGATCGCCCGCCCCGGCACGCCCCCCCCGCCGCCGCCCGGCGACTACCCCGCCCAGCCGCTCCCGCTGCCCCCGCTCCATGTGGGATACACAACCACGCTCAAGCAGAAATCCGCCGCCACCTACGGCAACGTTGCGCTATTTTGCGCAGCCACGATGGTGGTCATGCTCGGCGTCTTTTTCTACCTCGTCGTCGCACTCTACATGCAGTTGCTGCCCCCGGGCGCGATGACCCAACCGACGGTGTTCGACCAGGCCGAATTCGAAAAAAAGCTGATGGAACTCGTGCCCTCAAAGCCCGCGATCCCCATGACCTACCTCGGATCGATCTTTTTCGCCCTCGGCGGCCTCATCTTCGCCATCGTCAGCCTCCGGGCGAGCCGCGACGCCAACTGGCGCGCCTGGCTGAGCCTGCCGGTCTGCGGACTCTGGACGCTCTGCCAGTGCGGCGGTTTTCTCTACTCCATGCTCCGCGGCGGGTGAAAGCGCTTCGCCCGCTCCCGGCCGGCGCAATATGCCTTGTGTCTGATTGACTCCGCACGCCCAAGCGGGAATACTCCCGTGTGGTGGATTCGGGGATTCCCGGGGGATTTTCAGCATGAGCACCGACCGCGCGACTTCGCCCGACATACTCGACGGCGACCGCACGATGCGCTTTTTCACCGTCCAGTCCGCCGAGCGGTCGCTCCCGCTCGTCAAACGCATCGCCGCCGACATCGTTCACGACTTCGGCAAGCTGATGGAGCTGCGCGACCGTCGGCACAGCCTCGCCGACACGACCCCGACCGAAGAGACCGATCGCCTTCGCACCGAGATCGAGCACCTCGCCGACCGGCTTAACGGCCTTCAGCAGGAACTCGTCGAGATCGGCTGCGAGCTCAAGGACTGGGCGATGGGCCTGATCGACTTCCCCGCCGTACACGAAGGCCGCCGCGTCTGGCTCTGCTGGCGGCCGGGCGAGGAAAAGATCACCCACTGGCACGAGTGGGAAGAGGGTTTCTCCGGCCGCCGGCCGATCGGGCCGTCATTCGAACCCGCGCGGACGTGACGCGGCCCGGTTTCCGAACCGCGCAGGCGAGTGCGGGGTAGAACCCATCACCCGAGCGCGCCGGTCGCGGGGTGGTTTCCGGAGAATCGAATCGCCCACGGTGGTGAAGACATGCCCGAATCCCGCTCCGCCCGCCTGCGTCGCCTGCTGAGTGAAAAAACCGTCGTTCTCCCCGGCGCATTCAACGCCCTGACCGCCCGCGCCATCGAGCGCGCCGGCTTCGAAGCCATCTACCTCTCCGGCGCGACGCTCGCCAACGGCCTGCTCGGCGTGCCCGACGTCGGCCTGACCACGCTCAGCGAAGCCACGCTCCACGCCACCCGCTGCGCGGCCGTCACGAGCGTGCCGATCATCAGCGACGCCGACACCGGCTTCGGCGGCAGCGAAAACGCCGCCCGCACGATCGAAGATTTCGAACGCGCCGGCCTCAGCGGCATGCACCTCGAAGACCAGGAATTTCCCAAACGCTGCGGCCATCTCTCGGGCAAGTCGCTGGTCCCGCGCGAAGAGTTCGTCGAGAAGATCGCGGCCGCCGCTGCCGCCCGCAAAGACCCGGACTTTCTCATCATCGCCCGCACCGACGCCCGCGGCGTCACGGGCTACGACGACGCGGTCGAGCGGGCCCAGGCATACCTGAAAGCCGGCGCGGACGCGATCTTCCCGGAAGCCCTCGAAGGCCGCGACGAATTCGCCCGCTTCGCTCGCGATATGACGCCCGCCGGCGCATCGCGCCCGCACCTGCTCCTCGCCAACATGACCGAATTCGGCAAGACGCCGTATCTCACCGTCGACGAATTCGCGGCCATGGGGTACCGCATGGTGATCTTCCCGGTGACGCTGATGCGGTGCGCGATGAAGGCAGTGGAGACCGCGCTCGCGGAACTCAAAGCCCACGGCACGCAGAAAGCGATCCTCGACCGCATGCAGACGCGGCAGGAACTGTATGATCTGCTCGGCTACGGGGCCGAAGTCCCCAAGGCCTCGAAATAGTCGCTCCATCGCGGGCGGCAACGCAGGCGACTAAATGCGCGCCGCCCTCCGCCAATCCCCGGTCCGCTTGAGCATCGCAATCATCATCGCGCTCGCGGCGCTCGCGAGCTTGCTTTTCACATTCTGCTATGTCTGGGAAGGTCGCGCTCGCATCGTGCTCTCGAGAGGCTGCCTCACTCTGCAATGGATCACGGAGAGCGGACCCGGAACGTTCGGCCCCACGTGGGAGGAAATCGATAACGGTGATTCACCGGATTGGCGTCGGTCGCATGTGTTCTGGAACCCCGGAGCGGAGCGATGGCTTCCTCAACTCCACCGTGAGCACGAATCGCCGCTCGGAACATGGTGGACTCTTTCGATTCCACTCTGGCTACCCCTCTGCATACTTTTATCGTGGGCGCCACTTACCCGGCAAATCTACGCGGCGCGCCAGTTGGTGTGCACTCGCGACACGCTGCGTCGTCGGATCCTCACGTTGTGTTGGCTGATCGCATTCGTAGCCGCAGCGGCCTGGCTGCTCGCAACCCGTGGCTGGCTTGTCTACGACAACGGCGTCGGCACCCAGTACACGGTATCGGACGGAGCGCTCTGGACGCTCTCTGCCGAACCGGGCGAATTCCCCTACCTTGGGATGTCGCCATTCCTGCATGCACGATGGGTGGACGGTAATAGCTACCGTTTCGTTCAGTTTCTGTGCCCCCACACGGAATCCAACGCAGTCTCGACATGGGGCACCTGGTCCGCATGGGTCATGCCTCTTTGGCTTCCGCTCGTGCCGCCGCTCGCGTTGATTCTGGCACTGCGCCGCCGGTCACCGCCCGGGTCGTGTCTCCGATGCGGATACAACCTGACCGGCAACGTGAGCGGCCGCTGTCCTGAGTGTGGCACGCTCCTCGCGCCGCGAGTCTGCTACTCAGATGCCCGCGCGAGATCGCCCGTGAGGGTGTTTGACCAACGGAACTAATCGCTCCCGCTAATCCACGCTGCCGCCGCCTCCAGCACCTCATCCCGCCCCGCCCGCACACCCGCAATCGTCCGCAACACCGGCCGTGTCGGCTGAATCCCCACGCCGTGATGCTGCGCCCCGTCATGCTTCAGCACCTTCATGCCCGTGAACGCGACGTTGTAACCGCCCGGAAGTTGCAGCGTGTTCACATTCCCGTTCGTCCCCGCCGTCGGCCCGCCGAAGATCTCGCCCAGCCTGTAATGCTCCACGATCCCCATCAGCGTCTCCGCCGCGCTGATCGCCCCGCCGCCCGTCAGGAACGCCACTTTCCCCTTCACCCGCGGCTTCAGCGGCATCACCGGCCAGTTGCTTTTGTTGAACTCCATGTCCTTGTGGTCCGGCCGCTTCACATTCGGGATCAGCCACTGGGCACACGTGATCCGCTCGTCCGTCAGGTGTCCGAGGATCGTCCACGCCTCGCCGCTGGACGGATACCCGCGCAGGTCGAAGATCACGCCCTTCGCCGACGCGAGCTCCTTCCAGCGATTCTTCAGCATCCCTTCCGCCAGCCGGTCAATGTCGACATACCAGACGCCCGGCCGGATCTCCTCCACCGCCCCCGGCCGGGCCTCGCGCGTCGCGTGCTTGTTCGCGCTCCGCACCACCGACCGCTCCACCTTCGTCCCGTCCGCCAGCGTCACGCCGAGCGTCACCTTCGTCCCCTCGCGCCCGGCCAGAACCTCCCGAAGCGCCCGCGACCGGGCCCACTGCGGCGTCGCTGCACTGATCAGCCCCTCGCATTCGCGCAGCACATCCGCCGCCGGCCGGCCGTCGATCGTCTCAATGACCGCGCCTCGACCGATCGCGTCATCGCCCTCCGCCGCCGCGCCCTCGGCCGCCGTCACCACCAATCGCCCTTCGATCCAATCCAGCGCCAGCGGCGGCACGGCGATCGCATCGTCGAAGTTGTGATAAACGCCGCCATGCCCGTCGCGAAGCTGCGCCACCATCCAGCGGAGCGTCTTCAGAAACTCGCGCTCACCCTTGTCCACCGCCGCCCGCCGCAACCCCTCGACCAGCGCCCCATCCCAATCTGTTTTGGTCACATCGAAATACGGATAAAAATGCTGCAGCGGCGTCCACAGTTGCACGACGGCCGCGATCCGCGTCGCCCGGTCCTCGCCGGAATAGTTCGGTTTGCCCGCGCTCTCCCGGCTCGCGGCAGTTTCTGGCCCTTTCTGTTCACTTTTGGCAACCAGCGGCACGCGACACGCCGCGCCGCCGCCCAGATCCGCCTGATACGGCGCGCCCGCGTCCGGCCAGCCCGTCGGCAACTTTCCCTCGTCGTCAACGGTCGCCCGCTCGACGCGACTCGCGTACACGCTCTGCTGCCCGCGCTCGCGCGGCCCCAGGCCGTGATGCACCCACCGCGCGGCCCGCTCACCCTTGACCAGCGGATCCGTCGCTTCCGCAGCGCGGCCGTTCTTCACATGGATCACCACCGACGGCGCGATCGGGCCAAAAAGCTCGCGTAATTTTCGCACCAGCTCCTCGGCGTTCGCCGCCGACTCGACCACCCGCGCCCCCTCGTAGACAAAGCGATCCCAATCGAGCTCCACCGCCGCATCCGAGGGATGGAAAAACCGCACGTAGCCCGTCAGCCTCGCAAACGCCGCAATGTTCTCGATCCCCCGATTCGAAATCTCCCGCGCCGGCTCCGCCGTCACCTCGGCCACCCCGAGAACTTCCAAAGTCACGTCGTCCAGCCACGCCGTCGCCCCGCCCAGCACCATCAGCCCGAAATTCAGCGACGCTGCGTCGTCCCGCAGCGATCCCTCGATCGTGTAATGACCCCACTCTTCGCTGCGGATCGGCCGGTCGCCCATGTTGTCGAAGAAGCCGCGCGCCTCGCTCGTCCGGTCCTCGCGCAGCCAGAGCTGCGCCCGCCCCGATTCGCCGCCCTCGACCCGCACCGCCGCGCGCAACCGCACCCTCTTGCCGCGATAATCCTTCGCATCGACCGACTGCATCAGGTTCCCGAACGCCGCGCGCTGGCCTTCCGCCGGGGCGATCCGCGCACTGCGTTTCCCCTGCCCGGGCTTGCCTTCCGTGACCTCAGCCCGGTACCCCGGCGTCGGCACAGACCAGCCCTCCGGCGCTTTTCCAGCCTCCCCGCCCTCGAAGTCGCCGTTCACAATCCGATCGCCCGCGCTGCCCGCGGCCGCGCAAAGCCCGGTGAGCAGGGTCGCCAGCAGCAGACTCGTGATGGCCCGGTGCATGCACATCCTCCGGTATCGCAGACGCGGCTCGTCCGGCCCGACCATCCTCACCGCCCGTCCCCGCCGCTACAAGTAGAAAATGAAGCCGATTTCATACGCCGCAGCCCGCGCCAAACACCGCCGGTGCGCCAGGCTACAATCGACTGACCTGCGTAAGAGGATTTTTGAGATGGACTTCCGCCGCCGATTCACGCTCGTCGCCGCGACGCTCGGCGCGACCCTCGCCACGCTCGCCGGCTGCCAGGCCAGCCAGCCCGCTTCCCGCGAACCGCACGCCTCGGGCGAGAAGCTCTCCGACACCGACGCCGCCGACATGGCCGCCGAAGACGCCGAGAATCTCAACCTGGAGAAATCCTCGACGCAGCCCGCGCGGCGCCCGCCGCCCCCCCGCCAGCGCCGCCCGGTCGACCAGCCGCGCATCCGCGGCTGAGCGACCGCCGAGCGCTTACGGCGTCGGCGCAGGCGGCCCCATCCGGTCGCGCAGCTCGAACAGCCGCCGACGCAGGTCATCAAGCCACGGCTTCAGATCAAACGACCGCGCCGGCTCATGCACGAGCGGAATCTCCTGTCCCGCCAGCCTGACCGTCAGGATCGTCTTCTCGCGCTCGCCATGCGTCCCGAAGACGTGCAAGACCTCGTCATGCACTTCCAGCCGCAGCCCCAGCCGCGTGTACTCGATCCGCGTCGGCAGAATCGGCGGAAGCTGGATCTTGATCGCCGCCCGCACGAGTTCCCGCAGCAGCCGCCCCTCCACCCAGTTCGGCGCATCCTCCGGTGCATCCACCACCGCCACCGTCGCCGCCAGCGACACCAGCCGGTTCTCCACGATCGTCAGGTCGTCGATCCGGATGCGCAGCCGCCCCGACACCTTTCCGTACCCGAGCGCCGCGCTCAGCGACTCCAGGTCGACATCCACGCACGCACCCGACGCGGTAAACCGATGGATCGCATCAGGCGAAAGATCCGCCTCGCCGACCTCCAGCGACGCGACCCCCGAGCCGCCATCGATCCCCCACGTCGCCAGCACGTCCCGCACCGCCAGGTCCGCCACGCTCCCGCGAAACCGCAGCCGCGTCGGAACCCGGTTCTCCACGCGCAATTCCTGCAACTCGATCTCCGGGCAGCGCCCCGCCCACGGCCGCTCCATCCACCCCGCCGTCACCTGACGCAGATCGAGCGCCCGGCAGTGCCCCGCCACCGTGAACCGCCGCGCCCCATCCGGCTCCTCGTACGTCAGCACGCCGTCAAACCGCCCGTCGTCCAGCCGCGTGCCTGCAAGGTCTTCGAGATGCAGAATTGAAAGCGGAAGATCCGGGACGCGCAGCTCCAGGCGGTCGATCCGCACGCCGCCGGGCGTCTCCGTGAAATCTGCCGCCAGCCGCACCGGCTCGGGACACGGATAGCCGTTGAATTCGTCGCACGTGATCCGCGCCGCGGCCCGGTCCGAATCGCGGAAATCGATCGTCCCCGCAGCCCGGCTCAGCCGCGCCCGAAACTGCTCCCGCTCGAACGTCAGCGCCATCGCGCTGAAGCGAACCAGCGACGGCCCCCCCTCCGAAAGCCCCGGTTTCAGCCCCGATTCGAGCACGCCGCGATAGTCCTGCCGCAGCCACGTCCGCGTCGAAATCTCGCTCACGCCGCCGATCAGCTCGATCTCATACGCATCCCGATCGCCCGGCGTCGGCTCATACCGAAGCAGCGCCCGGTCGCAATGGTGCACCTTCGCGCGCCGATCGGGCAGCCAGACCGTGATGTCCTGAAATTCGCGGGAATTCAGCGAGCGCGGCACCACCCGCCCGATCTCCGCCGGCATCCCCAGCGATTCGCTCAGCGACGCGCTGCACTCACCCCGGTACGCATCGCTCCGCAGATACCACGCATACCCCCCCGTCGCCACGAACGATCCGATCGTCAGCAGCGAAAGAGCGGCGAGAATGGCGGCCCGGGTGCGATTCATGCGCGAATTCTATCGGCCATGGACGCGCCCGCGTACCCGGGCCCACGGCCCGTGAAACCGTTTCAGGCCGCGTGACGCCCCTTCCCGGACGATCCCCGACCCGCCCCGCCCCCGCGTCGAGCGTCCGCAAATCCGCTCGCAACTTTAGCAGCCTCCCCGCGCTGCCGATTTTATGGGGTGAGCCGTTCCAGGCGTCCGCGCGGCCGGATCGTTCGACCGCGCGCTGCAAGACTCCAACTGGAATCGCCGCTTGCCGCTGGGCGTGGGAGGTTTCGTGATGACTCGCTGGTTCATTGGCCCCGTCGCCGCCGTGCTCGCTCTCGCGGGCTGCAATTCGCCGGGCTCGCGGCTCAACGCCCCGCCCCACGGCGAACCCTACGACGTCGCCGACTCGCAGGGAACCTATGTCTACATGATGGACAACGCCCTGCTCGCCGACATGACCGTCTCCGACATGCACTTCTATCCCCACCGGTCGATGCTGACCTCGCTGGGGATCGAGCGCCTCAGCCGCCTCGCCTCGCTGATGCAGGCCTACGGCGGCTCCCTGCGATTCAACAGCGACCTCGACCCCGGCGAGCTGCTCGACAAACGCCTCCAGACCATTCGCGATTTTCTCGCCGAGTGCGGCGTCCTGACCGAGTCGAGCACCGTCAGCGTCGATATGCCCGGCGGTGAAGGCATGGCCTCCACCGAGGCGATCCTCATCCAGAAGGTTGAGGGCACCTACACCGAGAAGAAGGCCAGTAAGCAGCAGGCCGCCGCCCAGGCCGCGATGACCGAAAAGTAACCTCCCTCTCACGCACAGGAGTAACACCGTGCCACGAACGAATCAGAACGTCTGGCTGGGGTGCGCGGGAGTCGCCGCACTCGCCCTCACCGGATGTCAGTCGAGCCAGCCCGCCGCCGCGCCCGGCGCGCTCCCGAACGACGCCTCGGCCACCGCCGGCCGGCCCGACAAGACGCCCACCATCAACGCCTCGACCTACTTCGCTCACGGACACCTGCTCGAACGCCAGGGCGCCTTCGACCGCGCCCTTGAGCAGTACCGCCGCGTGCTCGAGCTGCAACCCGATTTCATCGGCGTCCGCAACCGCATGGGCATCACGCTCAACAAGCTCGGCAAGCACGCCGACGCGACCACGCAATTCAAGCTCGCGCTCCAGAAACAGCCGAACTCGGCCTACCTGCACAACAACCTCGGCTTCAGTCTCTTCCTCGAGAAGCGCTACGACGAAGCCCGCCCCGCCTTCGAGAAGGCCCTCGAGCTCAAGCCCGACTTCAGCCGGGCGCGCATGAATTACGGCGTCACCCTCGGCAAGCTCGGCAGCTACGACCAGGCCTTCGAGCAGTTCACCAAGGTCTGCGCGCCCGCCGACGCTTACTACAACCTCGGCGTCATCCTCACCGAGGCCGGAAGTTACGGCGAGGCCGCGCGGAACCTCGAACAGGCTCTCGCCATCAATCCGAAGCTCGACGCCGCCCGCGTCCAGTTGAACGACGTCGCCCGGCTCGCCGCCGACGTCGACGCCCAGATGAAGGCCATCGCCGATGCGAAGGCCGCCGCCGCTCCTCCGACGCCCGCGCCCGCCGTCGTCATCGCCGAACCGACTCCGGCCGAACCCGCCGCGATCCTCACCAGCGACGACGCGACTCCGCCGGCCGTCGCCCCCGCGGAGCCCGACGCGCAGCCCGTGACACCCGAACCCGTGTCGTCCGCCGTCGAAACGCCGGCGCCGCCCGTCGCCGATCCCGCTACTGCGGACTCGGCCACGCCGGCGCTCGCAGAGCCGACACCCGCCGCGCCGGGCGATCTCGTGCCTCCGACGCCCGCGGACAACGCCGTTGCGGTCGCTCCCGCGCAGCCCGCCGGATCGCCGGACACGGAAACCACGCCGGCCGTGATCTCCGACTTCGAAACGCAGGCCGTCGACCTCGCGCCGTTCGGCGAGTCCGCGAGCCCCTTCGGCACGCAATCGGCCCCGCCAGTCGGCGCGGCGAATGCAACCGACCCCTTCGAGAGCCTGAGCCTCGCGGCGTGGACTACGCCGCTCCCGCAGCCGATCGCCGCACCGGCCCTGCCGGCGCTGGAGCCAGTGACGCCGGCCGTCGGCGACTGCGACGCTGAACCCGTCGCCGGCGATCCGGCCCTCGTCCGCGCCGCACGCATCATCGAGCTGATGCAGCAGATGCTGACCACCGCCGCCACGAACGTCGGCGAAATGGACATCATCCTGAGCCGCCTCGAGCGCCAGCTCGCCGCCCAGCGGCCGACCCCGGCGCTGCCCTGATCACCCGGATTCACTCCGGACGATGCACGGAAACACACCGGGCCGCGATCCCTCGATCGCGGCCCGGCTCGTTTTCTTCGCCCGCGCGGTTCAATACGCCTTCCCCGCCCGATCGCGCCACTCCCGAAACAGCTCCGCGCACTCCGCCGCGAGCACGCCGGTCACAACTCGCACGCCGCTCCCACCCGAGCGGTAGAGTTCATCGATCCCCACGCCCAGCTCGTTGAACCCCGCCCCCCGCGCATCCGCGATCGTCGCCCCGAAGTACACCGCGTCCAGCCGCGCCCAGTGAATCGCCGCCGCGCACATCGGACAAGGCTCGCACGTCGAATAAAGCACGCAGCCGCCCAGGTCGATCCGCCCCAGCGCCCCCGCCGCCCGCTGGATCGTCACCACCTCCGCATGCGCCGTCGGGTCCGTCCGCTGCCACACTTCGTTGTGCCCGGCCGCGACCAGCGCCCCGCCCCGCACGATCACGCTGCCGAACGGGCTCTGACCCGCGGCAAGCCCCGCCCGCGCCGCACGGATCGCCTCGCGCATCCAGGCCTCATGCTCGCCCATATCCCCATCCTATCGCGCCGCCCCGCCTCCGACTCCGTCGAAGCCTCCGCGCCGCCGCCGTCCCGCCCCGTCCCGCCATTGACCCGTCGCCCAACTGGCTGATAATGCCCCTGGGTTTGAGCGCGGCTCTCTTCGGCGTCCGCCGTATCGACGTCAGCCAGGGGTGCGATTCTGACACGTTGGCTCCGAGTCCTGATTGCGTGCGCCCTGACGCTGCCCCTCGGCGGCATCGCCCACGCACAGGTCGAGGACGAGGACAAGCTCCTCCTCCCCGACACCATCTCCGAGCAGGACATCGAGATGTCCGGCCGGTATGCCCGCCAGTGGCGCCAGGAAGACGGCACGCTCGTCGTCGTCTACACCGGGGCATTCAAGCTCAACATGGGCGCCCGGGCGCTCTCCTCCCAAAATGCCGTCCTCTGGATCTACCCGAAGCGTTCCGACCCGGAGAACCGCAGGTACTACGAGCTCGTCGCGTACCTCGCCGGGGACGCCGAAGTCCGCGAGGCCGCCGGCACGATCACCGAAGACCGCCGCCTCCTCGTTCGAAACATCCGCACCTTCGGCCGCGTCGTGAAATACCAGGACGCCCATTCGACCTCGCCGGCCGAGGATACCGAGCTATACAAGCTCGCCGAACAGGACCGCCGCCAGATCGAGCTGGAACTCGAAAGCGGCGTCGGCGTCCAGGTCAGCCGCCCGCCCGACCTCGAACCCCGCAAGCCCCCGCGCCGAATCCGTTTCCGCGTCGAACGCACCGAACCGGCCCAGACCCACGACGGTGAAACCGTCCAGGTCGCCACGGGCGGCGTCTACTTCTCCGCCACCGGCAACGCCGAAACCGGCGTCCTCGAGATCTCCGCCTCCAGCGCCGTCATCTTCATGGAGCCCCGCGGCGCGGCGAAGCTCCTCGGCGCGGCCGCAGGCGAGCCTGCGTCTCAGCCGACCACCGCCCCGGCCGGCGACGATCGCCCGGCGCCCGCGAGCGATGAGCCCGCGGATGAATCACCCGGCGGCATGCCCAAGGACCTGCCCATCCGCGCCGTCTACCTCGAAGGCGACGTCGTCCTCACGCTCGGCGAACGCGTCATCCGCGCCAGCCGGCTCTACTACGACTTCGAGCGCGACCGCGCCCTGCTCCTCGACGCCGTTTTCCATACGCCCGTGCCGGGCCGCAATGTCCCGCTCTACGTCCGCGCCGACGAAATCCGCCAGCTCTCCGCGCGCGAGTTCTCCGCGGATAACGCCCGCGTCTCGACCAGCGAGTTTTACTCGCCGCATTACCACGTCGGCGTCGAAAAGGTCTACATCCGCGACCTCACCCCGCGCGGCGGCGACGGCTCCGCCCTCTCGCCCGTCCGCGGCGAGGCCGAGCTGCGAAACTCCACGCTCAACGTCGAGGGCGTCCCCGTCCTCTGGTGGCCCTATACCAAGGGCACGCTCGACGCCAGCGAGACCGCCCTCCGCGCCTTCCGCACCGGCTGGAGCGACGACTTCGGCGCGGAAGTCGAAACCTCCTGGTACCTCTTCAATCTCCTGGGCATCACGCCCCCGCCCGGCTTCGACGCCACCCTCAAGCTCGACTACTTCTCCGAGCGCGGCCCCGGCGTCGGCATCAACGGCAAGTACGAGCAGGAAGACTACTACGGATACACGAAAAACTACTACATCCACGACGACGGCGAGGACAACTTCGGCCCCGTCCGCGACAACACTCCCAGCACCAACGAGCGCGGCCGCACCCTCTGGCGCCACCGCTCGTTCCTCCCCAACGACTGGGAACTCACCCTCGAAGTCGCCTATGCCAGCGACCCCGGCTACCTGGAAGAATTCGAAAAGGCCGAGTGGTTCGAGGAAAAGCAGCAGGAGACCGTCGTCTATCTGAAGCGGGCCAAGGAGATCGACGCCATCACCTTCCTGGCCAACTGGCGGCTGCTCGACTACACCACGCAGACCGAGCACCTGCCCGACCTCACCTACCGCCGCATCGGCGACATGTTCGGCCCGTTCGTCTCCTACGGCGAGGCCCGCGTCGGCTCCGTGCGCTACCGCCCCGACGACCGCCGCTGGCTCGACCGCCGTCAGTTCACCAACAACGGCCTTACCGACGTCACCTTCCGCACCGACGGCCGCGAGGAGATCGAGCTGCCCCTCAAGCTCACCGGCCTGAACATCGTCCCCTTCGGCTCCATCCGCGGCAGCTACTGGGACGGCCAGCCGCTCGACGAAGGCGGCCTGTGGCGCGGCCTCGGCCTCTACGGCGTCCGCGGCTCGATGTACTTCAGCCGCGTCTATGACGACATCAAGAGCGAGCTTTTCGACATCGACCGCATCCGCCACATCATCCAGCCCGACTTCGCCGTCTGGGGCGCGCACAGCAACACCCGCAGCGACAACATCACGCCTTTCGACGAAGGCGTCGAGCTCATCGACGCCATCTACGGCGGCATGGTCGGCCTGCGAAACACCTGGCAGACCAAGCGCGGCGCGGGCGACAAGCAGAAGACCGTCGACCTGCTCACGATCAACCTCGAAGCCGGCATCTTCGGCGGCGACCGGCCGGAGAATGCCATCTCCAACGGCTACGCCGACCCGATCCGCCCCGAGGCCAGCCGCCCGCGCAACTATTTCGCCGGCGAGGCCCTCTACCGCCTCAGCGACACCACCACGCTCCAGTACGACTTCAATCTCGACCTCAACGACGTCGCCTACGACCGCCACGACGTCGCCCTGGCCATCGAGCGCAGCCCGCGCCTGGCCTACGTCCTCGGCTACCGCCACGCCGGCGACATCGACCTCGACCTCGTCGGCGGCGGCTTCAACTACCGCCTCAGCGAAAAGCACATCACCGCGTTCCGCGCCTGGGTCGACACCGACCGCGGCTCGCTCGGCGAACTGACCGTCTCATACATCCGCAAGCTGCCGCGCTGGTACTTCGCCGTGACCGTCCAGGTCGACGAGGTCTTCGACGACGTCGGCGTCTCTGTCTCCCTCTGGCCGGAAGGCATCCCCGAGTGGACGCTCGGCTCCCGCCGCTTCAGCCAGCTCGGCCAGTCCACCGAAATCAAGCCCGACGGCAAACCCGCGGGGCCGTGATGCCTCAGATATCGTCGTGAACGTCTGATTTCAGTCTGGCGCGTGGCGTCAGCCTGAAAGAGCACCGATAGCGGATGATCCGCCACCGCCGCGATGCCCCGCAGCCGGATACGATGGAGCAGTTACCTCTCCGGGCCGGAGGCTTCACCGAGTGGCGACTTTCGCGGCATTCTCGATCCTCGCGCTGTTGATGCAAGCGGCGATCGCAGTCGTGATGCAGCGTTGGTTGCGAGACATCGCAGTCCTCGTCGTTGCAATGTCGGCCACGGCATTCGGCGGCATCGTCGCGTTCCTCGCGGCAGTCGCGATCGCGAACTCTACGGCGTTGCCGCTGTTCGTGTGTGTCTTGTATCCGCTGCCGGCGTACTTCGTTGCAGCGATCACAGGAGCCATTGTGCAGATGCGGCTCTCGAAGGTGCCTCCTCCCGGATGCTGCCGCAGCTGCGGCTACGACCTGACCGGAAATCTGAGCGGTCGCTGTCCCGAATGCGGCCGGACCATTGGCGCCAGCAGTGACGGCCAGTAGGCAACGCCATTTCCTACGGACACTGACTCCCAAACTCCGAAAGCAGCACGCTCAAGTCCGAAAGCGCCACCGACCCGTCCCCGTCAATATCGCCGTCTTCGCGCCCCGCGCCGCTCGCCCCGAAGTGCCCCAGCAGTTGCGCCAGGTCCGCCAGCGTCACCTCGAAGTCGCCGTTCAGGTCCGCCGGACACGTCGCGCACGCACTCCCCATCCAAACGACAGTTCCATTGATCGCCGCCTGGCGATTCCCCGCGAGTTCGCGGGCGACCCCACCCGCCCCGTCGTCCAGCGGCCATACGGCGAGCAATCCCGCCTCGGGCCCCTGGATGCGCCGCTGATAGTTAGCCGCGATCTCCGCATCCGTGCGAACCGAGTTCCAGATCCGCACTTCCTCCATCACGCCGTCGAACGACTGCCGATCGGCCGTGCTGGGATTGCGCCCGATCGCCAGCGTCGCCGCCCCGACCGCCGGCAGCGTGTCCGCGATCGTCTGGATCGGCTGGCCGTTCACGTAAAAATGCGCCGCGAACGCGCTGTCGAAGACCACCGCCACGTGCGTCCGAACCCGTGGCGCGAGCACGACGCTCGTCGTCGTAAAGTCCCGCCGGCCGAACGTCGTAAAAATCAGCTTTCCGCCCGTCTGCCCGAAACCCCACCCCGCGTTCGTCCCCGATCGGGTGGATACGAACCGCGTGGTCCCCGTCGGATCGGAAAACGAGTCGGCCGTGACCCACGCTTCGATCGTGAAGCCGCTCGCGAGCGCCCAGACCGCATCGGAAGCCGGTCCGGCGAAGTTGCTGACGCCGTCAAAATTCAACCCACGCCCCGCGTTGAACTCGAACGCGCCGACGTCCGCCGCGCCGCTCCCGTCGCAGTCTCCGTCGTTGCCGCGCGGCAGCCCGCGCTGGTCGGCGCTGACGCCCGTCGCACCGGCGTCGATGGCCGGACTATCCGAAAGCAGCCCACACGTCGGCGTCGGCCCGCCGTTGTCGGCGAGCGGTCCCAGGCGCGGGTCGATGCCGATCCGGTCGCCGTTCACACCATCCACGAACCCGGTCGACGAGTCGCCGATGAGATTGTGGCCCTCCGTAAAAAACGATGCCCCCGAAGCGCCCGTCTGCGCCCCCTGGTTCCCCGCAATGATCGTGTTGCCCAGCGTCACCGCGGTCGCCGATGCATAGACCGTCGCCGTTCCCACGCCACTGGACGTGTTGGCCGTGAATGTACTGTTCCGGATCGTCGCCCCGGCGCCCGAATACAGCGCCGCCCCATACCCGACCGTGCCCGCCGCCGCCGTATTCCCGGCGAACGTGCAGTTCGTGACGGTCGCCGGGCCGCTCGCGCAGTAGACCGCGCCCCCCATCCCCGCGGTCGCCGCCGAGGCGCTGTTGCCCGAGAACGTGCAGTCCGTCAGGTGCAGCTCGGCGCCGCTCCCCCCCAACGAGATCCCGCCGCCCTGGGCAGACGTGTTCGCCGTGACGCTCGAGTTCCGGACGATGCAGCGTTCCAGCGAAAGACGTGCTCCGCTATTCGCCTGAATCGCGCCGCCGCTGTTGCCGGTTCCGCCGCTGGCCCGGCCGTCCTGGATCGTGATGTCCGACAGCACAACCGGCCCGGTCGTGCCGATCGTCAGCACGCGCGAGGCATTGTTCCCGCTGACCGCAAGCCGGTTCGCGCCGGGCCCACGGATCGCTATGCTGCTGCTGACCGCAATCGCACCCTGCGAGAGCGTAATCGTCCCGGTGACCTCCGGCGCAAAGCGGACCTCCGTTCCGCCCCCGATCGCAGTCGCCGCCGCCACGACCGCGCGCAGGCTCCCGGCCGGTGCCGGCGCGCCGTCCTGCGTGTTCGTGACCACCAGGAACGGCGTCATCTGAATGCTCCACGACACGATCCCGCCCGCATCGCCCTCGACAGTGTCGGAAACAAAGAGCTGCCAGTTCCCGCTGACCGGCCCGCCGACCAGTGCGCTGAAATCGGTGAACACCTGCCCCGCGGGCGCACCGCCCGGGATCGGGTTCGTGCTCCGCGCATACGTGCCCTCGGGAACACGCTCGCGCTGCCCCGCCCCGGCCGCCGCGTCCGCGATCGACGCCGGGTGCGCCGCATTGGCGAATACGTACGTTCCGCCGAGGTCCGAATCGTCGCCGAACAGGTTCTGCGCCGTGCTCCCGACCCGCGAGAACAGATGCACGACCGCCCCGCCCGGCGATCGAAGCTCCGCATGCAGGTCGCCGACCCACGAGTGATTCGGGTTCCCGAAAACGATCGTCACCGACTCGAACGACGCAATCGTCGCGCCGCTCGCGGGAACGCTGATCGTGCTCGTGAACCCGGCCGGATTGTTGTCCGGGATCAGCCCCCCCGGCCCGGGACCGAATGTCCCCGCGAGTCCGGTTCCAAGAACACACCCAAGATGCACCGCCGCCGCAAGCGCCCGCCCGAGGCCCATGTCGATCTCCGGAATAGCAGGTAGAGAAGCCCTCCGACTCACCATGGTAGCATTCGCGTTGCGAATTCAAAGCTCGAATTCGACGCATCCAGGCGTCCGCCACCACGACCGTCCATCGCACCGGCCGGGTTTTTGGTTTTTTTTTTTCTCGCCCCTGTCGATTTCCCCCCGTATCGTTCGACGCATGGGTGAAGCACGGATTCAGCGGCCGTAGCCGCGAAGCCCCGTGCCGAAAACCCAACCCCAGAAGGGAGATCGGGCCATGCGTTTTCTCGGATTGCTCAGAGCGGACAAGGACTCGGAAGCCGGCGTCCCGCCCTCGCCGGAGTTCATGGAACGCTGCGGCACGTTCATGGAAGAGGTGTCCCGGAAGGGCATCCTCGTCGCCACCGACGGGCTCCTGCCCAGCTCGCACGGCAAGCGGGTCCGCGTCGCCGGCGGCAAGTCGACCGTCATCGACGGCCCCTTCACCGAATCCAAGGAGCTCGTCGCCTCCTATGCCATCCTCGAGGCGAAGGACATCGACGAAGCCGTCTACTGGACCCGCCGGTTCCTCGAGGTCCTCGGCGGCGGTGAATGCGAAATCCGCCCCATCATGAGCGCCGAAGCCTGCGGCGGCGGTTGCCACTCCGCACAAAATCCCGCGGCCGCCGCGACGCGGTAATCCACACGCCCCGGTGGACTGCCCGCGCAGTCCACCGGGGCGTCCTTATCGACCAGACCCCAGAGCAGGAGCCACGCGCATGCGTTTCATGATCATCGTCAAAGCCACGCCCGACTCCGAAGCCGGCAAAATGCCCGAGCCGGAGCTGCTCACCGCGATGGCCAGCTATCACGAGGAACTCGCCAAAGCCGGCGCACTCCTCGACGGCTCCGGCCTCAAGCCCTCATCGACAGGCTGGCGCGTCAAGTACGCCGGCGACAGGCGAACCGTCGTCGACGGCCCGTTCGCGGAAACCAAGGAATTGATCGCCGGGTACACGCTCATCCAGGTGAAATCCCGCGAAGAGGCGCTCGAATGGACCCGCCGCTTCCCCAATCCCGCCGGTGAAGGCCGCCCCGCCGAAATCGAAGTCCGCCAGTTGTTCGAGCTGGAAGACTTCGGCGACGGGCCCGAAATCGACCGCTTCCGGGAAATCGGCCTCGGCGACAAGCCCGCCTGAGCCTTCCCGCCGCGAGCTTGCATCGCGGCGGGCCTTCCGGTCTGATCGGCGTCCATGTCCGACGCCGACGTCCGCCGCGTCATCGACGCGGTCTGGCGAATCGAATCCGCCCGGCTCATCGCCGGACTCACCCGCATCGTGCGCGACGTCGGCCTCGCCGAGCAGCTCGCGCACGATGCGCTCGTGGCCGCCCTCGAGCAGTGGCCCGCCGCCGGGATTCCGGCAAACCCCGGCGCATGGCTCATGGCCGCCGGCCGGAACCGCGCGATCGACCACCTCCGCCGCGCCCGCCGCCTCGAACGCAGCCACGCGGAGATCGGCCGCGAGCGCGAAGCCGCGGCCCGCGATGACGCCGCCGAACTCGACGCGGCCATCGACAACGACTTGGGTGACGACGTGCTCCGCCTCATCTTCATGACCTGCCACCCCGTCCTCCCCACCGAGGCCCGCGTCGCCCTCACGCTCCGGCTCCTCGGCGGCCTGACCACCGACGAGATCGCCCGCGCCTATCTCACCACCGAACCGGCCATCGCCCAGCGCATCGTCCGCGCCAAGCGCACCCTCAGCGAAAAGAAGATCCCCTTCGAGGTCCCCCGCGGCCGCGACCGCGCCGATCGCCTCGCCTCCGTCCTCGAGGTGATCTACCTGGTCTTCAACGAGGGCTACACGGCCACCGCCGGCGACGACTGGACCCGCCCCGCCCTCTGCGAGGACGCCCTCCGCCTCGCCCGCGTACTCGCGGGTCTCGCCCCCGACGAGCCGGAAGTCCTCGGCCTCGCCGCGCTCCTCGAACTCCAGTCCTCGCGCCTCCGCGCCCGCGTCGGCCCGTCCGGCGAGCCCATCCTGCTTCTCGATCAGAACCGCGCCCTCTGGGACCCGCTCCTCATCCGCCGCGGCCTCGCCGCCCTCGACCGCGGCCTCGCCACCTTCGATCTCGGCCTCACCACCCTCGACCTCCGCCTCACCACCTTCGACGTCAGCCTCACCAACTTCGACCGCGGCCACGCCGCCCGGGACCGCGCCCCGCGAGCCGACGGCCGCCCCGGCCCCTATCTGCTCCAGGCGGCCATCGCCGCCTGCCACGCCCGCGCCCGCACCGCCGCCGAGACCGACTGGCCGCAGATCGCCGCCCTCTACGCCGCGCTCGCGGCCGCGGCCCCCTCGCCGATCGTGGAACTCAACCGCGCGGTCGCCGAATCGATGGCCGCCGGCCCGCAGGCCGGCCTCGATATCGTCGACCGCCTCGTCCACGAACCCGCCCTCGCCGGCTACCACCTGCTCCCCAGCGTCCGCGGCGACCTGCTCTTCAAGCTCGGCCGCCACGCCGAAGCCCGCGCCGAATTCCTCCGCGCCGCCGCCCTGACGCGCAACGCCCGCGAACAAACCCTCCTCCAATCCCGCGCCCGCGCCTGCGACGTCTGACGGTCAGCCCGTAGACTATTCGGAAACGATGTGGGGAGGCTCACAGAGCTGCTCGCCTTATGTTCGGTTCGCTCCGAGGACAGGCCCAGAATCGATCATCATGCATAGCAACTTGGAACAAATCGCTGACCACTGGAACAATGGCCAAGCGCTACAGGCAGGGCGACTCATATTCGAGAATATTCCTTCAGTCGCGCGGCCGCGCTGGGCGGCACGAGTCCTCAGGTTGTACTTGCGTTACACTGGCGTCGATCCCTCCAAGTTCTCGAACGTGCTTCAGACAGCGGAAAACCCGGATCTCTGGAAAAATGGACACGATGTATTTGATGAGCTGAGAAGGGCGGTCCTGAGCCTGCAAGAGTTGCAAAAGTCAGTGGGATTAACGAGAGACCAAGTCGTATTCGCCGGAGCCCTTAATCTCTCCGAGTTGGTCGCCAAAGTCACTTACAACGCCAGCAATCCGATCGATGAATTCGATGAAGATTCTGGTTGGTGGATCGCCGCGTTCTTGCGAAGCTACGTTGATCTCAATCCCGAAAACAGGAACCTGTGGAGAGAGGCTTGGTCAGTGCTCGTTGATGAACTATGAGTTGGGTGTCCTTGTTCGGTGCAACGCGGACAGCATGTAATGCTGCGCTGTTAAGGCGGTTGTGCCTGTCAGGTGAGCGCACGACCATGCGTGCCACTGCTCTGTGAGCAGTGTTTTCTCGGGCAGGGTGGCCCTGTTAGGGCGAGATATGCGAATGCGTGCCACTGCTCTGTGAGCAGTGCTTTTCGCCGAAGCCGCCTCCGAATCCGACGCCGCACGCGCTTGTCGCCGCCGCCCCCCGCACAAACAAGCGTTGTCGACGCCTATCACCGCGAGTAGGCTGTGAGGGATGTCAGAGCCGATCCGCAAGACGCGTCGCGCGTGGAATGAACCGGGGCAGGCCCACTTCCTGACCTACTCCTGCTTCCAGCGCCTCCCGCTGCTGACCCGGCCGCGCAGCCGCCAATGGGTGATCGACGCCCTCGCAACGGTCCGGCGTGAACAGGACGTGGCGGTCTTCGGCTACGACGTGATGCCCGAGCACGTGCACGTGCTGCTCTACCCGCGGCGGCCGCGCTACGAGATGCGGACGATCTTGGCGGGGCTGAAGCGGCCGGTGTCGGAGGCCGCGAAGGCGTATCTGGACGCGATCGGGGCTCGCGAATGGCTGGATCGGCTCACCGTCCGCTACCCGAGCCGAACGGTGTTTCGATTCTGGCAGCCGGGCGGCGGATTCGACGACAATGTAGTCAGGGACCGGCCGATCCCGGCGATTCTGGACTACATCCACGCCAATCCCGTGCGCCGCGAGCTTTGCGCAGCGCCGCCGGACTGGGAATGGTCGAGCGCGCGGTTCTGGGAAGGGATGCGCGACGTTCCGCTCGCGATGGACGACCCGCGCGAAGTCGAGCCCGGGATATAACCGAATTTCGTTGATGGCCGGGTGAATAAAGGCGGCGTACTC